>NZ_PJME01000007.1 GCF_002954775.1 Streptomyces geranii
GGCCGATCCACCCCCCCCCCCCCCCCGCTTCACCCACCCACCCCCGGCCCGGCCCCCCCCCCAGCCCGTCCGGCGCTTGAGGACAAGCGGGGGTCCGGGGGCGGCAGCCCCCAGGGATGGGAACGGGTAGGGGCGGCGGGGGCGAAAGACCGGCGTGTCGACGTGTCCGACGTCGTCGCCTGTCTCGCCTCTGAACTCACCCACTTCCAGCCGGAGTCAGTCCCCGGCCCCCTCCTCCAACCCCCAGCTGTGGATCCGCCTCGGATGCACACGGATCACCTCCTCGCTGAAGTGCGGGCCCAACTCGTGTGGGCCCGTGAGGAGTTCGGCCTCGCCGCGGATGTCCACGCCCCGTACCTTCCACGGGCGGACGCTCACCACGTCGTCCACGACCAGCGCGACCTTCGGGTTCCGCTCCAGGTTGCGCCACTTCTTCGTACGGCCCATCGCCAGGCCGCCGATCAGGATCGTGCCGTCGTCCTGCGGGAAGTAGCCGACGGGGTTCGCCTGCGGCTGGCCGTTCGGGTCCACGGTGGCCAGGCGGCCCAGCCGCTGGGTCCGTAGGTAGGCGCGCTCGGCCGCGCTGAATTCGGTCATGGCGGCAGCCAAACACGGCCGCCCGGGCGGGCGCAGCGGAAACGCGGGTGTACGTGCGAACGTAAGTGCGTGCCGCCATGGGTGTGACATGGGCGTTGGCGCGAGTGATCGTTCGGGGAACCATGCGCCCATGACCCGCGCGATCATGGTTCGGCACATCCTCGCGGCCCTGGTGACCGCCCTGGCCATCGTCCCGCCCGCGGCGACGGCCGACGACGGGCCCACCGTTCTCCTGCCCCAGGCCCCGCTCCCCGCTCCCGTCCCCGCCGCCGAGCAGACCCCCGTACGGCGGCTCTGGACCGGCACCTGGGAGGCCGCCGCCTCCGGCACCGTCGCGGCCAGACCCGGCGCCTCCATCCGCAACGTCCTGCACCTCAGCGTCGGCGGCAACGGACTGCGCGTCCGCCTCACCAACCGCCTCGGCACCCAGCCGCTGCGCCTCGGCGCCGTCACCGTCGCGCTCCAGGAGTCCGGCGAGCCCAAGAGCCCCGACGCCGAACCCGGTTCGATGCGCAGAGCCACCTTCGCGGGCGCCCGCACGGTGACCATCCCGGCGGGCCAGGACCGGGTCACCGACGCCGTCGACCTCGTCGTGCCGTACGGCGCCAATCTGCTCGTCACCGTCCACACCCCGGACAACTCCGGTCCCGCGACCTACCACCGCACCGCCAAGCAGACCAACTTCATCGCCCCGAGCGGCGATTGGGCCGACGTGGAGGACGGCGACGCCTACACCAGGACCACCACCTCCTGGTACTACGTCACCGGCGTGGACGTCCTCGACGCACCCGCCGCCGGCAGCGTGGTCGCGCTCGGCGACTCCCTCACCGACGGCGGCGGCACCACCTCCGACACCAACCGCCGCTGGCCCGACCGCCTCGCCGACCGGATGGCCGCCCTGCCCCCGAACCGCCGCCTCGGCGTCCTCAACGCGGGCATCTCCGGCAACCGGCTCCTCCTCGACGGCGTCGGCCCGCGCGCCCTGACCCGCTTCGACGCCGACGTCCTCTCCCGGACCGGGGTCCGTGCGGTGATCGTCTTCGAGGGCATCAACGACATCAACGGCACCCCGGCCGAGACCGACCCCGGCGCCTTCGAGAAGGCCTACCGGACCCTCGTGACCCGTGCCCACGCCCGCGGTATCCGGGTCATCGGCGCCACCATCACCCCGTACGGTGGCCACGGTCAGTGGCGGGAGGCCCGCGAGTCCGTACGCCGGAGCGTGAACACCTTCATCCGCACCAGCGGCCTCTTCGACGCGGTCGTCGACTTCGACGCCGCCGTCCGCGACCCGCGGTTCCCGCACCGCATGCGCGCCGCCTACGACCCCGGCGACCACCTCCACTTCAACGACGCCGGCATGCGAGCCATGGCCGACGCGATCAACCTGGCGGATCTCAGGCGCCTTTGAGCGGTCGGTCCAGTGCGAGGTCTCAGGCGATCGGCGGTAGCGGCAGGCCCCAGCGCGGGGCCTCCGTGTTCGCGCGGACCGGGGCGATCGTCAGGTCCGGGCGGTCGCCCCGAGCCGTGACGATCGCCGACTCACCCTTCCGCAGGGTGAGTCGGATCGTCCCCTCGCCGAGGTCCGTGTGGTGCCGAGTACGACCTTGCTCGTCCCGGACCTCGATCCGGCCCGCTATCCCGTGCCGTACGACGCAGGGTGCGCCCGCCTCGCTCACCAGTCTCACCCAGCGGGTGACACCGTCCTCGCGGACCGCGCTCAGCAGGAACGCCCCCTGCGTACGGAAGTTGTGCACCGTGAGGTCCGACCACGCGGCCGGCAGCGCCGGGAAGACGCGGATGGTTCCGCCCCAGGACTGGCAGACCATGTCGTGCAGGGACTGCGCGGCCGACAGCGGGGTCTCGATGACCGGGCCCGACTCCTTGTACATGGTGTTGGGCTGGATGAAACGGGACATCAGCTCACCCAGGTAGGCGAGCGCGTCCTCGCCCTTGCCGAGCAGCGCCGACATCGAGGCCGCGCCCGTGAAGGTGTAGCCCTGCAGAGCGCCCTCGAAGCCCACCCAGTGCGCCAACGACCGCTCGATCAGGGCCCGTTCGTCCGGGGTGCGGCCGGTCAGCTCGTAGAGGGGGTAGACCGCGAGCAGGTGCGAGTAGTGGCGGTGGGACTTCGCGAAGGGAATGTCCGCGCCGATCATGAAGCCGTTCGCGTCGGTCGGATACGCCGCCCGCCTGGCCAGCACCTCGCGCCAGCGCGGCGCCAACCTGTCCTTGACGCCCAGCAGTTCGACCGTTTCGAGGAGGGTGCGGCAGCCCCAGGTGAGCAGCATCAGGTCGTAGTTGCAGTCGCGGGAGTTGCCGCCGTACTCCGGGGAGAAGGTGGCCGGCAGGTGCAGTCTGCCGTCCGGGCCCGGCTCCAGGAAGTGCAGGTAGTAGTTGATCGCCTTGCGCAGGAGCGGGTACAGGACGTCCCGGAGGACGCGTTCGTCCATGGTGTGGCGGTAGCTGAGCCAGACGTTGTGCAGGGCCCAGGTCAGGTTCCCCACCTCGGGGGTCGGCGGGTCCTGGCCAGGGACGCCGACGCCGTAGCCCATCAGGGGGCTCACCGCGCCGTTGACGAGCTGGGGGTCGGTGGTGCGCGGGATGCCGAGCGAGTCGGCGCGGTACGGCTGGGCCGTCTCCTGCGCCAGGTTGTCCCGGAACTCGCTCAACGCCCTTGTCACGGCGTCGAGTTCGAGGTGATTGGAGCCGTGGATCAGCCAGTACTCCAGCTGCACGTTGAGGTTCCACCAGGTGTTGGGCCACGGGGTGGGCTCCAGCCAGGGACCGCAGGTCGCCATCACGGGCGCGTCCCGGCGGGCGGCGGACGCCGTCTTGTAGAGCTGGATCCAGTAGAAGCGCTGGAGCCGGGCGTCCGGGACGGACAGGAAACTCTTGCGGTAGTAGGCGTGCCACCAGGTCCGGTGCGTCGACGCCAGTGCGGAGTACGGGAGTCGGGACGCCGAGCGGATCTCCTTGAGCGCCCGCCCCAGTGCCGTACGCCTCGGATACGAGTGCGCCACATGGACGTACAGCGTTCTGGTCGCACCCCGGCCCCGGCGCTCCCGCCAGGCCGTCACATGCTCACCGCCCGCCAGCAGCGGCTGTACGGCGGCCCGGATGCCGAACTGTCTGTCGTGTTCCGCGACTTGGGCGGGCTCGTTGGCCCGGTAGCCGTCCGGCAGCGGCTTGAAGCCGGCGCGCGGGCTGATCGCGTCGGCCGGATGGAACACCCAGCGGAAGCCGCGCTCGCCCGGGCTCGGGGTGACCTCGACGGCGAGCACCGAGCGGTCGCTGTGCACCAGTGCGCGCAGGGTGAGGGTGCCCCGGTCGGTGGTGAGGGTGCCGGTGAGTTCGGCCTCGCCCAGCCCGAGCCGCCAGTCGATTCCGGTGATCGCGCCCACCGGCTCCAGCGTGAAGTGCCCGATGGGCAGCCGCGCGAGCCCGAAGAGGGACCCGAACTCGGGCCTGCGGTCCTGCACTTCGGAGTGCTGGACATTGAAACGGACGGCCCTGGTGGGCGCGTCGGGGTCCGCGTAGACGCCGGAGCCGAGGAAGCCGTTGCCGAGGTACGGGCCCTCGTACCAGGTGGTCGGCATCCGCTGCCAGACGAGGTCGGCGTCGTCGAGGACCGTACGCCAGGGGTCGGCGGGCCGGGGTGCGGAGGACTGGAGGTCGTGGGCCTGTGCCTGGGCGGGCAGGCCTCCGGCGAGGAGGCCGCCGCCCACGGCGGATCCGGTGGCGAGGACGGTACGTCTGGACGGGCTGGGCACACTGCCTCCCGGCGGCTCGGGTTACCTGCTCATTCATCGGAGCTATCCCGGAACGCAACGTAGAGAAGGCGCGAGATTCCGTCAATGAGTTGGGAGAGATCCGATGTGTCGGTCCGGTGTGTCAGCCCCAGAGCGTGGCGCCCAGCCACGCGCCCGCGATCAGCAGGCAGGTGAACAGCTCGACGAGGACGCTGGTGCCGCCCGCCCGCATCACCGTCCGTACCGCCGCCACCGCCTCACGGTGCCGGCCCAGGCGCAGCCGCTCGTAGAGATAGACACCGCCCACGAAACCCGGGATCGCGCCCACCACGGGCAGCAGGCAGAAGCCGAGCAGGGAGCCCGTGCCGACGTACACCGCCATTCGGGGGGTGGCGCCGCTCGCGCGCAGTCGGCGCGGGGGCAGCTGCCAGCGCACCACCTGGGACAGGAACAGGACGACGGTCGCCCCCACGAGCACCCACCAGGAGACCGCCCGCGGATCCTTCAGCGCCCACCACAGGACCGCGGCCCATACGAGCCACGACCCCGGCACCCCGGGCAACAGAACTCCGCACAGCCCGAACAGCATGACCAGGCCGATCAGCAGGAGATCCCACGCTCCCATCTGCCAAGAGTGACTGAACGCGAGGGAAACCGCAGGTCAGTGAAAGGTCACTCAGGGCTGGAGGCGGCGCGTCCCGCCATGCGGCCTCCACAGCGGAACGCAAGGAAGACCGGTCACACTCGGGTCGGAGCAGACCGGTTCAGGTCACTCACCCCGGCGTCGCCGGGCGGTTCTCCCGTGGGGGGTGGGGCTGCCCGGCGACTTGTTTCGTACGGTTGTTCGCCACATCGTCCGAATGCCGTCCGAATCTCGTCCGACACGCCGTCGAACACGCCGTTCACGACAGAACGCCCCGCCGGATTTTCCTGATGCCCCGTTTTCATCCGGCCCGCGCGGTGGACAATTGGGGGCATGAGCCAGCAGGGGGAGAGGTCCACCGGTCACGAGGACGACTGGTGGGGGCAGTTGTACGACGACTCCACCGAGGACACCGGGCCCACGGCCGCGGGCGACTCCCTGGACGACCGGTTCGCCTCGGCGGCCGGTACGGTCGACGCGTCGCCGACCGACGCGATTCCGGTACGGGACGGGGGTGCCGAGGACGACGGCTACGACCCCTCCGGCAGCGACAGCGGCAGCGGCAGGGACAGCTACGGCTCCGCCGGTACGGCCGACGCCCTGCCGCCCTTGCCGTCGCGGCCAGTGCCGCCCGCGGTGCCGGTCCCGCCGCCCCCGGCCGCGCTTCCGCCGCAGCGCGGTGGCGTCCCCTACGGGGCGTGGGACGGACCGTCGGGCAGCGCGCCCGGGCGGCCCCGCGCCCCCTGGGAGCCGCCGCCCGCCATGCCCGCGGGCCCCGCGAGCTTCCCGCCGGGCCCCAAGCCCGCGGGCTTCCGGGACCGTACGCAGCCGCCGCACTCCGTCTGGGCCACGCCGACGACCGATGCCCCCGGTGACCCTGTTGACCCTGTACGCGATTCCGGGCCCGGCGAGCCCCCGGCCGACTCCTCGGTCCTCCGGACGCCGATCCGCCGTACGCCCACCCGCCGGGACATCCCCGCCCTCCCGTCCGAGGCGCCGAAGCCCCTGGACCGGCCGGGGGCGCGGCAGGCGGGCGCCGACTCCTCGGAACCCGGCTCCGCCACCCCCTCCGCCCTCTCCACGCCCTCCGCCATCACCGTCTACGGCCCTCCCACCGCCGTCGACCACGTCGGCTCGGGTCCCCCCACCTACGCCTCCGAGCCCACCGCCCTCCCGCCCGCCGACCCCGACGACCTGGGCGACCTCGTCGCGGACACCGTGCTCGACGGGGCGCACTACGGCTCCAGCACGCTCCGGGCCGTCTCCCTGCGCGGGGACTCCGCGCGCTTCCGGGGCGAGCCGCGCCGCGACTCCCTCCTCACCGCCCGCTTCGGGACGGGCGACTCCGCGCTCGTCCTCATCGCCATGGCCACCGGCGCCCGTGCCACACCCGGCGCGCACCGGGCCGCCGCCGAGGCGTGCCAGTGGATCGGGCGCGCGGTGGGGCGCAGCCATGTGCGGCTCGCCGAGGACATCCGGGCCGCCCGGCGCGGCGACCTCAAGTCGGGACTGCACCGGCTCACCGACCGCAGCCTCGGCAAGCTCCGGGCGAGCGCCGCCGAGCAGGGCATCGAGCCCGAGGAGTACACCGCGGGCCTGCGCTGTCTGCTGCTCCCCGCCGACCCCGACTGCCGTACGCGCGTCTTCTTCGGCGTCGGCGCGGGCGGACTGTTCCGGCTCCGGGACGGCGAATGGCAGGACATCGAACCCCGGATCACCGAGATCCCGGCCGGTGAGCCCGTCGTCGGCTTCGGCTCTACGCCCCACGAGACCCCGGACGGCGACCGGCTCACCATGGACCTCGGGATCACGACCCCGCCGAGTCCGTACGAGCCCGCCCCTGAACCGCCCCGCGAACCCTTCCGGTTCCGCGCCTCCGTCGCCCGCCCGGGGGACACGCTCCTGCTCTGCACCGGCGGTCTCGCCGAGCCGCTCCGCGGGGAGCCCGAGCTGTGCGAGTACCTCACGGGACGCTGGTCGGGCGGTACCCCGCCCGGCCTCGCCGCGTTCCTCGCGGACACGCAGGTACGGGTCAAGGGGTACGCGGACGACCGTACGGCCGCCGCCGTCTGGGACAGCTGAGAGACAGACGGGAAGGGAACAGGGCCCGGCCGCAAGGGAGTTGCTCAGTCCGTCCGCGCGACCCACTCGCGCGTCAGGTACTCGTAGTGAGGCAGGCCCTCGATGCCGCTGGTCCGGAAGGGGCGTCCGGCGTCGTCGACGCGGACGGTGCCGGTGCGGCCCTCGGATGACCAGTCCAGCTCCAGGTACCAGCGGCAGTCGCACGCCTTCGTCCGGGCGGTGACCAGCAGCACCTCCGGGTTCCGGGCGGAGACGCGGTAGGGGAAGCGCACCGCCGGGATCGGGGTCCCCGTGTCGTTCCCGGCCAGCGGGCGGGCGACGGGCCGGTCCTTGTCGAGGTCCACGGCGAAGGACCGGGGCGTGATCGCGCCGCCGCAGCCCAGGTCCATGGCGTACACGGCACCCTCGGCCGGAGCCGCCCGCCCGGCCACCCGGACCCGCAGCGCCTCCAGGACCACGGGTGTCGAGGACCGCCCCTGCACCGAGATCTCCACGTTGGTGTCACCTCCGTGCACCGCGCGCTGGGTCGCCGCCCAGGGTCCCGCGTCCTGCTCGACCGGCGGCGGGGGCACCTGCTCCGGCGACTTGGCGATGAGGTAGTCGTGGTCGCAACCCAGCTGCCACGCCTGGGAGTTCGCGGTCCAGGTGATCGGCGCGGGGGAGGATTCGGTGGGCGCAGGCGAGGCGTCGGCGGCCGGGGAGCGGCCGTCGGACAGGGCCGACAGACTGCCGAGGGTCCCCAGCGCGGCGAGCAGCGTACCCACCACGGCCGCGGCGACCGTCATCCGCCGGCCCCGGTACCAGGGCCGGGCGGAGGGAGCGGGAGGGCGAGGGCGAAGGTCCGGGGCGGCGGCTTCGACGGGCGCGTCCCGCACGTCAGCCGCAGGCACGTCGGACGTGTGCGACTCGGACACCTGCGATTCGGACGCTCGCGACTCGGGTGTACGTGACTCCGCCGGCGCATCCGGCCCGGCGGGCGCCCCCGACTCGGCCGCCGTACGCGTCCGCTGTCGTGCCGCGACCGCCAGGATCCACCGGCGGTGCAGTTCGACGCGCTCCTCCGGTGACGCCCCGCAGAGCGCGGCGAACCGTTCCACCGGGGCGAAGTCCAGCGGGACGGCGTCGCCGGAGCAGTAGCGGTGCAGGGTGGAGGTGTTCATGTCCAGGCGGCGGGCCAGTGCGCCGTAACTGCGGTCCGTACGTCCCTTCAGTCGCGTCAGCAGCGCCGCGAACTCGGCCACGTCGTCGTGCGTCGACACGCTCTTCCCCCCGTTTCTCGTGCTCCGCCGGGTCCTGGACGGCATCCCAGGCACTCCATATATCTGCACGTCAGAAGGGATGGGATGGTTCCACGGTCGTGGATCACGTGTCGTCGCTTGCGGATGCCCCGAGCGGCGGCGGATGCTCTGGGTGTCGCGGCGACCGCCGCCGGACCGACCACCCGGCGCGGCGCCCGCCGACATCACCCACTCTTCACCAGACACGGGGGACACCCATGCCCAGGAACGACATCCGCACCGCCACGGCCACCGCCGCCAGGGCCCGCACGCTCACCGCGCTGTCCGTGCTCACCGCCCTCACCGCCGGAGCCCTCGCCTTCACCGCCCCGGCCGACGCCGCCGCCGCGAAGGCGGCCACCCCGCCGGCCCCCGTCTTCCTCTCGGCCGCCGAACTGCCGCCGTACGCCGCCTCCCCCTGGACGGCGGACCGGGTCAAGGACGGGGTGCCGGACGAGCTGCTGTCCTGCATCGGCGGGACGATGCCGGGCTACGACTCCCGCTACCGCGCCTTCCGCACCGAGCTGGACACCAGCGCCCGCCAGCTGACGATCGTCGTCGGCACCGAGGCCAAGGCCAAGGCGCTCGCCACCCGGCTCGACAAGGACTTCCGCTCCTGCGCGACACGCATCGAGCAGTCCGACCCGGAGACCGAGGCAGAGTTCAGGGACTACGGCTCGCTCGCGGTCGAGGAGGGCGCACACGTGTACGGGCTCCACACCAGGACCTCGTACGGCGCGAACGACGTCCGTCTCCAGTCGGTGGGCCGCGACGGCCGCACCGTGACGGTGGTGGACTGGAGCCGGCTCGGCGACTTCAGGGGTGTCCCGGTGGCGGCCTTCAAGAAGACGACGACCACGGCGGTCAAGAAGCTCTACTGACCTACGGCCGGATCGGCAGCCCGCACTGGACGGCCGGGCCGAACCACCGCCGCCACGCGCCCGTCCTCCGGCTGGACGGGCGCGTGAACTGCCGCAGCGTCCGCTCCAGAAGTCCCTCCCGCAGCGCCCGACGGGGGCGCCCGACGTCCTGATCCGGCCAGGAACGGTCCAACCATCCCCGTACATCCGGTCGTTGATGATTCGACATGACTGCCGTGTTCAGGTCGCGGGCATGGATCCCGTGAACGCGTTCGGTCAGGAGGGGACAGCACACCGGCGTCGGGCGGGGGTCATGGAGAGGCAGGCACGAGGAGGCGGTCCCGTAACCATAGGGGCCTTCTCGCCGAAAGCGGAGGAAAAGGCCGGCAAAGGCGGCGACAACGACAGGAACCACGACATCGGCGGCGGCGAGAGCCACGGCGACGGCGGGTACCGGGGGGAGGCGTCTCAGTTGAGACGCAGGCTGGGCTGTTCGGATCTGCGGGAGGTACCGGAGGCCCGCAGAGCCATGCGCGAGTTGCTGCGGCACTGGGGAGAGCCAGGCAGCTCGGAGACGACGGAGATGTCCGAGATAGCGGAGCTGCTGACCAGCGAACTGGTCACCAACGCGCTCGTCCACACCGACCGCGACGCGGTGCTGACCGCCACCGTCTCGCCGCGCGGACTGCGCGTGGAGGTACGGGACTTCGTGGGCCGCAGGCCGAGGCCGCGGGTACCGGACGCCGACGAGGGTACGCACGGTAGAGGTCTGGTGCTGGTGGAGTCCCTCGCCGACGCGTGGGGAGTCCGGGCACACGGCGTGGGCAAGGCGGTGTGGTTCGAACTGAACGGGGGCGCGGCCTGAACAGGCCGCGCCCCCGTGTCGGTCGCGCTCACATCGAGCCGTACGGCTCAACGGCCGTGCTGGTTCGTCCGGATGTACCGAGGTACGGACGGATCATCCGTACTGCTTCTCCAGGTCCCGGAGCTTGCGCTCCAGGGAGTCGAGGCGGGGCAGGGCCATCGTGTCGTCCTCCGCCGTGAGGTCGACAGTGATCGAGTCACTGCTGCCCCGCACGGGCTGGAGGGAGGGACGAGCGCGCAGGGGCAGCTGCTCCGCGGTGGATATGGCAGGCTCCGAGGTGACCTGGGCGGGCGCCCGCTCCACCTCGACCTGCTGGTGGCCACCGCCGCCGCCACCGCCGCCGAACGGGCCGCGGTGACCCCGGCTGATCGCCTTGAGGTGCGCGCGCTCGGCCCGCTCCTGCTCCCGGCGACGCAGTCGCGCCTGCTCCTTCTGACGCCGGTCCTCGCGCACCTCGTCGACGGCCTCGTCCAGGCTGCGCACACCCTCAAGGAGCATCAGCGACCAGGCCTTGTACGTCTCACGCGGCGCACGCGCCCAGCGGACCATACGGATCTGCGGCAGCGGACGCGGCACCAGACCCTGCTCGCGCAGGGCGGCCCGGCGGGTCTGCTTCAGCGCGCGGTCGAAGAGCACCGCGGCGGACAGGGACATGCCGGCGAAGAACTGCGGGGCACCCGCGTTGTCGAGACCCCTGGGCGCGTGCACCCAGTTGAACCAGGCCGCGGCAGCCGCGAACATCCATACGAGTATCCGGGAACCGAGGGCCGCGTCACCGTGGCTGGCCTCACGCACGGCGAGCACGGAGCAGAACATCGCCGCGCCGTCCAGACCGAACGGGACGAGGTACTGCCAGCCGTCGGTGAGGTTCAGGTTCTGCTCGCCGAAGCCGACGAGACCGTGGAAGGAGAGCGCGGCGGCGACCGCGGCGCAGCAGAAGAGGAGTACGTAGGAAGCTGTGGCGAATATGGCTTCCTTGCGCCTGCGGCGTTCTTCCGTGCGCTCCCACGAGTCGTCCTGGCCGGCCTTCGCCCCGGAGGAGCGCTTGCCGCGCGCGAGCACCGCAACCGCCGCCAGCACGCCCAGGAGCAGTACGGCGCCCGGAAGCAGCCAGTTAAGCGATATGTCGGTCAGTCTCATCTGGGGTCCCTTGCATTGGGATAGGGCGTAACGCCCGCCATAGTGGCCCAATCCCCTCAGCCCTCAGGGGGTTTCGGGGCAAGAGGCCGCCTAAGGAGGTGCAAGGGGATGCTCAGGGCGACATTCTGCTCGAACTGCCGCTTGAGGGGCGGGAGTTGAGTTCGAATAAGACTACCCGTACGGGTGGTTCCACGGAAAGTTCCTGCGACAAGTGAGGAACTTGTGAAGTGGCTGTAACCGTAGGGAGACCCAGTCGAACGCGATCTTGTCGAACGTGATCTTACGGCGGGGATCCTACGGCACGTCATACGGGCCCGTGCGAGAGGGGGGTACTACCGAGAGTTCGCTGAGTGTTCCTCAACTCGCGGCGGCGGCCGAGAGCTTGGCGATGCGTTCGCTCTCGCAGCTGCGCGGGCAGTTGGCGCACAGTTCGTCCGGGCGGATCGTGTAGAAGAAGCAGCAGCTGGCGCGGTCCCTGATGGCCAGCGGCGAGCCGTCCGTCCCGGTCACCTCGCGGAAGCCCGCCGAGCCGACGAACGGCCGGGTCGAGCCCGGCAGCAGCAGCTCCAGCTCGCGCCGGGCGCGGTCCTCCTCGCCGAGGACCTGGCCCACGTAGTGCAGGCCCTCCACGACGTCGTCGGTCACCACGCCCCACAGGGCCCGGCCGCGCCGCCGCATCCGGGGCCCGAAACCGCCGAGCACCGGCTCCAGGTGCTCGGTGAGCGCCGCCCGCACCTCCGTGCGCAGCGCCTCCTCGTCGTCGACGACCCGGGCGCCGGGCAGTCCGGCAGCCGGATCGCCGGGCAGGCAGGCGAACGCGCCGGGGCGGACCCGGAAGCGCCCGTCGACGCGGTGGTAGGAGACGTTCTCGACGGGCAGCCGGGGCACCCTGCGGTGCAGGAACCAGGGCACGGTGATCAGCAGGCAGGCCGTCCACGCGTACCGGTGCAGCCCGAAACCGGCGACCGCGTCCGGGCGGCCCGGCGTCCCGTAGTCCCGCAGCACCTGCTCGTGGTCCCAGGCGAGGAAGGCGTCGAGGTCCTCGTCACCGGCCGCGAGCCCGGCGGCCCTGACCCAGCCCTCGCCGCGCGGATGGTCCTGCCCGGGGCCCAGTTCGACGACGGTCGCATGCGAGTAGGCCTCGGCGAGCCGGTCGTAGGAGTCCGCGACGGCGGACCGGGCCTGGGCGGGAGCGGACATGCAGGGACCACCGCATCTCGATGGACGGCTTCGAAAGCCGAAGACGGAAACGAAGACGAGGACGAAGATCAAAGGTAAGGCTTACCTTACCCATCATGCCCGTGATGTGATCCGGATTTAACACCGGATCTGGCCCGGAACCGAACCCGGACTCGAATCGGGATTTGAACTGACGGAATGTGCGCCTATGGTGCTTGACGGGCGAGTAACAACCCGCCGTAATGACCCCATGTGCCGTCAAGGTGCCATCTAGCCCGGAGGAGGCCCCCGTGCAGCACGCCGTCCCACAGGGCGCGCACGGCTCGCCCGAGACCAGGGTCCCGGCCGCGCGCCCGGCTGCCGTACGGGTTCCGCCGCAGGCCACGGCCGCGGACGTGGACCGCGGGTGGGGCTCGGGGGCGGGCGGCCCGACGGTCCGCCCGGACGCCGGCGCCCGTACTCCGCCCGTCGCGGCCCGGGGCGAGCACACGCACAGCGAGGCGCCGATCCCCCTCCCGCGCGCCGAGCGGACCCGTCCCGTCGTCCAGCGCTCCTCCGTGCGCGGCCAGATCCTGGACGCGCTGCGCACGGCGCTCGTCGGCGGCGAGCTGGCACCCGGCGAGGTCTACTCGGCCCCCGCGCTCGGCGACCGCTTCGGCGTCTCCGCGACGCCCGTCCGCGAGGCCATGCAGCAGCTCGCGCTGGAGGGCGCCGTCGAGGTCGTCCCGAACCGAGGCTTCCGCGTCGTGGAACGCGGCGCCCGCGAACTGGCCGAGCTGGCCGAGATCCGTGCCCTGATCGAACTCCCGGTGATGCTCCGCCTGGCCCGCACGGTCCCGACGGAACGCTGGACGGAACTCCGCCCCCTGGCCGAGGCGACCTCCCGGGCGGCCTCCACCGGCTGCCGGGCCACCTACGCCGAAACCGACCGGGCCTTCCACCGGGCGGTCCTGTCCCTGTCGGGCAACACCCAACTGGTCCAGATCGCGGAGGACCTCCACCGCAGGGCCCAGTGGCCCCTGGTGGGAGCGAAGTCACCCCTGGGGCGAGCGCCCCTCATGGCGGACGCGGCAGACCACGCCACCTTGCTGGACGCCTTGACGGCAGGAGACGTGGCCATGGTCCAGTCGCTGGTACGGAACCACGTGGCAGGCGCCCACTGAAGCGCCCCCAAGGGGCGCGAGGAACGGCGCGACCAGCCACATCGAACCGGCAGCCGCCGACGAACCGAAACCACCCCACCCGCTGGGCGCGGACAGGGACTACGCGGACGCGGCCGGCGGAGCCAACTGCCGCGCCAACCACGTAGGCACCCCACCCAGCAACCGGAACAACCGCCCGGCCTCCGCCCGCAACCGAGAAGCCTCCGGCTCGGACTCCGCATCGGCAAGTGAGGCCAAGGCGGGCGCAGTTCCCACCAGGTACCCCAACTCCTCCCGAATCCGCAGAGATTCACCGAACCCGTGCCGCGCCTCGGCCAACTCCCCGTCCCGCAGGGCGAGTCCGGCAAGGTGCCGCCAGGTGAACGACAGCAGCAGGGGATCGGCATGAGCGGTGGCCCCCGCGTGGGCCCGCCGGTACGCCGCCCGAGCCGCCTGCGGCGCACCCGCGAGGTTCTCCGCCAGCAACCCCCGCCGGAAGTCCAGCACGGCCCGCCCCGAAGCCCCCGGAGGGATCAGCGCAGCCGCCCGCCCCAGCGCGGCCCGCGCCTCGTCGGCCCGGTCCCGTACGCCGAGCAGCGTCGAGGCGTACGCCAGCTGCCCGCGCTCACAGGCCGCCGCGCCCCGCTCGTCGTCGCTCTGGGCCAGCGCCTCCGCCGTACGGAGCGCGTCCTCGGCCTCTCCCCAACCCTGCTCGGTGTAGAGGCACCGCTCCACGAGCAGCGCGGCCCGCTGGAGCGAGGCGTCGGCCGTGGTGGGGTCGAGCAGTGCCGCCGCGTCGGCCCAGCAGGCGCGTGAGCGCAGCCGCCATACCGCGGTCTGGAGGGGATCGTCACCAGAGGTCGTTCCGTAACCAGACATGGCGGTATACGCCACGTTGCCCTCCCCGAGCACGCCATCGAGCTTCTTGAGTGGTGGCGGCATCTCAACACGAATCGCGGTGCCCGGCCAAGGGGGTAGGTGAAGGATTTCACAAAGTCGGGGAAGATCGGGTGCCCGTGTTGCCACGCAGCCACGCCCACCCGGCGCACGCGGGAACCGCACGCCCCGTACTGATTGCCGCGCGAAGCGGTTCTGCCCGCCCGGACGGACTCAGCTCATCCGCAACGCCAGGAAAAAGTCCAGCTTGTCCTCAAGCCGCGACAGATCACGCCCCGTCAGCTGCTCGATCCGCCCCACCCGGTACCGCAGCGTGTTCACATGCAGATGCAGCCGGGTCGCGCACCGGGTCCACGAGCCGTCGCACTCCAGGAACGCCTCCAGCGTCGGGATCAGCTCGGCCCGGTGCCGCCGGTCGTAGTCGCGCAGGGGGTCAAGCAGCCGGGCCGTGAAGGCGCGGCGGACGTCGTCCGGGACGAACGGGAGCAGCAGGACGTGCGAGGCCAGCTCCTGGTGGCCCGCCGCGCACACCCGGCCGGCCCGCGCCCCGGCCACCCGGCGCGCGTGCCGGGCCTCCTCCAGCGCCCCGCGCAGCCCCTCCGCCGAGTGCACGGCCGCGCTGACGCCGATCGTGAGCCGCCCGTCGTCGTCCAGCCCCGCCGACAGCGGCTCCCGCACGGCGGCCAGCAGCTCCTCGGCGAGGATTCCCGTCTCCGAGCCGTCGTGCTCCGACGACACCGCCGGCAGCGGTACGAGTGCGACGGCCTCGTCGCCCGTATGGGCCACGGCGATCCGGTCGGAGTGCTCCGGTCCGGTCAGCAGCGGGTCGACGAGGATTTCCTCCAGCAACGCCTGCGCGACCGGGCCGCCCTCGATCTCGCCGCCCGCCCAGTCCACCCGGGCCACCACGATCTGCCAGTGCGGGGCCGCGCCGAGGCCGGGCAGCAGGACCGGCGCGGCCACCCGCAGCCGGGCCGCGATCTCGGCGGGCGCCGCGCCCGACTGCACCAGCTCAAGCACCTCCTGGGCGAGCCGCCGCCGTACCGTGCGGGCCGCATCGCGCCGGTCGCGCTCGACCGCGATCAGCTGGGTGACGCCCTGGAGGAGGTCGAGCCGCTCCGCCGGCCACTCCCCGGCGTCCGCCTCCACGGCGAGCAGCCAGTCGGCCAGCAGGGTCTCCCGCACGTCCCGCGAGCCGCCCTGCGCGGCGGCGGTCGTACGGCTGTTGCCCCGGACGGCGAAGAGGGAGTACGTCGTACCGCCCACCGTCACCCGGTGGGGGCCGCGCCTGCCGGTGCGGGCCGCCGTCAGCTGCTCGGCCGCCAGCGCCGCGCACACCTCGGGGGCCGGGGCGGGGCCCGAGACCTTCGAGCCCGCGATGAGGCGTCCGGCGGGGGAGAGGACCCAGGCGCGCAGGTCGAGGTCGGAGCCGAGCAGGTCCAGGACCACGTCGGGGCCGCCGCCCGCCGGGCCCGAGGTCATCATCCGGCGGTGCCGGTCCACGACCGCCGCCAGATCCCCGGCCCGCTCGCCCGACACCTGCCGGACGACATGCTCGGTGATCGTCGCGAACGCCACCGACTCGTGCACCGCGAACAGCGGCAGCCGGTGCCGGGCGCAGGCCGCGACCAGGTCGTCCGGCACGGCCCCCAGCTCGGCCTCACCGGCGGCCAGGGCCGCGACCCCGGCCCCCGCCACCAGTCGTACGAACGACTCGGAGTCCGCCGGTTCGCGGCGCCAGGCCAGCCCCGTGAGCACCAGTTCGCCGCCGGAGAGATAGCGGCTGGGGTCCCTGAGGTCGGTGGTCATCACCCCGCGGACGGTGCGGTCCAGCTCGTCCTCGCCGCCGAGCAGCGTCAGGCCCAGCGCGTCGGTGTCCAGCAGTGCGCGCAGCCGCATTCTCGTCGCCGCCGTTCTGTTTGCGAGCCGCGCTTTTCCGCCTGCGCGGCGCTCACTGTTTCCGGGGAAAATCAGAGAGGTTACTGATGGCCTCTGTTCATACGAATCTACAAGACGCTCCCCCTGGCCAGCCAACTCCTTCATGGTTTCCGTGACTGACCCAGGCGGAGTACGGGGCTGTGTACTGATGTAGTCCCCCGTGAACAGCACATGAACGAGCCACTGGCGCGCCCCACTGCTACGACTCACGCGACGAAGAGGAAAAGAGCCGGTCATGGACTTCCTTCGCCCCGCCAGCTGGGAGGAGGCGCTCGCCGCGAAGGCCGAGCACCCCACCGCTGTGCCGATCGCGGGCGGCACCGACGTGATGGTCGAGATCAACTTCGACCACCGTCGGCCCGAGTACCTGCTCGACCTCACCCGTATCGGAGATCTCTACGAGTGGGAGACCGGCGGCGACAGCGTCCGGCTCGGTGCCTCGGTCCCGTACACCAGGATCATGGAGAACCTGCGCGGCGAACTGCCCGGACTGGCCCTCGCCTCGCACACGGTCGCCTCCCCCCAGATCCGCAACCGGGGCGGCGTCGGCGGCAACCTCGGCACCGCGTCCCCCGCCGGCGACGCCCACCCGGCGCTCCTCGCCGCGGGCGCGGAGGTGGAGGCCGAGTCCGTACGGGGTACCCGGCTGATCCCGATCGACACGTTCTACACCGGCGTGAAGCGCAACGCGCTCGCGCCCGACGAGTTGATCCGCGCCGTGCACATCAAGAAGGCGGACGGGCCGCAGCAGTACTCGAAGGTCGGCACCCGCAACGCCATGGTCATCGCGGTCTGCGCCTTCGGCCTCGCGCTGCACCCGCAGACGAGGACCGTCCGTACGGGGATCGGCTCGGCGGCGCCCACACCCGTCCGGGCGAAGGCGGCCGAGGAGTTCCTGAACGCGGCGCTCGACGAGGGCGGCTTCTGGGACAACGGCAAGATCATCACCCCGTCGGTGGCCAAGCAGTTCGCCGATCTGTGCGCCGCCGCCTGCAACCCCATCGACGACGTCCGGGGCACCGCGAGCTACCGCCGCCACGCGGTCGGCGTGATGGCCCGCCGCACGCTGACCTGGACCTGGGAGTCGTACCGCGGCACCGCCGCCCACTCGGAGGGAGTCGCCTGATGCGCGTCAATTTCACGGTCAACGGGCGTCCGCAGGAGGCGGACGACGTGTGGGAGGGCGAGTCCCTGCTGTACGTCCTGCGCGAGCGGCTCGGCCTGCCGGGTTCGAAGAACGCGTGCGAGCAGGGCGAGTGCGGATCGTGCACCGTCCGCCTCGACGGCGTACCGGTCTGCTCGTGTCTCGTCGCGGCGGGACAGGCGGAGGGCCGCGAGGTCGTCACGGTCGAGGGGCTCGCCGAGTACGCCAAACAGCGTACGGAACACGGCGGTTGCGCAACGGACGCCTGCGGTACGTCACTTGACGCGGCCAAGCGCTGGCAGCCCAAGGGCAGTACCGACTCGCAGACCGGCGAAGGGGTCGAACTGGCCCCCATCCAGCAGGCGTTCATCGACGCGGGCGCCGTCCAGTGCGGTTTCTGCACACCCGGTCTGCTGGTCGCCGCCGACGAGATGCTGGAGCAGAACCCCAACCCGACCGACGCGGACATCCGCGAGGCGCTGTCGGGCAACCTGTGCCGCTGCACGGGCTACGAGAAGATCATGGACGCGGTCCGGCTGGCGGCGGCCCGACAGGGAGAGGCGGTCTGACATGCCCGGCAAGAGCGCTCCCCTCGGGACGCCCACCAAGGTCACCCAGGGCGCGAAGACCAAGGGCGGCATCGGCGAGTCCACGCTCCGCCCGGACGGCACCCTCAAGGTCACCGGCGAGTTCGCGTACTCCTCCGACATGTGGCACGAGGACATGCTCTGGGGCCAGATCCTGCGCTCCACGACCGCCCACGCCGAGATCGTCTCCATCGACACGGCGGAGGCCCTGGCCCTGCCCGGCGTCTACGCGGTCATGACGTACGACGACCTGCCGACCGACGTGAAGAACTACGGCCTGGAGATCCAGGACACCCCGGTCCTCGCCCATGGCAGGGTCCGCCACCACGGCGAACCGGTCGCCATCGTCGCCGCCGACCACCCGGAGACCGCGCGCCGGGCGGCGGCGAAGATCAGGGTCGAGTACCGCGACCTGCCGGTGATCACGGACGAAGCCTCGGCCACGGCCCCCGACGCGATCCTCATCCACGACAACCGCACCGACCACCACATCGGCCACGTCGACCACCCGAACATCGTCCACCGCCAGCCGATCGTCAGGGGAGATGTCGAAGCGGCCCGCGCCCGGGCCGACTTCATCGTGACCGGCGAGTACACCTTCGGCATGCAGGACCAGGCGTTCCTGGGCCCGGAGTCGGGCCTCGCGGTCCCGGCGGAGGACGGCGGCGTCGACCTCTACATCGCCACCCAGTGGCTGCACTCGGACCTGCGCCAGATCGCGCCGGTGCTGGGCCTCCCCGAGGACAAGGTCCGCATGACGCTGTCGGGCGTCGGCGGCGCCTTCGGGGGCCGCGAGGACCTGTCGATGCAGATCCACGCGTGTTTGCTGGCGTTGCGCACGGGAAAGCCCGTGAAGATCGTCTACAACCGCTTCGAGTCCTTCTTCGGTCACGTCCACCGGCACCCCGCGAAGCTCACCTACGAGCACGGGGCCACCAAGGACGGCAAGTTGACCCACCTGAAGGCCCGGATCGTCCTCGACGGCGGCGCTTACGCCTCCGCCTCCCCGGCGGTCGTCGGCAACGCGGCCTCGCTCGGCGCCGGCCCGTACGTCGTCGACGACGTCGACATCGACTGCATCGCCCTCTACACCAACAACCCGCCCTGCGGCGCGATGCGCGGCTTCGGCGCGGTCCAGGCGTGCTTCGCCTACGAGGCCCAGATGGACAAGCTCGCCGACGCGGTGGGCATGGACCGGGTCGAGTTCCGCCGCCTCAACGCGATGGAACAGGGCACCTTGCTGCCGACGGGCCAGGCCGTCGACTCCCCGGCCCCGGTCGCCGAACTCCTGCGCCGAGTCAAGGCGATGCCGCTGCCGCCGGAGCAGCAGTGGCTGACGGCGGGCGAGGCCGCGGACGTACGTCAGCTGCCGGGCGGCCTCTCCAACACCACCCACGGCGAGGGCGTGGTGCGCGGGATCGGCTACGCGGTCGGCATCAAGAACGTCGGCTTCTCGGAGGGCTTCGACGACTACTCGACAGCCCGGGTCCGCATGGAGGTTGTCGGCGGGGAACCGGTCGCCACGGTCCACACGGCGATGGCGGAGGTCGGGCAGGGCGGGGTCACCGTCCACGCCCAGATCGCCCGGACCGAGCTGGGCGTCGCCCAGGTGACGATCCATCCGGCCGACACGCAGGTGGGCTCGGCGGGTTCGACCTCGGCCTCCCGGCAGACGTACGTCACCGGTGGCGCCGTCAAGAACTCGTGCGAGCTGGTCCGGGAGAAGGTGCTGGAGGTCGGGCGCCGCAAGTTCGGCTCGTACCACCCGGCCTGGGCGACGGCCGAGCTGCTGCTGGAGGGCGGCAAGGTGGTGACCGACGCGGGCGAGGTCCTCGCCGACCTGGTCGACGTCCTGGGCGACGAGTCCGTCGAGGTCGAGGCGGAGTGGCGGCACCGGCCGACCGAACCGTTCGACCTGCGCACCGGGCAGGGCTTCGGGCACGTGCAGTACTCGTTCGCCGCGCACCGGGCGGTCGTGGAGGTGGACACGGAGCTGGGCCTGGTGAAGGTGATCGAGCTGGCGTGCGCGCAGGATGTCGGCAAGGCGCTGAATCCGCTGTCGGTGGTCGGGCAGATCCAGGGCGGTACGACGCAGGGCCTCGGCATCGCGGTGATGGAGGAGATCATCGTCGACCCGAAGACGGCGAAGGTACGGAATCCGTCCTTCACGGACTATCTGATCCCCACGATCCTAGACACCCCGACCATTCCGGTCGACGTCCTCGAACTGGCCGATGCGCACGCGCCGTACGGGTTGCGGGGCATCGGCGAGGCTCCGACCTTGTCGTCAACTCCGGCTGTGCTGGCGGCGATCCGGAACGCGACGGGTCTGGAGCTGACGAAGACGCCGGTCAGGCCAGAGCATTTGACCGGTACGGCGTAGTCGGTTCGTTGTCGGGTGCGGCGCCGTCGTGGCTGGTCGCGCAGTTCCCCGCGCCCCTAAAGACGAAAAGCACGGGGCGCAGCCCCTGCTTTTCAGGGGCGCGGGGAACTGCGCGAGAAGCCCCACCGGACCCGCACCCGACAACGAACCCCACAAGCCCCCACCCCCCGCCTCGGGCCGTCCCCCGGGTCATGCACCTTCCCAACCCCCTATGAACCTTGGGAGACCGCACCATGACCCAACAGTCCGTACAACCCAGGCCCACCGACGCACCCCCAGGCACCAATTCCAGCCATTCCCCACTCGACCGCTACTTCCACATCACCCCGCGCCACTCCACCCTCGCCCGAGAGATCCGCGGCGGCGTCACCACCTTCATGGCGATGGCGTACATCCTCCTCCTCAACCCCCTGATCCTCTCGGGCAAGGACGCCGCCGGAAACACCCTCGGCCAGCAGGCCCTCATCACCGCGACCGCCTTCGCCGCAGCGGTCACCACCCTCCTCATGGGCTTCGTCGGCAAGGTCCCCCTCGCCCTGGCCGCCGGCCTCTCCGTCTCCGGTGTGCTGGCCTCGCAGGTGGTGCCGGTCATGACCTGGCCGCAGGCGATGGGCATGTGCGTGCTGTACGGCGTGGTCATCATGCTGCTGGTCGTCACAGGGCTGCGCGAGATGATCATGAACGCGATCCCGCTGGCGCTGAAGCACGCGATCACCATGGGCATCGGTCTGTTCGTCGCGCTGATCGGCCTGGTGAAGGCCGGCTTCGTCCACCAGGGCAGGGCAACTCCCCTCTCCCTGGGCCCGAACGGCGAACTCACGGGCTGGCCCGTGCTGTTGTTCGCCGCGACCCTCCTGCTCATCTTCATGCTCCAGGCGCGAGGTGTCCCCGGCGCGATCCTTGTCGGCATCGTCGGCGGGACCGTCGTCGCCGTCGTGCTGAACGCGGTCGGCGTGGTCGACCCGAAGCAATGGGCGAGCGGCGCACCGGAGTTGCACGGCAGCGCGGTGTCGATGCCGGACTTCTCGCTCTTCGGGGACGTCGAGTTCGGCGGCTGGGGCGAGGTCGGCGCGATGACGGTCGGCATGATCGTGTTCACCCTCGTCCTCGCCGGGTTCTTCGACGCGATGGCGACGATCATCGGTGTCGGCACGGAGGCCGGACTCGCCGACGCCAAGGGCCGGATGCCCGGCCTGTCCAAGGCGCTGTTCATCGACGGCGCGGGCGGGGCCATCGGCGGCGTCGCGGGCGCGTCGGGCCAGACGGTGTTCGTGGAGTCGGCGACGGGTGTCGGGGAGGGCGCCCGTACGGGACTGTCCTCCGTGGTCACCGGCCTGTTCTTCGCGGCCTGCCTCTTCTTCACCCCGCTGACGGCGATCGTGCCCGGGGAGGTCGCGGCGGCGGCCTTGGTGGTGATCGGCGCGATGATGATGTCGAACGCCCGGCACGTCGACTGGGCGGACCGCGCCACGGCCGTCCCCGTCTTCCTGACCGTCGTGATCATGCCGTTCACGTACTCGATCACGGCAGGTGTGGCGGCCGGAGTGATCTCGTACGTCGCCATCAAGGCCGCTCAGGGCCGGGCGCGCGAGATCGGCGCCTTCATGTGGGCCCTGACAGGCATCTTCCTCGTCTATTTCGCCCTCAGTCCTATCGAGAGCTGGCTCGGCGTCCATTAGCCGGGCCCGCAGGCCGTTCCGCGCAACCGTTGTTAAGGAGACCGAGAGATGCTGGACATCGCCGAAGAACTGCACCGGTGGGTCGAGCAGGGACGCGACTTCGCCGTGGCCACCGTGGTGGCCGTGGGCGGCAGCGCGCCCCGCCAGCCGGGCGCCGCCCTCGCGGTGGACACCGACGGCACGGCGATCGGCTCGGTCTCCGGCGGCTGTGTGGAGGGCGCGGTGTACGAGCTGTGCCAACAGGCCCTGGCGGACGGCGAGTCGGTCGTCGAACGGTTCGGCTACAGCGACGCGGACGCGTTCGCGGTGGGCCTGACCTGCGGCGGCGTCATCGACATCCTGGTGACGCCGGTACGGGCGTCGGATCCCGTGCGTGAGGTGATCGCGTCGGCGCTGGGCGCCGCGGCTCGTGGTGAGGCGGCGGCCGTGGCCCGGATCGTCTCCGGTCCGGCCGAGCTGGTGGGCCGCGCGCTGCTCGTCGGCCCGGCGGGCTCGTACGACGCGCCGTACGGCTCGCGCGGTGCGTCGTACGAGGGCGGCTTCGGCGCCCACCCCGAGCTGGACCGCACGGTGGCGGCCGAGGCACGCGCCTACCTGGACGCGGGCCGCACCGGCACCCTGGAGATCGGAGAGCAGGGCTCTCGCTGTGGAGCACCGCTCACGGTTCTGGTCGAGTCGTCGGTGCCGCCGCCCCGCATGATCGTGTTCGGCGCGATCGACTTCGCGTCGGCGCTGGTCCGCATCGGAAAGTTCCTCGGCTACCACGTGACGGTGTGCGACGCCCGCCCGGTCTTCGCCACGCAGGCCCGCTTCCCCGAGGCCGACGAGATCGTCGTCGAGTGGCCGCACCGCTATCTGGAGCGGACGGCGGTGGACGCCCGCACCGTCCTGTGCGTCCTCACCCACGACGCCAAGTTCGACGTACCCCTGCTCCGGCTCGCCCTGCGCCTGCCGGTGGCGTACGTCGGCGCGATGGGCTCCCGCCGGACCCACCTGGACCGGAACGAGAGGCTGCGCGAAGTCGGCGTCACCGAGCTGGAGTTGGCGCGGCTCAGGTCCCCGATCGGGCTCGACCTGGGCGCCCGTACGCCCGAGGAGACGGCGTTGTCCATCGCGTCGGAGATCGTCGCCAACAGGCGTGGCGGCAGCGGGGTTTCGCTGACCGGGGCGCACACGCCGATCCACCACGACGGGACGTCTGCGACGGTGGGGCGGATCGGGTCGGTGGCATGAGGTCAGGCGCTTAGTCGTTCAGTCGCCCAGCGCCTGGTCGCTCAGAGGCTCAGTCCGACTTCGGCTCCGAATAGGCGAGTTGGACGCCCTGGGTGGACTTGCGAGTCACCAGGGTGCCGCGTCCGGGTGGCTGGTGGCTCGGTTTGACGGAGCCCAGGAGGAAGCCCTCGGTGGGGTCGCCGGAGAGCAGGAGCCCCTGCGCGCCCAGTTCCCGCAACCGTGTCACGAAGGGTTCGAACTGGGCCCTCGACGCCCCGCCCGAGTTGCGCGCCAGCACGATGTGCAGGCCCAGGTCGCGTGCGAACGGCAGGTAGTCCATGAGCGGGGCGAGGGGGTTGCCGCTGCTGGAGGAGACCAGGTCGTAGTCGTCGACCAGCAGGTACACGTCCTTGCCCTGGTACCAGCTGCGGGCGCGCAGTTGCTCGGCGGTCACGTCGGGACCGGGCATCCTGGCCTCCAGGACGGTGGCCAGCTCCTTCACGACCTCGGCGACCCGCGGCCCCGCCGGACAGTAGGCCAGCAGGTGTTCGTCGGGCACCTCCCCGAGTTGCGAGCGCCGGTAGTCGACCAGGAGGAGTTGCGCCTCGTCGGACGGGACCCGGGCGCAGAGCTGACGCACCAGCAGTCGTAGGAACGAACTCTTGCCCGACTCGGGCTCGCCGTAGACGAGGAAGAAGGGGTCGTTGGAGAGGTTCAGGGAGACTGGGGCGAGGCTGGTGTCGTCGATGCCGATGGGGAGGGCGGGGGCGGGGGCATCGATGGGGGTGGGTAGTTCTTCCAGGGGGATCAGGGTGGGGAGGGTGCGGACCGGGGGAGCGTCGGGCCCCGACCAGTTGTTCCGCACGTTCGCGACCTGCCGGGCTGTCGCTTCGGTGGCTGACTCGCCCTCGTCCTTCCAGCCCGGCAGGGCTGTGAGAAAGTGCAGCTTGTCATGGGACAGGCCACGGCCCGGGACTCCCACGGGGACGTTCACCGCCTGCCGCCGGTCGATTTCGGACTCCATCGGGTCGTCGAGTCGCAGTTCGACCTTGCTCAGTAGATGATCACGCATCGACAGGCGGATCTCCGAGTAGCGGACGGCACTGATCACCAGATGAACGCCGTAGTGCAGACCTCGGGCGGCGATGTCAGCGACGACCGGTTCGAGTGCCTCGTAGACCGCTCGCACGGTCGCCCAGCCGTCGATGACGAGGAAAACGTCGCCCCAGGGCTGGTCGGGCCACTCGCCCTGGGCTCGGCGCCGGCGGTACACGTCCATGGATTCGATGTCGTTGGTGCGGAAGAAGGTTTCGCGCTCGGCGAGAATCCTTGCCACATCGGCGACCGTACGCCGGACCCGGTCTGCTTCCAGCCGAGAGGCGACGCCACCGACATGGGGCAGTCCGGCCAACGGAGCCAGACGTCCGCCGCTGAAGTCGAGGCAGTAGAACTGCACGTCGACGGGGGTGTGCGTGAGGGCGAGCGAGACGATGAGTGTGGCCACCGCGGTCGACTTGCCGGACTGTGGCCTGCCGACGACGAGAACGTGTCCCTCGTCCCCGGAGAGATCCAGCATGAGCACACTGCTGGTCTGGAGGAACGGCTCGTCGACCATCGCGAAGGGTAGCCCCTCCAGACTGTGGAACGAGGCCCGTGGTACCCGTACGCGGGACAGCAGCTGTTCCGCCGAGAACGACCTGCCCAGCGGCGGCAGCCAGACCTGACGTACGTCCGGTTCCGTACCCCACAACTGGCCGACGACGACGTCCAGCAGCGATGCGGGGCCTTCGGTTCCGTCTGCGTCCGGCAGCGGGGCGGACACGTATGAGGCCTTGAAACGGATCAGTGCGTCCATCGTGTCGGCCTTGAGGAACCCGGCGCCCGGGTCCGGCGGCAGATGGTAGGCGTCGGGGTAGCCGAGTACCGCACGGGACTCCGAGGCCGAGAAGGTACGCAGGCCGATGCGGTACGACAGGTAGGTCTCCAACCCGCGCAGCTTGCCCTCCTCCAAGCGCTGCGAGGCCAGCATCATGTGGACGCCCAGGGCTCGGCCCACGCGGCCGATGTGGACGAGCAGCTCGATGAAGTCCGGATGTTCGGCGAGGAGTTGGGAGAACTCGTCGATCACCAGCAACAGCGTCGGCAGGGGTTCGAGGTCATCCCGTGAAGCGCGGACCTTCGTGTACTCGTGGATGCTCTGCAGACTGCCTGCCCGCAACAGCTCCTGACGCCGGTGCAGTTCGCCCCTGATCGTCTCGCCCAGCCGCCCCACGAGCAGCGGATCCCCCTCAAGACCCGTGACGATCCCGGCGACATGCGGCAGCTCCGCGAGCGGCGCGAACGTCGCGCCGCTCTTGAAGTCGGCCAGCAGGAACGCCACCTCCTCCGCCGAGTGCCGCACAGCCAGCCCCAGCACGATCGACCGCAGCAGCTCGGACTTGCCCGAGCCGGTCGCGCCCACGCACAGGCCGTGCGGGCCCATCCCGTGGTGGGCGCCGTCCTTGAGGTCGAGGAACACCGGCTGGCCGTCCTCGCCGAGCCCGATCGGCACCCTCAGCCGGTCCTCGGGGGTCGGCCGGGCGCGCAGGGCGGGGAGATTCGGCGAAGCCGGGTCCTCCACGCCCAACAGGCCGGTGATGACCGTCCCTTGGCGGCCGGCGGGGTACTTGACGGGCGCACCGGTGTCCTCCCGGGTCCGCAGCGCCGCCCACCCCGCCCGTACCGACTCCGCCGTCCCCGTCAGCGACTCCAGCGCCGCCACCGGGCCCGCGCCGCCGTCGTCGAAGCGCGGCACCGCTACCCGGAACCGCCGGCGCCGGGTCAGGGCCCAGCCGACCGCGACCCCCGACGCGAGCGCGGGGTCGAAGAAGGACTCCTCCGGGTCGTCCAGGGCGAGTTCGAGCCGGGTGCCGAGCAGCCCGCGCAGGTCCGTGGTGAAGTCGCTCCAGCGGCGGGCCGTGACCAGTAGATGGACGCCGTAGTTCAGGCCCGTGTTGGCCAGTTTCTGGACCGTGTCCGCGAACTCCGGGTGCTCATAGGTGAAGTCGAGCCAGCCGTCCACGACGAGGAAGACGTCGCTCGCCGCCCCCGACTCGATCCGGTCCGTCGTGCGCAGTGCGCGGAACGCCTCGATGGAGTCGATGTCGAGGTCCCGGAACAGGGTGCGCCGGGTGGAGATCACGGCCTTGACCGCCGTCAACGCGCCGTCGACCGCGCTGTGTTCGTGCGGTGCCGCGAACGTCCGTACGTGCGGCAGGGAGCGCAGCACCCCGAGCCGGTTGACCGCGCCCTCCAGCAGATAGAACTCCGCCTCGTGCGGGGTGTGGGTGAGGGCCAGCGACATGATCATGGAGCGCAGGAGAGTCGTCTTGCCGCTGCCCAACTTGCCGACGACCGCCGCGTTTCCGTCCCGGCTGGAGAAGTCGACGCACAGCGGATCGCCCCCGGTGCTGTTCTCCAGCCGCCCGACGGGCACGAGCAGCCGGGCCGAGCCCTCCCACGCGTCGCAGATGAAGCCCCGGTCGACGGTCTCCACGGGCGGCGGCAGGAGGGAGCCGAGCGTGAGTTCCTCCGCCATCGCGGCCCGGGCGGCGGGACCGGCGGACGCGTCGATCCAGGGCGCGTAGGCGAGGGCCACGTTTCCCTCGCACTGGCCCGACTTGGTGGGCGTCTGGTCGGGCCCCGCCTGGTTGATCACCGTGTCGTGGACGTACGTGTACAGCTCCTCCGGGGTGATCACCCCGTCCCGGTTCTGGTCGGCGAGGCCGGTGCTCAGGCCCTCGATCACGGCCGCCGTGAAGCGTGGGGCCGTCAGACCGTTGTCGAGGGTCAAGTGGTCGCCCTCGTAGGCGTATTCGAGGGCGGTCGACGCCGTGATGACGAACGTGCCGCGCCCGGCGAGTGCCGCCTCGACGTCCACGGGAGCGGGCGACATGGGGGAGCCCCGGTGGAAGAGACCGCTGTAACAGCAGTCCAGCAGCACGATCTTGGTGCGGGCCTCGCACTCGTCGAGGAGCTGGTGCAGGAACGCGGCCGGCACCGCGGTGGTGTGCGGACGCTTCAACTGCGTACCGAGCGTGGCGAAGAACAGCCGGTCGGAGTCGTTGCGGATGCCGTGGCAGGCGAAGTAGAGCAGGACGAGATCGTCGGGGTCGCGGTCGCTGAGGATGTCCTCGACCGCGGACTCGATCTCCTCCTTGGGCCGGTTGGCCAGTTCGCGGACGAAGTCGAAGCGGCCGATCGCCGGATCGCGCAGCAGTTCCTTCAGTTCGGCGGCGCCCCGGGCGGGCGCCCGGAGCCGGTTGAGCCCGGGATCCTGGTAGCCGTCAGTCGCGACGAGCAGTGCGATCCGGCGTCCCGCCATCGCCAACTCCCGGATCGCTGGTGGTGTTCGGGCCGAGGGCTGGGGTCGTGCCCGGATCGGTCGCGCTGCCCGACTGTCCGGCCGCGGCCGTCCCCGCGCCGATCCGCGCGGTCACCGCGTCGACCAACGCCTGCTGGTCCTTGGCGGACAGCGCGGCGAACGACCCCTTCTGGCCGTCGATCTCCCACTCCACCGACCGTGCCTTCGAGCGCTGCAGGAAGGCGACGACGACATTGCTCACGGCCTTCAGCGCGGCGGCCGAGAAGGCGCCGCTGACCACCAGCACCGCGAGGTCGTGCCCCACGCCGGCCATCGAATCGGCGGGCACGGCCACCGTCTTGCGCTCGACCCGGAGGAGCCCGAGGGTCCGCAGATCGCCGTACAGACTGCGGACCTGACGGTCCGTCTGCTCCGCGGTGGCCTCCGGACCCGACTCGATCCGAAGCTCCAGCCGCACACTTTCCTCGGACAAGCTCTTTCCTTCCCCCGACAGGCCGACCGGTCGACCGTACCGCCGGCACGACACACGACCTCGATCGTAACGTCCGTCACGCCGTCCTCAGCAGCTTGTTCACCGCCCGCCCGAACACATACCGGGAAGCCGACTCCAGCGGCCGGTCGAACGCCGACGGCAGCGGTCGTACGCGCAACTCCTCACGCCAGACCACCCGTGAGCGCCCGCCGGGGCCCGGGCGGACCTCGATCTCCGCCCAGCCCAGGACGACCCGGCCGCGTTTCTCCAGTCGGCACAGGCCCGGGGTGTCGTCCGTCGGGGGCTGCCAGACGGTGACCTCCATGCGGTCGTCGAAGGCGAGGGGGCCGATGCCGGAGCGGGCCACGAAGACCGTGCCCTCGCCGTTCGGCGGCGGCGTGAGGACCGTGACGCGGGTCAGGGGGACCACGGAGGCATGGCGGGGCCACTCCGTGAGCCGGCGCCAGGCCTCGTCGAGGGGGAGCGGCACCGTGCGTTCGAGGAGGAAGTTGACCACGGCACGATCGTAGGGAACCCGGCGGCCCGCACGGCACGTTCCGGGGCCCTGTGACCCCGGTTCACAGGTGACTCACACAGATGGCCCAGTCGCGCATTCACGAGGTGACGTACGAAGGACAGCGGCGGTCAATTCCTGTCGCGGTGGGGGACGGTGAGCGGTGACGCACTAGCATTTGCCGCAGGGGCGGATAATCCGCCCACGCTCACGGGGAGTTGTTCGTCATGCCGCTGAAGTCCTACGGCGTCCTGATCGCACGGGCTGTCGACGCCCGGCGCGAAGGCTCCGCCAACACCCCGCACTACCAGATCGAGTTGACCGACGATCAGGGCACGCACTACCGCGCCTCCGTCAACGTGAAGTCGCAGGAACGCCCGAACGAACTGCTCTACCTGGTCGACGACGACCTCCGGCACCCCGTCACCGCCCGCCTCGCGGGCCTGGCGAGCGGCTGGAACACCCTCCCGTCCGGGCCCGGCGGCCCCAACCTCGACTTCGTCCGGGGCAATCTCTTCGACCCGGCGAGGATGCGTGTCCTGCCACCGGACGTGGCAGGCCCCGACAACGACCTCGCCGACCTCCTCGACCACTACGTACGACGCGCGATCGAGGACCCGGCCGCCCGCCTGTACGTCTTCGGCGAGCGCTGGGGTCCCGAGACCGACGTCCGCGACAAGATCTTCGGTTTCCTGCCCGGCAACGGCGTCCACGACATCCATATGAACCAGGGCAACAGCCGCCGCTTCCAGGGCGACGACGGGGTCTGGCAGGACGGCGGGCTGCTCATCCGCTTCCCGGGGCAGGAGCCCGGCCAGGAGCGGTGGGTCGCCGTCTTCCTCGCCTTCCAGAGCCAGAAGTGGCACACCGACGACAGCACCGGCCACGCCCTCACCGGCACCGCCCCGGACCCCGGTACGGGCACCGGAGGCGGCCGTCCCGCACCGGGCGCCCAGCCCGTCCGGATCGTCGGCGCCCTGGTCAACCCGCGCGGCCCCGCCCCCGAGGCCGAGACGGTCACCGTCCTCAACGCCTCGCCCGACCCCGTCGACCTCACCGGCTGGCGCCTCCTCGACCGGCTCGGCCACGGCAGCCCAGTCCCACCGGGACCGCTCACCGCAGGCGCCACCCTCACCGTCCGGCTCACCGGCGGCGCCCAACTCGGCAACCACGGCGGCGAGATCACCCTGCTCGACGCGGCCGGCCTCAAGGTCCACGGCGTCTCGTACACCGCCGAGGACGCCGGGCGCGAGGGCTGGACGGTGGTGTTCTGAGCAGGTTCCGAGCGCGGATCGACAGGGCACGGCAGCCGACGCGGTTGTGCCCTGAAGGCCGCTTCCGCCTCCACGCGGGGTACGGCACCATGGGCGCGACCTCGTGACCCGTGATCCGTGACTCATGACCCGTACTCCGGCCGGAGGGCGCCGCGTGGACAGTCAGCCGCACGACACACTCGCCCAACCCCACGACGACCAACCGCACAGCGACCAACCGCACGACGACCCACTTCATGACGACCCGCCTCAAGACGCCTCGCTCGACCAACCGCACGCCGGACTCGACGAGTTGCAGCGCGACCCCTACCCGCACTACACCCGAGCCCGCGACGCCGACGGGCTGACCTTCGTCCCCGAACTCGACGCCTGGCTGGTCGCCCGGGACGCCGACGTCCGCGAAGTGCTGCGTCGCGCCGAGGACTTCTCGTCCGCAGGTTCCCTGCGCCCGGACGTCATGCCGTCGCCCGCCGCACTGGCGGTACTGGGCGGCGGCTTCGGCGGCCGGCCCGTGGTCGTCGGCGCGGACGGAACCCACCACCAGGAACTGCGCGCCCCGATCGTCCGGGGCCTCTCACCCGCCCGGGTCGCCACAGCCGTGCCGTACGCCGCCGAGCGCGCCGCCGCCTTGGTCGACGAGTTCATGAACGGCCAACCCAAGGGCGGCCAAGTCGAGTTGATGTCCGCGTACGCCCGACGCCTCCCCGGAGACGTCATCGGCCGCATCGTCGGACTCGACCCCGCCGACATCCCGGCCGTCGTCCACGGCGGCTACCGGGCCGAGGAACTCCTCTTCCGCCCCCTGCCGGAGGACGAGCAGATCATCGTCGCCCAGGACGTGGTCGAGACCCAGCGCATCCTCGACCGGTACGCCCGCGCCCGGCACGCCGAACCCCGCGAGGACCTCTGCACGGAGATCGTCGCGTCCGTCGCCCAGGAGGGAGACGGAGACGCCGAACTCACCCTCGACCAACGCCACGAGGCCGCCTCCCACCTCCAGAACCTCCTGATCGCCGGCCACCTCACCACCACCGCGCTCATCGGCACGACGGTCCTCCACCTCCTCCGCCACCGCGACCAGTGGGAGCTGCTCTGCGCGGAACCGGACCGGATCCCGGCCGCCGTCGAGGAGGCCGCCCGGTACGACACCGCCGTCCAGGGATTCCGCCGGGTCACCACCCGCCCGGTCACCCTCGCGGGCACCGAACTCCCGGCCGGGGCAACCCTGTTCGTCGCCTTCGGCGCCGCCAACCGGGACGGCGTCCGCTACCCGGGCCCGGACGAGTTCGACATCACCCGCGCCCCGACCCGCCACCTCGCCTTCGGCTTCGGCGCCCACGCCTGCCCGGGCTCCCAACTCGCCCGCGAACAACTCCGCCTAACCCTCCGGGAGTTGACCGGCCGCCTGCCGACCCTGCGACTGTCCGAGGACCATCCGGTCACCATGCGCCCGACGATGATCCACCGCTCCCCGCAGAGCCTCCACCTGACCTGGTGACGGACCCGGTCGCACACCCGGTCGCGAACCGGGTGACCGACGCACGGGTCAGGTTCTGGCATCGAGAAGGGGGGAAGCGCTTCCTGACGAAATAGGTGACCCACGCCGCCGCCACCGGCCTGCGCGCCTGCGGACGCCCCAAGTCACCACGCACCGACTGGCCGGCCGCCGTACGCCACACGGACTAGTCCGACCGGCCCCGCGCCACCGAAGTGACGTATCTCTGGGAGGAGAAGGCATGCCGGCCCGCTGAGGAGGCGCTGTGGCGAGTTCCCGAGTCCGTCGTACGGGGCTGTCGGCGGCCCTGGGAATCGTCCTCGGGCTGCTGGCGCCGACGGTGGTCGCCACAGCCGCGCCGTCTCCGTCGCTGTCCGCAGCCGAGCCCTGTACGGCCGGGACCGGCCCCTACCAGCGCGAGCTGGAGGAGCATCTGCGGCTGGCGGTGGACGGGCGGCAGTCGTCCGCCGACTGCGCGGCGATCCGCGCCTTCCAGGACCGCAACGCCGTCCGGCCCGCCGACGGGTACGCGGGCCTCACGACCTACCGCACGATGCTCGTCGTCGAGGCCGGCGCCAACCCGAACGCCGACGGGAAGTGCCCCGTCCGCACGTACCGCATCGCCTGCGTCGACCTGGCCAGGCAGTTGATGTGGGTGCAGACGGGGAGCCGGGTGATGTACGCGCCGGTGCCCATCCGCTCGGGGCGCGACGGCTACGAGACGCGCACCGGGTGGTTCCAGGTGTACTGGCGCGACCTCGACCACTACTCCGACCTGTACGACAACGCGCCCATGCCCTACTCCCAGTTCTTCAGCGACGGGCAGGCCTTCCACGGCACCCCCGGCGACCTGTTCTCCGGCGGCTCCCACGGCTGCGTCAACCTCCGCCTCGACGACGCCCGACGGCTGTGGGACACCCTTGTCGAGAGCGACGCCGTGTACGTGTGGGGCGTAAAGCCGGGTACGGAACGGAAGTTGGGGTCGGCGGAACCGGTCAGGCCAGCAGCCGTGCCCCCAGGTTCTCGCCCGGCAGGGCGCCCGGAAGGACGTACGCCACCGCCGAACCCCGGTGCTCGGTGAAGCGGCTCAGCTCGTCCGTCGCCGCCATCCGGTGCTGGACGCGCGCGAACAGCGCCGGGTCCCGCATGAAGGCGAGGAACAGCAGGCCCCGGTCGTCCGGACCGGCGTCGTAGCTGTAGCCCCGGCGCAGCATCCGGGCGCCCGCGTCCAGCCGCGGACTGGCCGCCCGTACGTGCGAGCCCAGCGGGATCACGTACCGGCCCTCCGGGGTCTTCGCGAAGATGTCCACGTCGTCGTGCTCGTGCCGGTGGCCCAGCGGCGCCCCGCTCGCGCGGTGCCGCCCGATGATCTCCTCCTGGCGCCCCGTCGCGAGCCGCGCGAACTCGGCCACACCGAGGTGGATACGGCGTACGACAAGGAAGGTGGCGTCCCGCGACCACACCCAGCGCTCGCACTCCTCGGGCGTCGGGTTCTCAGTGCCGTCCTTGAAGCCGAGCGGATTGCGCGGGGTCTGCCCGGCCGGGGTCGGCGGCAGGAAGCCGGACTGCCGCCAGCGCGGGCGCAGGGTGTCGCCCGCCAGCCGGGTCAGCGCGCTCGCGGCGGCCCGTGTCACGTGCGGGTCGTCGGCGCCCAGCTTGAGCACCAAATCCCCGCCGCCGTAAGCGGGATCGAGCCGGTCGCCGGGGAACGGCGGCAGCTCGCGCAGGCCGTCGGGCGCGGGAACACAGAGGAGTTGGGGAAGCCGGGGCCCGATCCCCACGGTCGCGGTGAGCCGCGCCCTCGCCGACACTCCGTCAAGTTCGGTCGCCCGTACGGCAGTTGGTGGCGGGAGTTCGCCGTCAAGGGCGTCCGCCAGCGCTCGCGTCCAGCGGGCGAAGACCTCACGCAGGGCCCGTACGCCACCCGCTCCCCGTACCGCCGGGGCGAGGTCGTACGCCACCACGAGTGCGGCGGTCTGCTGCGGGGTCGTCACCCCGGCCTGGCGCGGGCCCCGGAAACGGAACGCGGGCGGACCGGCGGCGACGGGCGGACGCGAGCGCGGGTCGCTCGTGCAGCCGGAGGCGGTCGCGGTGAGGGTGGCGAGGGCTGCGGCGCGGGTCAGGACGTCCCGGCGAGCGGGGGCCGACGCGCCGTCGGGCGTGGGGAAAGAGGCATGTGCTGTCATAAGAGTGAAAGGGACGATACATCTGCGATCGTGCTGAACATTCCTTTTTCGCGAATCGGGCGAACCGTGTCCCACGGCCTGCTCGTCGCCGCCTTCCTGCTGACCGGCGTCACCGCCTGCGCCGGCTCCTCGCCCCGAGGCTCCGGCGGTGCCGAGTCCGCGGCGGTCGTCCGGGTGCCGCAGGACACCGACTCCCTTCAGGACGCCGTCGACCGGGTCCGCGCGGGCGGTCTCGTACTGGTCTCGCCCGGCGTCTACCGGGAGAGCGTGACCGTCAAGCAGCAGCGGGTCGTACTGCGCGGCCTGGACCGCTCCCGGGTGGTCGTCGACGGGGAGTTCGAGCGCGCCAACGGCATCACCGTCACCGGCGCGGGCTCCGTCGTGGAGAACCTGACCGTCCGCAACCACCTCGCCAACGGCCTGCTCTTCACCGGCGTGACCGACGAGTCCGCGCTGCGGGCGGGACGGGCGGGCGGCTCGGCCTACGACCCCCTCGACACCGTCAAGTTCCCCCCGCTGCAAGGCTTTCGGGCGTCCTACGTCACGGCGTACAACAACGCCCTCTACGGCATCTACGCCTTCGACGCCCGTAACGGGATCATCGAGCGCTCCTACGCCTCCGGCCACGCCGACTCCGGCATCTACGTCGGCCAGTGCCGCCCCTGCGACACCGTCGTCCGGCACAACACCGTCGAGCACAACGCGGTCGGCCTGGAGGTCACCAACGCCTCCGAACGGCTCTACCTGCTGGGCAACCGGGCCAGCCGCAACCGGGTCGGCCTGACCCTCAACTCCAACGACCTGGAGGCGCTCGGCCCCCAGCACGGCGCGGTCGTCGCGGGCAACACCCTCACCGACAACAACGACGACGCCAGTCCCGAACAGGCCGACGGCGGCTTCGGCATCGGGGTCGGCGCGGGCGGCGGTCGCGCCAACGTCCTGGAGCGCAACCTGATCACCGGCAACAGCTCGGCCGGGGTCCTGCTGAGCGACGTACAGGGCTACCCGGCCCGCACCAACACGGTCCGGGCCAACCGCGTCACCGGCAACGGCACCGACCTGGTCCTCGCCACCGGCACCCCGGCGGGCAACTGCTTCACCGGCAACGGGGAGTCACGCACCAGCCCGGCCCGGTTGCCCCACTGCGGAAAGGCCACGAGAGACTCCGCCCGACGGGCCCCCGACACGGGCCTGGTCCGCGCGCCCCTGGGCTACCCCACCTCGGTTCAGGCACCCCCGGGCATCTCTTTCCAGGACGTACCCGCGCCACCCGGTCAGCCCTTGATGCCCAAGGCCGGAACAGCACCGGCACGCCCGGCGGTAGCCCTACCGGGCAAGGTGACTCCGGGAGCATTCCAGTTGCCGGTCGAGAGGAGCGCCCCTTAAGGGGCGTGGGGCTGTATCGATCTGCGGCTCCGCCGCGTGGGCGCGACCAGCCACAACGCACCCGCACCCGCCACCCAACCCCCTCACCCCTCCCCCCAAGGCGCCCCCGGAACACCAACCCCCCGCACCCGAACCCCACCCAGATCCAAGCTGATGCCCCGCCCCTCCCCAAGATCCACCCGAACCCGCCGCAGCTCCCCGCCATCACCCACCCAGTACGACAACGGAGACCGCGCGCCCAGGGAGACCTTGGGCCGGGGCCCCGAGAAGACGTCGTACCGCCGCCCGTCCACCCGCTCGTCCCGCAACCGCAACGGCCCGGCCTGCGCCAGCAGTTGCGCGTTGTCGGGCCGGTCGGCGCCCAGCGACAGGGCCAGCTTCAGGGCGGTGTCCAGCGGCGCCGCCCCGAACGCCCGCCGAGTCCACGCCGACGCCTCCAACCGCCCGGCCGCGCGCAGCGCACCCGTGGCGGACGAGGCCGTGTCTGCGGGGGCCACCGCCAGCCCGCTCCGGTCCCAGGCGAGCAACCTCCCGTCCGAACGCCCCGCACCCCCCACCTCGTACCACCCGACCGCCCGATGCCGCCGATGGTCGACGACGGCGCGCACCACGGCCGTGCCGTCGTCGGCGCGGTCGCCCGAGGTCGTGCGGACGGTGATCTCCGAGGGGCTGATCCGGTATGTGCGGAAGCGGGCCAAGGCCATGCGCTGGGCCTCGTCGGCGGAGAGGGGCCGGGGGCCGGAGCCGTCGCCGCCGGTGAGGAGGAGCGCCCCGCAGACCACCGCCACCGCCGCCGCCAGGGCGCCCGCCGCCCACCGGACCCGCCAGGTCCGCCGGGCCCGCCCTGCCGTTCGCGTCTTCTCCGTCGTGGCCTTGCTGATGCGTCGCATGGGACGTCTCTACATGCGGGCGGGCCGCGTGCCGGTCGACACCGGTACGCGGCCCGCCCCGCTCACCCTGCCGGGTGCGCGGCGATCACCCCACTGGGCAGGGCGTCAGCACTTCTTGCCCTTGCAGGGCTCACCCCGCTCGTTGGCGATCTTCACGACCAGCCCGTCGGTGCCCGTGCCGTTGGCCAGGGTCAGCCGGTAGGGGCCGAAGACCGGGTTCTTCGGCAGGACGTAGCCCTCGGGGACGTCCTTCTCGACGAGGTAGTACGTGCCGATCCGGCCGTCGTCGAAGTGGCACCGGCCGTTGCGGTTGGTGACGCAGTCGCCGACCATACGGTCCCTGCCCGCGCCGCTCCGCTGGAGGCCGGACTTGCCGTTGCTGTCGAGCCAGAGCTGGAAGACCGCGCCGCGCAACGGCTTGCCGGACTTCTTGTCGGACTTGACGACGGTCAGCCCCAGCTCCTTGACCAGGCCCGCGTCGAGGGTGAGGTCGATCCGGTTGCCCGGGCCGAGGGTGACGACGGGGGAGCACCCGGTGGCCGTGTCGACGACCGAGTCGTCGCCCCTGCCGCCGGCGTTCGGCCTGGTCCAGAGGTAGCCGCGCGGGCTGCGGAAGCAGACCTTGTACGTCCCGTCGGGCAGTGCCGTGAACAGGTACTTCCCGTTGGCGTCGGTCGTGGTCGTCCTGAGCACGTCACCGGTGACGGGGTCGATCAGCTCGACCGGGATGCCCTTGGCGCCGCGCTCGGACGGGTCCTGGATGCCGTCGCCGTCGGCGTCGTACCAGACGTGGTCGCCCAGTTGGTTGACGGAGCCGACGAGGCCCGCGTCGACCGTGTGGTTGACGGAACCGGGGTCGCCGACGGTCACGCCGGTGGCGCCCTTCGCGTCGACGTTCGAGTCCAGCGCACGGTCGGAACCGGCGCCCGACTGCGTCCACTTCAGCTCGGCCAGGGTCGGGGAGCCGGGCAGGGCCGAGGAGTTGATGCCCTGGTAGTCGAAAGTGGCTGTGTACGCGGTGTTCGGCAGCAGGCCCTGTGCCGTGCCCAGGTAGTACTCGCCGTTCGCGTCGGTCGTGGCGGTGAGCGCCGGACCGGTCGGCGGGGTCAGCGTGACGACGACACCCGGGACGGGCGGCTCGGACGGGTCCTGGACGCCGTTGCCGTTCGAGTCGTACCAGACCCGGTTGCCGATCTGCACGGGCGCCTGGTCGCACACGAGTTCAAGGTCGGCGAGACCATTGGCCTTGCCGAAGAGGTTCTGGCGGAGGGCGGTCGTCGCGGGCCAGGTCTCCTGGACGAGCAGGTTGCCCTCGATCGCCCCGGTGTCGGCGGTCCAGCGGCGGACACCCTGCTGGAAGGCGCCGTACGGGTCGTAGGCGGTGCTCCACACCTTGCCACGGTACGGCTGGAGGACCGTGCCGCCCTCGGTCATCTGGTCGTGGTAGGCGTCGATCGTCCCGGGAGCGGGGCCGGCGCTGGCGGAGTCGTCGTAGAACTCGCCGCCGCCCGGACCCTCGTCGTTGGCCGGCTTGTTGCCGGCGAGCGCGCCGCAGGAGCCGTTGCTCTCCAGCGTGTACGTCGTCCCGGACTTGCAGGCGCGCAGTACGTCACCGGCGGAAATGCCGGTGAGCAGGGGTCCCGCCGTGCTGCCGTGGGCGTAGGTGGCGGTACCAGTCATGTCGCCGAAGCGGTCGCGGTAGCCGAGCACGAGGTCGCCGTTGTCGGCGATCTCGATGTTGGTCAGCATCGGCTGCGGGGCCGAGAAGAAGGAGTGCGTCTCGTGGCCCGGGACCCGCTGGTTCCAGGCCTCCCACTCGGCGCTCACGACCTGGCCGACGGTGGACGGCTTGGTGCAGCGGTAGGGACCGGCGGCGCCGACGAACCGGTAGGCGCACCCACGCGGGTAGTTGAGCGCGTGGGTGAAGATCTCACTGAACGCGCCGTTGCCGAACTCGTAGACGTGCGCGCTGAGTTGCCCCGGGTCGCCCCACGGAAGAGCCGCGCTGACGGACCCCTCGGCGCCGCAGACCCCGCCCACCAGCACCCGCTTGCCGCGCACACCGATGCCGTACGGGTGCCACTCACCGGAGCAGACCGCCGGCCTCGGGATGTCGTACGGGACCGGAGTGCCCGACGTGACGCCGTTGCCGGTGCCGACGATGGGCACGCTGTACAGCTTGGCCTCGGCGATGTTGACCGCGTACAGCGTCCTGCCGTCGCCGGAGACGTCCACGTCGCCGACGCCTTCGCGGCCGACCCGGGAGTAGACCGCGTCGTCGTGCAGCCAACTGTTCGTGGGGTCGTGCCTGGTGAGGGTGCCTGGCAGCGTGACGAAGGGGGTGACGGCGTTCTCGGTGCCGAACTGGCGGTAGATCGTGTTCGTGTTGCCCAAGGGGCCGTAGGCCGTGTGCCGCTTGACCAGCGTGCCCAGGTACTTGTTGCCGGTGCGGTCGACGCCGATGCCGAACACGGCCTGCTGCCGCGTGTTGTCGGTCAGCTGGGTGACGATCCCGCCGGGGGCGGTGTCGGTGAACTCCCCGCCGAAGGACACCAGGCCCTTGTACGTGTTCGGGGCGTCGCCCTTGGTGAGGTTGCAGGTGACCAGGTCCGGGTTCTCCTGGCAGTAGACGCCGGGCTCCCAGAAACCGGTCGTGTACGTGACGTCCGTACCGCCGGACACGTCGACGAAGCCGACGTTGCTGCGGATGACGTCGGCGCCCGTGCCCAGGCCCGCGACGGCGGGGGAGAGGGTGCCGGGGTCCGGGTTGGCGACCTGGACGCGGTACTTGCCGCCGGTGAGCTGTGCCGTCGCCGCGAAGGTGGCGAGGCCGTTGCTCCCGGTCGTCGCGTACCGCACGGCACCCGCGTCGTCCGTCAGGGTGACCCGGACGCCCGCGAGGCCCTGCTCCAGCACGCTGTCGTACGCGCCGTCCGCGTCCACCTCGGTGACGACCCGTACGGTCACGGTGCCGTCGCCCGGGGCGGCGGACGCGGTGCCCGCGACGGCCGGTGAACCGGTCGCGAGCAGGGCGAGACTCAGGCCGGTCAGACCGGCCAGCCGTCTCCGCCGTCCCGGCGGCGTGCCGGTGCCTGGTGCTGTTCTGAACACTGTGTCCTCGTCTCGTGGAGCCGACACCCCCATCGAGCTATGTATGGGAATGGCGAAGAAGATCGAATCGGCCCATTCGGAGGAAAAGAGGATTAACAGATCAAGATGCTGGGCGTCTTGGCGGGAGTCGGGATCGGTCCTGGAGTCTGTCGGCGGTCTCTGGTCCACTCGTAGCCGTGGAATTGATGAGCGAGAAACTGTGTCTACGGGTCGACGGTGTCGATTCCGGTGTCGAATCCGGTGTCGATGTCGAGATCGCCGCGATCCGCCGTGCCGGAGAAGGTCACGACCCCATTGTCTTTCTGCACGGCTTCGGTTCGACGAAGGAGGACTACGTCGATATCGCGTACCGTCCCGAATTCGCGGGGCGGCCGTTTGTCGCGTACGATGCGCCGGGGTGCGGGGACAGTGTCTGCGACGAACCGGCGCGGATATCGATTCCGTTTCTGGTGAGGACCGCCAGGGCCGTGCTCGACGGTCTCGGAATTCGACGTTTCCATCTCGTCGGCCATTCCATGGGCGGGCTGACCGCGCTGATGCTGGCACACGAGGAACCTGGCCGGGTGCTCAGTTTCGTCGACATCGAGGGCAATGTCGCCCCGGAGGACTGCTTCCTGAGCAGGCAGATCCTCGCCCACCCGACGGACGACCCGGACACTTTCCTCACCGACTTCACCGAACGCGCCCGCCGGGCACCGTCCCTCGGCAGCGCCCTGTACGCGTCGAGCCTGCGCCACAAGGTCCGCCCCGCCGCCGTACGCGGAATCTTCGAGTCGATGGTCGAACTGTCCGACCACGGCGACCTGCTGAAGAAGTTCCTGGCTCTGCCCTTTCCCCGCATGTTCATGTACGGGGAGCGGAACGCGGCTCTTTCCTATCTGCCGGAATTGGCCGCCGGGGGTGTGGAACTGGCGGAGATTCCGGGCAGTGGGCATTGGCCGATGTATTCCAACCCGGTGGCCATGTGGGACCGGATCGCCAGGTTCCATGGCGGTGGCGGTGGCGGCGGATCGGCTCAGGAAATCCCGGACCGTTCGCGCAGGCCGTAAAGGTCCAGGGTGCTCGCTCCGGCGCGGATGGCGGCGAGAGCCCGCTGTTCGTCGGCGACCCGGGCGTCCGAGGCGTCGAGGGTCGCGGGTACCGCCGCCGACGGTACGACGATCACCCCGTCCGCGTCACCGACGACCAGGTCACCGGCCCGGACGACCACTCCGGCGACCCGGACCGGTGCGCCGAGTACGCCCGGGTGCTCCTTGCCGGTGCCGACCACCGTGACGTGCGGTGCGAAGACCGGGAAACCCAGCTCCGCCTGCTCGGCGACGTCCCGTACGCCGCCGTCCACGACCAGCCCGAGGAGCCCGCGCCGCTGAGCGGCCACGGCGAGGATCTCGCCCCAGTGGCCGTGCGCGGACCGCTGCAGATCGACGACCAGGACACTGCCGGGCGGCGCCTCGGCGACCGCGCGGTGCAGCGCGAGGTTGTCCCCGCCGACGCCCTGCACGGTGAACGCCGGTCCGGCCACCCGGGCGCCGGGCCAGGCGGCACGGAGTACGGGGTCGCAGGCGCGGGCGTACGAGGAGGAGGCCTCGTAGAGCGTGGCGGTGCTGTGGCCGCGCGCGGCGTCGGGTGTCGTCGTACTGGAGTTCTCGGTCATGGCCGCCTCGTCTGGAGCCGGTGGTAGCCCAGCTGCTCGCGGGCCGACCGCAGGGTGCTGCCCGCTCGTACGGCCGCGACGATGTCCGCCTCGACCCGTTCGATGCGTTCCGCGCTCTCGGCGATGCGCTCCGCGTGTGCCGCCGGGACGGCGACGACTCCGTCCGCGTCGGCGCACACGAGGGTGCCGGGGCGGATGTCGATGCCGGAGAGCGTGACCGGCTCGTCGACGGCCGCCAGGCGGACCCGGTCCTTGCCGGTGCGCATGAAACGGCCCCGGGTGAAGAGGGGGTAGGTGTGCGTGAGGGATGCCGAGACGTCCCGGCAGACGCCGTCGATCACGGTGCCGGAGATGCCGCGTACGGCCGCGAACTCCGTCATGATGCCGCCCCAGACGGTGACGTCGGTGCGTCCGCCGTTGTCGATGACGATCACCGCGCCCGGGGGTACGTCGTCGAGGAAGTCGCCGACCGTGCCGCCGCTCGTGGCGTCGTCGAGCGGGGCGTAGCGCACGGTGAAGGCGGGGCCGACGGCTCGGAAGCCGTTCGCCAGCGGGGTGAGTCCGTGGACGGCACCCGGGATGCCGGCCCGGTCGAGGGCGTCGGAGACGGCCGCGGTGGGCAGGGCGCGGAGGCGGTGGAGGAGACCGGTCTCGGGTTCGGCGCCGGTGCTGTGGGTCATCGGGGGGTCTCCGTTCCGGCCAGGCGGGCGTCGCGCATCGCCTGGGGGAGGGGGATTCCGGCGCGTACGTCGGCCTCGATGGCCGTCTCGCGGTCGGCCAGGCGTTGTGCGGTCTCCAGGACCTGCGGGGCGCGGTCGCGGGGGACGATCACGACGCCGTCCTCGTCGGCCAGCACCACGTCGCCGGGGTGGACCGTCACCTCGCCGAGGGCGACGGGCTCGCCGGTCGACCGCTGGCGCAGGCGTCCGCGTGCGGTCGCGGGCACCCGGGCGCGGGCGAACACGGGGAAGTGCAGGTCACGGGCCTGTGCCACGTCCCGGCAGGCGCCGTCCGTGACGACGCCCCGGACGGAGCGCACCGAGGCGCCGAGGCTGAGGATGCCGCCCCAGGAGGAGACATCGGTACGTCCGCCGTTGGCGACGACCATGACGTCGTACGGCCCTGCGGTGGCGATGGCCTCCGTGTGGATGTGGGCGCCGGTGGGGCCGTCGGCCAGTGGCTCCAGCGCGACGGTGACCGCGAAACCGGCCACCCGCGGGCGGCCCCACATGGGCCGGAGGCCGCCCTGGCCCGGCGGCAGACCGCAGGCGTCCAGGGCATCGGAGACCGTGGCGGTGTCCAGTGCTGTGAACTGGGTCAACAGGGTCGCTTCAGGGGGCGGCGCGGTGGGCGGTGCGGTCGTCATGGCTCTCAGTCAAACAAGACCGATTCATATACTGAAGGTCTGATTTCCTCTCCCTTCGATATGCGGAGCGACTGGCGGCGTGTGGAGCGAACGATGATCGAGGTACGGCAGGCCCGCTATTTCCTGGCCGTCGCGGAGACGCTGCACTTCGGGCGGGCCGCCGAGCGGCTCGCCATGTCGCAGCCGCCGCTGAGCCAGGCGATCCTCCAGCTCGAACGGCGGCTGGGCGTCCGGCTGTTCGACCGCAGTGGACGGCAGGTCACGCTCACCGAGACCGGCCGGGCGTTCGCGGCGGAGTGCCGCACGCTGGTGGCCGCCGCCCGGCACGCGGAGGAGGTCGCGACGCAGGCCGAGGCGGGGCTGGTCGGCACCTTGCGGATCGGCGTGGTGACCTCGGCGCTCAGCGAACCCCTGCTGGGCACCCTCGCCGCCTTCCGGCAGGCCCGTCCGCTCGTCGAGCTGCGGATCACCGAATGGGACACCGGCTCGGCCCAACAGGCCCTGCTCCGGCACGAGATCGACATCGCGGTCGTCCGGCCCAGCGCACCGGTCCGGGGGCTGCGGGCCCGTCCCTGGCGCCACGACGAGTTCGTGATCGCCCTGCCGCCGGACCACCCGCTCGCGGCCGACGCCCCGCACCCGGTCGACCTCGCCCGTTTCGCCGACGACCCCTGGGTGTGGCTGCGCCGCGAGGCCTCCCCCGACTACCACGACCAGCTCATGGCGACCTGCCGCCGAGCCGGCCTCACCCCCGACGCCCGCCACCACGCCCAGTCGATCCTGACCCAGCTGGCGATGGTGCGCTGCGGTCTGGGCGTGACCCTCGTCCCGAACATCACGGCGGCCTCGACGGAACCCCCGGTACCGTACCGGCAGTTGAAGGACCGCGCGGGCCTCGTCGAACTGTCCCTGGTGTCGCGGGACAACGCACAGGAGCCTTTGACCAGGGAGTTCCTGCACATCGCGGACAAGGTCGCCTGACTGGTGAACGGCCGATGGGAGAAGCCCCGGAGCGGGAGGGCAATGAGGATGGGGATGGGGATGGGTGAGCCTCGGGAGGCGGGTTACGCCCGGGCCCGCCGTGCGACGGCGACTCCCGCGCGCAGGGCGGCCACCGGGTCGGGCGCCTCGTCCAGCTCGATGAGTACGGTGCCGGCACCGGGTGTACGGGACATCGCGTCGGCCCAGCCGCGCCAGTCCACGATGCCCGTGCCCAGCTCGGTCATGTAGGGCTGCTGCTGGGCGAACACCGTGTCGTCGATGGTGAGTTCGACGTCGATCGGCCGCACCGCGTCCTTCCAGTGCGCGAGCGCGATCCGCTGGGCGTGGCGACGAGCGACGGCCACCGGGTCGCCGCCGCCGAGTGCGATATGGCACGAGTCCGGGCACAGCCACACGTAGCGCGGGTCGGTCAGTGCCATGAACAGGTCGATGTCCCGCTCGTACCAGAGCGTGCTGTTGGACTCCGTGTGGAAGGCGAGCCGCACCCCGTGTCCGGCGACCGCGTCGCCGACCGCGTGGGCGATGTCGGCCATCCGGGACATGTAGGCGCCGTCGACGAAGAAGGGCGGGCGCGTCCCGAACGTCGTCCGCATGGGCAGCCCGGCGATCAGGAGGTCGGCCCCGACCTCGGCGAGAAAGGCGGCGCGTCGCTCGGCGTCGGCGACGATCGCGGGCAGGTTGTCGCCCCGCAGCCAGTCGGGCGCGTCGTTCCCGGCGACGAACGCACTGACGACACCCAACCCCCGTGCCTCCAGGGCCCGTCGAAACCCGGGCGCACTGCCGAAGGCCCGCAACGCCGAGCCGATGTCCCCGGGCGCGAAGGTCAACTCGATACCGGAGACCCCGGCCTCGGCCAGTGAGTCCAGTATCCGCCCCCAGAATCTCCCGGGGTTCGTGACGGCCGACTCCCTTACGGAGTCCGGGGTGTCGAGGCCCCAGAACGCCGGATGGTAGAAGGTGACGACGTCGGTGGCGAACCGCGGTTCGGCCTCGGAGCCGGCGGGCGGCGGAGTCATTCCGCACCGCCGCGCGCGTTGTAGACGACCACCCCGTCGGCGTCGACCGCGTCCCGGTAGTTCCGGAACACGGCCAGCGCCTCCTCCCGCAGCACGTCCTGTACGACCTTGATGCCACGCGTCTCGAACTGCTCGGCCCAGTCCGCACCGAGCGGGCCCTCGTCGAACGTGGTGATCTCCTCCAGCTCAGGTCCCTCGCCCGCGACCACCAGCCCGCGCACCCCGGACCACATGGCGGCCCCGTAACACTGCACGCACGGGCGCCAGTTGACGACCAGTTCGTGCGTCGGCAGTCCGTCGCCGCCCAGGTCCCAGCCGCCGACGGCCGTTTGGGCCAGCCCGAGGGCGACGACCTCGGCGTGCGCGCTGGACACACCGGAGGCCAGCACGACGTTCACCCCGACGGAGACGATCCGGCCGGTGTCCTGCTCGGCGACGAGCGCCGCGAACGGACCGCCGTTGCCCTCACGCCAGTTGCGGTCGGCGAGCCGGTGCACGAGGCGCATCCGGTCGTCGCGGTCCGGGACGGCGGCGGGTACCTCGGCCAACTCGTCGTCGATCCAGGCCGGCAGCGCCACCCGGTATTCCTTCGCGATCTCGATCACGGTCCAACTCCCTTGCGCGGTGATGAGGTTCAGTGGGTGGTGAGCGCGGTGCGGTGGGCCGCGACGGCGCGGGCCGCCCTTACCGCCGTCACCGCGCCCGTCAGTGTCACGTTGGCGGCCATCGCCGTGGGGATCACGCCGTTGCCCGCGAGGTACAGGTTGTCGAAGCCCCACACCCTGCCGTCCGGGTCGCACACGCTGGTGCCGTCGTCGGACCTGCCCGCGCGGACCGTGCCGGTGACGTGCAGCGACGAGCCGGGCGGGAGCAGGGCCGACTCGGTCGCCGGGTCGAACGGGCCGAACTCCTCAGCGATCGACCGGACTTCGTCCAGCGCCCGGCGGAGCAGCGCCCGGTCGGTGGCCGAGTACTCGAACTCGACGCCTATGCGCGGCAGTCCGGCCAGGTCGGTGGCCGTCTCCGAGAACAGGAGGCGGTTCTCGGGGCGCGACTCGACGGGGACGTACAGCGCGAGGCCCACGTTGTGGGCGAGCGGGCGGCCGGCCTCGTCCACGTACGTGCGGTTCATGATCTGGCCGTGGAAGGGCTGTGCCGCGCCGTTCCTCGGCAGCCAGAGCGAGTCCGTGCAGAACTCGCCGACGCGGACCAGCGGCAGGGCGTCGAGCGCGATGCCGTACCGGTCGAGGTCGAGCAGCACCCGGCCGGTGACGAACGCGTGCTCGTTCAGATACCGGCCCAGGGCGTCCGGGCGGATGCCCGAGGCGAACAGGAGCTGCGGCGTGCGCAGCGCGTCCGCGCACAACACCACGGTTTCGGCGCGGAGTTCGGACTCGGTGCCGTCCGAGACCCGTCGGGTCCGTACCCCCGCCACCCGGCCGCCGTCCTCCATGACGAGCGAGGTCGCGAGCGTGCCGGTCAGCAGGGTGAACGCCGGGTCCCCGCCGCTCGCGATCGGGCGGAAGATCGTCCCGGGGGCGGTGCGCGGCAGTGCGCCCGAGGGTGTCGCCGTGACCGCCATGGGCATGGGCTGCGGGCGCCGGTCGTGCGGCGCCGTGTCGGCGTAGCGGCGGCGCAGGACGTCGAGGACCAGTTCGCCGACCTCGGTCGGGCCGATCGGCGCGGGCGTGACCGCGAGCATCCGGTGGGCGGTGGCCAGGTCCGCCGCCCAGCCCGCCGGGTCGCCGAAGTCGAACACCTCGTCCCCGGCGGGCCACGGCGTCGCGGCCGTCCAGTGCACGCCCATGCCACCCGCGTTCCACGCGAGGGCTGTCGCGGGCATCGCCTCGGCGTCCTCGCCGAAGGCCAGCGCGTGGAACATGCCCGGCATCAGCCCGTCGAGACCGTCGGCGACCTCGCGCACCACCTCGGCGCCCAGGTACATGCCCTGGATGCCGCTGGTGACCTGCTCGTTGTAACGGGCCCACAGGACCGGGTCGTCCACGTCGTGCAGATGCACACCGGGCGCCGCGCCGATCGCCTCGCCGCCGTCGACCATCGTGATGCGCAGCGCCGGATCGGACTCCCGCAACAGCCGGGATACGACGGCTCCCATGATGCCGCTGCCGACGACGAGGACATCGGTGACGAGGCCATCGGTGTGGGGGGTGTCGGTCACTGTGAAGCTCCATGTCTTGTACCGCGGTTGATGCTGAGAGGGAGGGGGTTCACGCGCTGGGCGCGAGCGGGCCGAACAGTTCGGTGTCCATCCGGTCGAGGGCCAGCTTGACGGCCCCGACGAGCGGGGCGTCGCGGCCCAGGAGCGTGGCCCGCAGCTCGACGGCCGGGTTGCGGGCGGCGCGCAGCGCGGCCTCCACCCGGGGCAGCAGCACGTCCGCCGCGTCCTCAAGGCCGCCGCCGAGCACGATGAGCGAGGGCGCGACGGTCCACGACAGTGTGGTGAGGATCGACGTGATGTGCTCCACCAGTTCGTCGACCTCACCGAGCGCGCCCGCGTCACCCGCCCGCGCCGCCTCGAACCGGCCGCGCGCGACCGCGCGTTGGGCGGGATCCGGCGAGGTGAGCCAGGCCACCGGGTGGTTCTCGACGGAGTTCGCCGGGATCGAGGCCGCCTCGACGATCTCACCGGCGGCGCCGTCGAGCCCCCGGTGCACCTCACCCCGTATGAGAATGCCCAGACCGGTACGGTTCCCCAGTACCGCCCATACGACGTTCTGGTGGTCGCCCGCCGCGCCCCGCCAACGCTCCGCGAGTGCGCCTAGGTTGGAGTCGTTGTCCGCGAACCAGGGGACCCGGAGGCGGCGTTCCAGCTCGTCCGGCAGGTGTACGCCTTCCCAGTGGGTGGTGTGCACCAGGCGCCGGATGACGCCGTCGTCGTCCACGGCGCCGCCGCTCGCGACCGCGCCGGCGCGCAGCCGGTCCGCCGATCCGCCCGCGTCGTCGAGCGCCTCCCGCACCAGCTCCGCCACGTCGTCCAGGGTCGTCCGGGGGTCCTGGTAGGCGCGCAGCGGGCGGTGCGCGCGGCCGAGGATGCGGCCCCGGACGTCGGCGACGGCGGCGGACGCGTCCGAGGTGGTGAAGTGCACGGCCGCCAACAGGGCCTGATCGGCGCGGAGTTCGTAGCGCCGGGCGGGGCGTCCCGCACAGCCGCTGGTCGGCACGCGTTCCAACTCCGCGACCCAGCCCGCCTCGACGAGCGAGTCCAGGACGCTCTCGATGGTCCGGCGTGAGAGACCGGCCCGCTCGGCGAGCGCGGTCAGCGTCATCGGCTCGGCCGACACCGCCAACGCCCGCAGGATCACCGAGGTGTTGACGCGCCGGACGGCGCTCTGATTCAGACCGTTCAGGCCGTTCAGACCGTTCGGACCGTTCATGCCCTTCGTCCCGGACATCAGCATGCCTCCACCGTCCCCGTCCCTGGCCCCGACGCCGGTCGTGCGGAAGGTGGTTCGGCGCGTACGACGGGGTCGAAGACGCCGGTCGTGTCGGCCACGAGGGGCGAGCCCGGGCGGCCGTACTCGCGCGCCGGATCGCCGGGCCCGCCGGTCGCCCGCGCCCAGCCGGGCTGCCTGCCGTGGACGAAGCCGACCAGATCCGCGTGCATGGCTGTTGCCAACTCCGCTGGTGGGTATGGCCCGAGGGCCTGCGCGCAGCCCGGTGCGTCGAGCAGGTCGAAGAAGAACGGGAGGTCGACGCAGTGCGCGGCGCCCCCGAGCGCGGGGGAGGGCCACTCGAAGGAGTACAGCCACGTACCGGCGTCGGCGGTCCGGCGCACGGCAGCCACCTCGGGACAGGCGGCGCGGAACAGGGTGTCCGTCACCCGGGTGCCCGCAGCCCGCGCGGCGGCCAGTTCGGCCGGGCTGTACGGGCTCGGGTGGGCGTTCCCCGGTGCGGCACCGCAGTCGAACTCGTCGCCCGTCGCACCGAGCAGCACAGGCACGTCGAGGCCGTGCCGGGCGAGGCCCTCGGGCAGCGGCACCGGCAGGATGTCGTCGCCGGTGACCGGGCTCAACGGGAGGATTCCGGTGCTGAGTTCGTCCCGCAGGGCGAGTACGGCGGTCTGGAGGTGCTCCACGGAACGGCCGCCGAACCCCGTACGCGTGGGCGGCACCCCCACCCGCTCCGCGAGCCGCCCGACGAAGTCGCGGGCCATGGTCGCGTCGCGCTCGAAGAAGCCGCCGGACAGGCTGACCGCCCGCTGGAACAGGCCCGTTGACACCGGCGACGAGAGCAGCGCGAGCACCGCCCCGCCCCCGGCCGACTGCCCGGCGACGGTGACCCGGCCCGGATCGCCGCCGAACGCCCCGATGTTCTCCCGGACCCAGTCGAGCGCGAGCAGCAGGTCGCGCAGCCCGAGGTTGGCGGGTGCGTCGGGGAGCGGGGCGAATCCGTCGACGCCCAGGCGGTAGCCGACGGTGACGCAGACGACGCCGTCCCGGGCGAAGGAACGGCCGTCGTACCAGGGGCTCGCCGGGCTGCCCGCGAGGAAGGCGCCGCCGTGGATCCACACCAGGACCGGGCAGGGTGCCTGATCGGTGGCGGTTCCGGGAGCCGGTGCCACGACGGAGAGGTTCAGGATGTCGTCGCCCGGTACCGACGGCTCCGGGATCGTGGTCGTCGCGAACAGCGGAACGCGCTGCGAGGTGGGCCCGTGCCTGGACGCGTCGAACGCCTCCGGGAACCGGCCGCGTCGCACCGGCGCCGCGAACCGCCGTACACCGGTGGGCTGTTGGGCGTACGGAATGCCGAGGAAGCGCTGTACGGAGCCGGTGCGCCGGCCGACGACCGTACCTGCGGGGGCGTGCACGGTGACCGGGTGTGTGGTGCTGTCGGCCATGGGGGTCACCGCATTCCCGATCCGGAGATGCCCTGCACGAAGTAGCGCTGGAGGAACAGGAAGAGGAGCAGTACCGGCAGCATCACGACGATCGCGCCCGCGAGCAGCAGGCCGTAGTCGGTGACGTGGGCGGCTGCCTGGCTGGTGGCGGCGAGGCCCACCGGGAGGGTGTAGGTGTCCATGCTCTGAGCGACGATGAGCGGCCAGATGAAGTTGTTCCAGGAGGACAGGAACGACATGATCGTGATGGTGGCGACCGCCGGGCCGGCCAGCGGCAGGAAGATCCGGAAGAAGATCCGGAACTCGCCCGCGCCGTCTATCCGGGCCGCCTCCAGCAGTTCGTCGGGGACGGACATCGCGTACTGCCGCATGATGAACACCGACAGCGGCAACGCCACGCCGGGCAGCGCGATCCCGGTCAGGGTGTCCGCGAGCCCCAGGTCCACGGTGAGGACGAACTGGGTGACGAACACCGTGCTGAACGGGACCATCATCGCCGCCATCACCGCGCCGAACGCGAGCCGCCTGCCCGCGAATTCGAGCTTGGCGAGCGCGTAACCGGCGGCCGAGGCGGCCACGATGTTGCCCGCAACCACGAGGGCCGCGACCACCACACTGTTGGCCAGGAACCGGCCGAACCCCTCGGTCCGGAACAGCCGGGCGAAGTTGTCGAGGGTCACGTGGTGCGGGAGCCAGGCGCCGGGGTCGGAGCGGATCTCGTCCAGACCGCGCAGCGAGCCGCTGGCCACCCACACGAACGGGAGCAGCGTGAGCAGTGCGCAGAGCAACAGGGCGGCGTACAGCAGCGGTTGGGACAGTGACCGGCGGGGCGCGGTGGCCACTTCGGTGGCGGCGCGGGCCTTCGCCGGTGCGGCGAGGACGGTCATGAGCGGGACCTCAGCAGTCGGAACTGGACGACGCTCACCAGCGCCACGAGCAGCAGCATCACGAAGGACGCGGCCGAGGAGACCCCGAACTCGCCCGAGCCGAACTGGCGGTAGGTGTACAGCGCCATCGACTCGGTGGAGCCCAACGGGCCGCCGTTCGTGAGGAGATACGGCTCGTCGAAGACCTGGAGGTAGAAGACGGTCAGCAGGACGGAGACCATGAGGGTGGTCGGCAGGAGGAGGGGGAGAGTGATGTGCCTCAACTGCCGTCGGCGGCCTGCCCCGTCGAGGGCGGCGGCCTCGTAGACGTCCTGCGGGATCGCCTGCAGACCGGCGAGGAACAGCACCATCGCGGTGCCGAAGTTCCGCCAGACGCCCAGCAGGATGACGACGGGCATCGCCAGGTGCTGGTCGTCCAGCCAGTTCGGCCCGGCGAACCCGACAGCGCCGAGCACTTTGTTGACGGTGCCGTCGGCGTTGAAGGCGTACTGCCAGATCAGCGCCACCGCCACGACGTTGGTGACGACCGGCGCGAAGAACACCGTACGGAACACTCCGCGCAGCCGCCGGATGCCGGAGTTGAGCGCGAGCGCCAGCGCGAAGCCGATGCCCATGGTGAGCGGTACGCCGACCACGACGAAGACGGCGGTGTTGAGGATGTCCTGCACGAAGCTGTCGTCCTGGAACAGCCGGAGGTAGTTGTCCAGGCCCGTGAAGTTCACGGCGAAGGGGTGCCGCAGGTCGGCGCCCCGGAGGTCGGTGAAGCTGAAACCGAGCGCGGCGACGGTGGGGATCGCGGTGTAGAGCAGGAACACGACGCCGAACGGGGCGAGGAACAGCCAGGCGACGGCGGTTCGCCGAGTGCCCCGCGGACTCCTTGTGCTCCGGGAGCGGCGCGTCCGGCGCGGCGCCCCCGGGCTGATCGTGGTCGTCATCGGCGGCTCACTTCGTGCCCGTGCCTGTGCCCGTGCCGAGGCTGTCGGCGTAGGCCTGGACGTTCGCGGCGGCCTTCGCGGCCGTCTCCGTACCCTTGGCCACGGCCTCCATCTCCTTGCCGAGCCGGGTCGCGACCTGCTGCCAGGTGTCGACCTGGGGGAACGCCCGGGTGTTCTTCAGCTGGGTGAGGAAGGCGTCGAGGAGCGGCTGGCCGGCGATGGCGGAGTCGTCCCAGGCGGAGATGACCGCAGGCAGTGAACTGTATGCCTTGTACTGCGCGACCTGCGTCGACGGCTTCGCCAGATACCGGACGAGCTTCCAGGACGCGTCCGCGTTGCCACTGCCCGCGAGCACGCCCCAACTGCCCCCGGCGGAGAAGGAGTTGCTGCCCGAGGCACCGGCGGGCAGCTGCGCGGTGGCGACATGGGCGGCCGTCCAGCCGTCCTTCTTCGCGGCGGCGTCGAGCTGGCCGACGACCCACGGCCCGGTGATCATCATGGCGGTCTTCCCGGACACGAAGTAAGGCTGCGCGTCGAGGAAGGTGGGCCCACCGGTGTCGGCCGTGCCCGAGGTGAAGAAGGAGGCGTTGTACTGGAAAGCGTCGACCATCGCCGGGGTGTCGAGCGTCCACTTCCCGTCGGCGGAGAGCAGCGAACCGCCCGCCTGCCAGGCGTACATCGCGACGTCCTGACCGTTGAAGATGTCCCAGCCGATGTCGGCCCCGAGACCGTGCGCGGCCCCCGCGCCCTGGAGTGCCTTGAGGAAGGGCACCGTCTCGTCCCACTTGGCGGGCGCCGAGACGCCCGCCTTCTTGGCGAGGTCGGCGCGGTAGACGAGCGCGTAGGTGTACGCGTACCAGGGCACCGTGTACGCGACGCCTCCCGTCACTCCGGCCGCCCAGAGGCTCTCGAAGAAGCTCCCCTTGTCGACGAGACCGTCCGGGACGGGCCGGAGGATCGCCGGATCGAGGAACTGCGACTGCGACTCGGGGAAGAACTGCGCCAGATCGGGCCCCTTGCCCGCGGCTATCGCCGACTGCAGCTTGGTGTAGTACTCGCCGTTCGGGATCAGGGTCACCTTCACGGTGACGTCCGGGTTCGCGGCCTTGAAGGGCTTGATGACCTTGTCGAGCACATCGGCGTCGCCCTGGGCGGCCCAGAGGGTGACGGTGCCGGTGGCCGGGGAGTCGTCCACGGGCTTGGCGGAGGCGGTAGCGGCGGCGGTGTCGTCACCGCGCCCACAGCCGGCGAGTGCGAAGGCGCCCGCGAGGGTGAGGCCGGCGGTCAGCTTGAGGGCGCCGCGTCGGGAGGGTAGGGACACTCGGGGCTCCTGTGCAGGGGGTGTGCCGGTGACTGATGGCCTGATGGCCTATGGGCTGATGAGCTGATGGCGAAAAGGTATGAGTGAGGTATTTCGGTCCGGTGGCACGGCCGTCACGAATAATTTCGGAACTTGTAGCGAAATCTATTTGGGATTATTTGGTGGTATTTGCGTGGAGTGGTGGCATGGAAATTCGGTGGCGGAACGCGGCTGGGGCTCGATACCGTCCCGCACGATGACTACCGACTCCGTTGACAGATCGGGGGTCCCGTCCGCGCAAGGTGAGTGCTGATGCTCACCGAGAACGCGCCCGGGAACACCCACCTCTCTTTTTGGCTACGCGTACGAGAGTTCGCCGTGCCGCCGTCCATGATCGAGACCGCGACCGCGCGCCGTCTGACCGGGGACTGGGCGGGCGCGTGTGCCGCCGCAGGCGTCGACATCGACCTGAACCTACGGTCAGTCGCACGCACCCACGGCCAGGAACTCGCGGCCCGACTCCGCGCCGATCTCCGCCACTTGGCACCCGACCTGCTGCGCTGGCACCTGCCGAGAATCGCCCCCGACGGATTGTTGCGCCCGGGGCTGACGATCGGCCTGGCCCGGTACGACGACACGGGTCCCGGCGCTCGACCTGTGCACCTGGTGGCCCGAACCCCGCCTGCCTGGGCGGACGCGGGTCAGCGGATCGGCCTCACGTTGTGGGACGGCGCCGGGGACGGGGACGGGGCTCACAGCTATCGATACGCGCATCCTCATCCTCATCCTCATCCCAGTCGGCGGTTCCGTTTCGATCTGCATCGGCATTTGTGGGATGCGAGTAGGGCGGGTGAGCTGGGGATTCGGGCTGGGGTGGGCGGTGGGGGCTCGGCCGAGCCCGAGGTGGATCGAGGTCTGCTGGAGGGGCTGGAGGGGCTGGAGGGGCTGGAGCCGGGGGCGGGCCTTCGCTGTGCGGTGGGGCGGTGGACGGAGGAGGCTTGGGTGCTTCTTCGGGGAGATGGGCGGGGCGTCGCCACGGGCACGGGCATTGGCGCCGGTACGGGTACGGGCGTGGGCGTGGGCGTGGGTGCGGGCGTGGGTGTCGTGGTCGTGCGGCTCGGTGCCCGGCACCGGCTGCTTCTGGAGGTGGCCGTGGGTCCCGATGGCAGGGGGCCGTCCTTGCTGCGGATCCGGAAGGCGCCCTCCGGCGGTGCCGCCTCCGACCTGCCCGTGCTGCCCGACGCGGCGACCTGGGCGCTGCCCGACCTGGAGCTGATCCGGGCCGGGGCGATCGACGTGGACCGGCTGCACCCGCTGGTCGCCTCGGCACTCGTGCCGGGCCGTCCGCCGGGGGACCCGCCCTGGAACCTGCCCCGGCACTCCACGAACCGGGCGGGTGAACCCCGGTTCGTGGAGTGCCGGGGCGCTCGGCACCGGATCGGGCTGGTCGACGGGGTGCTCGCCCCGCTGGACCACGACCCGGCCGAGATCCGCCGGGAGGAACTCCTGGCCGCACTGAGCGGCACGCCGATGCCCTGCCTCCGCGCCATCGACGAGGCCCACCGCCACCCCGACTGCCTCACCGGCGTCCGCGAACGCCTCGACCACGGCGACATCGCCGGTGCGCTGGCCGTCGTAGAAGGACTGCTGGGTCCTGAGGCGGTGCTGCGGGGCGGGGCTCTGCGCGACGAACTGGAGCGGGCGGCGGAGCGGCGGATCGCGTACGGCCTGTTCAGGGCGGGCCTGACCGGAGGAGGCCCAGGCGCAGGTCCCGCCCCTGATGCCGCCCGTGGCTCCGCCCGAAACCGCCGATAGGACCGCCGCGAACCAGCCGCGGCGCACGACCGGCCAACCAACTACGTAACTACCTACCTACCCAGCCAACCAACATTCCTGGCGACCCCAAAGGTGATCAGACATGCCCACAGACACAACCTTCACGACCCCTCAACTCGACATAGCCGCAGAGCTGCTGACCCTGCTGCGCGACACCGGCACCGAACCCCGCCCCGACATCCAACTGGAGGCCCTGACACTGGCGGTGGCCGCCGACCTGCCTGTACTCCTGTGGGGTGAACCGGGGATAGGCAAGACCGCGGCGCTGACGCAGTTGGCGGAGGCCTTGGACCTGCCGCTCACCACGGTGATCGCGAGTGTCCATGAGCCGTCCGACTTCGCCGGGCTGCCTGTCGTAGGGGACGATCCCGCGACGCACGGTGTTCCGATGGCCCCGCCGGACTGGGCGGTACGGCTGGTACGGGCCGGCCGGGGACTGCTGTTCCTCGACGAACTGTCCACCGCGCCGCCGGCGGTTCAGGCCGCGCTGCTTCGCCTGGTCCTGGAACGGCGGATCGGCGCGCTCCAACTGCCGCCCGGCGTAAGGATCGTGGCCGCCGCCAACCCCCGCTCCTCGGCGGCCGACGGCTGGGAACTGAGCCCGCCGCTCGCCAACCGCTTCGTCCACCTCCGGTGGACCCACGACCACGAGGTCGTCGTACGCGGCCTTGGCGGGACCTGGCCCCGGGCCACTTTGCCGAGGCTCGACCCCGAAAAGCTGGCGGGGGCGGTGGAGTTCGCCCGCCGGGCGGTGTGCGCGCTGCTCACCGTACGGCCCAAACTCGTGCACCAGTTGCCCAGCAACGAGACGCGCCGGGGCGGTGCCTGGCCGTCGCCCAGGAGTTGGGACATGACCCTGAGCCTGATCGCCTTCGCGACCGCCGCGGGCTCCTCCCGGGAGGTGCTGTCGCTGCTGGTCAGGGGAGCGGTCGGGGACGGCCCGGGGCTCGAACTCCTGGCGAGCCTGGCCCACTTGGACCTCCCGGACCCGGAGTCCCTGCTGGCCGACCCGACGAACGCGGACCTGCCCGAACGCGGGGACCTGCGCCAGGCGGTACTGGACGGAGTGGTGGCGGCGGTCCGAGCACGCCCGGACAAGCCCCGCTGGGACGCGGCATGGACCGTACTGGTCCAGGCCCTGGAAACCGGTCCACCGGACCTGGTGGTCGTCCCGGCAACCACACTCGCCTCCCTGAGACAGGACGACTGGGACGTCCCGGCACAGATCGAACGACTGGCGGGGGTGGTGATCCTCTCCCGGAGGGCGGACCGGGCGGCGGATCGCGTTGCGGGGCGGTCGGGAGGCGCGGGCATGAGCGGGGCGGAGGGGGGCCGATGAACGGGCGTGGGCGTGGGCAGGGGGCGGGAGCAAGGGCAGGTTTCGGCCCCAGCATGGGCTCCGGCTCCGGCTCCGGCTCAGGCCTGGGCTCCGGCTCCAGCCTGGGCTCCGGCTCCAGCCTGGGCTCCGGCTCCGGCTCCAGCCTGGGATCGGGTTCAGCCCCAACTCCCGTGCCAGCCCCAGCCCCAGCCCCCGTCCCAGCCCCGCCACTTCCGCCACCACCTCCACCAAGCCCAACCACCCTGGACCTGGCCAAACTCCTCGCCGCCCGGCTGCAAGCCGTCCGGGCTCGCCCCTACCTCGCCACCGCCCTGTTCGCCCTGCACCCCGTCGAGTCGTCGCACGTTCCGACGATGGCCGTCGATCGGTACTGGCGGTGCTACGTCTCGCCGGTGTTCGTGGATCGGACCCCGGTCGAGGAACTGGCCGGGGTGTGGGTGCATGAGGTGTCCCACCTGCTGCGTGATCATCATGGGCGCAGTGATCGGTACGCGCGGGAGCATGGGCTGACCGGGCCTGGAGAGCGGCTTCGGATGAATATCGCCGCCGACTTCGAGATCAACGACGATGTGTTCGGCGACGGGCTCCTGCGGCCCGAAGGTGCCCTGCAGCCAGGGCAGTCGGGGCTGCCGTCGGGGCTTCTCATGGAGGAGTACCTGGGACGGTTCCGGCTCGGGGCCAACACGATGGGGCTGTCCTGGCTGGACTGCGGCAGCGGTGCCGACGGGCTCGGGCGGGAATGGGATCTGGGGGCGGGCGGGGCGCACGGTCTCAGTGAGCAGGAGCGGGACGCGGTCCGGTTCCGGGTCGCGCAGGGCATCAACGGCCGGCCGGGCGACGCCCCACGAGGGTGGCGGCGCTGGGCGGAGGAGGCGTTCCATCCGCCGCAGCCGTGGCGGGAGTTGCTCGGCGCGGCGGTTCGCTCGGCGGCCTCCGGCGGTGGCGCGGGCGAGGACTACTCGTACGGTCGCCCCTCGCGCCGCTCCGCCGGACTGCCCGGCATCGTGCTGCCCAGCCTGCGGCGCAGACCGCCCCGGGTCTCCGTGGTCATCGACACCTCCGGATCGGTCAGCGACACCGAACTGGGCAGCGCCCTCCTGGAGGTCACGGCGATCTCCCGCGCCCTGGGCGGTCGACGGGACCTCGTCACCGTACTGCCCTGCGACGCTTCCGCCCGGATCGTGCACCCGCTCTGCCGGGCCGAGGGCATTCCCCTCATGGGCGGCGGCGGTACGGACCTGCGTACCGGGTTCGCCACGGCCCTGCGGTCCACCCCGCGCCCCGACGTTGTCGTGGTCCTGACCGACGGCCAGACCCCCTGGCCGGAGACCCGGCCACCGTGCCGCACGGTGGTGGGCCTGTTCCCCCGGGAGCCGTCCGCCCGGTCCTGGGGCGAGAGCGAGGGCGACGACGAGTACGTCCCCGACTCGCCGCCCGACTGGGCCCGAGTGGTCACCATCGGTACCTAGAGGTGCGCCCAGCCGCTGTCACCGCTGTCACCGGTGCCTCCGCTGCATCCCGTACCTCCGCGACCTCCGCGACCTCCGAGACCTCCGTGTCCTCCGCCTCAACAACACTGCGAGGATGGGCCGATGAGCACCCCTTCCTCACTTCTGTCGGCCTTTCGGCCCAAAGTCCAAGAGCGTCTCTACGACTTCTACGACGAACTCCGGACCGCCGACGACCTCTTCTGGGACCGTCGCACGGGTGCCTGGATCGCGACCGGGCACGCCGTGGTCAGCAGCGCCGCCAACGCGCCGGGGCTGTCCTCGGTGCGTTATCCCGACATCGAGGCCGTTCCGGAGGAACTCCGGCCGCTGGCCCGGGTGTTGAGCCGACAGATGCTCTACAACGACGCCCCCGACCACCCCCGGCTGCGGGCCCTGATCGGCAAGGCGTTCACCGCGCGTGCGGTCGCGGCGCTGCGCGCCCGGATCGTCGACGCCGTCGACCGGATCTTCGCCGACGCGGTGCCCACCGGACGTATGGACATCGTCGCCGACCTCGCCGAACCCCTCCCGCTCACCATCATCTGCGACCTCCTCGACGTCCCGGAGAAGGACCGCCCCGCCGTCGCCGCCTGGTCCGAGCCGGTCGCCGAGGCCATCGGCAACTCCCGGCTCGACGCCGACCGCAGCCGGGCCGCCTCGCGGAGCATGGACGAGATGCTCGCGTACCTCCGTGAACTCCTCACCCGGCACGACGACACCCCGCCGGCCCCGCACACCCTGCGCGCGATGGTCACCGCCCAAGCCGGCGACACCGACCAGGACCTCGACGAACTCCTCGCCAACTGCGCCCTGTTGCTCATCGCGGGCCACGAGACCACCACCCACTTCATCGGCAACGCCACCCTCGCCCTGCTCCACCACCCGGCCGCCGCCGACCAACTCCGCGCCAGGCCCGAGCTGTTGCCCGCCGCCGTCGAGGAACTCCTGCGCTACGACGCCCCGGTACAGCTCATGCTGCGCCGCGCCCGGCACGACCTGGACCTCGCGGGCCGCGCCGTCGGGGAAGGGCAGACGGTGCTCCTCGTATGCGGCGCCGCCAACCGTGACCCGGCCGTCTTCCCCGACCCCCACGCCCTGGACTTCGAACGTCCCGTCTCCGGCGGCCGGCACCTGTCCTTCGGACACGGCCCCCACTTCTGCCTCGGCGCGGCCCTCGCCCGTATGGAGGGCGAGATCGTCCTGGAGGCCCTCCTCAACCGCCTCCCCGGCCTGCGCCTCGACGGCGACACACCTCCGCGCTGGCAGCGGAGCCTCAACTTCCGCGGCCTCACCCGCCTGGACGTCGCCTTCACCCCGGCCCCGCACCCTGGCGGTACGCGGGGCGAGGGCGCCTGACGGAACCGGCACACGATCAGTTTTCGCGCACAAGTGACGCCTAGCGTGGGCCGCCCGCGGGCCCCTCAGCCCCTCGGCACGCTGCCACGAAGCCACGCAGTCACCCAGCTACGCAGTCACGCAGTCACGCGAAGGAGTCCCCCAGATGCGGATAGGTCTCGCCGTACCCCAGTACGGCACGTTCGCCACACCCGAAGCGATCGTCGAGGTCGCCCGCGGCGCGGATAGCCTCGGCTTCGACAGCCTCTGGGCCGCGGACCGCATCCTCGCACCGCACGAACCCAGCGACCCCTACCCCGGCGGCGACGGCACGATGCCGGAGGAGTACCGCACCTTCCTCGATCCGCTCACCGTCCTGACCCTGGCCGCCGCCGTCACGACCCGCGTACGGCTCGGCACCAGCACCCTCAACGCCCTTTGGCACGCACCAGTGTTGCTCGCCCGCACCCTCACCTCCCTCGACGTCGTCAGCCACGGCCGGCTGGACGTCGGCCTCGGCCTCGGCTGGCTGCGGGACGAGTACCGGGCGGCCGGCGTGCCGTGGGAGCGGCGCGGGGCCCGGCTGGAGGAGTGGCTCGACGCGGCGGAGACCATCTGGGCCGGCGAGACCGTGCGGCACGACGGCGAACGCTGGACGATCCCACCGTCGGTCATCAGGCCCAAGCCCGTGCAGCGCCCCCGCCCGCCCGTCCTGCTCGGCGGCTTCTCGCCCAGCACCCTCGAACGCGTCGGCCGCCGCGCGGACGGCTGGCTCGCGGCGGGACTGCCCCTGCCCGCGCTGGCGGCGATGTGGAACACCGTCCGGATCGCCGCGGAGGCGGCCGGCCGGGACGCGGACGCGCTGCGCATGGTCCTGCGCGTCAACCCCCGGCTGACCCAGGACAAGACCCCGCCGGAACTCGTCCCGAACGCGGGCACGATCGACCAGGTCGCCGACTACCTCCTGGCCACAGCCGACGCGGGTGCGGGCGAGGTACTGATCGACCTCCAGCAGACCACGACCACGACGGACGAACTCCTCACCATCGCCGAGAAGTTGGTCAAACGCCTGCGCGCGTGACCCGCGCCCGTCACCCCTCAGCCCGTGGGCGCGGTGACGCCCGTGAGCCCGGCGATCCACCCGAGCACCAGCGCGTTGAACTCCTCCGGACGTTCCTGGAAGAGCCAGTGGCCGACCCCGTCGACCACCACGGACTCGCTGTACGGGTGCGGGCTCACGGACCCGTCCCAGTTCCCGTCGATGCCCTTGATCTTCAGGGAGTCGGCGGCCGAGACAGTCAGCACCGGGCAGGCGCGACGGCTCAGGAACTCCTCCACGCCCGGCCGCACGACCAGGTCGGTGGCGCCCTCGTTCAGGCCGAGGAAGACCGCGTGTACCGTCTCCGGGTCCATGCCGAGTATCCGCCGCCGGTGCCAGACGGGCAGCGCGGCGGCCCAGGGCCCGGTGTCGGGTCCCTCGATCCCACCGAGCAGAGCGGTGGCGAAGCCGACCGGGTCGTCCGTACGGAAACGGGCGGCCGTCGCCGCGATGGGCGCCGCCTCGAAGCCGTACGGCGGATCGACCGCGACCAACGCCCGTACCAGAGACGGGAATTCGACAGCGAGGACCGACCCGGCGATCGCGCCCAGGGAGTGCCCCACCACCACGACCGGCCCGGCATCGACGGCGTCGATCAGCTCCGCGAGATCCGCCGCGAAGTCCCGCGGGTGGTATCCGAGGGCGGAAGCCGGTTCCGGGCCCGAGGAGCGGCCGTGGCCGCGCAGGTCCGTCGTGAGCACCCGGTGGTGGGCGGTGAACGCGGCGACCTGGGCCGACCAGTCGTGCGAGTCGCAGGTCGCGCCGTGCAGGAACAGGACCGTCTCGCCGGTGGTGTGGCCGTCGGGACCCTCGTCGGTGTGGAAGAGGCGGTTGCCGTTGATCACCGTGTACGTCACTTCGTGCGCTCCTCGGAAGTAGGTCCGCGGAGCGTAGGCAGGCAGGAATGGACCAAGTGTGCCTGCGTTGTGACCGCACCGTTCACTGCGCCCTTCACCGCATCGCTCACCGGGCGAGTTCCCCGATCTTGACGCGGATCTCGGCCGCCCACACGGGGTCGACGTCGGCCAGTCCGCGCAGGGCGGTGCGCCAGTTGTCGAGCGCGATCTCGTGGTCGCCGGCCGCGTGGTGGGCGTCGCCGAGCCGGTCCGTCGCGCAGGCCTCGTGGTAGAGGTCGCCGACCTCGCGAAACAGGACGACGGCCCGCTGGACACACACCACCGCCCGCCGGTGCTCGCCGAGTTGGCGGTGCACATGGCCGAGGGTGTCCCAGGTGTGGCCCTCGGCGATCGGGAAGTCGAGTTCCTGGAACAGGGCGAGCGCCTGATGGGCATGGGTGAGCGCGCTCCGGCAGTCGCCGAGGCTCGCCTCGCCCCAGGCCAGCGAGACGAGGACGTAGGCCTGTCCCTTGCGGTGGCCCGCCGTCCGGAACACGTCGAGGGCGGGGGCGACTTCGGCCAGGGCCTCCGCCAACCGGCCCTGGCGGGTGAGCAGATAGCAGGTGCTCAGCCGGGACTCGGCCCGGCCCAGGGCGTCCCCGCACTTCTCGAACATCAGGTGCGACGACCGGAGATGGTCCTCCGACTCCTCGAAGAGACGCAGCATGAGAGTGGTCCGGCCGAGCCCGTGATGGGCGTGCCCGAGCGCGGAGGCGTCCCCGAGCCGCTGGGCGGCCTCCAGGGCCGTGCGCTGCAGGACCAGGTTGTCGTGCAGATGGCCGAACCGTTCGTGGAAGCGCTCGACTGCCCAGACCAACTGCCAGACATGGGTGTCGAAACCCCCGTCGACGGCCTGCTGGATCACCCCGAGCAGCACCGTCCGTTCCGCGCGCAGCCAGTCCAGGGCCGCCGCGTCGTCGCCGAACCGCTGTGGCAGGGCGGACGGTTCGGCCGTCGCGACGGGAGTGACGACGGACGGCGGCGGGTCGAAGAGCAGCGCCGCCGCGTGGGCGGTGTGCAGATAGTGGTCGAGCATCCGGCGTACGGCCGCCCCGCGCTCCGCCTCGCTCTCGTCCGCGACGACGAGCCCGCCCGCGTACGCGCGCAGCAGGTCGTGACTGCTGTGGCGGCCCGGCGTGTGCTCCAAGAGGAGGTGGGCGCCGGTGAGTTCGGTGAGCAGGGCCCGGGTGCGGGCCACGGACAGACCCGCGAGGGCCGCCGCCGCGGGCACGGTGACATCGGGCCCGGGATGCAGCGCCAGCAGCCGGAAGAGCCGTGCCGCGTCCGGTCCGAGAGTGTCGTACGACCACGAGAGCACCGCCTGTACGTCCACTGCCGCCTCCGGGTCGCGGAACGCGGCGAGGCCACCGTGCGCGTCCCGGAGCTGTGCGGCGAGCGCGGCCAGCGGGAACCCGGGATACGAGGCTGCGCGGGCGGCGACGACGGCCAGGGCCAGCGGCAGCCGCGCGGTCAGCTCGACGATCTCGTCGACTGCCGCGGGCTCGGCGGCCACCCGCTCGGCGCCGAGCCGCAGTGCCAGCGACGCGCGGGCCTCCGCCGGGGTCAGGACGTCCAGGGTGAGGGGGTGGGCGCCGTGCGTGGTGGTCAGGGCGGTGAGCCGGTTGCGGCTGGTGACGACCACCAGGCAGCCGGGGGAGGCGGGGAGAAGGTGCCGGACCTGACCGGCGTCCCGTGCGTTGTCCAGGAGCACCAGCACCCGCCGGTCCGCCAACAGGCTGCGGTACAGGGCCGCTTGGGCGTCGAGGCCGGCGGGTATGCGCTGCGGCGGTGCGCCGAGGGCGTCCAGGAATCCGCGGAGGGCCTCCTGCGGCGGCAGGGGCGGTGCGGCGGGGTCGAAGCCGCGCAGGTTCACGTACAACTGCCCGTCCGGGAAACGGTCGGCGACCTGATGGGCCAGGTGCACGGCGAGCGTGGTCTTGCCGACCCCGGCCGTTCCGCCGATGGCGCTGATCACGACGGTGGCCGCCGCCCGCACTTCACTGCCACCGTTCCCGCTGCCACCACGACCGGTGCCGTTGCTGTCGATCAGGGCGAGCAGCTGGTCCAGTTCGGCCCGGCGGCCCGCGAAGACGGGCAGGGCGGCGGGGAGTTGGGCGGGCGCGAGGACACCGGTACGGCCGGCTTCCCCGGCACTCGTCTCCCGTACCGCACCCGTCTCCTCGCGTACCGCACCCGACTCCCGTACCGTGCGCGTCGTTTCACCACCCAGGGCCGCATCCGCCGTCAACTGCCGCCGGGCGGCCCTCAGTTCGGCCCCCGGTTCGACACCGAGTTCGTCGGCGAGCCGGGCGGCCGTCGAGCGGTACACCTCCCGAGCCTCGGCCCGGCGCCCCGCAGCGGCCAGGGCGAGGACGAGGCGGGCCTGGAGCCCCTCGTCGAAGGGGTAGCGCGCCGCGCAGTCGGACAGCACCGGCAGCACCTGCCCCGCCGCACCGCAGCCGAGCCCCGTGTCCACGGCCTCCCGCACCGTGGCGGCGTACTCCAGATCGAGCCCGGCGAACACCGGGTGCGCGGGAGCCTGCGCCGGGCATCCGGCGGCCGGGCCGTGCCACAGCGCGAGTGCCTCGGCGAACACCTCGACGGCCCGCTCAGGCTGCCCGGAGCCGCACAAGTCCCTTGCTGCGGAGACGAGTTCGCGAAAGCGCAGCAGGTCCACCGAGCCGTCGGCCACCTTCAGCCGGTAGCCGTCGGCGCCGCGCACCAGCCAGCTGCCCTCCGCACGGGCGGGCAGCTCGGGCTCCAACAGCCGCCGCAGCTCGCCGACATGGCGGTGCACCATGTTCGCGGCACGGGCGGGCGGGTCCTGCGCCCACAGCGCGTCGACGATGTCCGCCAACGGAACCGGGGCCCCGGCCCGGGCCAGCAACAGCGCGAGCAGGGTACGGCGCAGTGGCGGCCCCGGCTCCACCTCGACCTCGTCCCGCCAGACCCTTACCGCCCCAAGTACCGCGAATCGCAACGCCATCGGCGCCATCCGCCCCTCCGCCTTCGCCCGCACCCCCGAACCCCCGAACGGGTCCCGATGCTAGGCGCCAGCGGGGCCCGCTCGAACATGGAAGGACAATTCGGGCGTGGCGTAGTGGAGAGGCAGACGAGAGCGGACGAGGACGAAGAGGACAAGGAAAGAGAGAGCGGCGCTGCTCCAGCCCGGCCAAGCCCGGCCCGGCTCGGCCCGGCCCGGCCCAGTCCAGTCCGGTCCGCCCTACGCTCCGGAGACCACCTCGTCGATGACCTCCAGCGCGTCGTACCGGCCGAACTCCTCGCGCAGTTCGGCGGCGCGCGTACGGTGTCCCGGTTCCGCCAGGACGGTGTGTACGGCGTTGCGGATCGCCTCGGGCGACGGCGTCCCGGTGCGCAGGTCGATACCGGCGCCGCTCCACGCGACCCGCGCCGCGACCTCCGGCTTGTCCTCGCCCGCGCCGCCCACGACGAGCGGAACGCCGTGCCGCAGGGCGGTGTGCACGCCCCCGTACCCGCCGTTGGTGACCAACACGGAGGCGTGCGGCAGGAGTTCGTCATGGGAGACGTAGCCGCCGACGCGTACGTTCGACGGTACGGAGCCCAGTGCGGCGGGGCCGTCCGGGCGGCCCGTCACCGCCACGACCAGGACGTCCTCGTCGGCGAGCGCATCGATGGCGGGCCGGACCAGCTGGGTGAGGTCGTCGTTGGCGAACGAGCCCTGGGTGACCACGACGACCGGCCGGGTCTCCCGCTCCAGCTCCGCCCACCAGTCGGGCAGCGCCGCCGGCTGCTGCGGGGCGCCGGGCAGCGGTCCGGCGAACCGGAAGGTGGCCGGGGCGTCGCCGCGCGGGTACTCGAAGCCGGGGACGGTGAGCTGGAGGTAGTGGTCCGGCACGGTCACCATCGAGTCGAGGAAGAAACCGGGGAGTTCGGCGCCGCTCTCCCCGAAGTTCTCCTCCAGATGCCGCTGCGTGTCCGCGAACAGCTCCCGGACCTTCGCGTTCATCGCCCGGTGCTGGACCCGCGCCTGCTCCCCGGTCACCGGCGCCATCGCCAGACCGAGCGGCGGCGCGTCCTCACTGAGCAGCGTCGGCAGGGTGATCCCCACGCCGACCAGGGCCGGGCGCCGCTCGCGCGGGGCGGACAGCGCGAGGGCGGTGGCCCCGAAGAAGAGGGGTTCGCTGATGACGACGGACGCGGGGAAACGGGCCAACCGCGCGCTGAGCGCACGGTGCTGGGCCGCGGTCGGGTCGCCGAAGATGTACTTCATGTCGTACTCCAGCTGCGCCGGCCCCGCCGGTATCGCCGAACGCTCCGGGAAGTAGACGTCGAGCTTCCGGTCGTCGAAGTCCGCGGCCGACGGCAACGCCACATGACGGGCCCCCGCGTCCCGCACGGCACCGGCGAACCGCGACCCGGTCAGCACCTCGACCTCGTGCCCGCGCCGCACCAACTCGGCGACGATGGTGAGCAGGGGCTGCACATGACCGTGGAACGGCGTTGCGGCGGCGATGACTTGGGCCATGGAGGACTCCTGCGAGTGCGAGCGGGGTCGGCGTGATGCCGAGCCGATCGTAGGAGGGCGGTGTGCAGGAGTAGTGCCGCTCGGATGACTCACGAACAGCCTAGAGCCAGTCCCGCCGCTTGAAGATCAGATACAGACTGACGCAGACGACCCCCATGAGACCGATCGCGAAGGGATAGCCGAAGGTCCACCCCAGTTCGGGCATCTCCTCGAAGTTCATGCCGTAGATGGTCCCGACGAGCGTCGGCGCGAACAGGATCGCCGCCCAGGACGAGATTTTCTTGATCTCCTCGTTCTGCTCGAACCCCGCCTCCGCCAACGCCCGCATCTCCGCGTTCTGTTGCTGTGTCACCAGGGTGGAGTTCACCGTCAGGATGTCCGCCAGGGCCTGGCGGAAGCCGTCGACCCGTTCGCTGGTGTGGGTGACGTGGTCCGCCACGTCCCTCAGGTAGCGCTGGAGTTCCTCGTCCGTGCCGTACTTCGCGAAGCCCGCCATCAGGCTGTGCAGCATGCTCACCAGGGGGCGGGTCGCGCGCTGGAACTCGACCATCTCGCGGGAGAGTTCGTAGATGCGGCGGGAGACCTCCGGGTCGCCCCGGAAGACCTCCGTCTCGATCTCGTCGATGTCGTTCTGGACGCCCTCGACGACCGGCGCGTAACCGTCGACCACCGCGTCCAGGATCGCGTACAGCACCGCCTCCGGGCCCAGCCTCAGCAGCTCCGGGGTCTCCTCCATGCGGCGGCGTACGGCCGACAGGTCCGGGGCCGCGCCGTGGCGGACCGTGATCAGGAAGTCGGCGCCGACGAAGACGTGCAGCTCGCCGAAGTCGACCTCCTCGGCCGCGTCCAGATAGCGGGCGGCGCTCAGGACGACGAAGAGCGTGTCGCCGTAGCGCTCCAGTTTCGGGCGCTGGTGTGCCTCCATCGCGTCCTCGACGGCCAGCGGATGCAGGTCGAACTCGGCGGCCAGGGTGAGGAGTTCGGCCTCCGTGGGGCGGGCAAGGCCGATCCATGCCATGCCGTCCGGCTGGTCGCGCAGTTCGCGGAAGGTCTCCGCGAGGGTGGTGGGCGTCGAGACGCGTACGCCGTCGTGGTAGAGGGCCGCGTGCACGATGCTGTCCGCCGGTTCGGCCGGCGCCGGGGGCGGGGTGTCCGTCCGGGGCGCGGCGGGTTTCGCCGGTGGTGCGGCGGGCGGCGTCAGGGCGCGTCGCCAGGCCGGCTTCCGGCCGTTCTTCGAGGCTTGGCGGGCACGTCGCTCCGACATCGCGGCTGGCTCCCGTCTCGACGGTGCTCGAACATGTGTTCAGGTACGGCTGAGTGGATCACGGAGCAGGATATACGGGTCAAATGACATGGGTCTTGGGTGGGTGACGAATGCGGACAGTAGCTGTCCGCAAGTAGGGCTAGCGTGCGCAACATGACGAAGACGACCTCGGCAACCGGCACCAGCACCGGCACCACGGCGAGGCCCACGGCGGCCCCGGCTCCCGTCCTCGGCCCCCGCGCCCTCAACCGTGCCACCCTCGCCCGGCAGCTGCTCCTCACCCGGTCGCCGATCTCCGCCGAGGACGCCCTCACGCACCTCCTCGGTCTCCAGGCGCAGAACGTGAAGCCCCCGTACTACGCGCTCGCCGCCCGTCTCGACGGCTTCGGTCCCGAGGACCTCTCCCGGCTCATGGCGGACCGCGAGGCAGTCCGCATCGTCACCATGCGCTCGACCATCCACACCCACACCGCCGCCGACTGCCTCACCCTGCGACCGCTCGTCCAGCCCGCCCGCGACCGCGAACTCACCTACTTCCGCAAGGGACTTGAGGGCGTCGACCTCGACCGCCTCACCACCCTCGCCCGTGAACTCGTCGAGCAGGAGCCGCGCACGATGAAGCAGCTGCGTGAGGCCCTCCTCGTCGAGTGGCCGGACGCCGACCCGCAGTCCCTGTCCGTCGCCGCCCGCTGCCGTCTTCCCCTCGTCCAGGTCACCCCGCGCGGCCTGTGGGGTCACAGCGGCCAGGTCGCCCTCACCACCGCCGAGCACTGGCTCGGCCGCCCGGCCGAACCGGACCCAGAACCGGACGCCGAACCGGCATCGGTGCTGGACGAGACCGTCCTGCGCTACCTCGCCGCCTTCGGCCCCGCCTCCGTCAAGGACATGCAGACCTGGGCCGGTCTGACCAGGCTGCGCGACGCCTTCGAACGCCTCCGCCCCCGCCTGCTCACCTTCCGGGACGAGCGCGGCACCGAACTCTTCGACCTCCCCGACGCTCCCCGCCCCGACCCGGAAACCCCCGCCCCGCCGCGCTTCCTGCCCGAGTTCGACAACCTGCTCCTCTCGCACGCCGACCGCGGCCGACTCGTACCCGCCGACCTCAAGGGCCGTACCTGGACGGGCAATCAGGCCCACTGCGTCCTGCTCGTCGACGGCGTCGTCGCGGGCCTGTGGCGGCTGGCCGACGGCACGCTCACGGTGGAGCCCTTCGGCAGCCTCACAAAGGGTGTGCGGACGGCGGTAGTTGAGGAAGGCGAACGGATGCTCGGGACGCTGCACGCGGGGACGGCGTACGACATCCGGTTCGGCACCGTCGTACGAGGATGAAGGCGATCCGCCGCACAAAGTGAATCGAAAACGTGGATAGGGGGCGCTGCGGACCGCTCGTGGCCGGTCCGCAACGCCCCCTGGCATTCGCCTGAGGGGTACTCAGGTGACTGTGGTGGCTATACCACTCGGGGTATCTCCGCCGGTTACGACGCGACCTGCGTCGCGACCAGGCTGGAGAAGGTGGTCAGCCGGGTGTAGACCCCGGGGTAGCCGGCCGCAGCGCAGCCCTCGCCCCAGGAAGTGATGCCTGCCAGGACGCCGCCGATCATCAGCGGGCCGCCGCTGTCGCCCTGGCAGGTGTCGACGCCACCGGCCGTGTAGCCGGCGCAGACCATGTCGCTCGCGATGTAGCTGGAACCGTACGAGCTGGTGCAGCTGGCGTTGGAGACGGTCGGGACCGTCGCCGTGCGCAGCTGGTTGGAGGAGCTGCCGTTGGAGGAGGTGGTGCCCCAGCCGATGATGCGGGCCGTGGTGCCGGCCGCGTACACGCCGGTCTGGGACGAGGTGACGTACGACGCCGCGGTGTACGGCATCGAGGTGGCCAGCGTCAGCACGGCCACGTCGTCGCCCTCGGTGGCGTCCACGTAGCTCGGGTGGATCCAGATCTTGGTGACCCGGCTGACGGTGCCGTTGGTGCCGTTGCGGTAGGTACGGCCGCCGACGACTCTCACGCTGCTCGTGGTCTCGTCGACCATACAGTGGGCCGCGGTCACGACCTTGGTGGCCGATACGAGGGTGCCGCCGCAGAACTGGTTCTGCGAGGCGTCCGTGATCTGCATGACGTAGGGGTACGTCGCGGCGGTGGTCGTGGTGCCGCCCACGATGGGCTGGGGAGCGGCGGTGGCGCCGGGAGCGGCGATCAGCGCGGTCGCTGCGGCTGCGGCGACGGCCGTCAGGACGGCGGCGGCCTTCTTGGCACGGGCGAGCCCGAACATGGGTTCTCCTCTTGGGGAATTGCCGGTGGGGGGACGCGCGGGTGTGGGGGTGGTTCACGGGGCGGCGGTGCTGCCCCGTGTGCCCGGCGTTGCGGCACAACCACAAGGTAGGAGCCGGATAAGGGCCCTCCCAATGAGGGAACCCCCTAGGGGGAGTTGGGGAGGGAAAACCCTCGGTCGTACGGGGTCGACGGCGCGGTACGGTGAGAGCGCAACGATGGATTCCGCGCAGGAGCGGGCGTACCCGGTATGCGTGCCTTACTTGGTGTGGCGTCCCGCCGCCAGCCTGACGATGTCCACCCGGGACCGGATACCCAGCTTCCGGTACACCCTGGTGAGCGTCGCCTCGACCGTCTTGACGCTGATGAAGAGGCGTCCGGCGATCTCGCGGTTGGTCGCACCCTCCATCACCAGCGCCGCGACCTGGCGTTCCATCGCGGCGAGCCCGTCGAGCGCGGCGACGGCCTGCGGTTGCTGCACAAGGGGCTGCGGCGCGGGATTCGGTACGGTCGCCGCGTCCACCCGGCGCAGCCAGGGCAGCGCGCGGGAGCGTCTGAACAGCCGTGCGGCCTCGTCGTACGACGTCGGGGTCGGGGTCGGCCCCGGGGGGCCGGTGCGCAGTTCGGCCAGCGCGAGGGCGGCGCGGGCCTCCTCAAGTCCATAGCCCAGCTTGGCCAGTCGGTCCTGCGCGGACGTCAACTGGGCGAGTGCCGCGTCGAGTTCGCCGCGTGCGGCGCGTACCTGCGCCTCCGCCCGGTCGAGCACCGCGAGCACGCTCTCGCGCCCCAGCCGCAGCGCGTGGGCCCGCGACACGTCGATGACCTCCTGTGCCTCGTCGGTCTCGCCGACGCCCACGAGAGCCTCCGCGAGGTCGCCCTGCCAGCGCCCGCGCGCCGGGTCGTCGACACCGAGGTCGTGCTCCAACTCCCGTGCCCTGCGCAGCGACTGCACCGCGCCCGGCGCGTCCCCGGCCACCAGCCTGGCGTACCCGAGGGCCGCCTGGGCCCGGGACAGATACATCAGGTCGCCGTTCTCCTCGGCGTGCTTGACCGCCTCCCGGGCCAGCTCCAGCGCCCGGTCCACATCGCCGCCGGAGGCCTCGGCCAGCGCGGCCAGCATCGCGGAGGCGACCTCCCCGATACCGGTGTCGCGGGCCAGCCGCAGGCTCTCCCGGGCCAGGTCGAGCGCGCGCCCGCAGTGCCCGCAGCGCAGTTCGGTCTCGGCGAGGCCGCGCAGGAAGTGGACCTCGCTCTCGACCGAGCCGCGCCGGCGCACCTCGCGCAGCAGGGTGGTGATGGTGGCCCGTGCCTCGGGCAACTGGTCGCTCATGATCAGCCAGCGGAACCTGGCCGAGCCGATGCCGTTGTGATGGACCGTCACCTGCGGGTCCTGGGGCTCCCGCAGCGCCCTCTTGATGGTCGCGGGCGCGTCCTCGTGGCCCATCAGGGTCTCGGTGTGGGCCTGGAAGGAGAGTGCCATCAGCTCCGTGTGCCGGTCGTCGCCGCGCGCCGCCAGCACCGCGGCCCGCGCCGCCTCCTCCCGGCTCTCGGCGAAGTCGCCCTCGACGAGCAGGGCCCGCCAGCCCAGTTGGTAGTGGACCAGGGCGAGGAGGCGCGGGTCGTCGCCCGCGTCGGCGAGCGCCTGCGGGAAGACGGAGTCGACCTCGGTCATGGCGTGACCGGCGGTGTCGATCACGATCATCCAGGCCCGCACCCGCTCGTCGGGCACCGAGGTCAGGGCGAGCACCTGGCGGGCGATGTCCCGCGCCAGGTCCAGGTCACCGGAGGTGATCGCGTCCTCGGCGGCCCGCAGCCGGTACTCGTCCGGGCTCGGCACGCTGTCGGCCGGGGTGTGCCGGACGGCGAGCAGCCCGAGCGCGGACGCCACCGAGGGCGCCCCCCGGTCCCGGGCCAGCGCGGCGGCCTCGGCGAGCCGCGCGGCCACGTCCGGATCGGTGCCGTCGGTGGCCAGCGCGAGGTGCCGGGCCCGCTCGATGGGGTCGGAGGCGGCCGTGGACAGCGCGGCGTGCGCGGCCCGGCGCTCCTGGGCGCTCGCCTCCGCGTACAGCGCGGCCGAGACGAGCGGATGCGCGAAGCGTACGGCCGGACCCTCGGGCTCGGTCGCCAGCAGCCCGAGGGCGGCGGCCTGGGCGGTCTCCGCCTCGGCGTTCTCCCGGCCCGCCTCGTGCAGCAGGGCCAGGGTGGGACGGGCGCCGGCGCTCACCACGAGGAGGGTGCGGCGGGCGTCGTCGGACAGCATCTCCAGCCGGCTGAGCACCAGGGCGCGCAGCGAGGTCGGCACCGGCAGCGGCTCGCCCGGACGCGGGGGAGTGGGGCTCTCGGCGAGGGCCCGGCCCAGTTCGAGGGCGTACAGCGGGTTGCCCGCGCTGGTGCGGTGGATCTCGCGGACGGTCGAGCGCGGGAGGCCGCCGTAGCCGCGGTGTTCGAGCAGTTCGGCCACCTGGGAGTGGGTCAGGGGGTTCACCCGGACCGCGAGGGTGTCCGGTGTGGACGCGCGTAGATAGCGGTCGTACTCCTGGCCGTCCGACCGGCCCGCGAACACCATCCGGACGGGGTCGTCGCCGAGCCGGCGGGCGGCGAAACCGAGCAGTTCGGTGCTCGCGGTGTCCAGCCACTGGAGGTCGTCGGCGACGACGAGCACGGGTCCCTTGGCGGCCAGCGCGCGCAGCGCGGACAGCACGGCGAGCCGCAGCGCGAGGCCGTCGCGCTGGAGCGTGGACTCGCCACGGCCGGTGAGCGCCGACTCCAGGGCGACACGCTGGGCGACGGGCAGCTGGGCCGACACCTCGTCCAGAGCGAGACCGAGAAGATCGGCGAGCGCGAGGAAGGGGAGATGGGATTCGGACTCCGTGGCCGAGCAACGCAACACGGTCCGTGCCGATTCGCCGTATTCCGCGGCCAATGTCCGCAGGACGGTGGACTTTCCTATTCCGGCGGGTCCGTGCAACAGCACGCTGCCGCCGCGCGAAAGCTGCTCGCGGGCCCCTATGAGTGCTTCGTCCCGGCCTATGAGCAGGTCAGAGCGGCATCGGCCAGACTCCTGGAAGTCCCGTCGCACGGTCACCGCTCCCCTCCTGTGTCGTGTGGGCCCCAATATTAGGCAACAGATCTTTGAATTTCGGACCCGAGGCCGGGTGAGCCGAATAACAGGACGGTAGCGGCATGGGGAAATTCAAGTCACTTGTGAATGAATACACCGTATGCGCGTACGGAGCGTGACGATCGGCGACGGCCGATTCTCAGGGCAGCAGCCCCGCCCGTCGCGCCGCGACGACCGCCTCCCCGCGTGAATGCGCGCCCAGCCGGCGCATCGCCGAGCGCAGATACCCCTTCACCGTCTCCGGGCGCAGCCCCAGCCGCTCCGCGGTGACCGCGTTGCTCGCCCCCGACGCCACGCACGCCAGGACGTCCAGTTCGCGGGGCGCGAGCCCGGCCCCGCCCGGCGGCGGTCCCGGGGCCAGCAGACCGCACGCGTCGAGCAGCGCGCCCCGCAGCTCCGGGTCGGCGATCCGCGGGGCCAGCGCGCGCAGCGCCGCGTGCGCCTCCCGCACCTGCTCCCACGCCCCGCCGCCGCCCGGCTCCGGAACCCCGGCTTCCACCGGCCGGGCCGCCACCAGCAGCTCCCGTGCCTGCTCCTGCACCCGGTCGCGTACGGCGAGCGCCTGCTCCACGTCCCGGGCCGCCTCCACGGCCGCGCCGATCAGGCGGTCACCGAGCGGCTGTGCGGTGCGCAGGGCCCCGTACAGGACGCCGCGCACCCGGCGGCGTACGACGACCGGGACCGCCACCACCGAGCGCAGGCCCTCGGCGGCGACCGGGATGTCGTACTCGTGGCTGATCTGCCGCGACACGGAGTAGTCGGTGACCACGCAGGGACGGGCCAGGGCGACCGCCTTGCCGCCCAGACCGTTGCCCGAGGTCACCGCGAGTGAGCGCAGCGCCTGGGTGGAGGTGCCGTTCAGTTCGCTGATGCGCACATGCCGGCGCCCGGATTCCACCAGCCCGCCGAAGGCGACCGGCAGCCCGGTCGCCCGCCGCAGCCGGGCCAGCGCCCCGCGTACCTCGGCCGCCTCGGCCGTGTCTGCTGCCACGTCATCGCCCCTTCGTCGCGGCCCGTTCGTGGTGTTTTCGCAAGTCGTTGCCCGGTCGTACGTGGCACTCACCCCCGTTCGGGGGTAGTGAGACCTGCGTCACGGATTACACGATGTCAGAGTGTCGCCCGGCAATGGTCCGGGACCGAGGAGGAGTGATGACGACGGTGACCGAGCACTTCCGCGAGGCGCGGGACTTCCTGCTGGCCCACCGGGAGGACTACGCCACCGCGTACGAGGGTTTCCGCTGGCCCCGCCCCGAGCGGTTCAACTGGGCCCTGGACTGGTTCGACGTCATCGCGGACGGGAACGACCGCACCGCCCTGCACATCGTCGAGGAGGACGGCGCCGAGGCGAGGCTGTCCTTCGCCGAACTGTCCGCCCGCTCGAACCGGATCGCCAACTGGCTGAGCGGGCGCGGGGTCCGCCGCGAGGACCGGCTCCTCGTGATGCTCGGCAACCAGACCGAGCTGTGGGAGACCGCCCTCGCCGCGATGAAGATCGGCGCCGTCGTCATCCCGGCCACCCCGCTCCTCGGCCCCGCCGACCTCCGTGACCGTGTCGAGCGCGGCCGGGTCGCCCATGTCCTGGTCCGCGCCGAGGACACCGGCAAGTTCGACGAGGTGCCCGGCGGCTACACCCGGATCGCGGTGGGCGGCGCACCCGAGGGCTGGCAGCCGTACGAGGACGCCTACGACGCCCCCGCCGGGTTCACGCCGGACGGGCCCACCCACTGCGACGACCCCCTGATGCTCTACTTCACCTCGGGCACGACCGCCCGTCCCAAACTCGTCGAGCACACCCACGCGTCGTACCCCGTAGGGCACTTGGCGACGATGTACTGGATCGGCCTCAAGCCCGGCGACGTGCATCTGAACATCTCCTCGCCCGGCTGGGCCAAGCACGCCTGGTCCAACCTCTTCGCGCCCTGGAGCGCCGAGGCGACCGTCTTCATCCACAACTACACGCGTTTCGACGCGACTCGGCTGATGGCGGAGATGGACCGCGCGGGCGTCACCTCCTTCTGCGCCCCGCCGACCGTCTGGCGCATGCTCATCCAGGCCGACCTGACCCAGCTGCGCACCCCGCCGCGCGAGGCGGTGGCCGCCGGGGAGCCGCTCAACCCCGAGGTCATCGAACAGGTGCGCCGCTCCTGGGGCGTCACGATCCGGGACGGCTTCGGCCAGACCGAGACCGCCGTCCAGGTCTCCAACAGCCCTGGCCAGCCCCTCAAGACGGGCTCGATGGGCCGTCCGAGCCCCGGCTACAAGGTGGTCCTCCTGGACCCGGTCTCGGGTGAACCGGGCGCGGACGAGGGCGAGATCGCGCTCGACCTCGCCACCCGCCCGGTCGGCGTGATGACCGGCTACCACGGCGACGCCGACCTCACGGCGGAGGCGATGGCAGGCGGCTTCTACCGCACCGGGGACATCGGTTCGCGCGACGCGGACGGCTACATCACGTACGTCGGCCGCACCGACGACGTCTTCAAGGCCTCCGACTACAAGATCTCGCCGTTCGAGCTGGAGAGCGCGTTGCTGGAGCACGAGGCGGTGGCGGAGGCGGCGGTGGTCCCCGCGCCGGACGAACTGCGCCTGGCCGTACCGAAGGCGTACGTCGTGCTCGCGGCGGGCTGGGAACCGGGCCCGGACACGGCGAAGGTCCTGTTCGAGCACAGCAGGGAGGTGCTCGCCCCCTACAAGCGCCTGCGCCGACTGGAGTTCGCCGATCTGCCCAAGACGGTCTCCGGCAAGATCCGCCGGATCGAACTGCGCGAGGCGACTGCGGCGGGCTCGGCGGACGAGTACCGCGAGGAGGACTTCCGATGACTCTCCCGCTGACGCCTCCGATGGCTTCGTACACCCACGGGACCGGTGACACCCCGCTGTTGGGGGACACGATCGGCGCCAACCTGGACCGGGCGGTGGCCGAGTGGCCGGACCGCGAGGTGCTGGTCGACGTGCCGTCCGGGCGGCGCTGGACGTACGCCCAGTTCGCCGCGGATGTCGACGAGTTGGCGTACGCGCTGATCGCGAGCGGTATCGCCGAGGGCGACCGCGTCGGCATCTGGGCGGTCAACTGCCCCGAGTGGGTGCTGGTCCAGTACGCCACCGCGCGGATCGGCGCGGTCATGGTGAACATCAACCCGGCGTACCGCACCCACGAGGTCGAGTACGTCCTCAACCAGGCCGGGATCTCGCTGCTGTTCGCGTCCCTCAGCCACAAGGCGAGCGACTACCGGGCGATGGTCGAGCAAGTGCGGGGCGGCTGCCCGCAGTTGCGGGAGACGGTGTTCATCGGGGACCCGGGCTGGGAGGCGCTGATCGCACGCGGGACGCCGGTGGCGTTTCCGGAGCTGTCCTGCGACGACCCGATCAACATCCAGTACACCTCGGGCACGACGGGCTTCCCGAAGGGGGCCACGCTCTCCCACCACAACATCCTCAACAACGGTTATTTCGTAGGGGAGTCGATCGCCTACACGGAGCAGGACAGGGTGTGCGTGCCGGTGCCCTTCTACCACTGCTTCGGCATGGTGATGGGCAACCTGGCGGCCACCTCGCACGGCGCGTGCATCGTGATTCCGGCGCCGAGCTTCGAACCGGCGGCGACCCTGCGGGCGGTCGCGCAGGAGCGGTGCACATCGCTGTACGGCGTACCGACCATGTTCATCGCGGAGTTGGCCCTCCCCGACTTCGCGACGTACGACCTGTCGTCCCTCCGTACGGGCATCATGGCGGGCTCGCCCTGTCCGGTCGAGGTGATGAAGCGGGTCGTCGCCGAGATGCACATGGCCGAGGTGTCCATCGCCTACGGCATGACGGAGACCTCCCCGGTCTCCCTCCAGACCCGCCGAGACGACGACCTGGAACACCGCACCGGCACGGTCGGCCGGGTCCTCCCGCACATCGAGGTGAAGGTGGTGGACCCGGCGACCGGGGTCACCCGACCCCGGGGCGACGCGGGGGAGTTGTGCACCCGCGGCTACAGCGTGATGCTCGGCTACTGGCAACAGCCCGAGAAGACCGCCGAGTCGGTCGACGCGGGCCGCTGGATGCACACGGGTGACCTCGCGGTGATGCGCGAGGACGGGTACGTCGAGATCGTCGGCCGCATCAAGGACATGATCATCCGGGGCGGCGAGAACATCTACCCGCGCGAGATCGAGGAATTCCTGTACGCCCATCCGAAGATCGCAGACGTCCAGGTGGTCGGCGTGCCGCACGAGCGGTACGGCGAGGAGGTGCTCGCCTGTGTCATCCCTCGCGCGGACACGGAACCGCTCACGCTGGCCGAGCTACGGGCGTTCTGCGAGGGGCGGTTGGCCCACTACAAGATCCCGAGCAGGCTGCAGGTGCTGGACGCCTTTCCGATGACGGTGTCGGGGAAGGTACGGAAGGTGGAGCTGCGGGAGAGGTTCGCGGGGGAGGCGGGCGGGTGAGGTCCGCTGGTCATGGCCTGCGCATGCAGACGCGGGGCCAGCGGTCGAGACCGTGTGCTGCCTCGGCGGCGCGGATTTCTCTTAGGCTCGGGGTGAGTTCGGCGTCGGTGAGGGTGCGGAAGCCGAGGCGGGCGTAGTAGGGCGCGTTCCAGGGGACCTCGGTGAACGTGGTGAGGGTGAGGTGGGTCAGGCCCTCTGCGCGGGCCTGGTCGGCGGCGTGGGCGAGGAGGGCTTCGCCGATGCGGCGGTGCGCGAAGTCGGGGTGAACGGAGACCTGTTCGATGTGGAGGGCGCCGTCCACCGGTTCCGCGATGAGGTAGGCGACGGGGTGGTCCTGGTTGTCTGCGGCGACCCAGGCGTGGCCTGCTTGGCGGTAGTGCTCCAGGACTTCGAGGGTGGGAGGTTCGTCGTCCGCGATCTCTGCCATGTCCGGGGGTGCGGTGCGGGGTTGTGGGGTTGGTGCGGCGCCGTCGTCGTGGCTGGTCGCGCAGTTCCCCGCGCCCCTGAGGGGCGCGCTCAGGGTGCGGAAGGGGGCGCCTGCCGCGCGTTCGATCGTGCGGAGGGTCGGGAGTTCGGCGGGGGTGGCCGGGCGGATGCGCATCCGTCGAGTATCCGAAGGGGTCCGCCTCGGGGCACCCGGATTTCTGGGCTCAGACCCCGGTCGCGTCCAGGTCGTCCGCCGGGGTGTTGACCGGCTGGGGTGTGCCGGTGAGGTCCAGGACGAACAGGGGGATGCCCAGGTTCTCAGCGCCGACGCGGGCCTCGTCCTCGTAGCCGGCGAGGGAGAAGTAGACGCAGTCCGACGACTCCGTCATGGCCGTCAGCCACAGGCACTCGATGTCGCGCAGTGAGGCCGGGCTCACCGTCGGGTCGACCTGGGCGAGGACTCCGCGGGCGGCGAGGCCGACGCCGGACGGGGGGCGCTGGTCGGCGCGGCGGATGTCCTGGTAGCCGAGCCAGCGCAGGTAGAGGGCGGCGGCGGTGACCGCGTCGCGTGCCGTGCGGATGGTGACGGGCTGGAAGGCGCGGCGGGGGCGGGCATCGGCGGGGTGGGGGCGAGGGGCGCGCAGGACGCCCGGGAGTTTCGCCGTGCCGCCGGAGGAGGGGGCGAGGGCGGAACCCGTCACCGGGATGCGCAGGACCGTGCCGCAGGGGCAGCCCAGTTCGGGGTGCGGCCACTGGTCGCCCCGGCCGCAGGCCGTGCAGCGCACGGTGACCCACTGCTCGTCCCAGACCCGGTGGGTGACCGCTGTCGCGTTCGCCCGCTCGTCGAGCGACGGCGTCACCGGCACCCCGCACGCGCAGGGATAGGACGGCGCCGCGTACAGATGCTCGCGCAGGCAGGCCGGGCATCGCACGGGCATGCTCTCGGCCATTGCCCACTCCACTGTGTGATGTCGGGGTCAGAGCCCCATCGTGCTCCACGGAACCCCCGCTTGTCCGTCTCTTGACGGCCTTTGCGGCCCCACTTACATTGTTTCCAGATAGTAGAAAGTAAATTCCACAATACGGAAACTCAAACTCTCCGCGGGGCGCGACGGGAGTGCGAATGCGAGGAGTCGCTCCATGGCACGTATGACCGCTGCCCGCGCGGCAGTCGAGATCCTCAAACTGGAGGGCGTCACGCACGCGTTCGGAGTCCCGGGCGCGGCGATCAACCCCTTCTACGCCGCCCTCAAGGCCTCCGGCGGGATCGGCCACACCCTCGCCCGCCATGTCGAGGGCGCCTCGCACATGGCCGAGGGCTACACCCGCACCCACCCCGGCAACATCGGTGTCTGCGTGGGCACTTCGGGCCCGGCCGGCACCGACATGATCACGGGGCTGTACTCCGCGACCGGCGACTCGATCCCGATCCTGTGCATCACCGGCCAGGCCCCCACCGCCGTGATCCACAAGGAGGACTTCCAGGCCGTCGACATCGCCTCCATCGCCCGGCCGGTCACGAAGATGGCCGTCACCGTGCTGGAGGCGGCCCAGGTGCCCGGCGTCCTCCAGCAGGCCTTCCACCTGATGAGGTCGGGGCGCCCCGGCCCGGTGCTGGTCGACCTGCCGGTCGATGTCCAGCAGACGGAGATCGAGTTCGACCCGGAGACCTACCAACCCCTGCCTGTCCACAAGCCGTTCGCGAGCCGCCCGCAGATCGAGAAGGCCCTCGCGATGCTCAACGCCTCGCACCGGCCGCTGATCGTGGCCGGCGGCGGCGTCATCAACGCCGACGCGGCCGAACTCCTCGTCGAGTTCGCCGAGTTGACCGGCGTCCCGGTCGTCCCGACCCTCATGGGCTGGGGCGTGCTCCCCGACGACCACGACCTCAACGCCGGCATGGTCGGCCTCCAGACCTCGCACCGCTACGGCAACGCCACCTTCCTGGACTCCGACTTCGTCCTCGGCATCGGCAACCGCTGGGCCAACCGCCACACCGGCCGCCTCGACGTCTACACGGCCGGCCGCACCTTCGTGCACGTCGACATCGAGCCCACCCAGCTCGGCCGCATCTTCGCCCCCGACTACGGCATCGCCTCCGACGCGAAGGCCGCGCTGGAGCTGTTCGTGGCCGTGGCAAGGGAGTTGAGAGACGTGGGTGCCCTCCCCGACCGCTCCCACTGGGCGGCGGCCACCCAGGAGCGCAGGGCCCGCCTCCAGCGCCGTACCCACTTCGACGACATCCCGATCAAGCCCCAGCGCGTGTACGAGGAGATGAACAAGGCCTTCGGCCCCGAGACGCGATACGTCACCACCATCGGCCTCTCGCAGATCGCCGGCGCCCAGCTGCTGCACGTCTACCGGCCCCGCCATTGGATCAACTGCGGCCAGGCGGGCCCCCTCGGCTGGACGGTCCCGGCCGCGCTGGGCGTCGCCGTCGCCGACCCGGAGGCGTCCGTGGTCGCCCTCTCCGGGGACTACGACTTCCAGTTCATGATCGAGGAGTTGGCGGTCGGCGCCCAGCACCGCATCCCGTACGTCCACGTCCTGGTGAACAACTCCTACCTCGGCCTGATCCGCCAGGCGCAGCGGGCCTTCGACATCGACTTCCAGGTCAACCTGGAGTTCGAGAACCTCAACTCGCCCGAACTGGGCGCCTACGGCGTCGACCACGTCAAGGTCGCCGAGGGCCTCGGCTGCAAGGCCATCCGGGTCACGGACCCGGCCGAACTGGCCACCGCCTTCGAACAGGCGAAGAAGCTGGCGGCCGAACACCGGGTCCCGGTGGTCGTCGAGGCGATCCTGGAACGCGTCACGAACATCGCCATGTCGACGACCAACGACATTGGAAACGTCGTCGAGTTCGAGGACATCGCGACCGAACCGGGGCACGCGCCGACATCGATCAGGCCGCTGAAGGTCTGAAGGTGTCTGACGCGCGGAGGGCGGAGGGCGGAGGGCGGAGGGCAGAGGGGGTAGCGGTAGCGGTAGCGGGCAGAGGCTGTGGGGCGGGCGGTCCACCGGGGACGGCGGACCGCCTCCCTCCCGTACGCCCCCGTCCTGTACGCCGCTGTCCCGTACGCCCCTTTGCCGCGCGCCCCTTTCCTGCACGGCCCTCTCCTGTGCGGCTCGCGCTGTCAGTCCGAGCCCCCACCGCCCCCTCCGCACGAGGACGCATCTCCGCCCCCGCTGCCGCCGCCCCCGCCCCACGAATGCGGCAGCAGCCCCTTGTCCGCCAGTGCGCCGGGGCCGAGCCGCCCGGCCCTGCGGGCGAAGGTGGGCGCGAGCACGGCGAGGGCGGGTGTGCCGTAGAAGGCCACCGCGAACAGCGCGTCGGCCGGCTGTACGCCCTTCCTGGTGACCGGGAGCGGGAACTGCTTGCCCAGGCTCCTGAGGGTCAGCCGCGTGGTGAAGGGCCGGCGGGGCGGGAACCTGCGCAGCAGTCCGGCGTCCCTCAGTTCACCCCGCAGCTCGGCGAGGGCCCGGCGGACACCCGGCCGGGCCAGTAACTCCTTGATTCCCGCGGGCCGGTGGAGGGCCGCGTACACCGCCTTCTCCAGGACCGGCGGACCCCCGCCCGCGGACCTGGTCGTGACGCGCATCGTGCCCGGTCGGCCCGCCTCGACCGCGCCCCGCTGGTGCAGAGCGAGCACGGCGACCGTCACTGCGTCGCGGGGCCCGCCCCGCAACAGCGCGACGTAGTACGGGTCCAGCTCGGCCGGAGTCGGCTCGGCCGTCGTGGTGCTGTCCATGAATCCCCCTGGAATCGGGGCCCGCCGCCCCGGTGCCGGCGGGACCCATGTGCTCACAATGTGCCCGGTTCCAGGCGGTGTTGAAGCCTCGGGGACGCACGAAGACGCCGGGTACGGATCAGTCGTCCGTACCCGGCGTTCTCGGCGTTCTCGGCGTTCTCGGCGCTCGCGGGGCTCCGGGCCGTGGCGGCGCCTGGGCGCGACAGGACAGATGTCGGCGCCGCCACGGCTCGGAAAACGTGGGAGTGGTATCAGAGTTGGGCGCCGGAGAGGCGCTCCACGCCCCGCAGGAGCGCCGAGTGGTCCAGGCCGCCGTCGCCCTGTTCCCGCAGGGACGCGACGAGTTGGGCGACCACCGCGCCGACCGGCAGCGCGGCGCCGACCGTACGGGCCGCGTCCGTCACGATGCCCATGTCCTTGTGGTGGAGGTCGATCCGGAAGCCCGGCGCGAAGTCGCGGTCGAGGAAGTTGTCCTTCTTGCGTGCCAGCACCGTCGAGCCGGCCAGCCCGCCGCCCAGCACCTCAAGCGCCGCCTTCAGGTCCACGCCCGACTTCTCCAGGAAGACCACGGCCTCGGCGCACGCCTGGATGTTCACGGCGACGATCAGCTGGTTCGCTGCCTTCACCGTCTGGCCCGAGCCGTGCGGACCGCACAGCACGATGGTCCGGCCCAGCACCTCGAAGACCGGCCTCGCCGCCTCGAAGTCGGCCTGCTCGCCGCCGACCATGATGGACAGCACCGCCTCGACCGCGCCGGCCTCACCGCCCGAGACGGGGGCGTCCAGGACCCGGACGCCCTTCTCGGCCGCCGCCCTCGCCAGGTCCACCGAGGTCCGCGGGGTGATCGACGACATGTCGACCAGCAGAGTGCCGGGCCGGGCGTGCGCGAGGATGCCCTCGGGGCCGTACGCCACCGCCTCGACCTGCGGTGACGCCGGGACCATCGTGATCACCACGTCGGCGTCGCGCACCGCCTCGGCGATCGAACCCGCCGCGCTGCCGCCGGCGGCGACCAGGCGGTCGAGCTTGTCCTGTTCCAGGGTGAAGCCGGTGACGTCGTAACCCGCCTTGATCAGGTTCTCGGACATGGGGGAGCCCATGATGCCGAGGCCTATCCAGGCGACCTTGGGGAGACTGCTCATGGCGGGAATGCCCCTCTCTGTCGCTGTCTGTCGCTGTGTCGGGTTCAGCGCGCCTCGCGCGGCAGCCAGTCGAAGGCCTCGGCGCTCGGCCGGTCGCCCGGCTTGTACTCCAGGCCGACCCAACCCTCGTAGCCCGCCTTCGTCAGCTGGTCGAGGAGGCCCTCCAGCGGGAGCGTGCCGGTGCCGGGGGCGCCGCGGCCGGGGTTGTCGGCGATCTGGACGTGGCCCGTCTTCGCGGCGAACCGGTCGATCACCGACGGGAGGTCCTCGCCGTTCATGGACAGGTGGTAGAGGTCCATCAGGAAGCGGGCGTTGTCCAGCCCCGTCGCCTCGTTGACCCGGTCGACGACCTCCACGGCCGCCGGTGCGCTCACCAGCGGGTACCGGGGTGACTCCGGCTTGTTGAGTGCCTCTACGAGGAGGATCGCGCCGATGCCGTCGGCGGCCCGGGCCGCGAGCGCCAGGTTCTCCAGCGCCAGCGCGTCCTGCTCCGCCGGGTCGACGCCGTCGATCCGGTTGCCGTACAGCGCGTTGAGCGCGCCGCAGCCGAGCGATTCGGCGAGAGCGGCGGCCACCTCGATGTTGGCGCGGAAGCGCTCGGACTCGGCCCCGGGCACCGACAGGGCGCCCCGGTCCGGGCCCGGCAGCTGTCCGGCGTAGAAGTTCAGGCCGGTGAGCCGGACGCCCGCGTCCTCGATCGCGGACTTCAGGGCGTCCAGCTCGGACCGCGGCGGGGTGGGGGAGTCCAGCCAGGGCCACCACAGCTCGACCGCGCCGAAACCGGCGGCTCGGGCCGCCGCCGGGCGCTCCAGGAGCGGGAGTTCCGTGAAGAGGATCGACAGGTTGACGTTGAACCGCTGCTCGGTGAGTCCCATGGCCGCCGGCGCCTCCGCTTGGCTGGATCGCTGCAGAATCTTGCGATGTTATTCCGTATTGTGGAAATATCTTTCTGCTTATTGGAAGATTGCCGCTGAGGGGCCGGGCTTGTCAAGGGGCTCTCCCGAGTGGCGGGGTGGGAGGGGGCCGGATAGACAGGTTCAACGTTCATATGAGCGGGGCGCACGTTTCCCGTGTGTCAGTGCCCTGAAGTTGTGAGGCGAACATGGCCGTCGAGCCATTCCCTGCCTGCCCGGAGAATCCCGGAACAGGCGAACACCGACCCAAGACCCGCATACGTACGGACGAGCTGGTGCGCACCGTGGTCGTCGCCAGGCCACTGGACGATGTCGTCCAGCTCGTCACTCTCCTGGAGCAGTCGCCGGACGGTCTGCCGATCGCCGCGTCGGTCCTGCGCGTGGCGGCCGTCGCGCGCTCCGTCGAGGACGTCTCGCGCCTCGTGGAACTGCTCGGCCCGCCCGCGCGCGGCGTCGGCCGGATGGACGAGGCCATCCGGACGGCCGCCGAGCAGCGGCCCGTGGCCGAGGTCGGCCGTCTGGTCGCCCTCCTGCACGCGGCCCCGCACGCCGCACATGCCGAGGCCCAGGCGGTCCACGCGGCTGCCACCAACCGGCCCGTCGAGGACCTCGTCCAGCTGATCGGCCGCCTGAGCGAGGCACCGGTCCCGGACCAGGGCCAGGACCCGGTGGCATCCTCCGAGTCGGCCGCGGGACCGGCGTCCGTGTCCGCGCGCACCGCCTCCCGGGGTGAGGGACGGGCGGCCGGCCCGTGGCTCCGCCGGGCCGCCGCCGTACTCCTCCTGCTCTGCGGCGCGGCCCACTTCCCGCTCGACTGGGTCGACGCGCCGAAGCACGGACTGGCCACCTCGCTCGGCGTCTCCGTGCTCTGTCTGCTGGTCGGTGCCGGGCTGTGGTTCAGCCGGGCGACGGTCGTGACCGTCGCCGCGGTGGTCGTCGCGGGCGCGCTCTCCGCCGCCCATCTGCTGGGCACGCACGCCGACTTGGCGGCACTCGTCTACGTACGGCAGGCCGGCGGAGCGGTGTCCCCGCTGCCCGCTCTGGCGGCCTGCGCGGCGACACTCGTGGCGCTGGCGGTACTGGCTCTCGCCCTCGCCCGCCGAGGGCGTTCCACCGGCGCGCGGAACACCGCCGTCGAGGCCGCCGCGGAGGTGAACTCCCTGCGACTGTAGGCCGGTTGACCGCCCGGGCCGTCCACTGGGCGGCCCGGGCGGGCAGCGCCGCCGACTGTCACGGGGGAGTCCGTTAGGGTCGTGCCCCAGCGGGACCGGGAGCCGATGCGATGGGGGCACAGTGCGTTTGAGAGTGGAGTTCACGACCGAGCCCTTCGACCTCGACGAGCCACCCGCCCACGCGCTGGTCGCCCGCGAGGTCGTCGAGGCGGCCGAACTGGACGCGGTGGACGTCGGCCCGTTCGGCAACACCGCCGAGGGCCGCGCCGACACCGTGCTCACCGCCCTGGACGCGCTGCTGCGCAAGACGCTGGAGGCCGGCGCGACCCGGATCTCGCTCCAGGTCAACGTGATCGACGAGGAGGGCGGCCGGTGACCGGCGCGGGGGACGCCTCCACCGGCGCCGCGTTCGTCGCGGCTGTGAAACCGCTGGTCGACGCCATGGGCGGGGAGCTGCTCGCGCCCGACCTGGCCGGCCCCGACGACGTCGTGCTCGCCTGGGAGGGCGCCGACGTGGTCGCCGTACGACTGCCGCAGCTCGCCGACTCGCTCGACCACATCCTGACCGCCCTGGAACGCAAGCACGGCAAGCCGCTGGCCGAGCTGGACCGCAAGACCAAGCAGGAGATCGTACGGATACTCGAGGCGCGCGGCGCCTTCTCCGTACGGCACGGGGTCGAGACCGTCGCGGGCGCCCTGGGGGTCAGCCGCTTCACGGTCTACAACTACCTGAACCGCGAGAAGCAGGCCTGACGGGTCTCGGGGGAACGCCCTAGGGGACGGCGGTGCCGTAACCCGGAATTTTCAACAAAGTGTTGACGTCGTGTCGCCGGAAGGCGTTAGCTGTGCGGAGCCCGCCCAGCACGCACAAGGCCACGGAGGCTTGCCGTGACGTCGAGTACGACCCCTGGCGGCCTCGCCCGGTTCAACGCCCTGGACGAGTCCGCGGCCCGCACCGCGCTCCACGAGGCCTGCGCCTCCGCCGCCTGGGGCCGCCTACTGCTCGCCGGACGCCCGTACGCCACCGCCGAGGACCTGTACGCGGCGAGCGACGCGGCGATGGCCGGCCTGACCGACGACGACCTCGCCGAGGCGATGGCCGGCCACCCGCCGATCGGCCGCCCCAAGCCCGGCGACCCGACCTCCGCCCGCGAACAGCGCGGTATGGCCGGCGCCTCCGAGGGGCTGAAGGCGGAGATGCTCGAACTGAACCTCGCCTACCAGGAGCGGTTCGGCCATGTCTTCCTGATCTGCGCGACCGGCCGCACCGGCGAACAGATGCGCGACGCGGTCAGGGACCGGATCGGGAACACGCCGGAGCGGGAGCGCGAGATCGTCCGCACCGAACTGGGGAAGATCAACCGCATCCGGCTCGGCAACCTCGTACAGGAAGAGCAGGCATGAGTACCGACACCACCGCCTCCGTGTCCACGCACATCCTGGACACCAGCATCGGCCGGCCCGCCGCAGGTGTCGCCGTACGGCTCGCCGCGCGCGATGGCCGGGAAGCGCAGTGGACGTCGCTCGGCGGCAGTGCGACCGACCCGGACGGGCGGTGCAAGGACTTGCCGGCGCTGCCGGAAGGGACGACCCACGTGCGCCTCGACTTCGAGGTCGAGCCGTATCTGGAGCTGAAGCAGCAGCAGGCGGGAGCGTTCTTCCCGGAGGTGGCGATCACGTTCGCCGTCGTGCCGGGCGAGCACTACCACGTACCACTGCTGCTCAACCCGTTCGGCTACTCCGTATACCGAGGGAGCTAGCAGCATCATGACCGAGTCAACAGGCAAGGCAGGCCCGGTGTTTCTCGGGCAGAACCAGTACGGCAAGGCCGAGAACCGCGTCGTGCGCGTCACCCGCGACGGCGCCACCCACCACATCAAGGATCTCAACGTCTCCGTGTCGCTCTCCGGCGACATGGACGAGGTCCACCTCTCCGGCTCGAACGCGAACGTCCTGCCGACGGACACCACCAAGAACACGGTGTACGCCTTCGCCAAGGAGCACGGCATCGACTCCGCCGAACAGTTCGGCATCCATCTGGCCCGGCACTTCGTGACCAGCCAGGAGCCGATTCTGAAGGCGCGCATCCGGATCGAGGAGTACTCCTGGACCCGGATCGAGGCGGCGGGCGAGGGCGAGTACTCCTTCGCCCGGCAGGGCCAGGAGACGCGGCTCGCGCAGATCACGTACGACGGTTCGTCGTGGGAGGTGATTTCCGGGCTCAAGGACCTCGTCGTGATGAACACGACCGACTCCGAGTTCTGGGGCTACGTCAAGGACAAGTACACGACGCTCCCCGAGGCGTACGACCGCATCCTCGCGACCCAGGTGTCCGCGCGCTGGCGCTTCAACTGGTCCGACGACGCGGGGGAGATGCCGGACTGGGAGGAGTCGTACGAGCAGACGCGGAAGCACCTGCTCGCGGCCTTCGCGGAGACCTACTCGCTCTCGCTCCAGCAGACCCTCTTCCAGATGGGCGCGCGGATCGTCGAACACCGGGCGGAGATAGACGAGGTGAGGTTCGCCCTGCCCAACAAGCACCATTTCCTTGTGGACCTGAAGCCGTTCGGGCTCAAGAACGATAACGAGGTCTATTTCGCGGCCGATCGCCCCTACGGCCTGATAGAGGGCACGATCCTGCGCGAGGGCGCCGAGGCGCGCATACCCGCCGACCTCCCCAACCTCTGAGACCCCCGAGAACCTTGAGAACCCCGAGAACCTTGAGACCTCTAAGGACGTTCGCACGATGAGCACGACGAGTCAGCGCATCGTCATCGAGAACTGCGCGGTCGCGACCGTGGACGCCGTCGACACCGAGTACGCGTCCGGCCATGTGGTGATCGCCGGGAACCGTATCGAGTCGGTCGGCGCGGGCAAGGCGCCCGAGGGCCTCGCGGACGTGGTCCGGCGGATCGACGCGAGCGGTCATCTCGTCACCCCCGGCCTGGTCAACACGCACCACCACTACTACCAGTGGATCACCCGGGGCCTGGCCACCGACCACAACCTCTTCGACTGGCTGGTGGCGCTCTACCCGACCTGGGCGCGCATCGACGAACCGATGGTGCGGGCGGCGGCGCAGGGTTCGCTCGCGATGATGGCCCGTGGCGGGGTCACCATGGCCATGGACCACCACTACGTCTTCCCGAAGGACTCCGGCGACCTGTCCGGCGCGATCATCGGCGCGGCCCGCGAGACGGGCGTCCGCTTCACCCTCGCGCGCGGCTCGATGGACCGCAGCGAGAAGGACGGCGGCCTGCCCCCGGACTTCGCCGTCGAGACCCTCGAAGGCGCGCTCGCAGCGACAGAGGCCACGGTCGACGAGCACCACGACCCTTCCTTCGACGCCATGACCCAGGTGGCCGTGGCCCCCTGCTCGCCCTTCTCCGTGTCCACCGAACTCCTGCGCGAGGGCGCCGAGTTGGCCCGCCGACTCGGCGTACGGCTGCACACGCACGGCTCCGAGACGGTCGAGGAGGAGCAGTTCTGCAAGGAGCTGTTCGGCATGGGCCCGACCGACTACTTCGAGTCGACCGGCTGGCTCGGCGAGGACGTGTGGATGGCGCACTGCGTCCACATGAACGACTCGGACATCGCCGCCTTCGCCCGTACGAAGACGGGTGTGGCCCACTGTCCGTCCTCCAACGCCCGCTTGGCGGCGGGTATCGCGCGCGTCCCCGACATGCTGGCGGCCGGCGTCCCGGTCGGCCTCGGGGTCGACGGCACCGCGTCCAACGAGTCCGGCGAACTCCACACCGAACTGCGCAACGCCCTCCTCATCAACCGCCTCGGCGCCCACCGGGAAGCCGCCCTGAACGCCCGGCAGGCGCTGCGCCTCGGCACGTACGGCGGCGCCCAAGTCCTGGGCCGGGCAAGGGAGACGGGTTCGCTGGAGGCGGGCAAGCTCGCCGACCTGGTCCTCTGGAACCTGGACACCCTGGCCCACGCCTCGATCGCCGACCCGGTCACCGCCCTCGTCTTCGGCGCGGCGGCCCCGGTCACCGCGTCCTTCGTCAACGGCGAACAGATCGTCGAGAACGGGCGGTTGCTGCACGTCGACGAGGACGAGATCGCCCGCTCGACGCGCGCGGAGGCCCGGCGGCTGGCGGCGATCGCGGCGCGCGCCTGAGGCGCCCGGCACAGCGCGCCCGAAAAGACCTCCGGCCGAGGGGGACGGCCCTCGGCCGGAGTCCGACCGTCACCGGGCGGGTGGTGACGGTCAGCCGATGTAGTAACTGTCGCCGTACACCTTCCAGTCGAGCGGCGGATCCAGGTTCAGGTTCCCCTGGTCGAGGAAGACGCGCTGGGCGTTGTCCACGCGGCTGGTGTCCTCGTGGGCGGTCTCCTGCTCCATCGCCCAGGTCCGGGCGTCGAGGAAGGCGTTCAGATACGTCGTCTCGTCGCCGCCCTCCGTCGGGGTGGCCGCGTTTGCGAGCGCCCGCGTGCGGATGCCGCCGAAGGAGAGGCTGTCCGTGCCGGGGCCGTGCATGACCATGGCGTCGTAGTAGACGAACTGGCCCAGCGTGCCCACGCCGTCCTGCTTGGCGCGGGCGACGGCCGGGCCGAAGTAGACCCGGTCCCGCTCGTCGTTCTGTGCCGCCCGGAACACCGACGTCTTGGCGGCCTGACGCCAGGCGGTGGGGAAGCCCGGATCGAGGCCCTCGTGCGAGTCGGTGCCGTTCACCGCGCGCAGGGCGGGCAGGAAGGGGGCCAGGGCGTTGTCCGGGGCCCGCTCGGTGTACAGCTCGACGAGGGCCAGCATGTCGCTCGTACCGGAGCAGAAACCGATGATCCCACCGGTGTAGCCGCGCCCGTCGCCGATGTCCTGGATGTACTTGTACTGCGCCCGCCAGTCCAGCGACGAGTTCTCCGCGCTGCACACCAGCCGCATCGCGATGTCCTTCTTGGCCGGGTCGTCGAGCCCCGTCGCGGTCGCGTCGGCCGCGTCGGTAGTGGCGCCGGACGCGATCCGCTGGGTGGTGAGGATCGCGGTGGCGCCGAGCGCCGCCAGCAACGTACGACGGGCGGCGGCTCTGTGCATCATCGGCACGTGAACTCCAAACAGGCGCGACGGGAAGGTGATGAGGGTCGCGCGCCAAGTTGGGAATGCCGTGGGGTGGGAGTAGGAGGTCGCTGTGAGTGTCGGTCGGAGTCCGCAGAGTCGCGGCTCCGACGGCGGCGCGCGGAAGTACTCCCTGGGATCGGCGACCGGCTCGCGCACCTTGAGGTCCATCAGCCCGCCGACCGCCGTGATCCCGGCGGCGACCGTGCCGTCAACCCTTGTCAACCGCCCCCGCGTGTCGTGCGGTTACGTCCGCCGGGGTGACGCGAGCAGGTAGCGGACGCCGGTGCGCGGCTCGGTGACCTCGCCGGTCTGCCAGCCCGCCTTCTCCAGCGTGGCCGCGCAGGCCCGCAGCGCCTCGCCGTCGGGCTCGCGCACGGCGACGGCCTCCGGCTGCGGGGTCGCCCGCACCCGGTACCCGTGCGCGCCACCACCGTCGGCCGCCCGGTGCCCACCTGCCTCCAGCGCCAAGGCCGCGGCCTGCACCAGATGCGTACGCTCCCAGCCGCACGGGCGGTCCACGGCCCCGTCCTTGTTGGTCATCCGGCGCAGCTCCAGCAGCCCCTGCCAGGCACTGTGCACCTCGCGCGTCCGGGCGGGCCCGGTGGCCGGTATCTCCTCCTCGCCGCCCACCCGCGCGGCGAACACCCCGGCGGTCCCGGCGGCGGGTGCGGCCTCGGGCGTGGCCGGTGTCTCCGTCGGCTGCGCTTCCTCCCGTAGGCGATGGCCCGTCGGCGTCAGGAAGTGGTCGTGCGGTGGCCGCGGATGCCGGAAGGCGAGCCCGCGTTTGACCAGCGCGGCGAGCTGGAACTCCGTACCCCGCAGCCGTCCGGTGACGGGATCGGCGGCGTCGATGACGCGTCGCTGGGCGGCGGTCGGCGGTCGGGTCATGGCGCACTCCTCCCCGGTCATGAGTCGGCCCGGTCACGGGTCTCCTCGGTCATGGGCCGATTCGGTGGATTCGACCCGTTCGAAGACTACGACCCGGCACTGACATCGCGGGCCCAGCGCTCCAGCACCGCGAACTCGCGCTCCCGCAGACCCTTGCGCGCGTCGATCCGCAGCAGCAGGGCGGGGCCGGCGTGATGCTCGGCCACATGGCGGACGTCGAGGTCGGTGATCATGTCGTCGACCCAGACGAAGGGGCGCCCGTCGGCCCACTCCACGACGCGGCGCGTCTTCCAGTACAGGCCGTCGGGGTCCTCGGCGAACAGGTTGGTGAACTCGATGACCGGCAGATTCGCAGGCAGCCCGATCACCGGGCCGATCATCTTGTTCGCCCCGTGCATCCAGGTCGTCGCCCACACCAGGTCGTACGGCAGGGCGAGCAGCCGGGCGCCGTGCCCCGGGTGCAGGCGTATGCGCAGACCGCGCCGCAGCCGCCGGGAGCCCGGTTTCTGCCTGGCCGACCAGTTCGCGGGGTGCACCCGGCGGGTCACGTAGCCGCGCGGGCGCAGCAGCCGGGCGCGGAAGGGGTTGAGGGGGCCGTCGACGTCGAGGAGGAGCAGCGGTCGGTCCGTCATGGGGAAGGGCTACCCATGACGGACGGCGGACGACCGCCACCCCGGTGAGCGCTACTGCCGATAGCCGCTCAGGAACCGGCCGATCCGGCTGATCGCCACCTCCAGGTCGTCCGCGTGCGGCAGGGTGAGGATGCGGAAGTGGTCGGGGGACGGCCAGTTGAAGCCCGTACCCTGCACGACCTGGATCTTCTCCTGGAGCAGCAGGTCCAGCACGAAGCGCTCGTCGTCGTGGATCTTGTGCACGGCCGGGTCGAGGCGCGGGAAGGCGTACAGCGCGCCCTTCGGCTTGACGCACGAGACGCCCGGGATCTCGTTGAGGCGCTCCCAGGCGCGGTCGCGCTGTTCGCGCAACCTGCCGCCGGGGGCGGTGAGTTCGTAGATGGACTGCCGGCCGCCGAGCGCGGCCTGGATGGCGTACTGCGCGGGCGCGTTGGGGCACAGGCGCATCGACGCGAGCATCGTGAGACCTTCGAGGTAGCTGCGCGCGTGCTGCTTGGGGCCGGTGACCACCAGCCAGCCCGAGCGGAAGCCGGCCACCCGGTACGTCTTCGACAGACCGCAGAAGGTCAGGACGACCAGGTCGGGGGCGAGCGCGGCGGCCGAGTGGTGCACCTCGTCGTCGTACAGGATCTGGTCGTAGATCTCGTCGGCGAAGACCATCAGGCCGTGCCTGCGGGCCAGATCGAGGATGCCCTCGATGATCTCCTTCGGATAGACCGCGCCGGTGGGGTTGTTGGGGTTGATGATGACGACGGCCTTGGTGCGGTCGGTGATCTTCGCCGCCATGTCGTCCAGGTCCGGGTACCAGTCGGCCTGTTCGTCGCAGAGGTAGTGGACCGCCTTGCCGCCCGCGAGGGTCGTCACCGCCGTCCAGAGGGGGAAGTCCGGGGCGGGGATGAGCACTTCGTCGCCGTCCTCGACCAGCGCCTGTACGGCCATCGAGACCAGCTCGGAGACGCCGTTGCCGAGGAAGACGTCGTCGACGTCGACCTCCAGGCCGCGTTCCTGGTAGCGCTGGGCGACGGCCCGGCGGGCGGAGAGGATGCCGCGCGAGTCCGTGTAGCCGTGGGCCTGCGGCAGCATGCGGATCATGTCCTGGAGGATCTCCGCGGGCGCCTCGAAGCCGAAGAGCGCGGGGTTGCCGGTGTTGAGGCGCAGGACGCTGTGGCCCGCCTCCTCCAGCGCGTTGGCGTGCTCGATCACCGGTCCGCGGATCTCGTAACAGACCTCGCTGAGCTTGCTCGACTGCCGGAACTCCATGCGCTTACGCCCCTCCGGTTTGTGTGTTGCTTGGTTTTACCAAGTTCCAGCTTGGAAAGTCCAACAACATGTCTAGACTGCGTCGCATGTCACCACGCCGAAGCTACGAGCAGTACTGTTCCACCGCGCGCGCCCTCGACGTCGTCGGCGACCGCTGGACCCTCCTGATCGTCCGGGAGCTGCTGGCCGGCCCGCGCCGCTACACGGACCTGCACGCGGACCTCCCGGGCGTCAGCACGGACGTACTGGCCTCCCGGCTGAAGGACATGGAGCGGGACGGACTGGCGACCCGCCGTCGGCTGCCTCCGCCGGGCGCCGTCTACGTCTACGAACTCACCGCCCGGGGAAGGAAGTTGCTGCCCGTCCTGCAAGCCCTGGGGGAGTGGGGCGCCCCCGAGCTGACCGAGCGCCGGCCCACCGACGCGGTCCGCGCCCACTGGTTCGCACTGCCGCTGCTGCGCGGTCTTGAGGACCTGAGCGGCGGCGAGGGCCTGGTCGAAGTCCGCCTGGAAGAGGGCGAGTTCCATCTGTACGTCGGTGCCGACGGCATTCCGGTCTACGGAGCCGGACCTGCCCCCGAGGAGCCCGACGCCCGGCTGGCGATGGACACCGGGACCTGCGCGGCCGTCGGCCGGGGGGACCTGGGCGTGCTGGACGCGGTCCGGGACGGACGTATCGAGGTGACCGGCGACGGGACGCTCGCCAAGGCCCTGCGCGAGGCGTGAGGTCCGAGGCGGGCGATCAGGGTCCGGAAACGGGACATGCCCGCCGCGTACAGCTTTGCGCGGCGGGCATGTTGACGAACCGTCAGTGCGGTGGGGAGTCGTCGGTCATACCCCCGGAGGGCCCTGCCTCGGCCGGCCCGAGCCGCGCGTCAGGGCGTAGCCGCCGACGCCCGCGAGGGCGGCCAGCGCGCCGCCGATGGCGGTCCAGACCCAGCGGTCGGACCACCAGCCGGAGGACCAGCCGCCGTCGGGCTCGATGCTCGACAGCACGGCGGTCGTCGTCGAACTGTCCTCCGTGTCCTCGGAGTTCTCGGACTGCTCCGAGTCCTCGGACTTGACCGCGATTCCGGGCACCAGCGGCTCGGCCAGCGAGCCGTCCACGGCCGCCGAACCGCCGATGTCCTTGGAGTCGACCCGCAGTTCGGCCTCGACCGGGAGGCCGAGGTCGGAGGTCGGGAGGTTCACGGCCGTCAGCCGGACGTAATACGTGCCCGGCAGCGGGTCGTTGGCCCACTGCTCCGACCAGGCGCGGACCGTGCGCAGCGTGCACGCCAGCTCCACGGAGGCGGTGCCGGGACCGGCGGTACGCGTCTGGGCGCCGTACTGGCAGGCCTGACGGCGCCGCAGACCGTCGTACACGTCGAGCTGCCACGCCTCGGACGCGTGGGTGTCCGGGAGCTTCACCGTCGCCTTGACGGTGGGGCGTTGACCGGCGTCGGCCGGGAACGACCAGTACAGGTAGTCGCCCGCCGAACCGCTCGCGGTGGCCTGCTCGCCCTGGTCGATCTCCGTCGCCGTACGGAACGACGTACCCGCCGAGGTGGGCGCCGAACCGCCGTCCGAGGGGCTCGGGGAGGGCGTCTCGTCGGCGACGGCCGGGACGGCGGCCAGGCCGAGCATCAGCACGGCGGAACCCAACACACGGGTACCGCGCGCCAGTTGACTGGTGAAAGCACGCATCAGTTGGTCCTCCATACCGCGACCCGCCAACGCGAGATCCAGCCCCACAGCACACCCGTGAGGAAGCCGACCAGGACGAGCGCGCCCAGCAGCCACCAGCCACGGCCGAGACCGAAGGAGGCCACGTCGCTGGCCTGGCTCGGGCCGTCGACGACGTCGACGGTCAGTTCGAGCGGCAGACCGGGCGTGGCCGCCACACCGCTCGCCGCCGAGAAGGAGTTGGTGACCTGGAGACACACGGTCTCGGCGGCCGGCTTCTCGGCGTCGTCATCGTCGTCGGCCTCCGCCTTCGCATAGCGCAGGCCCGTCGAGATGACGTCGGTACGGCCGGTGCCGTTGCCCTCGCCGCGCACGATCTCACGGCCGTGCACGGTCACCGCCCGCAGCAGCACCCCGTAGTCGGGGTTGACGGCCCGGTCGGCCGACACGCTCACCGAGGCGCGCACCTCCTGCCCCGGCTGGACCTCGACCTTGTACCAGCGCTGCTGCCCGAACTCCTCGCGGTCCGTGTAGAGACCGGACTTCACCGCCGGGGCGTTCGTGCACCCGGCGGCGCCCTCGACGGCGACCGGCGTCACCACCGGGTCGGCGGCGCGGACGACCAACTGGTTGACCTTGTCGGCGAGTTCGTCGGTGTGCTCGACCGAGGTGTACGTCCCGCCGGTCGCCTCGGCGATGCAGCTCAGCTGCTGCCGCATCTTGGTGTTGGGGACCAGACCGAGGGTGTCGATGGTGAGGCCGATGCCCTTGGCCGCGATCTCCCGGGCCACCTCGCAAGGGTCGAGCGGCGCGCAGGTGTCCTCGCCGTCGCTGATCAGCACGATGCGCTTGGTGCCCTCACCGCCGTCGAGGTCGTCGGCAGCCTTGAGCAGCGCGGGGCCGATCGGCGTCCAGCCGGTGGGCGTGAGCGTCGCGACCGCCGTCTTGGCCTCGGTGCGGTCGAGCGGGCCGACCGGGTAGAGCTGCGCGGTGTCCTTGCAGCCCTCCTTGCGGTCGTCGCCCGGGTAGTTGGCGCCCAGCGTGCGGATACCGAGCTGGACCTCCTCGGGCGTCGCGTCCAGCACCTCGTTGAACGCCTGCTTCGCCGCGGCCATCCGCGACTGGCCGTCGATGTCCTTCGCCCGCATCGAACCGCTGACGTCGAGAAGGAGGTTGACCTTGGGAGCTAGTGCGGTGGTTTCGTCGGCGACGGCTCCGGCCGGGACCGCGATCCCGGCCGCCAGGGCGGCGAACAGGGCGCAGGCGCCCACCGCCAGCCGTTGTCTTGTGATCATCGACGGATCCTATTGACCTCGGGCGACCCGCTTCAAAACGGGTCCCGTCAACAGGCCCTGCCGACAAGGCCCATCAGCGGGTCGTCAGTCACCCTCCCGTTTGACTTCCCCCAGGGGATTGGGGAGTTCGGTCCACAGATCCCCGGGAGTCTCCGGAGACAACCGCATCAGCGTCAACGCCTTGGTGGGCAGGGGCTGTTCGAGCAGCGCGAGCAGATCGGGCGTGCGCGGCAGCCCGCGTACGGCCGTCTCCAGGGCGGCCCGCAGTGCCGCCTCCGAACCGGCGGTCGCGCCGAGCGCCCCCGCCACCAGAGAGCCGAACAGCTTGCGGCGCAGGGTGGGTTCGTCGTCGGTGACGATCCGTCCGGTCAGCTCCGGCGCCGGGATGCCGTGCCGGGCCAGCCGGGCCGGGCTGACGCGGATGTCGGCCAGGTCGCGGTAGACCAGCCGGAGTGGGTCGCCGGACGCCGACAGCACGACGAGCAGATTCTGGCCGTGCGCCTCCAGGGCGACGCCCAGATCGAGCAGCCGCAGCCCTACGGTGAGCGCGAGACGCGTGAACTCGGCCAGCCAGGCGGGAGATTGGGGAAACCCGGTGGCGGCGAGCGCCCCGACCGGAACGACCCGCTCGCCGGCCCCCGCGTACCGGTCCGGCGACTCCCTCAACACCGCTGCCAGATCAGGCGAGTCGGCGGTGACCGCGCCGAGCGTGCGCGTGATGTGCAGCAGTCCGTCGAGCCGCGCCGCCATCGACTCCATGAACGCCGACACCGTCTCCGCCGTCCCGATCGAGTACGGCGAGATGTCCCGTACCGAGGAGGTCAGCCGGGCGCTCAACGCCGTCTTGAGATGCGGGCCGTTGTCAGGGAGGGCGAGGCTGCGCAAGGACATCAGCGGATGCGCCGAAAGCGCACCCCTGCTGGGGAGTTGGAGCACATGCGCCGCCTGCCACGGATGCACCGGGATCAGGGGAAGCCCCTGGGCCCCGCCGTCCCGCAGCCACTCGGGCCACTCCCCGTGCACGGCGCAGCCGTCCGCCGCCACCAGCGCCAGCTGTACGACGGGCCGGTGCTCGGGCCCGTACGCGAGCTGCTCGGCGACCGAGAAGCCGGGCCGGGAACGGCAGTTGGGGTGGAAGGGATGCCCGTCGACGACCCGCTGCTCCCACTCCCAGCCGGTCACCGGGTCCCCACCGGTACCGTCCTGGTTCGCGCGCGACAGGGCCAACGAGGCGACGCTGTGCCCGAGTTCGGCCGCGAAGGCGGGACCGTGCGGGACGGCCAGGTCCGTCAGGAGGCGTACCGGATCGTCGTACGAGGCCGTCCCGAGCCGTACGGCGGTGACGCGGCCGTCGACGGCGTACGGATCGGCGTACGGGCCCTCCAGACGGCGGCCGTCCGCCAGCAGGAGACCCGCGCCGCCCTCCCGGCGGACGATCCACGGCAGCGGCTCATGGACGAGCGCCCGCCACAGCCGGGTCAGTACGGCGGCCCGTGCGCCGGGCAGTTCGGCCGCGTACCGCGAGGCGAGGTCGGGGCGTACGGCGGCCAGTTCGTCGGCGACCTCGGCCTCTGCGCTGGAGGGACGGTGCACGGCGGGCTCCTCGGGTGCGGGGTGCGAGTGCGGGTTTGGGTGCGGGTATGGGCTGGTGGGCGGGTGGGCCGACGACAGACATACTGATCGCCGGTGCACCCCGGGAAACCGCACCGTACGGAAGCACCGTAAGAATCGAGGGAACGCGTGGACTCCACCGTGCACCCCACCGCGACCCCTGACGCGTCGGCGCACGACGGCATCGCGGAGCGGGCGGACGTCTGTGCGATCGCGCCCCTGCTCAACTGCCTGCTCAGGGAAGTCGCCGAGCCGGTCCCCGGAGCGGGCGAACCGCGCGTGTACCGGCTGCCGAGCGGCGAACGCCTGCTGCGGGTGCGGGGCTCCCGGCGGCCCACCGCGCCCGAGGTGGACACGGGCGACGGCGGCTGGCACCCGGTCGGGCACGCCGAACTCGTCAAGCTCGTGGCCGAGGAACTGCAGGCGCACACGGGCCTGTCCAACCCCGAACTGCCCGCCGAGATGACCGACAGCCGGGACGCCGTCGCCGCGCTGCTCACGGTCCGCGACCGGGCGACGGTGCCCGAGGACCCGTACCGCCGCTCCGAGCAGTCCCTGCTCACCGGGCACCCCTACCACCCGGCGCCCAAGGCGCGCGGCGGCGGCCCGGTGGCACGCTGGCTGCCGTACGCGCCCGAGGCGTACGCCGCCTTCCCGTTGGCGCTGCTCGGGGTGCGTGAGGACGTGGTCGCCGAGGAGGGCGACGTTTCGGCCCTGGACGCCTTCGGCACGGCCCCGCCCGGCTACCGGCTGCTGCCCGCCCACCCCTGGCAGCTCGACCTCGTCGGCCCGACCCTGGCGGACGCCTTCGCGGACGGCCGCCTGATCCGGCTCGGCGAGACGGCCTCCGACGCCTGGCCGACGGCCGCGATCCGCACGCTGTACGCACCCGAGCACGACGTATTCGTCAAGTTCAGCCTCGACGTCCGCATCACCAACGACATACGCCGGCTCTGGCGCCACGACCTGCTGGCACTGCGCCGCACGGACGCGGCGGTCGTCGCCGCCGCTGCCGAGGGCCGGCCGGTCTGGCTGAGCGACCGGGGCTACCGCACCGCCGACTTCGCCTTCGAGGAGCTGGCGGTCCTGGTCCGCGACGGCCTGCGCGACCATGTCGTACCGGGTGCCACCCCGCTGCTCGCCGCCGCGCTGGTGGAGGGCTTCGACGGCAACCCGCTCGACGGGCTGACCGACCCGGCCGCCTGGTGGACGGCGTATCTGCGCTGTGCCGTACCGCCGGTCGTCGAGCTGTTCGCACGCCACGGCGTCGTCATCGAGGCCCACCTCCAGAACTGCCTGATCGCGGTCGACGCCCACGGAACCCCCGTACAGGCCCTCTACCGGGACGCGGAGGGCGTGAAGCTGCTGCCGGACGTGACGCGGGCGGCGGGCTGGGAGCGGCTCGTGTACTGCCTCGTCGTCAACCACCTCACGGAGGTTGCGGAGGTGCTGCGGGAACGCCACCCGGGCTTCGACCCCTGGCAGGCCGTACGCCGCGAGCTGTCCCGGCACGACCTCCCCGAGGCCGCCGCGCTCCTGGCCTCGCCGACCCTGCCCGGCAAGACGAACCTGCTGCTGCGCTGGACGGGCGCGGACGGCGCCGACGCCCGGTATCTGCCGCTGCGGAATCCGCTGGCGGGGTGAACCGGTGGGGCGCGGGGAACCGTTCCGGACCCGGTGACGTCATGAGCGAGACATCTAGACTGATGGCCGGTATTGGGGAGACTTGCGGCTGATTGTGGCCGCTGGACAGGGGGATGGGGGAGTCATGAAACCGCTCGGAGCAGGTGATCCCGCCTCTGTCGGGGACGGCAGATACCGGTTGGTCGGACGGCTCGGCCAGGGCGGAATGGGCGTCGTCTACTTCGGCCGGTCCCGGTCCGGCCGGGCGGTGGCCGTCAAGGTCGTACGGCCCGAACTGAGCACGGAACCGGGCTTCCGGCGCCGATTCGCCGACGAGGTCGCCGCCGCCCGCCGTGTCGGCGGTTTCCACACCGCGCCGGTCGTGGACGCCGACCCCGAGGGCGAGCCTGCCTGGCTGGTGACGGCCTACGTGCCTGGCCCCACCCTGCGGGACGTGCTCGACCAGGTGGGCCCCCTGCCCGCGGACACCCTCACCGTGCTCGCCGCAGGCCTCGCGGAGGCGCTGGCCGCCATCCACCAGGCCGGAGTCATCCACCGCGACCTGAAGCCCGCCAACATCATCGTCGCGGAGGACGGCCCCCGGGTCATCGACTTCGGCATCGCGCGGGCCCTCGACGGTACGGCCCTCACCCAGACCGGGTTCCAGATCGGCACCCTCGGCTTCCTCGCGCCCGAGCAGCTCACCGGCGGCACGCTCACCCCCGCGGTGGACATGTTCGCCCTGGGCGTGGTGCTCAGCCAGGCGGCGGGCTGCGCTCCCTTCGGCGACGGGGCGTCGGCCGCCTGGCCCTACCGCGTCGTCCACGAACAGCCGGACCTCACGGGCGTGCCCGGCCTGCTGCGCGGACTGGTCGCGGACTGTCTGTCCAAGGACCCGCTCGACCGCCCCGGCCCCTCGGAGTTCCTCGACCAGCTCACGGTCCGGCACCCGGCGGACACCTGGCTGCCCGCCGAGGCGACCGCGCTCCTGCGGAGACAGGCCCCGGTGACGGACCGACCGTCTGCGGCAGCCACATCCACATCCACCGACCCGCGCGCGGGTGCGTTCGGGCCACCGCCGGTCGCCTACGGGCAGGCGGCGGCCACGGACCCGCGTACGGCGGTTTCCGGTCCACCCCCGGTCGCCGACGGGCGGGCGCCGGCCGGTGACCCGCGCGCGGGTGCGTCCGGCCCGCCGCCGGTCGCCGATCGACAGCCCGTGGCCACCGGTCCGCAGTCCTCGGCCACCGATCCGCGTACGGCGGTCTCCGGGCCGCCTGCGGGCGCCGATGGCCGGCCCCTGGCGCTGGACCAGCGCGCGACGGTGTCCGCGCAGCCCCCGGTCGCCGACGGGCGGGCGCCGGCCGGTGACCGGCGCGAGACCGTCTCCGCGCCGCCCCCGGTGGCCGATGGGCAGGCCGCGGCCGACGACCCACGCCCCGCCCCACACGCCCCGTCGGCGTCCGCGGAGGGCCCGACCGTGGCCGCCTACCCCCGGACCGTCCAGTCGCCGCCCGGCCCCGGCTTCGGGCCCCCGCCGGACGTCACGCCCGTACAGCCGCCCGGAGGGCTCGTCCCGCCCGACGGAGCCGGGACGCGGCGCGGGCGCCGACGGGCGGTCGCCCTGGCGGCACTGCTGGTCGCGGCGGCCGTCGCGGGGCTGATCGTGTGGCAGCCCTGGAACCGTTCCGACGAGCCCGACGGCGACAGCGCAGGCGGAGCCTCACCGTCGCCCAAGCGATCGACGCCCGCCGCGTTCCCCGACGACGCCCCGCTGCTGGTCCGGCTGGACACGGAGCCCGGATCGGCGGACTGCCACAGCGTGATCGGCCTCCGCGACTCCACCAAGGACAACCCCGAACGGCTGATCGACGGAACCTGCGACGCCCTCCCGCAGTGGTCCCCCGACCACGAGTCGTTCGCGTTCACCCGTAAGACGTCGGACGGGTCCGCCGTGTGGACGGCGAAGGCGGACGGCAGCGACGTCCGCCGGATCGCCGCCATCTCCGGCGGCCGGGTCTCCTGGTCCCCGGACGGCAAGCGACTGGCCGTCCTGCGCCGCGACGCGGACGGTGTGCAGCAGCTGTACGCGGTGAAAATCTCGGACGGCTCCGCGCAGCAACTGACCTCCGTCACCGGGAAGGTGGAGGACCCGGCCTGGTCCCCCGACGGCAAGCGGATCGCCATCTGCCTGCAGAAGACGTCGGGCTGGCAGGTCCACCTCGTCGATCCGGCAAAGCCCGACGCCGAACCCCGGCAGGTGACCCACCAGACCCGGCGGGCGCTGGACCCCGTCTGGTCACCGGACGGCCGCCACTTCGCGTACACCGCCGGAGCACCCGACGAGGGGACGGGCGGAGACATCCACATCGCCAAGGCCGACGGCACCGGCGACAGGGTCCTCGTCCGGACGGCCGCCCAGGAGATGGACCCGGTCTGGTCACCGGACGGCAAGTGGGTGGCCTTCGTCCGCGGGCCCTTCGACCGGCCGGTGATCTGGGCGATCCGCGCGGACGGCACGGGTGCGCGGAAACTCACCACCGGGAGCACACCGGAGGGGCACCCTTCCTGGCGCTGAGGCCGGTGCGAATCGGCGCTGGGATCGGCGCCGAGAAATGCCGGCCCGGCTGTCAGACCTGATCACTAGACTCGCGGGATGAGAGAGGTCACGGCAACCCACTACATCGAGCCCCTGAGGTCGGGCGGTTCCGTCCCCGGGGTGGTCGAGGCCGACGATCTCGGCACCTACGTCGTCAAGTTCACCGGCTCCGCGCAGGGCCGCAAGGCACTGGTGGCAGAGGTGATCGTCGGCGAGCTGGCCCGCGCCCTCGGACTGCGCTTCCCCGAACTCGTCCTCGTCCACTTCGACCCGGAGATCGCCGACGAGGAACCCCACCAGGAGGTACGGGACCTGCACACCGCCAGCTCCGGCCTGAACCTCGGCATGGACTACCTCCCGGGCGCGCGGGACTTCACCCCGGAGGTCGCCGCGAACTGCACGGTCGACCCGCTGGAGGCCGGGAAGATCATCTGGCTCGACGCGTTGACCGTCAACGTCGACCGCACGGTGCACAGCTCCAACCTGATGATCTGGCCGACGCTCGGCCTCGCACCCCCGCGCCTCTGGCTCATCGACCACGGCGCCGCCCTCGTCTTCCACCACCGCTGGGACGGCGCCGACCCCGCGAAGGCCTACGACTTCCGCCACCACGCCCTCGGCCACTACACCCCGGACACCAGGGCCGCCGACGCCGAACTCGCTCCCCGGGTGACCGAGGACCTGCTGCGCGGCATCGCGGCCGAGGTGCCGGACGCCTGGCTGACCGGCGAACCGGGCTTCGCGACCCCGGACGACGTCAGGGAGGCGTACGTCGGCTACCTGCACGCGCGCGTGCGGGCCTCGGCGGCCTGGCTGCCCACCGACTTCCCCACCCGGGAGGAACTCGCCGCCGAGGAGACCCTCCGGGCGGCGAAGACAGAGCGAGGCCGCCCGAGTTGGCTCAAGCGGGTCCCCGACCTGCACGGCAAACCGGCGGCGGAACAGGATTGGTCGGTGCACCTCGGATGAGCCTCCCGATGAACCCCCACGCACCCGTCGTGCAGATCGAGTACTGCACCCAGTGCCGCTGGCTGCCCCGCGCGGCCTGGCTGGCACAGGAGTTGCTCACCACCTTCGAGACGGAACTGGGCGAGCTGTCGCTCAAGCCCGGCACCGGCGGCGTGTTCGTCGTCCGGGTCGACGGCGAGGTGGTCTGGGACCGCAGGGAACAGGGCTTCCCGGAGCCGACGGCCGTGAAGCAGGTCGTACGCGACCGAGTGGCCCCGGGAAGGTCCCTGGGCCACTCGGACAAGTCGGATTCCTAGTCGGCCTCTTAGAGGATCAGCCCTTGAGCTGCTCGTAGGCAGGCAGGGTCAGGAAGTCCGCGTAGTCGGCGTCGAGGGAGACCTGGAGCAGCAGGTCGTGTGCCTGCTGCCAGTGGCCGGCCGCGAAGGCCTCCTCGCCGATCTCCGCGCGGATGTTCGCGAGTTCCTCGGCGGCGATCTTGCGGGCCAGCTCCGGGGTCGCCTTCTCGCCGTTCTCGAACTCGACGTCCGCGTTGATCCACTGCCAGATCTGGGAGCGGGAGATCTCGGCGGTGGCCGCGTCCTCCATCAGGTTGAAGATGGCGACCGCGCCGAGCCCGCGCAGCCACGCCTCGATGTAACGGATGCCCACCTGCACGGCGTTGACGAGCCCGTCGTACGTCGGCCTCGCCTTGAGCGAGTCGACGGCGATCAGGTCGGCGGCCTCGACGTGGACGTCCTCGCGGAGCCGGTCCTTCTGGTTCGGGCGGTCGCCGAGGACCGCGTCGAAGGAGGCCAGAGCAATCGGGACGAGGTCGGGGTGGGCGACCCAGGAACCGTCGAAACCGTCCCCGGCCTCACGGTCCTTGTCGGCCTTGACCTTCTCGAAGGCGACCTTGTTGACCTCTTCGTCACGCCGGGACGGGATGAACGCCGCCATGCCACCGATCGCGTGCGCGCCCCGCTTGTGGCAGGTGCGGACGAGGAGTTCGGTGTAGGCGCGCATGAACGGGGCTGTCATCGTCACGGCGTTGCGGTCCGGGAGGACGAACTTGGCGCCCCCGTCACGGAAGTTCTTGACGATGGAGAAGAGGTAGTCCCAGCGGCCCGCGTTCAACCCCGAGGCGTGGTCGCGGAGTTCGTAGAGGATCTCCTCCATCTCGTACGCGGCCGTGATCGTCTCGATCAGGACGGTCGCGCGGACGGTGCCCTGCGGGATCCCGACGTAGTCCTGCGCGAAGACGAACACCTCGTTCCACAGCCGGGCTTCGAGGTGCGACTCGGTCTTGGGGAGGTAGAAGTACGGGCCCTTGCCGAGGTCGAGCAGCCGCTGCGCGTTGTGGAAGAAGTAGAGGCCGAAGTCGACCAGAGCGCCCGGGACCTGCTCCCCGTCGACCTGGAGATGCCGCTCGTTGAGGTGCCAGCCACGGGGCCGCATGACGACGGTCGCGAGTTCGGAATCGGCCTTGAGGGCGTACGACTTGCCGCTGGTCGGGTCGGTGAAGTCGATGTTCCGGGAGTAGGCGTCGGCCAGGTTGACCTGTCCGACGACCACGTTCTCCCAGGTCGGCGCGGAGGCGTCCTCGAAGTCCGCGAGCCAGATCTTCGCGCCCGAGTTGAGGGCGTTGATCGTCATCTTGCGGTCGGTCGGGCCGGTGATCTCGACGCGCCGGTCGTTCAGCGCGGCGGGGGACTCGGCGACGCGCCAGGAGTCGTCGGCGCGGATCGCGGCGGTCTCCGGGAGGAAGTCGAGGGTCGAGGTGCGGGCGATCTCGGCGCGGCGCTCCGCACGACGCGCGAGCAGCTCGTCACGCCGGGGCGTGAACCGCCGGTGCAGCTCGGCCACGAAGGCCAGCGCCGCGTCGGTGAGCACCTCCTCCTGCCGGGGCAGGGGCTCGGCGTCGACGATGGCCAGCGGGGACGGCGCTGGTGCGGACATGAGCGGTCACTTCCGTTCCGGTCGGATGATTCTGGTCAGTGGATGCTAGTTTCCTCATCGTGGAAGTTCAATAATTTGTTGACATGGAGATTCTTCGTGGCGAGAAACGTCACGCGAGGCGCTCCAGGTCGGCCGTCACATCGATGTCGTACGGCTGTGCCACGTCACCGCACTCGACGAGGGTGACCGTGTCGTCGCGGGCCCGCAGGTAGTCCCGGGCGCCCCGGTCCCCGACCGCGACCGCCGCGACGCCCGCCCAGTGGGCGGCGCCGAACAGCACCGGATGCCCGCGCTTCCCGTCGTAGGAGGCCGCCACGAGGGACTCGTCGGAGGTGTGCGCGGCGAGGACGCGGGACATGGCCGCCGACCCGATCCCCGGCTGGTCGACCAGCGAGACGAGAACCGCGCGGGCGGGTGTGGAGCGCAGGGACGCCAGCCCGGCCCGCAGCGAGGAGCCCATGCCCTCCGCCCACTCCGGGTTGTCCACCAGGACGCACCCGGGCAGAACGGCCCGCTGCCGTACGTCCTCGGCGCGCGCCCCGAGGACGACATGGACGGGGTCGCAGCCCGCCGCACGGAGGGCATCGGCCGCGTGTTCGACGAGGAGGCCGCCGCGGTGTTCGAGGAGGGCCTTGGGTCGTCCGCCGAGCCGCCGCCCCCCACCCGCCGCGAGCAGCAGCCCCGCCACCTGGTCCGGTACCTGGTCCCGCTTCTCCGTCATGTGTCCTGCATACCCGACGCGGCGGCCGACCGGCTGGTGTCCACGGGCGTTCGCGGGCCGAATTTCGGCCCGTGGTGTGGCGTCCGTCGCCAGGGTGGCGTTTACTGTCCCGCGTCCCCGGCGCCCGACCAGCGCGATGGGGGCGTGCGGGACGCAGGTGGGGGCCGTGGGGGAGCCGTGTTGCGGAGCTTGGGGCAGAGGTCGGTGACCGGCAGCGACGAAGATCCGAGAGTGGCGGAGTTGCGGACCGCGGTGTCCCGGCTGCGCCGTGAACTCGCCGCGCACCCGGCCGAGTTCCCCGATCGCGGCATCGCCGAGGACGAACTGGCCTCCCTGGCCGCGATGGCCATCACCGGCCGCCCCGAAATCCCGCGCCTGCGCCGCTCGTTACTCCTCGTCGCGGGTGCGATCGGGTCGGTCAGCGCGTTGGCGCGGGGGCTGTCGGACGTACGCGCGGCGGTGGAGTTGTTCGGCGACCAGCGGCACTGAGGGTTTCGCTGGAGGGGTGGTTCTTCGGCTGACGGCCTGTGGCCTGTGGGGGCTGGTCGCGCCCACGCGGCGGAGCCGCATATCGACACAGCCCCGCGCCCCTTTGGGGCGCTGTCCTGCACCGGTAGTCAGTGCGCGGGGCTGCCCGAGTTGGCCAGTGCCTCGGAGAGTTCGGCGGCGACCTGCTTCAGTACGGGCACGATCTTCTCCGTCGCCTCCTCCGTTACCCGGCCCGCCGGGCCCGAGATGGAGATCGCGGCGGCGGTCGGGGAGTCGGGCACGGAGACCGCGAGGCAGCGGACGCCGATCTCCTGCTCGTTGTCGTCGACCGCGTAACCGAGGCGGCGCACCTCCGCCAGGGCGGTCAGGAAGCCGTCCGGGGTCGTGATCGTCTTGTCCGTCGCGGCCGGCATGCCCGTACGGGCGAGCAGTGAACGCACCTGATCCGGCGGGACGTCGGCGAGCAGGGCCTTGCCGACGCCGGTGGAGTGCGGCAGGACGCGCCGGCCCACCTCCGTGAACATCCGCATCGAGTGCTTCGACGGGACCTGCGCCACGTACACGATCTCGTCGCCGTCGAGGAGCGCCATGTTCGCCGTCTCGCCGGTCTCCTCGACCAGCCGGGCCAGATAGGGGCGGGCCCAGGTGCCGAGCAGCCGGGACGCGGACTCGCCGAGGCGGATCAGGCGCGGGCCGAGCGCGTACCGGCGGTTGGGCTGCTGGCGTACGTAGCCGCAGACCACGAGGGTGCGCATGAGCCGGTGGATGGTGGGCAGGGGGAGCCCGCTGCTCACGGAGAGTTCGCTCAGACCGACCTCACCGCCCGCGTCCGCCATGCGCTCCAGCAGATCGAAGGCGCGCTCCAGGGACTGGACGCCACCGCTGGCGGCGGCGGGTTTGGCGGCGTCGGTGGAGCTGGCGCTGGGCGTCGGCACGGCGCGTTCCTTTCACTGCTGACAGGCGATGGTGCAGCCTACCGGGCGGTTGCTTGACGGCCTGCTTGTATGTGGCTACGTTCTAATTTCTGGAATTATAATTCCGTTCAGTGGAAACATCCAGGTTGTCGCCGGGGTCACTCTTGACGGTACGAGGAGGGCGGGGAAGACTCCTTCAACAGAACGTTGAATTCCGTTACGTGGAGGTTAACGGCGGGATTCACGGTGACAGAGAGGGGTCTGCGAGTGCCCGGCATCGAACTGGCGTTGCGTTCGACGCGCGTCATCACGCCCGAGGGGACGCGCGCGGCCACGGTCGCGGTAGCCGACGGCCGGATCACGGCCGTACTCCCGTACGAGGCGGACGTACCGCCCGGCGCACGCCTGGAGGACTTCGGGGACGACGTCCTGCTGCCCGGCCTGGTCGACACCCATGTGCACGTCAACGACCCCGGCCGCACGGAGTGGGAGGGCTTCTGGACCGCCACGCGCGCGGCGGCGGCCGGCGGCATCACCACCCTCGTCGACATGCCCCTCAACTCCCTCCCGCCCACGACGACGGTCGACCACCTCCGTACGAAGCGGGAAGTGGCGGCGTCCAAGGCCCACATCGACGTCGGCTTCTGGGGCGGCGCGCTGCCCGACAACGTCAAGGACCTGCGCCCGCTGCACGACGCCGGGGTCTTCGGCTTCAAGGCGTTCCTGTCGCCGTCCGGCGTGGACGAGTTCCCGCACCTGGACCAGGACCAACTCGCCCTGTCGATGGCCGAGATCGCCGGCTTCGGCGGACTGCTGATCGTGCACGCGGAGGACCCGCACCGCCTGGACACGGCCCCGCAGCAAGGCGGTCCGGAGTACGCGCACTTCCTGGCCTCGCGCCCGCGCGGCGCGGAGGACACGGCCATCGCGAACCTGATCGCGCAGGCGAAGCGGCTGCACGCGCGCGTGCACGTGCTGCACCTGTCGTCGAGCGACGCGCTGCCGCTGATCGCCGAGGCGAAGGCGGACGGGGTTCGGATCACGGTGGAGACGTGCCCGCACTACCTGACCCTCACCGCCGAGGAAGTCCCGGACGGGGCCAGCGAGTTCAAGTGCTGCCCGCCCATCCGCGAGGCCGCCAACCAGGACCTGCTCTGGCAGGCGCTCGCCGACGGCACGATCGACTGCGTCGTCACCGACCACTCCCCGTCCACCGCCGACCTCAAGACCGCCGACTTCGCGACCGCGTGGGGCGGCATCTCCGGCCTCCAGCTGAGCCTCGCGGCGGTGTGGACGGCGGCACGGGGGAGGGGCCACTCCCTGGAGGACGTCGTGCGCTGGATGTCCACGCGGACGGCCGCCCTGGTGGGCCTCGACTCCCGCAAGGGCGCGATCGAGGCGGGCCGCGACGCCGACTTCGCCGTTCTCGCGCCGGACGAGACGTTCACCGTGGACCCGGCGGCCCTTCAACACCGCAACCGCGTGACGGCGTACGCGGGGCGGACCCTGAGCGGGGTCGTGAAGTCGACCTGGCTGCGCGGCGAACGCATCGTCGCGGACGGCGAGTTCACGGCCCCGAGAGGACAACTCCTGACCCGCACCCCCTGACCACCTTTTCTGGTTCCCCGGATTCCCGGTTCGCCGGGATTCCGGGATTCCCGTTCCCCGGCACCCGCAGCGCCGACTCCGAAAGGCAGAACTGATCACCGTGACCGCGATTCCGAGCTTCACCGGCGACGCGAACCCCTACGGAGGCGGCGACCCGTACGCGGACTACCGCACCGCGGACTTCCCCTTCACCCAGTACGCCGACCTCGCCGACCGCCGCCTCGGGGCCGGGGTGATCGCCGCCAACGACGAGTTCTTCGCCGACCGCGAGAACATGCTCGTGCCCGGGCCCGCCGAGTTCGTACCGGAGCAGTTCGGCCACAAGGGCAAGGTCATGGACGGCTGGGAGACCAGGCGCAGGCGGGGCGCCTCGGCGCAGCACCCGTGGCCGACGGCGGAGGACCACGACTGGGCCCTCGTCCGGCTCGGCACGCCGGGCGTCGTACGGGGCATCGTGGTCGACACGGCCCACTTCCGCGGCAACTATCCGCAGGCCGTGTCGGTCGAGGCGGTGTCGCTGCCCGGCTCACCGTCCCCCGAGGAGCTGATGTCGGACGACGTGAAGTGGACGACGCTGGTACCGCGCACGAGGGTCGGCGGCCACGCGGCGAACGGCTTCGAGGTGTCCCTGGAACAGCGCTTCACGCACCTGCGCGTCAACCAGCATCCGGACGGCGGCATCGCGCGCCTGCGCGTGTACGGCGAGGCCGTCCCCGACCCGGCCTGGCTGGCGGCGCTGGGCACCTTCGACGTGGTCGCCCTGGAGAACGGCGGCCGGGCGGAGGACGCGTCCAACCTCTTCTACTCACCGGCGTCGAACACCATCCAGCCCGGGCGCTCCCGCAAGATGGACGACGGCTGGGAGACACGCCGGCGCCGCGACCAGGGCAACGACTGGATCCGGTACCGCCTGGCGGCCCGGTCGGAGATCAGGGCGATCGAGATCGACACGGCGTATCTGAAGGGGAACAGCGCGGGTTGGGCGACGGTGTCGCTCCGGGACGGCGAGAACGGCGACTGGACGGAAATCCTCCCGCGAACCCGCCTCCAGCCCGACACGAACCACCGCTTCCCTCTACCGACCCCGGCGACGGGCACGCACGCGCGCGTGGACATCTATCCGGACGGCGGGATCTCGCGGTTGCGGTTGTTCGGTTCGCTGACGGAGGAGGGGGCGGGGGAGTTGGAGGGGCGGTATCGGGAGCTTGGGGGGTGAGGGTGGTGCGGTGGGGCTTTTCTTCGCCCCCGCCGCCCCTACCCGTCCCATCCCTGGGGGCTGCCGCCCCCAGACCCCTGCTTGTCCTCAGACGCCGGACGGGCTGGGTAGTCAGCCCGTCCGGCGTTTGAGGACGAGCGCGTTCAGCGCGATACGGGGGTTCGGGGGCGGAGCCCCCGAAGGATGGGACGGGTAGGGGCGGCGGGGGCGAGAAACTGCCGGGCCGTGGCTCCGCAGGCGCCTGAGACCCCGGCGGTGTCGCCCGTGGAAGGCCCGTGCCGGAAGTTAACACCGCGAAAACTCATCGGACGGGACGGGAAATTCTGCGGAGTTGTCATTGACATGCCACTGTCTACGCGCGTCATCATGAGGGCATGAGATTCCCCCCACGAATCGCTCGCATCGGCGCCGCAGCTGCCGTCCTGTCCGCCCTCCTGGTCGGCGGTACCGTCACCGCCGGCACGGCCGGTGCCGCCACCACGGCGGTCGGCAGCATCTGCTACGACGATCTGCCGTCGCAGGCGTACACCACGCTCAACCTGATCGCGAAGGGCGGCCCCTACCCGTACTCGCAGGACGGCGGCGTCTTCCAGAACCGCGAGCGCGTCCTGCCCTCGCAGTCCACCGGCTACTACCACGAGTTGTAGTTCTCGGTCGAAGTTCAAGGGTATTTGTGCAGGTCAGGGCCATGACCTCGACTCGGTTGGCGCGTTGGGGGTCGATTCGGGGTCGAGTTTGATTGCGGATTACTTGAGGAAACGGCAGTTCCCTGGAGACTGGGGAGTCTCATCCTGGGGACTGCTGACTGGGGCATCCGGAGTGGTGCCGTCCCGAACAGGGCCCGGCGTGCAGCCCGACTCGTCTGCCGCTACCTGGGCGGCTTTGCCCTGGAACGGTCCCTCTGATCTGCGACGGAGGCCCTTTCCGGTCTTGCGGGGGCTTCCCGTGTTACTCCGCTACCTGCCCCGGTCGGCAACGTTGCGCGGGATCATGCCGTTGAGCAGCCCGGGCAGGATCACCGTGTCGATCAAGCCAATGCCGTTTGAGGCGAAGACGAATTGGCGTAGTCCGTACACGCCACGCGGCGATTGCCACGTCCATCAGCTGCTGGATTGTGGGGGTGATTGATCCCCCCTGTCTAGTCAGGCCTGATTGTCTCGGTAAGGGTTCTTCATACTGTTGTGGCACGCCGGTTGGAGGGGGCTCGGATGCCGCCGATCATTGACACTCCCGAAGAACGGCGCGCGGCACAGATGCGGCTGACCTACTACCGGTCGGTGTTGGAGCAGCTGGGGATCCCCCGGCTGTCGACGCTAGGGGAGCTCCACCTGTCGGGTGCGGTTGCAGCTCAGCCGGGGATCGTGCTGCCCCAAGGGCGGCTCGCCCCCTTACCTCTGGCAGCGCCCCTGCCAGGCCCTTTCCCGTTGCTGCCGCTCGAGCGTCGGCCGGTTGGCGTAGGGCTGCCTGTGCATGGCGTCTTGGTTCCGCGGTTCGTTGAAGCCGTAGTGCCCGAAACATGGACGCCGCTCTTCTCCACGACGCGGTCCATCGTGCTCGATCGCGCCTACTTCGTGGCCAGAAGGATCGTTCTGGCCGACGACGCCACCATCGTCCTACTTCAGCCGCACCGCTTCTTGACGTTCATCGCTGAGGACATGGTTGTAGGAAGGAACGTGACGTTCACGTACGAACGGCCGACACCCGCCACCCCGGTGATGTCCTGGCCATCAGGCAACCGATCCCCAGCCCCCGGCAAGGCCCCGACCCCCGATGGTCTGTGGGGCGAGACCGGCGGGCCGGGGCTGCGCGGCGCGGACGGGGGCCGTGGGTGGGCCGGCGTGGACGCGCCAGAGCTGGAGCTCTGGCTGCTCCGGATGACAGGTTCCCCGATTTTCGATCTGCAAGGGCAGCAAGGCGGTCCAGGTGGACGAGGTCAGGACGGCGGTCAGGGCGGCGAGGGCTCCAACGGCCGGGCGGAGCTTTACGACTGGCTGGGGTTCTGCCGAAGTGGCGCCGGTGCTGGCGGGGATGGTGGCAGTGGCGGCGACGGCGGGAATGGCGGGATCGGGGGCAGCGGGGGGCATGGCGGACGGCTCAGTCTGTACGCTCCGGCGCCAGTTCTTGAGACTTATGCTGCTGGAGGCTTCACCGTCAACATCGCTGGAGGCCCCAGCGGAACGGGGGGAACACCAGGAGCTCCCGGGCCAGGCGGAGTTGGAGGTCGGCTGGGGGCGCGGCCCAAGAACTGCTCTATGTCGGAGGAACGACACGATGGCGCTCCGGGTGCGCAGGGTGCGCAGGGTGCGCAGGGCGCTTCTGGGGCCCAGGGCGGAGTGCATCCCGACGCGGCCAAACTCGTCCCCATCGACGAGGACGACTTCCAGCGTCAGCTCACCGAGCCCGCGCTCATCCGGGCGATCCCGTCGCGCGGCGCAGCTGGCATCTCGGTCACTCTGGAGGCGCTGCGTCTAACCGACGACGACGGCCTTTATCTTGACGGACAGCAGATCCCGTTGACCGTCGTGGCGGACACGATCGCGACGTTCACCGTCCCGGCGGCTGAGGGCGGCGCGCGCGTCCTGACTGTCCGCCGTGCCGACGGCACGGCCTCCAACCCTCTTTCGTTCTATGTCCTGCCGACGGCGACTCAGGTGGGCGACGGCGCGGCGCGCATCCGGCCGGGCTCGACGGTGGCCGTGAGCGGAACGGGGTTCGCGCCGGGGGCTCGCATCCGCATTCTGGGCGAAGACATGCCTGACGCCACCTACCTGAGTCCTTCGTCATTGACGTTCCGCCTGGTCCGGCCGCAGGCAACCCCTGAGGCCGCCGATGGTGAACCGGCCTCGCTCCAGGTCATCCTCGCCGACGGGACCCCGTCCAACGCCATCGACTTCATCATCGACACGCTACGTCTGCTGATCCTCGGCGACTCGGTCGCCTGGGGCCAGGGCCTGCAACCGCACCAGAAATACGCGACGCTCATCCAGGAGTCGCTCGCAGCCCGAGGCAGCGGTATCAGGGCGTATTCGACGATGCTGGCTCACTCGGGAGCAACTATCGGCGCGGGCGACTCGACCTCGTTACCCGCCCTGTCCGGTGAGGTGCCGACCTCTTATCCGACCGCCATGCAGCAACTCGCCGCCTACAGTGGCTCCCCCGACGCCGTCGACTACGTGCTGTTGACCGCCGGCCTCAACGACATCAACATCCGCACAGTCCTCAACCCTCTGAACAAACCGAAGGACTTCGCCCCGGTTATCGCCAAGTTCTGCCACGATGATCTGCGGACGCTCCTCACAGCCGTTGCCGAGCGATTCCCCAACGCCCAGATCGTCGCCACCGCCTATTACCCCATGCTCTCGGATGCCAGCGACACGGGCGGGCTCAGCGCCTTCCTGGTTGCCGTGGGGCTCACCGTCGCCGGGCTGCCTGGTGGGGTTCTCGCCCCGTGGATGATCCCGCAGGTTCTCACCAACTGCCGGGCTCTCAACGAGTTGAGCCGACTCGCGATCGCCGCCGCCGTCGACGATGTGAACGACGCGCTACCGATGCCACGCGTGCTGTTCGCCGATGCGGGGTTCACTGAACGGAATGCCGCACTCGCACCGGAACCGTGGGTGTACGCCATCAACACGGACCTAACGCCGCAGGACCCAATGGTCGCTGCCGAGCGGGGGCCGCTGTGTGAGATGTCTGCCGACCGCACCGACGTGTTCGTCTGTCGCCGGGCGTCTATCGGTCACCCCAATCCAGCAGGCGCGCGGGCATACGCGGACGCGATCATGCGTGCCCTCGACCGGGGCGATCCGCGGGATGCGCCGCTGCCACCGCTGCCGACCGGTTTCATGTGGGGCGTCGCGACCGCCGCGATGCAGAACGAAGGCGATCTGGCGGGCAACGACTGGGCCGCTTTCGTATCCTCTCCTGCCATTCAGCGTCGGGTACGGCGGCTGGGTGAGCTCAGCGGTGCGCCGATCGAGCTCACCGAGCCAGGACCAGCGGTGCAGCATGCCGACCGCGCCGTCTTGGGCTCGGACCTGGACCGCGCGCGCGACCTGGGCCTGACCGCCTACCGATTCTCGGCCGAGTGGTCGCGGGTCCAGCCTCAGCCCGCCGGCCATGCCGGACCGCTCACGCTCGGAGACCTCGATCCCACTGCCCTCGCCTACTACGACGGGGTCCTGGACGACTTGGAGGCACGTGGCCTCACCCCGATCCTCTCCCTCAGTCACCTGACGCTTCCGGTCTGGGTACTGAACCCGCCGCGCGAGTCGGGCGTCGGAGGCATCGTCGGCCTGCCGTTCGCCAGCGGAGACGACCCGGACTTCAAGGCATCGTTGCGCGGCTGGGAGAACCCCGAAACTGTCACTGCGTTCGTCGAGTTCGTCCGGTTCCTTGCTACGCGGTGGAGCGACCGTGTCCGCTGGTGGGTCACTCTCAACGAACCGGTCGGCTCAATGATCGGCGTCGGATATCTCGCCGGGATCTGGCCTCCCGGTTTCACCGGCGACGGCTCGCGGGGCCAGGATGCCTACTTCAACCTGATCCGGGCCCACTGCCAGGCCTACGCCGTACTCAAGGCAACCGATCCAAATGCCATGGTCGGCATCGCGCACGCGATGATGCATGCAAAGGTCACAACAGCCGCTACCGACACCCTGCTCGGCGACCAGGAGGCCGCCCGCAACCAGTTCGACTACTTCTACAACTGGCACATGCTCAACGCGATCGTCGACGGCCAAATCGACCGAGCGATCGCCCGTCGCGCCGCCGACCGTAACCTCGTCCCAGCGGGCGAACTCGGCCCGTGGCTAGGCGTCGATCTTGGAGCCCCGGCCGTGTGGCGGGCACACTGCGACTTCATCGGCCTCAACTACTACCGCTCGGTCTACGTGTATGCCGACGCCCTGGTGAGCGGCTTCATGGGATATTCCGGCGGCCGTTTCACCAACAACCTGCGCGACTCAGACCAGCCGCATCTGCTACTGAACGACCTTGGCTGGGAGATTTCACCGGGCGGCTTTGGTGAGACGCTGCGTGCCCTGCACGACCGCTACGGCCTGCCTGTCCTCATCACTGAAAACGGCGTCCCACAGAGTACCGACAGACAGCGGGCTCCCTTCATCACCGCACATCTAGAGGAGCTCTCCCGCTCCGTTGGAGAGGGAGTCGACGTGCGCGGCTACCTCTACTGGACACTGATCGACAACTGGGAATGGCACGAGGGCTACCGCCCTCAGGCCCGATTCGGACTATTCACCGTCGACCGCGACGACCCCGCGATGCCTCGTCATCTCACCGAGGGGGCCCACGCTCTCGCCTACGCGATCCGCAACGGTGACCTGAACGGCGCGAAGGAACTCTTCGGCACCATCACCAGCGCGGGCGACCGTGTTCGCCCTCCTCGCCGGTCCACGGCCCTGTACGCGGGCACCCTTGCCGGCCTCCCTGTGAAGCTGTGGCTACGCGCCTCCCCGCAGGGCGCTGTGCACGCCGTTCTCCACGATGGCGAACGCGCGATCGCGGGCACTGGACGCACCGAACCTGCCCTCGGTTCGATCACCGTGCGGTTCCCCGCTGTCCCGGGGCTGCCTGACGCTGTGCTGACTGCGCGAAACGGCGGATCCCCCGGTCTGCTGGGCGGTTCCTTGGAGCGCGACGGTCAGTTTCTCCCGTTCGCGGCCGCCAAGGACACACTCGTTGGACAGTGGACGAGCAGCACCGCCCTCCTCCCGCGCTTGGCAATCGTCTCCCGCCCGGACGCCTCCGCCTGGTCGGGGATCTGGCTGCCCGACCGGTGGCCTCGCCAATGGGAGCCCCTCACGGTCACCCGCACGCCCTCCAGCGTCCGCCTCGACGCCGGCACCCTCCGCGTCACCGCAACGCTGTCCCAGGACCAACTCACTGGCCAACTGACGGACACAGGAACGACTGTGCCTTGGGCTGCTCGCCGCCTTCCTGACCATGTAGATCTCTGAGCCTTGATCAACGTGGCGACTCAAGCCGAGTTGCTGCCGGAAGGGTTGGTGCCCACGGCCTAGTGGGTACGGCGTGGCCGAGGGTCTGCATCTGTGGGCCCCCGGCCGGGGGCATCGTCAGCGACTCAGTGGCTCCGGACTCCTTCCGGCCTACAAGCTCGGGGTGACGGCCAGGACGATCCCTACAGTGGCATCGGGTGGCCGGAACGCTCCTGTCCTGTTGCGCCGTGTCCCTTGTCAGCCCCTGCCAGCGAGTTGAAGATGAACCCATGGTGCAGCGTGTCGACCTCTGGCGGCGGCAGCGCACACGCCAGCTGGTGCAGGGATTCCTGGTTACTGTCCTAGTGATTACTGTGGGCGCCCTGGCGCTGTGGGGCATCCCGGTACTGCTCGTGCAACATCCGCACACGACCAGTGCCGCCCGGCACAAGGCTGTCGCCGACGCACGGACAGCCACGCTTGCCTTCCTTGCTCTGGTCGGTGCCTCAACGAGTGTCGTGCTCGCTTTCTGGTCCTACAGGCTCAACCATGCGGGTCAGATCACCGACCGCTTCGCCAAGGCAGTCGATCAGCTCGGTGAGGCGTCACCTGACGCGTGCATCGGTGGGATCCACTCCCTGGACCGCATCATGTCCGACAGCGTGCGTGACGAGAACGCTGTGGTCGACGTGTTGTCGGCATTCGTCCGCCGTGTCGCCAAGCGGACATCTGATGAATCACCGCCCTGGAGCGAGGCGGAAGCGGAACGAGACAAGGACAAACCGTCGCTGCGAGTTCAGGCCGCTCTCAATGCCCTGGGACAAAGAAGAAGCCGTGAGAGTGACGAAGAGACGGTGCCCGACACAGTGGTGACGGACTTACGCGACACCGACCTCCGTGGTGCGCGGATGCACCACCGCAAGAACTTCGCAGGAGCTGTGTTCCGACGCTCGTTTCTCTACAAAGCCCACCTTGAAAAGTCCGTGTTCACCGGCGCTCACTTCAACCACGCCGACCTACGGGAGGCGGACCTGAAGAAAGCCGACCTGCGCAAGGCAAACTTCCGGAAGGCCGATCTGAGGGGTGCTGTGTTCACCGATGCAGACGCTGCGGGTGCCAACTTCACTCTAGCGAAGGTGAACAGGGGTGCCCTGAGCGAGAGTCAGCTCTCGGTTGCGCAGGGGGCTGACATGATCATTTGGTTCAACGTCTGAGAGGACTCTGGCGCTACGTCACCTATCAGGCAGTCGCCTGGTGTCGACGTACACGTTGAAGTGGCCTTGGCAAGATTTCCTTGAAGTTGGGGTATGCCACCGTGCGCCGGTGTTGTCGCAGACCACGTGCAGCTTCTTAAGCTCCCCGCTACGGCACGAGCCCCAGCAGCGTGCTGAGCAACCCGACACCGAGCTTGCCGTTCGGATCGGTCTTGTCGTCGGTCTCGGGGATCACGGCCGTGTCGGTGGGGCCGGCCCACACTGGGGTGCAACGGCCTTGTCCACCGGACTGGAGCAGGTCGCGTACGGCGTCGAAGGCAGACTCGGGCTCGGCGAGGCGGGTCCACAACGCCGAGGTGGTCGGCGCGCCGGTCGGGATCGGCACGCCCAGCCGGGCGGCGAGCAGCTCCTGACGGAAGCGGGCGATTGCGGCGGACGAGCCGGCGTCATCGAGCCGGCGGTCGATGCTGACAAGGTCGCATCCGCCGTCGAAGGTCATCCCGCGGCGGCGCCAGTGCGAGGTGCCGACGAGTGCGTACGCGTCGTCGACGAGTACGACGGTGCCCCGTCCGACGGTGGTGCGCCCGGGGAAGCCGATCGGGTGGAAGGCGGCCACCCGGTTGGTGTCGGCCGCGACGAGGAGTTCGAGCGCGGTCTTGCGCTGCACCAGCGCGGCGCGGAACCAGTTCTCCTGCTCGACGGGGAAGTCGGGGAACCTCGGCACGCAGACCATGACCTTGAGCCGGGGGTTCTCGTTGAGGCGGGTGACGAGCAGCGTGACGAGGTCGACGAGGCCGTCCTCGGGGTGCGTGCCGTCGGGGCGGGCGGTGCGGCCGAACATCGGCGACTCGATGAGGACGTACTCACGGGCCTCGGCGACGGCGCGGGCGATCGACCACATGGCGTCGCGCTGGCCGTCCTTGGCGGTCTGGATCTCGCCCTGCAGCTCGCGCAGCAGACGGGCCTCGTTGGCGATGGCCACCACCGGGGCAGGGGCGCCGAGGGCGGCCGCGACCTGGCCGACGAGCGCGCTGACCGAAGCGCCGGTCGGCGGCAGTGGTAGGAACGAGAGCTCGGGAGAGTCGATGAGCGGGGCGATCGTCTCGAGCACGGCACCGGCCATGAAGGGCTGGCCGGATGGCGGTTCGGGATCGGGGTCGGGCACGTCCCAGTTGGCACCGGCGGACTGCACGATCCAGCCCGCCGGCCCACCGAGCGGGATGATCGGCAGGCAGCGCTTGAGGGCATGGAAGGCCAGGTCGTAGGCGAGCTGGCCGCCGACCCGCACGCCCGTGATGTGCGCGTCGGGCCCTGCCGGGTTGCCGGGGTCGGCGAGATCGGGGCTGGCGCACCGCGACTCGAGACCGAAGCGGGCCCCGGAGAGCACGGCGTCCCAGGCGTAGATCTGCTGGCCGGTGGGCACCGAGCCGAGCGCGAGAATCGTGTCGAAGCGTTCCTGCGTCGGCAGGTGCGGTCCGATCCGGGGCGACGTCGTCTCGTTGGCCAGCGTGCGCACCCAGGCCAGCACGTCGTCCACCGTCGGGCTGGCCGGGAGCGAGGGTAGCGCGGGCGGTGCCGGCACCTGCGGGTTGCCGAACGCGGTGGCCGGCGCGATGGCAGTGTTGCCGGGCACGGCCAGCAGTGCGGCGACCGACGCCGAGGTGGTGCCCCCGAAGTCGGCGAGGTTGTCGGTGAACTGTTGGGGCGCGCCGACCGCGATCTGCGTGGACGACAGCAGCCGGCGCGTGCCGTCGCGGCCGACGGCGACGATGTCGATCGTGATCAGGGTCGGGTCGGGCCCGGTGTCGGTCGGGGTCAGTAGGAACGGGTTCACGAGCAGCAGCTCGGCATCGCCGGTGGTCGGCACGATCGCCGCTCCGCCGTCACCCCGGACGAACGACGGATCCTGGTTGATGCCGCGCAGTTGCTTGAACGTGCGCGGGTAGACCCGCACGTGCGTACCGGCGGGCAGCGAGCCGGCCGGGAATGACACGATCACGTCGCGGTTGGGACCGCTGGCGGGGGTGCGCCACGTGGCGGTCGGTAGGGCGGTGCCGGTGGCGTCGTAGCGACGGATCGCCGCCGTGTCGCCAGCGCTCGGGGGCGGCCCGGGTGGGAACGCCGGCCAGTGCCCGAGCGCCCCGGCCGACGGTGGCAGTGGCACCGTGGTCTCGATCACCGGCGAGCTGAGCAGCGCCCGCTGGTCGGGCCCGGGGGGAGGTAGCGCGGCCGAGATGGCTCCCATCGCGCCGAGGATGTCGTTGCCGTCAATGAGGAAGTCGAAGTTCGACGCGCTCTTGCGGACAGCCGGGACCGGTGCCTCGGCGGCTCGACCGGTCTCGCCCGGCACGGCAGCGTCGCCGGAGGCGATGCCGCGGTTGCCGAGGAGGTGCCAGCCCAGGTCGACGGCGACGACGCGGAAGAACTGGCGGGTCGGGCTCGGGGGGTTGCCGGTGGTGGGCAGCAGCGGCGCGGCGAGGGGCGTGGTATCGAGCGTCCCGTCCGGCGCCAGCCCCCACAGCAGCGGGGCGCCGGCCGCCGCGTCCGCGACGGCGTGAGTGGTCGCCCGGCCCAGGCGCTCGGCGGTGGCGAGGTCGACGATGCCCGACGCCGGCACGGCGCGGACGAACGAGCCGGTCTGGTCGATCACCTCGAGCTCGGCCACGGGGCGACGCGAACGGTAGGCGGCACCGTGGGGGCTGACGACGTGGACCCGGACCGCGGGCCCGATCAGGTTGGCGATCGTCGAGATGCCGCCCGGCAACGATGCCGACCCACCGGCGCCGGCCGCGACGAGGGCGGGGCGGAACAGCATCAGGTCGGCGAGCAGCGCCGCCACCGCGACGGGATCGATGATCAGGCCGCGGCGGTCGTGGAAGGAGACGTCGTGGGTGCCGGTGATGCCCATGTCGTCCCCGCCGCGGAACCACGACACGAGCTGCGGCCCGGCCGGGATCGTCACGCCGTGGACCACCATCGCAACGGGCACCGGGCGCTGCAGCCCGCCGTACCGGAGGCGCACGAGCGTCTCCAGGCGGTGCACGGCCTCGGGGTGCAGGCGCAGCACGCCCGCCGGCGAGCTGATCGGGTCGCCGGTGACCGCCGCCAGCGTCACCGGCGAGGTCTCGAGGCGGAACGTGCCGGTGAACGGCGCGCGCGGGCCGGTGACCGACAGGCGCAGCGTCGTGTCGTCGGCGGTGGTGCCGGCCGTGGACCACTGCGTGCCGAACGCCGGGACGGTGAGCCCGAGAGCGTCGAAGCCCTTGCTCTGCAGCTGGTTGGCGGCGTCGGCCGCGGTCAGCACGGTCACCGAGGTGATGTCGCTCACGGGAATCTCACGACCCTTCCGGTGATGCGGCGGTTGACGCTCACGGTCGGGCCGTCGGGGGCGACGACCGAGACCGTGACGGTGCCGGCGCGACGGACACCGACGGCAATCGAAGTGCCGCCGAGGAAGCGCCGCGTGCGGCGGACCGGGATCGCCTCGGTGGCGACAGCGAAGATGTCCTCGTTGGCCTGGGCGACGGGGATGTCGCCCAGGTTCTCGGCACGCCGGGCCACGCGACCCGTGGTCGGCCGCAACGTGACCTCGACCCGGTACGGCCCGACCCCGGGAGCGGTGTTGGGCACCGAAGTGGTGAAGGCCAGGATCGTGCCCCCGGTGACGGTGGTGAGCGTCGGGTTGGTGATGTCGGGCGACTGCACGGGCGGCACCACGGGGATGTCGATCGTGCGCTCGGTGATGCGACCGAGGGGGTCGGTGAGCCGGACGCGCACGCGCAGCGTCGCTGCCGGGTCCGAGCGCCGCACCAGCAGGTGCAACGGCGTGACCCCACCCGCGGTCGGATCCCGCCACAAGCCGGACAGCCCGGCCCCCGGCTCGGCGGTGTCGAACTCGTCGAGCCCCGCCCTGGCCACGACGAGGTCGACCGTCCTCGACACGCCCGCAGCGTCCGTCGCGACCACCTCGGCCTCGAGCACATGCGGGCCGAGCGTCGTCGGCGCCACCGGAGCAGCGGTGGTGAAGTCAACGCGGGCGTTGGCCGAGCCGGCCACCGGGAGGACGAAGCCGAGCCCACTCAGGTCGGGCGGGATCGACGGCGGAACGACCACCTGGCGCACCACACTGGCCTGGGACCGCACGCCGTACTGGCCGCGGTCGGCGTCGTCGGTGCCCCAGGCCACGGCGCGATAGAACACCGGCTTCCATGAGCCGGTCACGGTGTCGAGGCCGGTGATGGTGCCGATCGGCTGCTCGCGTCCGTCGTCGGTGCGCTCATCGGGATCACCGGCCGGGGTGGCGGCGACGGTGAACCCGCCTCCGCTCCCGCTGATCGTCGCCACCGGCGGACCCATCGTGTCGACCGACACTGCGGCGTCGGCCACGCGCACCCGGTGCAGGTCGACCTTGGACACTCGGGCCCCGGCGACGGTCTTGACCCGCACTTGGGCGGCGAAGGCGGTGTCTTGGCCGTTGCCGGCGAGCGCCACCTCCAAAGTCGGCGGGCCGGGCGCGACGGTCTGCGGCGCGGCGAAGGCGAGGAAGCGTTTGCCGCACTGCGCGTCGGTGGCCACCGGCCAGTCCGATTCGACGCCGCCCGCGCTGACGCCCAGGACGACGAAGAGGTGGATGTCCTTCGTGCCCCGCGGCAGGGAGACCTGCATCGACGTGCCCGTCACGGTCTCCGCGGACACGCGCGTGAATGGTCGCCGTGCCGGGTTCGCCTGGAACGTCGCCCGCAGCGCCGCCAGGCGTTGCGTCAGGGTCATGCCGCCCGCGGCGACTGACATGCCGGTGAGCGCCCGGAAGGTCGACTCGGCCGCGGTGTAGACGCGGTACCCGACCGATCCCGCCATCGGTGTCCACACCGGCTCGGCGTGGTGCGCGCCCTCGGCGTCGCGGAGGCTCGCGAGCCGCACCGCCTCGTACGTCGACTGGATCATGGGTGGCCGCGGGTCGGAGGCAGAGGTCACCGACGGCGTCGATGTCCACGGCCCGATGCGGAATGGCGCGACGTGCTCGGTGCCACGGGCCCACAGTGCCAGGCCCCAGGTGCCGTTCACGTCGAAGTCGAGGTCGAAGCCGGTCACCGTGAGGCGGTAGCGGCGCGGGGCTCGCAGGGTGACCGGGGCGACGACGATCTCGGTGGAGTCGGGTGACAGGTGCTGGAGCGTTGCTGTCAGACCGGCCCCCGATGCGACCGCGGCGATCGAGCCGTCGGGGGCGAACGTGATCGAGGCCAGCATGCCGGAGGAGCTCGTGCGGAACGCGCCCGGCATCACCGGCACGGAGAGGTCGGCGGGCGGGTCCTGCTGCCACACCTGGCCGTAGCGACGGCTGACCACGTCGACGGTCTGCGGGCTGCGGTTGGCCCAGTCCCACGACACGTCGACGGTGAGCGTGGCCGGGCACGGCCCCGGGGCGGGCGTGGTGTCGAGCCGCGGCCCGAGCAGGGTCGCCCTGCCCGGTGACGGCTCCGCCGCGTCGCACGACGCGTTGCCCCATCTCGACCAGCGCCCGAAGATGTCCTGCGTCGCCACCGCGTAGCGAACGGTGTTGGTGGCGATCGTGCCGTCGATGGCGTACGAGGCATCCGACAGGGTGCGCCGCTGCGGGTTGGTCGTACTGACCGAGGCGCCGATCGGCTGCAGGGCGACGTCACCGGGGCGCCTGTCCATCAGCGCCGACGACCCCGATGGTGGAGCCACGCCGCGGCGGGCGAGGGCCTGGCTGCCGAGGTGGAACGGCAGCATCGTCGGCGTGGCGTCCCATGAGACCGTGACCACGGGACGGAACGGGCCGTCGAGCGCGTCGGGTGACTGCACGCCCTGGTTCACGGCGGCGACTGCGGCGGGGGTGGCGGGGGACAGGCTCGTGCTCACTCCTCCGAGCAGCAGCGCCGCCCGCTCGACGTCCTTGCCGAGGGTGTCGACGAACGTGGCGGTGACCATGAAGTCGACCTGCGGGCTGATGTTCGTGGCGAGCTTCGTCTCGACGTGCGTAGTGACGCCCACGGCCCGTTCGCCGAGGAACGAGGCGTCGTAGGCGGTGCCGAACCCGGTGACAAGGGAGTTCAGCGGGTCGGTGGTGGCGCCGATCACCAGCAGGCGGAGCGGGTTGAAGGTCGCCTGCGCCGTCTGGCCCGTCGGCGTGGCCAGCGTGCGCACGTAGGTGCGGAGCTGCTGGTCGGCGGCGGCGGCATTGTCGACCATGTCGATGAAGTCGGCCAGCATCTCCGACTGGAACAGCTTGATCATCGCCGTCGGATCGGCGAGCAGCCACGCGGGTGCGGCGGCGCCGGGCTCGAGTCGGGTGTCCCACCCGAAGAACGGGGCGCCGCGGGTGAAGCGGTCGTGGGCCGCCGACACGCCATCGGTGAGTGCGTTGACGAGGCCCTGCTTGGCGAGCAGGTCGGTTCCGGTGGCGGTGGTGCCGTCACCGGGCAGGCCGACGATCTCGATCGGCTGCCAGGCCTTGTCGTCGGCGACCGAGCTGTCGAGGGCGAACACCCCGTTCACGGTGGTGCCAGTGGGCAGCACCACGACGTGTATCTCGGGACCGGCCAGGCGCACGGACGTGGCCCCGGGGGCGACCGGTTCGATGGCGACGATCGGTGCGGCCAGCGGCATGCCGCTGATGCCGAGCGCGCTGCCGCCCGGGCCACCGCTGACGTCGACGAGCACCTCGGGGTAGGCCGCGTCGAGGACCAGCGCCGGGACGCTCCCGAACAGGAACGGGGTGAAGCTGATGGCAGCTGGGGCCGTGCCGCCGCCCTTGCGGACCCGCGCCCAGATCGTGAACGGCGTCCGCGGGTAACCGAGGGCGGGGTCGAAGAACCAGCGCAGCTGCAGCACCCGCGGGCTCTGCAGGCCTCGTTGCTTGGCGAGCTCCTCAGCGGCCACCTGCTGGGCCTGGGCGGCCCCGATGGCGGCCCAGTCGGTGACGGCGCCGATGACCATGAAGGCGTGTGGGTCGACGCGTCGGGCCATCGCTACACCTCTTCCCAGGGAGCATGGTCGAGCGTGACATCGACGAGGCTGTAGGCGTGCTCGCCGTCGTCGAGGAACGGCAGGTCGGGCATCGCCGACGAGACCAGATCGACGGTGACGTGCCGGCCGCGCGAGTCCGGGGCGAGGACCACGAACACCCGCTGGTCGCCCGGGGCGTACACGACGCCCGCCACCGCTCCCGGGTCGCCGCCGCCGCGCACGGTCAGCCACTCGCGTGGTTCGAGGATCCACCGCTGCGGGGCGTCGGTCACGGTCGTGTCGGTGATCTCGTGCGGGTAGTTGCGCGAGCGCGACAGCGGCTCGGTGGCGTCGATCATGATCGCCGCCGGCTGCGGGTCGGCAGTGCCGTCCTGCTGCCAGAACACGACGACCTGCGGGTGGTCCGGCACGCCGAGCGGCTCGATCTGGAAGCCGGCCAGGAAGGAGTCGACAGCGCTGCCCGCCGGGTGCGATCCCAGGGTCGACAGCATCGTGGTGAACGTGGCGACCGGGCACGCCCGGGCCGAGCGCAGCACGCTCGACACCGACCAGGCGAAGCCCTCGATGGTGCCGAAGCCGCCGGTGGTGAAGTGGCGACGGAACACCCGCGGACCCCGGGTCGACTCGGCGGCGCCCTGATCCACGAGCTCGACGTCGAAGAGATACTCCATGAACGGGTGCAGCGGGACGTCGAACTGCACCTCGCTGTGCTGGACGCGCGTGAAGTCGATGTCGATGCAGGCCAGTTCGCCCCGACCGACGGCCTCGGTGAGCGCCTTGTCCCAGGGTGACAGTAGCGTCGCCTCGATCGGGGTGAGTGTCGTCGCGTTGATCGGCATCGGGTGCGGCGTCGTGGCGGTGCTCTCGGGGTGCTGGCCGTTCGCGGCCTCCAGGCGCAGGCGGAGTTCCTTGCCGTAGGACCCGAAGAAGCGGTCGACGTCGTGGGTGTTGAAGACGAGACGCAGCTTTTCGCGGCCGAACCAGCCCTTCTCATTGTCGTCGGGCATCGTCAGCATCGTCCACGGGTCGAGGCGCACCGGCACCGCATCGGGCGTGTCGGTGTAGATGAGCCGGGTGGTGTCCGCCGGATCGGCGGCGATGGTGTCGGTGCGGAACCAGAAGGTCTGGCTCGCCGGGTGCGCGGCATCGCCGAGCGTCTCCGCGTCGCTCTTGCGGGTGGCGAAGTACTCAACCACGACGCGGTAGCGCGAGTCGGGCTCGAGGAGGGCGTGGTCGCTGCTCGCCGGACCGACGGCGTTGGTGACGGTGTCGTGGTCCTTGTCGATCCCGTGCTGGTCCCAGTCATTTCGGGCGACCTCGGCCGCCGACACCAGGCCGATCGCGGCGACGAGGTACCGCGCCGAGACACCGCCCTTGCCCGGCTCGACGTGGGTGGCGGGTCCGGGGGTGACGCCAGGCTGCCCGGCCGAAGCGGGCGTCGTCAGGCCGATCTCGACGATCGCTCCGGGGTTCTTCACCGATGGCACCTTGACGTAGGCCGGCAGCGTCGGAGTGGTGTTCGCCCACTGCACCAGGTCCTCGACGCTGCCCGCCCAGGGCCCCGCGGGATCGACCCAGTCCGGGGGCAGCGCCTTGCCGCTCGCCAGAAGGTCGCTGCTGGTGACCACTACCCGACCGGTCTCGGCCCCGGCGCCGTCCAGCACCCGCACGACCAGCGTCTTGGACGCGGCGACCGCTCGGGGCACGAACAGCAGCAGGCCGAGCGAGTTGTAGGCACCGGTGTGTAGCTGTACGACATCGAAGAGGTCGCGCTGCTCGTCCTTGATGCCGGCGCCCGCCAGCGTGCGCCGCGTCGCCTTGTCGGCGAAGTTGGTCGCCAGACCGTTGTCGAGCATCGGGGCCTGGAGCGCCTTCACCGGGCACAGACCGCCCTGGGCCGCCGCCGGCAGCACCGTGGGGACGACCGTGCGGTCGAGCGACTGCAGGCCCAGGTGCCAGAGCGGCGAGGGCACGGCCGCGCCCAGCGCCGTCTGCTGCAGCAGGTGGTCGAACGTCGCCGCCGCGGCGGGTCCCTCGACGAGCGCATCGATGCCCGTCGCCGCCAGCTCGGTCTTGGCCACGAAGCGGGGTGAGCGGGGCACATCGGGCGGGACGTGGGCAAGCGTCGTGCCGAGCACAACGTTGATGTCGGGACCACCTGGGTGGACGTCGCCACGGTCGCACCTCACCGTCGAGCCGATCACGATGGCCGGGATCACTCCGCGGAGCGCATCGAGCTGCGCGTCCCCGGTGCGCCACCGCTCACCGACATGCAACGACGTGCCCGGCGGCGTGCTGCGCTGCGTGCGGGGTGGATCGGGCCAGGCGACGCCCTCGAGATCCCACCCGGCGGCAGATGGTCCGAACGGCTCCAGCAGAAACGTCCACAGCACCTCGGCCGGCGGCGCCGCGGGAGTGCACACGCTGCCCCAGCGGTCGGTGATCGTCGCGGTCAGCTTCTCCGTGTACTCGATCGCCTTCGTGGCCGGAGTCGCCTGCCAGGTCAGCAGGGCGAGCTGGGCCGCCGGGTTGGCCTTCGTCGACGGGTTGATCGTCCACCACACCACCGGTGCCGCGCCGGTGCCCGAGCCTCCCGCGAGCACCGGCGAGTCGAGCTGGCCGTTGCCCTTCACCCGTTCGAGGCGGATGCCGGTGATCTCGTAGTGGTACCGATCGCCGGAGCGCTCGGCGAAGCCGTCGACACCCACGCCGGGTGCCGTCTCGAGCGGCGTGCCGAGCCCGCCCACCGTCACGTCGGCCGAGGCGACCGGTGGCACGAGCATCGAGATCACCGGGATGGCGTCGATCGGCACCACCGGCATGTCGCCGTCGGCCGGCAGGCCACCGGTCTGCTCGGGCGCCTGGCCCAGGCTGGTGTCGACGCCACGATCCACGGCCGAGCCCTGCGCCAGCGCGGGCGAGCGCGACTGTAACGAGACCTTCTCGACCAGCGGCGGGTACGGCGCGACCGGGTCGGGGCTGCTGATGGTGATGTCGACGCATCCCGACACTGAGAAGAAGAAGAAAGTGACGTGACCGCAGGCCTGGCCGTGGACCGACACGTTCAGGTCGTCGCCGGCATCGTTCTCGGCCACGATGACGGTGAGCGAGGCGTCGGCGCCGACGGACACGATCCACAGGCGCAGCTCGCCGGCGACGTAGATGTTGCCGGCGATCGTGAACGGCTTGAAGCCGAGCTCGGCGTCCATCCCGCCGCCGACCTTGATGTAGAGGCCGGCGTCGACGTCGCCCCACGTGAACGATGCCGCGGCACCGAACGCGATCGCGAATCCGGTGAGCGCCGGCAGCGTGGCGTGGCCGTTGTCGAACTGGTTGAGCCCGTCGCCGCGGAACATCAGGTAGCCCGTGCCCTTGACGATGCCGAGCACGTCGATCTCGACCGACGGGCCGCCGTAGTCCTTGCGGGCACCCAGGTAGATGTGCCAGTCCTGGGCGTCGGCGCCGAAGGGGAACACCGCCTCGACCGGGATGACAATCTTGACGAGGCTCTGGACCTCCCACGTGACGAGGATCCCGATGAGGAAGTACTCCGGCGTGATCTCGATCACCGCGAGGATGCCCACCGTCATCCCCAGCTCGCCGACGCTGGGCGGCGGCGACACGATGCGGGCGTTCATCATGATCAGCACGCGCGGCCCGGGCAGCTCGAGCAGGAACGTGCCGTCCAGGTTGATCAGGTAGCCGCCCTCCATCGTGCCGATGAGGATCCCGACACCGAAGGCCCAGTGGTCGATCTTCGGCTTCCACAGGATCAGGCCGGTACCAGGGCCGGATAGGTCAGGGCCCCGCAGCAGGTGGGGCTGGCCGCCGGCCGCCTTCAGCCAGGCCAGCGCCGGCACGCCGGTGTTGGCGCCGATCTCGGCGTTGCGCTCGTAGTGCATGCCGAAGATGCCGCGGAAGCCGAAGATGCCGAGGCCGGTGCTACCGAGCGGGATGCCGGCCGGGAGCACGACGCTGAGCCCGACGTAGACGCCGGTCGTCTGACGGCCGGTCGCGGCTTCGGTGATCGTCGCCACCTCGACCGCGGCGCAGACGCGGACGCTCACCGGGCGGATGGTCAAGTCGAGCTGACCGCCGATGGTGCCGATCGTGTTGCTATCCGAGTCGACCTCGTTGCCGATGCGCATGTAGCCCGCGCCGGCGATCACGCCGGGGATGTCGATGCGGGCGGCGAGAGCGGTGAGCTCGGGCAGGCGCGTCGGGTCGTCGAGGTAGGCGCGCACGCTGGCCTGGTCGATGCAGACCACCCCGAGGTCGACGCCGAGGGCGATGTCGACCTCCAGCGTCATCGGGTTGGAGCGCGACATCCGAGCACCAAGGACACGCAGGATCTGGCCGAGGGGCTCGGCGATGTGCAACCCACCGCCGCTGGCGACGTCGATTGTGTAGCCCCGCGTGGAGTCGAACACTGGCCGGAAGTCCCAGCGCGCGCCCGGGGTGCTGCCGTCGTCGTCGCCGTCGCGGTTGGTGAGGCTCAGCCCGATCGCCTTGTAGCGGATCTTCAGCGGCTGCTCGCGCTTGATCGTGACAAGGCCGAGGAGGTCGATCGACCAGTCGATCTCGACGTCGGCGAGCACCGTGGCGGTGAAGCCGTCGCCGAGCTGGCTGTGCAGGTACTCGACGCCGAACAGGATCACGCGCTCGACCGCGAACCACGGCAGGGCGGCCACGACACCGGGGACGACCAGGGCGGCCCCCGCCAAGGTAGCGTCGACCACACCCCCCTCGCGGCCCTCGGCGGCGTTGCGCACGGCATCGACCGCAGGGACCTGGGCGAGCATCGGCCAGAAGCTGAGGTAGGAGCCGAGGAACGTGACACCGAGGTCCTTGGACGCCGGCATCGGGTCGACCTGCGGGATCCACCCGAAGTGCACGAGGCCGTCGGTGTCGGCGGGGTCGGCGCCGACCGTGAGCAGCGTCGTCCAGCGCCCGGTCGAGGGGTCGCTCTGGACGAGCGCGCGCATCGCCATGATCCCATCGGCGGGGTTGCCCGGCCCGACCGGCGTGCCATGGTCGAGCGTCTTGCCGCGCGGCAGCTGCGTGCCCGCCGGGGCGTTGGCCATCTGCCCCTGCAGCTTCTCCTCGGTCATCGTGTTGATGTCGACTTCCAGGTCGAGCTGGAGGGCGATCAGCTGGCTGTCGACGACGCGCACGGCGACCTTGGCCGATCGGAACCATCTCGGTGGCGGCGACACCTCGGGCACCGGCGGGTCCTTGGCCGGCGCCGGCGGCTTCGGCGTCTCCGCGGCATCGCGGTGCACGGCCACGGTCCCGCTGCCGGCGGGCGTGTTCGGCGTGAACGAGACGGTCGCCCTCCAGTGCTGGCGGTCGTTCGGCGCCGCGTGCGACGTCCAGCCGACGGCTGTCGCCCACGCGTTCTGCTCAGCCGTCGTCGGCGCCTGGGGGTCCGCGACCGCCGGCTGGATCACGAAGTTGAAGTGCTTGGCCGAGAACCGGGCCGCGACCGACGTTTGCACCGCGATCGCCCGGCGCCATGCCAGGGACGTGTTGCGGCCCTTCTGCTTGAGGTCGCCCTCGAAGCTGGCATCGCCGACGATGGTGATCGTCGTGCCGACGGCGAGGTTCTGAAAGTGCTCGCCGTAGGCGGCGACGGGATCCTGGGCGCCCGGTGACCACGTGTGCGCCCCTCTGCTGACGGCCGGCTGGGTCGACATCGCTGCCGAACCATCCGCGCCCGAGCTGTTGAAGAAGAAGTAGTAGTCGAGCGAGGCGGGGCTCGGCAGGGCCGGCTTCGTCACGGAGAACAGGCGGTCCGTCCCGGCCGCGACCGAGCTGGTCAGCTCGGCGCCGGGACCCGCGTTGGTGATCGCCGGCAACGAGCCGCCGGCAGGCGCGCTCCACACCAGCGCCGGGTCCGGAGGCGAGCTGCGCAGCGTCACCTGCTCGCCGGGACCTTCGCTCAGCACGAAGGTGAACGGGCCCGTGGTCGCGGTGATCTTGGCACTCTTTGAGCCGCCGCCGGGTGTGCCGCCGCCGGGCACGCCCACCGTCACCTCGGGCGTCAACCGGGTGACGGCGATGTGCATTTCGACCGGCTGCGCGGTGGGTGACCCGGACCGCACCTCGATGTCGATTGTGGAGGTCCCGTTGGTGCCGAGGTCGAGGTCGTACTGCACAGCGGTCGGCTGCAGCGTGCCGTTTATCGTCACCTTGCGGATGTAGGGCGCGCGGCCGCCGACGACGTCGACGATGAGTGTCGACTGCTGTGGCACGCGCGCTTCAGCCGCCACCACCCCGGTGGCGGCGTCTTTGGCGCCGAGCGTGACGCCGAACGTCTTGTCCCCGGCCTGGAAGCGTGGGAGCAGCTTCAGGTCACTGCCGCCCTGCTGCACAAGCGCGGCGTCGAAGTCGCCCCAGATGCCGGTGGTGCGACCGAGTCCGATCAGCAGCTCCTGCGCACCGCACTCGAAGGCCAGGTTGCGCAGCCCGTCCGGGGCGACGAACACCCGCACCTCGGGCAGGTACAGGCCGGTCCAGTCGTCACCCACCCCTGCTTTGTCGCGCAACGCCGGCGGAGTGAAGTCGCCGTCAAGATCGAGCGTGGCACTGCGGAACCCGATACCTACGGCGCGCGCGTCGGCGTCGCCGAGATACGCGTATGGCGGTTCCATCGAGATGAACTGCGACACCTCGACACTGCCCGGGTCGTCGAGACTCGACACGCCGGCGCCCACGAACGAAAGGACGAGCTGGGTGCCGGTGGCATTTCCGTGACTGAACCTGAAGCGCATCCGGGGTAGGACGAGGGCGACGTCCGTCACCGAGCCATCGGGCATGAGAGTCCCGATCGGGCTCACCTTGGCGGGATGCAGGAAAGGCGGCCGAACCTTGGGGGCGTTGAGGATGAGATCGAAAACGAACCCGGTCGACGGGTAGTCGCTCGGCGTGACGACCGCCAGGTCGTCGAGCAGGGCAGAGGTGTCGGACGCGGCGGCATTGAGCCCCATCTGGGCCTCGGCGAGGATCTGCGACGCCTGACGCGGGACGAAGAGCTCGAAGTCGATCGTGGTGTCGCGAAGATCGAAGATCGGGTCACTGCGTGACGGGTCGTGTGGCGGGCTCGCCTCGTCGACACCACCTGCCACGAGCGTGCCGTTGCTCGGGAAGAAGTCGAGCGACCCGTTCACCTCGCAGTGGCCGCGGATCGCCACGCCGAAGTCGTCGATCGCAGACTCGAACTGCACAACCCTCAACACGCTCAGAGCGGCGTGAGTTGGACCGATGTTCTCCCCACGGAGGACATACGGCAGAACAAGATCGAGCAGGGCCAGATTGGCCATGGCGACACCGTAGTGTCGAAGACTGGCACTGGACAAGACCGAGTTCCCTGGTGTGGCATGCACGGATCGTTCGAGTTCTGCATGGATCACGATGGTGGAGCAACGGGGAATGCATTCGGCACGTAGGGCGGAAATCCAGTCGGAAGGCAGGGTTTCGGCGTAGTCGCTTGATGCCCGGGTTCGTGATCATGTAAGGCCGAGGAGGGCGAGAGGGCGTTTCGGGTCGCGGGACTTGGCCCGGAGCGCGGCGGCGACGTTCTGGGTGCCGGTGAGGCGGAAGGCACCGATGGCGAGGTTGCGCCAGGTTGCCATGGTGCGGGGCGCGTTGCCGGTGCGAAGCTGCGAGGCATCCTCGGCGAAGGTCGTGTCCCGCACGTGGGGCAGGGCCTCGATCTGCCAGTGTGAGCGGATCGTGTTCGCGAGTTGGGCGGGGGTGGCCTGCTCGGCGCTCAGGCTGGTGACCGCGTAGACGGTCTTGATGCGGACCTTGCCGTTCTTACGGTGTAGGCGGCGCCGCTTGAGCTGAACGGCCTGGCGGGCGCCGGGAAGAGCCGGACGAGCTGTTGGCGCGCGCCGGGCCATTCCAGCGTCTGATGCAGGAGTGACGCTCAGTAGAGAGCGCTTGCCAGGACGCCGGCTGAGGGAGTCACGCAAGTGTCGGCGACGGGTGATTCAGCCGCCGCCGACAGTACGCAGCCTTGACGGCGCTCGGAGTGAAGCTGCCTGCCAACGTGTGCTTCCGTGCGCCCTCCGCATGCGAGCCCCCGCGTCGGCGGCCTGGCGGGCGAGTCTCTCGGCTCCCGTCCCCGGCATTGAAGAAGATCGGTGTTACGGCCTTGAGGCAGAGGGAACGTTTGCTGGCCATGGGGGGTGGCCAGAATTGCGCGCTACTGTTGCCGAGTCACCGTAGGGACGACCCCCTCCGCCAGACGGATCGGTTTCCACGTGCTGGAGCCACCGGCCTCACAACAGATTGTCGAGCATGCAGACTATTCGTCTTGGAACAGCGGGATCTGACGCATGGCCAACACGGTGCCGTCGCGGCTGATCGAGACCACTCCGCCCCACTCGCGGTCCCAGAAGGTCCCGTGCCGTTTGCTCCTCCATGCATGTACGCGTTGCCGGTAGGCCGCGACGTCGGCGTGCCGCTTGGGTTTTTCCCTGGTGACGAGGGAATCGAGGATGTCGGCGGCGACGCCGGAGAATGCCTGTACTCGGTTGCCGTTGAGCCGAAAGACATGATCCGTGCCCTCGAACTTCTCGCCCAGCAGGGTATAGCCCAGGTCCTGGACGCTGCCGGAGGCGGCGTGGGCGAAGCCCTGGAAGAAGTCGCTGCCCTGGCGGGGGGTGAGGAGCGCGGCGGTGGATTCGCCGTCCCCGGCGAAGGCCGTCAGACCGGCGGCTCCGACGCGGGCCAGGACACGCTGGAACCACTCGTAGTCCTTGGGGTCTTTGGGGCCAACTTGGCATCCGGGCTCGGATGAGTCGGGGTCCTTGCCTTGTCCTGGTTTGAGGATGCCGATGTCCGGGTTCTTGCCGCTTAGGTCCAGGCCAATGTCAGCGGCGGGGGTGCCGTCGGGGATGTGCAGCCAGCCGCCGGGGCCGTCGGCATGCAGGACGTGGACAGTGAGCGGGTCGGTCAGGGCGATCTCCGTGCTGAACAGCAAGGCCGGGGTTTCGTTCCAGGCTCCGACGTGTACTCCGTCGGCGTGGACGGCTGCGGAGGCGAGCTGTTCGTAAGCCTTCTGCCGGTCGCTGTGGTTGCCTTTGCAGGCGATGGGGAAGACGCGCGAGGACTCGCCCGGCTTCCAGACCTCGGCGAAGAACTGCGGACGGTAGGGGTAGCCGACGGTCTTTGTCTTGGCCTTATCGCGACTGGTCAGCGTCCAGCCGGCCCGTAGGGCGGTGTCGGCACGGACGAACGAGATGCTGTGGTCCGGATAGCGGCGGGTGAGGATCTGTTCGCTGACGGCCAGTGCGAATGCGTGTCCCAACTCCTCCGACTGCAGCGCCTTGTAGTACATGGCGATTCGCTTACCCTCGTCGGACAGGCCGAGCAGGTTGCCCTCCTGCGACAGGCCGAGCTGGGTCTCGGTATGGGCGCTGAGCGCCTGGCAGTACTTGAGACTGCCCCAGTGCTCGGCCAGCCCGCGCGAGGCACCGCGCTGGGACAGCGCCAACCCGCGGCCCAGGTGATGCAGGACGTCCCAGAACGTCAACGTCACGGACAAGCCGACCTCCGTGCCGGGGAGCGGACGCAGCCCTGGCTTGCGCCGCAGCGGCTCGTAGGTCTCACCCGTCTTGGTCTTGCCCTCCTCCTGCCGTTTCTCGAACGTCTCACGACGCTCCCGTTCCTTGTCGGCTGCAGCCTCGTCCACCTTGCCCACGAGCTCCCGCGTCGAGTGCACCGACACGGACACCTGCTGCCTGAGACTGTTCAGGACCTCTTCAGTCTTCGGAGTGCTTGCCACGACTGCCCTCCCCACCTCGGATGTCCCGGTCGACCACCGACGGCCGATCGGTCACTCAGTCGAACAGCGGCGCCAGTGCGTTCGAGCCGGCGAGGATGCGCCAGGCGGGAATACGGACAACTCGCTCGACAGGGCCGGCTTTTGCACCGCGACCGCCAGAGGGCAACCCGACGAGCAGACCGGCTCGTTCGTGTACCAGACGGAGGTGTCGTGCTGGGTCGCGGTCCGGCCCGGGGCCGGTGTCGACGACTACTGCGGTGTTGCCTTCGGACGCGGTGAACAGCAGGTCGATCCGTTGTCCGCCGATCAGGGTGTCGCGTTCCAGCTCGACAACACCGCGTGCGGCGAGGAACTGCTGGACGGTGTCGGTGAGATCCCTGCGGCGACGGTCCTGCCGAAGGTGAGGCTCTGGTACGGGAGTTGGCTGCACCCCGGTGCGTTGTGTTTGGTCCCACAGGAGCGAGCGTGAGGACAGCAGATGCGGGAGCCCTGTCTCCTGCTGCCAGTAGATGTGATTACCCACCGTGATCAACTGGGATTTGGCGCGGGTGATCGCGACGTTCCAAAGGTTGACCTGGCTCGACACCCAGTGGGCTGTTCGTGGCGGGGTGTTGGTGGTGGCCACCGGACTGAGGATCATCACATCGCGCTGACCGCCCTGGAAGGCGTGCACCGTTCCCACCCGTACCCGGTCGTTGCCGATCATGCTCTCCAGGGCGTCCTTCTGCGCACGGAACGGTGTCACCACGCCCACGGTCGCGCTCTCGGGCAGGCGGCGAAGCAGCGCCCGCACGATGTCGGCGACAGCGGCAGCCTCGGACGGGTTACGCCAGGACTTTCCTCTTGGGCCGCGTGCCGACTCGCCGGAGGGCACATTCGCCCAGGCCAGTACAGGGGCTACCTCCCCGGTGTCCATGAGATCGACCGCGGTTACCTGCCGGCGCACGTCGGTCATGATCTCCAGCGCGCCGGAGTAGCAGTGGCCGTTGACGATGTCTGCGATTTCCGGGTGGCAGCGGTAGTGCTCGTCGAGCAGCAGCGCGTCCTCGCCGTTCTGCGCGGCGGCGTGATAGGAGGAGTGGACGTGGTAGGCGAGTCGTCGGTCTTCCAGCCAGGCCGCACTCAGCCCCGCTTTGACGCGGGCCTGGCGTTCCTGTTCCGGGGAGATACCGGGGATGTGAGTCAGCTGCATCGGATCACCGATGATCAAGGCCCGGCGGGCGCGGAACAGCAGGGGCAGCACCGCGGCGATGGAGCACTGGCTGGCCTCGTCGATGACGACCAGGTCGAAGAGCTTGGCGTCCGGCTTCAGCTGGCGCACCGCGTGCGTGGTGATCGCCCAGCCCTTCAGGTGACGCAGCAGGTTCAGCTGGCTTCGCTGGGTCCCCTTGCGCTGACGCAATGTCTGGAGGCGCTGGTCCAGCAGCGATCGGCCACGGCCGAGTGCCTCCGCTGAGATTGCCTTGCACAGTTCAGCGGACAGTTCGGTCCGTGTGGTGGCGCAGGCTGTTCGAGCCTGGTGCACAGTCTGCTCGTCGTGGGCGAGTTGAGACGGCGTGAGTTCACGCACCTGGCGTTCCAAGTCGGTCACGTCCGCCAGGTCGTTGAGGAGGTCCGAGGCGACGGGCCGTTCCCCGGCCCATGCAGGCAGTTCCGGGACCGCCTCGGGGCCGACGGCTGCGATGAACGCCTTCATCGCACGCGTGCGCCGCCAGCGTCCCCACCAGCTTCTGGCCGTTGCCGCCCCGCGGGCCCGCGCTTCCCAGCGGGCAAGATCCGCAGGGCCGCCGGACTCCCAGAGTCGTGGCAGGAGCGCCACCGAAAGCCCGACCTTCTCGGCCGACTCCGCACGCTGCCCCAGCACCTGGGCCAGCTGCACCTCACCCTCGACCTGCCGTCCGGCCTGGTTATACAGCACAGCCGTGCGCGAGCGGAGGTTGCGCAGCTCACCCGCCACGGTGGCGGAGCTACGGCCGGGCTGGGCAGGCGGATCCGACAGTAGCCGTTCCAGCTTCTCGGCTTCCTTGACCAGGGCGTCGACGTTGCCGGTACGCATCAGCAGACCAGGGGCGATCTCGTCGCACCGCTGGGCGACGACGTCCACTGCCTCGTTGTTGGTCGACGCCACCAGAACCGACTCGCCGGCCGCGACGCACGTGGCCACCACCGAGGTGACGACCTCGCTCTTTCCCGTGCCGGGCGGGCCGGTGGCCACGGTCAGGGGCTGCGTCATCGCCGAGACGACTACCTGCTCCTGGCTCTCGTTGGACGGCCCGGCCGCCACCACGAGTACCGGATCGGTTCCTGGCGTGGGGGCGGCAGCGTTCAGCAGAGCATCCAGAGCCGTACCGGGGATCTCGTCCGTACGCGTGGAGATGGCCAGCAGGTTCTCCACGAGTCCGTCGGTGGCGAACCGTTCCACGCTCGACGGGGCCAAGATCACCGCGGCGTTGTGTGCTCCGGGGCGCAGGGCCTCGTTCACCGAGTCGGCACGCAGCGCAGAGGTGTCGAGCGGTTCGAGCTCGGGTAGTCCCAGCGCGCCGAGCAACTCCCGTACGGCTCTGATCATCTGGGCGTCGTTGCCGTGCTGCCACGTCGGCTGCCAGCGGGCGAGCAGCTGGGCGGCCTCGTCCTCGGAGAGAAGCTCGGTCACCACCTTGGTGTGCAGGGACGGCACCCCGCTGGGACGGAGTACGGCTCGCCCGCTCTCGTCCGGGGCCAGCTCCATCTGCTGAATGAGCAGCGGTGCGATGCCCACGTCCGTGCGCCGGCCGCCCCCGCCACGGGACGGGAGGGTGACGGCGGGATACCCGTACCAGTACTCGTGCTGATTGGCGGCCTGCCCTGATCCGGCCTTCCCCGCGCCGGTGCCTGATGCATGCGCGCCGGGCAGCCCCTTGGGCGCCGGCAGCACCGAGCCCAGGCCCGACTGAATGGTCTCGGGCCCGTCATCCACGAGGAAGTACTGCGAGTTCCGCCCGCTCCGCCGGTCGGGCAGCATGCTCGCCGCGGCTTGAGCGCTCAGGCACTGCGCGTAGTAGCGCAGAAGCCGCTGCCAGTCGTTGGCGTTCTCGCTGTCAGCAGCGGCCCGCGCGCGAGCCTTCAGCAGAGCATCCGACGGCCCAGGCGGCTGATCGGGCATGGCGGGGAGGCTGACCGGGCGCGCCACGGACCGGGCGAAGTACAGGGTGTGGGTGGCGCGGATGGTGGACTTGGTGGGGCGCTGCTCCTGCGGTACCCCCTTGCGCACCATCTGCGTGGTCAGGTACTCGAAGAGGTCCTCCGGCGAGATCCACCCGCTGTCCTTGATCCGCCCGTTGCGCAACCCTTCGACGATTTCGCCGGTGAAGCGGGAGGTGCCGAGCGTCGATCCGTCGGGCGCCATGGCGGAGGCGGCCTGCAGCGCGTCCGAGGCGGTGATGAAGTAGACGCCGGTGGGACGCAGCAGCGTGCTGCGTTCAGCCTCGTCTGGTGGCGAATCGTCTTTGCCCTTGGCGCGCCAGCCCTGGACGACCGAACCGCTGGCGCAGCAGTCGAGCAGCACGATCTTGGTCGCGGCGCGACAGGACTGCAGGGACCGTTCCAGGAACTCCGCGGACACCGCGGTGCGGGGAAGATCGGTCGGGTCGCTGTCGCGGGTGAGGAAGTACAGCTGGTTGTCTGCTTCGCAGAACTCCCCGTGCCCGCTGAAGTACAGCAGCGCGCTCTCGCTCTGCTGCCGCTCTTCGAGGAACGACTCGATGGCGTGCAGCATCTCGGCACGCGTCGGTTCAGGCACCATCTTGCAGTCGTTGTACTGGCCGATCTCCGTGTTCTGCAGGACTGCCTGCATGTAGTGCAGATCGGCACGGACCGCCGGAAGGTCGTGGTAGTCGGCGTGGTCGTACGTGGAGACGCCGATCAGCAGGGCGTATCGGTCGTTGTTACGCACCGTCGGTCAGCCGGCCGTCGAGGTGTCGCCGAGGCCCTCGCCGTGGGAGGTGTCCCCGTTCGCGGGGAGGGAGTCGTCGGCCAGGAACTGTTCCAGGCGCTCGGCGTCCTCCCGGGCCTGCCGGCCGGTGATGCGCAGGGTGGCTCCGTCGGGGCGGGTCGCGACGATGGTGCGCTGAGGCACCTTGGCCAGCCATACCTGAACGCAGGCCGCCGCCAGCGATCCGGCACTCAGCACCAGACCCACGACCCCCACGACGTCGCCGCCCTTGTCGGTGCTCACCGCGGGACCTGCCGAGGGCAAGCGCAACGAGGCCGTCGGGTCGGCCTCCGCCACCTGGGCCAGCAGTTCGCGGGCATCGCTGCGCGCCCTCAACGGATCGTCGTCGATCACAGAGATCAATAAGTGCGGTCGGCCTTTGCTGTCGTTGCTCACGCGTCCCCCTGCGCTGTCAGCTGTCGACTCAGGTGCTTGGGGAAGCTACCGGAGCAGCGGGACGAAGAAACGTGCACTTCCGGAATCTGCCGATAGTTGACGCGAAAGCTACTTCGCTCCCGCAGACGGCGTCAGCCGGTCGGAGGAGGCGGGGAGGCGAGTTTTTCCCGCCGTGCGGCCGGGTCGGACCGCTGGATCGCGCGTATGAGCCCGGCTACGGGCCGTCCGGGGGAGCCCCTTGGACGGCTCTTCGCTGTACTCACGTTGGGAAGCCGGCTACGACTCGTGTTCGCACGCGGGAGCCCGGGCGAGCCCTCAAGCAGCCCAATCCGTGTTCTCGATGGCGGAGAACGCCGTACCGAACACCGTTACCGTGACCTCCTCGACGGCCAATGGCGGGTGGGCGTAGGTGTCCCAGGTCTCGGAGAACTCGGCATGCCGGGAGAGCGCCTGCACGGTCTTCGGATCGTGCTTGCCGGAGCCGCCGAGCGTGGTGGTGTAGAAGTGCTTGAGATCATGGAAGCGAGTTCGTTCCGGAAGTCCGGCTAGTCTCACGGCCTTTCGCCATTTCTGACGGAAATCGCTGGGAAGGACGGGGTGGCCGGACCGGTTGGTGACGATCAGGTCCTCGCCCACCGGCTCCACGGAGTCGCGCTCCTGGCCGGCGCGTCCGGAGTGGGGCAACGCGGGCTCTGGCCCGGAGAAACGTCTCGTGTGCTGGGTCAGCCGCTCGATGAGGAAACGATCCACGGGCAAGGTGGCATAGCTGGCTTTGGTCTTCAGGCGTACGGCCTTGCCGCGCTGGCGCTGCTCGACGATGCGCAGCAGGCCGGCTTCCCAGACCACCAGCCCTCGTCTCATCCCGAGGGCTTCGCCCAGCCGCAGGCCGGCGCAGGCTCCGAGCCAGACCAGGACCTCGTAGCGGGGCGCCACCTGCCGCATTGCCGCGGCGACTGCCGCGACGTGTGCAGGAGACAGGGCAACCTTGACGCGTGGCGGGACTTCCGGGAGTTCGATCCGCGCGACGATGTTGGACGGAAGCGAGACATCCTCGTCGGCCATGTAGTGCAGGAGAATGCGCCAGGTCTTGAAGATCTGGACGACCGTGGCGGGCGATTTGATGCCGGGCTTGTCGAGCAGATAGTCGACGAAGGTCATGGAGTCCCGGCGGCGCAGGGTGCTGGCCCGACGGTTTCCGACGAACGGCAGGACATGATTGCGGAGATGTCCTTCGTAGGCGGCGGTGGTATTGGAATTCTTCTGCCGCCTGCGCCTCCTTTCAATCAACTGAGCCGCATAGTGCGCAACGCCTAGAAGGTCAGCGGGATTTGGTGACTTCTGGTTGTGGAGGTCTGCGAGTGCCGTGTCCAGGTGCTCGCGTGCTTCCTGCCAGGTGGCCAGGCAGGCTCTTCGTTCTCTTCCGTTGATGTCGGTGTAGCGCGCCTGCCATTGCCGGCCCCGGCCGTGATCCGCGGACGGATAGAGGGGGCGTTTCCTGGTGCCGCATCGGCACGGCTCGTCGCCGCGTTCTGGTTTGGGATATCTCTTGTGCCAGCGATCGAACGGCTCGGTTGGCTTGCTCAAGTCTCCGCCCGTGGATCGGAACTGCTAGCTGCATCGTGTGCCAGTCGCCGAGCCCCCGTAAGGGTCTGCTGCCCCGGTTCGAGAGGATGCCGGAGGCTCATCTCGGTGACGGCTTCTGCGACGGATCGCATCTCGTGTAACTGGTGTGAGTGGTGTCGGTCGGGGTGCGGCCAGAACGATGCTTTCCGCTACACCCAGTAGTTATGCACAGCTGTTCATGGTGCGCCCTGATGGTGTGACGGTCGAGTCACCGTGTGCCCAAAAGTCAATCGCTGCCGGATCCGCGACTTGTGTCCCTCGGAATGCAAATCCGGCGTCTCAGAGAAGAGCGCGGCTACAGCCTGGAGGAGCTCGCCGAACGCAGCGGATTGAGCTTTCGCGGACTGATTTACATCGAACACGGGCGGCGGAATCCAGGTGTGTTGACCATCCTGAGCATCGCCTCCGGGCTGAACGTAGCGCCCGCCCGACTGTTCGAAGACGTCTCCCCGGCGACCGGTGAGGCGGAGACCCGGCGCTGAACGGCTCCTGCGCTGTGGAACCGTCCACGAGCGAGATGCGTTACCTGTAGCGGCGGAAGCAGGCCTCGCCCGGACACATGGAACGATGAGCGATCCATTGCCAGCAACCAGGCAAAGGTGATAATCGGTAGGCGCTGTAACGACGCCAGGTATCGCTTGCCGTTCCGGACGGTCCGTCACCAAGTCCTTGGTCTGGGCTCGGGACTTGCTCGGACAGGGGGTTCGGCAAGGGCGCAGTACTCGATCAACTAGTGGGGAACGTGGCACAAGCAGGATCGCATTCGGCGGCCGGCCAGATGATCGGGTACCTCTATCAGTGCGAGTTGGCGCTGTTGGAATTGGCCGAACGCAGCTGGGACGACCCCGCGGCTGAAGTGCGCATGGAGGTGCTCGACGACATCGAGTTCCTCCACGGCAGCGGCACTCCCGCGGAGCTGTTGCAGTCCAAGCACCGTGGTGAGGCCGGCCAGCTCAGCGAAACGGGCAAGGACTTCTGGCGCTCGGTCGCCTCGTGGATCGACGCGCTGAACACCCTCGGCAATCCCGGAGCCGAGTCGATGCCGCTGCTGCGGCTGGTGACCACGCAGGTAGCCGCCGAGGGCACCTTCTACTGCCTGTTGCGCCGCGGAGACCAGCGGGACGTGCCAGCGGCGCTGGCCCGCATGGAAGAAGTGGCGGCCGCGGACGCTCCGAAGACCACGGCCGACGAACGCAAGATGTTCTTGGACCTGCCGCCCTCGCAGCGTTACCGGTTCGTAGACGCCCTCGTGATCAGTGACGGCTCCCCGGTGATGTCAGACCTCGACCCTAGTCTTGCCAAAGCGATGGGGATCCGGGCCAATCAGCACGACGCGGTCCTCGACCAGATCAAGGGGTGGTGGTATCGCGTGGCCGTACAGCTGTTGGAGCGCAAGGACCCTGCGCGGCGTCGGGCGTCGGTGTCGGCCCAGGAGCTGTTGTGCCGCCTCGACGAGGTGACCGACCAGTTCGCCGGGGAGAACCTGCCCATCACCGAGGAACTGCGCCGGCTGACCACCGCGGAGATCGCCGCGTACAACGACGATCTGGTGGTCGCGCAGATGCGGTGGATCGGCCTCAAAGATCGCGGCATCGCCACCTACCTGCGCGACTACCACCACGCGCGGGCCCAGCGCTCCGAGTGGCTGCGCACCTTCAAGATCACCGAAGACGGGTTGGCGGACTACGAGCAACGGCTGTGGGACGAGTGGGACCACATCTTCGTCGACCTCACCGACGACCTTGATGACGACAGCGACGAGTCCGACAAGCACGCCGTCGGCAAGGACGTGCTGAGGAAGACGATGGACAAGGTGGCCGACGAGCCCGCGCGCCTGGGCAGCAACACCGTCGGCTGGGTGGGCCGAGGCACCATGCACAGCCTCGCCGACCGCGCCGACTCGGACGAAGGCCCGGGCTGGCACCCCGACTTCTCATCCCTGTGCCAGAACCGCGTCAACGAGCAGGAGAACTGACCGTGGCTTCCACCAGGCGTCTCCCGGAGGCCGAAGCCCTGCTCAATCCCGCCTTCGGCGCCTATCTGCTGGCCTGCAGCATCAACGCGGCCACCAAGACCGCCGCCCGCAATCCGCTGCCGTGGACCAGTGCCTTCCTCGTCCTGCCGTTGGTCCTGCCCGCGGACACCCGCGCGGATCTGCCGGTCAAAGCCAGCCGCACCATGGCCGCCTGGCTGACCGAACACCCCCGCCACCAGGCCGCCTTCGCCGACCGAGCTGCCGCGCTGACCGACTACACCCGAGCCAGCCTACGCACCGGCATGCGCCACCGGGCCGTGGAGATAGCCGGTCAGGGCCTGCGCTGTCCCCGAGCCCCCCGCCCTGCCACCGCAGACCACGGCAGCGAAGTCGCCGACTGCGCGCGCCGCGCGGCCCTGGTCGGACGGTGGCTCGCGGCGACGGAGCCCGCGACCGCGTTCACCCTCCTCGGCGTCCGACCCTAACGTTTCATTTCTCCTCGTCCCGCAAAGGAGCTACAGACCCGCCATGCAGCTACTCGCCCTGGCCCTCTACCACCGAGACGGCAGGCCCGATCCCCGGGTCATCCGTTTCCACCCCGGGGCGCTGAACATCCTCACGGGCGAATCCGAGACCGGAAAGTCCGAAGTCCTCGACATCGTCGAGTACTGCCTGGGTCGCAAGAAGCCCAATTTCCCCGACGAGCCCATCGACCAGACCGTCGGCTGGTACGCCGTCCTGGTTACCTTCGGTACGACCCGGATGGTTCTCGCCCGGCCGCGTCCCGTCGGGGACTCCACCACCAAGGCGATGATCCGTTTTGGGGACGAGAGCCTTGAGCTGCCCCGCGGCGATGAACTGCGGCCAGACGCCGATGTCACCGCGCTGCGCAGTCAGCTCAGCGCCCGTCTGGGTATCGAGGACTTCCGTTTCCAGCCGCCCACGGGCGCGGCCCGCTACCCCTTCGACGTCTCCATCGCCCAGGCAGCTCTGCTGTGCTTCCAGAAGCAGAACGAGATCGCCAACCAGAGTGCCCTCTTCCATCGCCAGAGTGAGAACGGCATCGGTCAGGCAATCAAGGACACACTGCCGTACTTCCTGGGCGCCGCCGGCCCCGAACAGGCCCTGCGCCGCCACCAGCTCGGCGAGGCGCTGCGCGAACAGCGCGGCGCCCAACGCAAGTTCGACGATGCCCTCCGCCGCAGGGACGGTGTCGACGCCCGCCAGACAGCGCTGCTGCGCCTGGCGGAACGCGAAGGACTCCTCCAAGACCTCCCGCCGGCCCTGGCCCCGCAGCAGACCCGAGCACTGCTGGACCGGGCCCTGACCGTCACACCCGTCACCGCCGGCGGAGCCACCGACCTGCAAGACCGACGCCAGGCACTCAACCAGGAGCGCCGGGAGCTACGCGAGCGCTGGCAGCAGCTCAACGATGCCTTGGCCATGGTCGACCGCTGGCACCAACAAGGCCACGCCTTCACCGGCGAACTCCACCTACAGCTCGACCGGCTCAAAACCCTTGACCTGCTCGGCCCCGAAGACGAAGACCAGCACGCCGACGTCTGCCCTATGTGCGCCCGCCCGCTGGACGAGCCCGACCCATCCGCAGGGGACATCACCGCCCTGACTCGGCATCTGGCCGACGAACTCACCCACGCCGAGACCCTGCAGCCCGTACGCGAAGAACACCGCCGCAGCCTGGAGAACGACCGCGACGCTGTGGCCGAGCGCCTTCGCCTCAACGGCGCCCAACTGAAAGAACTCAACTCCAGCGACGAGCGGATGAGGAACCTCCAAGACCAGGAGGTGCGAGTCGCCTTCGTCCAGGGACGCATCGCGCAGGAACGCGCCGCCGCCAGCGACCTCACCGAAGACGACGTACGCCGACTCCGCAACGACCTCATGCTCGCCCAGGAACGTGTCGAGGCCCTGCAACAAATGGTCGACGAGGACGATGTCACCGCCGAGACGGAACGCCGGCTCACCGATGTCGCCGCACTCATGACGCCCTGGGCACAGCGACTGAGCCTCGGACAAGCCGCAACAGCCGACGAGGTCCGCATCAGCCTCTCTCAGCTCAACGTCGTCGTTCGCCGCCCTGGGGGCCGGCTGCCCCTGACCCGCATCGGCAGCGCGAAGAACTGGATCGGCTACCACCTCGTCGCCCACCTGGCCCTGCACACATACTTCCTACGCGAGCGGAGGCCCGTGCCGCGTTTCCTGATGCTAGATCAGCCCACCCAGGCGTTCTTCCCCGAGAAGATCCGCGACGCCACCATCGTGGAAGACGCCGACTGGGCGGCCGTCACCAGCTACTTCAAGCTGCTACATGACGTCGCTGAGGAAGCCGGCGGGGGCCTGCAGATCATCGTGTGCGACCACGCCAACCTGCCCGAGAAATGGTTCCAGGACGCCATCGTCGAAAACTGGCGCCCCCAGGACGGCCAACGCAGGGCGCTTATTCCTGTCAACTGGCTTGAGTGATCTTGCTGCTCATCGACCACCGACGGTTAGTGCCTGGTGTTGCTGAGGCACAAACCGACGGCTGGTCTGTCTCGCAGAGGGCACCAGGTTCGCGACGAGTTGCCGAAACCGTTGCGATCGCAGGGCATGCCGGAACGCACCTCAACTCGTGCCCAGGGTAAGGGGAGCGCGGACTTCCGTCGGACATGCCTCGCCCCGCGGCCGATGTCTGTGGGGGGTCCGCGGGGCGAGCGTATGCACATCAAGCAACTGCTGGAACTACTCGGATTCCTCGCCCTGGTGCAGGGCGTCGCCGGCCTGGTGCACGAGTTCACCGACGTGCATTGGGGACTCGTGCAGCGGATCGGCTTCCTCGACGGCTACGAGCTCTACGCGAGTGTCGCCCTGGTCGTTCTGGCGATCGCGCTGTTCGCCGCCGCGGAGAGCCGGAGGTCCGGCTGAACGCGGACCGGACCTCCGGCTGGTCTCACCGTTCCTCGGTCCACTACGAGGGACCGCGCCGACCGGCTTCAGCAGCCGTAGTTGATCAGTTTGAAGGTCACGTAGTGGTCGGCCGTGTAGTAGTCCTCCTGGGTCTTCTTACCTGTGACGATGCGGCGCGCACCGCGGGTGGAGGAACCAGGGGTCTTGACCGTGTACTCGTGATAGTAGCCAGAGGACTGGCTGGGCAGGACGCCTTCCCGGTTTTGGAAGACGCTGCCGTCCTGCGAGTACGGGTACGGACCGCCGGCCTCGATCAGCTCCAGCGTGTCGTACGCCTGGGAGGGCAGGGCGCCGTAGCAGATGCTGCCGACCGCGGCGGCTGCGGGGGAAGCCGTGGCGACGGTTCCGCCGACGAGGAGAGCGGACAGGACGGCGGCTGCGGCGCCGATGCGAGTGATTCGTGGGGGGAATCTCATGCCCTCATGATGACGCGCGTAGACAGTGGCATGTCAATGACAACTCCGGAGATTTTCCCGTCAAGTCCGATGAGTTTTCGCGGAGTTAACTTGCGACTCCGCGTCACCATCTCAGCCCCACATGCTGGTGTGCCCCCTGGTGACTCGAGCCTGGAGCTGCTCGTTCTCCAGGCCAGCGACGGTGCAGACACCCCGGGGGCGGCGTGGGTTCGTTCAGCGGGTGCTGAGTGCTCTCGGGTGAGGCCTCGCTGATCTCGTGCGCGCTCGGCTGTGCGAAAGGGATGGTGCCCAGGCCATACTGAGAGCCTGTCGCAGTATGAGCAGGGAGTTCTGTTGCAGCCGAGCAGGGGTGAGGTAGCGGCCGTCGTGGGTTTCGGCGGCCAATACGGTCTGGCTGCTCGTGTGGTACTTGCCAAACTCCCGACGTTGGAGTGGATCCGGGTTGCGGATCCAGAAGCCGGCGTGGCTGATGATTTCCAGTTCAAGTCGGGGCCGCGACGCCACGCATTGCAGGTGAAGTGGTCGCAGCCTGCCGGGTCGTTCACATGGAGTGACCTGACGAGCGGAGAGGGCGAAAAGCCTGGTTTGCTGACACAGCTTGCGGCCGCATGGATGCGGTTGCGGACGTCCGCTCCGGAGCCTCTGTCCGTCCACCTGTGCACGAACAATCACGCGTCGAGCGCGCAAGCGAGGGGTGCGGGCCCCATTGCTCGCGCCAGGGCCACCGGCACTCGCAGTCTGGCCACATTTCTGGCGCGCTCTTTTGAGCCAGTACGGCTGGAGATCGCGCAAGGAACGGTGCGGTGGAGCGATCTGGCCGAGCTTCCGGAAGTTGTCGACTGGGCGCCGGTCTGGGAGGCGCTACGCACGCTCACGAAGCTGAGCGATGGCGATTTCGTAGCCTTCGTGGGTGACCTGGAACTGAGGTTCGGTCTCCTGCTCGGAGATCCTCTCCTCCGTCCTGATCACGAACCGACTGACGGTGAGGTTGCACACCTGGCGCACACTCTTCAGGAGATCGTGCGGGACCCGGCACAGCCCGTGGAGTTGAGTCGTGACCAGCTGATGGAGCGCCTGGGCTGGCAGGACCGGTTGCGGTTCCGCCATCCCCACCAGTTCCCGGTCCCGACGGTGTACACGACGAACGAGGTGGCCCGCCAGGCTCTGGAGGGCCGGCTGCAGCGTCTGTCGGGCGGATACCTGGCACTGGTCGGCCCAGCCGGCTCCGGCAAGTCAACACTGCTGGCCAGCCTGAAGATGCAAGGATATGTGGCGCGTTACTACGCCTTCGTGCCCGACGCACCCGACCCTCTCAGTAGCAGGGGAGAAGCCGATAGTTTCCTGCACGACGTCTCTCTCGCTCTGCAGGAAAGCGGTCTGTATCGACACGGAATCGGCAACGATCTGCGTACCCAGCGCTTCGTGCTGGGCGACCAGCTCGATCAGGCGGGTCAACGATGGGCGACACGCGGCGAACGGACCATCATCGTCGTGGACGGCCTCGATCACATCCCGCGGGAGCAGAACCCGACGCGTTCTCTGCTGGAAGAACTCCCCAACCCAGCGGCATTGCCCGATGGCGTCTTCATCATCCTCGGCACCCAGACCACAAGCATTCTCCCGCCGCCGGTGCAGGCTGCCTTGGAGGAAGAGGACCGCATCGCGATCCTGCCTCCGCTGTCCGCCGAGGAAATCGAGTACCTCACCAAGGCAGCTGGCCATGGAGACTGGTTGTATCCCGGTCAGATGACCAAGGTCGTCGACGCCAGTGAAGGGCACCCCCTCGCCCTCACCTACCTTTTGCAGGAACTCGGCGCGCTGGAAGCCGGCGAACCCGACGAAGTAGCGCGACGTCAGCTGGCGGACAATCTGCTCGCTGACGCATCGCGCTACGGCGGCGATGTCGCCGCGCGATACCGCGGCTACTTCCAAGCCATGCGAGAAGACCGGCAAGTTCTCGACCTGCTGGGCATGGTCGCGCGCCTGCGCGTACCGGTGAACCTGCGCTGGCTATCGACCTGGGCCGACCAGCATGCAATTTCCGCGTTCGCCGATCAAGCTGCAACGTTCTTCCACAAGGCCGGTGATGACTGGCGCTTCATCCACAACAGCTTCCGACGCTATCTCGCAGACGCCACGGCTCACGTCGTCGGCATGGCTGAGGAGGAGCGTGAACGCGGGCTCCATATGCAACTTGCCGACGTGTGCGCGAACTCCGGGGCCGAGTGGAGCCTGTATCAAGACGAAGCAGTCGTACACCTTTTTCTTGGCGGTCAGCACGACCGCGTACTGGCTCTTGCCACGCCGCGAAGGCTGCGGCAGTCTCTGATCGATCTGCGGCCCCTGGCCACGGTCCGAGATCACGCGCTGCTTGCGCTGCGCTCCGCTAACCTGCTGGACGATTCGCAGGCCTTTCTGCGCATGCTGGTGTTCCTCAGAGAACTTCGGCTGCGCGAGATGGTCCTGGAGAACGAGCCTCTTGCGGTCGCGGTACATGCCTTCGACTCACGGCTGGCTCTGGACCACATTGCCCGGGGCGGACGACTGCGGATCACGCGGAAGGCGGCTCTTGCCCATGCCGTGACCTTTGTCAACAGCGGCAACGTGGATGCGGTACAGAGAATCCTGGGTGCCTGCGGTGGCCTGGCCGGAATCGCCAGCGAAGAAGATCCGTCGCCGGACGCGGTTGCCGATTGGGCCGAAGTGACATGGAACCTCTCCGGTCTCGACGCGGTACTGGTCGAACTCGACCACCAACTTCCCCATCCTCCAGACGACGAGAATGAGTCGGCACTCAGCACCGAAGTACCAGAAGGGCCGGCAGATGACGAGGCAGCGAGGTCCTCGCGGCGAACGCTGCTCCGAGAGCAGCGGGACCGGCTGGAACGCGAGGCGAGCACGATCAGCTGTCGTAGCTTCGTTCATGCACGTTGCCTCGATCTCCTCATCGAGACCCGTGACGAGGCGGCCCTCGACGCCTTGACGGCCGTGATCGATGCCGAGGCCACGCCCAGTTGGCGCGCCCGAGCCCGCTACATGCGGGCCCAGGCCGCATCAGAAGACCGAGCGCGAACCGAGCTTCTGCGATGGGCGCGCGAAATCATCGCCATCAACGCGCAAGAAGGGGACGCGGACGAGGAGGACGATGAGGAGCTGCCGGCCAACGGCTCGGCCCCTGCTGTACACCTGAGCATCCGGATCGCCACCGCCGAACTGCTCGTCCAGAACGGCTTCAACAGCGCGCCCGAAATCGATGAACTCGTGCCCCCCGGCACCGCCGTTGCCTGGCCATCCACCGTATCCGGGCAAGAAGGCCTCGCCCCCTTCCGGACGCTGATCGGGCTCAACAGACTCCGGCACGTCCATCCGGATCCGACACAGTCGGACCCCATGCCGACCTCAGACTGGACATCGCGGGAGGCCGGCAACGAGCGTTTCCGGCGAGCACTGCGCGTCCTGGCCCAGATGGAGGGACAGCGACTTGCTGCCTCCGCCGGTCTCGGAGACCCGCCCGATGTACCAGCACAGGCGGATCCGATCATCCGCCTGCTCGAAGTACCATCCGAGGAAACCCGTGACTGGACAGGCTGGTACATCGTTCGCGACGCTGCTCTTGAGCTCTTCGGCAGGTTAGTTGACCTCGCGGCCAAACAGCACGGCAGCGCCGGACTGCAACGCCTGGTGTCGCGGTTTGACACAGCCTGGGCGAGCGAAGAACGGACCGTCTACTGGGCCCCCGAGCGCAAGCAGGCCGTCATCGAGGCTGCTCTCAAAACTCACTCCGACGCCCATTCATGGGCCGTGGACCAGCTTCAACGGCTCGATGCGGTGATCAACGACTGGTCCTCCGAACCGCACGGCAGGGTGTCACTGCGGCTGGCGCAAGCGCGAGCCTGGGCGCTCGCTGGCGACGAGCAGGCAGCCCGGCAAGCGACTCGCTGCGCGGTAGACACGTCGCTCGGCATCGACGCGAGCGATCATGACCGGCAACTCGTGGAGTGGCTCGACTGGCTGGTCACCGCTGCAGATGAGGGAGACATGTCCCCTTCTCAGTTCACCACGACGGTCCTCACCTACGCTTCGCGTATCTCCGCCGCTGACGCAGGCCGTCATGCCTCAAGCGCCGCGGAAAAGGTCATCGCTTCGGCCTTTGCCCGTGATCCCTCTCTAGCCTGTGGCTTGGCTGAGTGGCTGTGCACAACGGGAGCGCTCAGCGAAACGGACGCTGTCCAGGCCGTGGTGCTGGCCGCTTGCCAGCACCCAGACATTTCTGTGGCGGACAGCACCGCTGTCGCGGTCCATCTGCTGTTCCCGATCACGCTCGAGCCGACTGAGGAAATCGCCAAAACCGTACTGGCCCGCAGGACGGAGAGCTTTGCCGCCGACGCTGTGACGGTGCTGGAGCGAGCCCAGCAACTCTGGACCGTCAGGGAATTGAACCGGGACGTCACCGAACAGACAATCCACGAAGAGGCCATCGAAGAGACGCCTACGGATATTCGAGATGCTCCACCGGGCATCCAGACCCTGGGCAGCCTGCTCACGGCACTTCGAACTGCGGCAACAGTTGCAGAACCTCCGCCGGAAGGCTGGGACCAGGCCGTCGAGCAGGCAACCGCCACCATCACCTCCACGACTCCGGCCCAGGCCCGTGCTCTGCTGGAGCAAGCCGGGCGCTTGCGCCTCTCAGGATCAGCACTGGGCAGACTGGCAGCGCTGGCTGCACAATCCGGCGAACCCGTCAGGGCCGCGGCCGCCCTCAAGGACGCGCTCAGCCGTACCCCGGCCTATGGATGGATGCGCTACCACGACGGGGGAACCAGGCTGGCCATCCTCCACGCCGCACTCCGCTTTCGGCACCCCACCCTCGTGCGACTCGCCCGACAAGACCTCGCCAACGCCTTCATCACCGGGTCGTTGTCCGCGCAGCTGTCGCCTGACGACATCCGAGAAATCACCCAACTGGTCACAGAACCAGGAACCGTCGCCCGAGCCTGGCCCGACATCGAGGCCTACCTCGATGAGGTAGCACCCCCTGCCACCGAGAGCACGGACATCCCTGCACTTCCAGCAGCAGCGGTCCCGGCGGTGGAGGCGCTGGCACGATGGGTTGCGCTGTATCTCGGCCACCCCGTCCGCTCTCTCGACTTCGGCGCACGACGGGCACTTCAGTTGCTGAGCACCCGCCACCAGCCCGTGATCCAGACCCTTCTCGCCGACACCATCACACAAGGCGGATGGGCGTGCGAGGCCGCCCTGCTCACCCTGATCACCACACCCGAAGGCGAACGGGCAACCGATGTGTCCGCTGAACTCGTCGTCGCCCTGCAGGTCGCTGCGACCGAGACCGACGGCATCTCCCGAGACCTCGCTCGCCGTTTCGCCCGTCTGTACGATATTGAGCTGGAGAAGCCGCCGCGCCGAGCCCGCCCTGCCGCGTATGGCCTGACGCTTCCACCTCTTCCCGAACGCACGGTCCCGGAAGAGGACCGGCACGGGACCCCGCACCTGGATCCGCACAATCCGCGTCACATGCTCGGCCCGTTCGACGTTGCCCTTCAGATGCTCTCCGGCATCTCCGGGCTGGAGGCCTCGGCGGTACTCCACCGGGCCGCCTCGGTCGCCAGGTTCAACACGGATCGCTGGACCGAGGGAGGACATCACGCTCACGCACAACGTCTCACCTCACGTCAGCAGCGCCACAGCTATCGCCCGTGGGCGTACATGGCCGGCCGCCGAGCCCTCGGCTCCGTACTAGGTGAGCTATTTGACGCATGCGCGCTGGGCGACCCGCCGTCACTTCCTGCCTACTACTTCGGTTTCGTAGACGAGCAAATCGTCACCGTTGAGCCGCAGCCGCTCCCAGCATGGTTGCCGCCGATCTGGAGACCAGAAGGAACTTCCTCCTACGACGTCGACAACTGGTGCGCCGAAGCAGGAACAGCCGTGGATGAGTACCTTCGTTCATACGCCGAGGCCAAACCCTACGTGCTGGCCGAACATGGAGAGTGGCGCAGCCTGGAATGGGGAAGACCTGAAGAAGCACGCGGTGTCCACACAACTCACAGCGACGTGCTCAATGCAGCCTTTTACCTCCCCGAGCGCCGAGCCTGGGAACCCTTCCACGCCGAATTCGACCGGTACCCGGCCAGTCGCAGCCTCGACTGGGCGGACAAGGAGTTGGTCGTCCACGGCTACGAAGACTGGACGGACGCTCGGCACAGAGAATGGCTCGCGCTCCATCCGGTCGTCGGCGCCGAACTTGGATGGCACCATGACCCACGCGAACTCTTCACTTGGAGGGGAGAGGACGGCCAGTGGCGCGCACGCACGGTGCTGCTGGTCCGGGGACAGCTCAGCCACCAGCCACCACGGCACGTGACCTGCACCGAAGCATGGCAGGTTCAATTGAGTGAGACGGGTTACGCCGAACTCAGCAGCGTATTTCCGGAATTGAAGCGAACCCTGACGGTGACTCGAACATTGCCTGCCAGCAGACGGAAGGGTCGCCCCGAAGAGACGAAGACAAGTCGCAAGCAACTGGCCACAGACGCCTGACAAGCCGATTGGGCCAGGCCGCCATCCAGCGCTCTCAGGGAGTACCCCGATGCTGCTCTGCGGGGGTGGCAGCATCGTGGGCATGTCGAGATCCTCTGTGACGGGGAACAACATGATCACGGCGACGGTGAGCACAATTGTGCCGCTGCCTGCCATGGCACCGCCATGCGCAATGGATTGCCGGTTCATGGAGCAGCCGCAGAACGACGCCCCATGCAAAGCTGAACGCGGGCAGAAGGACACCGAGCGATAAGGCCAGAACTGCCAGGAGCAGCTCGCGTTCGGTGGCGAGGTCCGAGGCAGTTTGGCAGTGAGTGAGTGCAGTACGGCGGTGTTGATGCCTGGCCATGGCTATGGCGTTTGTCTGCCGCATTTCCGCGAGATGGGGGCCGATGAGCTAGCGTTTCCGCTTCGGCTTGTTCTGCTTGAGCTTTGTATTGCTCGTCTTGCGGGGCGGTCGCATGGCGTTGGGATGGATCGTTCGCTGCAGGTCCGAGGCTGGCCGCAACGACCTCATGGTTGCGGTCAGGGACGCGTCGAGCGGTCCGATGTGCCCGTCGTAGAAGACTTCGCGAAGATCGCCGGTCGATTCGTCGTACAAGAAGACGACGCCTCGCGGGAGATTGAGCTGGTGCTTCTTTACGCGTACGTAGTCCGTGACCCGCTGCTGGGCAGCGTCAGGGCTTTCGCCGGCAGGACGAGTGGCCCAGGCGAAGAGCCATCCTTCGGCTGGGTCGGCACTCGCCGTGATGGGGACGGTGATGCTGCGGCCTTGGCCGTTCGGCGATGGGTTGCTGACGAGCTCTGCGCCGTAGCGAGCGAACTTGTGCTGAACGGTATGGCTGCCGGACAGCAGTGTCGCCCCGATGCTCAGCCAGCCCGTGACGTTGCGCTTCTGTAGTTCATCGACGAGGGGCGCGGTTGGGGTCGCCGCCATGTGTGGTTTGAGGGCGGATGCAGGTCCGGAGCCCATCTCATGCTTCGTGTGGAACCACTGGTCAAGAGCATCGGTGCGGCTCGTCACGATTGTTGGCTGCTGCGAGCGGTAGCGGCGCAACTCGGCTGGCGACGGCGCGGGGATGAAGGGGAACGCGGTGCGCACCTGCGCCGGATCAGGCTCAACCCAAAGGCCGGCCTCGAAGAAGTGCAGGAACAGATCCAGTTCGTCCGGTGCGCTGAACATGAGGGTGACGTTCGGGTTGCGACGTCGGCGAAGGTAGAGCAGGAACTCGGCGGGGCGATCGACGAGTTCGGTGATCAGTTCAAGGTCGTGCAGTGACACAGTCCAGGGGATGTTGTCGGCGCTGAGCAAGTCGGCCCGCACCAGCTCTGCGGTGGCGGTGAGCACAGGCGAGATGTCATCGAGGCTGACTGCGATCGTGTGGATCTCGCGGATGTGACTGAGGTCTACCCACCCCTCCTCCTCGATGCGCAGGCCTCCGTCCTGCTCGATTCTGTCTCGGATCCGGCCCGCCTGCTCAGCAGCTTTCGTGACGATGCCGGTCAAGTCATTGCGGATCCGTGTCTTCTTGCCGCCGCGGGACAGTGCACTGAACGCGACGGCTTTGTCTTCGACGACAATTGCGACGTCGTCGACAAGGACAAGATGGTCGCCCTCGACGCGCTTGGTGTACTTCGCCGGGTCAGCGTTGGCCGCCTCGGCGGCGTTCGCGGGCACGTAGTACTCGAACCCGTCCCGATAGTGGGCGCCGGGCAGCACCCGCCCCAGAGCGTCTCGGGTACGGGACTCGAGGAGGTCACCACGATGCTTCGCGTATTTGTTCCATGCCGTCGACGTCTTGAGATGCTCTTCCAGATTCTCCCGGACGGCGAACACGTGGAGCCCTGGGTGGGGCAGCATGACGCGTTCGTCGCTTCCGATGATGATCGGCCGGGTCCGCAATGGGTTCTGGCCGGCGGTGAACGCATCGACTGCCTCCGCAGGCGTTGTTCCCTTCAGATCCAGTCGGAACCGCTCGACGACCGCTTTGACCCTGTCCCGAGTGATGCCGGTATGTCTGACGACGTCTTCGACTGCGACCGTGGCCTCGTCGGCCTCAGGCTCGAACATCCTCATGAGGCTGGACCGTGCGAGGTCCATGACCCCTTCGTCGGCTCGCCCGGTCTCAGTGGACGCCATCGCTTCAGACACAGAGTCACGCATCGCGTCTATGCGATCGTTCAGGCCCACCATCTGGAGGTCATGGCACGCGTCGAGAACCGCTAGGGCGTCACACGCGTCGAAGCCGAGCTCGGCGACAAGGGCCGCCTGCACCTCCGGGTCACCGTCCAAGAGCGCGCGGTTGGTCTCTTCGACCATCTCCGGGTAGGACGAGTTCCGCATCCATACCTCGCCCCCCTGGACGAGCAATGACACCAGAGCGAGCTTGTCGGTCGCATCCGCAGCGGCGAAAGAGCGCAGCTGAGCCAAGTGGAGAAGCTTGGCGATCTCCTCCCGCGCCGTCGATACGAAGTGGCTCATCTCCTGCTCTGCGACCGGGGCCCGGGGGGAGGCTGTGACATCTGCCGCCTCTTGTGGAGGCACGAGAGCGGTCAACGCTAGTAGTTCGAGTGGCGCGGCACTGGATTCCGCGGTGACCGGCATCATTCCTGCGGGGACCAATGGCAAGAACGCCAGACGCGCCACCTCGATGAGCCGGATCGGGTCGAAGTGCCGAACCTTCGAAGCAAACTCGGCGACTGCTTCGTCGAATGCTTCACCGACAGCTACCGCAGGGTCGTCGCTCGCGTCGAACTTCCCCATGAGCGCCATCAGCGAGGCCCAGGAGTCAATGATCACCTTCGCGTGCGGGTCGAACACCGGTGACACCGCACCAGCGTGACGCTTCCGCTTCTTGCGTGCCTCATGACGCTTCGTTCGAGAACCCACGATGCAACCTCACCACACATCGAGGATGACGGGCCAACCGTTTCTGACGCTGGTGGAAGGGCTCGTAGTCGCGGATGCTCGGAAACGGAGTGACGAACAATCGCGGATCGTGCCTTGTCGTGCTCGCCGTCGATCCGCGACTTCTGGCCCCAAGCGGCGAGACACCGGGGCGAAACCCAATTGACCAGCTGGGCGGGGAGGGCTGCTCATGGAGCCTGCGGCTTGAGCGGGGTGAGGTCGGGTGGGTAGCCCTTGGCGCGGAGCCAGATGTCGAGTGCGGTGGCGACGATGTCGCCGTGGGGTGTGCCGTGATCGGCGTTGTAGCGGCGGATGCGTCGTTGGAGCTGGAGGACGTCCGGCACCGCGTAGTTGAGCTGTCCGCGATTGATGTGGCGGTTGGCGATGACCGCAAGGGTGTCGGGATGTGGGGTGAGGGGATCGGCGGCGGGTTGGGACTGGGCTTCGAGCGCGTCGGCCATGTCACGAAGCCGTCGGGCATGGTGGGAGAGGTCGGGCACTCAGGCTCCTCCAGCCGGTTTGACTAGGCGGCTAGTTAGTCGCCTATTGGGCTATTGAAATAGTCGGCGGAAGGGGCGGCCGAGTAACTCAGCCAGCTGGCGGCCGCCCCTTGCGCACTGTGGCGTGTCAGAAGCCGCGGGCGGTGAGCCACTCGTCCAGCGCGACCGAGACGATGTCACCGATGGGCAGGTGATCGAGTTCGTTGTCCAGCGCGAAGCGCTTGAGCCGCCTCTTCAGCCTCAACTCCGCGGGGATCGACGAGTCGAGACTCTCGCGCGTGATGATGCGCTGGTTGAGTACGACGGCTGTCTCGGGGATGTCCTTGGGCCGGCCGGGTCCCTGAGCCCACGGGGTTCCCTCGCTGGGTGCCGCCTCCGATCGCGTGTTCTGCTCCTGGTGAGACCCCGGAACATCGCTCCTCGCCGGGAAAGCCATACCGCCCGGGACCGGAGAAACGGCTGGCCGGACGGCAACCTCGGCGGTCGGGGACACCCGAGCGGTCGTAGAGGTGGCCTGGGGCAGACCCACCTGCGGAACCTGCTCGATCGGTTGCGTGGACTGAACTATAGGTATCGCGGGCTCGGCATCGGGAGCCACGAACTGCTCCTGGGACTGGGATGAATTCCCAGAGGGAACCGGCTGCCCCACGGCATCTACTGCGGCCAGCTGGACGGCCGGATCCTGGACAGGGCCACTCGCTGCGACGTCGACGGCCGGCGGCACGTGGGGTGGTGGGCCCTCCGAGAGCGTCCCGCTTGGGTCGTCCTGCTCCGCAGTCTCCACGGGGGCAGTGGAAGCGCGCTGGGCTTCGGACTTGTCGGCGGCGAGGCGGCCTTCGCCCAGGGCTGCGGTCTGTTCGGCGGCGAATTGCTCAGGTGTGAGCTCGGCGGCCGGCGGAGGGGGCGGTGGGGTGGTCTTCTTGGCCCCGCCCAGGGCACGCCCGCCCGCGCGGCGAGCCGGCGGCTTCAGCCGCTCGTTCTTCTCGCTCATGCCTGGGTCAGCTCCTTCATCAGGTTGGCGTACTCGCTCAGTTCGGTGGGGATCTCGCCGAAGGCCTCCATGTAGTGGACCCAGGAGTGGATGGTGGTGTCGGCGAGCGGGAACGCCTCGTCGCGGTCCGGGCCGATGCCCTCGCCCTCGGCGGGGGCGAGGAGCTGGTCCTTCGCGCGACCGGGCAGGCTGGTGCGGTCGTCGGCCTTGACCATGACGACGTGGGCGGTGACGCCGTGTTCGTTGCGGGCGGCGGCGCGCTCGGCCTCGTCGAAGGTGGCCACGAGCTTGCGGCGCTCGATCTTGGTGGGGGCGACCGGTACGAGCAGCAGGTTTGCCTCGGTGACAGCCTCGTGGAAGATGCGGGCGCTGCCGCCGCCGGCGTCGACCACGATCGCGCCGAACTCGGCGCGCTTGGCCCGGATGTACTCGGCGATGTCGTCGAACGGGTACCGCTCGACAATCAGGTTCTCGGGCATCTCGAAGCCGGCGGCCTGGGCGACCTTGAACCAGTCGTAGGCGGACTGGCTGGTGGCGTCCGCGTCCAGCAGCAGGGTGGGCAGGTTGAGGACGACGGCGTAGTAGAGGGCGATGAACCAGGCGGAGGTGGTCTTGCCGGTGCCGCCCTTGAGCATGCCGACCACGATGACGAAGGCGTCCCAGGCGCTGGCCGCAGCAGCGGCCAGGGTCTTGGTACGGGTGTTCTCACTCACGTGTGCTTGATCTCCTGAATCGGGAAAGGTGCGTTGGCTTACGGGCGTCGAAGGCCGCCGCCCGGTGTCGGTTGTCTGCCAGCGATGGAGGGGCCCGTGCTGCAGTGCCGTGTTCGGGTTTACGCACCGTCAGCCGCTTGATCTGCCGGGCCCGGCCGAGGACGCCTGCCGGGGCTCTCATGACCGCTTCCGCGGGGTGCGAGCGGGGCCGTGATTGTGCTTGGGCCGCATCCGGGTGCCCGCTTGGTGCAGAAGCCGGTAGACGGTGCCGACGGAGTAACTGCACTCCTCGGCCAGGTCCGGCACGGTGGCGCCGGCCTCGTACCGCGCGCGGAGGGAGAGCGCGAGCTTGTTTCGCCGTGCGGCGTTGGCTGCGGAGCGGATGTGGAGTGTCTGCTGGGTGGTGCGGGGCGTGCCCCCGGCCTCGATCAGCAGCCGCCGGGCGGCACGTCGCGTCACGGACCCTGCCACGGCCAACTCCGCGAGCGTGGCGCCCTGTTGCTCGTAGAGGCGGCGCAGACGAGCCGCGAGATTGCGGCGGGCTTGCCCGTCGCGCATTCTGCGCGTCTGCCACGAGGTGCGCATCACGGTGTCGGCCTCGCGCAGACGGTTGAGAACCGTGCCGTACGACAGGCCGCTCGCGGCGACGAGTTCGGTGACCGTGGTGCCTGACTCGTACTGCTCACGCAGGCCTTGAGGGGTGACCGATGTGCTCTCGGCATCGGCAGGTGGAGGTTGTGGGTTCACGCGGCGGAGTTCCATTCCCTGAGGGCTTCGGCGTGGGCAGCGGCCAGCTCGTCGTAACTGCGCTGGTCGGCAGGGGTGATGAGGATCAGTCGCCCGTCAGTAGCCAGACGCCAGTCGGCGGCGGGCCGACCGGTGACCGGGTCGAGGACGCTCCCGCCCGGGGTCTCCCACACGGACGGGACCTCATCGGGTCGCGGTGCCGGGACCAGGACCTGGCGCCCGTCGCGGACAATCACCGTGGCTTTGCTGCGATGTTCCGCGCGCCGGTCCAGCACCTCCCGGTACGTCGCCCGCTCGACCGCGTGCAGAGCCCTGCGCCGGGCCGCAACGCCCGCCGTGCCGTAGCACTGGGCGATGCCGTCCCAGCCCAGTGCCGGCCGTGTGCCCGGTGCCGTGGCGGCATCCAGAGGACTGTCGCCGAAGCCCTCCACAGCGCGGGGAGCGAGGGCCCAGGTCTCACCGTGGCGCCGCACGAGACCGTGGTCGGCCAGACGCCGCAAGGTCCGGTAGGCAGTGGCCCGGGATACGGAGGCGGTACCGACAAGATCGCTGACCGTCTGAGCGGGCCGGACGTGCAGCGCCCCGATGATCATGAGGGCGGAGCTGCCGAGGCCGCGGTGGGCGAAGGCGTCGTGGCCCATCAGGCGGGCGATGACGGTGGAGTCGATGTCGGCCGTCGTGGCCGTCTCAGGGGTGGTCCACTCCTCAAGTGCCAGGTCGGGGGGGTACTGAGTGGTCCAGAAACGAGACAGCGAATCGCAGCCACGACGGCTCCCGGTGCTGCCGTGGTCGAGGTACCAGGTGGAGCCCTCCCGGCCGTGACCGGCCCGCAGCCGACGCAGCCAGCCCCCAGGCTTGAGGACGGTCTCGTAGACCACGCGCAGCGTCGTCCGCGAGATCCCTGCTTCCTCCGCGGTCTGCCGCTCGCTGGCGTGGTGCAGCGGGCCACCGGCGGTCTCGGCGAAGTTCAGATGGGCCCGCAGCACCCGTAGCGCGGTCCGTCCCCGCTCGCCGCGCCAGGGCGTGGTCTCGATGCGGTCCCGCAGTGCGGCGAGAACCTCGTAGGCGTGGTGACGTGAGTCCAGCACTCGGGTTCCGGCGACCACGGCTGTCGCGCTGGCCCACACCCGGCGGATGTAGTCCAGGGCGCGTGCCTGCCCTGAGCGCAGGGCGATGTGCCGGGCGTGCCGGCCACCCTCGTGGTCGGGGTGCAGCAGCAGCTGGGTCAGCTCGTCGATGGTGCCGCCGGCGCGAGCGACGTGGCAGGCGATGGCCGCTGTGACGCGGTGTCCGTGCTCGGCCGCGCCCTTCCGATCCTGGCGTACGGCCACGGTGCGGCCGTCGGAGCCGAGTCTGCTGTAACTGCCTGTCGCGTACCGGCCGGTGAGATCCCCGAGCAGGACCAGTTCGGCCGCAGCCAGACGAAGGTGGTGAAGGCCCAGTCGGCCGAACGAGTGAGGGATCTGCCGCTGTGGTTCTGCCTGATGACTGTGGTGTGCCACGGTGAGGTCGTCTCGCAAGGACAAGGGCGCCACCCAGGCCCGCTAAAACCACGGGTGGTACCCGGAACCGACCTCCGATCGGTGCCAGCGATGCCTCCAGGATTGCCGTCCTGGAGGCATTCGTATGCCTGGCCCCGCTCTGGAGGCAGGCGTCCCCATCGCAACTCGACCAGGGCTAGATCGGCGAAGCAGCGAGGTCGCCGCTCCTGATCAACGCCAGTCAACTCGGGTCCCTCAGCGGCAAGTTGCAGAGGGATCGCCTCTGACTGCCTCTGAGCGACCCAGGTCGAACCGGGGTCGAATCAGAGCGTTTCCTCTGACTGCCTCCGATCGCCTCTGCAACCCGTCCTAGCAGGTCACAGCCGCTTCGGCCTCCATAAGTCCAGGTCAGAGGGGTGCGGTCGGATTACCACGAGTACACGGTCAAGACCCCCGGTTCCTCGACGCGCGGTGCCCGTCGCATCGTCACCGGTGAGGAGTACCAGGAGGACTACTACACGTCCGACCACTACGCGACGTTCGACCTGATCGACTACGGCTGCTGACACCGCCGCCGACACCTTCGCGCGCGCCACTCCCGGCGCCGCGTCCGAGTGAACAGCGCGACCCGCCGGAAGTCCGGGTCCCGGCCGAACCCCACGTCGGCCCGACCGGACCCCACTTCGGTCACCCGGACTTCCGGCTCTCCGCGGCGGCGAACAGCGCGAACGACAGTACGAGCAGTGCCGCGCTCGCGTAGATCTCGTGGCCGTCGAGGAAGCCGAGCCGCTGTACGAGGCCCCAGTGCAGGTCGGTGAACTCGTGCAGCAGGCCCGCGACGCCCTGCACCAGGGCGATGAAACCGATGATCTCCAGCAACTGCTTCATGCCAGGATCCTCGCCCCGCGGACCCCCCACTTCCATCGGCCGCGGGGCGAGGCCCGTCCCTCCGAAGTCTCCGGTCACCGCCCGCCCCGGCGACGAAAGTCTGCGACCGCGCGACTTTGGTCGACGATCACGACTCGGCGGGGGTGGCCCGGGCCGGGAGTGCGTAGATTTGTCGACTGTGAGTGGTGACAGGCCGACATCCGTTCCCGAGGCCCCGGCGGCGTTCCCGGGGCGGCGATGGCTCTTCCCGTCGGCCGTGCTCGACGAACTCGACCCCGCCCCCGGTTCCGCCGCCCGTCCCGGCTCCGCCCGCGCGCGGGACGGTCGTTTCGGGCGGTTCCGCGCGTCCGTGCGGCCCCGGCGCACCGCACGCGACTGGGTCGTCGACTTCACCTGCTTCCTGCTGGCCGTCCTCATCGGCGTACTGGGCGCGGACGCCCTGGCCGGCGACCCGAACACCCCGCACGCCCTCGCCGTCGTCGACCAGTGGGTCGGCGCCCTCGCCTGCGCCGCCGTCTGGCTGCGGCGACGCTGGCCGCTCGGCCTCGCCGTCGCGATGCTCGCGGTCAGCCTGGTGTCGAGCACCGCGGGCGGCGCGGGCCTGGTCGCCCTCTTCTCCCTCGCCGTGCACCGGCCCTTCCGCTACGTCGGCCTGGTCGCCGCAGCCTCCGTCGCCGTGGTCCCGTTCTTCTACTGGGTGCGCCCCGACCCCGACCTGCCCTACGTCGTCTCGGTGATCCTCAGCGTCCTGCTGACCGCGACCGCCGTGGGCTGGGGCATGTTCGTACGGTCCAAGCGGCAGCTCATGCTGAGCCTGCGGGACCGGCTGCGGCGGGCCGAGACGGAGGCGGCGCTGCGGGCCGAGCAGGCACAGCGGCTGGCCCGTGAGGCCATCGCGCGCGAGATGCACGACGTACTCGCCCATCGGCTCACCCTGCTGAGCGTCCACGCGGGCGCCCTGGAGTTCCGGCCCGACGCGCCCCACGAGGAGGTCGCGCGGGCCGCCGGGGTCATCCGGGAGAGCGCCCACGAGGCACTCCAGGACCTGCGCGAGATCATCGGCGTCCTGCGCGCGGGCGACGCGGAGGAGGCGGGGCGCCCGCAGCCGACGCTGGCCGCGCTCGACACCCTGGTGACCGAATCCCGCGAGGCCGGCATGAAGATCGTGCTGGACAGCCGTGTGACGGCCCCGGCGGCCGTCCCCGCCTCCATCGGCCGCACCGCCTACCGGATCGTCCAGGAGGCCCTCACGAACGCCCGCAAGCACGCCCCGGGCGCCGAGGTCACGGTGTCCCTCGCGGGCGCCCCGGGCGACGGCCTGACCGTCTCCGTACGCAATCCGGCGCCCCCGGGGGAGGTCCCGCACGTCCCCGGCTCCGGCCAGGGCCTCATCGGCCTGACCGAGCGCGCGACGCTGGCGGGCGGCCGGCTGCGGCACGGCGCGGCGGCGGACGGGGGCTTCGCCGTACAGGCTCTGCTGCCGTGGGCCGCCTGACGCGCGCCTTCTTTAAAGAAGACGCGCGCCCTTCCTTACTGAATGCGCGCGGCCTTCGTTCGGGAGAAACACGCGGCCTTCGTTCGGGAGAAATCGGGAGAAAGGGGCCGCGTTCAGCCGCGCAGCGTCCGCGGTACCACCCGCCGTCCCGCCTCCCCATAAACCCAGGGCGAGGTCTCCTCGATGTACTCGCTCGGGAAGCCCGGCCGGAAGCCGGTCGTCTCGTCCAGTTTGACCACCAGCGACTCCGGGAGCGTCAGTTCGGCCGCGCCGAGGTTGTCCATGAGCTGCTCCACCCGGCGCGCGCCCAGGATCGGGTGCACGGCGGGGGAGTGCGCCATGGTCCACGCGATGGCCACCTGCGCCGGGGACGCGCCGAGTTCGTCCGCGACCGACTGCACGGCCCGCGCGACCGTGTGCTCGCGCTCGCCGATCGTGTCCGCGGACAGCCGGGCCGACTCGTCGGGAGCGAGGCCACGCGCGCGTGTGTACTTGCCGGACAGAATGCCGTTGTGCAGCGGACTCCAGGCCGCCACCGACATCCCGAACGCCTCGGCCATCGGCAGCAGTTCGCGCTCGATGTCCCGGTTCAGCAGGCTGTACGGCACCTGCAGCGCCGCGAACTGCGACCAACCCCGCCACTCCGCCAGGGTGTTGGCCCGGGACACCACCCACGCGGGCGCGTCCGAGATGCCGACGTACAGCACCTTCCCGGCGCGCACGGCGTCGTCGAGGGCGCGCATGGTCTCCTCGACGGGCGTGGCGCGGTCCCAGATGTGCACCCAGTAGATGTCGACGTAGTCGGTGCCGAGCCGGCGCAGGCTCGTCTCCAGGGACAGGGTGAGGTTCTTGCGGTGGTTGCCCGCGGCGTTGGGGTCGGAGCCGTCGCGCGAGATCGTGTACTTCGTGGACAGCACGAGCCGGTCGCGCCGTCTGCCCAGGAGTTCCCCCAGGATCGTCTCGCTCGCACCACCGCGGTAGTTGATCGCGGTGTCGACGACATTGCCGCCCGCGGCCTCGTACGCGTCGAGGATGCGCGCGCACTCCTCCTTGGGCGCCCCCACCCCGCCCTGCTCGCCGAAGGTCATGGCGCCCAGGAACAGCTCGGAGACGCGCAGGCCGGTCCGGCCCAGCAGTCGGTAACGCACGAAGTACCCCTCACTCCACGGGTGTTCAGGTCGGCAATGTAGCCGCGCTCCGCCCGTGTCCGTCCCGGCGCCGCACAACCGTGATTACGTAGGACCATGACCGTGATCAGACTGCTCCTCGTCGACGACGATCCCCTGGTACGGGCGGGCCTGTCCTTCATGATGGGCGGTGCCGACGACATCGAGATCGTCGGCGAGGCGGCCGACGGCAGCGAGGTCGAGGCGCTCGTCGGCCGTACCGGGCCCGATGTCGTGCTCATGGACATCCGGATGCCGACGATGGACGGCCTCGCCGCCACCGAACGCCTCCGCGCCCTCAAGGACGCCCCGCAGGTCGTGGTCCTCACCACCTTCCACGCCGACGACCAGGTACTGCGCGCCCTGCGCGCGGGCGCCGCCGGTTTCGTCCTCAAGGACACCCCGCCCGCTGAGATCCTGGCGGCGGTACGCCGTGTCGCGGCCGGCGAGCCCGCCCTGTCGCCCGCGGTGACCCGCCAGTTGATGGCCCATGCGGCGGGCGGCACGGCCGACACCCGGCGGGCGGGCGCCCGGGAGCGGATCGGCGCACTCAACGACCGGGAACGCGAGGTCGCCGTCTCCGTCGGCCAGGGCCACTCGAACGCCGAGACCGCCGCCGCCCTGTTCATGAGCGTCGCCACCGTGAAGACCCACGTCTCCCGCATCCTCGCCAAACTCGACCTCAACAACCGAGTGCAGATCGCCCTGTTGGCGTACGACGCCGGACTCCTGGAAGAGAACGGGCAGGACGGGCACTAGCCGGCCGGCTCGCGCGTTCTGATGGCAACGGGGAGGGCCGGGGCCCGGGAGCGCGGACCGGTCTGTGAGGGCGGCTGTCGGGGGGATCGTCGTGGGGGAAGCGGAAGTACTCGATCTGGGGGAGTTCGGCGACGGGTTCAGGACGGACCCGCATCCGGTGTACGCACGCCTGCGCGCCCGGGGCCCCGTGCACCGCGTCCGGCTGCCGGGCCGGGACGCGAACCATGTGACCTGGCTCGTCGTCGGCCACGAGGAGGCGCGGGCGGCACTCGCCGACCCCCGGCTCGCCAAGGACCCGACCAGGATCGGGATGCGGTTCATGGCCGAGGAGCTGATCGGCAAGTACCTCCTCGCCACCGACCCGCCCCAGCACACCCGGCTGCGCGCCCTGGTCACCCGCGCCTTCACCGCACGCCGCGTGGAGACGCTGCGACCGCGTATCCAGGAGATCACCGACGAACTCCTCGACGCGATGATCCCGGACGGCCGGGCCGACCTGGTGGAGTCGTTCGCGTACCCGCTGCCCCTCACGGTGATCTGCGAACTGCTGGGCGTCCCCGAGATCGACCGTACGGCTTTCCGGAAGCTGTCCTCGGAAGCGGTCGCGCCCACGAGCGCGGAGAGCGGTTACGAGGCGTTCGCGCGGCTCGCCGAGTACCTCACCGAACTGATCGAGGACAAGAGGTGCGCAGGCCCGAGCGGCGACCTGCTCAGCGACCTGATCCGGACCACCGCCGAGGACGGCGACCGACTGTCCCCCGACGAACTGCGCGGCATGGCGTTCGTCCTGCTGATCGCGGGCCACGAGACGACCGTCAACCTCATCACCAGCGGCGTCCACGCCCTGCTCACCCACCCCGCCCAACTGGCCGAACTGCGCGCCGACATGACCCTCCTGGACGGCGCGGTGGAGGAGATGCTGCGCTACGAGGGGCCGGTGGAGAACGCGACGTTCCGTTTCGCCGCCGAGCCCCTGGAGATAGGCGGCACGGTGGTGGGGAAGGGCGAGCCGGTGATGATCGGCCTGACGGCGGCCGACCGCGACGGAACCCGATACCCGTCCCCCGACCGCTTCGACATCCACCGCGACACCCGTGGCCACCTGGCCTTCGGCCACGGCCTCCACTACTGCCTGGGCGCCCCCTTGGCCCGCCTGGAAGCACGCACGGCGATACGCACCCTGCTGCACCGGGCCCCGGCTCTGACCCTGGCGGGCCCGCCGGGCGACTGGCTTCCGGGGATGTTGATGCGGGGGGTGCGGAGCTTGCCGGTGCGTTGGTAGGGGGGGTTGGGCGCGGGTGCGGGTATTTGGCGGGTTCGGTGCGCGCGGGGAGCGGTGTGGTCCGGTCGGGGAGGTGGCTCTCCGGTGCGGTGGTGCGCTGACAGCCGTCCGATCTGGGCGCACCGGCGCCCGGCCGATCTGGTCGTGCGGCAACCGTCCGGTTCGGTGGCGCCGGCGACCGGCCGTGCCAGTGTGCCGATAGGCCCCGCGGTCTGGTTCGGTCGTGCCGGCAACCATTCGTACGGGTGCGCGATAGCTGTCCGGTCCGGTCGAGTGAGCAACGGTCCCTGCCGCTACGCCGACTGGCCACCCCGTCCGATCGTGTCAGCGGCCCTCAGCTCCGGCGGTTCGGCAACTGCGCATCGCGGTGCGCCGCGACGGCAGCCGTCCGCTCCGCTGCCCTGGCGTCAGCAGCAGTCACGTCGCCCGCTGCGGTGCGCCGGTGAGCGCCCGCTCCCGTGCCGCCGACAAGGGTCCGCTCCAGTGCCGGCACCAACCCTCAGCTCCGCTGGGGCGGCAACCGCGCATCGCCGTGCGGCGCGACGGCGACTGTCTGTTCCGGTCTGCCGACGGCTACCCGCTCCCTGCCGTCAGCGCTCGCCTCACCCGGCGCGGTGTGCCGATGAGCGTCCGCTCCCATGGCCACTGGCCCCGACAACCGCCTGCTCCTGCGGCACAGGCAACCGCCCGCTCCGGCGCCCCGCCAGCCCTCCAGCCCCGTAGCACTGTCAACCGCCCGCTCCGGTGCGCCGACAATCGTCCGCCCCATGGCACAAGCAACCGCTTGCTCCAGCTCGGCCACAACCGCCCCCGCCCCGTAGCGCCAGCAATCGCCCCCCGACGAGGCAGTAACCGACTCTCTCCCCCCCCGTGGCGCCAGCCCCTCCCATCCACATCCACGCCGGAAACCCTCACCCGGCCCGAGGGAGTCACAGCCGCCCTCCCCCGAATCACACCCCCACCCTCAGTCCCACCCTCCCGGAATCTCCGCGAGGTGCACCGGTCTGCGGTCCCGGCGGGACAGTTCGCAGGCCTCGGCGACGCGGAGGGCCTGGAGGGCCTCGCGGCCGTCGCAGGGGTTGGCGCGCTCGCCTCGGACCACCTCCACGAACGCCGACAGCTCGGCCTCGTAGGCGGGGCCGAAGCGCTCCAGGAAGCCGGTCCAGGGCTTGCTCGCGGCCGGTGGTCCGGCCGGTTCCGTTGACGCGATCGGCGTGCGGTCGTCCAGGCCCACGCCGACCTGGTCCAGTTCGCCCGCCAGCTCCATGCGGACGTCGTACCCCGCGCCGTTCATCCGGGTCGCCGTCGCCGTGGCGAGCGTGCCGTCGTCCAGGGTGAGTACCGCCGCGGCCGTGCCGATGTCGCCCGCGTCGCGGAACATCGACGGTCCGGCGTCCGAGCCGGTCGCGTACACCTCGACGATCTCGTGGCCCGTCACCCAGCGCAGGATGTCGAAGTCGTGGATCAGGGTGTCCCGGTACAGCCCGCCGGACAGCGGCAGGTACTCCGGCGGGGGCGGGGTCTGGTCGGACGTCATCATGCGGACGGTGTGCAGGCGGCCGAGCTTCCCGGAGCGCACCGCGTCCCGGGCGCCCGTGTAGCCGACGTCGAAGCGGCGCTGGAAGCCCATCTGAAGGATCGTTCCCGCCGCTTCCACCTCGGCGATGGCGGCCAAGGTCGCAGGCAGATCGAGCGCTATGGGCTTCTCGCAGAACACCGGGAGACCCGATCGTGCTGCCCGACCGATCAGTTCGGCGTGGGCCGAGGTCGCCGCCGTGATCACCACCGCGTCCACGCCCCAGGTGAAGATCTCGTCGACACCCGGTGCGGCCGTCGCTCCTAAGCGGTGTGCCAGATCCTGTGCCCGCCCGCTGTCCGCGTCCGTGACGATGAGTGAGCCCCCTACCTCGCGGTGGCGGCTGAGGGTGTTCGCGTGGAATGTACCGATGCGGCCCGTCCCGATGACTCCGATGCGCATGAGAACCAAACTGGGGTCCGACCAGGCACGCTGTCAATGCGTATGTCCGGACAATCGAACTACACAACTTCCCGTCAACAATCCCCGCAGCTACGCTCGGCCCGTGCCGAAACCAGATGTGGACCCGACAGTGCCGCTGGAACTCAGCGTGGACCGGAGCAGCCCGGTACCCCTCTACTTCCAGCTGTCCCAGCAGCTCGAAGCCGCGATCGAGCACGGAGCGCTCACCCCCGGCAGCCTGCTGGGCAACGAGATAGAGCTGGCCGGACGGCTCGGCCTGTCCCGCCCCACGGTGCGCCAGGCCATCCAGTCCCTCGTGGACAAAGGCCTGCTCGTACGCCGCCGGGGCGTCGGTACGCAGGTCGTGCACAGCCAGGTCAAGCGCCCGCTGGAACTGAGCAGCCTGTACGACGACCTGGAGGCGGCGGGCCAGCGCCCCGCGACCAAGGTCATCGTCAACACGGTCGTACAGGCCTCCGCGGAGGTCGCCGCCGCCCTCAACGTGGCCGAGGACAGCGACGTACACCGCGTGGAACGGCTCCGGCTGTCCCACGGCGAGCCGATGGCGTACCTCTGCAACTACCTCCCGCCCGGCCTGTTCGAACTGAACACCGACCAGTTGGAGGCCACCGGTCTCTACCGTCTGATGCGCGCCGCCGGAATCACCCTCCACAGCGCCCGCCAGTCGATCGGCGCGCGAGGCGCCACCGCGGAGGAGGCCGAACGCCTCACCGAACGCGAGGGCGCCCCCCTCCTCACCATGCAGCGCACCACCTTCGACGACACGGGCAGAGCGGTCGAGTTCGGCACCCACACCTACCGCCCCACCCGCTATTCGTTCGAGTTCCAGCTACTGGTACGCCCCTAGGGGGAAGGGGCGCAGCCCCCTTCCCCCTAGGGGCGCGGGGAACTGCGCGAGCAACCACGACGAAACCCGCACCCGGCAAAACACCCGCACCGCTCCATTGCTCCCCGCGAGGGCACCCACCTTGCCGGTGAGGCAGAATCACTCCCGATGAGCAGCTACCGCGACCTCGCACTCCCCAGGGCACTGGCCGGCTCCGCCCGAGAAGGCAGCGCCCCCATCGGCTCCCGCCGGGCCCCGGCCCTGCGTACCGTCGGCACGCGTGAGCGCCGTTCGCACCTCACGGCCCCCCGCGTGCCCACCGTGGGCATCGACATCGGCGGCACGAAGGTGATGGCGGGAGTCGTCGACGCCGACGGCAACATCCTGGAGAAGCTCCGCACCGAGACGCCGGACAAGTCCAAGAGCCCCAAGGTCGTCGAGGACACCATCACCGAGCTGGTCCTCGACCTCTCCGACCGGCACGACGTGCACGCCGTCGGCATCGGCGCGGCCGGCTGGGTCGACGCCGACCGCAACCGCGTCCTGTTCGCCCCCCACCTGTCCTGGCGCAACGAGCCCCTGCGCGACCGCCTCGCCGGCCGCCTCGCGGTCCCCGTACTGGTCGACAACGACGCCAACGCCGCCGCCTGGGCCGAGTGGCGCTTCGGCGCGGGGCGCGGCGAGGACCACCTCGTCATGATCACGCTCGGCACCGGCATCGGCGGCGCGATCCTGGAGGACGGGCAGGTCAAGCGCGGCAAGTTCGGCGTCGCGGGCGAGTTCGGCCATATGCAGGTCGTGCCCGGCGGCCACCGCTGCCCGTGCGGCAACCGCGGCTGCTGGGAGCAGTACAGCTCGGGGAACGCGCTGGTCAGAGAGGCCCGCGAACTCGCGGCGGCCGACTCCCCGGTGGCGTACGGGATCATCGAGCACGTCAAGGGCAACATCGCCGAGATCACCGGTCCGATGATCACCGAGCTGGCCCGCGAGGGCGACGCGATGTGCATCGAGCTGCTCCAGGACATCGGCCAGTGGCTCGGCGTCGGCATCGCCAACCTCGCCGCCGCCCTGGACCCCTCCTGCTTCGTCATCGGCGGCGGTGTCTCCGCGGCCGACGACCTGCTGATCGGCCCCGCGCGGGACGCCTTCCGCCGCCAGCTGACCGGCCGCGGCTACCGCCCCGAGGCCCGCATCGCCCGCGCCCAGCTCGGCCCCGAGGCCGGTATGGTGGGCGCCGCCGACCTCGCCCGCCTCGTCGCCCGCCGCTTCCGGCGCGCGAACCGGCGGCGCGTCGAGCGGTACGAGCGCTACGAGAAGTTCGTCGAGACCCGCCGCACCTCCCAGGGGCCGCTGTGACCGCCTCCCTGCCCCGCCAGGCCATGGCCCCGGACGAGCCGCCCGGGCCGCCCGAGGACCGCGGGCACATGATCCGCCGCCGCGCCCTGACGCTGCTGATCATCGTGCTGCTCATCGGCGTCCCGGCCGGCTATCTGGTGATCTCCGCCAACCAGAGCCGCGACAGCGGCAAGGACAAGGAACGCAAGTGGGCGGCGCGCGGCCTCACCGAGGCCTGGCCCTCGAAGGTCCAGCGCCACATCTACGAGGTCCCCGTCCCGCGCCAGGCCGACGGCAAGGGGATCCTGTCGACGAAGGTCGCGTACTACGAGACGAACAACTGGCGCACCAGCCGTCTGTACGTCCAGTTCATGACCACGAACGCGGGCCTGGACTACTTCTTCAAGGCCATGGGCGTACCCCGCTCCGACCTGAAGAAGGACAAGTTCACCATCAGCGCCCGCGACCAGAAGATCGTCGGCTGGGAGTTCAAGGAACCGGGCGCCTGGTGGGGAATCGCCCACCAGCAGAAGAACCCGGCGCCCACCCAGCACATCGTCGTGAAGTGGTCGCATCCCAACCACTACATGGTCTACGTCGTCTCGCGCACGACCCCCTGAGCCCGTCGCCGGACTCGATTGTCAGACCCCGCCCGTAGAGTCGAAGACGTCCGATCCGACGGACACGACACGAGGGCGGGAGGTGACGTACACATGAGCGACGAGGCGTCGACGACAGCGGTGGCGGACGTGTCCGTGCGCCTCGCGGCCGTCTTCCTCCCCGCCCCGCTCCCGCGCGAGGGCCGCATCGCCTTCTGGGACCCGCAGGGGGACGTCACCCTGCCTGAGCACCAGCTCACGGAACTGACGGACCTGACGGTCGTACGACGGCACGGCGCCGGAGTCCGCCGCCGCACCACCCCGGCGCTGACGCTGCCCGTGGAGGCGGCCCTGCCGCTGCTCGTGCGGGCCCGCCGCGACCCCGCCGCCCATCCCGCCACGGCCTGCTGGGGCGCCGCCGCGCTGTACGCCCTGCGGCTCACCGCCCGGGGCCGCCTGCTGCCCGGCCTCACCCCCGCGGGCCACGACGCCTGGCGCGCGGGCCCGCTGGAGCCCGCCGACATCGCCCACCTCAGGGCCATCGCCGCCGCCCTGCCGTACGAGGGCCACGCGGTGCCCCTCCCCGGCTCCGGCCCCCTCCTGCTGCCCGAGCCGGAAGCCTTGGTACGCGCCTTCCTGGACGCCGTCGCGGACACCCTCCCGCGCACCCCGGCGGCCCCTTACGCGGCTGGGCTGCCCTTCGCCGCACGCGCGGCCCAGCGCCTCCCTGACGCCCACGACTGGGCGGCGGAGGTCGCCGCAGGGATGGACGCGGGCGTACGGATCTCGCTCCGCCTCGACCTGTCGGCGTACGAGCTGTTCGACGACCCCGACCGGGTTCGCAGCGCGGGCGCGGCGATCGTCCAGGTGCACAGCCTCGCCGACCCCACCCTCGTCACCGACGCGGCGACCCTGTGGGCGGGTGCCGCGGACGCGGCCTTCGGGACACGCGCACGCGTGGACGCCGCCCTCGCGGTGCGCCGCGCGGCCCGCGTCTGGCCCCCGCTCGACCGCCTGACCGAGCAGGACACACCGGACGTACTGGCACTCTCCGAGGAGGAGTTGTACGACCTGCTGGGCATGGCCGCGACCAGGCTCGGCGCCGCCGGAGTCGCCGTCCACTGGCCCCGGGACCTCGCCCAGGACCTCACCGTCCAGGCGGTCGTACGCCCGGCGCCCGGCTCGGCGAAGGACGGCACCGGGTTCTTCGAGAGCGAGAAACTCCTTCAGTTCCGCTGGCAGTTGGCGCTCGGCGGAGACCCGCTCACCGAGGCCGAGATGGACCTCCTGGCCGAGGCCCACCGCCCCGTCGTACGCCTCAAGGACCAGTGGGTGCTCGTCGACCCGGCCCTCGTCCGCAAGGCACGCAAGCGCGAACTGGGCCTGCTCGACCCGGTGGACGCGCTCTCCGCCGCGCTCACCGGCGAGGTGGAGGTCGACGGCGAGACGGTCGAGGCCGTCCCGGTCGGCGCATTGGCGGCCCTTCGCGACCGCCTCACGGCGGGCATCACGCCCGTGGAGCCGCCCCCGGGCCTCCAGGCACAGCTCCGCGACTACCAACTCCGGGGACTGGCCTGGCTGGACCTCATGACCTCCCTCGGCCTCGGCGGCTGCCTCGCCGACGACATGGGACTCGGCAAGACGATCACCCTCATCGCCCTCCACCTCCGCCGGGCCCGCAGCGAGCCGACGCTCGTGGTCTGCCCGGCCTCCCTGCTGGGCAACTGGCAGCGCGAGATCACCAAGTTCGCGCCCGGCGTCCCCGTCCGCCGCTACCACGGCCCCGACCGCACCCTGGAGGACATGACGGGCGGCTTCGTCCTCACGACGTACGGCACCATGCGGTCGACGGCGCCCCGGCTCGCCGAGCAGCCCTGGGGCATGGTCGTCGCCGACGAGGCACAGCACGTCAAGAACCCCTACTCGGCGACCGCGAAGGCACTGCGCACGATCCCGGCCCCCGCGCGCGTGGCGCTCACCGGCACCCCCGTGGAGAACAACCTCTCCGAACTCTGGGCCCTCCTCGACTGGACCACCCCCGGTCTCCTGGGCCCCCTGAAGTCCTTCCGTGCCCGGCACGCGCGCGCGGTGGAGACCGGCGAGGACGAGGAGGCGGTCGCCAGGCTCGCCCGCCTGGTCCGCCCGTTCCTGCTGCGCCGCAAGAAGTCCGACCCGGGCATCGTCCCGGAACTGCCCCCGAAGACGGAGACCGACCACCCGGTCCCGCTGACCCGCGAACAGGCCGCGCTGTACGAGGCGGTGGTGCGCGAGTCGATGCTCGTCATCGAGACGACGGACGGCATCGCGCGCCGGGGCCTGGTGCTGAAGCTGCTGACCTCCCTCAAACAGATCTGCGACCACCCCGCGCTGTATCTGAAGGAGGACGCGCCGCCACCCGCCGCGAGCGACCGGATGGCGGCCCGCTCCGGCAAACTCGCCCTGCTGGACGAGCTGCTGGACACCCTGCTGGCCGAGGACGGCTCGGCCCTGGTCTTCACGCAGTACGTGGGAATGGCCCGGCTGATCGCCTCCCACCTCGCGGCCCGCGCGGTCCCGGCGGAACTGCTCCACGGCGGCACCCCGGTCCCGGAACGGGAACGGATGGTGGACCGCTTCCAGGCCGGTACGACCCCGATCCTGATCCTCTCCCTGAAGGCGGCGGGCACGGGCCTGAACCTCACCCGCGCGGGCCATGTCATCCACTTCGACCGCTGGTGGAACCCGGCGGTCGAGGAACAGGCCACGGACCGCGCGTACCGCATCGGCCAGACCCAGCCGGTCCAGGTGCACCGCCTGATCACGGAGGGCACGGTCGAGGACCGCATCGCGGAGATGCTGGAGGCCAAGCGGGCCCTGGCGGACGCGATCCTCAGCTCCGGCGAAGCGTCACTGACGGAACTGACGGACCGGGCCCTGTCCGACCTGGTCTCGCTGCGGAGGGCGGTGTGATGGCGACGGAGGAGGAGCGGGAGGAAGAGCGGGCCCCGGTGGGGGAGGAGCCGGTGCTGGGCGGGCGTCCCGTGCCGGACGAGCCCGGGCGCTCGCTGCCCGAGGGGTCCGCGCAGCAGTCTCCCCTCGACGAGCCCGGCCGGGAGCGGCCGGCCGACGCGGCCCGAAGGGCCCTGCGGGCAGCTCGGGAGCGGGCCGGTCAGGGGCCGGGGCCCGCTGCGGCGCAGGGTACGACGCCGGGAGCGGGGTCCCTGCGGGGCGTGGGACGCGTAGCAGTTGGGCAGCTCGGGGGGTTCGAGAAGCCTGGCGGACGCGGGAGGAGCGAAGGGCCTGAAGGGGCCGGGCAGTTCGGGGCGCTTGGGCAGCAGGGCGCGTCTGCGGAGGCTGGGGAGTCCCAGGGGCTCGGGTGGCGTGAGACGGGTGCGCAGCGTACGGAGGCCTGGGAGGTAGGGGAGTTCGGACAGCGCGGGAGGTCCGAGGAGTCTGCGGAGGTTGGAGAACCCGGCAGCCTCGGGCAGCGCGGAACGGACGCGAAGTGTGAAGAGGCCGGGGAAGCCCGGGAGTTCGGGAGGCAGGCGAAGCCTGCGGAGGCTGCGAAGCCTGCGGTGACCGAGGCGCCGGTGACGCGGCCGGGGGACGCGGCGCGTGCGGCGCTGCGGGGCGCGAAGGCGTCGGCCAGGGGTGAGCACCAGGCAAGTGCCTCGCCACCGACAGGCGTCCCGCCCATGCCGGGCCCCGAGACCCCGGACGTGCCCGACATCGCCCTGGACGTTCCCGACGCCCCACAGGACCGTACCGAGGCGTGGGCGGGCCGGGACCGTACCGACGGGGGAGCCCGCCGGGACCGTACCGGTACCGACGCGGGAGTCCGTCCGGGCGCGCGGCCCGGGGACGTCGCTCGTGAGGCCTTGCGTGCCGCGCGCGGGGAGGCGTTGCGGGCCCGTCTCGACGCGGAGGCGTCGGCGGCCGAGGCCGCGCGGCGTTCGGTCCGACCCGCACGCGGGTGGGACCCGCGTGACCGGAACCCGGGGGAGCGGACCCGCGACGTACGGGAACTGCTCGCCGCCACCTTCGAGTCGCCCTCGGACGAGCCGCCGGTGGCGGTGCCGGGGAGGGACCCCAGGGCTTCCGACGGCGATCCCTATGCGGACCCTTCGCCGCCGGTGACCGTGGGGGATGTGCTGCGAGCCGTTGCCGCGCCGACCGCACGGCACGAGACCTCGTACGACAACGTGCACGACACAACGACCACCGAGGCCCCCCAAGCCTCCCCGGCCCCCCGCCGCACCACCGATTCCCGGCAGGCATCGCCGCCCCTCGACGCTCCACGCAACGCCACCGCGTCCCCCTCCCTGCCCGCAGCCTCCTCTATGGCGGCCCCCGGCCGTGACGGCGAGCTGCGCCGCACCTTCCCCGCCCTGCGGGCTTCGGGGAACCCCGAGAGCTGGTGGGGGAACGCCTGGGTGACCGCCCTGGAAGAGGGCGCGCTGGACGCGGCCCGGCTGGTGCGGGGGCGCGGGTACGCGGAGAAGGGGCATGTCGACGCCATCACCGTGACACCGGGGCTCGTGCTCGCCTACGTACAGGGCTCCCGCCCCCGGCCGTACCGCGTGCAGGTCCGGCTGCGGACGTTCGGCGAGCAGGAGTGGGAGCGGTTCCTGGAAGCCGCCGTCGAACGACCGGGGCACATCGCCGCGCTGCTCGACAAGGAGTTGCCGCAGTCCCTCGCCGACTGCGGGGCGCCGTTGCTGCCCGCCCCCGGCGACCTCGAACCCCACTGCAGCTGCCCCGACTCCGGGCACCCCTGCAAGCACGCCGCCGCCCTCTGCTACCAGACCGCCCGCCTCCTCGACGCCGACCCCTTCGTCCTGCTCCTCCTGCGCGGCCGGGGCGAACGGGACGTGCTCGACGAGCTGTCCCGGCGCAACGCGGCCCGGGCCGCCCGGGCGGCCCAGGAGCAGCAGACGGCGACGTTCCCCGGGGTCCGGGCCTCCGAGGCGCTCGCCCCGCGCACCCTCCCGCCGCTCCCGGCCCCGCTGCCGCCCCGCCCGCACCCCGAGCCGCCTCCGGCCTACCCGGCGGCTCCGGGCGGCCCGGACCCCTTCGCGCTGGACCAGCTGGCGACGGACGCCGCCGCCCGCGCCCACACCCTGCTCACCGCCGGCCACGACCCGGTCGGCGAGCTGACGCTGTGGCAGGACGCCGTACGGCTGGCCGCCGCCCGCCCAGGCTCGGGCCTCACCGCGGGCACCCGGGCCCTCTACGCCTCGCTCGCCAGAGCCGCCGGCCGCACCCCCGGCGACCTGGCACGCGCGGTGGCCGCCTGGCGGCAGGGCGGGCCGGACGGACTGGAGGTCCTCGAAGAGGCCTGGGACCCCCCGGCGGGCCGCTTCGACCGCGCCCGCCCCCTCCTCCTGGCCGCCGACTTCCCCGCCTTCAGACCCAGGCGCAATCACTTGACCCACCCACACGGCCACAGACAACTCCGCCTGGGCCGGGACGGCCTCTGGTACGCCTACGAGTCCGAACCGGGCCACGAGGACTGGTGGCCCCGAGGCACCCCCGACCTGGACCCGGTGGGCGCCCTCACCGGCCTCGGCAACCTCACGGACCCCTGACCGGACGACGGCGACCACAGGTCGGCGACGGCACCCCGCCCCGGCGGGAGACCACGAGCAGTGCGGGTGCCCCGCGGCGACCGCACCGGCGTACGAGGGACGCTCAGACCCACCCCGCCACCCCAACAGCGACCAGCACCGCCGACCCCTCCACCGGCAGCCCCACCCCGAGCACCCGGCCACCCCCGTCCCACTCCACCCTCGTACGAGCCCCCGCCTCGAACAGCACCCTCGTCCGGGCGTTCGCGTCGGCCCCCGGCAGTGGCACCGTCACGCTCTCGGGCGCTCCGGCGCGGCGCCACAGCGCCAGCAGTGTCGTGCCGTCGGCCGTGGTCAGGGCCAGGGCGAGGATGCCGTCGCGCCAGGCGGGCAGGCCCAGCGGCCAGTGAGGGAGGGCGTCGGGCAGGAGGTGGCGGTAGGTCTTGTATGCGGCCAGGGCGTCGCGGACCAGTGCCGTTCCTTCGGGGTTCAGCAGGTCGGGCCGACCGCTGAGGTGGACCCGGCCGAGCATGGCCGACACCAGCACCGTGCTCAGGTCGGCCGGGGTGTGTTCGGGCTGCGGGTAGGCCCAGATCGCGGCCTGCTCGGGGGTGACCGCGGTCGGTGACGCGGCGGCGACGGCGGGAAGCAGGCGGAAGTCCTGCTGGTCGGTGACCGAGTGGATGGGCAGGCGGGAGAGGGTCGCGTGGTCCGTACGGCTGCCGCCGGCCGCGCAGCTCTCCAGGACCAGGTCGGCATGGCGGTCCAGGACGCCGTCGAGCCAGTCGAGGTAGGCCCGGTTGTGGCCCAGCAGGCCGTCGCCGGGGCTGTCCGTACCGTCCGGGCCGTCGGTGCCCGCGCCGATGTCGATGTTGTAGTCGAGCTTGAGATAGCCGACGCCGTAGTCGCGCACCAGCCGGTCCACGACCCCGTCGAGATGCGCGCGGGCCGCCGGGTGGCGCAGGTCGAGCTGGTACCGGCCCCACTCCACCACCCGGACCCCGTCCCGCCGGAAGAACGCCTCCTCCGGCAGCGCGGCGGCGACCGCGCCCCGCACCCCCACCACCTCGGGCTCCAGCCACAGCCCGGGCACCATCCCCGCCCCGCGGATCCGGTCGATCACCTCGCCGAGCCCACCGGGGAACCGCCGCCGCGACTCCTCCCAGTCCCCGACCGCGTCCCACCACCCCGGCACCCCGCCCGGACCGACCGTGCCCGGCGGTTCGTCGTCGAACCAGCCCGCGTCGACGCAGAACACCTCGGCCCCCACGGCCGCCGCCGCGTCCACCAGGGGCAGCAGGGCCTTCGTACTGGGCTCGCCCATCAGGCTGTTCATGAAGTCGTTGAAGACGACGGGGAGACGCTCGTGGTCGGAGTGGGCGCGGCGGGTGGCCCGCCGATGGGCCGTCAGCGCGCCTACCGCCGCCTCCAGACCGCCCTCCGGTACGACGGCCAGCGCGGCCGGGACGGTCCGGAAGGCGTCGCCGGGTGCGAGGCGGCGGCGCCACTGGTGCTCGCGGTCGGTGGGGCCCGAGAGGGCGAGATACACGTCGTCGAAGCGGTCGCCGACCTCGGCGTGCCAGGAGCCGTTGTGCTCGATCTGCCAGAGGAGGGCACGGCCGGTCGCCGTCGCCTCCAAGCAGCCCATCGGCAGGTACTCGGACGACGACCAGGAACCGGTGCTGGTCACGGCGACGCGGTTCTTCGACCCGGTCTGGCCGTACGCCACCATGCCCACGTCGTACAGGCCCCGCTCGGCAAGAGTCGCCCGGGACCAACGGAACTCCCCGCTCCAGGGGTTGGCGGCCAGCCAGAGCGACAGCCCGTCCTCCCAGCGGGCGCCGGCCGGGAGGCGCCGGGCCAGGTTGGCGAGGGTGAGCGAGGAGACGTACTCCAGGGTCACCGGGGCATCGCCCCCGTTCTCGACGTACGCCTCGGCGTGCAGTACCGGCACCGCGCCGTGCAGCCGGTACAGGGCGGTGACCCGCACCCCCGTCGCGTCGTCGGCCATCCGGACCTTCAACGTCCGTACGACACCCCCGCCCCCGCCTTCATCTCGGTCACCCCCGTCGTCGGCCTCCTCGTACCCGGTGCAGCGCAGCCCCCGGGACAGCGCCCCGTCCACATGCCGCTTGCCCGACGTGCCCAGCCGTCCGCCACCCGCCGTCTGGACCTCCACCAGCGGCAGCGCCCGCGACGCGAGCCGCGCGCACAGCTCCGGCTCCCGCTCGGGATCGGGCAGCCCGGCCGCCTCGCCCACGGCGAGCAGCCGCGCCGGACCGGCCGGATCGAGGGAGACGAGGAGTGACAACTCGTCGCTTCCCCAACGCAGATGAGTGAGGGACATGGAGCGGCTCCGCCCGTAACGAGAGACGACGACAATGACTGTGAACAGAAAACGTTTACTGCATCCATCGCCAAGCTGTCCACTCCCCGGCACCCGCCGCGAGGCACCCCGCATGCAGTAACGTCGAGCCGTGACGGAGAACAACGGGAACAGCGAACGGCCCACCGCCCGCGCGGGCCGCCCCGGACAGCGGAAGCGGGCCGACGCGCAGCACGGCGCCAAGGAGCGGCCCAGCACGATCCGTGACGTGGCGCGGAAGGCCGGCGTCTCCGTAGCAACCGTTTCCCGCACCCTCGCCGGGAACTACCCCGTCTCCGACGAGGCCCGGGCCCGGGTCATGGCCGCCGTCGCGTCCCTGCACTACGTCGTCAACGTGCACGCCAAGGCGCTCTCCGGGCAGGTCGCGGGCCCGGTCGCCCTGGTCATCAAGGACATCACCGGCCCCTCCCTCGCCCATGTCGCCGCCGGGGTCGAGCAGGAGGCCGCCGACCGGGGCAGGCTGAGCCTGGTGTGCGCCACGCACGACGACGCGACCCGGGAGGACGCCCTGGTCCAGCTCATGCGGGAGCAGCACGCGGCGGCCGTCCTCCTCGTGGGCGGCGTCGTCCCGGACGCGGCGTACGAGCGCCGGACGATCGGCTATGCGAAGGCGCTGGACGCCGCCGGGTCACGGCTCGTGCTGGTCGGCCGCCCGGCCCCGGCGCCGGACCTGCCGGTGACGGTCGTCGACTACGACAATCGGGGCGGCGCCTTCCAGGCCACCTCGCACCTGCTCGCCTCCGGGCACCGCCGGGTGCTGTTCCTCGGCGGGGAGACCGGGCTGAGCAGCGGGGACGAGCGCCGGGCCGGTTACCGGGACGCGCTGCGCGCCCACGGCGCCGGGCAGGCCGAGGAACTCGACACCGAGGGGACGTACACGCGTGCCTCGGGCTATGCCCGCACCCGGGACGCGGTGCGCGCCGGGCTGGACTTCACCGCCGTGTTCGCCGCCTCCGACATGGTCGCGCTGGGCGCGCTCGCCGCACTGCGCGAGGCCGGGCTGGACGTGCCGGGCGACGTGTCCGTCGTGGGCTTCGACGACGTCCCCTTCGCGACCGACCTGACCCCGTCCCTCACCACGGTCCGGGTGCCGTACGAGGAACTCGGCCGTACCGCCGTACGCCTGGCCCTGGAGCGTGAGCGGTCGCTCGGCGGCGAGGAGCACGTGGTGCTCGGCACCCAGCTGGTCATCCGGCAGTCGGTGCGCAGGGTGGACTGGTAGGAGCCTGCCGTTGGTAACCGTTTGCTCTACGCCTCCTAGTCCGTTCCCAGGTGCACGCGGAGCACCGTGTACGTCTCGCCGTCCCGCGGCGGCCGGGTCCAGGAGCCGGTCGTGAAGGTGTGCAGCCGACCCTTCTCGACGGCCTGACGCGGCAGGGACGCCCCGAACTCCCCGGCCAGCGCGTCGAGCAGCGACCGTTCGGCCTCGGCTTCGGCCTCGGCCTCGTCTGGGTCCTGGTCCTCCGGGGTGCCGAAGAACAGGCTCGGATCCAGTGCGGGCGGTATGTCCCCGCTCTGCTCGATCTCCCCGTCGACGTAGGTGAAGGCGTACTCCTCGACACCGTCCCGGGCTACCGAGAGGTGGAAGAACGGCTGCCCGTGCCAGGTCCGCAGGCCGCTCCACACCACCACCGCGCGGGTGCCGGTGCTCGCGGCGGCGGCCGGGGAGACGAAGCGCCGCCGGTCGAACGGGGACGGATCGCCGTCGAAGGCGAAGCTCCAGCCGGCGCCGGCCCGGCCCACCGCCATCAGGGGCCTGTCCTCGTAGGACGAGAACTCCGTCCGGCCGCGATGCGCTGCGCTGTGCGCCTCCCAGGACGTCATGGGTTCGTTGAGCGCGGTGTCGCCCCCCTTCTCGTCGCCATTGCCGTCCCCATCGCCGTTCTCGCTGCTGCCCGAGAGCCGTCCGGGCAGCTCCTCCGGCCGCGCGCCTTCCACCAGGACGAACCGGTAGGACGTGCGGTTGTTGCCCGGGTCCGGTTCCGCGAGCCACCCCAGACCGCCCGGGTCGAGCCCGGCCGTCGGCCTCGGTGCCTCGCCGGTCTGGCCGCCCCTCGGGGTGGACAGCAGCTCGCGGCCCCGCTCCGGGGTCAGCAGCGGCCCGAGCAGGGGGTCGGCCACCCAGCCCAGCGGCGCCAGGAGGTCCGGTCCCAGGGGCTCCCACAGGGGCAGGGCGTCCGTCAGCGTCCGCCAGGCCGTCTCGGTGTCTCCCCACCGCGCCAGTTCCCGCGCCCGCTCGACCGCCTCCCCGAACGGCCCGGCCGCCGTGTACCGGTACGTGCCCTTCCGCACCCGGTCCAGGGTCGCGTACGCCAGTGACACCAGGTCCTCGTCGGCGCCGCCCAGATGGAACTTCAGCGTGGCGTCGTCCCGGTACGAGTGCGCCGCGTGCTCGGCGACCAGCGACGGCAGGAACTCGGGCGCGTATCGAGGGTCCGTCGCCAGCCCCGGGAAGTCCACGGAGGCGTCCCCGAGCAGACGGCGTATCTGGTCGCCCAGTCCGGCGGCGCGCGGTCGGCCGTATCCCTTGGCCTCGTCCAGCGTCCTGGCCGCCTGCTCCCAGCCGCCGCGCAGCGCCTCCAGCCGGGCCTCCTCCAGCCGGGCGTCCAGCGTGCGCGTGGTCTCGTTGGCGAACTCCCGTCCCCCGAGGGGCCGGTGCGCCCGCAGGCTGTGGAACTCGCGGTGCATGTCCCGCATGAACTCCACGAAGTTCGCGTGCCGTTCGGGCGGCGCGGCCCGCCAGCCCGCCCAGGTGTACACGGCCCACTCGCCGCCCGCGTCCACGTCCTCGGGGTCGAAGAGGACGTACATGGCGTCGGACTCGACGTCGAGTTGCAGTCCGCCCCGCCAGAGGTCCGCCTCCTGCCACTCCCCGGGCTCGGCGTCCTCGACCGCGTACTCCTCGGCCATGTCACCGAGCCCCGACTCGTCGTTGTGCCAGCGAGCCTGCCCGGTCCCCGCCAGCAGCCACACGAACCCGCCCGCGTGCCGCCATCCGTCGCTGACCTTCAGGAACTCCCGGTACGACGGCGGCATTCGCCGGCCGAGGCGCTCCTCCATGGCGACGATCCGCTCCTCGGACGCGGGCGGGAACCCCAGCCAGCCCGCCTGCCGCGCGGCCTCGTCGTCCGCGTCGCGCGTCTCGCCCTCCGCCAGGGAACCGGCCCATTCCCCGCTCCAGTCGCGCAGGAAGGACCGCCAGTCGAATGCCGTGATGTCCGTCGCCGTGGTGTCCGTCATACGCCCGATGCTGCCACCCACCACTGACAACGCCCCGTGGCACCCGGCGGCGGCCGGGCCGTCGCGGGCAACCCATGGCGCCGGCCACCCTCCGCGCCGGAGAATGCGCTGATGACCCCGACGAGTACCGCCCCGCCCGACCCGGCGCACCGCATACCGATGCGCGCGAGCGCGGTGATGAGTTCCCTGTGCGTACTGGTGGCCGCGTTGCTGCTGCTGGTGGGGATGCGCGGCGCGCTCGACGAGGAACGCGCCTTCCGGGACGCGGTCGCCTGCGCCTCGGACGGCAAGGGCGCCGTCGGCCGCGAGAGCGACTGCCTGTGGACCCTCGGGGCCCGGATCGACCGCACCGAGGCCGAGAGGCGGCGGAAGACGTCCTCGTACTGGATGTATCTCACCGAGGCGGACGGGAGTTCCAGCCGCACCCGGCTGCCGGGCAGCGCGAGCGAGCGACCGGACACGCGCGCGGGGGACCGTGTCGAGGTCACCTACTGGCGGGGGCAGATCCGGTACGTCGACTTCGGATCCGCGCGCGGGTACACCACCGCGGACCCGCGCGGCGACTACCGGGTCTTCCTCACCTGGGGCTTCGTCGCGGGCTTCCAGGGACTGACCTACCTGTGGTGCTGGTACTGGTACGCCGCCCGGCTCTTCCGTGTCTCCGTGAGGGCGTACCCGTGGCAGTTCGGTGTCCCGCTGATCGGCGGGTTCGGCCTCACCGCGGTCGGGGCGGCGGCGCCCTGGCCGACCGACAGCCCATGGGCGGCGCTCGGCCTCGTCGGACTCTGCACCCCCGCGGTGCTGGCCGTCTGCGGGGTGATCGCCCTGTTCCTGTGGCGGCGCCAGCGCGGCGACGACACCGTCACGGTGACGCCGTCCGTGCCCACGACGGAACGGCGCTTCCCCGGAGCGGTCCTGGGCGAGAGGTCGTACGCGACCGGCCAGGGACAACTGATCGCGACCCCTGGACACTTGGCGACGACGACCGGCCCCCTTGCCGCCCTCCGCCGGGAGATGCCGCGCGGTCTGACCCCCGTCCGGGTCCGCCCGCCCTACCGGACGGACCCCGCCGGCCGCCCCGACCACGGCGGCCGGGCCCTGGTCCTCGAATGCGAGGACGACGGCGTACCGGTGCTGATCGTCACCCACCGGAAGCACATGCCGTTGGTCCTCGGCGCCCTCCGGCCGACGCCCGCCACCGAACCGGCCCGGCAGTAGCCACCGAAACCACCCGACCCCGAAAGGAAGCGCAGGCATGATCGAGTGGGTGTCCCTCGGCACCGGAGCCCGGCCCGTCCCCAGGCCGGTCGCCACTCCGCTGGTGTGGGCCGCGGCCTCGGGCGGTGCCCTGGTGCTCGTCGCGCTGCTCAACACCCTGACGGGCACCGACCGCCCAGGACTCGCCCTGACGGCACTGTCCGTACTGGCGGCCCTCCTGGGCCTGTGCGCCCGCTTCACCGCGGCCCCCGGTACGGCACTGCTGTGCTGGCTCTTCCTCAACGGCTTCGCCATCCCGCCCGCGGGCACCCTCACCTGGGCCGGACACCGCGACACCTTCTGGCTCGCCTGCCTGCTCACGGCGGCCCTCGTCGGCACGACCCTGGCCCGCCTGTTCCACGCCCGCGCCGCCTACCGCCGTATCGACGGGGCGGCCGTGACGAGAGAGCCGTACGACGGGCCGTACGACTTCTGACCGGCGTGCGGGTCATCCGTCGGACGTTATGTCCCCCGAAAGGTCTTTCACCTGATCCGGGCCACATCCTCACAACCCCTGTCATAGGGGCAGGGTGAGATGTGGGAGCGTAAGCCGGGTGAGTGACGCACCGATCAACACCCTTCAGTACCGCTTCGACGGACCGGACGACGCGCCTGTCCTGATCCTGGGTCCCTCACTGGGCACGACCTGGCACATGTGGGACCGTCAGATCCCCGAACTGGTGAAGCAGTGGCGGGTCTTCCGTTTCGATCTGCCCGGGCACGGCGGTGCCCCCGCGCACCCCTCCGGGTCGGTGGGCGATCTGGCCGCGCGGCTGCTCGCCACTCTCGACGCGGTCGGTGTGCAGCGCTTCGGGTACGCGGGCTGTGCGCTCGGCGGGGCGATCGGTGCCGAGCTGGCGCTGCGGCACCCGGAGCGGCTCGCCTCGCTCGCGCTGATCGCCGCCTCGCCCCGGTTCGGGACGGCCGACGAGTTCCGGCAGCGCGGGGTGATCGTGCGGACGAACGGGCTCGACCCCATCGCCCGCACCTCCCCCGAACGCTGGTTCACCGGCGGGTTCGCCGCCGCGCAGCCCGCGATCACCGAGTGGGCCGTCCAGATGGTCCGCACCACCGACCCCGGGTGCTACATCGCGGCCTGCGAGTCGCTCGCCTCCTTCGACGTACGGGGTGAACTGGCCCGCGTCGGCGTGCCGACCCTCGTCCTCGTCGGGTCCGACGACCAGGTCACCGGGCCCGCCGAGGCCCGCACCCTGGTCGCGGGCATACCGGACGCCCGGCTCGCGGTGGTGCCCGGCGCCTCGCACCTGGTCCCCGTCGAGCAGCCCGCGGCCGTCACAGACCTCCTCGTCCGCCACTTCTCGACGGCCTGGCAGCCCGCGTACGACACCGGCACCGGCGTGATGGCCATTCCGGCGGTGCCGGTCAAGCCGGTGTTGACCGCAGCCCCGCAGCTCACCCCCATCGCGGAGATCGCGCCGCCCGTCCCGCAGCCCGACGCGCAGGGCCGTCCGGATCTGTACGACGCCGGGATGAAGGTCCGGCGCGAGGTGCTCGGGGACGCGCACGTCGACCGGGCGCTGACGCAGGCGGACGAGTTCTCCGGGGACTTCCAGGAGTTCATCACCAGGTACGCCTGGGGCGAGATCTGGAACCGGCCCGGCCTCGACCGGCGCTCCCGCAGCTGCGTCACCCTCACCGCCCTGGTCGCGGGCGGCCACCTCGACGAACTCGCCTTCCACACGCGCGCGGCCCTGCGCAACGGCCTCACCCCGGTCGAGATCAAGGAAGTCCTCCTCCAGGCCGCCGTCTACTGCGGGGTACCGGCCGCGAACAGCGCGTTCAAGGTGGCCCAGCAGGTCATCCGCGAGGAGACGACGCCCGAGGAGTGACCGGGAAAGGCTGGTGGTGAAACCACCAGCCTCGGCGGCCCGCCGGCCCTGCCGACGCGGCAGGATGGGACGTATGAAGCTCACGAAGAAGTCGCACGCCTGTGTCCGTCTGGAGAAGGACGGGCGGACGCTCGTCCTGGACCCCGGGGCGTTCAGCGAGGAGGACGCGGCGGCCGGTGCCGACGCGATTCTGGTCACCCACGAGCACGCCGACCACTTCGACGAGGGACGCCTGCGCGCCGCCCTGGACGCCAACCCCGCCGCCGGCCTCTGGACCCTCGCCTCGGTCGCCGAGAAGCTCGCCGCGGCCTTCCCGGGCCGCGTCCACACCGTCGGCCACGGCGACACGTTCACCGCCGCGGGCTTCGACGTCCAGGTCCACGGCGAACTGCACGCCGTGATCCACCCGGACATCCCGCGCATCACGAACGTCGGCTACCTCGTCGACGGCGCCGTCTTCCACCCCGGCGACGCCCTCACCGTCCCCGACCACCCGGTCGACACCCTGCTGCTGCCGGTCATGGCCCCCTGGAGCAAGCTCTCCGAGGTCGTCGACTACGTCCGCGAGATCAAGCCGCAGCGCGCGTACGACATCCACGACGCCCTCCTCACGGACCTCGCCCGCCCGATCTACGACGGCCTGGTCGGCGGCCTCGGCGGCGCCGACCACCAGCGCCTCGCGCCGGGGGCGTCGGCGGAGGTCTGAGCCGCGTTGTCAGACCCGGCGGGTAGGTTGTGGGGCATGCGCATCGCGACCTGGAACGTGAACTCGATCACCGCCCGCCTGCCGAGGCTGCTGGCCTGGCTGGAGAGCACCGGCACCGATGTGCTGTGCCTCCAGGAGGCCAAGGTCGCCGCCGAGCAGTTCCCCGCCGACCAGCTGCGCGAGCTGGGCTACGAGGCGGCGGTCAACGCGACCGGGAGGTGGAACGGCGTCGCGGTGATCTCCCGCGTGGGCCTGGAGGACGTGGTGACGGGCCTGCCCGGCGACCCCGGCTACGAGGGCGTCGAGGAACCCCGCGCCGTCTCCGCGACCTGCGGCCCGGTCCGCGTCTGGTCGGTGTACGTGCCGAACGGCCGCGAGGTGGACCACCCGCACTACGCGTACAAGCTCCAGTGGTTCGAGGCCCTGAAGGCGGCGGTCGCCGGGGACGCGGCGGGCAGCCGCCCCTTCGCGGTCCTGGGCGACTACAACGTCGCCCCGACGGACGACGACGTCTACGACCTGGCCGCCTTCGAGGGCCTCACCCACATCACCCCGGCCGAGCGCGCCGCCCTGACGTCCCTGCGCGAGACGGGCCTGACGGACGTGATCCCCCGCCCCCTGAAGTACGACCACCCGTACACGTACTGGGACTACCGCCAGCTCTGCTTCCCCAAGAACCGGGGCATGCGCATCGACCTGGTGTACGGCAACGAGGCGTTCGCCGGGGCCGTGAAGGACGCGTACGTCGACCGCGAGGAGCGCAAGGGCAAGGGCGCGTCCGATCACGCTCCCGTGGTGGTCGACCTGGAGGTGTAGAGCCGGGCGGCCCGCTCTCGTGGGCGGTGGGGGCCTCTTGAGCGCCGGGCGCGCATCTCCAGCCTGTCCGGCGATTGAGGACGAGCGCGTTCAGCGCGATACGGGGGTCTGGGGGCGGAGCCCCCAGGGACGGCCACCGGACCCACGGTGCCCTACGGAACCAGCGTCTCCAACGGCACCGCCCCCGCCAGCGCCGCCAACCCCGCGTCGCCGGGATGCAGATGGTCCCCGCTGTCGTACGCGGGCAGCAGTCGCGTCGGCTGTGCCGGGTCCCGTAGCGCCGCGTCGAAGTCCAGGACGCCCTCGAAACCGCCGTCGGACACCGCCTCCTCGCGGATCCACGTGTTGACGGCGGCCCGCTGGCCGTCGACCACCGAGGTGCACCGTGCCTCACCCCCGCACGGCCCGATCGTCGCGACCAGCACCCGCAGCCCCCGCTCCCGCACCCGCGCCGCGAGTTGCTGCAGCCCGGCGACGACCTCGCCCGCCGACGCGCCCGTGCGCAGGTCGTTCACGCCCTGGAAGACGATCGCCGTCCGGGCCGACGTCTGGGCCAGCACGTCCCGGTCCAGGCGGTGCAGGGCGCTCACCCCGCCCGAGTCGGTGGAGACGCCGTCGCCCGGGTAGCGGTCGGTGAGGACACGGTTCGCGGCGATGCCCTGGTTGAGGACGCCGTAGCGGGGGACCGCGCTCTGCGCCCGCAGCCGGTCGGAGAGGACGTCCGGCCAGCGCCGGTTGGCGTCCAGGGTCGAGCGCTCGCCGTCGGTGATCGAGTCGCCGAGCACCACCACCGACCCGGGACCGTCACCCACGTCGACCCCCGTCAGCAGCGGCCAGGTCGTCAGCGTCGAGGTGTACGCCACCGCCGAGCCGTCCGCCGTGTGGTCGCCCGGCGTACTGACGTACGAGCGCTGCTGGGTGAGCCGGTGCAGCGAGGCCGCCGTCACCGTGTCCGGGAGATGGAAGCTCACCAGCAGGTTGGTGTCCGGGGGCACCGTGAAGTCCAGCGGATCGCTGAACGCCTGTGCCCCGGCCGGGAGTTCGGCGCCCGCCGCGCCCCCGAAGGTCAGCGGCACCGGCGTACCGCTCGCCGTCGCACCCGCCGACTGCACCGCCACCGTCGCACCGCCGATCCGTACCGGCGCCGACGCGAAGGTGTTGTCGAAGCGGACCCGCACCCGCGGCCCGCCGGCCGAGGTGTGCACCACCAGCCGCAGCGTGCGGTCCGTCCAGGGGCCGACGGCCGCGTACGTCGCGGTCGGCGCCGCCCAACTGCCCGTCCAGCCGGCCGAGTCGGGCCGTACGGACAGGGCGAACACATGCAGGTCGGCCGCGTACGGCAGCCGCACGGAGTCGACCTCGTGGCCGCGCGCGATCGGCACGGTGACGACGTACAGCCGTGCCTTCTTGGCGAGTTGACCCGTGGGCGTGTTCACATGCGGCAGCGCGACCGCCTTCGAGCCGAGGGGACCGGTGCGCCAGTCGGGGGCCGTCAGCAGATACGAGGACTGCGTGCCGTCCGTGTACGAGACCGTGCCCGCGCCGCTCACGTCGGCGCCGCCGGTGCCGGCGACCAGGAACGCGAGGGCGTCGCCCTGCCCGTGCACCCGTACCGGCTGGCCGGCGGCGCGGACGTTGTCCGGCTCGCCCGGTTCCCGGCAGGGCCAGTTCAGCGCGGCGCCCTGGACGGCGAGGGGGCGGCCCCTGGTCCAGCCGGCGGCCGTCAGGTCCTGGGCGGACACGGAGGCGCCCGAGCCGTCGAAGTCGGCAGTGCCCGGCTCGGCGTCGTCGCTGACCGCCGTGTTGTCGAAGTACTGGGCGAGGGGCAGGGGTTCGGTGGCCAGGGCGGTGGACGACAGGGGCGTCAGCGTCGCGCACAGGGCGAGGATGAGGCCCGGCCCCCAGAGTCCTCGGAGCCCCGATCCCCGTCCGGCTCGGCCACCTCGGCGCATGATCCGTCCCCCGTCCGCATGCCCGCCGCTCAACGCAGTGTGAAGCTAAAGAGGTAGCAGGTGTCCGTCAATGCGGTGGAGGCGCAGGGCCCGGCGCACGGGGAAGTTGGCCGGAACCGGCGGCCCCGCGCGCCCAGTGGTGCGGTCGGCGGTGTGAATGACAGGCTGGACGTATGAACATCCCTTTCCTGGGCAACTGGCGCAAGAAGCATGGACCCGCCCGCGGGGTGGCGGTGTTCTCCGAGGGCGGGCACGACCCCGAGGCGGTCGCCGGGCTGCTCTCCGAGTGCGAGCTGCTGCGCTCCCAGGCCGGCCGGGAGGGCGTCGAACTCGACGACTCCGCCGCCTCGTTGGAGGCGCTGGACCAGCTGCTGCCGGGCTGGCGGGACGACGAGGAGTCGCTGTCCTGGCTCGGCAACGACGCGGGCCTCTACCTCGGCACGGTCATCGTGCGGACCGTGCCCGGCGCCAACTGGGACTTCTGGCCGAACGGCCAGCCCGTCGTACGGCTGTCGTCGGGCCGGGAGTTCGACGTCGTGGCCTCCGGTCACGAGTGGGCGGCCAGCGGGGCGCCCGAGCTTTCGCAGCTGTACGCGGAGGTCTCGGAGACATAGGCCGAAGGCGTAAATACGGCTAATGCCCGAAAAGTGCGTGTCGTGTACTGACTCCGTCTTTATCTGGATAGTTTGCGGCAACCACGACACAGCTGAGAGTGAGTAGGGCTGGGCATGGCCGTCGATCCGTTGATCGAGCTGCACGACGTCAACAAACACTTCGGTGAACTGCATGTTCTCCAGGACATCAACCTCACTGTCGGCAGGGGAGAGGTGGTCGTGGTCATCGGCCCGTCGGGGTCGGGCAAGTCCACTCTGTGCAGGGCGATCAACCGGCTGGAGCCGATCGAGTCCGGGACCATCAGGCTCGACGGTCAGCTGCTGCCCGACGAGGGCAAGTCGCTCGCGCGGCTGCGCGCCGAAGTCGGCATGGTCTTCCAGTCGTTCAACCTCTTCGCCCACAAGACCGTCCTGCAGAACGTCTCGCTGGGACAGATCAAGGTGCGGGGGCGCAAGAGGGAGGAGGCCGACAGACGGTCCCGTGAACTCCTCGACCGGGTGGGCCTGGCCGAGCAGGCGCCGAAGTACCCGGCCCAGCTCTCCGGCGGCCAGCAGCAGCGGGTCGCCATCGCCCGCGCGCTCGCCATGGACCCCAAGGCGATGCTCTTCGACGAGCCCACGTCGGCGCTCGACCCGGAGATGATCAACGAGGTCCTGGAGGTCATGCGGCAACTCGCCCGCGAGGGAATGACGATGGTCGTCGTCACCCATGAGATGGGCTTCGCCCGCTCGGCCGCCAACCGGGTCGTGTTCATGGCCGACGGCCGGATCGTCGAGGACCGCAGCCCCGACGAGTTCTTCACGGACCCGCGCAGCGACCGCGCCAAGGACTTCCTCTCCAAGATCCTCAAGCACTGAGGAACGGTGAGGGTCCGGGCCGGGAGGCCGGCCGAGGTGAACCTCGACTACGATTTGCTGTTCATCCCCGTGGTGACGGCGGTTGAGCCCATCCGCAAGGGGATGGGAACAGAGGCCGAGGACGCCGAGGACGTTGCACCGGCCGAATCAGGGACGCTGCTGCCAGGCGGGCAGTAGTAGGAGGGCATACGTCCGTCCGGCGGCAGCCGGAGATCACTGCTCGCGCAGGGGTACCGACCCGTTCGACGGTCGTGCTCCGGCGAGGAGGAGGTCAGCTGCGCGCCGGTCGGGATGTGCTCGACGCAGAGCGGGTCGACCGGGCTGACCGGCTTGCCGAGGCCGAGCGGGCCCACGTCGCGGAAGTACGCGACGGGGGTGCCGCTCTCCTTGGTTTCGGGGCCTTTTCGTCTGCGGGGGACCTCAGCACCTCCGTACCTCCGACTTCCTCTGCGGGTCCTCCGCCTGCCCTCTGCTCTGCGCTAGGACGCGCGGTGGGTGCTGCGCGGAGCGACGGCGGGCAGCGGGGTCTGGGCGGCCCGGGTGATGTCCGTGACGACCTCGACGACATCGGGGCCGTACGCCTGGGAGTTGACGACCTTCAGGAGCAGGGCGAAGGAGTTGTTCCCGTGCTTGCGGGACAGGCGCTCGTGGTTGCGGGCGAGATAGCGGGTCGCCGCCTGGTTGGTGATCGCGCGCTGGCCGCAGAAGAGGAACACCGGCCGGGCCTCACGGCTCTGCCCCGCGGTGAGCCGCGCCAGGATCACGTACTCGCCCTTGCCCGACTCCAGGCGGTAGCGCTCGGTGCCGATCTGGAACGCGCCCCGGTCCGGGCCGGGTTCGGCGTCGACGTTGACGCGGACGCCGGGCAGCAGGGAGTGCAGATGCGCCGCCATACGGCGGTTGGAGGCCGGGCCGCCCACGCAGAACTCGGTGCGCTCGCCGAAGCCCTGTTGCGCCGCGTCGTGTGCGACGACCTGGGCGTGGGCGTTGCAGTCCTTGATGAGGGCGGAGAGTTCGAGCAGCGCGAACACGTCGTGGCGCATCACCGTCAACTCGGGGCCACCGGCCTCGCGGTTCACGACGAGCAGCGACTCGGAGTTGTCGGGCAGCCCGAAGAAGGCCTGCTTGCGGCGGAGTTTGCGCTTCCACAGATAGGTACGGGCCAGCCAGCCGAGGGCTGCGCTGATACCGGCCGCGACCACACCGAGGACGATATTGCGCACATCGTCAGTCATGGGCGCGCATGGTAGCGGTCGAGCGGAACAGTGTTCGAGGGGCCCTTACGGGACCACGGGGATGAAGTTACGCTGCGCGGACGGTCGTTGACTGGAGGTATTGATGCGTCGCCCTGTCGCGCGAAAGCTGGCGGTCCTGGCGGTTTCGGCCACGGTGGTGTCGGTGGGGGCGGCTGCGCCACCCTCCGGCGCCACGTCCGCAGGCCCGGCCGTCGAGAAGGTACCGGTCGCCGTCGGGTACGGCGGGGCGGTGGCGAGCGTGGACGCGGACGCCTCGGCCGTCGGGATCGAGATCCTGCGCAAGGGCGGCAACGCGGTGGACGCCGCCGTCGCCACGGCCGCCGCGCTCGGGGTCACGGAGCCGTACTCCAACGGCATCGGCGGAGGCGGCTACTTCGTCTACTACGACGCCAAGTCCCGTACGGTGCAGACGATCGACGGCCGCGAGACGGCACCTCTGACGGCCGACTCGGGCCTGTTCCTGGAGAACGGCCAGCCGATCGCCTTCGCCGACGCGGTCACCAGCGGCCTGGGTGTCGGTACGCCGGGCACGCCCGCCACCTGGCAGGCGGCGCTGGACAGTTGGGGCAGCAAGGGGCTGGGTACGCTGCTGAAGCCGGCGGAGCGGCTCGCGCGCGACGGGTTCACGGTGGACGACACGTTCAGGGCGCAGACCGCGTCCAACGAGGCGCGGTTCCGGTACTTCCCGGACACGGCGGAGCTGTTCCTGCCGGGTGGTGCGCTGCCGGTGGTCGGGTCGACGTTCAAGAACCCCGATCTGGCGCGTACGTACGCGGAGTTGGGCCGCAAGGGCGTCGGGGCCCTGTACCGGGGCAAGTTGGCGAAGGAGATCGTCGACACCGTCAACGAGCCGCCGGTGGACCCGGCTTCGGGCTACAACGCGCGTCCCGGCGAGCTGTCGCTGCGGGACTTGGCGGCCTACCGGGCGAAGCGCCAGTCGCCGTCGAAGACCTCGTACCGGGGTCTGGGCGTGTACTCGATGGCCCCCTCCTCGTCCGGCGGGACGACGGTGGGCGAGGCCCTCAACATCCTTGAGCGGACGGACCTTTCGAAGGCGAGCGACGTCCAGTTCCTGCACCGCTACATCGAGGCGAGCAGGATCGCGTTCGCGGACCGGGGGCGCTGGGTGGGCGACCCGGCCTTCGAGGACGTACCGACGAAGGAACTGCTGTCGCAGTCGTACGCCGACTCGCGCGGATGCCTGATCAAGGACGACGCGGTACTGACGAGCCCGGTCGCGCCGGGCGACCCGCGCAACCCGGCGGCCTGCAACACCAACGGGGTCGCGGCGCCGACGACGTACGAGGGCGAGAACACGACGCACCTGACGGTGGCCGACAAGTGGGGCAACGTCGTGTCGTACACGCTGACGATCGAGCAGACCGGCGGCAGCGGCATCACGGTCCCGGGCCGCGGTTTCCTCCTCAACAACGAGTTGACGGACTTCTCCTTCGCCCCGGCCAGCCCGGCCGTCCATGACCCGAACCTGCCGGGCCCGGGCAAGCGCCCGCGCTCGTCGATGTCCCCGACGATCGTCCTGGACGCCCACAACAAGCCGGTCGTGGCCCTGGGCTCACCCGGCGGCGCGTCCATCATCACGACGGTCCTGCAGACCCTGACGAGCTTCCTCGACCGAGGTGTCCCGTTGGTCGACGCGATCGCGGCCCCGCGCGCGAGCCAGCGCAACCAGACGACCACGGAGCTGGAACCGGCCCTGTGGACCAGCGAGTTGAGGACGAAGCTGGAGTCGATCGGCCACGGCTTCCGCCTCAACCCCGAGATCGGCGCGGCGACCGGCGTACAACGCCTCCCGAACGGCAAGTGGCTGGCGGCAGCGGAGACGGTACGCAGGGGCGGCGGCTCGGCGATGGTGGTACGCCCGGCCTCCTGAGCGCAGAAAGCCACCGACCGGAGGCGACTGGGCGGCGGCCCGCCCTTGCAGGCGCGGCCGTCCGCCCCGGGCCGGGTGCGTCTGGGTTCCGCCGCGCGCGGCCGTCCGGCGATGTGTCGGCCGGTGGCCTGTCGGGCGGGATCTCCTGGCGGATCTCCCGCCCCGGCTGGTGCCTGGCCGCCCGGGGCGCGGATTCGACTCGCGCGGGCCTGCCGCCTGCCGGGCGACTCGGCCGCCGGCGAAGATGCTGCCCCGGGGCCGGGTGCGCGTGGGCTCTGCGGCTCGCGCGGGTGTCGGCTGCGCGCCGGTCGGCGGCCTGCTGCGCGGGCCCTCCGGTGGACTTCCCGGCCCGGGTGGTGCCTGGCGCCGCCCGGGGTGTGGATGCGGCCCGTGTGGGCCCGCCGCCTGCTCGGCCGCCCGCTGCCGTCCGCCCCGGGGTGGCTGTTGCCTGGCTCCCGCCGCCCGCGCAGGTGGCCGGCCCTGCGTCCGCCGACGGCCTGTCGCGCGGGCCCCCGGTGGGTCTTCTGCCTCCGATGGTGCCTGGCCGCCCAGGCCGTGGACCCGGCCCATCCCGCCCGCCGCCCCGCCGGAGGCGCCGTAGGTCAAGGCGTGCTCGTGTGGGCCTCCTGTCGTGCCGTGAGCACGCGCGGACCCGCGTTCGTGATCGCCACCGTGTGTTCCGCGTGGGCCGCTCGGGAGCCGTCGTTCGTGCGGAGGGTCCAGCCGTCGGGGGCCTCGTGGTAGCCGTTCTTGCCGCTGCCGATCAGCATGGGCTCGATCGCCAGGACCAGGCCGTGGCGCAGTGGCATGCCCCGGCCAGGGCGGCCCTCGTTCGGGACCGGGGGGTCCTCGTGCATCCGGCGGCCGATGCCGTGGCCGCCGAAGCCCTCCGGGATGCCGTATCCCGCCGTACGGCACACCTCGCCGATCGCGTGCGCGATGTCGCCGATGCGGTTGCCGACGACCGCCGCCGCGATGCCCGCCGCGAGCGCCCGCTCGGCGGTCTCGACGAGCCGTACGTCCGCCGGGCGCGGCTCGCCCACGATGAAGCTGATCGCCGAGTCGCCCGCCCAGCCGCCCAGTTCGGCGCCGAAGTCGATGGAGACGAGGTCGCCGTCGCGCAGCCGGTAGCCGTCCGGGATGCCGTGCACGATCGCGTCGTTCACCGACGCGCAGATCACCGCGGGGAAGGGGGTCGGTGCGAAGGAGGGGTGGTAGCCGAGGAAGGGGGACGTCGCCCCGGCCGCCCGCAGCACCTCATGCGCGAGCTCGTCCAGCTCCAGCAGGGAAACGCCCACGTCAGCGGCTTCCCGTACGGCCGTCAGGGCTCTGCCGACCACCTGGCCGGTCTCGTACATGGCATCGATCGCAGTGTCTGTCTTGAGTTCCACCATGCCAATTACTATACCGGTATTAGAATGGCGGCATGGTACGCACCCCTCTCACCCCAGAAGAGCGTGAACGCGGCGAGCGCCTCGGCCGGCTGCTGCGCGAGGCGCGTGGTGGCCGCAGCATGGCGGAGATCGCGGCCCGCGCCGGAATCTCCCCCGAGACCCTCCGCAAGATCGAGACCGGCCGGGCGCCGACGCCGGCGTTCTTCACGGTCGCGGCGCTGGCCCGGGTCCTCGGCCTGTCCATGGACGAACTCGTCGGCCGGTGCGCGCCGTCGGCCCCGGTCGCGGCATGAACCCCGTGGCCCGCTTTTGGCCATGGTGACCGTTGTTCACATCACGTTCCGCTGGGTGCGCGGTACTCTGCGTCCGGTCCGAAAACCTCTCGTAGCCCTTCCGTAACACGGCTGGTGTTTTCTACAGGGCGGAGAACTCCGGTCGGGCATGGGGTGAACATCATGGCGGTGGAACAACTCCCGGGGCAGGTGCGGGAGTTCGCGCGGTATCTGAGCGGCCTGCTGGCCCGCCTCGACCAGGGCGCGGGCTGGTGCGGCGTGTTCTGGCAGCGCGACCCCGACGGCATGCGCGCCTGTCTCGACGGGTACGAGGTGCCGCCCTGGGACGTCGTCGAGGCGCTGCTCCAGGATCTCGCCGCCGAGTACGGCACGGGCGCCGTGGGCCCGGAGGCCGAGCAGGCGCGTGCCCTGCACCAGGCCTCGCTCACCGAGTTCGACGCCCGCCCCGGCGCCCGCGACACCCTCGGCGACCGGCTCGACGTGATGCTCCGCGAGCAGAAGTACGCCACGGAACGGCTCGGTGAACTGGGCCGCTCCCTCAACTCCGCCGGCACCCACGAGGAGGCCGAGAGCCTCCGCCTCGACCTCGCCTGGGCCCACGACGACCACGAACGCGCCTCCGCCCGCTGCGTCGAACTCCGTTCCAGGCTGGACCAGTTGGCCCGCCGCGCGGTGAGCGGCGCGACGATTCCGCGCCGCGACCCCGACGAGGAGGCGGGCCTGTTCGCCGCCCGCGTCCAGAACACCCAGCACCCCGCCGACCCCCTGAACCTCCCGAGACAGCGCACCGACACGAACGACCACCACCCGGCCGACGACACGACCGGCTGGTACGACGACGACCGCGGCTCCCGCAGACAGCGTGCGGACGCTCGACAGGCCGCCACCGGTTACGACGACGCCCGCGACGCCCGCGACCAGCGCGCGGCCGACGACACGGCAGGGTGGTACGACAACGATCGCAACCCCCGCCGCCAGTCCGTGAGCGGCGGTACGGCCCCCGCCGGACCCCAGCGGCAAACTCCGGACCGCCCCGGAGACGACCGCGCCCCCGACCAGCCCCGTCCCGACGACGAACTGCGCCCCTGGCGCGGCCACCTCCGCCGGTCCGGCCTCGCGGACGAGTACGCCGACGATCTCGACGGTCCCCGCCGGGCCGACGCCCCCGACGGCACCCCGGAGACCCCGGCCGGCCGCACGGCCCCGCGGCTCCCCGCCGACTGGTACGACGCCCAGGCCCCCGCCGCCGTACCCGAGGACCCCGAGCCCGCCCTCGCCCCCACGGACTCCCGTCCCGCCGCCAAGCAGCGATCCAAACGCCGTACACGCGGAAGTGCCCGGTTCGCCGGGATGATGGACGACGCGGACACCGGAGCGACCCCCACCGTCGACCCCACCTCCATGCCGGCCATGCCCGCGCCCGCCGCCCCGACCCGCCGCAACCCGCGCGGGGCCCGCTTCGCCGGGGCCGCCGCCGCGGCCAAGCCCGCCGCGCCCAGGCGGGAGGCGCTGGACGACGACGCCCGGCACGACACGATCGACGCGGTCCGCAGCCTCGTACGACTGCGGAGCGAGGGCCGCAGCGGCGAGGCGCACGCGCTGCTCGTCGAGGCCGCGCACTGGCCCGCCGCCCGTTTCCCGCTGCTCGCCGCCGAGCTGCACCGCGCGGGGCTCGGCGCCGACTGGGCGACCCTGCTCTGGGAGGCCGCGTCCCTGCCGGCCGCTCAGCTGATCGCCGCCGCCGACGCGCTCGTCGCGGCCGGGCGGGGCGGCGACGGCCAGCAGATCCTGCGGCAGGGCATGGTGCGCCCGGCGCACGAGGTGGGGGAGGGGGTCCTCGGGCTCGTCGAGGACGGCCGTCACCGCGAGGCGCGGGCCCTGCTCGACGCGTACGTCCGTGTCCGCACCCCCGAGGAGGCCGCCCGCAGCGTCGCCGCCGACCCCCAGCGACTCGTCCCCCTGCTTCTGGAGGCGGCCCGGGGCGCCTCCGAGGACTGCTACTGGGATCTGGTGCACGCCCTCCGCGTGGCGGGCCACAGCACCTGACCCGGTCTGACCCGGGTGCCCACGACTCGCCCACCGGGGTGTGAAACGTGATCGACTCCGCGGGTTAACGGCGATGGTCTTGGCAAGGCTGTTCCAGAGGCTTACTTTCAAGCCCCTACGACCTCTGTCTACGGGCGTAGAGGCTCTCTGACGTCCAGCCGGAAGGAGCAGGTCATGGCCAATGTCGTACGTGCAGCTCTGGTTCAGGCCACCTGGACCGGCGACACCGAGTCCATGGTCGCCAAGCATGTGGAGCACGCCCGTGAGGCCGCCCGGCAGGGCGCCAAGGTCATCGGGTTCCAGGAGGTCTTCAACGCCCCCTACTTCTGCCAGGTCCAGGAGCCCGAGCACTACGGCTGGGCCGAGCCCGTGCCCGACGGGCCCACGGTGGTTCGTATGCAGGAGCTGGCGCGCGAGACCGGCATGGTGATCGTCGTCCCGGTCTTCGAGGTCGAGCAGTCCGGCTTCTACTACAACACCGCGGCCGTGATCGACGCCGACGGCACCTACCTCGGCAAGTACCGCAAGCACCACATTCCGCAGGTCAAGGGCTTCTGGGAGAAGTACTACTTCAAGCCCGGCAACCTCGGCTGGCCGATCTTCGACACGGCCGTCGGGAAGATCGGCGTCTACATCTGCTACGACCGGCACTTCCCGGAGGGCTGGCGGCAGCTGGGCCTCAACGGCGCGCAGCTCGTCTACAACCCGTCGGCCACCTCGCGCGGCCTCTCCGCCTACCTCTGGCAGCTGGAGCAGCCCGCCGCGGCCGTCGCCAACGAGTACTTCGTCGCCGCCATCAACCGGGTGGGGCAGGAGGAGTACGGGGACAACGACTTCTACGGGACCTCGTACTTCGTGAACCCGCGCGGCCAGTTCGTCGGCGAGGTCGCCAGCGACAAGGACGAGGAACTCGTCGTGCGGGACCTGGATTTCGATCTCATCGAGGAAGTCCGGCAGCAGTGGGCCTTCTACCGGGACCGGCGGCCGGACGCATATGAAGGGCTGGTGCAGCCGTGAGCGATCTGTACGGGCGACACAAGGCGGTCCTGCCGGACTGGCTCGCCCTCTACTACGAGGACCCGCTGGAGATCACACACGGCGAGGGCCGGTACGTGTGGGACGCGAACGGAAAGCAGTACCTCGACTTCTTCGGCGGCATCCTCACGACGATGACCGCGCACGCCCTCCCCGAGATCACCAAGGCGGTGAGCGAACAGGCCGGGCGGATCATCCACTCGTCCACGCTCTACCTGAACCGCCCGATGGTCGAACTCGCCGAGCGCGTCGCGCAGTTGTCCGGCATCCCGGACGCGCGTGTCTTCTTCACCACCTCCGGCACGGAGGCCAACGACACGGCCCTCCTGCTCGCCACGTCCTACCGGCGCAGCAACCAGATCCTGGCGATGCGCAACAGCTACCACGGCCGTTCGTTCTCCACGGTCGGCATCACGGGCAACAAGGGCTGGTCCCCGACCTCCCTGTCCCCGCTCCAGACCCTGTACGTCCACGGCGGCGTCCGCACCCGAGGCCCGTACGCCGACCTCAGTGACGCCGAGTTCATCGCGGCCTGCGTCGCCGACCTGGAGGACCTGCTCGGCCACGTCCGCCCGCCGGCGGCCCTGATCGCCGAACCGATCCAGGGCGTCGGCGGCTTCACCTCCCCGCCGGACGGGCTGTACGCGGCCTTCAAGCGGGTGCTGGAGGAACGCGGCATCCTCTGGATCGCCGACGAGGTCCAGACGGGCTGGGGCCGCACCGGCGACCACTTCTGGGGCTGGCAGGCACACGCGGAGAACGGCCCGCCGGACATCATCACCTTCGCCAAGGGCATCGGCAACGGCATGTCCATCGGCGGGGTCGTGGCCCGCGCCGAGATCATGAACTGCCTCGACTCCAACTCCATCTCGACCTTCGGCGGCACCCAGATCACCATGGCGGCCGGCCTCGCCAACCTCACGTACCTCCTGGAACACGACCTCCAGGGCAACGCCCGGCGCGTCGGCGGTCTGCTGATCGAGCGGCTGCGGGGCGTCGCCGCCCAGCTGCCGGGCGTACGGGAAGTGCGTGGGCGTGGGCTGATGATCGGCATCGAGCTGGTGAAGCCCGGTACCGACACCGCCGACCCGGAGACCGCAGCCGCCGTGCTGGAAGCGGCCCGTGCGGAAGGGCTGCTCCTCGGCAAGGGCGGCGGCCACAACACGAGCGCGCTGCGCATCGCACCGCCGCTGTCGCTCACCGTCGCGGAGGCCGAGGAGGGCGCCGCGATCCTCGAACGCGCTCTGAGGAGCTGCGTCCAGTAACACCAGAGCAGGACCACAGCAAGAAAGTCGGCCCCATGCTTACGACCACCACCTTGGAACCCGCCCTCTCCGTCCGTCAGGTCCTCGGCCTGGAACGGGTGCTCGCGGGCGAGCCCGAGGTGGTGGCCGGGGCCGGCCATCTCGACCGGGCCGTGCGCTGGGTGCATGTCGCCGAGGCCGCCGATGTCGGCGTGATGCTCAGCGGCGGCGAGATGATCCTCACGACGGGAGTGCTGCTCGCGGGGGATGAAGAGGCCCAGGCCGAGTACATCCGGTCCCTGCACCGGGCGGAGGCCGCCGCCGTCGTCCTCGGGCTCGGCCGCGCCTTTCCGGCGCCGCCGGACGTCATGCGGCGCGCTGCCGAGCGGTGCGGGCTGCCGATGGTGGTGCTCCATCGGCCTTTCCCCTTCGCGGAGTTGACGGAGGAGGTCCAATCCCGGCTGGTACGGCGGAAGTTCGCCGCCGTGAGCCTGTCGGAGACGGTACGGACCGCTCTCACGGGACTCATCACCTCAGGTGCGCCTATGCAGTTGCTGCTCGACGAGGTCGCCTCGCACAGTGCCTGTCCCGTCGTCGTCACCAACCTCGCCCATCGTGTCCTCGCCACCTCGGGGGACCGGTCGTCCGTCGACGACGTGCTGCGGGACTGGGAGCGCATCTCCCGGCAGGCGGGCGGGAGCGAGGGCGACGGCTGGATCCGGGCCGAGCTGGGCGGGCGCGGGGAGCGGTGGGGGCGGATCGTGCTCTGCGGGTACCGGGGTGACGTCGCCACCGGACGGCTGCTCGCCGACCGGGCCGCCGAGGCGCTCGTCCTGCACCGCATGCTCGGGGGCTCCGTGCACACCTGGGAGGAGCAGTCGGCGCAGAGCCTGCTGACGGACCTGGTGAGCGGCGTCGTACCGGCCAGGCAGCTGCTACCGCGTGCCCGGGCGGCCGGACTCCCCGTCAACCGGCGGACCTTCGTGCCGCTCGTCGTACGGGACGGCGACCCCGCTGAACTCGACCGCGTACTACGCCTGTTGGGCCTGCCGGGACTGGTCGCCGAGCTGGCCGACGACGCCACCGCCGTCCTGCTGAGCCTCGCCCGCGACCAGGACGCCAAGGCGCTCGCCGCGCACTTCGCGGTCCGGCTGCGTACGGAGACCGGCGGCGGCCGGACCGTCGTGGCCGCCGCCGAGGCGCTCGGCTCCTGGGACGACGTACCCACCGGACTGCGCGAGGCGCTGCACGTCGCCGCGGCCGTCGCGGACACGCCGGCGGGGCAGGATCTGCCGGTCCTTGTGTACCTGAGGGACGTACGGCTGCGCGGTCTGGTCCGGCTGCTGCGGGACGATCCGCATGTGCAGGCGTTCGCGGAGCGGGAGCTGGACGGGCTGCTGTGCGGGGTGGAGGGCGAGTCCGAGCTGCTGCCGGTCCTGCGGACCTATCTCGCCACAGGGCGCAACAAATCACGTACCGCGCAACTGCATCATGTCTCGCGCCCCGCGCTCTACCGCCGTCTGGAGGCGATAGAGGCGCGGCTCGGGCTCGATCTCGACGACTTCGAGCAGGCCGCCTCCGTGCACATCGCACTCCTCGCGCACGACGCTCAGCAAGGCCGATAGCGCTCGTTCCAATGCTTCGTCTTACCGCTCCGAAACATCAAAAGACCTGGGAAAACAGTGGTGAAACATGGGCCCAAGTCAGGGTGACACCGTGGAACGCCGGATGCCCGCAGGCGTGACACCGTGCAACTCAAACCCGATCTCCAGGCTTCCTAGGCTCGGCGTACACCGAGTGACCGGAGGTCCCGATGAGCAGGGTGATTCGCGCCGCCATCTTCCAGACTGCCTGGACGGGCGACAAGGAGTCGATGATCCAGGTCCACGAGCAGGCGGTCCGCGACGCCGCGGCGCAGGGTGCTCAAGTCATGTGTTTCCAGGAGCTGTTCTACGGACCGTACTTCTGCCAGGTCCAGGACAAGGCGTTCTACGAGTACGCCGAGCAGATCCCCGACGGCCCGATCGTCAAGCGCTTCCAGGCGCTGGCGAAAGAACTGGGCATCGTCCTCGTCCTGCCGATGTACGAGGAGGAGCAGCCGGGCGTCCTCTACAACACGGCCGCCGTGATCGACGCGGACGGCTCGTACCTCGGCAAGTACCGCAAGCACCACATTCCGCAGGTCGCCGGGTTCTGGGAGAAGTTCTACTTCCGTCCGGGCAACGCGGGTTGGCCGATCTTCGAGACGGCCGTGGGCAAGATCGGCGTCTACATCTGCTACGACCGGCACTTCCCGGAGGGCTGGCGTGCGCTGGGCCTCGAAGGCGCCGAGATCGTCTTCAACCCGTCGGCCACCTCGCGCGGCCTGTCCGCCTACCTGTGGCAGCTGGAGCAGCCTGCGGCGGCCGTCGCCAACGAGTACTTCGTCGGCGCGATCAACCGGGTCGGCGTCGAGGAACTGGGCGACAACGACTTCTACGGGACCTCGTACTTCGTGGACCCGGAGGCCCAGTTCGTCGGCGAGGTGGCGAGCGACAAGGAGACCGAACTCGTCGTCCGCGACCTGGACCTCAACAAGCTCCGAGAGGTCCGCGACCGCTGGCAGTTCTACCGCGACCGCCGCCCGGAGGCGTACGGGCCGCTGACGGCTCCGTAGCAAGCAGACGCTCACACCCGCGCCCCTGTCTTTTGTCTTTAGGGGCGCGGGGCAGCGTCCATTTGCGGCTCCGCCGCGGGGCGCGACAAGCCACACACAACCGGCACTTCGAAGACAACCGAGGAGCGTGAACCCATGACCGGCCGTACTGTCATCCGAGGCGGACTAGTCATCACCGCGTCCGACGAACTCCACGCGGACGTCCTCATCGAGGACGGCCGTATCGTCGCCCTCGCCGCCACCGGCACCCCCGCCGCCGAGGCGTGGAGCGCCGAGCGGACCATAGACGCCACCGGAAAGTACGTCATCCCCGGCGGCGTCGACGCGCACACCCACATGGAACTGCCGTTCGGCGGTACGGCCGCCTCGGACACCTTCGAGACCGGCACCCGGGCCGCCGCCTGGGGCGGTACGACCACGATCATCGACTTCGCCGTGCAGAGCGTCGGCCAGTCGCTGCGTGACGGACTCGACACCTGGAACGCCAAGGCCGACGGCAACTGCGCCATCGACTACGCCTTCCACATGATCGTCTCCGACGTGAACCAGGACACCCTCAAGGAGATGGACCTGCTGGTCGAGGAGGGCGTCACCTCCTTCAAGCAGTTCATGGCCTACCCGGGCGTCTTCTACAGCGACGACGGCCAGATCCTGCGCGCCATGCAGCGCTCCGCCGAGAACGGCGGCCTGATCATGATGCACGCCGAGAACGGCATCGCGATCGACGTCCTCGTCGAACAGGCGCTCGCCCGGGGCGAGACCGACCCCCGCTTCCACGGCGAGGTCCGCAAGGCCCTCCTCGAAGCGGAGGCCACGCACCGCGCCATCAAGCTCGCGCAGGTCGCCGGGGCACCCCTGTACGTCGTCCACGTCTCGGCGCAGGAGGCAGTCGCCGAGCTGGCACGGGCGCGCGACGAGGGGCTCAACGTCTTCGGCGAGACCTGCCCGCAGTACCTGTTCCTGTCGACGGACAACCTCGCCGAGCCGGACTTCGAGGGCGCCAAGTACGTGTGCAGCACGCCCCTTCGGCCCAAGGACCACCAGGCCGCCCTGTGGAGGGGACTGCGCACGAACGACCTCCAGGTCGTCTCCACGGACCACTGCCCCTTCTGCTTCGAGGGCCAGAAGGAGCTGGGCCGCGGCGACTTCTCGAAGATCCCCAACGGGCTCCCGGGCGTCGAGAACCGCATGGACCTCCTCCACCAGGCCGTCGTCGACGGGCACATCAGCCGCCGCCGCTGGATCGAGATCGCCTGCGCCACCCCGGCCCGGATGTTCGGCCTCTACCCGAAGAAGGGCACCATCGCCCCGGGCGCCGACGCCGACGTCGTCATCTACGACCCGCACGCCGAGCAGACCGTCTCCGCCGAGACCCACCACATGAACGTCGACTACTCGGCGTACGAGGGCAAGCGGCTCACCGGCCGCGTCGAGACCGTCCTCTCGCGGGGCGAACTCGTCATCACCGAGCGGGAGTTCACCGGACGCGCGGGCCACGGCGTCTACACCCCCCGCTCCACCTGTCAGTACCTGACCTGAACTAGGAGTGGAGCAGATGGACTTCGGACTCGTCCTCCAGACCGACCCGCCCGCCTCGCGTGTCATCGAGCTGATGCAGCGCGCCGAGGGCAACGGCTTCACGTACGGCTGGACCTTCGACTCCGCCGTGCTGTGGCAGGAACCGTTCGTGATCTACAGTCAGATCCTTTCCAGCACCGAGAAGTTGACGGTCGGGCCGATGGTCACCAACCCGGGCACCCGCACCTGGGAGGTCACCGCCTCCACCTTCGCGACCCTCAACGACATGTTCGGCAACCGCACGGTCTGCGGCATCGGCCGCGGCGACTCCGCGATGCGCGTCGCCGGCCGAACTCCCAACACGCTGGCCCGGATCAGCGGCGCGATGAAGGTCATCCGCTCGCTCGGCCGGGGCGACGAGGCCGACCTCGGCGGTACGGTCGTCAAGTTCCCGTGGGTGCGGCCGGGCGCCGAACTCCCCGTCTGGATGGCCGCGTACGGCCCCAAGGCGCTCAAGATGACCGGCGAGGAGGCCGACGGGTTCATCCTCCAGCTCGCCGACCTCTACCTCACCGAGTACATGGTGAAGACGGTCAAGGACGCCGCCGTCGCCGCCGGACGCGACCCGTCCGAGGTGAAGATCTGCGTCGCCGCCCCCGCGTACATCACCGACGACGACTCGCCCGAGGCGCTCGCCCACGCCCGCGAGCAGTGCCGCTGGTTCGGCGGGATGGTCGGCAACCACGTCGCCGACCTGGTGTCGAAGTACGGCGAACACTCCGCCGCCGTACCGGAGGAACTCACGGACTACATCAAGGCCCGTGAGGGGTACGACTACTCCCACCACGGCCGCGCCGACAACCCCGACACCCAGTTCGTGCCGGACGAGATCGTCGACCGGTTCTGCATCATCGGCACCCCCGAGATGCACATCGAGAAGCTCAACAAGCTGCGTGAGCTGGGCGTCGACCAGTTCGCGGTCTACGACATGCACGACGCGCAGGAGAAGGTCATCGACGCGTACGGCACGACGGTCATCCCCGCCGTCAACAGCTGACCCACCCACCACGCAACCGCACAACTCCCCATCCCCCCACTCCAGTTCTCCCCTCCCTCGCCGTCCCGAGGGAGGGGGCCGGAGACCCCGCACGGCCTTTCCGGATCCGCCCCTCGTTTGATTGGCCTGCCCATGACCGACACCGCTCCGACGGCCATAACGCCGTCCTCCCAAGTCACCCTCCCCGACGGCCGGGTGGAGATCTCCCCCGACGCGCCCGCACCCAGCGGGCCGTACGCCAACGAGGACCTGCTGCCGGTTCCGATCGAGAAGCGCACCTGGACCACGTACAACTTCTCGGCTCTCTGGGTGGGCATGGCCCACAACACGGCGTCCTGGACCCTCGCCTCGGGTCTGATCGCGGTCGGCATGGACTGGAAGCAGGCCGTGCTCACGATCGCCCTGGCGAACGTGATCGTGCTGATCCCGATGCTGCTCACCGGGCACGCCGGGCCCAAGTACGGCATCCCGTTCCCGGTCTTCGCGCGTGCTTCGTTCGGCATCCGGGGCGCCAACCTCCCAGCTGTCGTACGGGCGTTGGTGGCGTGCGGCTGGTTCGGGATCCAGACCTGGATCGGCGGTGAGGCGATCTACTTCCTCGCCGGGAAGCTGATCGGCAACGGCTGGAGCGACGCCGGGAAGATCGGCGGCTACGCCTGGACCATGTGGCTGTCCTTCGCCATCTTCTGGGCGATCCAGGTCGCCATCATCTACCGGGGCATGGAGACGATCCGCCGCTTCGAGAACTGGGCCGCGCCCTTCGTGCTCCTCGGCGCCGGTGTGATGCTGTGGTGGATGGCCGACAAGGCCGGCGGCTTCGGCCCGCTGCTCGACCAGCCCTCCAAGCTGGGCTACGGCCCGGACTTCTGGAAGATCTTCGCGCCCGCCCTCATGGGCATGATCGGCTTCTGGTCCACGCTGTCGCTGAACATCCCGGACTTCACCCGGTACGGGAAGAGCCAGAAGGCCCAGACGTGGGGGCAGGCGCTCGGTCTGCCGACCACGATGACCCTGTTCGCGTTCCTGTCCGTGATGGTCACCTCGGGCTCGCAGGCCGTGTACGGCGAGGCCATCTGGGACCCGGTACAGCTCGCCGCCAAGACCGACAACGTCTTCGGTCTGCTGTTCGCCCTGGTCACCGTGCTGGTGGCGACCCTGTCCGTGAACGTCGCGGCCAACCTGGTCTCCCCGGCCTTCGACTTCTCCAACATCGCGCCCCGGAAGATCAGCTTCCGGACGGGCGCGCTCGCCACCTGCGTACTCGGCGTGCTGATCTTCCCGTGGAAGCTGTACTCCGACCCGCAGGGCTACATCTTCACCTGGCTCGGCCTCGTCGGCGGGCTCCTCGGCACGGTCGCCGGCATCCTCATCGCCGACTACTGGATCCTGCGCAGAGGCAAGCTCGACCTCGCCGACCTGTACCGCTCGGGCGGACGCTACTGGTACGACAACGGCTGGAACTGGCGTGCGGTCGTCGCGTTCCTGGTCGGCGGCGTACTGGCCGTCGGCGGCGCCAACTTCGCGCCGATCATCGACGGGCGGCCCATCCCGGCGCTGTCCTCGCTGGCGGACTACGGCTGGGCCGTGGGGCTGGGCACCTCGATGGCGCTCTACCTGGTGCTGATGCTGGCGAGCGGGAAGGCGAAGGCGGACCTGAAGGCCTGACGACCCCGCGACGGGCGGTGCGGAGGGCGGCCGGTGTTCCTACCGGCCGCCCTCCAGCGCTGCCACCGCGTCCCGGGCGGCCTTGATGGCGCCCTTGTTGATCACATCCGTGCTCGGCGCCTTCTTCGACTCGAAGTCGCTGCCGTTGTACGTGATCACCACCAGCGCGTTCGACGCGCGGACCAGCACCACGCCCTCACGGGTCTGCTGCTTGTCCTCGGTGGTGAGGTTCACGACGGAGTAGGCCTCGTCGCCGAGCCCCGGCACCTCGCCGCCGCCGCTCTTCTCCGTCAGCCGGTCCTTGTAGGTCTTCTCTGCCGCCGCGTCCGTGTCGGACAGCTCGAACGACACGTCGAGCCAGCGGTAGTCGAACCCCTTGAGCGCGTTCCAGGAGCAGGTGCGGCGGGCGTTGGTGTCCGTCGACGGGATCTCCTTGCCGGCCGCCTTGGCGCCCGGGACAAGGGACTTGATGGTCCCGGGCTTCACACTCGTGCAGGGCACGGGCGCGGCGGTGAAGGTCTTCGTGGCCGCCGTGGTGGAGGGCTCGGTGGGTGACGCGGACGCGCCCGTGGTGGCGGTGTCCTTGTCGTCGGCGGTCGGTGACGCGGCGAGCGGACCCGAGGACAACGCCCAGCCGGCCGTGGCGAGCACGGCGACCGGCGCCAGGCGGGTGACGAGCGCGAGCGGCAGAGGAAGGCTCAAGGCGCACTTCTCGTGGGGGACGGTGCGGAGAGGGGTCCGCACTCCGGACGGGACGCCAGTGTCACATGACTGCCTGTGGGGCGGAAGTAAGAACTCGCTCCGTGGCTGTGCGATGACTGTCGTTCATGATCGGCCGCCCGGACTGTCCGTCAGAATGCGCAAATCGGTGCCGATAGCGCTCAATTCACCTTCGATGCGATCGACTGTCGCGAACGCCCCATAAGTGATGAGTCGGACGAGGTGTTCGTCGGTGTGGCGCGGGGTGCGCCAGGCCGCCACGACCCCTGATCGGCGAGTTCGTGTCCCGCCCCCCGGACCGGGCCACCCCACCGAGCCTGGCCTGCCTGACCCGTCGCGAACGCGAGGTCACGGCCTTCGCCGCCCGCGGTCTGACGAACGAGGAGATAGCCGCCCACATGGTCATCAGCCCGTTCACGGCCAAGACGCACATCAGCCGCGCGATGACGAAGCTGGGGGCGCGGGACCGGGCGCAGTTGGTGGTGTTCGCTTATGAGTCGGGGCTGGTGGGGGTGCGGGACGGGAGTCACCCGGGCGGTCTTTGAGGCCAGGCCAGGAGGTACGTACGATCATCGGATCGTGTGTCCCAGTCAAGGAGCCGCCCGTGTTCACCACCCGACCCACGCTCCAGGGCACCTTCGGGATGGTGTCCTCCACGCACTGGCTGGCCTCGCAGTCAGCGATGGCCGTGCTGGAGGGTGGGGGGAACGCGTTCGACGCCGCTGTCGCCGCCGGGTTCGTGCTGCATGTCGTCGAGCCGCATCTCAATGGGCCCGGTGGTGAGGTGCCGATCGTTCTCGCGCCCGTCGGCGGGGAGGTGCGGGTGCTGTGCGGGCAGGGGGGTGCGCCCGCCGGGGCCACCGTCGCGCACTACCGGGGGCTGGGGCTCGACCTCGTGCCCGGTACCGGGCCGCTGGCCGCCGCCGTGCCCGGGGCCTTCGACGCGTGGATGCTGCTGCTTCGTGATCATGGGACCAGGTCGCTCGCCGATGTTCTGCGGTACGCCATCGGGTACGCCGAGGACGGGCACGCGCCCGTGGAGAACGTCGGTGCGACCGTCGAGACCGTGCGGGAACTGTTCGAGACGGAGTGGACCTCGTCCGCGGAGGTCTATCTGCCCGGCGGGCGGGCGCCCCGGGCCGGGGAGTTGTTCCGCAATCCGGCTCTTGCCGCCACCTGGAAGCGGCTGCTCGCCGAGGTCGCCGGAGCCGGGGACCGGGTCGCCCAGATCGAGGCGGCGCGGGAGGTGTGGCGGACCGGCTTCATCGCCGAGGCGCTCGTGCGGCAGTCCGCGCGTCCGACCCTCGACACCAGCGGCGAGCGGCACGTCGGGACGCTGACCGCCGCCGACCTCGCCTCCTTCTCCGCGTCCTACGAGGCTCCCGCCACCTACGACTGGCGCGGCTGGACCCTCTGCAAGGCCGGCCCCTGGAGTCAAGGGCCGGCCTTCCTCCAGCAACTCGCGCTTCTTCCGCCGGAGTTGCCCGCGTACGGGTCCGCCGAGTACGTCCATCTGCTGATCGAGGGCTGCAAGCTCGCCATGGCCGACCGCGAGGCCTGGTACGGGGACGCGTCCGGCGGGGGCGATGTGCCGCTCGGCGAACTGCTGTCCGACGACTACAACGCGGCCCGGCGGAGTCTCGTCGGGGACAAGGCGTCCTGGGAGCTGCGTCCCGGCAGCCCTGGTGGGCGTAGCCCGCGGATCGCCGTGCACGCGCGCGTGGCCGCCGTCCACGGGCCGGGGGCGGTCCCGGTGGGCGCCGGTGAGCCCACCGTCGCCGGGCTCCCGGACCCGCGCGTGCCCGGCGAGCCGGACGTCGCCGCCGACGGTCGTACCCGGGGCGACACCTGCCACCTCGACGTCGTCGACCGGTGGGGCAACATGGTCGCGGCCACGCCCAGCGGCGGCTGGCTCCAGTCCAACCCCGTCGTGCCCGAACTGGGCTTCCCGCTGGGCACCCGGCTCCAGATGGCCTGGCTGGAGGAGGGCCTGCCGAACTCGCTCACCCCGGGCCGCCGCCCCCGGACCACCCTCACGCCCTCGATCGCGCTGCGCGACGGCGTGCCCGTACTGGCGTTCGGTACGCCCGGCGGCGACCAGCAGGACCAGTGGCAGCTGCACTTCTTCCTCGCCGTCGCCCTGCGCCCGAAGGTGCGCGGCGGACTCGACCTCCAGGGCGCGATCGACGCCCCGAACTGGCACAACGACAGCTTCCCGGGGTCCTTCTACCCGCGAGGCATGTCCCCGGGGAGCGTCACCGTGGAGTCCCGGACGCCGGACGCCGTCGTCGAGGAGCTGCGCCGCCGGGGGCACGACGTGACGGTCGGTGGTGAGTGGTCCGAGGGGCGGCTCTGCGCGGTCGCCCGGGATCCGGCGACGGGCGTCCTGTCGGCGGCGGCCAATCCACGCGGGATGCAGGGGTACGCCGTAGGTCGCTGATGTCCGGATCCCGGTATTCAGGGCGATTCCATCCCCTGTCCACCGGCCGGGCGGGGATTGTCAGTGGCGCGTGCTCTCATGGAGCCATGATCGGAGACACCGAAACCATCGAAGAGTTTCTCGCCCGGCACACGTCCGACGTCGAAGAAGCGGTCCGCCAGGCGGCGGACACGGAGATCATGCCCCGCTTCCGCCGGCTCGCCGACCACGAGGTCGACCAGAAGAGCGGCCCACACGACCTCGTGACCGACGCCGACCGCAAGGCCGAGCTGTATCTCACCGAGGTGCTGCCCAAACTGCTGCCCGGCTCCGTCGTCGTCGGCGAGGAGGCGGTGCACGCCGACCCCGACTCGTACGAGGCGATACAGGGCGACGCGCCGGTCTGGATCGTCGACCCCGTCGACGGCACCCGGCAGTTCGTCCGCGGCGAACCCGGTTTCTGCACCCTCGTCGCACTCGCCCACCGGGGCATCGTCCGCGCGTCGTGGACGTTCGCCCCGGCCCGCGACCAGCTCGCCACCGCGATCCGCGGGCAGGGCGCCCGCCTCGACGGCACACCCCTGCACGCGGGCTCGCCCGAGCCCGGCCGCGACCTCCGGGTGGCCACCTCCCACCCGGACTACACGACGGACGCCCAGAAGCGCGCCCTCCTCGGCCTGTGGACGGACGGCGTCCAGTCGCGCCCCTGCGGCTCGGCGGGCCTGGAGTACCTGGCCGTGGCGCGGGGCGAGCTGGACGCCACCGCGTTCTCCTGGGAGGCGGCCTGGGACCACGCCGCGGGCATCCTCCTCGTCGAGGAGGCCGGCGGCGCCCATCTCACCCGGGGCGGCGAGCCGTTCCGCATAACCGGCGGCAACACCCTGCCGTTCACCGCCGCGAGGGACGCGGCCACGGCTCGCCGGGTGGTGGAGTTGTTGTCGGGCGGAGCCTGATCTGCGGGCGGGCCGAGCTGAAGCGGAGAGTGACGACCTCGAACTCGGCCACGGTGCCCACCACCGGCCAGTCCCCGGGGTCGAAGGGCAGAAAGGCGATGTCCACGAAGGCGTCGACCGGCAGGTTGATGTCCACGAACAGGCCCGTCCGGCCCGGCCCCCACGGCAGCGCGCACACCATGCCGGTGAGCAGGGAGCCCTCCGGCAGCGGGCCCGAGTCGTAGTGGCTCAGGTGCCGGTGCCGCAGGGCCGTCGACCAGGCCCGCTCGAACTCCGACTCGGCCACGTCCACCGCCTCGGGCGGCACTTCCACGGCGCCCTCGGTGAACGCCCCGTACACGGTCTGGTAGAGCTGCACCCCCAGGCGCCCGAACCGCTCGCGCACCAGCGCCAGTTGGGCCTGGGAAGCGGCCATGGAGGCACCGCCCGAGGTGGTGCCGTCGGGGTTCTGGAGCGGCTCGCAGGAGCGCGGGACGTCCAGCGCGGCCTCGAACACCGCCTGTCGCAGCACCCAGCCGTCGTCCTCGACCTCGAACCAGTACCAGGCGGTGTCGTCGGCGTCATCGCCGGGCGATTGGATGCGGAAACGGCGCGTCATCCGGCCGAGGTTACCCGCGCCGGGCAGTGTCGGTGTCCCGGCATATCCTGATCTCAAGTGGCCGTCGGCTGACAAAGGAGTCCGAAGGTGCCGTCGATGCTCGATGCGGTCGTGGTGGGGGCGGGGCCCAACGGGCTGACGGCCGCCGTGGAGCTGGCCCGGCGCGGCTTCTCCGTGGCCGTCTTCGAGGCGCGCGACACCGTCGGCGGCGGCGCCCGCACCGAGGAGCTGACCCTGCCCGGCTTCCGGCACGACCCGTGCTCCGCCGCGCACCCCCTCGGCGTCAACTCCCCGGCGTTCAGGGCGATGCCGCTGACCAGGTACGGACTGGAGTGGCTGCACGCCGACCTGCCCATGGCCCACCCCTTCCCGGACGGCACGGCGGCGGTGCTGGCCCGTTCCGTGGCCGAGACGGCGGCCTCCTTCGGACCGCGCGACGCGGGGACGTACCGCAGGCTCGTCGAGCCGTTCCTCAGCAGGTGGGACACCCTGGCCCACGACTTCATGTCCCTGCCCCTGACCGCACTGCCCCGCGACCCGGTCACCCTCGCCCGCTTCGGCCTGGCCGGCCTGCCGCCCTCGACCTGGCTCATGCGCCGCTTCCGCGACGAACGGGCAAAGGCCCTGTTCGCAGGCCTGGTCGGCCATGTCATGGCCCCCCTCGACGGCATCGCCACCAGCGCCGTCGGCCTGGTCTTCGCCCTCGCGGCACACGCGCGCGGCTGGCCCGTCGCACGCGGCGGCTCCCAGTCGATCTCCGACGCCCTCACCGCGTATCTGACCGACCTCGGCGGCACCGTCCACACCGGATACGAGGTCAAGCGGCTGGACGATCTGCCACCCGCACGTGCGTACGTCTTCGACACCTCACCCACCGCACTGGCCCGGATCGCGGGCTTCGGCGGCCACTACGAGCGGTATCGCTACGGCGCCGGCGTCTTCAAGATCGACTACGCGCTGGACGGCCCCGTGCCCTGGCGGGCGCCGGAGGCACGCACCGCGACCACCGTCCAGGTCGCCGCGAGCAGCGCCGAGATCGGCACCGCCCTGCGCGCCGCCTCCCGCGAGAACCGGGCACCCGACACCCCCTTCCTCATCACCGTCCAGCCCAGCGTCGTCGACCCCTCCCGGGCCCCCGAGGGCAAGCAGGTCTTCTGGGCCTACGGCCATGTCCCGAACGGCTGGACGGGCGACCTCACCGACGCCGTCGAGCGTCAACTGGAGCGCTTCGCCCCCGGGTTCCGCGACCGCGTCCTCGCCCGCGCCACCGCGGGACCGCCCCAACTGGCGGCCCGCAACGCCAACTACGTCGGCGGCGACATCGGCACCGGCGCGGCCGACGGCCTCCAGCTGCTGCTGCGCCCCCGGCTCACCCTGCACCCCTACGCCACTCCGCACCCGGCCGTCTTCATCTGCTCGTCGGCGACCCCGCCGGGCCCGGGTGTGCACGGCATGTCGGGACACAACGCGGCGAAAGCCGTCTGGAGAAGGCTGAGACAGTCATGACCGCCATCACGCTTGTCAAGGGCGACATCACCCGACAGAGTGCCGACGCGATCGTCAACGCGGCGAACTCCTCACTCCTGGGTGGCGGCGGAGTCGACGGGGCCATCCACCGCAGGGGCGGCCCCGAGATCCTCGCCGCCTGCCGGGCCCTGCGCGCCGGTCACTACGGCAAGGGCCTGGCGACGGGAAAGGCGGTCGCCACGACCGCCGGTGAACTGGACGCGAGGTGGGTGATCCACACGGTCGGTCCGGTCTTCGGCGGCGACTCTGCGGACCGCTCCGGCCAACTCGCCTCCTGCTACCGGGAGTCCCTGCGCGTCGCCGACGAACTGGGCGCCCGTACGGTCGCGTTCCCCGCCATCTCCACCGGCGTCTACCGCTGGCCGCTGGAGGACGCGGCACGCATCGCGGTGACGGCGGTACGGGAGGCGGAGACCGACGTGGAAGAGGTGCGGTTCGTACTCTTCGACGAACACGCGTACGACATCTTTGCCGCCCAACTCGGCTGACGGCTCCGGCCGGAGGACCCGCCCGTCGCCACTGCCCGGGACGGGCGGATCCGGTGCGGTCCTGAGCCTCGGGGCCGGCTAGTACGGCTTGACGTACGTGCAGATCGCCAGCGGCGAGTCCGTGTCGTACGGCTCCGCGTCCGCGGGCCAGTCGCCGAAGCGGTGCTCCGGTTCCAGGCCGGCGGCGACGGCGTACGCGTCCAGCTCCTCCGGCGCCGTCAGCCGGGAGATCTCGGTGCCCACGCGCGTGGTGCCGTCGGACTCGTACCAGACGTGGGAGAGGTGCCAGAGCGATCCCTCGGGCAGCAGCACCGAGTGGCTCTGCAGGCCGGTGCCGGGCTCCGGGTACGGCGTGAAGTAGGTGGCACGGGTGAGGCCCTCGTGCAGGGCGAGGACGGCCGCCTTGTTGTGGGTCTCCAGGACGAGCCTGCCGCCGGGTGCCAGCAGGTCGGCGGCGCGGCGCACCGCCTGCCGCTGCTCCTCGGGGGTCAGCAGCATGGAGAGGGTGGCGCAGACGCAGTACACGAGCCCCACGGTGCGGTCGGCGGCGTAGGCGCGGATGTCGGCGTGCACCGGGTCGACGGGAGTGCCGTCGGAGAGGCCGCGGCGCAGGACGTCCAGCATTTCCGGCGAGGAGTCGACGCCGGTGATCCGGCCGACGTGCCGTGACAGGGGGAGCGCGATCCGCCCGTTGCCGACGCCGAACTCGACGGTGCCCGAGGCCGGATCGGGGTGGAGGGCGAGCAGGCGTTCGACCTCGGCGGTGACGGAGGCGTCGTCGGGGAAGAGGCGGTGGTACCAGCCGTCGAACTGCCGGCCGTAGCCGATGTCGTCGATGATGTCCGTAGTCGTCGTGTTGGTGGTCGTGCTCATGGGTGCTGCCTCCGCTTCTTGGCCGGGGTGTTCTTCGGGTGGACGTTCCTTCTTGCCTGCGAACAGGCGCCGAGCAGCACCACCAGCGCGACGCCGATCACGGCGGGGGTGCTGACGGCCCGGGTGGCGATCAGGAAGCCGACGATGCCGAGGGCCACCACGAACGGGACCAGCAGAAAGTCGTTCATCGGGTTCTCCTTTCGGAAGTGCGACTCCGGTCGGGTGCTCCGGATCAGGAAGGCACGTCGCTCAGTTCCTGGAGCCGGGCGAGCCGGCGGTAGAGATCGCTGTGCCGGTGCAACTCGTCGTGCGTGCCGACCGCGTGCACCCGGCCCTGGTCCAGTACGACTATCTGGCGGGCGTCGGTGACGGTGGACAGCCGGTGGGCGATGGCGATGACCGCGCAGAAGTCGGAGATCATCGCGATGCTGTCGCGCAGCGCGTTCTCCGACTCGCTGTCGAGGTTGGCCGTGGCCTCGTCGAGCAGCAGGAACCGGGGCGCCTGCAGCAACGTACGGGCGATGGCGAGGCGTTGCCGCTGACCGCCCGACAACCCGGCGCCCCGGTCGCCGAGTTCGGTGTCGAGCCCGTTCGGCAGCGCGCCGATCACCTCGGTCAGGTTGGCCATGCGCAGCGCCTCGGCGATGTCCTTCTCCCCGGCGTCCGGCGCGCTGTACGTGAGGTTCTCCCGGACGCTGCCCCGCAGCAGGGTGTGGTCCTGGTCGACGTACCCGACGATGGACCGCAGCTGGTTCAGCGGCAGGTCGGTGATGTCCGTACCGTCGATCCGGATCGCCCCGGACACCGGGTCGAAGAGCCGTTCGATGAGCTGGAAGACGGTGCTCTTGCCCGCGCCGGACGGGCCTACGACGGCGGTGAGACCGTTGGCGGGGATCGTGAAGGAGACGTTGTCGAGGACGGTCTTGTCACTGCGGGGGTAGGCGAAGACCACCTCGTCGAAGGCGAGACCGCTGCCGTACGTGGGACTCGCGGGGCGGGTGCCGCGCTTCCGGTCGGCCGGGCCGTCCGCCGCCCGCTCGCCCTCCACCTCGATCATGCCCAGCTCGGCCAGCCGGTCGATCGAGGCCCTGCCGATCTGGAACTGGGCGATCGACGTGAAGAGCGTCAGCAGCGGGGCCACCAGATAGAAGAGGTAGAGGATGAACGCCGTCAGGTCGGCGGCGGTCATCTCGCCCGTCGCCGTACGGGCCGCGCCGAGGGCGATGACGACGGTCAGGGCGAGCTGGGTGCCGATGCTCATCGTGGGGTCGAGCAGCGACGACAGCACCGTCACCTTGATCCCGGACTTGCGGGCCTGCTTGGCGATGTCCGCGATGCCCTCCGCCTCCCGGGCCTCGGCGCGGGACGCCTTGACGGTCGGCATCGCGCCGAGCACCCGCATCAGCGCGGAGCCGAAGTTGCCGGTGTCGGTCTGGTTGGTGATCGACACCTTGCGCACCCCGCGCGCCAGCCACAGCGAGATGACGCTGGTGATGCCGAGACAGCCGACCGTGGCGAGGAGCAGCACCTCGTCGACCCAGGCCATCAGGGCGATCCCGCCGATGACCAGGAAGCCGTTCTGGATGATGCTGTCGATGGCGTGCGTCATCGTGGTGCGGGCGAGGAGGGTGTCGCTGACCATCCGGGCGAACACGTCGCCCTGCTTCCAGCCGCTGTACGCCCGGAACCGGGAGCGCAGCAGCCGGGAGGCGAGGGTGCTGCGGATGTCGTAGACGATGTTCTCGCCGGCCAGGCCGATGACGTAGGAGTGGAGGGCGCCGAGGATCGCGTCGGCGATGAACAGGGCCGCGCCGATCAGGATGGGGACCGTCACCGGGCGTTGCTGCTCGACGGAGGCGACCAGGGAGCCGATGACCGCGGGCTGGGCCAGAGAGGCCGCGGCGCCCACCAGGCCCAGCAGGATGCCGAGCATGATCAGCCTGCGGTGGTGGCCGAGCGCGTGCCACGGCTTGGCGCCCTTGCCCCAGAGCAGGTGCAGATGGAGCTGGGGGACCGCGCGGTGCAGGGCCCGTGCCCTGGTCGGGGAGCGGTTGCCGGGGCGGCTCACTCGGCGTCACTACCCTCCTGCTTGCGGTCGCGGAGGATCTGGACGTACAGCAGGCCGGCCCTGATGAAACCGAAACCGACCAGGGCGAGACCGCTGATGAAGAAGGGGTTGTCGAGGCTCATGGTGGTCAGGCCTTCGCTTCCGTCTTGCCTGGAACAGGGGTCGGGTCCGTCTTGGCGAGGGTGATCGGGGTGATCGGGGTGAGTGGAGTGCTCGGGGCGTGCGGGTCGAGCGGGACGAACGGGGAGACGAACATGAGCTGGGGGCCCTGGCGCAGGTCGTAGCCGGTGCCGGAGGCCAGCGCGAACTGGAAGCCCCTGACGTCCTGTTGCGGGGTGTCCTCGGCCGCGATACGGGTGCGCACGTGCTCGGTGATCAGGCGGTAGCCCGGGGTGTGCGAGGCGGCTGCGAAGCCCTGTTCGAGGCGCGGCAGGATCTCCTGGCAGGCGTCGAAGACGGACTTGTCGGCGCGCCGGGTCGGGAACCAGACCAGGTGCAGGGGCTTGCGGTCCACGATGCCGCTGGCGTCACGCCAGGCGGACGACGTGCCGTCGGCTCCGACCGTGCGGTACAGGAAGTGGTAGTCGAACATGGCCGGATGCGGTGCGAAGAACCGCCAGTTGGGCAGCAGGGAGAAGTGGTCCCTGGCTCGCACGCGGCCGAAGTCGTGGTGCGGGTGCTGGCCGGCGACGGTCAGCAGGAGCAGCGCGGCGCCGGCGATCCGCCAGGGGGCGCCCGCACCGGTCAGGGCGTCCTTCAGCCGCAGCCGCGGCAGGGAGGTCGGGGAGGTCATCGGGCGGCCTCCTTCCTGGTGGCGGGGCGGGTGGGGCGGGGCGCCGGGGCGCGGCGGGCGGGGCCGTCGAAGAACGCGACGATGTGGTCGGTGACCTGGTGCGCGTAGCGGCTGTTGATCAGCATGCTCTCGTGGGTGGCGCCCTCGACGACCACGGTCGCGGTGCGGGCGCCGACATGGGCCGCGGCCAACTCCCGGTGCAGCAGCAGCTGTTCGGGGTTGCGGTCGACGGTCCGCTGGGCGGAGACGACGAGCGCGGGCACGCCCTCGATCCGGGCGAGCGCTCCCTTGAAGGACCTGAAGTCGGCCCGTACGGCCTTCCATTCGCGGCGGGCGGCCTCCCACATCCGGGCGTCCGCGTACTGCGCGAAGACCTTCTTCCGGTAGGCGTACGGCAGTTCGGCGATCCAGCCCGGACGGCTGAGGAGGATTCCGGTGCCCAGCCGCAGCGCCCGGCTCACGGCGGCGAAGTTCCCGGCCAGGCCCTTCTCGTCCGGGCCGAGGCCGCTGGTGAACTGGCCGGGGTGGGAGGAGTCGAGGTAGACGATGCCCTGGAGCCGGTCGCCCAGGTGCCGGGCGGCGCGGCGGGCCAGCTCGCCGCCGATGGAGTGGCCGACGAGGATCACCTTGCGGTGCGGGGCCACGGAGCCGTTCACCAGGTCGACGAGGTCGTGGACGGACTCCGACAGCCGGAAGGAGGTGGCGGCGGCGCGACGGCTGCCCGCGTATCCGGCGCGGGCGTAGGCGATGACCCCGAACCGGGTCTCGTAGCAGAGCTGTTCGGCGATCCAGGCGTAGTGCTCGCTGGTCGACAGCAGACCACTGGCGAGTACGACGACGGGCTGTTCGGGGTCGCCGGGCGCGTACTCCTCGTACTGGAGGCGGTTGCCGTGCCGGGTGGTCAGGGTGCGGGAGGTGTGCCAGCCCTCGGTGGTGCGCAGCCGGCGGCGCACGGCGGTGAGGGCGGCTGCGGCGGTGCCGCCCGCGAGTGCGGCGAGCGCGGCCGGTACGGCACGGTCGTCGCGTGCGGCGGCGGCCGGGTGGGACCTGGGGGCGCTGGTGTAGGCGACCAGGGGGTGGAAGGCGGGGAAGGCGGTCACGAACCTGCCGAGGCCCATGAGGTAGCCGTTGGCCACATGGAACGTGGCGGCGCTCGTGATCATGGAGCGGGTCAGGGTGCCGCCCCGGGCGTAGGCGAGCGGGAAGAGGCACTCCAGGGCCAGTACGCCGTGGGTGAGCGCCTTGGCGGTCCTCGGGTGCTCCTGGGTCCAGCGGAACATGCCGTCGTGGCCGTACGTCCGGGTGCGCATCACTCCGCCGAGGGCGGTCGCGTCGCGCCAGGGTTTGCCGAAGAGCTTGACCCAACCGGACACCGCGTAGGCCAGGTTGGCCTGGAGGGCCGCGTACCAGAGAAGCGCGTCCTTGGCGGCGAGCGAGGGCACCAGCCGGGCGGCGCCGGTGGCCAGCTGCACCAGCGTGGCGACCTGGTCGGAGCCGTCGCCGCCGTAGTGGTGGCGGGGTGAGAGCACGGCGGACGACGCGCCGAGGAACAGGTTGCCCGCGCCCCGCCAGCGGGAGTCGCCGGGCAGCAGCATGCCGACGGCCACGGCGGAGCGGACGGCGTGCAGGGCGGTGGTGGTCCGCACGCCGCTGACGCCGTCGACCAGCCGGCGGGTGAGGGGGCCGGCTCCGGCGAGGTACTGCCGGGCGACCTCCCAGTCGTTCATGCCGCCCTTCTCGATGTCCTTCCGCTGGGTCAGGTACTCCAGCGAGGACTGCAGACTGGACACGGCGGCCAGCCGCTCGGACATGCCGATCGCGCGATCCCGGTCGACCGGAGCCGGTCCGAACACCGCAGAGACGACCCTTCCCGGAATGACGGGAGGAATTTTTCCGCTGAATTTCACGGGCTCCTCTTTCCTGACTTTCGTGTCGTTCGTGGTAACCTTCGTTCGAGCTATTTGCCTCAGGGCACACTGCCGGGCCAGAACACACCTCTGGCCCGGCAGTTCTCATGTGGGTGCCTGATCAGGTCAGACGGTGCCGCCGGCCGCCGCGGCCTGGGCGTTCGCGGCGTTCGCGACGGCCTGGTTGGCGTCCGCGGCGGCCTGGTTCGCCTCGACCGCGCTGGCGGCGCCGACCACCTGGGCGACACCGCCCGCGGCCTGGGCCAGATCCGCCAGTCCGCCCAGCGCGTTGAGGGCGTTGGCGGCGTTCGCCACCCGGCCGATGCGCGGGGTGCCGAGGGTGGGGCGTGCGGACGTGAGGATGACGCCCTCGACGGGGAGGTCCATGCGGTCCATTGCCTTGGCGATGCTGCTCATTCGCTTTTTCCTTTCGGTCCGAGGGCCTGGGAATTTCTTTTTCCCTGCCCTTCGAGAGAAACAGTACGGCGGGCGGTCCGGCCGCCACATCGATAAAAATGCCGATTCCTTGAGTGACCTGGTTCACAGCAATTGGGCGGGCATGGGAAAAGGCCCGGACCGTGTGGTCCGGGCCTTTCAGAAATGCCGGTTCGGCGGTTCGGCGGTTCCGCAGTTCAGCGAAGGCGGCGCAGTGCCGACGCCGCCGCGTTCGCGCCGCACATGCCGTGCGCGCCGGCGCCGGGCGGTGTCGCCGCCGAGCAGATGTACATGCCCGGTACGCCGGTGCTGTACGGGTCGAGCGCGGCACGCGGACGCAGGACGAGCTGGCGGGCGGTGTTCGCCCCGGCGACGACGTCACCGCCCACGTAGTTCGGGTTGTACGACGCGAAGCCGGCCGGGGAGCGGACGGCCAGGTCGAGGACCCGTTCGCGGAAACCGGGGGCGAACCGTTCGATCTGCGCGACGACCGCCTCGGTGGCGTCGCCGTCGTAGCCGTGCGGAACGTGCGCGTACGTCCAGACCGGGTGGACGTCGCCCTTCGAGCGCAGCGGATCGGCCAGGTACTGCTGGCCGACCAGGACGAAGGGCCGCTCCGGCAGCCGACCGGCGTGCACGGCCCGCTCGGCGGCGGCGACCTCCTCGTACCGCCCGCCGAGATGGACCGTACCGGCCCGGCGCGCGGCCTCGTTGGTCCAGGGCACCCCGCCCTGGACGGCGAAGTCGACCTTGAAGGCGCCGGGGCCGTGGCGGTACCGCCGGTAGGCGCGAGCCACCCGCCCCGGCAGCCGGTCGCCCAGGATGTCGGCCACCGCGCGGGGCGCGAGGTCGAAGAGGACCGCGTCGGCCGGGGGCAGGTCGGCGGGGGAGCGTACCCGCACGCCGGTCTCGATCCGGCCGCCGAACTCCGTGAGCAGCGCGGCGAGCGCGTCGCCGATCGCCCGCGAGCCGCCCGCCGCGACGGGCCAGCCGTGCCGGTGACCGGCGGCGATGATCGTCAGGCCGACGGCGGCACTGGCCGGCCGGTGGAACGGGCGGAACGCGTGCGCGGCCACCCCGGCGAAGAGCGCGCGGGCGGTCTCCGACCGCCACAGCCGGGCCACCGCGTCGGCGGGCAGCAGGGCCTGCGGGCCGAACGCGGCCAGCCGCAGGGGATGCCGGGGCAGCTGGGTGAGCGGTCGCATGATGTCCTCGGCGAGCGCGTCGTAGCCCTCCGCGAGCGGCCCGAACACCCGGCGCCACCGGCGCCCGTCGCGCTCGCCGAGGCCGTCGGCGGTCTCTGCGACCGACCGATGCAGCACCCCGGCCGCGCCGGAGTCCAGCGGATGCGCGCAGTCGATCTCCGGCAGACACCACCGCAGCCCGTGCCGGGCCAGGTCGAGGCCGCGCAGGAAGGGCGAGCCGACGGCCATGGGGTGGGTGGCGGAGCAGTGGTCGTGCAGCAGTCCCGGGGTCAGCTCGCTGGTGCGGGTGCCGCCGCCGATGGTGTCGGCGGCCTCCAGCACGGTGACCTCCACACCCTCCCGCGCGAGGAACACGGCAGCCGCGAGCCCGTTCGGACCGCTGCCCACCACAATGGCCGTACTCATACGACTCCTGCGTCTCGTCGGCGAGGGGCGCCGGTCCGCAACAACGGAGGACGGGCGAGCGGCAGGCAACGGGAAAGTGATGGACCGGGCCCCTCGAAAGACCCGGTCCGGGCCGTTTCACCACTCTGCGGGGCTAGGTCTGTCGTCAAATTGACGACAGACCTAGTGAGAACGCCCCGGCGCCTTGGTGCCTCGACGCTAGGCGGCGGGCCTGCCGGGCGCCATTCGCAGAATTGCCTAATTCACGCCCCGACCACCCCCGACCACCCCCGGCGGGCTCGTCGGAGTTCGGCAGGGCGCGTCAGATCGCGTCCCAGTTCATGTCGGGCTCCGGCTCCTTGCGCCCGTTCCGCTTGGCGTGGCGCCCCGAATGCCCACGGGGCGACGGGACTTGGGCGACGGAACGTTCCGTGGCCGGGGGCGCGGCCTCCGTACGTACGGGGAAATGGGCGATGAGCCACCAGCCGCCGTCGTCGGCCGGGCCCGCCGCCAGGGAGCCGCCGACCGCCTCGACCCGCTCACGCAGACCGATCAGCCCGTAGCCGCCATGGCCGCCGGTGGGCCGCGGGGCCTTGCAGGCGGACCCCTCGTTGTACACGTCCACCCGCAGCAGCTCGTCCCGGGTGCGATGCACACGCACCGTCGCCGGAGCACCAGGCGCGTGCCGTCGTACGTTCGTCAGCGCCTCCTGCACCACGCGGTGCACCGCCGAGCCCACCTCGGGCAGCAGGGTGCTGCGCCGGGCGGCGCCGGTGATCTCCAGCTGGGCGGTGGAACCGGCCTGGTCGCCGAACGCCGAGACCAGCTTGGTGAGTTCGGCGTACGGCTCCTCGGGGCGCTCGATCGTGGTCTGCCCGCCCTCCTCGCGCAGTACGCGGATCAGCCGGCGCATGGAGTCCATGGTCCGCTGCCCGGCCTCGGCGATGTTGCCCAGGATCGGGCCGACTTGATGCGGCGAGCTTTCGTGGATCACCCCGGCGGCGTGTGCCTGCGCGATGATGCCCGTCACATGGTGGGCGACGAAGTCGTGCAGTTCCCGGGCGAGTTGGATCCGCTCGGCGAGCCGGATCGCGTCGATCGTACGGCTGCGGCGGGCGTCCAGAGTGCGCAGATAGCAGCCCGCGCCGACCGCGCCGCCGACGGCGAACGTCAGCAGGAAGGGGTACGTCAGGGTGATTCCGGTGCCCCCGGTGCGCAGGGGTTCGTCGATCACGCTGGCCCCCATCGCGGCGGCCAGGGCCAGGGCGGTGCCGGGGCGGTCGACGCTGCGGCAGGTGCGGGCCAGCAGGACCAGCATGCAGGCCGTCTCCAGCAGGCCCCACTCGGGCATGGCCCAGCCCATCAGGCAGGTGGTCAGGGTGACCGTCGTCGAGACGGCCGCCGAGACCCCCGCCCGCCACTCGATGCTCAGCCGTGGGTCGGGCGCGAGCACCAGCGCCAGGGCCAGGGGGCCGGTCACGAGCGGCAGCCAGTCGACGGGGCCGCGCTGCTGCGACCCGATGATCCCCAGGTCGACCAGCCACAGCAGGCCCAGGGCCGGGTACAGGGTGCGGTGGTCGAGCCGTCGTAAGGGCAACCGGCAGGGCCCGGGACGCGGTTGGGTCGCTCGTGCCGAGAGTGCCGCGAGTGACGAAGTTGTCATACAACCGGAGGCTAGGCATGCTCATGTCTCCCTGACAGGCGGTGGATCAATCTGTGGGCAGGGACACAGGGCGGCCACAGGATCTTCACGCACCGGGCCGCGGGCCGGAACCCGTCGGGCGGGAGCCGTCAACGCGCCGTCCGGACAGTCCCGTTGGCCCACGCCCACGCGGCCACCTCGACGCGGTTGCGGACGCCGAGCTTGTGGTGGATATGGCCCAGATGGGTCTTCACGGTCGACAGCGACAGACACAGCTCGTCGCTGATCTCCTGGTTGGTGCGGCCCACCGCGACCAGCCGGGCGACCTCCAACTCCCGCACGCTGAGCGCCGATTCGGACACACCGTGGCCGTTCGCCGGCACCGTCGCCCGCTCCTCCAGCTGCTTCAGCAGCCGGACCGTCACCGCCGGCGAGATCAGGGCGTCGCCGCGCGCCGCCGCCCGTACCGCCTCGACCAGCAGCGCCGGGGTGGCGTCCTTCAGCAGGAAACCGCAAGCTCCGTTGCGCAGCGCGATGTTGAGGTAGTCGTCCTGGTCGAAACTGGTGACCACCACGACCTGGGTCGGGTGCGTCGCCCCGGGGCCGGACAGCAGTCGGGCCACCTCCAGCCCGTCCAGCTTCGGCATCCGGACGTCCACCAGACAGACGTCGGGCCGCAGCGCGCGAGCCAACTCCACGCAGGTGAGGCCGTCGGGGGCCTCTCCGACCACCTCGATGCCCTCCTGGGCGTCGAGGATGAGACGGAAACCGGTCCGGATCAGATCCTGATCGTCGGCGATCAATACACGCGTCGGAGTGCTGCTCACCCGGCCGAGGATGTCATGGAACAGGCGGCCGGTCCGGCGGTCCGCGGAATGCCGGTCTCCGCAGGGGCGGAAGGACCGAGGCCGATCGGCCGATGCCCGCACCCAGGGATCGGTCGAACGGTCGATGCCCGGGGCGCGCGGGTCACGGAAGAGTCACACCGCGCACTCGTCCGAACCCCTCCGACCAAGGCAGGCATCATGGCAGTGGACAGCTCTGACCGACTCAGCGGCCGGGAACTGGAGATCCTCCTCCTGGCGGCGCACGGAATGTCGGACGCGGACATGTCCCACCAGTTGTCGATCTCCCCTCGCACGGTCGCCTCCCACATGCGCAGCATCCGGGAGAAGCTGTGCGCGAAGAACCGCACGCATCTCGTCGCGTTGGCGCTGCGGGCGGGAATCCTCGCGCTGTGGACGGACCGTACGGACCGTACGGACCGTACGGACCGCACGGAGCGTGCCGAACGTGTGGACCGTGCGGAACGTACAGACGAAACGTTCCGCTTGACGGGGCGGCGCGGGGTCCGGGCACAGACCCCCACTGCCGCGTAGGGGGAGAGGCGGGGCCCGTCGGACGCCGTCAGACGCCCGTGAGATTCCGGGAGACGTCGAGGAGGCGCCGCGTGGTCGACGTGTCGAGGTCGATCGGCAGGCGCTGTTCGAAGTCCCCCGGCTTCGGCCAGTACATCGGCGCGGCCCAGTCCTCGCGCAGACAGGCCTCGACGACGTTGTGCGCGCTCTTCTCGACGGAGTCGAAGAAGAGCGGCCCCACGACCTTCGCCGTCGCCCGCACGTACCACGGCGACATCCGCAGGATGTCCGTCCGTACGGCGCCCGCGTTCACCACCCCGGCGCGCAACTGCGGTTCGCCGCGGGTGAGATGGGCGGCGTAGTGGTGGTTGGCGAGCTGGATCGGCTCCCTGTCGTGCCGGAAGTCGAAGGGCTCGAAGGCCGGGAACCTGTCGTACTCCGCCGGTGTGGACGGCGGGACGCTCGCCGTCATCATCACGACGCGGGCCTGTCCGGCGCGGCGCAGCGCGGGCAGCAGGAGTTGCGTGAGGTGGTAGCGGCTCAGGTAGTTGACCGAGAAGAACGGATGCAGCCCGTCCGCCGTACGCAGCTCCTTGAAGGTGAGCACGCCCGTCGAGTGCAGCACCGCGTCGAGCCGGTCGTGCTCCGCGAGCACCCGCCGGGCGGCGTCCCGGACCCCGTCGTGCGTCGACAGCTCGACGGAGTGGAAGGACGCCCGGCCGGCCGCGTCACCGAAGGACGCGAGCGCCGCCTCGCCCTTGCGCCGGTCACGCCCGAGGAGGACGACACAATGGCCACGGTCGAGCAGCTCCCGCGCCGCGCGGAGCCCGATCCCGCTGTTGCCGCCGCTGACGAGGATGGTGCGCATGGGGTTCCTTTGCTGACCGAGGTGACTGAGACGGCCGGTGTGGCTGAGGTGGCTGAGGTGGCGGGGGTCGTGTGCGGGGAGCGCTGGAGGCGACGGCCGCTCCGGCCGACCCGCGCCTCAGCTCCTCGACCCCTCAACTCCTCACCGCTTCAACGCCGCCGCGACCGTCTCGCCGATCTGCGTGGTCGCGCGCCCGATCAGCCGCGACAACTCCCCGCTCGTACCGGCGAGTTCACCCTTGGCGAAGGAAGCGTCCGCGCCCGCCAGGATGGTGGCGTACAGCTCGGGCATCCCCGCGCCGACCAGCAGTTCGGTGTACGCCTCCACGGTGACCGGCGTGTAGACGATCTCCCGGCCGGTCCGCCGCCCCAACTCGGCCGCGAACTCGGGGAAGTTCCAGGCGGTGTCCCCGCCCAGCTCGTACGTCCGGTTCTCGTGCCCGGTGCCGGTCAGCACCGCGACCGCACCGGCCGCGTAGTCGGCGCGGGTCGCGGAGGCGATACGTCCCGTACCTGCGGCGCGCACGAGCACACCCGCCTCGACCACCGTCTCCAGCCGGTCGACGAAGATCTCGCTGTACCAGTTGTTGCGCAGCAGGACATACGGCAGCCCGGACTCCGCCAGCGCCTTCTCCGTCCGGCGATGGGCCTCGGTGAGCGGACTCTCGTGGCCGCCGGCCGCGCTCGTGTACGCGAGCAGCGAGACCCCGGCGGCCCGGGCGGCGTCGATCACGACCCGGTGCTGGGCGGCCCGGTCCGCGGTCATCTCGCTGCTGGATATCAGCAGCACCCTGTCGCCCGCGGCGAAGAGGCCCTCGAAGGTCCCGGGGACGTTGTAGTCGGCGACCGCGATCCGCACGCCGAGGGCCTCGAACCGGGCGCCCTTCTCCTTGCCGCGGACCACGGCGGTGATCCGGTCGGCGGGGACCTTCTCCAGCAGGCCCTCGACGACCAGCCGGCCGAGATTCCCGTTGGCTCCGGTGACGACAATGCTCATGATGCGGACAACTCCTCTTGATCGGCTCTGTCGCCAACCCTAGGAGCTGTGGTCACTCTGCGTGAGTACGCACTTTGAAGTACGGTACTGACATGGCTGTTAGCACCACGGCGGGCGGTACGGCGGCGGGCGCCGGCGCCCGGATCATGTGCCCGCAGCGCCTGACCATGGAGCACGTCACCAGCCGCTGGGGCGTCCTCGTACTGATCCGGCTGCTGGAGAGCCCGCACCGCTTCGCCGAGCTGCGCCGCGCGATCGACTCCACCGAGTCCGTCGGCCCGGTCACCGAGAAGATGCTCGCGCAGACCCTGCAGAACCTGGAGCGCGACGGCCTGGTCGACCGGCACGTCAGGCCGGTGATCCCGCCCCATGTCGACTACTCCCTCACGGAGTTGGGCCGCGAGGCCGCCGAACAGGTCCGCGCCCTGGCCCTCTGGACGAACGAGCGGCTGAGCCAGGTGGAGCGGGCGCGGGAGAGCTACGACGAGGCGAAGGGCCGCGCCTGAGCGGGGCGACTACTCGACGCCGTCCGTCTCCACGTCACCGTCCGTGTCGCTGAGCCCGAGCCGCAGATGCTCCACGTGGTAGACCGCCTGGTCGAGCAGCCCGGCGACATGGTGGTCGTGCAGCGCGTACACCACTGACCGGCCCCGGCGCTCGCCCACGACCAGGCCCAGATTCCGCAGCAGCCGCAGCTGGTGCGAGCACGCCGACTGCTCCATGCCCACCTCTGCCGCCAACTCCGTCGCCGGAAGCGGGCCTTCGCGCAGCCGCGCCAGGATCAGCAGGCGGGACGGCGTGGAGAGGGCCTGGAGCGTGGTGGCCACCTTCGCGACATTGCCCGCGTCGAGGCGTACGCGCTCGGCGGCGTCCTGCGCGGTGACGACGGCTCCATGACCCATGTCCGTATCCTACTCATCGCACATGAACGAATGAACTAATGAACGAGTGTTCATGTGTTCCTGTATGGTGCTCCCGTGTCTGCCACCCTCACCTCGCCGCCACCCCCGTCCTCACCTCCCTCCCCGGCCGCGCCGCCGTCCACGGCGCCGACCGCACCCCGCCGCCGCACCCGCGTCCTCGCGCTCCCCGAGGCCCGCTGGGCCACCGCCGCCACCGCCCTGTTCCTGCTCGCGCTGCCCCTGCAACTGACCGGCGCCCCCGCCTGGACCTGGGGTGCGCTCTACGCACTGGCGTACGCCACCGGCGGTTGGGAGCCCGGCTGGGAGGGCCTCAAGGCGCTGCGGGAGCGGACCCTGGACGTCGACCTGCTGATGATCGTCGCGGCCCTCGGCGCCGCCGCGATCGGCCAGGTCATGGACGGCGCCCTGCTGATCGTCATCTTCGCGACCTCCGGCGCCCTGGAGGCCCTGGCCACCGCCCGCACCGCCGACTCGGTCCGGGGCCTCCTCGACCTGGCCCCCGCCACGGCGACCCGGCTGGACGCGGAGGGCGGCGAACAGGCCGTCCCCGTCGAGGAGTTGACCGTCGGCGACACCGTCCTCGTACGCCCCGGGGAGCGTGTCGGCGCCGACGGCCGCGTGCTGGACGGCGTGAGCGAGGTCGACCAGGCGACCATCACCGGCGAACCGCTGCCCGCGCCGAAGCGGCCAGGCGACGAGGTCTTCGCGGGCACCCTCAACGGCACCGGCGCCCTGCGCGTACGGGTCGAGCGCGACGCCTCCGACTCGGTGATCGCCCGGATCGTCCGCATGGTCGAGGAGGCGTCCGAGACCAAGGCGCCCACCCAGCTGTTCATCGAGAAGGTCGAGCAGCGCTACTCGCTGGGCATGGTCGCGGCCACCCTCGCCGTGTTCGCCGTACCGCTCGCCTTCGGTACGGACCTCACCGACGCCCTGCTGCGCGCCATGACCTTCATGATCGTGGCCTCGCCCTGCGCGGTCGTGCTCGCCACCATGCCGCCGCTGCTGTCGGCCATCGCCAACGCCGGGCGGCACGGCGTACTGGTCAAGTCGGCGGTGGTGATGGAACGCCTCGGGCAGGTCGACGCCGTGGCGCTCGACAAGACCGGGACGCTCACCGAGGGCATGCCGAGGGTGACGGAGGTACGGCCGTTGCGTGCACCGGGCTCCGAACCGGCTTGGGGCGAGGGCGAGTTGCTGACGCTCGCGGCGGCGGTCGAGCGGCCGAGCGAGCATCCGCTGGCCCGGGCCGTGGTGGAGGCGGCGCGGGAACGCGGGCTCGCGTCGGCCATGGTGACGGAGTTCGAGTCGACGCCCGGAGTCGGGGTGACGGCGGTTGTGGGCGAGCGTCTGGTGTCGGTGGGGGCGCCCGGGCGCCTGCTGGACGGGGTAGGGGAGCCGGCGGGATCGGCGACTCGGGTGCTGGTGACGGAAGTTGAGGCGTCCGGTCGTACGGCGGTCCTGGTCCTCGTGGACGACGTGCCGGCCGGTGTGCTCGGCCTCGCCGACCGGCCGCGTGCCGGTGCCGCCGACACCGTCGCCTCGCTCGCCCGACTCACCGGCACCGCACCGGTGTTGCTCACCGGCGACAACCCGCGAGCCGCCGCCCGGCTGGCCGCCGAGGTGGGGATCGAGGACGTACGGGCCGGGCTGCTTCCCCAGCAGAAGTTGGACGCCGTAAGGGAGTTGGAGGCATCCGGGCGCAGGGTGATGGTCGTCGGGGACGGGGTCAACGACGCCCCGGCGCTGGCCGCCGCCCACACCGGCGTGGCCATGGGCCGGGCGGGTTCCGACCTCGCGCTGGAGACGGCGGACGCGGTGATCGTGCGGGACGAGCTGGCCACCGTGCCCGCCGTGATCGCCCTCTCGCGACGCGCCCGCCGACTGGTCGTGCAGAACCTGGTGATCGCCGGGGTGTTCATCGCGGGCCTCGTCGCCTGGGACCTGATCGGCACGTTGCCGCTGCCGCTCGGCGTCGCGGGGCACGAGGGGTCGACGGTACTCGTCGGGCTCAACGGCTTGCGGTTGCTGCGGGAGGCGGCGTGGAGGGATGCTGTGAGTGACTGAGCCACGATGAGTCCTGCGATGCGCGGTGCGCGGGGTACAGCATCCTGCGACGGTCCCTCGGCGGTCGTACTGTCGGACCTGTCGAACCCGTCACCGAGGAGGACTTCCGATGCGCAGCGTGACCTATTCGATGGGTGTCTCGCTCGACGGGTACATCGTCGGGCCGGACGGCGGCTTCGACTGGACGGTGCCCGACCCCGACGTCTTCCGTTTCTGGATCGACGAGATCCGGGACGTCGACGTCCACCTGATGGGACGGCGTCTGTACGAGACGATGCTGTACTGGGAGACCGCAGTCCAGGACCCGTCCCTCGGTGAAGCCGAACTCGAATGGGCCGCGCTCTGGAATCCGCTGCCGAAGGTGGTGTTCTCCACCACGCTGCCGGCGGTCGAGGGCAACGCCCGTCTGCTCTCCGGTGGTGTCGCGGAGGAGATCGAGCGGTTGAGGGCCGAGCCGGGGGAGGGGGAGATCGCGATCGGCGGCGCGACTCTCGCCGCCGAGGCGGCCAGGGCCGGGCTGATCGACGAGTACCGGAGCATCGTCCACCCGGTGCTGGTCGGCGGTGGCATTCCGTACTTTCCCCGGGACGAGCGCCGGGTGGATCTCGAACTCGTCGAGACCCGCACCTTCAACTCGAAGTTCGTCCTCCTCCGCCACCGCGTGGTGCGATAACCGGCTCGTCCGGCCGGCTGGACCGCCGGGCGGCGCACCGAGTGACGGCGAGTGATCCGGATCGCCCCTGGACACACCACCTTCATGTCGGATTTCCGCCAGCCCCACCCCTGCCCATGGCCGATGCTGGACATATGCGGAACGCGATGCACACCGACACCGAGCGCTGCGTACGCGCCGTCCGGTCCAAGGACGCGCGGTTCGACGGCTGGTTCTTCACGGCGGTCCTGACCACCCGGATCTACTGCCGCCCCAGCTGCCCGGTCGTGCCGCCCAAGCCCGAGAACATGACCTTCTACCCGAGCGCGGCGGCCTGCCAGCAGGCGGGCTTCCGGGCCTGCAAGCGGTGCCGCCCGGACACCAGCCCCGGCTCACCGGAGTGGAACCAGCGGGCCGACCTCGTGGCCCGCGCCATGCGGCTGATCGACGACGGAGTCGTCGACCGCGAGGGCGTCCCCGGCCTCGCCGCCCGCCTCGGCTACAGCACCCGCCAGATCGAACGGCAACTCCTCGCAGAACTGGGCGCGGGCCCGCTCGCCCTGGCCCGCGCGCAGCGCGCCCAGACCGCACGCCTCCTGGTCGAGACGACCACGCTGCCCATGGCGGACATCGCCTTCGCGGCGGGCTTCTCCTCGATCCGCACCTTCAACGACACCGTCCGCGAGGTCTTCGCCCTCTCCCCGACCGACCTCCGCGCCCGCCTCCCGAAGACCCGGACACAGACAGGAGACGGCGGGGTCACGACCGTCAGCGCACCCGGCGTGCTCAACCTCCGCCTCCCCTTCCGCGCCCCGCTCAACCCCGACAACCTCTTCGGCCACCTCGCCACGACCGCCGTACCCGGCGTGGAGGAGTGGCGCGACGGCGCCTACCGCCGGACCCTGCGCCTCCCGTACGGCCACGGCATCGCCGCACTCACCCCGAAGCCCGACCACATCGCGTGCCGCCTCACCCTCAGCGACCTGCGCGACCTGCCCGTCGCCATCAGCCGCTGCCGCCGGATGCTCGACCTGGACGCCGATCCGGTGGCCGTGGACGAGCAGTTGCGCACGGATCCGGTGCTTGCCCCGCTCGTCGCGAAGGCCCCCGGCCGACGCGTCCCGCGCACGGTCGACGAGGCGGAGTTCGCCGTACGGGCGGTGCTCGGCCAGCAGGTCTCCACGGCCGCCGCCCGCACCCACGCGGCCCGACTCGTCACGGCGTACGGCGACCCGGTCGACGATCCGGAGGGCGGCCTGACCCATCTCTTCCCGACGCCACAGGCGCTGGCGGCCCTGGACCCCGAGTCCCTGGCGATGCCCCGCACCCGCCGGACCACCTTCACCACCCTGGTCGCCCAACTTGCCGAAGGCACGCTCCACTTGGGCGTGGAGAGCGACTGGCCGGAGGTCCGCGCCCGACTCCTCGCCCTCCCCGGCTTCGGCCCCTGGACGGCCGACGTCATCGCGATGCGTGCCCTCGGCGACCCGGACGCGTTCCTCCCCACGGACCTCGGAATCCGGCGTGCGGCCCAGGAGTTGGGCCTCCCGTCGACCCCGGCCGCCCTCACGGCACGCGCGTCGGCGTGGCGGCCGTGGCGGGCGTACGCGGTCCAGTACCTGTGGGCGACGGACAGCCACCCGATCAACTTCCTACCGGTATGACGACGTTGAGGAACTACGAGGAGCAACAGGGAATCCCCATGAACATGAAGCAGCACACGGTCATCGACAGCCCGTACGGTCCGCTGACCCTCGTCGCGGACGACGGAGTCCTCTGCGGCCTCTACATGGTCGACCAGCGCCACCGCCCACCCGAGGAGAACTTCGGCCCCCGCGACGACACCCCCTTCGGGGAGACGACCGACCAGCTGAAGGCGTACTTCGAGGGCGAGTTGAAGGAGTTCACCTTGGAACTCCGCCTGTCGGGCACCGAGTTCCAGCGCAGCGTGTGGGAGCAGCTGTGCCGCATCCCGTACGGCGAGACCCGCTCGTACGGCGAACTGGCCGACGCCCTGGGCAATCCGAAGGCGTCCCGTGCCGTGGGCCTGGCCAACGGAAAGAACCCGGTCGGCATCATCGTGCCCTGCCACCGGGTGGTCGGCGCGGACGGCAGCCTCACGGGGTACGGGGGCGGTATCGAGCGCAAGCAGCGGCTGCTGGACTTCGAACGGGGGGCGGCGCTCTTCTAGGCCGTCACTTCTCCGCCGCTCCTCCGTCGGCCCTCCGTCAGTCCGCAGGCCCGGGTGTCCGGACCGCCGACTCCCGCAACTCCCGCAGCAGTTGGGGCAGCGCCGTGCCGATCGGTTCCCGTACGACCTCGTCCGCCCGGTCGTCGTACGGGGTCGGCTCGGCGTTGACGATGACGAGGCGGGCGCCGTGGTCGGCGGCGACACCGGCCAGGCCCGCGGCGGGCTGGACCTGAAGACTGCTCCCGACGGCGATGAACACCTGGCAGGCCTTCGTGATCGCGAGGGCGTCGCCGAGGACGACCGGGTCGAGGCGCTGGCCGAACATGACGGTCGCCGACTTCAGGATGCCGCCGCAGACGAGGCAGGCCGGGTCCTCCTCGCCCGCGTCCAGCCGTGCCAGGGCGTCCTCCATGGGGCCGCGCGCCGAGCACTCGGTGCACACGAACTCCCGTGCGGTGCCGTGCAGTTCGAGTACCTTGCGGGCAGGCATCCCGGCCAGCTGGTGCAGCCCGTCCACGTTCTGCGTGATGACCCGAACGGGCACCCCGGCCCGCTCCAGCTCGGCCACCGCCAGGTGCGCGGCGTTCGGCTCGGCCTGAAGCGTCCGGTTCTGGCGCCGCAACTGCCAGGAACGGCGCCGGATCTCGGGATCGCCCATGTAGTACTCGTACGTCACGAGCTTCTCGGCCTCGGGGTCGCGCCGCCACAGGCCGTTCGGGCCGCGGTAGTCCGGGATGCCGGAGTCGGTCGAGATACCGGCGCCGCTGAGCACGGCGACGAGGGGCTTGGTCATGCTGCCGAGGGTAGGTGGCGGGGTGTCGGGCTGCGACCGGTTAACCGTCCCGGGCATCCGGGGCATGTGGCCTTCGCCTTGGTCGTGACCCTGGTCGGCAAGGCGGTGTACGAACGCCCGTCCGGTGTTAATGTCCGCCCATGGCAGCCAAGGTCTCGGTATCGCTCGACGCCGAACTCGTCGTCGAAGTCATGGTGCTCGCGGGCGTCGGGAACCCCCAGGACGCCGTCGAGCTGGTCGTGCGGGACTACATCGCGCGCGGCCACCGGACGGAGGCCCGGGTCGCCGAGCGCGACGACGCGCGCCGGGCGGGGAACGATGTGAAGCCGCCGGACGTGCAGGGCTGAACCTCGCGGCCGGGGGTGCTCCTCAGGCCACCCGGTCGCCGTTCTCCAGCTCCACCGTGCCCGTGCCCTCCGTCAGGACGTCCAGGGCGTGCAGGACCCGGCGGCCCAGGGAGCCCAGGAGGTACTCGGGGAGTTCCTCGCGCGCCACCAGCCGCCAGGACAGCAGCTCCTCCTCCTGCAGTCTGATCGACTTGAGCGCCTCCTCGTCGAGGACACCACCGTCGTACAGATACGCCACCAGCGGCACGTGACCCGCGATGTGGACCCAGTCGACGGCCAGCAGCCGGCCCGGTTCGCGGTCGAGGCCGATCTCCTCCAGGGTCTCCCGGCGCGCACCCTGCCGCGGGGTCTCCCCGTCGTCCGACTCGATCGTGCCGCCCGGAAGGGCCCAGCCCTCACGGTAGTTGGGCTCGACGAGCAGGATCCGACCCTCGGCGTCCCGGAAGAGCGCGGCGGCGCCGGCCAGCACTCGGGGCAGACCGGCGATGTACGTGGCGAAGTCTTGAATGGTCATCCCGGAAGCCTAACCAGGGGAGATGACCGGCAGCCGCCCGTCGGCCGTCCGTCACACCTGCGGGTGTCCCAACGCCATGGTCCGTGCCGCCAGTTCACTGATCCGCGCCCCGTCGAAACCGAACACCGCGCTGCGTACGGTGTCTTCCAGCGGGTCCGTCCAGCGGCTCGGGATCGCCGCCGCGCCGCACAGCACCCCGGCCACCGAGCCCGCCGTCGCGCCGTTCGAGCCGGTGTCCAGGCCGCCCCGGACGGTCAGCGTGATCGTGCGCGTGAAGTCGCCGTCTCCGTACAGGAGTCCGGCGGTGAGCACGGCGACGTTCGGGACCGTGTGGATCGAGCCGAGGCCCGCCGTCTCCCCGGCGAGCGTGGTGAGCGTGTCCTCCCAGGGCAGCCGGGTCTCGTGCAGCGCCATGACCCGGCGTACCGCGCGGGCGAGGCGGCAGCTCGGCGGGATCACCGTCAGCGCCGTGTCCAGCGCGCGGCGCACGGTGGGTGCCGTGAACGCCGCCGAGATCAGCGCCGCCGCGAACATCGCCCCGTACACGCCGTTGCCCGAGTGCGAGAGGACGGCGTCCCTGCGGGCCAGGTAGGCGGCGCGCTGCGGGGCGTCGGGGCAGGTCCAGCCGTAGATGTCGGCGCGGATCAGGGCGCCGGTCCACTCCTGGTACGGGTTGTCGTGCGTGGCCGTCAGGGGCGGCTTGAGACCGGCCGTGAGGTTGCGGTAGGCGGCGCGTTCCGCCGTGAACGTCAGGAGGTACGGCAGCCGCAACAGCCACAGCTCGCCCACCTGTTCGGTGCTGAAGCCGAAACCGTGCGTCTCCAGCAGGTGCAGGCCGAGGATCGCGTAGTCGACGTCGTCGTCCCGGCAGCTGCCGTGGATCCGGCCGTGCGTCAAGTGATCGCCCCGTTCGACCGGCTTGCCGAGCGTGTTGCCCGCGATCCGGCCCAGCCAGCCCCCGAGAACACGGTCCGCGAGGTCGGCGTCGGTGCCTGCGTGCGTCATGGGTCCGGTCTACCACCATGTGCCGTCACCGGCCGTGCCCTGGCTGTGAGCGGCCAGGAGGGCATGACGGGGCACGCCTCCTGCGGTTAAGGTCGCAGCGGCGCGACTGCCCTGACGTATGCGGGGCCGGAAAGCAAGGGATGTGCAGGGTGGCGGACGCTTCGGGTACGGCGGGTACGGCGAAGGCGACGGGTGTGCGGGCGGCTCGGGTGCTGATCGCCGCCGACAAGTTCAAGGGGTCGCTGACGGCCGTACAGGTCGCCGAGCGGGTGACGGCCGGGCTGCGCAAGGCGGCCCCCCATGTAGAGGTCGAGTCACTGCCCGTGGCCGACGGCGGCGACGGCACCGTCGCCGCCGCTGTCGCCGCCGGATTCGAACGGCGTGAGGTACGCGTCGCGGGCCCGCTCGGGCACGAGGTGACGGCCGCGTTCGCGCTCCGCGACGACACCGCGGTGGTGGAGATGGCGGAGGCGAGCGGCCTCCAGCGGCTGCCAGCGGGCGTCTTCGCACCGCTCACGGCATCGACGTACGGCTCCGGCGAACTCCTGCGGGCCGCGCTGGACGCGGGCGCGCGCACCATCGTCTTCGGCGTCGGCGGCAGCGCCACCACCGACGGCGGCGCGGGCATGCTCTCCGCGCTCGGCGCCCGCTTCCTGGACGCCGACGGCGAGCCGCTGCCGCCCGGCGGCGGTGGCCTCGACGGCCTCGCCACCGCCGACCTCTCGGGCCTCGACGCCCGCCTCGCGGACGTCGACTTCGTGCTGGCCAGCGACGTGGACAACCCGCTGACCGGACCGAAGGGCGCACCCGCGGTGTACGGCCCGCAGAAGGGCGCCTCCCCGGACGACGTCGACACCCTGGACGCCTCCCTCGCCCACTACGCGAAGATCCTGGAGACGGCGATCGGCCCCAAGGCCGCCTCGTACGCCGCCGCACCGGGCGCGGGCGCCGCCGGCGGCATCGGCTACGGCGCCCTCATCCTCGGCGCCCGCTTCCGTCCCGGCATCGAGGTCATGCTCGACGTCCTCGGCTTCGCACCCGCCCTGGAACGCGCCACCCTGGTCATCACCGGCGAGGGCTCCCTCGACGAACAGACCCTGCACGGCAAGGCCCCGGCGGGCGTCGCCGCGGCGGCCCGCGCGGAGGGCCGCGAGGTCGTCGCGGTCTGCGGACGCCTCGCCCTGCGCCCGGAGGCCCTGGGCCGCGCGGGCATCCGCCGCGCCTACCCTCTGACGGACCTCGAACCCGACCTCGCCAAGTGCATCGCCGACGCCGGACCGATCCTCGAACGGGTCGCGGAGAACATCGGACGGGACTTCCTGGTCTGACGGGACACCTTGATCGGATTGATCTGGATCAATCCGATCAACCTCATTGATCCAAATCAATCCAAATCAATCCAAATCAATCCGACTGGTCCGGCGGGACTTTCTGGCCCGACAGCCGGTACGCGTCCAGCGCCAGCGTCATCTCGATCAGATCGCGCGGCCTGGCCAGCGACCTGGACGTCAGCTGCTCCAGCCGCCGTAATCGGTTGAACACCGTGTTGCGGTGGCAGTACAGCCGCCCGGCCGCCCGCCCCGCCGACCCCTCGCAGGCCAGCCACACGTCGAAGGTCTCCAGCAGCACCTCCCGGTCGGCGGGCTCCAGCCCGACCAGGGCGCCGAAGACGGACGACACCAGCCGGTTCGCGAGTTCCGGCTGGCTCACCACCAGGGCCGTCGGCATCCGCTGATCGAGGCGTACGACCTCACTCGCGTCCGCCGGGCAGGTACGCAGCGCCAGTTCCGCCAGCCGCCTGGCCCGCCCCAGCTCCGCGAGCCCCGGTACGACGGGACTGATCCCGCCCGCCCCCGCGCACCGCCCGCTGAGCGCCTGCGCCACCGCGTCGAGCCCCTGGTCGGGCCCCAGCAGCACCACGCCCACCTCCCGGTCGGCCCGCATCCGCCACACGAACCGGTACCCGGCGCCCCGCAACGGCCGGTGGAAGGCCTCCCTGGGGTCGCGCCGCTCGGCCCGCAGCACCACCACCGCGTACGCGCCCCGCTCCGGCAGATCGAGCCCCGCCGCCGCCCGCGCGGCCAGCACCGGCGACTCCTGGCCGTCGAGCAGCGCGTCCAGCAGGGCCTGCAGCTGCTCGTCCGTGCGCCGCCGCAGCTCCATCTCGGTCGCCCGGTACGCCTCCGACGCCACCGCCGCCTGCGCGTCGATCGCCGACCAGACCAGGGTCGCCGACCGCATCAGCACCGCGAGCCGCTCCGTCTCCTGACCGCCCGCGCCCTCCAGCAGCGCGTCCCACACCAGATAGCCCGCACTCCGGTACGCGTGCACCAGCAGCTCCAGCGGCAGCCCCTGCTGGGCCCGGCGCCGGCCCGCGTCCTCCGCGTACTCCAGGTCGCGGCGCGGGGAGCCCCGGGGCGCGGAGATCGTCCCGATCCCGATCCGCATCGCCTCCTCCGCCTCCCGCCACTGCTGGTCGGGCGGCAGGACCTGCTCGTAGACGGGGGAGTGCTCCGCCAACTGCCGCACATGCTCGTCCACCAGCTCCGGCACCCGTTCCAGCAGCGCGGCGCAGGCCTCGGCGAGCACCTGCCAGTCATGACCCGTACGCCTTCTGCGCGGTCCCATGAGCGGAGGATGTCACTCGCCGCCGCCCGGCGGCAGGCCCCTGACACGCAGCGTTGTGCTCGCGCACAACGGCCGGCGGAGTCCTCTGGTCACCGGCCACGTTTCAGCGCGGTTTCGGTCGCGACCCGTGGACGGACGCCCGCCCCGGTGCTGGGCTGTGCGCCACACCGGACGTGTGGGCGGGAGGGAGCGGACACCATGGGTGGTGGCACGAGGGGATCTCCCGGCGGCTCGGAGAGCCGTTCCTCGGGCGGTGCCGGGCTCGTCGTACGGGACCTGTCCGTCGGGTACGGGCCCGTGCGCGCCCTCCGAAACGTGACGCTGGAGGTGCCCGAGGCGGGCGTCGTGACCGTGCTCGGCGGCAACGGCGCGGGCAAGTCCACCCTGCTGCGCGCCATCAGCCGCACCCTCTCCTTCCAGGGCGGGGCCACGATCGGCGGCACCGTCACCCTCGGCGGACGCCGGATCGACGGGCTCGCCCCCGACCGGGTGGTCGCCGCCGGGGTGTCCCAAGTCCCGGAAGGACGCCGGGTGTTCGCCCGGATGACCGTCGCCGACAATCTGCGCGCCGGGGCGCTCGGCGCACGAGGCGGATGGCGTGAACGGGGCGGAAGGGGAGGGCATGGTGGACGTGGCGGGCGCGCGGAACGGGCTGCCGCCCTGCGCCGCGTCCACGAACTGTTCCCCGTCCTCGCCGACCGCGCCCAGCAGCGCGCCGGGCTCCTGTCGGGCGGCGAGCAGCAGATGCTGGCCGTCGCCCGCGCCCTGATGGCCACCCCCAAGGTGCTCCTCCTCGACGAACCGTCGCTCGGCCTCGCCCCGCTGATGGCCGCCCGTATCGCCGACACCGTGCGCGAGATCAACGCCCAGGGCACCTCCGTCCTCCTCGTCGAACAGAACGCGGCCCTCGCTCTCCGCCTGGCCACGCACGCGTACGTCCTGGAGGTCGGCGAGGTCACCCTCTCCGGCCCCTGCGCCGAACTCGCCGCCTCCGACGAGGTGCGGCGCCGGTATCTGGGCGTGGTGGACGAGGACGCGGCGGCGGATGCGGCCGGGGTGATGGATGAGGCCGAGGCGATGGACGTGACGGGTGAATCGGCTGCAACCGGGTTGAGGCCGTCCATGTCGAGGTTGACCAGATGGGAAGGTTGATCCACATTGACCACTATTGACGGTCCAGTGGACGACGGCCCCCTGGCATCCACCATTGACGCCCACGCCGTTCCCGCCCTCCACATTGACCACCTCACCGTCCGCTTCGCCGGCCTCCTCGCTCTCGACGACGTCACCTTCACGGTCAACCCCGGCACCGTCCACGCATTGATCGGTCCCAACGGCGCCGGCAAGTCCACCTGCTTCAACGTCCTGTCCGGTGTCTACCGGGCCACCTCCGGCAGCGTCCGCTTCGGCGAGCACGACCTGACCGGCATGCCCCCGCACCGCATCGCCGCCCTCGGGGTCGTCCGGATCTTCCAGAACCTCGCCCTGCCGCCCCACGCCACCGTCGAGGACAGCCTGCTCCTCGGCCGCCACCGCCTGACCCGCACCGGCTTCGTCGCCGCCGGGCTCCGGCTGCCGTCGGCGGCGCACGAGGAACGCCGGCACCGCGCGCGGGTGCGCGAGATCGCCGAGTTCGTCGGCCTGGCGGGGTACTTGGGGCGCCCCGCCGGATCCCTGCCCTACGGGCTCCAGAAGCTCGCCGAACTCGCCCGCGCCCTGTGCATGGAGCCACGGCTGCTGCTCCTCGACGAACCGGTGGCGGGCATGACCGCCGACGAACGGCGCCGGGTCGCGGCCGTCATCGCCGGGGTCCGCGACAGCCTCGGTATCTCGATCGTCCTGGTGGAGCACGACATGGGGGTGGTGATGAGACTCGCGGACACGGTCACGGTCCTGGACTTCGGGCGGCTGATCGCGGACGGGGCCCCGGCGGACGTACAGAACGACCCGGAGGTCGTACGGGCCTATCTCGGTGAGGAGGCCGCGCCGTGAGCACCTTCGCCGAACTGCTCCTCAACGGCATCTCCATGGGCAGCGTCTACGCCCTCATCGCCCTCGGCTTCGTCGTGATCTTCCGGGCCACCGAGGTCGTCAACTTCGCGCACGCCTCGCTCCTGCTCGCGGGCGGCTATGTCACCGCGTCCCTCCACGACGACATCGGCTTCTGGCCCGCGCTCCTCGCGGGCATCGCCTCAGCCGCGCTCGTCGGCGCGGCCGTGGAATTCCTCGTCATGCGCCGCTCCCGGGGCAGCGACCACAGTGTGCTGGCCATCGTCACCATCGGCGTCGACATCCTGCTGACCACCGAACTCACCCGCCGCCTCGGTACGGACGTCCTCGCGCTCGGCGACCCCTGGGGCGACGCCGTCCTCACCCTCGGCCCGATCTCGCTCGCGCACACCCGGATCGCCGCCTTCGTCGCCGCTGCCCTGCTCATCACGGCGTTCCTGCTCGCCTTCCGCTACACGACCTGGGGTGTCGCGATGCGTGCGGCGGCCGAGAGCCCGGAGACGGCCGCCCTCATGGGTGTCAGGCTGGGCCGGGTCTCCCTCGGCGCGTGGGCCGTCGCGGGTGGACTCGCGGCCGTGGCCGCCGTGTTCCTCACCGTCTTCCCGACCCCGGGCCTGGAACGGGCCACTTCCCTCGCCGCCCTCAAGGCCTTCCCGGCGGCCATCCTCGGCGGCCTCGACTCCACCACCGGCGCCCTCGTCGGCGGTCTGGTCGTCGGCGTCACGGAGTCCCTCGCCACCGGCTACCAGAGCGACCTCACCTTCATGGGCCGCGGCCTCGGCGACCTCGCGCCCTACCTGGTCATGGTCGCGATCCTGCTCGTCAGGCCCGCCGGGCTCTTCGGCACGAAGGAGCTGGCCCGTGTCTGACGTACTCACCGAGACACCGGCCGAGCCCCGGCGCACGCTCCGCAAGCCGCACGCGCGCACGTACGCGGCTGCGGCGGGGACGATCCTCCTCCTCGCCCTCCCGTTCTACGTGGACCGCTTCTGGCTCCTGGCCGGGCTGTTCGCCATGGCCGCCGCGATCGGTGCCATCGGCATCAACCTCCTCACCGGAGCCACGGGGCAGCTCTCCATGGGGCACGCCTTCTTCCTCGCGGTCGGCGCCTACAGCTACTGCGTCTTCGCCGCCGAGGGCGGTGACGGCCTGACCGGGCTCGGCCTGCCGACCTGGCTCGCGGCCGTGCTGGCGACCCTCGTCGCCGGGGTCGCGGGCGGTCTGTTCAGCCCGATCGCCGGGCGCCTGCAAGGCCCCTACCTCGGCATCGCCACCATCGCCCTGATCTTTATCGGCCAGCACGTCCTGTTCAACGCACGCGAGCTGACCGGCGGCTTCAACGGCCGTGACGTACCACCGCTGAGCCTCTTCGGCCTCACCTTCGACGACAGTGAACTCCTCGTCGCCAACGTGCCGTTCGGCTCCGCCGAGAAGCTCTGGTACGCCGGACTCGTCCTGCTCCTCGGCGCAGCGCTGTTCGCCCGTGGCGTCCTGCGTGGTCGGCCGGGGCGGGCCATGAACGCCATCCGCGACCACCGCATCGCCGCCGGGGTGATCGGCGTGCCCGTGGCCCGCTACCGCGCGGCCGTCTTCGTCCTGTCGTCGATGTACGCGGGGCTGGCCGGTGTGCTCCTCGCCCTCGTCTTCCAGCGGACCGTGCCCGACTACTTCGGCATCACCCTGTCGCTGGAGTACCTCGCGATGATCGTCATCGGTGGGCTCGGCTCGGTCTCCGGGGCGGTGATCGGGGCGGCCTTCGTCTCGCTGCTGCCCCAGCTGCTGACCCGCTACAGCGACGCGCTGCCCCTGGTCTCCGCCCCGGGCACGGGCGGGATCGCACCGGGCGAGGCGTCCCGGTACCTGTACGGCGCCGCCGTGGTGGCGGTGGTGCTCTTCCTGCCGGGCGGGCTGGTCAGGGTGGCCGCCCGGCGCCGCGTCGGACGTACAACTGGGGAGGAACGATGACCACGAGAAACGCGGCCCGAGTCGCCGCGGGCGCGCTCGCCGTGCTGCTGGCGGTGGCCGGGTGCAGCTCCAAGGCCAAGGACGACGGGGGCGACAAGGCCTCGGCCCCGGCGGGCGGCGTCAAGACCGACGTCGGGGTGTCCGCCAAGACGATCTCGGTCGGCGTGCTCACCGACATGACGGGGGTCTACGCGACCCTCGGCAAGAGCGTCACCCAGGCCCAGCAGCTGTATGTGAAGCAGCTGAACGCCGCAGGAGGCGTCTGCGGGCGCCAGGTGGCCCTCACGGTCCGCGACCACGGCTACGACCCGCAGAAGGCCGTCTCCGGCTACACAGAGCTGGAACCGGACGTGCTGGGCTTCGCCCAGTTCATCGGCTCGCCCTTCGTCGCCGCCGTGAAACAGCGCGTCGACGGCCAGGACAAGGTCCTCGTGCTGCCCCAGGCGTGGGCCGCCTCGCTGCTCGGCAGCCCGTACATACGCGTGATCGGGTCAACGTACGACATTGAGACGATCAACGCGGTCGACTTCTTGATCAATGAGAAGGGGATCAAGAAGGGCGACAAGATCGGTCATGTCTACTTCGAGGGGGACTACGGCGAGAGCGCCCTGGTCGGTTCGAAGTACATGGCGGAGAAATCGGGGCTGACGGTCGTCGAGCAGAAGATCAAGCCGACCGACAACGACATGACCGCCCAGGTCGCCGCGCTGAAGCAGGCGGGCGTCAAGGCGATCGTGATCAGCGCCGGACCGCGCCAGGCCGCCTCGCTCGTGGGTGTGGCCGCCGCCGGGGGCTTCAACGTCCCGGTGATCGGCAACAACTCGGCCTTCGCCCCGCAGCTCCTGGCCACCCAGGCGGGCCCGGCCCTCTCGAAGAACTACTGGGTCGCCTCGCCGTCCCTGCCCATCGGGGCGGACACCCCTCAGGCGCAGAAGCTCGTGGCCGACTACCAGGCGGCCTACCCGAGCGACTCGCTCGACAACGGCGTGGTGGCCGGCTGGACGGCGGCCTCCGTCTTCGGCGAGGCGCTGAAGAAGGCCTGCGCGGACAAGGACCTCACCCGCGCGGGTCTGGACAAGGCCCTGTTGACGATCAACTCGTTCGACGCCGGCTTCGGCAGCCCGCAGGACTTCACCGACCCGGCGGCGCCCTCCTCCAAGGAGAGCGTCATCCTCCAGCCCGACAAGAGCGTCACGGGCGGCATGAAGGTCGTACGGGAGTCCGAGGCGTCGTCCGTCGCGGAGGGCTACACGCCGGGCGCCTGACCGCCGTAGAACCGTGTACGCAACGCGGAGGGCCCCGAACCGTCTCCGGTTCGGGGCCCTCCGTACAACACACCGCTGAGACCGCTACGGCAGCTGCGCCGCCCGTGCCTCGCGGCGGTTGTCGCGGAAGTTGTTCACGCGGCGGGCCGTGGCGAAGAGCGGGATCACCGCGCCCAGGACGAGCTGCAGGGCGCAGCCGGTCTGCAGGAGCAGCTGGCCGCCGGGGGCGTCGAACGCCCAGGCCGCCAGGAGGGCCATCCCGGAGACGATCCAGGAGACCATCGCGATCGCGAGCGGACCCCGGGGCTTCGGGTACTCGACCCGGCTCACCATCAGCCAGGCGGTGCCGACGATGGCCATGAGCGTGGCCACGAACGGCAGCTCCAGGAGCACGATCGAGACGACCGTCAGGGCGCCGAAGGGACTCGGCATGCCCTGGAAGGTGCCGTCCTTCACGGTCACGCAGGAGAATCTCGCGAGTCTCAGCACGACCGCCAGCAGGACGACGATCGCGCCGACCGCGGCCACCTTCTGGTACGCGTCGTCCGCGACCATGCCGTACACCAGGACGAAGTACGCCGGTGCCAGGCCGAAGCTGATCAGGTCGGAGAGGTTGTCCAGCTCGGCGCCCATGGGGGAGGAGCGCAGCTTGCGGGCGACCAGACCGTCGAAGAGGTCGAAGACCGCCGCGCAGAGCATGAGGATCACCGCGGTGGCCGCCGAGTGACGGGCCATGCCCGACTCGTCACTGCCGGTGAGGTGCGGGATCAGGATGCCGGTGGTGGTGAAGTACACCGCCATGAAGCCGCAGGTGGCGTTGCCGAGGGTGAGGGTGTCCGCTATTGAGAGGCGGAGAGAGAGGGGCATCTCCTCCTCGTCGTCACCCACCTCGTCGGCCTCCGGCACCCAGCCGGCCCGTGTCTCGGGATCAATCACGGTCAATGCGAGTCACCCCTGCCACCGTCTTCTGGCCGACCTCGACCGCGACCTCGACACCCTCGGGGAGGTAGATGTCGACGCGCGAGCCGAAGCGGATCAGGCCGATCCGGTCGCCCTGCTCGACCTTCGTGCCCTGCGGGACGTACGGGACGATGCGGCGAGCGACCGCACCGGCGATCTGGATCATCTCGATGTCACCGAGTTCGGTGTCGAAGTGCCAGACGACTCTCTCGTTGTTCTCGCTCTCCTTGTTGAACGCCGGAACGAACCCGCCGGGGATGTGCTCGACGGACGTCACCGTGCCGGAGAGGGGCGCGCGGTTGACGTGTACGTTGAGCGGGCTCATGAAGATCGCGACGCGGGTGCGTCCGTCCTTCCACGGCATGATGCTCTGCACCACGCCGTCGGCGGGGGAGATGACCCGGCCCTGGGTGATCTCGCGCTCCGGGTCACGGAAGAACCACAGCATGCCCGCCGCCAGCGCGGTGGCGGGTACGGCCACGGCCTTGGCGGCGCCGGACTTGCGCGCGCGTACCAGGCTGAGGGCTGCGGTGGCGAGTGTCGGGAGGAGCCACGGCGATGCTCCGCGCGCCAGGCGTACGCCTGCCAGGCTGTCGCGAGGTGCAGAGGTTTGGCTGTGGGGCATGGATGACCTTCGTAGCGGATGATGCCGCGCTGTATCAGGGGACGGCGGCTTTCCCGCGATCGTAGCGGCTCACAGCCACAACTGGGTAAGCCAGGAAGCCGAGTCGGCGGCTGAAGAGTGCTGACGGGGTGTGATCTTCTTCTCGAAGAAAACACCCCGAACCGGACAATCAGCCCTGGAATTTGTACTCTTCGAGCAACCTGCGCCCGATGATCATTTTCTGGATCTCGGCGGTACCTTCGCCGATCAGCAGCATCGGAGCCTCTCGGTAGAGGCGCTCGATCTCGTACTCCTTGGAGAAGCCGTAGCCGCCGTGGATCCGGAAGGCGTCCTCGACGACCTCTTTGCAGTACTCGGAGGCGAGGTACTTCGCCATCCCTGCTTCGAGGTCGTTTCGCTCCCCGGAGTCCTTTTTGCGTGCCGCGTTAACCATCATCGCATGCGCGGCCTCGACCTTGGTAGCCATCTCGGCCAGCTTGAACTGGATCGCCTGGTGCTGGGCGATCGCCTTGCCGAAAGTGTGCCGTTGCTGGGCATACGAGACGCCCAGTTCGAAGGCACGCTGAGCTACCCCGCAACCACGTGCGGCCACGTTGACGCGGCCCACCTCGACGCCGTCCATCATTTGGTAAAAACCTCGGCCGGTGGCGCCACCGAGTACCCGGTTGGCCGGAATTCGCAGGCCGTCCATGATGAGTTCGGTGGTGTCGACGCCCTTGTAGCCCATCTTGTCGATCTTGCCCGGAATGGTGAGCCCGGGCCGGACCTCACCGAAACCGGCCTCCTTCTCGACCAGGAAGGTGGTCATCGACTTGTGCGGCGCGGTCCCCTCCGGGTGTCCTTCGTCACTTCGCACGAGTACGGCGACCAGAGTGGACGTTCCGCCGTTCGTCAGCCACATCTTCTGGCCGTTGAGGACGTACTCGTCGCCGTCCTGGACGGCCTTGGAGGTGATCGCCGACACGTCCGAGCCGAGCCCCGGCTCCGACATCGAGAAGGCACCGCGGACATCGCCCGCCGCCATCCTCGGCAGGAAGTACTCCTTCTGCTCCTGCGTGCCGTGCTGCTTGAGCATGTAGGCCACGATGAAGTGCGTGTTGATGATCCCGGAGACCGACATCCAGCCACGCGCGATCTCCTCGACGCACAGCGCGTACGTCAGGAGCGACTCGCCCAGGCCGCCGTACTCCTCCGGGATCATCAGGCCGAACAGGCCCAACTCCTTGAGGCCGTCGACGATTTGCTGCGGATACTCGTCGCGGTGCTCCAGCTCGGTCGCGACCGGGATGATCTCCTTGTCCACGAAGTCCCGCACGGTGGACAGGATCTCCCGCTGGATGTCGGTGAGACCGGCGGTCTGGGCGAGTCGCGCCATGGCTACTTCTCCTGCTCCTTGAGCTGGGGCCGGCCGGGCTGTTCGCCGCCGCGCTCCTTGATGTAGGTCTCGGTCGGCACCATCACCTTGCGGCGGAACACGCAGACCAGCGTGCCGTCCTGCTTGTAGCCCTTGGTCTCGACGTAGACGATCCCGCGGTCGTTCTTCGACCGGGAGGGCGTCTTGTCGAGGACCGTCGTCTCGCCGTAGATCGTGTCGCCGTGGAAGGTCGGCGCCACGTGCTTCAGCGACTCGATCTCCAGGTTGGCGATCGCCTTGCCCGACACGTCCGGCACGGACATGCCCAGCAGCAGCGAGTAGATGTAGTTGCCGACCACGACGTTCTTGCCGAAGTCCGTCGTGTTCTCGGCGTAGTTGGCGTCCAGGTGGAGCGGGTGGTGGTTCATCGTCAGGAGACAGAAGAGGTGGTCGTCGTACTCCGTGACCGTCTTCCCGGGCCAGTGCTTGTAGACCGCGCCGACCTCGAACTCCTCGTAGGTGCGTCCGAACTGCATGGTGCTCAGGGCTCCTCAGTAGACGGGGATCTCGAACTTCGACGTCCGCTTCATACCGCCCGCCCGCCCCTTGCCCGAGATGACCAGCGCCATCTTGCGGCTGGCCTCGTCGATCATCTCGTCGCCGATCATCGCGGAGCCCTTCTTGCCGCCCGCCTCGGACGTGTAGTACTCGTACGCGTCCAGGATCAGCTCGGCGTGGTCGAAGTCCTCCTGGGAGGGCGAGAAGATCTCGTTGGACGCCTCGACCTGGCCCGGGTGCAGCACCCACTTGCCGTCGAAGCCGAGCGCGGCGGCGCGCTGCGCGACCTCGCGGTAGCCGTCGACGTTGCGGATCTGGAGGTAGGGGCCGTCGATCGCCTGGAGGTTGTTCGCGCGGGCGGCCATCAAGATCTTCATGAGGATGTAGTGGTAGGCGTCCGCCGGGTAGCCGGGCGGCTGCTCGCCCACGACCAGCGACTTCATGTTGATCGACGCCATGAAGTCGGCCGGGCCGAAGATGATCGTCTCGACACGTTGACTGGCTTGAGCGATCGCATTGACGTTGTTGAGGCCCTGCGCGTTCTCGATCTGCGCCTCAATACCGATCTTGCCCAGCTCGAAGCCCATCGTCTTCTCGATCTGCGTCAACAGCAGATCGAGGGCGACGACCTGCTGAGCGTCCTGCACCTTCGGCAGCATGATGCAGTCGAGGTTCTGGCCGGCCCCCTCGACGACGGTGACGACATCGCGGTACGTCCACTCCGTCGTCCAGTCGTTGACGCGCACGACCCTCGTCTTGCCCGTCCAGTCGCCCTCGTTGAGGAACTTGACGATGGTGTGCCGCGCCTCGGGCTTGGCGAGCGGCGCGCACGCGTCCTCCAGGTCCAGGAAGACCTGGTCGGCCGGCAGGCCCTGGGCCTTCTCCAGGAAGCGGGGGTTGCTCCCCGGGACGGCCAGACACGAGCGCCGGGGGCGCAGACGGTTGACGGGCGTGGTCATGCGGGGACCTCCAGGGGGTCGAGCTTGTTCGCTTTCCGGATCTCGTCGACGATGCGGCCGATGATTCCGGTGATGTCGAAGTCCTTCGGGGTGAAGACCGCGGCCACGCCCGCAGCCCTCAGCTGTTCGGCGTCACCATTGGGGATGATCCCACCGGCGATGACGGGTATATCTGTGGCACCGGCCACACGGAGCCGTTCCAGGACATCCGGCACGAGCTGGGCGTGCGAGCCGGACAGGATCGACAGGCCGACCGCGTGCACGTCCTCCTCGATGGCCGCGTCCACGATCTGCTCCGGGGTGAGCCGGATGCCCTGGTACACCACCTCGAACCCGGCGTCCCGCGCGCGTACGGCGATCTGCTCGGCCCCGTTGGAGTGTCCGTCCAGGCCCGGCTTGCCCACCAGGAAGCGGAGATTGCCGACGCCCATCTCCTTCGCCGTGTCCGCGACCCGGCGCCGCACCAGTGCCATCGCGGTGCCCTCCTCCGCGGTCACCGCGACCGGCGCGGACGAGACCCCGGTCGGCGCCCGGAACTCCCCGAACACCTCACGGAGGGCCCCGGCCCACTCACCGGTCGTGACTCCGGCGCGGGCGCACTCCAGGGTGGCCTCCATGAGGTTGTCGGTGCCCTTCGCGGCCTCCTTCAGCCGCTCCAGCGCCTTGCACGGGCGCGGGTGGTTGAAGGGCGGCTGATAGCGCGTGTCGCGCCAGCCCTGGAGCGCGGTGGTCACCCGTGCCTCGACGGCCGGGTCGACCGTCTGGATCGCCGCGTCGAGGTCCGCGGTGAGCGGGTTCGGCTCGGTCGACTCGAAGATGTTGACGCCCACGATCTTCTCTTGACCGGACTCGATACGGGCCCTGCGCTCGGCGTGCGAGGCGACAAGCTGCGACTTGAGGTAGCCCGACTCGACGGCGGCCATGGCGCCGCCCATCTCCTGGATACGGCCGATCTCGGCGAGGGACTCCTCGACCAGCTCGGCCACCTTCGCCTCGACGACATGCGACCCGGCGAAGATGTCCTCGTACTCCAGCAGATCGCTCTCGTAGGCGAGCACCTGCTGCATCCGCAGCGACCACTGCTGGTCCCAGGGCCGGGGCAGCCCCAGCGCCTCGTTCCAGGCGGGCAGTTGGACGGCACGCGCGCGTGCGTCCTTCGACAGCGTCACCGCCAGCATTTCCAGCACGATCCGCTGGACGTTGTTCTCCGGCTGCGCCTCGGTCAGCCCGAGGGAGTTGACCTGGACGCCGTACCGGAAGCGGCGCTGCTTGGGGTTGTCGATGCCGTACCGCTCCTGGGTGACCTGGTCCCAGATCCGTCCGAAGGCCCGCAGCTTGCACATCTCCTCGACGAAGCGGACGCCCGCGTTCACGAAGAAGGAGATCCGGGCGACGACGTCACCGAACTTCTCGGGCGGCACCTGCCCCGAGTCCCGGACGGCGTCCAGCACCGCGATGGCCGTGGACATCGCGTACGCGATCTCCTGGACCGGGGTCGCCCCCGCCTCCTGGAGGTGGTAGCTGCATATGTTGATCGGGTTCCACTTGGGGATGTGGTTGACCGTGTAGCAGATCATGTCCGTCGTCAGCCGGAGCGAGGGTCCCGGGGGGAACACATGGGTCCCCCGGGACAGGTACTCCTTGACGATGTCGTTCTGGGTCGTTCCCTGGAGCGTGGTGATGTCGACACCCTGCTCCTCGGCGACGACCTGGTAGAGCGCCAGCAGCCACATGGCGGTGGCGTTGATCGTCATCGAGGTGTTCATCTGGTCCAGGGGGATGTCCTGGAACAGCCGGCGCATGTCACCGAGGTGCGAGACGGGCACGCCGACCCGGCCGACCTCGCCGCGGGCGAGGATGTGGTCGGGGTCGTACCCGGTCTGGGTCGGCAGGTCGAAGGCCACCGACAGACCTGTCTGGCCCTTGGCGAGGTTGCGCCGGTACAACTCGTTGGACGCCTCGGCCGTGGAGTGACCGGCGTACGTGCGCATGAGCCACGGCCGGTCCTTCTGACGCTCACTCATCGATGACCTCCGGTCTCAGATGTTCCGGAAGCGGTTGATGGCGTCGATGTGCTGGGCGCGCTTCTCCGCGTCGCGCACACCGAGGCCCTCCTCGGGGGCCAGGCACAGGACGCCGACCTTGCCCTGGTGGAGGTTGCGGTGGACGTCGTACGCGGCCTGCCCGGTCTCCTCCAGGGCGTACACCTTGGACAGCGTCGGGTGGATCTTGCCCTTGGCGACCAGGCGGTTGGCCTCCCAGGCCTCGCGGTAGTTGGCGAAGTGGGAGCCGATGATGCGCTTGAGCGACATCCACAGGTAGCGGTTGTCGTACTCGTGGTTGAAGCCCGAGGTGGAGGCGCAGGTGACGATCGTGCCGCCCTTGCGGGTGACGTAGACCGAGGCGCCGAAGGTCTCGCGGCCGGGGTGCTCGAAGACGATGTCGACGTCCTCGCCGCCGGTCAGCTCGCGGATGCGCTTGCCGAACCGCTTCCACTCGCGCGGGTCCTGGTTGTGCTCGTCCGCCCAGAACTGGTAGCCCTCGGCGTTGCGGTCGATGATCGCCTCGGCGCCCATCGCGCGGCAGATGTCCGCCTTCTGGTCGCTGGAGACGACACAGATCGGGTTGGCGCCGCCGGCCAGCGCGAACTGCGTGGCGTACGAGCCGAGTCCGCCGCTCGCGCCCCAGATCAGGACGTTGTCGCCCTGCTTCATTCCGGCGCCGTTGCGCGACACCAGCTGGCGGTACGCGGTGGAGTTGACCAGCCCGGGTGCGGCGGCCTCCTCCCACGACAGATGGTCCGGCTTGGGCATCAGCTGGTTGGACTTGACGAGGGCGATCTCGGCGAGCCCGCCGAAGTTCGTCTCGAAGCCCCAGATGCGCTGCTCGGGGTCGAGCATCGTGTCGTTGTGCCCGTCGGAGGACTCCAGCTCGACGCTCAGGCAGTGCGCGACGACCTCGTCGCCGGGCTTCCAGGAGTTGACGCCGGGGCCGGTGCGCAGGACGACGCCCGCGAGGTCGGAACCGATGACGTGGTACGGCAGGTCGTGCCGCTTGGTCAGCTCGCTGAGCCGGCCGTAGCGCTCCAGGAAGCCGAAGGTGGAGAGCGGCTCGAAGATCGACGTCCACACCGAGTTGTAGTTGACACTCGATGCCATGACGGCCACCAGGGCCTCGCCCGGGCCGAGTTCCGGCACCGGGACGTCGTCCAGGTGGATCGACTTGCGGGGGTCCTTGTCGCGGGTTTCGAGGCCCGCGAACATGTCCGTCTCGTCCTTGTGCACGGTGATCGCACGGTACGACTCGGGGAGCGGAACGGCGGCGAAATCGGCCGGAGTCGAGTCCGGCGACTGGATCGCGTCCAGGATGTCCTTCACGGTCACGGTGTTGCCTCCGGCGAATGGCGTCTTGAGGGGAGACGCTGAGGGTTACGTCGGTGCTGCTGAGGGTTTGGGTGAGAAGTGCCGTCGGTTCGGCGGGAGGTGCTTTCGGCAGCGCGGGGTGGCGCGGGAGGTTGCCTGTGACGCAGGCGTCCGGGCGCGCAAGCACGTGGTTTGCGGGGACAGCCGACGTACGAATGGTCTCTGCACGCCGGCCGCCCGGACACCTTCAAGGTATGGCACCCCGTGTCAGGTAGCAAGGCACTGGGTGCCAGAAAGTGGCCTCAAATGAAATCTTTACGTAACAAATGAGCGATGATCGATCAAAGGCTACTGAGGAGTAGGTCCCTGGGTGCACGAAAGAGGCGGGCCGCAGTGTCCGCGACCCGCCTCTTCCTGCCTACGGCCTCTCTACGACCGTTCCTTCAGCGCCTGCTCGATGGTCCGCATCACCTCGTCGAGAGGCGCGTCGGTCCGGGCCACCGCGACCAGCACCTCGCCCTGCGAGGTCACCGAGGCCGGCGCCGTGCGGGGCGGGGTGTCGCGTCCGGCGCCGATGCCCGTACCGAAGGTCTTCCGTACGATCCCGAAGGCGTGGTCGAGCTGGGTCTCGACGTCGCCCTGGCCGCCCGCCCGCAGCCAGCGCCGCAGGACGTGGTTGTGGGCGGTGACCACGGCGGACGCGGCGACCTCGGCGAGCAGCGGGTCGTCGTTCGCGTCGTCGTCGTGCGCGTGCTCGTCGAAGTGGCCCAGGAGATAGCGGGTGAAGAGGCGTTCGTAGCGGGCGACCGACGCGATCTCCGCCTCCCGCAGGGTGGGGACCTCGCGGGTCAGCTTGTAGCGGGCGACCGAGATCTCCGGCCGGGCCGCGTACATCTTCATGACTTCCTTGATGCCGCGGCACACGGTGTCGAGCGGGTGTTCGTGCGCGGGTGCCGCGTTGAGCACCGCCTCCGCCCGGATCAACGTGTCGTCGTGGTCCGGGAAGATCGCCTCTTCCTTGGAGCGGAAGTGTCGGAAGAAGGTACGACGGGCCACGCCGGCCCGGGCCGCGATCTCGTCGACGGTGGTGCCTTCGTAGCCCTTGGTCGAGAACAGCTCCATCGCCGCGGCGGCCAGTTCGCGGCGCATCTTGAGCCGCTGGGCGGCGGCGCGGCTGCCCGCGGCGCTCTCCGGAGCGTCGGGCGTGGCAGGGGTGCGGGAGGACTTGGCGGCCTGGGACATGACCCGAACGTACTGCATGTGCGCAGGGTGGTGCGCACGTCCCGGACCACCCCCGCCCTGCGTGGGCGGGGGTGCCGAGGCCGGGTCGAGCAGCCCGCCCCAGTCCTCGTCGTGCCCGGGGCCGGACCCGAAGCCGCGTTCGAGGCCGGGGCCGAGGACGGGTCCGAACCGGTCGCCGGTCCCGTCAGCGGCGGGCATATTCGCGGAAGCCGCGGCCCGTCTTGCGGCCGAGGCAGCCCGCGGCCACCAGGTGCTCCAGGAGCGGCGCCGGGGCGAGGCCCGGGTCGCGGAACTCGCGGTGCAGGACCTTCTCGATGGCCAGGGAGACGTCCAGGCCGACCACGTCGAGCAGTTCGAACGGGCCCATCGGGTAGCCGCCGCCCAGCTTCATCGCCGCGTCAATGTCGTCAAGAGATGCATAGTGCTCCTGCACCATCTTGATCGCGTTGTTGAGATACGGGAAAAGCAATGCGTTGACGATGAATCCAGCCCGGTCGCCACAGTCGACGGCATGTTTCTTGATCTTGACGCAGACCTCGCGGACTGTTGAGTGGACGTCGTCGGCCGTCAACACCGTACGGACGACCTCGACCAGCTTCATCGCCGGCGCCGGGTTGAAGAAGTGCATGCCGATCACGTCCTGCGGACGCGAGGTGGCACGGGCGCACGCGACGACGGGCAGCGAGGAGGTCGTCGTGGCGAGCACCGCGCCCGGCTTGCAGACCTTGTCCAGCGTCGCGAACAGCTGCTGCTTGATCTCCAGGTCCTCGGCGACGGCCTCGACGGCCAGGTCGACGTCCGCGAAGGCGTCGTACGAGCCCGCTGCGGTGATCCGGTCGAGGGTCTGGGCGGCGGCCTCGGCGGTCAGCCGGCCCTTGTCGACCGAGCGGGCCAGGGACTTGCCGATCCTGGCCTTGGCGGTCTGTGCCTTCTCCTCGCTGCGGGCGGCCAGGACGACCTCGTACCCGGCCTTGGCGAAGACCTCGGCGATACCGGAGGCCATCGTGCCGGAGCCGGCGACGCCGACCGAGCGGACCGTGCGGCCGGAGGTCTCCGGGGCGCCGGAGAGCGGGGTCAGCGCGTCCGCGACGACCGTGTCGCTGCCGGGCGCCTCGTACGAGTAGAAGCCGCGCCCCGACTTACGGCCCGTCAGGCCCGCCTCGCTGAGCTGCTTGAGAACGGGCGCCGGGGCGTGCAGCCGGTCGTGGGACTCGGAGTACATGGCCTCCAGGACCGTACGGGCCGTGTCGATGCCGATCAGGTCGAGCAGGGCGAGCGGGCCCATCGGCAGTCCGCAGCCGAGCCGCATCGCCGCGTCGATGTCCTCGCGGGAGGCGTACTTGGCCTCGTACATCGCCGCGGCCTGGTTGAGATAGCCGAACAGCAGCCCGTCGGCGACGAAGCCGGGGCGGTCGCCGACCGCGACGGGCTCCTTGCCCAGCTCGATCGCCAGATCGGTGACCGCGGTGACGGCCTGCGGCGCGGTCAGCACCGACGAGACCACCTCGACCAGCTTCATCGCCGGCGCCGGGTTGAAGAAGTGCAGCCCCAGGACGCGCTCGGGACGCGCCGAGTCGGCAGCGAGCCGGGTCACCGAGAGGGCGTTGGTGCCGGTCGCGAGGATGGTCTCCGGGCGCACGATGTCGTCGAGGGCGCGGAAGATCTGGTGCTTGATCTCGTACGACTCCGGCGCCACCTCGATGACCAGGTCGGCGTCGGCCGCCGCGCGCAGGTCGGTGGAGGTGCGGAAGCGGGCCAGCAGGTCCTCGCGCTCCTGTTCGGTGAGCCGGCCGCGCACCACGGCACGGGCGGTCGACATCTCCAGGGCGGCGACGGCCTTCGCGGCCGTGGCCTCGCTGATGTCGATGCCGACGACCTCGCGGCCGGCGCGGGTGAGCACCTCGGTGATGCCGGTGCCCATGGTGCCGAGGCCGATCACGGCGACGGTCCTGAGCGCGGACGGAGAGGTGTGGGACAGGGGAGTGGCCATCGCGGGACTCCAGGAATGAGGGTGGTGACGACTGGGAGCACCACGGGTGCGCCGAAGGGGCGCACCGGGTGCGAGAAGGAGTGCGGGTGTTGCCGGGCAGCGAGCGCACACGCCCGGGAGGAGCGGCGGATCCGGCAGGCCCTGTCCCAAAGCCGTGCCGTACAGCGGTACTTCACGTACCGAACCGACCGACACTCACGACGGCTGCGTCACCAGGCCGTCGTAAGCAAGCAGAACACGAGTGGGTAACTCGCTCGTCTGAGCTTAACCGGTGGGTAACGAGCGCGCCAGCCCCTGAATTTGTGATGTACGTCCCGGGATCCTGCCCACGGGGTCCTCTCCCCGCACCTAACCTCGGCTTCATGGACAATGAGTTGCGATCACTCACGGAGCGCTTACGGACCGAGGCCGGGGCAGGGGCCTCGAAGGCGTACGAGCACCTGGTGGCGACCGAGGACCGGGACGAGCTGGCCGATGTCCTCACCGCCCCCGGACGGCCGCTGTGGGCGAGAGAGTTGGCCGCCTTCCGGCTGGGGCTCACGGGGGACCGGCGCGCCTTCGAGGCCCTCGTCCTCCTCCTCAACCACCGTGACCCGCAGCGCTGCGCCTCCGCCGCGTACGCCCTGTCCCGCCTCGGCGATCCCCGCACGGCCCGCGCGGCAGCGGCCCTCGCGACCAACGAACTGCGCGTCGCCTACGCCCTGCACCCGGTCCGCCTGCTCGCCGAACTGCAGGCCCCGGAGTCCGTGCCCGCGCTGATCACGACACTCGCCCGCAGGCTGAAACCGCACGACCCCCACCGCCGGGTGGCGCTCGCCTGTGTGGAGGGGCTTGGCACCCTGGGGGACCGCCGCGCGGCCCCGGTCCTGAACGAGGCGCTCGCCCACCCGGCCCTCGCGGAGGCGGCGGTGCACGCGCTGGCCCGCATCCCGAAGCAGCGGTGACCCGGGGAGCGGTGAGCCGTCAGTCGAGCAGCACGCGCGCGTACCGCACCTCCGGTACGGCGGCCCCGGCCACCTCGAAGGGCTCCTCGGCACCGTCGGCCGCGAACCCGGCCCGCTCGTAGAACCGCCGTGCGCGGGCGTTGCCCTTGAGCACCCACAGCAGCATGCGCCGGTGTCCGGCGGCGGTGCACCGGTCGGCCGACTCCCGCAGCAGGGCCGGTCCGGCCCCGGCGCCGAACTGCCCGACGTCCACGTAGATCGCGTACAGCTCGGCGTCCTCGGTGCGGAACTCGCCGTCCCGGTACGGCCCGTGACAGGCCCAGCCGACGACCTCGCCGGCCCGCTCGGCCACCAGGTTCACCACCTCCGACCCGGCGCCCACGAAGAACGTACGCCGCCGCTCGGCGTCCTCCGCGACGCTGAGAGCGTCGAGATACGGCTGCGGCATCAGGCCCTTGTAGGCGTGCTGCCAGCCCCGGACGCGGATCTCGGACACGCGGTCGCAGTCGTCGAGGGTCATCTCGCGGACGATGATCGGGTCGTTCATGGCCGCACTCTTTCAGAGCCCTCCGGTAACTCCTTCAGAACTCCTTCAGAGCAGGCTCAGCTGGACCGGCTCGGGTGTGGCCGTCCCGGGCGCGAGGGGTTCGGGCTCGACGGGGGCCGGCAGCCTGCGGGGCATCCCCGCGCGCGTGGGGCCGATCCCGTACTCCTGGGCCAGGTCGTGGACCAGCCCGGTGATCCGGCGCTGGTACCACTTGGGGGCGTAGGCGCCCTCCGCGTACAACCGCTCGTACCGGCGCACCAGATGCGGGTGGTGGTGGCCCAGCCAGGCCATGTACCACTCGCGGGCCCCGGGGCGCAGATGCAGCACCAGCGGGGTCACGGAGGTCGCCCCGGCGGCGGCGACCGCCCGTACGGTGGCCCGCAGTTGGGCGGGATGGTCGCTGAGGAACGGCAGCACCGGGGCCATCAGCACCCCGCAGCCGATGCCGTGCTCGCCCAGGGTCCGTACGACGTCCAGGCGCCGTTCCGGAGCGGGCGTGCCCGGCTCGACCGTGCGCCACAGCTCCGGGTCGGTGAAGCCGACGGAGACGGAGATGCCGACGTCCGTGACCTGGGACGCCTGTACCAGGAGGTCGAGGTCGCGCAGGATCAGCGTGCCCTTGGTCAGGATGGAGAAGGGGTTCGCGTGGTCGCGCAGGGCGGTCAGGATGCCCGGCATCAGGCGGTAGCGGCCCTCCGCGCGCTGGTAGCAGTCGACGTTGGTGCCCATCGCTATGTGGTCGCCGAGCCAGCGGCGTGAGCCCAGCTGGTGGCGCAGCAGCTCCGGCGCGTTCACCTTGACCACGATCTGGGAGTCGAAGCCGAGGCCGGTGTCGAGGTCCAGATAGCTGTGGGTCTTGCGGGCGAAGCAGTACACGCACGCGTGCGTGCAGCCCCGGTAGGGGTTCACCGTCCACTCGAACGGCATGCGAGAGGCCCCCGGCACCCGGTTGATGATCGAACGGGCCCGGATCTCGTGGAAGGTGATCCCACGGAACTCGGGGGAGTCGAAGGTACGGGTGGTCACCGCGTCCGCGCCGAACAGCGCGGCGTCCCCCCGGCCGGAGCCGGAGCCGGACTCCACTGTGAGGTTCTCCCAGCGCATGACACCTCCTCGGTAGCACTGACCACAGAATAGAACACATGTTCCCTTGATCGCGCGATCGTATGTTCGAGTCTTGTGAAGCTCCTCACCGGCACCCCCGCCGGACCCCTTGGGGCACCCCGATTTGGGCGGCCGGGCGGCGGGGTGGTTGGGTGAGCGCGAACCCCCGAAGAACCAGCTGCTGGAGGAACGCAATGGCGCAGGTCGAGGCCACCACGGAGCGCATCGTCGCGGCGGACGCGGAGACGGTGTTCGACGCCCTCGCCGACTACAGCGGCACGCGCGGCAAGGTGCTGTCCGAGCAGTTCAGCGAGTACGAGGTGCGCGAGGGCGGCGACGGCGAGGGCACCCTCGTCCACTGGAAGCTCCAGGCGACCAAGAAGCGCGTCCGCGACTGTCTCCTGGAGGTCAGCGAGCCCACCGACGGCGAACTGGTCGAGAAGGACCGCAACTCCTCGATGGTCACCACCTGGCGCGTCACCCCGGCCGGCGAGGGCAGGTCGCGGGTCGTCGTCACCAGCGTCTGGGACGGCGCGGGCGGCATCGGCGGCTTCTTCGAGCGGACCTTCGCCCCCAAGGGCCTCGGCCGTATCTACGACGCCGTCCTCGACAAGCTGGCCGCCGAGGTCGAGAAGTAGCCCAAGGGGCAGCTTCACCAGGGGTGTTGGCCCGGCCGCCTACCCCTCACCGGTTCGAGTGGATCTCCGCTCCGCGCACCGATACGCCGTAACTCGTCGCGCTTGCTCACAGTTGTCGCCCAAAGCGGGAATTGTGCGGTGGGTGCGACGAGGGGAGCGGTACGTGGGCGGGATCACTCTGGTGCAGGACGATCCGACGACCGCACCCGCGCCACCTCCGGCCGGGCCACCACAACTCGGTCCGCGCCAGGTGCGGTTGGTGTTCTTCGGGCTGATGCTCGCGCTGCTGCTCGCCGCGCTGGAGCAGATGATCGTCGCCACCGCGCTCCCGAAGATCGTCGGTGAGCTGCACGGCCTGGACAAGATGTCCTGGGCGATCACCGCCTACCTGCTCACCGCCACCGTCGGACTGCCGGTCTACGGCAAGCTCGGCGATCTCCTCGGCCGCAAGGGCGTCTTCCAGTTCGCGATCATCGTGTTCGTCGTCGGCTCCGCGCTGGCGGGCTGGGCGCGGACCATGGACCAGCTCATCGTCTTCCGTGCCCTCCAGGGCGCCGGCGCGGGCGGGTTGATGATCGGCGTGCAGGCGATCATCGCGGACATCGTGCCCGCGCGTGAACGCGGGCGCTTCATGGGCCTGATCGGCGCCGCGTTCGGCCTCGCCTCCGTCGCCGGGCCCCTGCTGGGCGGCTACTTCACCGACCACCTCTCCTGGCGCTGGTGCTTCTGGTTCAACGTGCCCTTCGGGCTGCTGACGCTGGCCGTCGTCACCGTCGTACTGAAACTGCCGAAGCCCGCGGTCAGGGCCCGCTTCGACTTCCTCGGGGCGCTGCTGCTCGCCGCGGCCTCCACCTGCCTGGTGCTGCTGACCAGTTGGGGCGGCACCGAGTACGCGTGGGGCTCGCGCGAGATCCTCGGGCTCGGCGCCGGAGCGGTCCTCGCCGCCGGGCTCTTCCTGGTCGCCGAGCGGCGCGCGCCCGAACCCCTCATCCCGCTGCGGCTGTTCAGGGACTCCGTCTTCAACATCACCGCCCTGGTGGGCCTGGTGATCGGCGTGGCGCTGTTCGGCGCCGCCAGCTATCTGCCGACCTTCCTGCAGATGGTCGACGGTGCCACCGCCACCGAGTCCGGGCTGCTGATGCTGCCCATGATGGCCGGGATCGTCGGCGCGTCGATCGTCTCCGGGCAGCTCATCAGCCACACCGGCCGCTACAAGCTCTGGCCGGTCCTCGGCACCGCCCTCGCGGCCCTCGGCATGTGGCTGCTCTCCCGCCTCGAAGCTGACACGCCCCGGCCGCACTACAGCCTCTGGATGGCCGTCCTCGGCGCGGGCATCGGCATGGTGATGCCGGTCCTCGTCCTCGCCGTGCAGAACTCCGTGCGCCCCGCCGACCTCGGCACCGCGACCAGCGCCAACAACTACTTCCGGCAGATCGGCGGCAGCGTCGGCGCCGCCGTCTTCGGCACCCTCTTCGCGAACCGGCTCGCCGAGTCCCTCGAAAAGAGCCTCCCCACGCGCGCGGGTGCCGCCCTCCCCGACCCCGACTCGATCACCCCGCAGCGCGTCCACGCGCTCCCCACAGCGCTGCGCGACGGCTACATCAGGGCGTACGCCGACGCCATGCCGCGCATCTTCCTGTACCTCGTGCCGGTGCTCGTCCTCGGCCTGCTCATCGCCTGCTTCCTCAAGGAGAAACCGCTGGTGCCCCACCACCCCGCCCCCGCAGGCCTCGACCCCGCGAGCCCCCCGACCGCCCACCCGGCACCCCTGGCGATCCAGCGGGCCCGGGAGCCGTACACCGCCGGAATCCCCGTGTGCGGCACCGTCCAGCACCCCGACGGCACCGTCGTACCGCGCGCCGCGCTCACCCTCATCGACGTCACCGGAGCGCAGATCGGGCGCGGCGCGAGCGCCGAGGACGGGCGGTACGCGCTGTCCACGCCCGGCGCGGGGGCGTACGTCCTGATCGCCGCTGCGGGCGGCCACCAGCCGCAGGCGGTCACCGTGACCGTCGGCGAGCGTCCCGTCGAACTCGACGTAGTCCTCGGCGGCGCCGGGCACCTGGTCGGGCAGGTGCTGACCGCGGACCGCTCGCCGGTCCGGGACGCCACCGTCACGCTCACCAACGCGCACGGCGAGGTCGTCGCCACCACCCGCAGCGGACGCGAGGGCGGCTACGTCATCACCGAACTGGTGGCGGGCGAGTACACCCTCGCCGCGAGCGCCCCCGCGTTCCGCCCGGCCGCGCTGCCCGTCACCGTGCGCGCCTCCCGGGAGACCCGCCAGGACGTCGAACTCGCGGGCGGCGCCGTCCTGAAGGGCACCGTCCGGGCAGGTGGCGGCCGTCCCGTCGAGGACGCGCGCGTGACACTGCTCGACGCGGCCGGGAACGTCGTGGACACGCTCACCACCGGAGCGGACGGAACGTTCCGGTTCGTCGACCTGTCCTCCGGCGAGTACACGGTCATCGCCTCCGGTTACCCGCCGGTCGCCACCGTCCTCCAGGTGGCCGGCGGCGGCCGGTCGGAACGCGATCTTCAGCTCGGGTACGACGACTGAGCCCCAGGTAAGGGTGGCGAACGGGGCCCGACCGGCGTGCGGGGCGCGTGATCGTGCGCCGGAGCGGACCGGTGAAGACCAATTAGCGGATTGCCACACATCGCGACGGACGCGAGCCGTACGGTGGGGGCGACGGCACAGATCTTGCGGAGCCGTGGGAAGAAGGAGCCTGCGCCATGGACCATGGCACCGAGACGGGCGTGCCTCCCGGCCGCGGGGCCGGGGAGGGCGTACCGGCGGAGCACGCAGCCGCGGGCCGTATCCCCCTGGCCGTGGTCGTCGTCGACCGCGAGGGCCTCGTCTCGCACTGGAGCCGGGGCGCGCGGCGGCTGTTCGGCGCCTCCAAGGAGGAGGCACTCGGCCAGCCCGCCGCCGATCTGCTGCCCGTCTCCGGAGCCCTCCCCGACGACGGCGACCCGGACGAGGACACCACGCCGTACGGCGCCCAGCCGGCCGACGACGGCCTCGGACCCGACCTGGAGTCCTCCCTCGACGGGCGGCTCTCCTACCCGGCGTCGGGCCGCGCCCGCCTCACCGTGCCCGGGCGCGACCGCGTGGACGTCCTGTGGTGGGCGTACCCCCTGGTGGGCCCCGGCCGCGGGCGCCTGCTGGTGCTGGCCGCCGACACCGACGTACTGCGCCAGGAGGACGACGGACTCGCCGTCGAGCGCATCGCGCCCGGCTTCGCCCTGCACACCAACTTCCCCGGCGCCGACGAACTCGCCCGCAGGCTCCCCGAGATCCTGCCCAGCATGAGCGTCGGGGAGAGCGCCCGCATCGTCGCCCAGATCCTCGAACTGGGCTACCCCGTCCTGGAGTTCAGCCAGAACGACCTGGTTCCCGTCACTCCCGACTGGGGCGTGCCCCGGCGCGCGGAGCGCAAGGCCCGCCGGGAGCGCGCGGCCCGTGCGGTACAGGCGGGCGAGCCGCTGCCCGAGGACCTCCGGGACGACGTCGAGGACCTCGAACACGCCGCCGTGCGCGAGCGGTTGGAGTTCCTCAACGACGTCAGCGGACGCATCGGCACCTCGCTCGACCTGTCCCGCACGATCGTCGAGGTCAGCAAGGCCGTCGTACCCCGCTTCACGGACGTCGCCGGCACCTATCTGCGTGAACAGGTCGTCGCCGGGGAGGGGTTCCCCGACGGGGTGCCCGACACGACGACGATGTGGCACCGGGTCGCCCTCGAACACACCGATGAACCAGGGCGCTGGGACGACGTCGTACCGGTCGGCGAGGCCATGCCCTTCCCCGCCCACACGCCGTTCTTCCAGTGCATGACCAGCGGTCAGCCCGTGCTCGTGCCGCGCATCAGCGAACAGATGGGGCACATGATCGCCTCGCAGTTCGAGAAGCGCGACATCCGGCCGCTGATCACCGGCCGCTCCATGCTCGTCGTGCCGCTGAAGGCGCGCAATGTCGTCCTCGGCTTCATGATCCTGCTGCGCCACCCGGAGCGCGTCGAGTTCAACGACATGGACCGGGTCACCGGCGCCGAACTCGCCGCCCGCGCGGGCCTCGTGCTCGACAACGCGCGCATGTACACCTACCAGGAGAGCGTCGCCGAGACCCTCCAGGACAGCATGCTGCCGCACATCCCGCCGCGCATGGCGGGCTGCGACATCGCCACCCGCTATCTGCCCGGCACCCTCCTCGGCCGGGTCGGCGGCGACTGGTTCGACTCGGTGAAACTGCCCGGCGCCCGCACCGCGCTCGTCGTCGGCGACGTCATGGGGCACGGCCTCAACTCGGCCGCGATGATGGGCCAGTTGCGTACGGCTGTGCAGACCATGGCCGCCATGGACATCCCGCCCGCCCAACTCCTGCGGAATCTCGACGACTTGGCCCAGCGCCTCGGCGACACCTATCTCGCGACCTGCCTCTACGCCGTCTACGACCCGATCGCGAGCGAGCTGCACATCGCCAACGCGGGCCACATCCCACCGGTGTTGGTGCGTGCCGAGGACGGCCGCAGCGAGCTGCTCGACCTGCCCACCGGCGCCCCGATCGGCGTCGGCGGAGTGCCCTTCGAGGCGGTACGCGTGCGGGTGCGGCCCGGCGACCGGCTCGTGATGTGCACCGACGGCCTGGTCGAGGTGCGCGGCGAGGACATCGGCGTAGGACTGGCGACGCTCTGCGAGTCCGCCGCCCACCCGGCCGCCTCCATGGACGACGCCTGCGACACGATCATCCGCGCCCTCAACACACGCGGGGGCCGCAAGGACGACGTGGCGCTGCTGATGACCCGCCTCGGCGGCATCGAACCCGACGACGTCGCCGAGTGGCGGCTCGCCCTCGACCCCGCCGAGGTCGGCCGGGCCCGCGCCGCAGTCCGCGAACAGCTCCACGAGTGGGGACTCGGCAAACTCGTCGACAGCGCCGCGCAGTTGGTGAGCGAGCTGGTCACCAACGCCGTACGGCACTCGCACGCGCGGCCGGTCGAACTGCGGCTCGTGCGCGGGGAGACGCTGCTGTGCGAGGTGGACGACGACGACCACAACCTGCCCACACTGCTCAGCACCGAGCCCACGGCCGAATCCGGACGCGGACTGCGCGTGGTGAGCACGCTCGCCCGGGAGTGGGGCACGAGCCGTACGGGCGCTGGCAAGACCGTCTGGTTCGAACTCACCTTGCCCCGCAGGCGCTGACGCTCCGGCCGGGACGGCGGGTGGCGCCGCTGCGGCATTGTCGGTGCCCTGTGTTTGGATTGGCCGTGCCACGGGGTCGGGGGAGGCGTGCGAGGCGCACACCGGCGCGTACCTCTCGAACGAGCCGTGAAGGTATGCGCGGTGCGCTTGTCGGCGCAACCGGGGCGCGGTAGACCGAACTGCCCCGTCACCTCGGACGGGCAGCCGTCGCACCCTGGGGAGTTGGGCATGAGCGTCACGAGTAGGTACAGGGAGTCCTGGGAGGGCTTCTGGCGCGAGGCTCCGCACGGACAGGGGGCCGTCTTCTGGGACTCGGAGCCGATGCTCACCGCCGGCCTCCACCTCGCCGTCTTCGAACCGCACCTCGCGGACTTCGAGTTGCCCCTGCTGGACCTCGGCTGCGGCAACGGCACGCAGACCCGCTTCCTCACCGACCGCTTCACCCGGGTCGTCGGCGCAGACCTCTCCGAGGCGGCCCTGGATCGCGCCCGCACCGCCGACCCGGACGGCGCCGCCGAGTACGAACTCCTCGACTGCGCCGAGAAGAGCGAGGTCGAGGAACTGCACGGCAAGCTCGGCGACACCAACGTGTACATGCGCGGGGTGCTCCACCAGTGCGACGCCGACGACCGGCAGGCCCTCGCCGACGGCATCGCGACCCTGATCGGCCGGCGCGGCCGGGCCTTCCTGGTCGAACTGTCCCAGGAGGCCCGCCCCATCCTGATGGGCCTCGCCCAGCGCCCCGAGGGCCCACCGCCCAAGTTGAGCCCGGTCCTCCAGCACGGCATCGCCCCCGGCGAGGTGGCGGACTCGGCGGTGCCCGTGTACCTGGGCGCGGCGGGCCTGGAGACCCTGGCTAGCGGCGAACTCCCGCTCACCACGACGGAGTACACGGCGGAGGGGACGCGGGTTGTGCTGCCCTCCAAGTGGGTGGTGGTGAAGCGCGCCGACTGAGGTCGGCGGGTAGTGGGGTTCGAGGGGCGGGGGGGTTCGGAGGGCGGGGGGGTTCGGAGGGGGCGGGGGTTCGGAGGGGGCGGGGGCCGGGGGGGCCTCCCCGAGGCCGACCCTCGCGGGCTGGGTGTGACGCGCCCGGGCGCGTGGGTGGGTCGGGCGTCGCGGGTCGGCCGTGGAGGCGCCGGGCGTGAATGGGCCGGGCGTCAACGGGCCGCGCGTGAGGGGCCAGGTGTGCGGGGGCGGGCGTGGACGCGCCGGGTGTGAGGGGCGGGCGTGAACGGGCCGCGCGTGCGGGGCCAGGTGTGCAGGGGCGGGTGTGGGCGCGCCGGGTGTGAGGGGCACGTGTAAGGGGCCAGGTGCGCCGGGGCCAGTGCGGACGGGCCTGGTGTGAGGGGGGCGAGCGGGACGGGTCGCCGGGGCGGAAACCCGGCATCCGCAGGACAGGTATCTACGGGGCGGGCAGCCGCAGGACGGGCCTGGGCTAGAGCGGCCTGGGCTGGACCGGCCTGGGCCGGACCGGTGTGGGCCGGACCGGCCTCGGCTGGACCCGTCTCCGTCGGCTCGCCCTCCGTCGGTCCGGGCCTGCGCCGATCCGAGCCTCTACCGGTCCGGACTCCACTCGCCTGAGCCTCGATCGGTCCGCCCCCGGCCCTCTTGCCGCAGGCGTCACCCCCCCCCGGCCCCCCCCGCCTCCGACGCCTGAGCAGCCGTACACCCCCCGAGGCACCCGGACGTACACGTTCGCTGCGGCCAGCGTGCTGTCGGGCCCGGAGCAGGCCTACGGTCGAGAGGGCAGGCCCCGCGAGGGCCGGCACCGCCCGGCGCACGCCGGTGCGCCCACGGACCGCGACCGCCACCCGCCCCCCCATCGCGACCGCCACCCGACCCCCACCGGGACCGCGACGGAACCCCGGTCGCGACCGGGGAACCGTCACCGGATCGCCCCGACAAGGGAGCCGCCCCGCCATGACCCCCTCCGACACAGCCCTCGCGCCCGTCTCACCCGGGGTACGGGCGATCACCCTGGACGCCGACGGAGTCGTCCTGTCCGGGCTGCTTCGCGAGCCCGTGACGCCGCCGCGTGCCGTGGTGGTCGCGCTGCACGGGGGCGGGATGAGCGCCGGTTACTTCGACGGGCAGGCGCATCCGGATCTCTCCCTGCTGACCCTGGGCGCGAGCCTCGGCTACACCGTGCTGGCCCTGGACCGCCCCGGCTACCGGCACTCCGCCGACCGGCTGCCCCAGGGACAGCACCTCGCGGGCCAGGCGCACGCCGTGCTCGCGGCGCTGGACGACTTCGCCGCCCGGTACGACACCGGCGCCGGGCTGTTCCTGCTGGCGCACTCCTACGGCGGCAAGGTCGCGCTCAGCGCCGCCGCCGACCCCGCCGCCCGGAACCTGCTCGGCCTGGACGTCTCCGGCTGCGGCCATGTGTACGCCCTCGGACGGCACGAGCCCTTCGACCCGGCCGGTCCCGGGCACCGGGTCAGGAACTGGGGGCCGCTGCGCCTCTACCCGCCGGACACCTTCCGTGCCAGCGCCTCCGTGGTGGCGCCCATGCCGCACCGGGAGCGCGGCGACGTGGCCCGCTGGCCCGAGCTGTTCCCCGGCATCGCCGCACGCGTGCGCGTGCCCGTGCGGATGACCTTCGCCGAGCACGAGGGCTGGTGGCGGCACGACCCGGAGACCCTCGCCGGGATGGCCGCCTGCTTCACCGGCTCCCCGCGCGTGGTCGTCGACCGGCAGCCCGACGCCGGGCACAACATCAGCCTCGGCTGGACGGCCCGCTCGTACCATCTGCGGGCCCACGCCTTCCTCGACGAGTGCCTGCCCCGGCGGTGAGCGGGGGACCGGCGGGCACTTTCCGCTCGCTGTCCGTGCGCAACTTCCGGCTCTTCGCCGCAGGCCAGGTCGTGTCCGTCGCGGGCACCTGGATGATGGTCGTCGCCCAGGACTGGCTGGTCCTGGAGCGGACGGACGACTCCGCCTCCGCGCTCGGCACCGTCACGGCCCTGCAGTTCACGCCGATGCTGCTGCTCACCCTGTACGGCGGCCGGCTCGCGGACCGGTACGACAAGCGGACGCTGCTGACCGTGTGCAACCTCGTCTCCGCGGTGGCCGCCCTCCTGCTCGCGCTCCTCGTCCTCGTGGACGCCGCCACCGTGGCGCACATCTGCGTGTTCGCCCTCTGCCTCGGCACCGTCAGCGCCGTCGAGGTGCCCACCCGGATGTCGTTCGTGAGCGAGCTGGTCGGCGCCGACCTGCTGCCCAACGCCTCGGCGCTGAGCGCCGCCTACTTCAATGTGGCCCGGGTGGTGGGACCGGTCGTCGCGGGCCTGCTCATCGCGGCGTTCGGCACCGGCCCGGTGATGGCGCTCAACGCCCTCAGCTATCTGGCCACGGTGGCGGCGCTGCGGCTGATGCGGCCCGCCGAACTGCACCGCGCCCCGCGCGAGGACACACGCGTCAGAGTCGTCGACGGCCTCGGACACGTCCGCTCCCGCCCCGATCTCGTACTGGCCATGGCCCTGGTCGCGGCCGTCGGGATGTTCGGCATGAACTTCCAGCTCACTCTGCCGCTGCTCGCCAGGACCGTCTTCCACACCGACGCCCTGGCGTTCGGGCTGCTGACCACCGCCTTCGCCGCCGGGTCGCTCCTCGCGGCCTTCGCCAGTACGGCCCGCCGGGGCCGCCCGTCCGGTCGTACGGTGGCCCTGGCCGCGCTCGCCTTCGGGGTACTGGAGACCGCTGCGGGCTGGGCACCCGGCTACCGGGCCGCCCTCGTGCTGCTGACGGCGACCGGCTTCGCGCTGATCTACTTCGCCCAGGCCGCCAACCACCGCATCCAGCTGGGCAGCGACCCCCGCTACCGGGGCCGGGTCCTCGCCCTCTACGCCCTGATCCTCCAGGGCTCCACCCCGCTCGGCGCCCTGTTGGTGGGCTGGCTCAGCGCCCAGTTCGGCGCCCGCAGCGGCCTGTACGTCGGCGGAATCGTCTCTACGACGGCTGCCGTCGCCGCCCTGTTCGCCGACCGGTCCGGCGGCCGGCTCGCGACACCGGACGGACCCCCGGGCGGCCCTGGCACCGAGGTGGGCCGACGCGTAAGGTGACGCGGCGTGAAGATCCTCATCAGCGCCGACATGGAGGGCGCCACCGGCGTCACCTGGCCGGCCGATGTCCTGCCCGGCACCCCGCAGTGGGAGCGCTGCCGTTCCCTGTTCACCTCGGACGTCAACGCCGCCGCGCTCGGCTTCTTCGACGGCGGCGCCGACGACGTGCTCGTCAACGAGGCCCACTGGACCATGCGCAATCTGCTCCTCGAACAGCTGGACGAGCGGGTGGAGATGCTCACCGGCCGCCACAAGTCGCTGTCCATGGTCGAGGGCGTCCAGCACGGCGACATCGACGGCATCGCCTTCGTCGGCTACCACGCGGGCGCCGGCATGGAGGGCGTCCTCGCCCACACCTACCTCGCCAACTCCATCACCGGCGTGTGGGTCAACGACGTACGTGCGAGTGAGGGGCTCCTCAACTCGCATGTGGTCGCCGAGTACGGCGTACCCGTCGTCCTCGTCACCGGCGACGACCTCGCCTGCGAGGACGCCCTCGGCTACGCGCCCGAGGCGCTGAAGGTCGCCGTCAAGGACCATGTGTCGCGGTACGCGGCCGTCTGCCGTACGCCGTCCAGGACCGCCGCCGACATCCGGGCCGCGGCCAAGGACGCCGCCGCGCTGGCCGTACGGTACGAGCCCGTCGTCGGCGGGCCCTTCACCGTCGCGCTGGAGTTCGACGCCGAGCATCTCGCCATGGCCGCGACCGTCGTGCCCGGGGTGGCGCGGATCGGGGAGCGGAAGGCGGCGTACACGAGCGGCACAATGTACGAGGGCATTCGTACCTTCAAGGCGGTCACGACGATCGTCTCGGCCGCGGTGGAGGAGCAGTATGGCTGAGCAGCAGGCGCTCGACGAGGTGGTGGCGTTCACCTCCGAGCTGATCCGGATCGACACGACCAACCACGGCGGCGGCGACTGCCAGGAGCGCCCCGCCGCCGAGTACGCCGCCGCGCTGCTCGCCGGGGCGGGTCTCGAACCCGCGCTCCTGGAGCGGACGAAGGGGCGTACCAACGTCGTCGCCCGGATCGAGGGCACCGACCCCTCCGCCGACGCGCTGCTCGTGCACGGACACCTCGATGTCGTACCCGCTCAGGCCGCCGACTGGAGCGTGCACCCCTTCTCCGGGGAGATCCGCGACGGTGTCGTCTGGGGGCGGGGGGCCGTCGACATGAAGAACATGGACGCGATGATCCTCGCCGTCGTCCGCGACTGGGCCCGCGAGGGGGTCAGACCCCGGCGGGACATCGTCGTCGCGTTCACCGCCGACGAGGAGGACAGTGCGGTGGACGGCTCCGAGTTCCTCGCCGCCGAGCACCCGGGGTTGTTCGAGGGGTGCACCGAAGGGGTCGGCGAATCAGGGGCGTTCACCTTCCACGACGGCGGTGGACGGCAGCTGTACCCCATCGCCGCCGGTGAACGGGGCACCGGCTGGCTCAAGTTGACCGCGCGTGGACGCGCCGGGCACGGCTCGAAGGTCAACCACAGCAACGCCGTGACCCGGCTCGCCGCCGCTGTCGCGCGAATCGGCGCCCACGAGTGGCCGCTTCGCCTCACTCCGACCGTCCAGGCGGCGCTCACCGAACTCGCCGCCCTGTACGGCATCGAGCCCGACCTGGACGACGTCGACGGCCTCCTCACCAAGCTCGGGCCCGCCGCCCGGCTCGTCGAGGCGACCGTCCGCAACAGCGCCAACCCGACGATGCTGAACGCCGGTTACAAGGTGAACGTCATCCCGGGCGAGGCCGTCGCGTACGTCGACGGGCGGTTCCTGTACGGCTGCGAGGACGAGTTCCGCACGACCCTCGACGAACTCACCGGACCCGACGTGGCCTGGGAGTTCCACCACCGCTCGGTGGCCGTGCAGGCGCCGGTGGACTCGTCGACGTACGCCCGGATGCGGGCCGCCGTCGAGGAGTTCGCGCCCGAGGGGCATGTCGTGCCGTACTGCATGTCCGGTGGCACCGACGCCAAGCAGTTCTCGCGGCTCGGCATCACCGGGTACGGATTCGCGCCGCTCAGGCTCCCCGAGGGCTTCGACTACCAGGCACTCTTCCATGGTGTCGACGAGCGTGTCCCGGTCGAGGCGCTGCACTTCGGCGTCCGGGTCCTCGACCGGTTTCTGCGGACGGCCTAGCGAGTGGGGGAGACAGTGCAGTCACTGCCGTACGGATCATGGCCCTCGCCCATCGACGCGGCACTGGCCGCCGAGCACGACGGGTCCCCGGAGTACGTGGGCTTCGTCGGCGACGAGGCCTGGTGGATCGAGCCCCGGCCCACCGAGGGCGGCCGGCGCACGCTGGTGCGGCGACGCGCCGACGGCAGCCAGGAGTCCGTCCTGGACGCGCCGTGGAACGTGCGCAGCCGGGTCATGGAGTACGGCGGGCACCCGTGGGACGGCGTCATGCGGGAGGACGGGCCGCTCGTGGTGTTCGTCAACTTCGCCGACCAGCGCCTCTACCGCTACGAACCGGGCCGCGGTGAACCCGTCCCGCTCACGGCCGTGTCCCCGGTCGGTGGCGGACTGCGCTGGGTCGAACCGCAGTTGCGCCTCGAACTGGGCGAAGTGTGGTGCGTCATGGAGGAGTTCACCGGCGACGGACCGACTGATGTGCGGCGCGCGCTCGTTGCCGTCCCGCTCGACGGCATGGCGGCCCAGGACGAGGACGCCGTTCGCGAACTCACCGACGACCGGCGGCGGTTCGTCACCGGGCCCAGGATCTCCCCGGACGGACAGCGCGCCGCCTGGCTCGCCTGGGACCATCCGGGCATGCCGTGGGACGGGACCGAGCTGATGGTCGCGGAGGTGACCCACGGGGGGAGTCTCCACGACGTACGAGCCGTCGCCGGAGGCCTCGACGAGTCGATCGCCCAGGTCGACTGGGCGCACGACGGCTCCCTGCTGTACGTCAGCGACCGCTCCGGCTGGTGGAACCTGTACCGCGACGGCGTGCCCGTGTGTCCCCGGCCGGAGGAGTTCGGCGGGGCGCTCTGGAAGGTCGGGCAGCGCTGGTTCGCGCCGCTGGCGGGCGGGCTCGTCGCCGTCGTGCACGGGCGTGGCGCGACCGCGCTCGGCGTGCTGGACACCGAGACCGGCGACGTGGTCGACGCGGCAGGACCCTGGACCGAGTTCGCGTCCACGCTCGCCGTGCACGGGGAGCGGGTCGTCGCCGTGGGCGCCAGCCCGCGCAGTGCCTACGAGGTCGTCGAGCTGGACACCCGTACCGGACGTGCCCGGGTCATCGGCGCCGCCCACCAGGACCCGGTCGACCCCGTGCACTACCCCGAGCCGCAGATCCGCACCTTCACCGGACCCGAGGGCCGGGACATCCACGCGCACATCTACCCGCCGCACCACCCCGGTTACCTGTCGCCCGGCGACGAACTGCCGCCGTACGTCGTGTGGGCGCACGGCGGGCCCACCGGGCGGGCGCCGCTCGTGCTCGACCTGGAGATCGCCTACTTCACCTCGCGAGGCATCGGCGTCGCCGAGGTCAACTACGGCGGCTCCACCGGGTACGGGCGCGAGTACCGCAACCGGCTGCGCGAGCAGTGGGGCGTCGTCGACGTCGAGGACTGCGCGGCCGTCGCGCTCGCCCTCGCCGACGAGGGCACCGCCGACCGCGCCCGGCTCGCCGTCCGGGGCGGCAGCGCGGGCGGCTGGACCGCCGCCGCCTCCCTGACCGGCACCGATGTCTACGCCTGCGGCACGATCCTCTACCCCATCCTCGACCTGGCCGGCTGGGGCACCGGGGAGACCCACGACTTCGAGTCGCGGTACCTGGAGACCCTCGTCGGCCCGCTCGCCGAGGTCCCGGGCCGCTATCTGGAACGCTCGCCCGCCGAGCACGCCGCCGACATCACCGCGCCCTTCCTGCTGCTGCAAGGGCTCGACGACGTGATCTGCCCACCCGTGCAGTGCGAGCGGTTCCTCGCCCGGCTCGCGGCGGAGGGCCGCCAAGTGCCGCACCGGTACATCGCGTTCGAGGGGGAGGGCCACGGATTCCGGCGCGCGGACACGACCGTACGCGTCCTGGAGTCCGAACTCTCCCTGTACGCCCAGGTCTTCGGCCTGAACCCGCCCGGCATCCCGACCCTGGAGCTGGTCAAGTGAGGCCGCTGGTAAGGCCGTCGAGGCTCGCCCCCGGCGCCCGCGTGGCCGTCGTCGCGCCCAGCGGGCCCATCCGCGAGGAGCGGCTGCAGGCCGGGCTCGACATCCTGCGCGGCTGGGACCTCGACCCCGTCGTCGCACCCCATGTCCTGGACCGGCACGGGGAGTTCGACTACCTGGCGGGTACGGACGCCCATCGCGCCGCCGACCTCCAGGCCGCCTGGTGCGACCCGGCCGTCGACGCCGTGCTCTGCGCCCGGGGCGGCTACGGCGCCCAGCGCATGGTCGACCTGCTCGACTGGGACGCGCTGCGCGCGGCCGGGCCCAAGGTGCTCGTCGGCTTCAGCGACATCACCGCGCTGCACGAGGCGTTCGCGGCCCGCCTGGGCCTCGCCACCCTGCACGGTCCGGCTGCGTCCGGCGTCGACTTCGTCAAGAACACGCGGGCGCAGGAACACCTGCGGGCCACACTCTTCGAACCGGAGTCGGTACGGGTCGTCCGCGCGGCGGCCGGTTCCGCGCTGGTGCCCGGGCGGGCCCGGGGTGTCACCCTCGGCGGCTGCCTGGCCATGCTCACCAGCGACCTGGGCACCCCGCACGCCCGCCCCGGGGCGCGCGGCGGACTGCTCATGATCGAGGACGTGGGTGAGAGCGCGTACCGCATCGACCGCGCCCTCACCCAGCTCCTGCGCGCGGGCTACCTCGACGGCGTCGCCGGGATCGCGCTCGGCTCGTGGGAGCGCTGCGGGCCGTACGAGCAATTGCGGGCCGTGTTCGCCGACCGGCTCGGCGGGCTCGGGGTGCCGGTGCTTGAGGGCCTCGGGTTCGGGCACTGCGACGGCGCGCTGACGATCCCGCTCGGGGTGGCCGCCGAGCTGGACGCGGACGCGGGGACGCTCACACTGGAGGAACCGGCGCTGCGCTGAGCCCGCCGCTCGCCCCACCCTCACCCGTCCGGCGTAGCTCTGGGCGCGCGCGGAGCGCAGGATCGGCCCATGCTGGCGTCATGAGCCCCAAGACCTCCGAGAGCGGTGGCAAGGCCGGTGGCGGGACCGACGGCGCGCGCGGGCTGCTGACGCCCACCAGGGTCGCCGTCGGGGCGCTCACCGTCCTCCTGCTGATCTTCGTCTTCGAGAACACCCGTGCCACCAAGATCCGGCTGCTGATCCCCGAAGTGACCATGCCGCTGTGGATGGCCCTGCTCGCCACCACCGTCATCGGTGCCCTCTGCGGGGCCTATTTCATGCGGCGCCGAAGGTGAACAGGGCTCGCGCGTAAGGTGGCTGAGTGTCTGAGCGCCGTGGATATCTCGCCCAAGGGCCCCGCGTGGGCATACGCCCGTTCACCTACGAGGACGGTGCCGAGTTCGTCACCCGGGTGCGCGAGAGCCGGGAACTGCACCACCCCTGGCTGGCCCCGCCGGGGAGCCCGGACGCCTATGCCTCGTACGCCGGGCGACTGATCGAGGACCCGACGAAGGCCGGGTTCCTGGTGTGCGAGAAGGGCGACCGGGGCGAGAAGGGTGGCGGGGGCGGCGACGGTGCCATCGCCGGATTCGTCAACATCAACAACATCGTCCAGGGCGGCTTCCTGTGCGGGGCCCTCGGCTACGGTGCCTTCGCGCACGCTGCCGGGCGGGGGCTGATGAGCGAGGGGCTCGATCTCGTCGTGCGCTACGCCTTCGGGCCGCCGCTGCGGCTGCACCGGCTGGAGATCAACGTCCAGCCAGGCAACGCGGCCTCGATCGCCCTCGCCCGCCGCTGCGGCTTCCGCCTGGAGGGCTTCTCGCCGGACTTCCTGTACATCGCCGGGGCCTGGCGGGACCACGAGCGCTGGGCGATCACCTCCGACATGGTCAAGAAGGGCTAGGCCCGGCGACGTTTGGGGGTCCCGGGCAGGGGGACGCGGAAGGTTCCGTGCGGACGCCCGAGGTGGAGTTCGTACGGATGTCCGAAGGCTCTGTACGCGCGACGTCGCCGGAGGCGAGACGTGAGTCGACCCCGCATCCTGATCGTCGGTGCCGGCTTCGCCGGATACCGGGCGGCCCGCACCCTGAGTCGGCTGACCCGGCAGCAGGCCGACATCACCCTGCTGAACCCGACCGACCACTTCCTGTATCTGCCCCTGCTGCCCCAGGTCGCCGTCGGCATCCTGGAACCCCGCCGTGTCACCGTCTCCCTCCCCGGCACCCTCCGCCGGGTGCGCCTGGTGCTCGGCGAGGCGGAGGCCGACGGCATCGACCTCGACGCGCGCACCGTCCGCTACCGGGACCCCGAGGGCGGCCACGGCACCCTGGGCTACGACCGGCTCGTCCTCGCCGTCGGCAGCGTCAACAAGCTCCTGCCCGTGCCCGGCGTCGCCGAGAACGCGCACGGCTTCCGTGGCCTGCCCGAGGCGCTGTACCTGCGCGACCACGTGACCCGGCAGATCGAGTTGGCGGCCGGCGAGGACGACCCCAGGACCCGCGCCGCCCGCTGTACGTTCGTCGTGGTCGGCGCGGGCTACACCGGCACCGAAGTCGCCGCGCAGGGGCAGCTGTTCACCGACGCCCTGGTCCGCAGGCGGCCCCTGGGCGACGGCGTACGGCCCCGCTGGCTGCTCCTCGACATCGCGTCCCGCGTCCTGCCCGAGCTGGACGAGAAGCTGTCGCACACCGCCGACCAGGTACTGCGGCAGCGGGGCGTGGACATCCGCACCGGGACCTCGGTGCGGGAGGCGACGGACGGCGGAGTCCTGCTGTCCGACGGGGAGTTCGTCGAGTCGCGCACCCTCGTGTGGTGTGTCGGGGTGCGGCCCGATCCGCTTGTCGAGGGCATCGGACAGCCCCTGGAGCGCGGACGGCTGATCGTCGACCCGTACCTCCAAGTGCCGGGCCACCACGAGGTGTTCGCGTGCGGGGACGCCGCCGCCGTGCCCGACCTCGACAATCCAGGGCAGTTCACCGCGATGACGGCCCAACACGCCTGGCGGCAGGGCGAGGTGGCCGCCCGCAACGTCGCCGCCTCGCTCGGCATCGGCTCCCGCCGCCCCTACCGTCACCGCGACCTGGGCCTCGTCGTCGACCTCGGCGGGGTCAAGGCCGCCGCCAACCCGCTCGGCGTCTCCCTCTCCGGACCGCTCGCCGGTGCGGTCGCCCGCGGCTACCACCTCGCGGCGATGCCCGGAAACCGGCTCCGCGTCGCCGCCGACTGGCTGCTGGACGCCGTACTGCCGCGCCAGGGCGTGCAGTTGGGGCTCGTACGGTCCTGGTCGGTACCGCTGGACACGGCGTCGCCCGAGCCGGCGCGGGTGCCGGAACGGCAGCCCTCGGCGCGGGCTCCGGAACAGTCCGAGGCAACGGAAGGGCAGTCGTGAAGACCCCCGACCCGCTGCCCAGCGCCGCCGGACTACTCACGTTCGGCGGCGGGGCGGCTGCTGGTGGAGGAAGCGATCGCACCGTGAGGACGAGGAGACCCCCATGACCGGACCGCGGTACGTCTACGCCGTCTGCCGTCCCTTCGGCGCGGCCCTGCAGGCCCAGTTGAGGGGTGTCGCGGGCGCCCCGCCCAAGCTGCTGACCCATCACGGTCTCGTCGCCGTCGTCAGCGTGCTGCCGGAGCCGGACGCCGACCGGCTGACCATGACCGCCCGCGCCCACCACGCGGTGGTCGACGGGCTCACCGCCGTCACGACCCCACTGCCGCTACGACCAGGCACGGTCTTCCGGGACGACAGCGGCGTACGCGTGATGATGGAGGAACGCGAGGGCGAATTCCGGCGCGCTCTGGACCGCTTCGACGGGCGGGTGGAGTGGAGCGTGAAGGTGTATCCAGGAGAGAGCACCGAGGTGTTCGCCGGGCGATTGCACCGGGCTCTTTCCCGGCAGGCCGAGGACCACCGGCTGTACGCGTCCCCGAATGCCCTCGAAGCGTCCTATCTCGTGCCGCGCGAGGATTCCGAACAATTCGTGGAACTGGTCGACCGGACGAACGGTGACGGCGGCGGAACGAGGGCCGAACTCACCGGCCCCTGGGCCGTCTACTCCTTCTTCGGTGGCACGGGACGCGGCCCGGGGTCCTGAATCAGGACCCCGGGCCGCTCTGAACCGTGCGGCTACCAGCGGTACCAGCGGCCCCTCGCACCACCCGCGCTCGTGCCTCGCACCAGGAATCCCAGCAGCCAGACGACAAGGACGATCAGTGCGATCCACCAGAGTATCTTCACCGCGAATCCGGCACCGAAGAGAATCAGGGCCAGCAGCAGTACGAGCAGAATGGGAACCATAGTGTGAACCTCCTGCACACCGGGTTTCCAGAAATCCACGGCTCAGACATCTTCGAGTGAATCAGTTGGGATTTCGGCAGAGAATCTCGCCGTGCGGCACGGTGAACCAGGCGTCTTCCCGCCGCCCCCATTCCCGCCACGCCTCCGACACCGCCCGCAGCTGCTCGGCGGTCGCCAGCCCGCCCTCGGTGGCCCGGTCCGCGTACGCCGACGCGAGCGTCCGGTCCGCCCACAGGCCGCTCCACCAGGCGATCTCACCGGCGTCCGCGAATGTCCACGTACTGGACGTCGCGGTGATGTCCGTGAGACCGGCCGCCAGCGCCCAGGACTTCAGCCGGCGCCCCGCGTCCGGCTCGCCCCCGTTGGCGCGGGCCACCCGCCGGTACAGGTCCAGCCAGTCGTCCATGCCCTGCGACGCCGGATACCAGGCCATGGCCAGATAGTCCGAATCGCGGACGGCGATGTACCCGCCCGGCTTGGTGACCCGGCGCATCTCGCGCAGCGCCCGCACCGGGTCGCCCACGTGCTGGAGCACCTGATGGGCGTGGACCACGCAGAACGTGTCGTCCGGGAAGTCCAGCGCGTGGATGTCCGCGACCGCGAACTCCACGTTCCCGAGCCCCCGTTCGGCCGCCGTGGCCCTGGCCTGGTCCAGTACGCCCGGCGCCAGGTCCACACCGGTGACCTGCCCGTCGGGGACCAGCGTGGCCAGGTCGGCGGTGATCGTGCCCGGACCGCAGCCGATGTCCAGGATCCGCATGTGCGGCTTCAGCGAGTCGAGGAGGTACGCGGCCGAGTTGGCGGCGGTGCGCCAGGTGTGCGAGCGGAGCACGGACTCGTGGTGCCCGTGCGTGTAGACGGCGGTCTCCTGCGGCTGCGGCTCCGACTGCGGCTTGGACATGCCCGTGCCCCTTCTCGTCTGCTGCCTCGTCTTCTCGGCTCGTTCCCCCTCACCGTACGCAGCCGTGCCGAATAATGAGACCCGCATCTTGGGATATGGACAGCGGTGCTGTGTGACCGCCGGTCGCGGTCAGCTCCGGTCGAGCGGGCGGTAGACCGTCAGCGCCTCCGGGAGCTTTTCGAGCGTCACCCCGCCCGTCACCTCCGTGACCTCGCCGTCGTACGCGAGGAGCGTGCCCGGCGACACGTCGTCCACGTGCAGACGCTGGACGAGGACGCCCGCGTGGGCGGGGGACCGGGTCAGCGGTCCGGCGAGGGCCGCCGCGAGGAGGCGCAGCGCGGGGCCCCGGCCGCCGTGCACCACCCGTACGTCGAGCCGTCCGTCCGCCAGGTCGAGGCGGCGGGCCGGTACGAGGCCCAGCCGGTGGTAGGTGCCGTTGCCCGCGAAGAGCAGCCACAACGGGTGGGTACCGCCGCCGAGTCGGGCCTGCAGTGGATGGTGGTCGGCGCGCAGGACGCGGGCCGCCGCGACCACTCCGGCGGGCCAGCCGCCGATCCGGTCGGACCAGCGCTCCCGCTCCCGCACCAGTTCCGGATACACGCCCAGACTGCAGGTGTTGAGGAAGACGCCCTCCAACTCCCCGGACCTGAACCGGCCCACGTCCACCCGCACCGCCTCGCCCTGCCGCACCGCCCGCCCGACGTCCCGGGCGTCCTCGACCCCGAGGTCGAGCGCGAAGTGGTTGAGCGTGCCGCCGGGCAGCACGGCGAGCGGCCTGCCGTGCCGCAGGGCGATCTCGGCGGCCGTGTTCACGGTGCCGTCGCCGCCGCACACCCCGAGCACCTGGCAGCGGCCCGCCGCCTTCTCCAGCTCGTCCCGTACGTCCTGCGGTGCGCACTCCACGATCTCCGCCAGCGGCAGTACGTTGGCCAGCGCGCGGGCCCGGTCCGCGGTGGCCGCAGCCGTGTTCGCCACCAGGACCAGCCCCTCGCCGTCGGGCAGTGCCGGGGCCGTCGCGTGCGGCGGGCCGGCGGGTGCGGACCGGTCGCGGGTCGGCACGAGCGCTCGTACGGCGAAGGCGGCGCCCGCGCCCAGGACCGCGCCCGCGAGGACGTCACTGGGGAAGTGGACGCCCGTGTAGACCCGGGACATCGCCACCGAGAAGGCGACCGGCGCCACCACCGCCCCGAGCCCCCGGGACTCCAGGGCGACCCCGGTCGCGAAGGCAGCCGCCGACGCAGAGTGACCGGACGGGAACGATGTGGTGATCGGCTGCCGCTTCAGCTGCCTGACCAGCGGTACGGGGTCCAGCGTGGGGCGCGGGCGGCGTACCGAGCGCTTGCCGACCGTGTTGATCGTCGCCGAGGCCACCGCGAGGGAGGCGAGGCCCCGGACGGCGGCCCGGCGGGCCCTGGGGCTCCCGGTGACCGCCAGGGCCGCCGCCGTCGCCATCCACAGGACGCCGTGGTTCGCGCTGCGGCTCAGCCTCGGCAGTACGCGTTCGGCCCCCGGCCAGTCGCGGGTGGCGGCCGTCTCGAACAGCCGGAGGTCCAGCTTCAGCAGTTGCTCGCGCAGGGCGTGGCGGCCGGGCAGTGGGACGGTGAGGTCGATGTCTGCGGTCATGACGCTCTGGGTACCCTGAAGTGAGCCCTTTTGTCTTGTCGAGCGCGCGGGTTGTGCGTGTTGTGGGGCTTGTCGCAAGTGTCGTAGGGCGAGAGGAAAAACCGTATGCGTCTGCTTCTCATCCGGCACGGTCAGACCCCGTCGAACGTGTTGTTTCTGCTGGACACCGCGGTTCCGGGGGCCGGACTGACCGAGCTGGGGGAGCGGCAGGCCGCCGCCCTGCCGGAGGCGCTCGCGGACGAGGACATCGGCGCGTTGTACGCGTCCACGCTGATCCGTACGCAGCTGACGGCCGCGCCGCTGGCCGGGGCGCGTGGCCTCGATGTGCTGGTGCGGGACGGGATCCGGGAGGTGGCCGCGGGGGACCTGGAGATGCGGGGGGACGCCGAGGCGGCGGATGTGTATATGACCACCGTGTTCGCCTGGGCGGGCGGTGAGACCTCGCTGCGCATGCCGGGCGGGGAGAACGGTGTGGAGGCGCTCGGGCGGTTCGACTCGGTGGTGGCGGAGGCGGCGGAGAGCGGGGTCGGGACCGTTGCCATGGTCAGTCATGGTGCCGCTATCCGGATGTGGGCGGCGGCGCGGGCGGACAACGTCGATGTGGCCTTCGCCGCGGAGCATCGGCTCGACAACACGGGGGTTGTCGTGCTGGAGGGGTCGCCGGGGGATGGGTGGAAGGCGGTTTCCTGGGCGGGGGCCGTTGTCGCCGCGGACGCGGAGAGCGGGCCTGCTGGGGAGTCGTTCGGCTCCGCCGGGTAGGCGGTTGTTCGGCTGCCGGCCGGTGGGGGCCGGTCGCGCCCATGCGGCGGAGCCGCACATCGATACAGCCCCGCGCCCCTTTGGGGCGCGTCTTCGGGGCCGTCGGTTCCAGGGCGGCCGTCGGTTTATGGGTTTGCCGGGGGGCGTCGTCGGGACGCAGAATGCGGCCTCATGGGACATCTCGAAGCAGCGCACCTTGAGTACTACCTTCCCGACGGGAGGGCGCTGCTCGGCGATGTGTCGTTCCGCGTCGGCGAAGGGGCCGTCGTGGCCCTCGTGGGGCCCAACGGGGCCGGGAAGACGACCCTGCTGCGGCTGATCTCCGGCGAGCTGAAACCGCACGGCGGGACCGTCAACGTGAGCGGTGGGCTCGGGGTGATGCGCCAGTTCGTGGGGTCCGTACGGGACGAGACGACCGTACGGGACCTGCTGGTGTCGGTCGCCACGCCCCGTATCCAGGAGGCCGCCAAGGCCGTCGACGTGGCCGAGCACGGCATGCTCACCGTCGACGACGAGGCGGCCCAGCTGCAGTACGCGCAGGCGCTGTCCGACTGGGCCGAGGCGCGCGGGTACGAGGCCGAGACCCTGTGGGACATGTGCACGACGGCCGCGCTCGGGGTGCCGTACGAGAAGGCCCAGTGGCGGCAGGTGCGGACGCTGTCCGGCGGTGAGCAGAAGCGGCTCGTGCTGGAGGCGCTGCTGCGGGGCACCGACGAGGTGCTGCTGCTCGACGAGCCCGACAACTACCTCGACGTACCCGGCAAGCGATGGCTGGAGGAGCGGCTCGCGGAGACGCGGAAGACCGTGCTCTTCGTGTCCCACGACCGGGAGTTGCTCTCCCGGTCGGCGGAGAAGATCGTGTCCGTGGAGCCTGGGCCCGCCGGTGCGGACGCCTGGGTGCACGGCGCCGGGTTCGCCACCTATCACGAGGCGCGGCGTGAACGGTTCGCGCGCTTCGAGGAGTTGAGGCGGCGCTGGGACGAGAAGCACGCCCAGCTGAAGAAGCTGGTGCTGAACCTCCGTCAGGCGGCCTCCATCAGCCATGAGTTGGCGTCCCGCTACCAGGCCGCGCAGACCAGACTGCGGAAGTTCGAGGAGGCGGGACCGCCGCCCGAGCCGCCGCGCGAGCAGGACATCACCATGCGACTCAAGGGCGGCCGGACCGGAGTAAGGTCCGTCACCTGCAAGGGACTTGAGCTGACCGGGCTGATGAAGCCCTTCGATCTCGAAGTCTTCTACGGGGAGCGGGTCGCCGTCCTCGGGTCCAACGGCTCGGGCAAGTCGCACTTCCTGCGGCTGCTCGCCGGGGACACCGTGAACCACACCGGCGAGTGGAAGCTCGGCGCGCGGGTCGTGCCCGGGCACTTCGCCCAGACGCACGCCCACCCCGAGCTGGAGGGCCGTACGCTCCTCGACATCCTGTGGACCGAGCACGCGCAGGACCGCGGCGCGGCCAGCTCCCGGCTGCGCCGCTACGAGTTGACCGCGCAGGCCGAACAGCGCTTCGAGCGGCTCTCCGGGGGCCAGCAGGCCCGCTTCCAGATCCTGCTCCTGGAACTGGAGGGCGTCACCGCGCTGCTGCTGGACGAGCCGACGGACAACCTCGACCTGGAGTCCGCCGAGGCACTCCAGGAGGGTCTTGAGGCCTTCGAGGGCACGGTCCTCGCCGTCACGCACGACCGTTGGTTCGCTCGTTCGTTCGACCGCTATCTGGTCTTCGGCAGCGACGGGCGGGTCCGGGAGACCCCGGAGCCGGTGTGGGACGAGCGGCGGGTGGAGCGGGCCCGGTAGTACGCGAGGCCCGGACGCCCGGTTCTCCGTACAGTGGAAGGACGCCACGACGAGCGGGGTGTCACCATGACCGGAGTCGACCCGAGCCGGCTGGACGACCAGCAGCTGATGCGCGAGCTGGAGACGATCCACCGCACGCGCCACGACACGCTCCTGCACGGCTCGAACGACGCCCTGCGCACCCACAACGCGCGCATGGCGCAGCTGGAGGGCGAGTATCTGCGCCGCCATCCGCGCAGGCCCGTCGCCGGGGGCCGCACCCGCCAGGGCGCGCGGGACCGGAACCGCGACCGGGACCGCGCGCAGGCCTGACCGGGCCGCCGCGCGGTTCGCCCGGGCCCGAGCAGGCCCTGGACCCGGGGAACCGGTGCCGTCACGAGCGTCGTGCTCGAAGCCTGTTTGGCACGCGAAGGGCGGGGCAGGCGCAGCATCAGTGCTTCGGACAGGAGGCACGTCCGTGGGAGCGGTGTACCACCCGCCCCGGACGCGTCCGTCCAGGCTGGACACGCTCTCCCACGGTGACCGTCCACCGCAGAAGCACTCCCAGGGAGTTGTGACGCATCATGCGCACCCAAGTGAGTCCCAAACGCCATCCGCACCACGACGCCCCCGACACCGCCGAGTCGTTCCGCAGGCTCGCCACCCTTCCCGAGGGCCGGCAGCGCGACACGCTCCGCGAGAAGATCGTCGAGGCCTGGCTGCCCATGGCCGACCGCCTCGCGGGCCGCTTCCGCAACCGCGGGGAGAACATGGACGACCTGCGCCAGGTCGCCGCACTGGGCCTGGTCAAGGCCGTCGACCGCTACGACCCCGCCCTCGGCAACGCCTTCGAGAGCTACGCCGTCCCCACCGTCACCGGCGAGATCAAGCGCCACTTCCGCGACCACATGTGGACCCTGCACGTACCGCGCCGGGTCCAGGACCTGCGCAACCGCGTACGGTTCGCCTCCCAGGACCTCGCCCAGACCATCCCGGGCCGCAGGCCCACCGTCGCCGAGATCGCCGAGCGCGCCAACATCAGCGAGGAGGACGTCAAGGTCGGCCTGGAGGCGCTGGAGAGCTTCGCCGCGCTCTCCCTCGACGCCGAACTCCCCGGCAGCGAGGACGGATACTCCCTCAGCGACGCCTTAGGATCGGCCGACCCCGCTCTCGACACCGTCATCGACCGCGAGGCCGTCAAGCCCCGGCTGCGGGCGCTGCCCGAGCGGGAGCGCGACATCCTCTACATGCGGTTCTTCGCCGACATGACCCAGAGCAGCATCGCCGAGCAGCTCGGCATCTCCCAGATGCACGTCTCCCGCCTGATCAGCCGCTCCTGCAACCGGCTGCGCGACCAGGTCATGAAGGACGCCGCCTGACCGGGTCCGCTCCGCCGACTAGCCCATGGCCAGGGCGATGTGACGGGACATCATGTCCGCCGTCTGCGCCTCCGCCATCGAGAACACCGGCCGCGCGCCGCTGCGGAACAGCGTGAGCACACCGTGTACGACGCCGTCGCGGGCCAGCGGTACACAGAGCAGGGACGTCACGTTCGCCTGGACCAGGACCGGAGCGCCGGTGGCGTCGAGGCCGAAGGCCTCCGGGTCGCCGGGACGCACGAGCGGCGCGGGGGAGCCGCCCCGCGCCGCCTCGACTACCAGCGGACAACCGGTGGGATCCTGCGCCGCCACGGCCGCCGTGTCCGCCCCCGACGGTCCCAGCACGGTCGTACGGGACGGACGGGCGCCGCCCGTGTCGGCGATCACCCAGTCCGCGAACCGGCCGTGCAGCACCCCGGCCGCCCGCTCCAGCACCGTGCCCGGGTCGCGGGACGGGCAGGTCAGCAGGGCCGAGGCCATGGCGTCCAGGAGGTCGAGCAGGGTCGCGTGCCGGGTCGCCTCGGAGAGGTCGGGCAGGGCGGCCGTGGGGCTGTTCGCCGCCGGTTCGGGCGGGCCCGGCGGCAGGCTCAGGTCCGCGGGCTGGAGCACCACCAGGACCGTGGCCCGGGGTTCGCCGCTCGGTCTGAGCGCGGTGAGGGTCGTGTGCACCGGTGCGGACGGGCGCTGCTGGAGCCGGACGGTGAGGCCGCGGTCGCCCTCGCCCCGGGCCACCGCCGCGACCTGCGAGCGGAACGCGGCCCGGTCGGCGTGCACGAGGAAGCCGGTCAGCGGACGGCCCGTCGCATAGCCCGCGCGGGCGCCGGTGAACACGGTCGCCGCCGGGTTCAGTCGGCGCACGACCGTCTCACGGTCCGTCAACGCCACGGGCAGCGGCAGCTGTTGGAAGATCATCCGCAATAACTGCTGGTCCTGACGGTCCCGTTGACCTGCACCCGCGGAGGGCAGGGTGGACGACAGCCGCTCGTACCAGGGCCACAACTGATCGGCCACATGGTCGAGTTCGAAGATCGCCGCGTCCAGGACGGTCGGGAGATCGTCGGTCGGCACGGATCTGGCCGCCTTCAACTCGGCGACCCGGCGCACGAAATCCACAAGTTCTTCACCGAATTCGTCAGTCTGCGCCATGACATGAACCTAACCCGTTTTTCCTGTGGACAAGCGGGCAGGCGCGGAGCAGGGGGAGGTGGGCGCGGTGCCGGACAACAGTCAACTGGGCCACTGGACAACGGAGTCGACCGAATCGACCGTGCCGGGACGCAGACTGTCGGAGCTGGTCGAGCAGGCCGTCCGCTGCACCGCCGACTGCTGCGGGGCCAGCAGCATGGTGACCGAGCCGGGGCCGGAACGCTCGGCCGTCGTCACCCATCCCGACCTCGCCGGACTCGTCGCCGTCCAGCTCCGCTCCGGCGACGGGCCCATCCCGGCCGCCCTCGAACGCGGTACGCCCGTCGACTCGGCCGACCTGCTGAGCGAGCGCCGCTGGCCCGAGTACCGTGCCGTGGCGCTCGACTCCGGTGTCCGTTCCAGCGTCACGATGCCCTTCCGGCGCTCCGGGCTGACGGTCACCCTCAGCCTCTACAGCTTCCGCCCGGGCGCCCTGGAGGACGCCCCGCACGGCCCCGTACGGGCGCTCGGCGACCTCGCGGCCACCTGCCTGGTCCGCGACCGCTCCTACGGCGCCGCGCTCACCGAGCTGGAGCAGCTCGGCACCGCCCTGCGCACCCGACCGGTCGTCGACCAGGCCTGCGGCATCGTCATGCACGTCCTGGGCTGCGACGCCGACGACGCCTTCGGGGTACTGCGCCGGATCTCACAGGGCACCAACCGCAAGCTGTCGGAGGTGGCGGCGCGTGTGGTCGCGCGGCGGGGGCGGGGGCTGGAGGGGGAGCTGGTCTCGCTGTCGAACTGAGGGGCGGGTGGGGTGAGCGGGGCGCGTGGGGGGCGTGCGAGGGTCGGCTGGTGCTGGTGCTGGTGCTGGTGCTGGCATTGGCGGCTGCGTCCCGCCACCGGTGGGCCGGTATGTCACCCGCTCGGGCGTGCCCGTCCCGCGAATGGTGTCCGGCCGCGCGCGCCCCGCGCCCCGGCGGGCTGTCATGGGATGCGGGGCATCACCCGACGTGCCCCGCAGCCGCCGCTCGAAGGGGCCCAGCCATGCGCCGCACCGCCCGTGTCCTGTCCGTCGCCGTCCTGGCCGGTGCCGCCCTGGGTGCCGTCGCCCCGGCCGGGTTCGCGGACGCCGCCGGGGAGGTCAGCCCGGGCACCGTGGGCCCCGGGGGCACCGTCACCGTCTCCGTGGCCTGCGAGGCGACCGGCGGCACCCCGCCCGCGTCCATCGACGCGCACTCCCAGGGCTTCGAACTCGGCACCGTCCAGCTCCAGCAGGTCCCCGGCACCGACGACCCGGCGGCAGGCCCCGCCTACAGCGGCACCGCCAAGATCGCCCCCGCCTGGACCTTCGAGGGCGACGGCCAGAGCGCAGCCGCGCCCGCCTCCGAATGGGCCGCCGACGGTACGTGTCCTGGGCAGGCCGGGGGACAGGGCAAGGCGTGGCAGGCGACGTTCACCGTGACCCGCGACGGCACTGGCACTGGCACGGGCACTGTCACGGGTACCGGCAATGGCAGCTGCGGCACCGACCCCCACGCCGCAGACCCCCTTGCCGCCGACTCCCTGAGCGGCGACTTCCAGGGCGTGGCCGCCTGCCCGACGCACAGCTCCGCGCCCCTCCCCGTACACCCCGTGCAACCCGCCACGCACACTCCCGCCCCGGTGCAGCGCGGGGTGGACGCCGGGCAGGGCGGTGCGTTCACCGACTCGGTGCCCGCGCTGGTCGCCGGGGGAGTGCTGATGGCGGGCGCGGCCGGGGCCGCCGTACACCGGCTGCGTCGCAGGGGCGGCTCCGCGCGCGGGTGAGGCAACCCGAGCGGGCTCCCACGGGTCCCTGTGACCGTGGGGACTTCCACCCCACAGGCACGCACCAGGCACCGCACCAGCAACCGCGCGGAGGTACGCATGCGGCGGACGGCCCCCCAGGGACACGGTCCCGTCCGCTACGGCCCGCCGCTGCCCGGCGACGGACTCCCCGTACTGCCCGAACTCGCCGCCGTGCTCGCCGCAGCGGCCGATCGCCCCGGAGCCCAGCCGACCGGCGGCGGACCCGCACTCCTCGACGCGGCCTGCGGCTACTGGGCCCGGCGCGGACTGCCCGCCGACCCCGACCGGGTGGTCGCCGCCCCCGGCGCCCCGGCCCTTCTTCTCGCCCTGACCGCCGCGATCGGCGGCGACGTCCTGGTGCCCCGGCCCTGCGCGGCCTGGTGGGCGCCCCAGATACGGGCGTTGGGCAGATCCGTGTTCCACGTGGGCACGCCCGCCGAGTGCGGGGGCGTACCGGACCCGTACGCCTTCCTGGAGACCGTCCGCCGAGTGCGTGCCGAGGGCGGTGATCCGCGGCTGCTGGTGCTGTCCGTGGCCGACGACCCGACGGCGACCGTCGCCCCGCCCGAACTCCTGCACGAGACCGTCGAGGTCGCCGCCGCGGAGGGCCTGCACCTGGTCAGCGACGAGACCTGGCGCGACACCCTGCACCGGCCGCACGACACCGTGCTGCTCAGCCCGGCCGAGATGCTGCCGGACAAGGTCACCGTCGTCACCGACCTGTGCGGCGCGCTGCTCCCGGCCGGCTGGCCCGCAGCCCTCGCCCGCTTCCCGGCGAACCCGGCGGGCGACGCCCTACGCGCGCGCGTGCTCGACGTACTGACCGCGCTCGGCGCCCGGATCGCCGAACCGGTGGCCGCCGCAGCCGCCTACGCCCTCGGCGAGCCCGAGCCCGTCACCGAACGGCTCACCGCCGCCGTACGCCTCCACGCGCGCGTGGCCGTCGCCGTGCACCGCGCGGTGACCGCCGCGGGCTGTCTGGCCCGGCCCCCGCGCGCGGGCCGCCATCTGTACGTCGACCTCGGCCCCCTGCGGACCGCGCTCGGCGCGCACGGTGTCGGCGACGCCCAGGAGCTGGAGGACCACCTCACCGCCCGGCTGGGGATGCCCGCGCCTGGCGGTCACCGGTTCGGGGACGACCTTGAGGCACTGCGCGTCAGGCTGGCCACGGACGCGCTGCTCGGCGACACGCCCGGGGAACGGGCGCAGTCGCTCAGATCACCCGAACCACTGGAACTGCCACACGTGCGACGCGCGTTGACCCTGGTGGGATCGATCTTCGACGATCTCTGTGACGACGCTCAGCGACGGGAGCCTCCTCGATGACGCAGCAGTCCGAGTCGACCACGAGCATCAACACGGACATCAACCCGGGCACGACCCCCGAGGTGCTTCGGCCGCCGCACGGCGACCGGGTGTGGCCGCGGTCCTTCGCCGACCGTCTCACCGCCCCGCTGCCAGGCCTGCGGGGCATGGCGAGATTCGCGAGAGAGGGCGCGGTACGGCCGACTCCGGAAGGCCTCGCCGACATCCCCCGGCTGCCCTTCGAACCCGGCCCGCTGCCCCGCGTGGACGCGCGCACGGTCGCCGTCTCCTGGGCGGGACACGCCAGTTGGGTGGTCAGGATCGGCGGGCTCACCGTCCTCACCGACCCGGTCTGGTCGCGCCGCATCCTGGGGACCCCGGCCCGGATCACCCCCGTGGGCGTCGCCTGGAGCGCGCTGCCGCGCGTGGACGCCGTGGTCATCAGCCACAACCACTACGACCACCTGGACGCCCCCACGCTGCGCAGACTCCCGCGCGAGACCCCGGTGTTCGTGCCGGCGGGACTGGGCCGCTGGTTCAGGCGCCGCCGGTTCACCCGGGTCACCGAGCTGGACTGGTGGGAGACGGCCGAACTGGCGGGCGTCCGCTTCGACTTCGTACCGGCCCACCACTGGTCGAAGCGCGGCCTGACCGACACGTGCCGCACGCTGTGGGGTGGGTGGGTGCTGACCGATCTGGACGGGCAGCGGGTGTACTTCGCGGGGGACACGGGGTACGGGCACTGGTTCGCGCGGATCGGGGAGCGCTATCCGGGGATCGACCTGGCGTTGCTGCCGATCGGGGCGTACGACCCCCGGTGGTGGCTGAGTGACGTCCACTGCGATCCGGAGGAGGCGGTGCGGGCGGCGGTGGACCTGGGTGCGCGGCGGATGGCGCCGATGCACTGGGGGACGTTCGTGCTGTCGGCGGAGCCGGTTCTTGAGCCGTTGATTAGGGTGCGGGTGGCTTGGGAGCGGGCGGGGCTGCGGCGGGAGGATCTGTGGGACCTGCCGGTGGGGGGTTCGCGGGTGCTGGGCTGAGTTCCTCCTCGCCCCCGCCGCCCCTACCCGTTCCCATCCCAGGGGGCTGCCGCCCCCGGACCCCCGCTTTGTCCTCAAACGCCGGACGGGCTGAAAAACCAAGCGCAGGCCGGCACCCCTCAGCCCGTCCGGCGTTTGAGGACGAGCGCGTTCAGCGCGATACGGGGGTTCGGGGGCGGAGCCCCCGAAGGATGGGAACGGGTAGGGGCGGCGGGGGCGAGAAACACTCACGTCGCCCCGCGAAGGCCCCGTACTCTCCGCCACACGCTCGGCCCCGCGCTGATCGCCAGGGTCAGGGCCACCGCCGCCACCACGCCCTCCCACGGCTCGTCGAACAACGAGCCGCCCAGGACGCCGATCAGCTGGTACGTCGCCGCCCACGCCAGGCATGCCGGGACGTCGCCTCGGGCGAAGCGGCGGACCGGCCACTTCGCCATCAGGCAGGCCAGCATCACCGGGATGCGGCCCGCCGGCACCAGGCGGGACAGGACCAGGACCGTCACCCCGTGCTCGCTCAGCTTCTCCTGGGCCTGGGCGAGGCGGTCCTCGGGTGCCCTCGACTCGATCGCCGCCAGCCAGCGCGAGCCGTTCTTCGAGCCCATCCCGCGCCGGCCCAGCCAGTACAGCGCCACATCACCGAGGAACGCGGCCAGCGCGGCCACCGCGAACACCAGGGTCATGGCCAGCGGGGACGTCTCGTGGAAGGCGACCACCGCCGCCGAACTCACCAGCGCCCCCGTCGGCACCACCGGCACCAGCGCCCCGATCAGCACCAGCAGGAACAGCGTCGGATAGCCGATCGCCTGCCCCGCCGACCCCTGCCCCGAGGTCGCCGCGGCGGCCAGGAGCACGTTCACCGCGCGACCTCCAGGCGCACGCTCTCCCCGTGTTCCAACCGGTGCACCTCGACCGAGGGCGCCCGCTCCGCCGCGAGGCGGACGAACTCCTCACCCGGCGAATAGAACTCGTGCGGGCGTACGGCGTCCAGTCCGATCGGCCAGTACGTGCCGTAGTGCACCGGCACCGCACTGCGCGGCGCCAGTCGGGCCAGCGCCTCGGCCGCCCGTTCCGCGTTCAGGTGGCCCTCGCCCAGGTACGGGCCCCAGCCGCCCACCGGCAGCAGGGCCGCGTCGACCGGCCCGACCTCCTCCGCCATCGACTCGAACAGGCCCGTGTCCCCGGCGAAGTACGTCCGCGCCTCGCCCTCGATGACGTACCCGAGCGCGGGCGCCCGCTGCGGGCCGAAGTTCAGCCGCCGCCCGTCGTGCCGCGCGGACACCGCCCGTACGACCAGGTCACCGACCTTGGTGTGGTCCCCGGGGGCCACTTCCGTGATCCGCAGGTGTGCCAGACGGCGCGTCAGGCCCGGCACCGCCTTCGGCGCGCCCCGGGGCACGATCAGGTGTGCGCCGGGCGCGAGGCGTGCGAGGGAGGGGACATGGAGGTGGTCGGAGTGAAGGTGGGAGACGAGCGCCACCTGCGCGCTCCATGCGCCGGGCGGCGGCAACTCGCCCCGTCGACGGCGCAGATGGGCGAGCCGGCGCACGAACAGGGGGTCGGTCAGCACACGTACGCCCGAGTCCTCGACCGTACAGGTGGCGTGCCCCCACCACGTGATGTCCACCGGCACCCCTTTGCCTCCTTCGCGCGACTCCCCGAAGAGTACGGGCAGGAGTAGGGTCGGCGGGAAACCCGGGGCGAGTGGGGAAAACCCTGAGGTGAACGGGGAAGCCCGGAGCTGAAGGGGGACGCCATGGGACACGCGCACGCCGCCTCCGGCCTGCCCGGCCAGGTGCCGCGGGTCACCGCGATCGCCAGTCTGACGCCGCTCGAAGAACTCGACGAGGAGCCCTTCCTCGTGGACTCCCGCAGCCAGCACGCGATGTGCGCCCGCTGGGCCGCCGAGCACGGCTACGTCGTCGCCCGGGAGCTGCTCGTACGGGGTCTGCGACCCGACCACTGTGCCCTCTGGGACGGCGTCGAGCCCGGCCTCGACCTGTTCGTGGCGCCCAGCCAGCGGGTCCTGGAGCAGGCGCTGACCTCGGTCGACGAGTTCACCGCGGAGTGCGCGCGGCGCGGGGTGCGGGTGGAGACCGTGGGGCGCGCTGAACCGTCGTACGACGCCCAGATGAAGGCCCGGGTGCATCGCAGGCTGTCCATGCCGACCGCGGGGTACGACGGCCGCTGAACCCTCGCAGGGCGCACCCGGCGTTGTCAGTCCCTTGTGACAGGGTGGGCACAGGTCGGCCGCGTGGGCCGGCCGGGACGTGAGGTGTGCGGGCGTGGGTGCGGGGCGTTGGCGGCGGATCGTCAGCCAGATCGGGCGGAGCGTCGCGGTGTGGGCCGTGTCGACGCTCACCATGCTCGTGCTCGCGGGCATCCTGCCGGACTTCCAGATCCGTACCGGCGACGGCGACAGCGCCACCCGGATCGCGGTCACGGCGGCCATCGGCGCGGGCGCGTTCGGTCTGCTGTCGGCGCTGGCCTGGCCGGTGCTGGTGCGGCTGCTGCTCCTCGTGCCCGCCCTGGTCCTCGGCCTGCTGGTCTTCTTCCTGAACGGCGCCCTGCTGCTCGTCGCCCTGCGGCTGACCCCCGCCGACCGCCCCGAGGCGGCCCCGGAGACCGCGGTGGTGGTCGCGGCCGTGATGTCCGCGGTGGCCTCCGCGACGGGTGCCGCCCTGGCCGTACGGGACGACGACGCCTACCGCAGACGCCTCTACCGCCTCGCCGACCGGCGCGGCACCGCACGCCGGCTGGAGGGGCCCACCACGCCCGGTGTGGTGTTCCTGCAGCTCGACGGCGTCGGCCACGACGTCCTCGTACGGGCGGTGGAGAAGGGGCTGATGCCGACCGTGGGGGGCCTGCTGGACGCCACCCACCGGCTCACACCCTGGCGCACCGACTGGTCCAGCCAGACCGGCGCCAGCCAGCTCGGCATCCTGCACGGCACCAACCACGACATCCCCGCCTTCCGCTGGTACGAGAAGGACCGGGGCGAGGTCATGGTCTGCAACCGGCCCACCAGCGCCGCCGAACTGCAGCGCCGGGCCGTCGAACGCACGGGCGACGGCGGTCTGCTCACCGTGGACGGCGCGAGCCGGGGCAACCTCTTCAGCGGCGGCGCCGACGAACAGGCCCTCGTGCTGTCGATCGCGGTCCGGCGGCGCGGCCGGGAGAACCGTTCCCGGGCGGGCTACTTCGCCTACTTCTCCGACCCCGCCAACGCCGTCCGCACCGCCCTGTCCTTCGTCGCCGAGGTCGGCCGCGAGATCGGCCAGTCGACCCGCGCGCGGATGCGCGAGAAGCGCCCGCGTGTCGCACGCGGCGGCCTCTACCCCCTCGTCCGCGCCTTCGCGACCGTCGTCGAGCGGGACGTGGTCGTCGCCGCAGTGATGGGCGACATGCTCGCCGGGCGCACCGCCGTCTACGCCGATCTGGTCGCCTACGACGAGGTCGCCCACCACTCCGGACCGCACGGCCGTGACACGGACAAGGTGCTCCAACGCCTCGACCGTTCCCTCGCGTTGATCGCGAACGTCGCCGAACACGCCCCGCGCCCCTACCGGATCGTCCTCCTCTCCGACCACGGGCAGAGCCCCGGTGAGACCTTCCGGGGGCGGTACGGCCTCACCCTCGGCGACCTGGTCCGGGCGGGCTGCGGGCTGCCCGTGCCGCGCAAGGCGCAGCGCACCCACAGCGGCGCCGAGGCCCGGGCCGCCGTACGAGCCGCACTGCGCAGGCCCGTCGAGGAGAACGGCGGACAGCATGTGCCCATGGGCCGCCACTCCGAACCCCTGGTCCTCGCCTCCGGGAACCTCGGCCTGATCTCCTTCCCGGACGTGCACCACCGTATGACCAAGGAGGAGATCGACGCCCGCCATCCCGCGCTGCTCACCACCCTCGCCAACCATCCCGGCGTCGGCTTCGTCCTCGTCCGCAGCGAGGAGCACGGCGGGGTGGTGCTGGGCGCGCACGGCGCGGAGATCCCCGTGGACGCCCTGGAGCACGAACAGGGCGGTCCGCTGGCCGACTTCGGGCCCGGCGCGGCGGGCGCGGTCCGCCGTACGCACTCCTTCCCGCACACCGCCGACATCATGGTCAACTCCTCGTACGACCCGGCCGAGGGAGAAGTCCTCGCCTTCGAGGAGCAGATCGGCTCCCACGGCGGCCTCGGCGGCGCCCAGGGCAGACCCTTCCTGATGGCGCCCCTCGCGCTGTCGGCGGCGGTCGAGGACGGGGAGGAACTGGTCGGCGCCGAGCACATCCACCGCGTACTGCGCCGCTGGCTGCGCGAGTGCAACGGGCCGCAGGTGCCCGTGGAGGAGCCCCGGGATCCCGGGGACCGGCGGGCGGCCTGAGCGCGCGACGCGAGTACGGCTGTCCGCATCCCCGGGGCGCTCGCCCGCCGTTCACCGCACGGGGGCCCGTCTTTCGGGTGCAGTGAGCCGGAAACTCGCCGGAGTGTGATCGGATGGGGACGTACGGAACCCCGGTATCGGGACCACACGCGAAAGGAAGAACCGTGGCCACCACGCGCTCTGCACACACCGTCTGGGAAGGCAACCTGCTGGAGGGCAGCGGCGTTGTCACTTTCGACTCCTCCGGGGCCATCGCCGAGCAGCCCGTGACGTGGGCCTCCCGCGCCCAGGACGCGAACGGCAAGACCAGCCCCGAGGAGCTGATCGCCGCCGCCCACTCCAGCTGCTTCTCGATGGCGTTCTCGCACGCCCTCGCCGGTGCCGGCACCCCGGCCACCAGGCTCACGACCTCGGCCGACGTCGTCTTCCAGCCGGGTGAGGGCATCACCGGCATCCACCTCACCGTGGAGGGCACCGTCCCGGGCATCGACGAGGAGGCCTTCGTCGCCGCCGCCGAGGGCGCCAAGGAGAACTGCCCGGTCAGCAAGGCCCTGACCGGTACGACGATCACCCTGTCGGCGAAGCTCGCCTGACGCTCCGCCAAGGCCGGGCACGCCCCCTGCCGCGCCCCTCGATGTCCGAGGTGCGCGGCATCGTCGTTTCCGGGTACCCGGTTCGGAGGAAGGATTGACAAGCGGGAAGCCACGATTTGTGGTGGAGGGCGGGAATCGTCCCGACGGAAGGGGTCAGCCATGGCACGTGCGGTCGGGATCGATCTGGGGACCACGAACTCGGTGGTGGCCGTCCTGGAGGGCAGTGAGGCCACCGTCGTCGCGAACGCCGAAGGGGCCAGGACCACACCGTCCGTCGTGGCCTTCGCGAAGAACGGCGAGGTGCTCGTCGGCGAGGTCGCCAAACGGCAGGCCGTGACGAACGTGGAGCGCACGGCCCGCTCCGTCAAACGCCATATGGGCGACGGGGGTTGGCGGTTCCCCGAACAGGGTTCCGTGGACGGCACCCGCTACCGCGCCCAGGAACTCTCCGCCCGCGTGCTGCAGAAGCTGAAGCGGGACGCGGAGGCGTATCTCGGCGAGGACGTCTCGGACGCGGTGATCACCGTGCCGGCGTACTTCGACGACGCCCAGCGGCAGGCCACCAAGGAGGCCGGGGAGATCGCCGGTCTGAAGGTGCTGCGGATCATCAACGAGCCGACCGCCGCCGCCCTCGCCTACGGCCTCGACCGGGGCGAGGAGCAGACCGTGCTCGTCTTCGACCTCGGCGGCGGCACCTTCGACGTGTCGCTCCTGGAGATCGGCGACGGCGTCATCGAGGTCAAGGCGACCAACGGCGACACCCAACTCGGCGGCGACGACTGGGACCAGCGGATCGTCGACCACCTCGTCAAACGCTTCAAGGGACAGCAGGGCATCGACCTCGGCAACGACAAGATGGCGCTGCAACGGCTGCGCGAGGGCGCCGAGAAGGCCAAGATCGAGCTGTCGAGTTCGTCCGAGACGACCGTCAACCTGCCCTACATCACCGCCTCCGCCGACGGCCCGCTGCACCTTGAGGAGAGGCTGACGAGGGCTCAGTTCCAGGAACTGACCGCCGACTTGCTCGACCGCTGCAAGACCCCCTTCAACCAGGCCATCAAGGACGCGGGCGTGAAGCTCGCCGTCATCGACCACGTCATCCTGGTCGGCGGCTCGACCCGGATGCCGGCCGTCACCGACCTGGTCAAGGAACTCACCGGCAAGGAACCGCACAAGGGCGTCAACCCGGACGAGGTCGTCGCGCTCGGCGCCACCCTCCAGGCGGGTGTCATCCGCGGCGACGTCAAGGACGTACTGCTGCTCGACGTCACGCCGTTGTCCCTCGGCATCGAGACCAAGGGCGGCATCATGACCAAGCTCATCGAACGCAACACGACCATTCCCACCCGGCGTTCGGAGATCTTCACGACCGCCACCGACAACCAGCCCTCGGTCGGCATCCAGGTGTATCAGGGCGAGCGGGAAATCGCCGCGTACAACAAGAAGTTGGGCGTCTTCGACCTCACCGGGCTGCCTCCGGCGCCGCGTGGCGTGCCGCAGATCGAGGTCGCCTTCGACATCGACGCCAACGGGATCATGCACGTCTCGGCGAAGGACCTCGCCACCGGACGCGAACAGAAGATGACCGTCACGGGCGGCTCGGCGCTCGCCAAGGACGACATCGACCGGCTGATGCGGGAGGCGGAGCAGTACGCGGAGGAGGACCGGCGGCGCCGGGAGGCCGCCGAGACGCGTAACCATGCCGAGCAACTCGTGTACCAGACCGAGAAGTTCGTGCGGGACAACGAGGAACGGGTTCCTGCGGAGGCGAAGGTGGAGGTTGGCTCGGCTGTTGCCGAGGTGAAGGGGTTGCTGGCGGAGGAGAGTGATGTGGTGGCGCTGCGGGCGGGGGTGGAGAAGCTTGCCACTGTCAGTCAGCGGATGGGGCAGGCGATGTATGCGCAGGCTGCTCCTCAGCAGGAGGATGTCGCTCCTGCTGAGGAGGAGGGGGTTGTGGATGCCGAGATTGTTGATGAGGAGAGGGAGTCGGGGGACGGGAAGGGGCGGGGGGTGTAGGTGCGTTGCGGGGTGCGGGTTCGATGTGGCTTGTCGCGCCGTTCCCCGCGCCCCTGAAGGGGCGCTGTCGCGCCCTTCAGGGTTTGCGGGCCACCCCTGCGTACACCGGGACGATTCCCTCCGCCTGGGCCTCCACGTCCTCCGGTTCCGGGCGCCAGCCGTAGACCGGGATGATGCCCGGGCCCAGTAGGTCCAGGCCGTCGAAGAAGCGGTGGAACTCGGGCAGGGAGCGGGGGAAGAAGGGGGTGCCGCTGCGGCGGAAGTGTTCTGCCGCCTTGGTGATGGCCTCGGGGCTGAGGTCCGGGGTGACCTGGGAGAGGACCAGGTAGCTGCCGGGGGCGAGCGCGTCGACGTACTTCTTCAGGAGGCCGTGGACGTCGTCGCCCTCGGGGTCGTCGCCCAGGTAGTGGGTCAGTGCGACCAGGGACAGCGCGATGGGCCGGGTGAAGTCCAGGGACTCGGCGGCCAGGCCCAGGATCGTCTCGGGGTCGCGGGCGTCCGCGTGCACGTACTCCGTCGTGCCCTCGGGGGTGCCGTGCAGGAGGGCCTGCGCGTGCCGAAGGACGATCGGGTCGTTGTCCGCGTACACCACCTTGGACTCGGGGGCGACGCTCTGGGCCACCTGGTGCAGGTTCGGCTCGGTGGGGATGCCCGTGCCGATGTCCAGGAACTGGCGGATACCGGCCTCGGCGGCGGTCCGGGTCGCCCGGCGCATGAACCGGCGGTTGGCGCGCGCGCCGCGCAGCACCGTGCCGTCCACGGCGAGGATCTTGCGGGCCAGCTCCTCGTCCACCGGGTAGTTGTCCTTGCCGCCCAGCCACCAGTCGTAGACCCGGGCGGGGTGCGGTCTGCTGGTGTCGATACGGGGTGCTGCGCCCTCGGGTCCGGTCATGCCGTCGCTGCTCCTGGTCCTGGGTACTGGATTCTGGGAAGTGGGTCCGGTGTGGGGGGACGTGGAGCACTTGCCTTGTACGTGGGGGGAGTTGGGGTCAGTAGCCGTCGCGGTACTCGGCGATGATCTCCTTGGTGCGCTGGGCCGACGCGGCACCCGCCGTCATGTGGTCCAGGACCTCCAGATGCGAGGCCACCTCCCGGCGGGAGTCCAGATAGAGCGCACCGGTCAGATACTCGGTGTAGACCATGTCGGGCAGTTCCGGCTCGGCGAAGCGGAACAGTTCGAAGGGCGCCGATGTCCCGGGGTGCGGGCCGTCCCTGAACTCGGCGACCTGGATGGTGACATGGCCGCTCTCGGAAGCGTCGAGGAGCCGGTCCAGCTGCTCGCGCATGACCTCGCCGCGGATGCTCACGGGCCGCCGCAGCACCGTCTCGTCGATGATCACCCATAGGTGGGGCGGGTGTTCGCGGGTCAGCAGCTTCTGCCGGGCCATGCGCAGCGACACATGCCGCTCGACCGCCTCGGGGCCGGTGTGCCCGATCGTCCCGGCCTCCATGACCGCACGCGCGTAGTCCGGGGTCTGCAACAGGCCGGGCACGAAGTGCGGTTCGTACGAGCGGATCAGCCGGGCGGAGCCCTCCAGGCTCACATGCATGCTGAACCAGTCCGGCAGGACGTCGGAGAAGCGCTGCCACCAGCCGGGCTCGTTGGCCTCCTCGGCCAGGTCCACGAAGACGGCCACCTCGTCCTCGGGCACGCCGTACGTCGTCAACAGCACATGTACGTACGGGATTTTGAGGGCGACCTCGGCCATCTCCATCCGCCGTACGGTCGCCGAGGCCACCCGCAGCACCCGCGCGGCCTCTTCCCGCTTCAGCCCGGCGGCCTCGCGCAGCTCCTGGAGCCGTCTTCCGAGCACCACTTGACCCACGGTGGGCGCAGCCCGCCGCTCACTCACGCCACGCCTCCCCTACGCGCCGAAGTACAGCGAGCAGTGTGTCACGTTCCGCTGTCGCACTGACAGGTTCGAGCCATGGAGATTACCCAGGAAGTAATGGCCCTTCGCGGACCCGCGCGGAAGAGTGAAGGCAACGGGTTCCGGGCCGGCGCACTCCGGTCCGGGGCCCGGGTTCCCCCAATTTTCCGGCCTGACCTCGACGGAGGGCGATCCGCCATGTCCGCAGCCCAGTTCGCCGCACTCGCCGCCCGGACCACCGAACCGACCGTGATGCTACGCCGCTTCCTCGCCCTCGACGCCCTGGTGACCGGTGCGAACGCGGTCGCCTACCTGGTGGCGGCCGGTCCGCTCGCCCGCCTCCTCGGCGTCGGCCCGGGGCTGCTGCTCGAACTCGGCCTGGTACTGGCCGGGTACGCCGGGGGTGTCGGATGGCTGGCCTTGCGGCGGCGGCCCGCCGTGCTTGCGGTGCGGGTCGTGATCGAGGTCAACCTCGCCTGGGCGCTGCTGAGTTGTGTCGCGCTCGCGCTGTGGCTCTCGCCGAGTGCGGCCGGGGCCGGGTGGACGGTGCTGCAGGCGGCCGTCGTGGCCGGATTCGCCGGCCTGCAGTACGTGGCACTGAGGGCCTGCCGCTGAGGGCAGTCCGCTGCGGCGGCCCCGCCGGCCGGATCTCTCCGCGTGGGCGTCAACTCACCATCGAGTGCAGGTACTTGACCGTCGCCGGGTCGGCCGGAAGAAGCGTCTCGATGGCCAGCTCGGCGACGGTGATGTCCATCGGGGTGTTGAAGGTGGAGATGGACGAGATGAAGGAGAGCACCCGGCCCTCGTGCTCGATCCGCATCGGCAGCGCGAACGGGGTCACGGACTCGGCGGGACCGTCCGCCGGGCTCGCCTCCCGCCGCACCACCGGATACGCGGCGACCTCCTCGTACAGCGCGCGCAGCGGGGCCGAGCGGTGCAGGGCGATCTCGCGTTCCATCTGGGCCAGCAGATGCCCGCGCCACTCCGGGAGGTTGTGGATGCGCGGGGCGAGACCCTCCGGGTGCAGGGTCAGACGCATCGCGTTGACCTGCGGCGCGAGCAGGAAATCGGGGAGACCGTCGAGGAGCATCAGGATGCCCCGGTTCGCGGCCAGGACGTTGTACGTGGCGTCGACCACGAACGCCGGATAGGGCTCGTACCCCTGGATCAGCCGCTCGACGCCGTCGCGCAGGGACGCGAGCGCCGGGTCGTCGAGCGGGGTCTCGCGGTAGCGCGGGGCGTAACCGGCTGACAGGAGAAGGGCGTTGCGCTCCCGGACCGGCACGTCCAGGTGCTCCGCGAGCCGCAGGAGCAGTTCCTCGCTCGGCCGGGAGCGGCCCGTCTCGACGAAGCTGATGTGCCGGGTGGACGAGTCGGCCCGCAGCGCCAGTTCGAGCTGGCTGACGCGCCGCCGCTCCCGCCAGGCCCGCAGCAGCGGGCCCACTCCCTCGATCGCCGGGTCCCTGGGGGTGGTGGGGCGGGCGGCGCCGCCAGGCTGGGCCGTCGTCATGGGACGACGGTAGCCGAGGCGGACGCGGGCACCCTCCTGACCTGGGCCGGAAAGCCCGGCTTGTGGCACGCTGGGAGGGCACCCCACATCGCGGAAGGAGCGTGGTCATGCCCGTCGAACCGCTGTCGCAGAAGGAGATCGACGACCGGCTGGCGGAACTGCCGGGCTGGTCGCTCGACGGAGACCGCATCGCCCGCTCCTACCGGCTCGCCTCGCACTTCGCGGCGGCTGCGCTGGTCGTCCACATCGCCCAGGTCCAGGAGGAACTGGGCCACCACTCCGACCTCGCCCTCGGCTACAACACCGTGTCGCTCACCGTGAACACCCACAGCGCGGGCGGCGCGGTCACGGACCTCGACTTCCAGCTCGCCCGCAGAGTCGAGGACCTCGCACCGGGGCACGGGGCGAGCTGACCGGGCCGAAGGAACAGGATCGTGCTGGACTACAACCAGGAGGCCGAGCGGTACGACGCCCTGCGCGGCGGCGAACCCAGGGCCGCCGCGGCGGCGGACGCCGTACTGAGCCTCGTACCCGAGGAGACGCGCACCCTGCTCGACGTGGGCTGCGGTACGGGCATCGTGACCCGGCGGCTCGCGGCGGCGCGGCCCGGGACGCGGGTCGCGGGCGTCGACCTCACCGACGCGATGGCCCGGCGGGCCGCCGCCCGGCTGCCAGGCGCCGTCGTCCTCGCCGACAGCCGTCAACTACCCTTTCTGGACGGCCGGTTTGATGCGGTGACCAGTGTCTGGGTGCTGCATCTCGCGCCACGGCCCGAGGACGCCGGGGCCATCATCGGCGAGTGCGCGCGGGTGCTGCGGCCGGGCGGGGTGTTCGTCACCACCGTCGACAAGGGCGCCTCGCACAACGTGGGCAGCGACATCGACGCCATCCTCGCCGGCCGCCCCTGGCGCGCGGCACCGGACACGGCGGCCGTCGTCGAGGCGCACGCCGTCGCCCACGGGCTGGTACCGGCCGGGGAAGCCCGGTTCCGGGGGCACGGACAGGGACGCAGCCCCCGGCGAGCCGTCGCCGACCTGCGGCGCGGCTGGTTCATGACCCTGCCACCGGGCGACCCCCTGGCCGACGGCTTCGCCGCCCGCCTGGAGGCCCTGCCCGACCAGGACCGGCCGCGCCCGGAACCGGTGTTCACCCTGCGGGCGTTCCGGAAGCCGTAGCGCGCAAGGGAGTTGCCTTTCCCGGGAGTCCGCGGACCGCCCGGTCGCCGTGCGGGAGGTCGAAGTCGTGCGGGCTGCTCATGGGCGGTCCCCCGTGGTTCCCTCGGGCATGGTGTCCGCCAAGTAGGCGGTCAGGTCGGGGACTTGGGGTGTCAGCAAGTGCCGTACCCAGGCGTCCCGTTCGTGCAGGATCGGCGGCAGCTCCCAGACGCAGCCGATCCAGGGGCGGTCGAGCGGGACGAAGTGCGTGGGGTCACGGTCCGGGCAGCCCAGCACCGGCTGGCCCGCCGCCGCGCCCCGGAAGTGCAGGACGTTGTCCCACGCCCAGCTGTACGCGTTGAGATAGGCGCCGTCGTCGCCGCCCCGGTGCAGGACGACGAAGGTGGCGGGCGGAGTGCCGTCCGGCTCCGGGAGCAGCTTCGGCAGCATCGCGTACGCGGCCTCCTGGACCTCGGGTGCGATGCCGGCCGGGTCGGCCGTGACGTGGTAGCGCTTGATGTGCCGGCCGGAGACCTCGATGGGCTCGAAGACGGTCAGCAGCTTCTCGGTGAAGGGCATGAGGGGACGCTAGGCCCGCTTCACTGACATCCTGTGTCAGTGAAGCGCTGACGAATGAAGGCGAGGGCGTGGGTGAGATGTCCGTGAGGGCCGGTCGGCTGCTGTCCGTGCTTCTGCTGCTCCAGACCCGGGGGCGGATGACCGCCGCCCAGCTCGCCGGGGAGCTGGAGGTCTCGGTACGCACGGTCTACCGGGACGTCGAGGCGCTGAGCGCGGCGGGCGTGCCGCTGTACGGGGACGCGGGGCACGCCGGTGGCTACCGGCTGGTCGACGGCTACCGCACCCGGCTGACCGGCCTGACCGCCGACGAGGCCGAGGCGCTGTTCCTCTCCGGCGCCCCGGGCCCGGCCGCCGAGCTGGGCCTCGGCCCGTTCCTGGCCGCCGCCCAGCTCAAGGTGCGCGCCGCGCTCCCGGCCGAGCTGCGCGCCCACGCCGACCGGGTCGCCGGGCGCTTCCACCTGGACGCGCCCGGCTGGTACGCGGACGCCGACGACACCCCGTACCTCCCCGCCGTCGCGGACGCCGTCTGGCGTGGCCGGGTGCTGCGGGTGCGCTACCGCCGCTGGCGCGAGCCGACGGATGTGGAGCGCCGGCTCGAACCGTACGGGCTGGTGCTGAAGGCGGGCCGCTGGTACGTGGTCGCCGGGCCTGGGCCGCATACCTTCCGGGTCGACCAGATCCTCGAACTGGCCGCGTGCGACGAGGAGTTCGAGCGCCCCGAGGAGTTCGACCTGGCCGCGTACTGGACGGCGTACCAGCGCGACTTCCACGACCGGCTGTATCGCGGCGAGGCGGTGGTACGGCTGGCGCCCGGGGTGCGGCTGGCGGGGGCGGCCGGTCGTGCCGTCGAGGCCAACGGTCGTATGGATGACGAGGGTTGGACGCTGGCGACGGTGCCGATCGAGTCCGTCGAGCGTGCCCACGAGGAGTTCCTGAGGCTGGGGACAGGGATCGAGGTGCTCGCGCCCGACGGGCTGCGGGAGCGGATCGCGCGGACGGTGACGGAACTGGCCGCGAGATACGGGAAGTTGCCGCCTCCGGGCGGCAACTCCGTTGCGGGCGGCGGCGACTGAGGGCTGGAACCCGTCCGTCTCGTTCCCCCCACTCCGCTGGAGGTAGGTACCGTGCAGCACCCGCAGCCGCACGCACAACTCCGTCCCCCCACCCCGACCCGCACCAGACGTCGGCCTCTCCTCTCCGCCATGACCGCCGGAGTCCTCGCCGCCGCCGGGCTCGTCTCGCTCTCCGCCGCACCCGCCGAGGCCGCCACCGCCCGCCAGGTCGAGGCGCTCGACCGGGGCGTCGTCAGCGTGCACATCGACAGCGGCAACCTGGTCAGCTGGCGCTGGCTCGGCACCGACCCGAACGACGTGTCCTTCAACGTCTACCGTGCCGGTACGAAGGTCAACTCGACGCCGGTCACCGGCTCCACGAACTACTTCCACTCGGGCGCCCCCGCCCAGGCCGACTACACGGTCCGGGCGATCGTCGGCGGCGTCGAACAGGCCGACTCCGTCCACGCGATCCAGTTCCGCACCGGCTACAAGGACGTCCCGATCACCCCGCCCGCCGGCGGCACCACCCCCGACGGGGTCGCCTACACCTACGAGGCGAACGACGCCTCGGTCGGCGACCTGGACGGCGACGGCGCCCTCGACTTCGTACTGAAGTGGCAGCCCACCAACGCCAAGGACAACTCCCAGTCCGGCTACACCGGCAACACGATCGTCGACGGCATCAAGCTCGACGGCACCCGGCTCTGGCGGATCGACCTGGGGCGCAACATCCGCTCGGGCGCGCACTACACGCAGTTCCAGGTGTACGACTACGACGGCGACCGCAAGGCCGAGGTCGCCATGAAGACGGCGGACGCGACCGTCGACGGGACGGGCGTCGTCATCGGCAACTCGGCGGCTGACTACAGGAATTCAAGCGGTTACGTACTCTCCGGCCCCGAGTACCTGACCATGTTCAACGGGCAGACCGGCAAGGCCATGGGGACGGTCGACTACGTCCCGGCGCGCGGCACGGTCTCCTCGTGGGGCGACTCGTACGGCAACCGGGTGGACCGATTCCTCGCCGGTACCGCCTACTTGGACGGCGCCCGGCCCTCCCTGATCATGGCGCGCGGCTACTACACGCGTACGGTGCTGGCGGCCTGGGACTGGCGGAACGGGGCGTTCACGCGCCGCTGGACCTTCGACTCCAGCTCATCCACCAACACCGGCAAGGGATTTGACGGCCAGGGCTCGCACAGCCTGTCCGTCGGGGACGTCGACGGCGACGGCAAGGACGAGATCGTCTACGGCGCGATGGCGGTCGACGACAACGGCAACGGCCTGTGGACGACGAAGACGGGGCACGGCGACGCCCAGCACCTCGGCGACCTGGACCCGGGGCACGCGGGCCTGGAGTACTTCAAGGTGTCCGAGTCGACCTCCCAGCCGGCCGAGCTGTACATCAACCCGGCCAACGGCACGGTCAACTGGAGCATCGCCGCCTGCTGCGACAACGGTCGCGGAGTCGCCGGGGACATCTGGGCGGGCAACGACGGCGCGGAGGTCTGGTCGGCCTCGGACACGTCGATCCGCGACGAGGCCGGCGCGACGAAGGGCCGCGAGCCCTCCTCCGTCAACTTCCTCTCCTGGTGGGACGCCGACCCGGTCCGCGAACTCCTCGACGGCACCCACATCGACAAGTACGGCACCTCCTCGGACACCCGCCTGCTGACCGGCGCGTCCGTCCACTCCAACAACAGCACGAAGGCGACCCCGGCACTCTCCGGCGACCTCTTCGGCGACTGGCGCGAGGAGGTCGTCTGGGCGACCAGCGCGAACACGGCCCTGCGCATCTACTCGACCCCGATCGAGACGACGACCAGGATCACGACTCTCCTGCACGACACGATGTACCGCACGGGCATCGCCTGGCAGAACACCGCATACAACCAACCACCGCACCCGAGCTTCTTCATCGGCAACGGCATGCCCACGGCACCCAGGCCGACGGTGTACACGCCGTGACGTCGTGAGGGTGGTCGCCCGCGCACTCGGGGCGGCCACCGCTCACTCCTCGGGAGCCTTGATGATCTTGCCGCTCTCGTCGAGGGTGTGGGTCTCCCAATAGACGTCCCATTTGTCGCCGACCTGCGAGGGGACCTTGCCCTCCGGGTAGCGGGCGTATCCCTTCGGCGGCTCCTCGCCGTGGGGAACACAGGCGTTGCCGGTGCTCCCCACGGCGAGGACCGGATACTCGTCGCCGCCGCAGGTCGACTGCTCGATCGAACAGCCGGTCAGTAGGGCGGCGGTCACGCCGGTCATGGCCAGAAGCGACAGAAGTCCGGTTCGGCTGGTCCTGCGCACAGGTGACTCCCTCTCGATGTGGTGTGCGACCAGCTTGTGCGACACGAGGAATCCAGGCATGAGTACGCCTACTCAGAACTCTGGGGTGGAGGGCGCGTGCCACCCTGGGTACGCGCCCTCGGCGCTCAGGCGACCGTGCAGCTCTGGTCACCCAGTTTGAACGCCGTCGGTTTCCCGTTCGTCCCCGACCAACTCCCCGTGAACCCGAAGCTCACCGACGAACCCGCCGCCACATTCGCGTTCCAGTTCACGTTCTTCGCCGTCACCGCCGCGCCCGACTGGGTGTAATCGGCGTTCCAGAGCTGGGAGACGGTCTGCCCGTTGGGGAAGGACCAGCCAAGTTGCCAGCCGGTCCAGGCAGTTGTGCCCGTGTTGCCGATCTGCACGTCCGCCTGGAAGCCGCCCGACCACTCGCTGGTCACCTTGTACGTCACCGCGCAGGCCCCGGTCGGGGTCGGCGTCGGATCCGTGCCGCCCCCGCCACCGCTCGCGTCCGACGACTCGCCGTACACGACACCGCGCCCGTTCGTCGCCACGTACACCCGCCCGTACACCCTCGGGTCACCGGTGATCGCCGCACCCGTCCAACCCCACTGGTGGGCATCGTCGTTGATACGGGTCCAGCTCACGCCCTTGTCCGTGGAGCGGAAGATGCCGCGTACGCCGCCGATCTTCGCGCTCGTGTAGAGCGTCTGGTACGCCGCCCCCGTCGCCGCCTTGCCGAAGCCGATCGTGTCGGCCTGCTCGACGTTCGACAGCTTGGCGAAGCTCGTACCGCCGTTCGTCGAGTGCCACAGGCCGTACGCGCCGTCCGTCGCGCCGCCCGCCAGCCAGATGTCGCCCTTCGTGCCGGGCAGCGCCTTGAAGCGCACACTGTCGCCGGCCGGGAGGCCGGTCGCCGCCGAGGCCGTGAAGGTCGCTCCGCCGTCCGAACTCACGTAGAACCTGCCCGACTTGAAGCCGTAGAACGTCCTCGGGTCCACCCGGTCCGACTCCACGACCGCGCCCGCCGGGATGCCCGCCGACGCCGACCACGAGTTGCCGAAGCCCGTCGCGTACTGCACTCCTGTGCCCGCCGGGCTCCACACGAACCGGCTGCCGTCCGACGCCGACGCGATCGTGCCGCCGCCCGAGACCCCCGAAGGGTCGGTCCCCGCGAACCAGTTGGCGCCGTTGTCCGTCGAGAACGCGACATGCGGACCCGAGTCCAGGTTGCCGACGCGGGCCACGATCCCCGGGTTCGACTCGGCGTAGTCCAGGCTCGTGGTCGTCGTGAAGTTCGGTGAAGTGAACATCATCGAGGGGACCTTGGTGAGATCCGTGTGCCGGAAGCCGCCGATGTCACCGAGTGCGCTCAGCAGTACGGCTCCGCCCGACGGGGGCGCGGCCAGGTCGTTGACCGCCGTCTCCTCCAGGCCCTGCACCATCGGCTTGATGCTGAACTGGCTGCCGCTGTCCCAGTTCGTCAGGTTCTCCGTGCCGTAGATCGTCGCGCCCGTCCCGTACATCATGCGGTTCGAGTTGAACGGGTCGATCTCCAGCGACTCCGTCATCCACCCCAGTTTCGGGCTCTGTTCGGGCGGCGACGGATTCGCGCCGAAGGTCAGCCAGGGTGAGGAGGAGACGTCCATCGTGAAGCGGTTCGAGCGGTTGGGGTACGAGGTGTAGTCCCAGGCCCTCGTCCAGGTGCCGCCGCTGTCCGTGGACCGGAACAGCTGGGTGTCCGGCCACCACGAGCTGTACGCCGTCGCCATCACCGTGCCCGGCTTCTGCCGGTCGATCGTCAGCCCGCTGAAGCCGTAGTAGGTGTCCGCCTCCGCGACCGGGCTGATGTTCGTCCAGGTGCCGGTCGCCGTCGCGTACCGCCACAACTGGCCCTTGCCGCCGTCGTACGGACCGCCCTTGTCGCTGTACGGCAGGTACAGGTAGCCGTTCCGCGCGTCCAGTACGCCCTTGTGGGCCAGATAGCCCGTGGGCTGCCCGGCCACCCTCGCCCAGGTCGCGCCCGCGTCCGTCGAGCGGTACACCGCGTTGTCCTTGTCGGCGACCCCGACATAGATCGTGCGGGTCGCGCTGCCCGTGGTCCCCGTCGACTCGTCGAAGGTGACCCAGACGATCCCCTGGTTGTCGCTGGCGTACCCGCTGGTGTCGGTCGGATCCTGCGCGTAGTTCCCGACGTTGGGGAAGTTCGCCACCTGCGACCAGGTCGCCCCCGAGTCCGTCGACCGCCACAGCCCCTTGCCGCTGGGCGCCCCCAGATACAGCACGCTGTTCCGGTTCGGGTCGACGGCCAGCCGCTCACCCATGCCCCGGCCGGGCATGTTGCCGCCCAACTTGAAGGGCAGATCGGCCCGTTGCCAACTGGCGCCCCGGTCGCCCGACCGCAGCACGGCACCGTTCCCGGGATCCCAGCTGTTGGTATACGTTCCGACAGCCGCGTACACCTTGTTCGGGTCGACGGAGTCGGAGGCGAGGCTCACCACTCCGGTGTGCCCCCAGCGGTCCCAGCCGACCGAGTCCAGCAACGGCGTCCAGGTCTTCGTCGACTCCTGCCAGCGGTAGGCCCCGCCGATGTCCGTGCGGGCGTACGCCAGGTTCTTCTCGGCCCGGTTGAACACGATCCCGGGGACGAAACCACCGCCGTCGATCCGGGCGTTCTTCCAGGTGTACGTGTCCGCCGCGAGCGTCACCTCGGCGGCGCTCGGGGCGGCCGACGCGAGCGGGCTGCCCGCCAGCAGCCCTGCGGCCAGGGCCATGACGGCCGTGAGGATACGGGTTCTTCGCACGGGGGGTCCTTTCCGGGTGGGGGAAACGGGAAGGCAGGGACGGAGGGGGGTAAGCGCTTTCCATTCGGTGCGAGAGTTGCCGGGCGACCCCCAGTGCGGGAGGGGGCCGCCCGGCGCTGTACGCGGAACTCAGGTCCCGGTGGACCTGACGGGGGCTATTCGAGAAGCTCCGCGTACGAACCCATGGCGAGGGCGATGTCCGCCTGCGCCCAGAACCGGTGATAGGTGAACGAGGGCACGGCGCCGCCCGCCAGGTACGCCTCGATCTTCGACCAGTTGGGGTCGTTCTTGTAGAAGGAACGGATCGAGGCGAACGTCGACGACGCGTTGATCGTGTCGCCGTTCGGCATCTTCCCCGTCCAGGCCGACGGCACGTAGATCCCGTCGTCGAAGCGGTTGTAGTCCGCGCGGGTCTCCGGGACGGCGATGCCCAGGGTGTCCTGGTAGTTGGACCACATGCCGTCGAGGAGCGCCTTCGCCGTCGTCGCCGCCTCGGTGTCACCGGAGCGGTCGGCGTAGTACGTCAGCGTCTTCGCGTACGCCGCCGCCACACCCACGTCGTTCGTGTAGTCGGCGACCGTGACGTGAAGTCCCGCGTTCGCGCCCGGAGTCGACGCGTTCCAGGTGTCGGGGGTGCCCGACCACTGGAGTGTCGACGGGATACGGTATGTGCCGTCCGGGTTGATGGTCGTCTTGGACAGGGCCCAGTCGACCCACTTGTCCAGGACGGTCTTCGCCGCCGCGTTGCCCGTCTGCTGGTAGTACTCGGCGACCCGCTCCATGGACCACGCCTGGAAGCCGAACCACTGGTTGGAAGGCGGGTCGTGGTACACCGGCTTCTCGTCGTAGTACATGCCGTAGAAGGTCGGCGTACCGGCCGGGGGAGTGGCGTACCGCCCCGCCCAGCTGTTGGTCGCGCCGCCCGCGATGGCACCCTCGTTGGACTGGAGCCAGCGGTAGAACTCGATCTGCCGGTTCAGGGACGTGGCCCAGTCGGTCTGCCCGGTCGTCGACTTGGGCTTCAGCGGGGCGTAGTTGGCGAGCGCGTAGGCGGCCAGGGGGTTCTGGTAGCCGCCGTGCGTGTGACTGGAGCCGATGCGCCAGGCCCAGCCGGCCGCCGTGTCGGTGGCGCCGCCCCACGCGTAGTACCAGGACATCAGATAGTGCGAGGCGTCCTTGCCGGTACCGGCCGGGCAGGTGGTCGGGCCGACGCAGTTGCCGATTTTCTTGAAGTACTTGTCGTACATCGAATACCGCAGATAGTCGCCCATCTTCGCGGCCTTGCCCACGGTCGCCGAGACGTCGGCGCCCTTGCCCTGCTGCTTGGCCCAGACGTCCGCCCAGTACGCGGCCTGCACGGCCCGCGCGTCGGCGTCCGGGGCGTTGGTGAACTTCCACTGCTTGGCGTACGACGCGTCACCGGTGAACAGGTCCAGGTACCCGTTCGTACCGCCGTACTTGAAGGCGTCGCAGGTCGGCTGCGGAACCGTCTCCCACACCGATTCCTGCGGCCCGCGCTGGAAGGTGTTGATGTAGGAGGGACCGGTGTCCGTCGGACCCGCCTCGCACTTGCCGGGCGAGTTGCCGTAGCCGTAGACGTTGTCGACGTCCTGGAGCCAGTGCATGCCGTAGACGTCATCCGTGCCGTACGCGGTCTTCAGCTCGGCCGCGATCGGGTCGGGGCCGACCGAGACAGCGGTGTTGAGCGCGGCCGGGTACTGGCTCGGCAGGTCGTACTCGGGGGCGTACGTCGCCGGTTTCGACGCGTTGTAGAAGGAGTTGGTGGGCTGGTCGGCGTGGGTGGGGATCATGTACTGCTCCATGATCGACCAGGCGCCGTTGAACTTGCTCCAGTCGCCCGTCACCTTGCCGTACATGGCCTGGAGCCACAGGAGGTAGCTGTACGCCTCCGACGTGGTCTCGTGGCCGTGGTCCGGCGCCTCGACGATCAGTGTCTCGACCGAGTGGTAGGGGATGCCCTCGGGGGAGAAGTAGCCGTTCGCCGGGTTGGTGATCTTGCCGTAGAGGTTCAGGAAGCGGGCGTCGTACACCTTCGAGGCGGCCAGCTGGGTGACGGTGACCGTCGCCTTGGCGTGGCCGGTGGCCGTCGAGTCGAAGGCCGCGGATCCGGTGCCCGTCGCGTTGGCGGTGATCGTCACCTTCTGGGCCGTGTTCCAGTTGGCCGGGGTGAAGGTGAGCGAGGCGCCGCCCGTCACCGACAGGCCGGTGTTGCCACTGGCCCGGGCTGTCGCCACGGTCACGTTCGCGCTCGGCTGCGTCGACAGCTTCACGTCGTACGTCGCCGACTGGCTCTGCTGCACGCCGAGTTGGGTGGGCACGGCGACCACGGCGGGACCCGAGGCGACCGTGATGCCGACCGGTGTGGACGGCGCCGAGGCGCCCAGGCTGTCGTACGCCTTGGCCAGCAGCGAGTGGCTGCCCACGGACAGGGCGGTGGCCGAGTAGGTGTACGGCGCGGTCGTGTCCGTGCCGAGCAGCGTGGTGTCGTCGTAGAACTCGATCTTCGTGATCGTCGCGTTGTCCGCAGCCGCCGCCGTGGCCGCCATCGGCACGGCGGTGCCCTGCGAGTAGACGGCGCCCGCGACCGGGCTGGTCAGCACGGTGACCGGCGGCTGGTGGGCGCCCACGCAGGTCGTGCCGTTGACCGCGAAGGAGGTCGGCGCCGCGTTGGCGCCGCTGTAGGTGAACTGGCCACCGGTGCTGACGGCCGCGCCGGCCGCGATCGTCGCGTTGTACGTGGCGTTCTGCACGGTGACCGTCTGCCCGGACTGGGACCAGGTGCCGTTCCAGCCATTGCTGAGCCGCTGGTTGCCCGCGTAGGCGTACGTCAGTGTCCAGCCGTTGATGACGTCCGTACCGCGGTTGGTGATCGTCAGGTCCGCGGTGAAACCGGACCCCCAGTCGTTCGTCTTGTAGTCGACGCTGCACTGAACTGCCGCCGCCTGCGCGGGAGTTGTGCCTGTTGCGAGCATGGTCAAGGGGAGGGCGAGGGCCGCCACGACAGCGGTCCAGAACCGTCGCGCGAGGCGGCGTCTGTGTCGGGAGTGCATGGTGCTGGTTCCTCCTAGCGGCTCGGAGGTGCTCGTGGAGAAGTGGGGAGAGCAACAAGCCTTGAACCAGTGGGAGCGCTCCCATATTGAAGACAGGCGTGTCAAGGGTCAAGGTGTTTGAAGACTCGAATTGATTCGACGACGACATCTGATGGAAACACGTCAACTCTCTGTCCTTTGCCGTCACTTGGCGCTAGCTTCATTGACACCAGTGGGAGCGGTTCCATCAGTCGACGCGTCCGCCACGACGCGCCCGATCTGCAAGGAGTCGCTCATGCGACACCCCCCGCGTTCAGGTCTTTTAGTCGTGCTCGGCGCTACCGCCGCCCTTGTGGGCACCGCGGTCGTACCGGTCGTCACGGCATCGGGAGCCACCCCCGCGTGCACGGTGGAATACACCCTCACCAGTGCGTGGGACGCCGGCTTCCAGGGCTCCGTCAGGATCACCAACAACCAGGCGGCGCTCAGCAGTTGGAGTCTCACCTTCGACTTCGGCGCAGGTCAGAAGCTCACCCAGGGCTGGAACGCCAAGTGGTCCCAGTCCGGCACCACCGTCACCGCGGCCAACGAGACGTACAACGGCTCGCTGGGCACGGGAGCGAGCGTCAGCGCGGGGTTCCTCGCCTCACGGGCCGGGAGCAATCCCGTACCGGCGTCGTTCAAGCTCAACGGGACGACATGCAACGTCGACACGGAGCCGACCCCGACCCCTACCCCCACCCCGACTCCGTCGCCCTCCGTTCCACCGGCCCCCGGTGACGGGCCACCCGCCCTGCATGTGTCCGGCAACAAGCTCGTCGACTCCGGCGGCGCCACCCGGCGGCTGCTCGGCGTCAACCGCTCCGGCGGCGAGTTCGCGTGCGTCCAGGGCAACGGCATCTGGGACGGACCCGTCGACGACGCCTCGGTGAAGGCGATCGCCGACTGGAAGGTCAACACCGTACGCATCCCGCTGAACGAGGAGTGCTGGCTCGGGCTGTCCAACATCAGACCCGAGTACGCGGGCGCCAACTACATCGCCGCCGTCAAGGACCTGGTGGCGAAGGTGAAGGCGCACGGCATGACCCCGATGGTCGAACTGCACTGGACCTGGGGCCAGTACACGGGCAACTCGGCCGGCTGCTCCGACGTGCACGCCAGCTGCCAGAAGCCCATGCCGAACATGCAGTACACGCCCGCCTTCTGGACCTCGGTCGCCAACACCTTCAAGGGCGACACGGCCGTCGTCTTCGACCTCTTCAACGAGCCCTACCCGGACCGCGCCACCTCCACGGCGGCCCAGGCCTGGACCTGCTGGCGGGACGGCGGCACCTGCCCCGGCATCGGGTACGAGGTCGCCGGTATGCAGGATCTGATCGACGCCGTCCGGGCCACCGGCGCCAAGAACGTGATCCTCGCCGCCGGGCTCGCCTACTCCAACGACCTCAGCCAGTGGCTGGCGTACCGGCCGACCGACCCGGCGGGCAATCTCGCCGCCGCCTGGCACGTCTACAACTTCAACTCCTGTGTCAGCGAAAGCTGCTGGGACTCGACACTCGCGCCGGTCGCCGCCCAGGTCCCGCTGGTCGCGGGCGAGATCGGCGAGAACACCTGCGCGCACTCCTTCGTCGACCGGGTCATGAAGTGGTTCGACGACCGCTCGCTGTCGTACCTCGGCTGGACCTGGAACACCTGGAACTGCGCCACCGGCCCGTCCCTGATCTCCGGTTACGACGGCACACCCACCGCCTTCGGAATCGGCCTGCGCGACCATCTGCGCGCCATCGGTTAGCGCTCCAACTCCCCTTCACGGCAAGGCGCTTCTCACCCCTCCCGGAAAACGAACGGAACACGACCGGAACACGAGAGGACACCCGCACTCATGAGCCGTACCAGAACAGCGATCCTCGCTGCCATGGCGCTGGTCGCCGGTGCCACCGGCGCCGCCGTCGCAGCCGCCCCGGCCGACGTCGGCATCGCCGCGATCCCCTGCACCGTCGACTACAAGGTGCAGAGCCAGTGGAACACCGGCTTCACCGCCGCCGTGACGATCACCAACAACAGCGCGGCCAAGTCGAGTTGGGCCGTGAAGTGGTCGTACGCCGGTAACCAGCAGGTGACCAGCGGCTGGAACGCGAAGATCACCCAGGCCGGCACCGCCGTGACCGCCGCCAACGAGACCTACAACGGGACGCTCGCCACCGGCGGTTCGGTGAGCTTCGGCTTCAACGGCAGCTACAGCGGCACCAACTCGCTCCCGACGACCTTCACCCTCGACGGCGTCACCTGCAACGTCGACGACGGCGGGGGCGGCCCCACGACCCCGCCGGGCACCGGCACCAGGGTCGACAACCCGTACGCGGGCGCCAAGGTGTACGTGAACCCGGAGTGGTCCGCGAAGGCAGCCGCCGAGACGGGCGGCAGCCGGATCTCCAGCCAGCCCACCGGTGTGTGGCTGGACCGGATCGCCGCGATCAACGGCGTCAACGGCGGGATGGGCCTGCGCGCCCACCTCGACGCGGCCCTCCAGCAGAAGGGCACCGGCGAACTCGTCGTCCAGCTGGTCATCTACAACCTGCCCGGACGCGACTGCGCGGCGCTCGCCTCCAACGGCGAACTCGGCCCGACGGAGATCGACCGCTACAAGACCGCCTACATCGACCCGATCGCGGCGATCCTCGCGGACACCAAGTACGCGGGCCTGCGCATCGTCACGACCGTCGAGATCGACTCGCTGCCCAACCTCGTCACCAACACCGGCAGCCGGCCCACGGCCACGCCCGCGTGCGACGTGATGAAGGCGAACGGCAACTACGTCAAGGGCGTCGGCTACGCGCTCAACAAGCTCGGTGACGTGCCGAACGTGTACAACTACGTCGACGCCGGCCACCACGGCTGGATCGGCTGGGACGACAACTTCGGCGCCTCCGCCGACGTGTTCAAGCAGGCGGCCACCGCCGAGGGCGCGACCGTCAACGACGTGCACGGGTTCATCACCAACACGGCGAACTACAGCGCCCTGAAGGAGAACAACTTCACCATCAACGACAACGTGGCCGGCAAGTCCGTCCGCGAGTCGAAGTGGGTGGACTGGAACCGGTACACCGACGAGCTGTCCTTCGCGCAGGCGTTCAGGAACCAGCTGGTCACGGTCGGCTTCCCGTCCACCATCGGCATGCTGATCGACACGTCCAGGAACGGCTGGGGCGGCACCGCGCGGCCGGCCGGTCCGGGAGCGACGACCACGGTCGACACGTATGTCGACGGCGGGCGCTACGACCGGCGCATCCATGTCGGGAACTGGTGCAACCAGTCCGGGGCGGGTCTGGGCGAACGGCCCAAGGCCGCTCCGGCGACCGGGATCGACGCGTATGTGTGGATGAAGCCTCCGGGGGAGTCGGACGGGTCCAGCTCGGCGATCCCGAACGACGAGGGCAAGGGGTTCGACCGGATGTGCGACCCGACCTACACCGGTAACCCGCGGAACAACAACAACATGTCCGGGGCGTTGGCGAACTCGCCGGTGTCGGGGCACTGGTTCTCGGCGCAGTTCCAGGAACTGATGAGGAACGCGTACCCGGCACTCTGAGTTCCGTCGGGCCCGTGGTGTTTCGACCGCGGGCCCGGTGGGGGCTGGTCGCGCAGTTCCCCGCGCCCCTGAAGACAGGGGCGCGGGTGTGCGCCAGAGTCCACCGGAGCCGTCCGAACAACTGAACGTGATCCGCCAGGGGGCTCAGTCGTTCTTCCCCAGCCCCTGGCGGATCGCGAACTCCACCGGTGAGTAGTTCTCGTCCTCGCGGTTCAGGTCGTACGGGGCCGTCGGGTGCAGTGGAGGCTGGGCCATGAAGCGGGGGCGGGTGCCGTGGTGGGGCTGGGCCGCGTGGACCAGGAAGGGGTGGCAGAGGTAGACGTCGCCAGGGCGACCCGTGGCGTGCGCCAGTGGGCGGTGGGCCGAGGACTCGACCAGCTGCGGGGCAATCTCAAGGCCCGAGACGCCCTTCTCACCGTACGGCTCCAGGAGCGGTGGTACGTCCAGATGGGAGCCCACCCGGATGCGGGTCGGGGCGTCCTCCTCGCCGACCTCGGTGAACAGGAACAGCATCAACAGGGCGCGGTCCCGGGAGCGGAGATTCGTGTACGGCCAGTCGGCGCCCTCGACGGCGTAGCTGCCCTCGATGTGCCAGCCCGCGTCGTCCGGTTCCTCCTCGTGCGGGAACCGCAGCGGGAAGCTGCCCAGTGAGTAGCGCGACGCCCAGCGGTCCTCGCCCACCAGGATGTCGAACGCCTCATGCAGCACAGGGGTGTTGACCGCCGCCGCGAACGGACCCTGGGCCATGTCCGACACCCAGTGCACCGGCTTCGTCCAGGTGCCGGGGTCGTCCGGGTCGCACCCCGTCTCCCGCCACAGCAGCCGGGCGCAGTGCTCGGCGACGCGCGGCGGAAAGGCGCCCTCGATCTTCACGAACCCGTCTTCGAGGAAGCGCTCCACCAGCTCGTCAGTCATACGGGACATCGTGGGGGAGCGGGGCGGGCCCGCGCATCCGGTTTTTGCCGTGCCTGTTCGAGGGCCGCGTCCCGGTTTGCCGTAACGGCAACAGAACTGGCCCGGTCGGCGAGGTCGGAGCAGGCTGGTGGCAACGACAAGGGGAGGCCCGTACACCATGGCCCATCAGCACCGGCACCAGCCTCAGCACACCCAAGAGCACATCCAGGACCACGCCCACGCGCATGCCCACGGTGACATCGACTTCGGCACGATGATCCCCATGCTGGAGGGCCAGGCCCGGTTGTTCGCGCCGCTGTACGCCGACGCCCTGGCCTGGCTGTCCCGGCAGCAGCCCGAGCCGGGGCTGATCGTCGACGCGGGCAGTGGCCCCGGCATCATCTCGGGCTACTTCGCGGAGGCGTTCCCCGAGGCCCGTATCGTCGCGGCGGACGCTTCGGCGGCGCTCCTGGAGCGGGCCCGCGAGAACGCCGAACGCCTGGGCAACGCCGACCGGTTCAGCACCGTAGAAGCCGAACTCCCCAACGGGCTCGGCGAGTTGGAGTACCCCGCCGACCTGGTGTGGTCGAGCCGCGTCGTCCATCACGTCGGCGACCAGCGGGCCGGCCTCATCGCGCTGGCGGCCGTACTCGCGCCCGGCGGCACCCTCGCCGTGATGGAGGGCGGCCTCCCCGAGCGGAACCTGCCGCGTGACCTCGGCTTCGGGCGCCCCGGCCTGGAGACCCGGATGGACCTGATCGAGCAGACCTGGTTCAGCGAGATGCGCACCACGCTGCCCGGCCATGTGCGGGAGACCGAGGACTGGCCGGCCCTGCTCACCGCCGCCGGTCTGCGTCCTTCCGGCACCCGTTCCTTCGTCCTCGACCTCCCGGCTCCGCTCGCGGACGAGGCCCGCGCCTATGTGATCGGCGTCTTCGACCGGCGCCGCTCGATGTTCGGCGAGGAACTCGACGCCGAGGACCGCGCCACCCTCGACCGCCTCCTCGACCCCGACGACAAGGCGAGCCTGCACCACCGCCCCGACGTCTTCGTGCTCGCCGCGCACACGCTGTACACGGCCACCAAGCCGGGGGAGTGAGCGCCGGGGAGTCCCTCAACTCCCTTGACTTGGAGAGCACTTCAAGTGATGGACTCTCCGCCGTTCACCACACACCGAACGGCACACAGGGGGAACCATGAGCGACTCACCCGTCGCCCTCATCACCGGCGGCGGCAGCGGAATCGGCGCCGCTGTCGCCCGGCGGCTGCTCGACACCGGTCACCGGGTCGTCGTCACCGGCCGGGGCGAGCAGCGGCTGCGCGGCTTCGCCGAGGAACTCGGCTCCCCCGAGGGGCTGTTGACGATCGCCGGGAACGCGGCCGAGTACGACGACGTGCGCGGAGCCGTCGAGACGGCGCTCAAGGAGTTCGGGCGACTGGACACGGTCGTCGCCAACGCCGGGTTCGCCACCCATGACACGGTCGCCGAGGGTGACCCGGCCGGCTGGACCGAGATGGTGCTGACCAACGTACTCGGGCCCGCGCTGCTCATCAGGGCCTCGATCGACGCGTTGAAGGAGACCCGGGGCCGGATCGTGCTGGTCGGCAGTGTCGCCGGGTTCGTCCACACGCCGGGCAACATCTACGGGGCGACCAAGTGGGCGGTGACCGGGCTGGCGGAGAACACCCGGCGCCAGGTCACGGAGTTCGGGGTCGGCGTCACGCTGGTGGCCCCCGGACGCGTCGAGACCCCGTTCTGGGACAGCTACGGCGGTCTGCCCCCGGGGCACCTGCTGACGGCCGACCAGCTGGCCGACTCGATCGTCTGGGCGATCCGGCAGCCCGAGGGAGTCGACGTCAACACCGTGGTCGTACGGCCGATCGGGCAGCCCAACTGACCGAAAGTGCAGCTGAGTCGGCGGCCCGAGGGCCCGGTGCCGTGTCCGCGCGCACGGCACCGGGCCGCTCCGGCTTCCGCGCCGGGGTCAGTTGTCGCGGATGAACTGCCTGGCCAGCTGATCGCCCAGGGAGACCGCCGCGCCGTGGCTCTCGATGGGGGAGACCTGGGAGTTCTTGAACAGGATGTACGTCACCCCGGAGTCGGTGCCGCCGGTCTCCGGGTCGGGGTCGATGCCGAGGGCCTGGGCGGTGGCGTACGACGCCTCGCCGATGATCTTCGTGGGGCCGGTGTCGCCGACGACCGCGTACTGGACCTTGTTGTTGTAGATCACGGCGACCACACCGCCGCCCTTGATGCCCGCGCCGGAGTAGTTCCAGATGGAGCTGGAGCTGGGCACGACGACGTACGGCAGTGAATCCGCCTTGAGCGGCTTGCCGTTGGACTGGTGGAACGCCGTGTCGTCCTGGTACCAGGGGTCGGTGTTCTCGTTGCACTTCGACGTGCGCTGGCCGTCGCAGTCGATGTCCATGTCGGCCTTCCAGAACACGGCGCCGTTCTTGCCGCACACCGGGATCGTGGCCGAAGTCTCCTCGTCGGTGCGGTACTTGCCGTTGGAGAGCTGCGAGCAGGACGTCACCTTGGCGAGGAGGTCGGCCGCGCTGACCGAGCCCTCCCGGACGGAGGGCGGCCCTGAGGCGTACGAGGGGAGCGCGGCGGCGGCGAGCAGGGCTGCGCCGGTGGCCGCGGCGAGGGTCAGTGTTCGAGAGCGCACTGTGGGGGGACCCTTCTGTTAGGAAAGTTTCCTTACCGGGTGTGATCCAAGGTGGACCTGTCCGCATGCCCGCGTCAACCCTGTCGACGGCTGTCGGTGGTGGGACGTGCCGGAGGCCGGGCCGGAGCCCGGGGAGGAGGGGCGGAGGGTGGTTCGCGGGGGAGCGCGGGTGTTCGGGCCGGTGCGCGCGGGCAAGCGAAACGCCCCGGAACCGCGACCGTGGCCGGCGCGGACCGGGGCGTTGCCGTGGCTGTGGTCAGCCCGCCTCGGAGCTGTCGTCAGCCCGTCTCGAAGGTGGCCGGGTCCGGGCCGAGCCGGCGGTCCTCGTTCAGCGCGCTGATCGCGGCGAGGTCCTCCGTGTCCAGGCTGAAGTCGAAGACCTCGATGTTCTCCTTGATCCGGGACGGCGTCACGGACTTGGGGATCACCACGTTCCCGAGCTGGAGGTGCCAGCGCAGGACGATCTGGGCCGGCGTACGCCCGTGCTTCTGGGCGATGGCGACGATCGCGGGGACCTCCAGCAGGCCCTTGCCCGAGCCGAGCGGGGACCAGGCCTCCGTGGCGATGCCCTGCTCCGCGTGGTACTCGCGGGAGGCGTGCTGCTGGAGGTGCGGGTGCAGCTCGATCTGGTTGACGGCCGGGATGACCGACGTCTCGGCGAGGAGCCGGTCGAGGTGCTCCGGCAGGAAGTTGGAGACACCGATGGCCTTGGCGCGGCCGTCCGCGGCGAGCTTCTCGAACGCCTTGTACGTGTCGACGAACTTCCCCTTGGCCGGCTGCGGCCAGTGGATCAGATACAGGTCGACGTACTCCAGGCCGAGCTTGTCCAGGGAGGTGTCGAAGGCGCGGAGCGTGGAGTCGTACCCCTGGTCGCCGTTCCAGAGCTTGGTGGTGACGAAGAGGTCCGCGCGGGGGACGCCGGCGGCGGCGATGGCCTTTCCGGTGCCCTCTTCGTTGCCGTAGATCGCCGCGGTGTCGATGCTGCGGTAGCCGGTCTCGAGTGCGGTGGCGACCGCCCGCTCCGCCTCGTCGTCCGGCACCTGCCAGACGCCGAAGCCCAGCTGGGGCATCTCGACGCCGTTGTTCAGGATGATCGGGGGGACCTTGCTGCTCACGAGCTCTCGATCCTTCAGTCGTCGGGTGGAACTCCCATGGTCAACGATCACGGGCCGGGATGCATTCCTGATCGCGGACCTCGTCCGCCTGCCCGCGGATTGGCCGGAAACACCTCGGCCGACGCGAACACATTGGTACGGACTATTGACCGTGGGCTGTCATCCGGCGACTCTGTATCCCGCCAAGGAACGTGATGGTGAACGTCGTGCACATATGTAACCCCCCACGTCGAGGTGATCCCCCATGAACACATCCAGGCGAACCCTGCTCGGTGCCGCACTCGGCGGAGCCGCCGGAGCCGCCGTCGGACTCCCGGCCCTCGCCGGGCCCGCCCACGCCGCCTCCTGGCAGCAGAAGTGGGCGCCCTCCGCGAGCGGTGCCGGGCTCGGTGCCTTCGAGACGATCGAGGACGACCGCGCCGACTCCCACACCGCAGGACAGCCGCACATCTACGCCACCGGAAACAACTGGCGCTTCAACATGCACACCCGCGACCGCGACACCTCGACCGACCGCCAGCGCCAGGAGGTCACCGGACTGCGCAACGGCAGCGGCAGCAACTACCTCAAGTGGACCGAGGGGCAGACCTGGCGGGTCACGTACTCGATGTACATCCCCAGCTCCCTCAAGGCGACGACCACCTTCACCCACATCATGCAGATGAAGCAGCCCGGCGCCGGCACCTCGCCGATGGTCGTGCAGTCGCTGCGCCGGGTGAACGGCGTGCAGACCATCGAACTCAAGCTGCCCATCGACGACATACTCGTCGGCCGTACCGACCTCGAACCGCTCCACGACAGCTGGACGGACGTCGACTTCCAGATCAAGGTCGGCAACGGCTCGGCGGGCTCGGTCCGTTGGATACTCAGGAGCGGCTCGACCACGGTCGTCGACGTCTCCCGCACCGGCGTCGACACCTTCCTCGCCGACCGGGTGCGCCCCAAGTGGGGCATCTACCGTTCCCTGGGCGACACTTCGGGCTCGCTTCAGGACTGCCACCTGCTGCTCACCAACCTGCGCGGCTATCAACTCGTCTGACGGCGACGGGAGTCAGGCCCGGTAGAGGGCCTCGACCTCCTTCGCGTACGCGTTCTCGATCGCCTTGCGCTTCAGCTTCAGGGACGGCGTCAGCAGACCGTGCTCCTCGGTGAACGGCTGGGCCAGGATACGGAAGGTGCGGATCTGTTCGGCCCTGGAGACAAGGGTGTTGGCGGCCACCACCGCCCGCCGCACCTCCTTCTCCAGGTCGGCGTCGCGGACCAGTTCCGTCGGGGTCAGCTGCGGCTTCTCACGCATGGTGAGCCAGTGCTCGACCGCCTCCGGGTCCAGGGTGACGAGAGCGGCGATGTACGGGCGGTCGTTGCCGACCACGATGCACTGGGCGACCAGCGGATGGTCCCGGACACGCTCCTCCAGGCCGCCCGGGGCGACGCTCTTGCCGCCCGACGTCACCAGGATCTCCTTCTTGCGGCCGGTGATCGTGAGGAAGCCGTCCTCGTCCAGGGAGCCCAGGTCGCCGGTGGCGAGCCAGCCGTCGTGCAGGGTCTCGTCCGTCGCCTTCTGGTTGTTCAGATAGCCCTGGAAGACGTTGTCGCCGCGCAGCCAGATCTCGCCGTCGTCCGCGATGTGCACGGTCATGCCCGGGATGGCCTGCCCGACCGTGCCGTAGCGGGTGCGCCCGGGCGGGTTCGCGGTGGCCGCCGCCGTCGTCTCCGTCAGCCCGTAGCCCTCGTATATATGGACGCCCGCGCCCGCGAAGAACAGTCCGAGCCGCCGGTCCATCGCCGAACCGCCCGTCATGGCCTGCCGTACGCGCCCGCCCATCGCGGCCCTGATCTTGGCGTACACGAGCTTCTCGAAGACCTGGTGCTGCATCCGCAGCCCCGCCGACGGGCCGGGGCCCACGTCCCAGGCCTTCTCCTCCACGGCCTCCGCGTACCGCACCGCGCACTCTACGGCCTTCTCGAACGGGCCGGACCTCCCCTCCCGCTCGGCCTTGCGGCGGGCCGCGTTGAAGACCTTCTCGAAGATGTACGGCACCCCGAGGAAGAAGGTGGGCCGGAAGGCGGCGAGGTCGGGCAGCAGGGCCGCCGCGTTCAGCTGCGGCTGATGGCCGAAACGGACCCCGCCGCGGATCGCGGCCACCTGCACCATCCGCCCGAAGACATGGGCGAGGGGGAGAAAGAGGAGCGTGGCCGCCTCGTCGCCCTTCCTGGAGTGGAACACCGGTTCCCAGCGCCCGATCATCGTGTCCGCCTCGAACATGAAGTTGGCGTGGGTGATCACACAGCCCTTGGGGCGGCCCGTGGTGCCGGAGGTGTAGATGATCGTCGCCGTCGACTCGGGCGTCACCGCGAGCCGCTGCCGGTGCACGATGTCGTCGTCGAGGTGCGCGCCCGCCTCGTACAGCTCCTGCACGGCCCCCACGTCCAGCTGCCACAACCGGCGGAACCGGGGCAGCCGGTCGATGACCGTGGCGATCGTCATCGCGTGGTCCTCGTGCTCCACCATCGCCGCCGTCACCTCGGCGTCGTACAGCATCCAGAAGACCTGCTCGGCCGACGACGTCGGATAGACCGGCACCACCTGGGCGCCGATCGTCCACAGCGCGTAGTCGAAGAGCGTCCACTCGTAGCGCGTACGGGACATGATCGCGACGCGGTCCCCGAACCGGATGCCCTGCGCGAGCAGCCCCTTGGCGAGGGCGAACACCTCGTCACGGAACTCACCGGCGGTCACGTCCCGCCACTCGCCGGCCTCGTCCTTGCGGCCGAGCGCGACGCGGAGCGGGTCTTCCTGGGCATGCTCGTAGACCACGTCGGCCAGGCCGCCCACGGGCGGCGCCAACGCCAACGGAGGGTTGGTGAATTCGCGCAAACCCGCTCCTAGTGACACTCCGGCTCGGCGCGGTGAAAGCTACCTCACAGGTCTGTGCTCCGGCAGGGGGCGCCAACCCGAGCGGTGTTCAGCTTCCACGCCGTCGCCGGGCGGAAAATACGGCTGTATGGGTAGGGGACGGACAGAATCTCTTACGTACGAGAAGGTTCCGATTCCTCAATCTCCACCGAATCCGACCGTCCCGGTCACCGCCCGCGCCAGGCATCTTGGGGCGCTCTTTAACATTCCGGCAAACCTCCGAGCGTCCGTTCCCGCCCGGCTAACGCCGCTGCAGCCGGTCCCCGCTGGTAAGAATCGCCGCCGCCAGCGCGTCCGCCGCGCTCTGCGCCGACGTACGACGACGGCCGTGCACCAGGACGAAGTCGACCCGGCCCAGCTCCGGCAGCCCGAAGCGGTCGGGTACGCGGACCAGGCCCGGCGGGATCAGACCGCGCGAGTGGGCCATCACACCGAGGCCCGCCCGGGCCGCCGCGATCAGGCCGTTGAGGCTGCCACTGGTGCAGGCGACCCGCCACGCCCGGCCCTGCCGCTCCAGCGCCTCCATGGCGAGGGCGCGGGTGATGCCCGGCGGCGGATACACGATCAGCGGCACCGGCCGGTCGGCGTCCAGCCGGAGCCGCTCCGCACCGATCCACACCAGCTCGTCGTGCCACACCGGCTCGCCGCGCGGGTCCTCGGGACGCCGCTTGGCCAGTACGAGGTCCAGCTTCCCGGCGGTCAACTGCTCGTGCAGGGTGCCCGACAGCTCGACGGTCAGCTCCAGATCGACCTCGGGATGGTCGTACCGGAAGCCCTCCAGGATCTCCGGCAGCCGGGTCAGCACGAAGTCCTCGGACGCGCCGAACCGCAGCCGGCCGCGCAGCCGCGTACCCGTGAAGAACGCCGTCGCCTGCTCGTGCACCTCCAGGATGCGGCGGGCGAAACCGAGCATCACCTCGCCGTCCTCCGTCAGCTCCACGGAGTGCGTGTCCCGGGAGAACAGCTGCCGTCCGGCCGCGTCCTCGAGCCGCCGTACATGCTGGCTGACCGTCGACTGGCGCAGTCCGAGCCGCCGGGCGGCCTGCGTGAAGCTGAGCGTCTGGGCCACCGTCAGGAAGGTCCGCAGCTGAGAGGGGTCGTACACGCCTCCACCGTAGCGCGTCATCGCGAAACGTGATGACAGTCAGAGCGGTGTACGGGATTCCCGATCACGAGGCCGAGGAGGACGATGGAAAGGGCACGACCGTCCCCGTATCCGCAGTACCCGCACGAGTAGTGGAGCACCGTGAAACGCCTGAAGTGGCCGAGCTGGATGCCGATCGACCCCTACATCCTGCTGTTGCTCGGCACGGTGGGTCTCGCGGCGCTCCTGCCCGCGCGCGGGACGGGCGCCGACGTCGCCTCCGGTGCCTCCACGGCCGCCATCGCCTTCCTCTTCTTCCTCTACGGCGCCCGCCTCTCCACCCGTGAGGCGCTGGCGGGACTGAAGCACTGGCGGCTGCACATCACGGTCCTCGCCTGTACGTTCGTCGTCTTCCCGCTGCTCGGCCTCGCCGCCCGCGGACTCGAACCGGTGTTCCTGACCCACGACCTCTACACCGGGCTGCTCTTCCTCACCCTCGTCCCGTCCACGATCCAGTCGTCGATCGCCTTCACCTCGATGGCCCGGGGCAACGTGCCTGCCGCGATCTGCGCGGGCTCCTTCTCCTCCCTCGTCGGCATCGTCCTCACCCCGCTGCTCGCGGCCACCCTGCTGGGCTCCACCGGCGGCGGCTTCTCGATCGACTCGCTGCTGGAGATCGTCCTGCAGCTGCTGGTGCCGTTCGTCGCCGGGCAACTGCTGCGGCGCTGGATCGGCGCCTTCATCACCCGGCACAAGAAGGTGCTCGGGCTGGTCGACCGGGGCTCGATCCTCCTCGTCGTCTACACCGCGTTCAGCGAGGGCATGGTCCAGGGCATCTGGCACCAGGTCAGCCCGGTCCGGCTCGGCGGACTCCTGGTCGTCGAGGCCGTACTGCTCGCCGTGATGCTGGCGCTGACCTGGTACGGCGGCAGGGCGCTCGGCTTCGGCCGCGAGGACCGGATCGCGATCCAGTTCGCCGGCTCGAAGAAGTCCCTGGCCTCCGGACTCCCCATGGCGAGCGTCCTGTTCGGCGCCCACGCCTCACTGGCGGTGCTGCCCCTGATGCTCTTCCACCAGATGCAGCTGATGGTCTGCGCGGTCATCGCCAAACGCCGCTCGCAGGACCCGGTACCGGCGGAACAGCAACCGACGCAACCGGACCTGACGGAACCGGACCCGACGGCACAGCCCCGCATACCGGCCGAGCCCGGTACCGGCGTGCCCCGGTAGGCGCGCGGCCTTGTCGCCCTCGCGTCGTCGCGTCGGCGAGTGCCGCGCGGACGGCGGCGTGGACGAGACGCTGGAGCATGTCGCGGCCGGCCGGGGCATCTCCTTCCTGGCCCGTTCGGCGACGAGGACGCCGCGAAACGCGGCTGAGCGGTTCGGCCGGTTGCTTCTCTGTGGCGACCATTCAGATCCTCTGCGGTGATCATTGAGATCTTCTGCGGTGACCACGCAGGAAGGGCGCACCTTCCGGGAAGGTACGCCCCTCGCGTGCTCCGGAGGCCGCTCCGGCGAACCGCCTACCGCGCGGGACTCCCGGCGGTCACCTGGTCCAGGGGCAGCCAGAGCACCGTGTCGTCGGTGGTCGCGGCCGGATCCACCTTCGCGGTCATGGCCGCCGCGGACAGCTCGGCCGAACTCAGCGCCCGGTCCCAGACCCGTACGTCGTCGATCGCGCCGGTGAAGTGCTGCAGACTGTCCATCCGCTCCCCGATGTGCACCCCGAACGCCGAGTTGCGGCTCACCGAGCCGGTGACGTCCGCGACACTCACCGCCGTACCGTCGACGAACAGCGTGAACTGTCCGCCGCCACGGCGCAGCGCGGCGAAGTGCCACTGGCCGTCGTTGTACGTGCCGACCGATGTCGCCGACGCCGTCCTGAGCGCCGACGCGCCGTCCCGGACGGTCATCAGGCCCCGGACGCGGTTGCTCGCGGGCTCGGCGCGCAGCCACACCTGGGGCTGGGTCGAGCCGACCCCGCCCATCCACAGCAGGGGCCGGTCGCCCGTCGTCGCCGTGGTGCGGAACCAGAGGCCCACCGTGAAGTCCTTGGTGCCCAGCGGCAGCCGGTCGCTGTACGGGAGGCGTACGGCGTCGTCCACGCCGTCGAACGCCAGTGCACCGCCGCCGAACACGCCGGAGGTCTGCGTGGCACCGCCGAGCACGGCGGCCGGGTGGGCCTCAGGGGCGAGGTCGGGGGTGGTCGGGTCGGGGCCGCGCGCCGGGGTCAGCCAGTCCTCGCTGAAGCGGGCGAAGCGGATCTCGTCGCGGGCGTCCACGGTGCCGGCCTCGTACAGCAGGCCCGCCGTCCGGCTGTCGATCCTCACCAGATCGGAGTAGCCCGACCAGTCCCGGCTGACGACCGTGCCCCGGTCGACGCTGTCCCAGGTGCGCCCGCCGTCGTACGACGACCGGATCATCATCGTGCGCCGCCGGTCGGGGTCGCCCGGGCAGGCCAGCAGCAGCCGGGCGCCGAAGTCGACGGTGGAGCACTGGACCTGGGGTGCGTAGAGGTCGGGGAGGGCGCGGAACGGGGTGCGGAAGGTGCTGCCGCCGTCCTCGCTGAACGCCTGGGTGCGGTGGCCGAGATCCGTACCGTCCTGTTCGCGCCCGCTGACCAGGATCACCCCGTCGGAGCGCTCGGTGAGTGTGACCTCGGACGGTTTCTGCCGGAAGGTGCCGTCCGCCGCGATCGGCCAGCTGTCGGTGGCGCCGACCTTCCAGTGGTCGCCGCCGTCGTCGCTGATGATCAGCGCGGCGTGGTTGGCGCTGATCCGACTGCCGTCCCAGCTCTCGGTGTTGACGCCGAAGACGAGCCGGCCCGCGTGCTCGCCCCGGGTCAGCTGGAGGCCGTGCACGGGGCCCGTCGCGTACCAGGAGTTCCACTCGGGCGGCATGATCTCGGCGCTCAGGTCGCGCGGCTGGGACCAGGTCAGACCGTCGTCGTCGCTGTACTGCATGTGGGGGCTGCGGTCGCACGGCACCGGGCAGTTGCCGCCGCCCCGGCCGGTGTTCCAGGTCTCCGCGAGGAGGATGCGGCCGGTCTGCCGGTCCACGATCGGGGCCGGGTTGCCGTGGGTGTCGACCCCGCCGTCGTCGACGACCTGGACCGGGCCCCAGGTGACGCCGTCGTCGGTGGACCGCTTGACGACGATATCGATGTCACCGGCGTCCCCGCAGTTGTCCTTGCGTCCCTCGGCGAAGGCCAGCAGTGTGCCCTTGAGGGTCCGGACGACCGCGGGGATGCGGTAGCAGGCGTAGCCGGGGTCCTGGGAGGCCCGGAAGAGCACCTGCTGTTCGAAGACGGCCGTCGGGGTGGCCTGTTCGGCGCCCGCGGGGCTCGGCAGCGCGAACAGCAGAGCGGCCGTGGTGCACACGGCCGTGAGGGTGTATCTGAGACGTGCGCGAAGACTTGACGGCATGTGCGGCCCTGCCCTTCAACGTCTGGACTTCATGCGTCTGGACTTCAGAGTTCTCGACGTGGTCGGTGGATTTCAGAGGTCTGGACATCTGAACAACCGGGCATCCGGAAATCCGGACATCCCACGTCCAACTTGCGCGCATCAGACGGTAGTTGGCTGCTCAGCTGCCCCACAAGAACCGCGTGTCGCGGGTTCAGGACAACCTTGCTATTCGGCCGTACACGATCACACACGCCTCCGCGAAACCGTTGGGAGTCCCAACGATAAACGTATAACCGTTGGAAGGTCCAATGATTATTGGCTAGGCTTTTCTTATGTCTGCCGAACTTCGCGCGATACGCGTCCTCCCCAGCTGGCTGCTGGGGAGGGCAGCCGATCGCGGGCGGGCGCTGGTCGCCGCCGCGCTGGCCCGGGAAGGGCTGAAGATGTGGCACCACGTGGTGCTCTCCGCCGTGGCGGAGCTGGGCCCGGTCGCGCAGGCCGAACTGGTGCGCGGGGTGGGGCTCGACGCCAAGGACATGGTCGGCGTTCTGAATGACCTCCAGGACGCCGGACTCGTCGTACGGGCCCCCGATCCGCACGACCGCCGCAAGAACGCGGTGTCGGTCACGGCGGACGGACGGCGCCTGCTGGCCCGCTGCGAGCGGGCGGCGCGCAAGGCCAACGACGAGCTGTTGGCACCCCTCAGCGTCGTGGAGCGCGAGCTGCTGACGGCCCTGCTCACCCGGGTCTCGGGCGCCACGTAGCGGTGGACCGGTGGTAGAGGCGGGGCCCCGGCGGCGCAGGGGGCGCTCCCCGCCGTTCGGGGCCCCGCCGCCGTGCCGCGGGGAAGCCGGTCAGCCCTGGGAGGCCGCGGCCGTCAGGGCGATACGGTCCTCGCCCGCGTACACGTTCATGTTGGAGCCCCGCAGGAACCCCACCAGCGTCAGCCCCGACTCCGCCGCCAGGTCCACGGCGAGCGACGAGGGCGCCGACACGGCAGCCAGCACCGGGATCCCGGCCATGACCGCCTTCTGTGCCAGCTCGAACGACGCCCGGCCCGAGACCAGCAGGATCGTCCGGGACAGCGGCAGCCCGCCCCGCTGCAGCGCCCGCCCGACCAGCTTGTCGACCGCGTTGTGCCGGCCCACGTCCTCGCGGATGTCGAGCAGTTCGCCCTCCTCCGTGAACAGGGCCGCCGCGTGCAGGCCCCCGGTCCGGTCGAACACCCGTTGGGCCGCGCGGAGCCGGTCGGGGAGGCTCGCGAGCAGTTCGGGTGCCAGCCGGACCGGGGGAGCGTCGGCCCCGTCGTCGATCGGCCAGCGGGCCGTCGTACGGACGGCGTCCAGGCTCGCCTTGCCGCACAGTCCGCACGAGGACGTCGTGTACACGTTCCGCTCCAGCGTGATGTCCGGCAGCACCACGTCCGGGGCCGTCCGCACGTCCACCACGTTGTACGTGTTCGAGCCGTCGGCGGTGGCGCCCGCGCAGTAGACGATGTTCTGGAGGTCGCGCCCCTCGGCGAGCACGCCCTCGCTCACCAGGAAACCGGCGGCGAGCGCGAAGTCGTCGCCCGGTGTGCGCATGGTGATGGCGATCGGCTTGCCGTTCAGCCGGATCTCCATGGGCTCCTCGGCGACCAGGGTGTCCGGGCGGGCGGAGACCGCTCCGTCGCGGATCCGGATCACCTTGCGTCGTTCCGTGACTCGTCCCATGTCCTGATCAGCCCCGGTTCTGTACGCGCTGGTGGGTGACCTTCAACGATCTCATATGCGGTGGATGACGAGACGGAACCATGTCGTCGAAATACTGTCTACAGTATGGTGGTTACGTCGACAAGGGGTGGCGCACCCGTACGGGATGCCGTTCGTCCGATCCGAACGACCGTTCGGCGCAGCCCGGATACCGTTCACCGCATACGGTCGGCGAGCCCGTCCGGTCGCCTTCCCAACCCCGCGGCCGGTTCCTATCGTCCGGGATCATGAGTCCCCCTGTAGCGCCACCCGGCTGGAGCCGCTGGCTCGTTCCCCCCGCCGCCCTCTCGGTCCATCTCTCCATCGGCCAGGCCTACGCCTGGAGCGTCTTCAAGCCGCCCCTGGAATCCGCCCTCGGCCTCAGCGGCACGCAGAGCGCGCTGCCCTTCCAGCTCGGCATCGTCATGCTCGGCCTGTCCGCCGCGTTCGGCGGCACCCTCGTCGAGCGCAACGGCCCCCGCTGGGCCATGACCGTCGCCCTGGTCTGCTTCTCCTCCGGCTTCCTGCTCGCCTCGCTCGGCGCCGCCACCGAGCAGTACTGGCTGATCGTCTTCGGCTACGGCTTCGTCGGCGGCATCGGCCTCGGCATCGGCTACATCTCGCCCGTCTCCACCCTGATCAAGTGGTTCCCGGACCGGCCGGGCATGGCCACCGGCATCGCGATCATGGGCTTCGGCGGCGGCGCGCTCATCGCCTCGCCCTGGTCGGCACAGATGCTGGAGTCCTTCGGCTCCGACAGCTCCGGGATCGCGCTCGCCTTCCTCGTGCACGGACTCTCGTACGCCGTCTTCATGTCGCTCGGCGTACTCCTGGTGCGGGTTCCGCGCATCGAGAAGCCGGCCGGCGGCGGGGCGGGCGGGGCGCCTGCCCCGAGTGCCCTGTCGGGCGTCCAGGTCTCCGCGCGCGGTGCCGTGCGGACCCCGCAGTTCTGGTGCCTGTGGGTCATCCTCTGCATGAACGTCACCGCGGGCATCGGCATCCTGGAGAAGGCCGCGCCGATGATCAAGGACTTCTTCGCGGACAGCTCCACCCCGGTCTCGGTGTCGGCCGCGGCGGGCTTCGTCGCGCTGCTGTCGGCCGCCAACATGGCGGGCCGGATCGGCTGGTCGTCCACCTCCGACCTGATCGGCCGCAAGAACATCTACCGTGTCTACCTGGGCGTCGGCGCGCTGATGTACGCCTCGATCGCCTGGTTCGGGGACTCCTCCAAGCCGCTGTTCATCCTGTGCGCGCTGGTGATCCTCTCCTTCTACGGCGGCGGCTTCGCCACCATCCCCGCCTATCTGAAGGACCTCTTCGGGACCTACCAGGTCGGCGCGATCCACGGCCGGCTGCTCACCGCCTGGTCCACGGCCGGTGTCCTCGGCCCGCTGATCGTCAACTGGATCGCCGACCGGCAGGAGGAGGCGGGCAAGACCGGCTCCGCCCTGTACGGGACATCGTTCTACATCATGATCGGACTGCTCGCCGTCGGCTTCGTCGCCAACGAACTCGTCCGCCCCGTCGACCCTCGACACCACGTTTCCGCACCGAAGGAGAAGGAGGCCGCCGATGTCCAGCGGTAGCAGTCCGTCTGACAGTGCGGGTCCGCCCGACCGGCGGCCCCTGATCGCGTTCGCCTGGCTGTGGGTGGGTGCCCCGCTCTGCTACGGCCTCTATGAGCTGGTACAGAAGGCGACACAGCTGTTCACAGGGTAGGTGTTCGGGCACCGTGGAGTCTGATGGAAGCCGACAACCCGGCCGCGTGAATCCTGTGGCATCGCGTGCCGTCGTACTGGTGAGTCACTGATCAGACTGGTGGATCCCGCTACCGAAAAGCAGCAAGGGGGACCCACCCATGAACGGCTCGCGCATCACCGCCGTCGGTCACTACCAGCCCGCCAAGGTGCTCACCAACGAGGACCTGGCGGGCTTGGTCGACACCGACGACGAGTGGATCAGAAGCCGGGTGGGCATCCGTACGCGCCACATCGCCGGTCCCGACGAGCCGGTGGACGAGCTGGCCGCGCATGCCGCCGCCAAGGCACTGGCCTCGGCGGGGCTGACCGCGAGCGACATCGACCTCGTCCTCGTCGCCACCTCGACCGCCGTCGACCGCTCCCCGAACATGGCCGCCCGGGTCGCCGGCCGGATCGGCATCCCCTCGGCGGCCACGATGGACCTCAACGTCGTGTGCGCCGGTTTCACCCACGCCCTGGCCACGGCCGACCACGCGGTACGGGCCGGGGGATCGGTACGGGCCCTCGTCATCGGCGCCGACAAGATGTCCGCGGTGACGGACTGGACCGACCGCACGACCTGCGTACTCGTCGGGGACGGCGCGGGCGCGGCGGTCGTCGAGGCCTGCCCGCCGGTCGAGGAGGGCATCGCGGGCATCGGGCCCGTGCTGTGGGGTTCGGTCCCCGAGATGGGCCACGCGGTACGGATCGAGGGCACGCCCCCGGTCTTCGCCCAGGAGGGCCAGAGCGTGTACCGCTGGGCCACCACCCAGCTGCCGCGCATCGCCCGCCAGGCCTGCGAGCGCGCGGGACTCACCCCCGCGGACCTCGCCGCCGTCGTCCTGCACCAGGCCAACCTGCGGATCATCGAGCCGCTGGCCGAGAAGATCGGCGCGGTCAACGCCGTCGTGGCCCGCGATGTCGTCGAGTCCGGCAACACCTCGGCCGCCAGCATCCCGCTCGCCTTCTCGAAACTGGTCGAGCGCGCGGAGATCTCCACCGGCGACCCGGTCCTGCTGTTCGGCTTCGGCGGCAACCTGTCGTACGCCGGACAGGTCGTCCGCTGTCCGTGAGGGTCAGGCCGTTCGTGCGGGCAGGCGGCCGTTCGTGCGGGTCCGGCTTCCGTGGGATCTGGTCCTTGTGTGCCGTGGACTGTAGACGAAAGGCAATTCATACTGGCCTTCCGGCTGCTCTGCCCGGCGCTGCCCCAGGAGGACCGTGATGTTCTCGACGACAGGACTGCCGCAGGGCGCGGTACCGAAGCTCGAACGCCCCGGGCCGTTGCGGGACCGGGTCTACGAGGCACTGCTGGAGCTGATCACCACCCGCGCCCTGCGCCCCGGCCAGCACCTGGTCGAGAGCGAACTCGCCGGACACCTCGGGGTGTCGAGGCAGCCGGTCCGCGAGGCGCTGCAACGGCTGAACACGGACGGGTGGGTCGACCTGCGGCCCGCCCAGGGCGCCTTCGTGCACGAGCCGACGGAGGACGAGGCCGACCAACTCCTCACCGTCCGGACCCTGTTGGAGGCGGAGGCCGCCCGGCTCGCCGCCGCGGGCGCGAGCCGGGCCGGCATCGAGTCGCTGGAGCGGCTGTGCGCCGAGGGCGAGCGGGCGGTGAGCGAGGACGACGTGGACGGCGCGGTCGCCCTGAACGCCCGCTTCCACGCGAAGGTCATGGAGTTGGCGGGCAACGCGGTCCTGGCGGAACTGGCGGCCCAGGTCGATCGCCGGGTGCGCTGGTACTACACGCCGGTGGCGAGACAGCGCGGCCGGCAGTCGTGGATCGAACACCGCGAGCTGATCGCGGCGATCGCGGACGGCGACGAGCGGCGGGCGACCGAGGTCATGCGGGCCCACACGGAACACACCCGCAAGACGTATCACGAACGCCAGCACGACTGAGCACTCCGCCGGGCCGACCTGCGGCAGCCGGGGGTCATGCGCCGGAGATCTGCTCGCCGCCCAGCACCGCCTGCGTCGTCTGACCCGCCCGAACACGCACACCGCGCCGACGGTGTCCGCGAGCGCATCAGCGTCCCCCCGTGCAGTGTGCGCCCGGCGCCGGTCTGTAGCCCTTTCTTTGTCCACTCAGAGGAAAAAGTCAGTGGCAATCTGTGCGCAACTTCTTCCCAGCCCCGGCAGCCGCTGCTACGTTCCACTCGAAAGCCCGGTGAAGTGGCCGGAAACCATGGCTGGTTGGTGCCTGACTAGGCGGGGAGGGGCTCGTGAGACGGATGACCGCACGACCCGCGAACGCCCACCAGGCCCGGCTGCTCCGGCTGTTGCGTGACGGCGGGCCCAACTCCCGGGCCCAGCTGGGCGATCAGATCGACCTGTCGCGGTCCAAGCTGGCCGTGGAGGTGGACCGGCTCCTGGAGACGGGCCTGGTCGTGGCCGACGGACTCGCCGCCTCGCGCGGTGGCCGCCGCTCCCACAACATCCGGCTCGCCCCCGCCCTGCGCTTCCTCGGCGTCGACATCGGCGCGACCTCGATCGACATCGCGGTCACCAACGCCGAACTGGAAGTGCTGGGACACCTCAACCAGCCCATGGACGTACGCGAGGGCCCCGTCGCGGTCTTCGAGCAAGTCCTTTCCATGGCAGCCAAGTTGAGGGCCTCCGGGCTCGCGGAGGGCTTCGACGGCGCCGGTATCGGTGTCCCGGGTCCGGTCCGCTTCCCCGAGGGCGTACCGGTCGCCCCGCCGATCATGCCCGGCTGGGACGGCTTCCCCGTGCGGGAGGCGCTCAGCCAGGAACTGGGCTGCCCGGTGATGGTCGACAACGACGTGAACCTGATGGCGATGGGGGAGCAGCACGCGGGCGTCGCCCGTTCCGTGGGCGACTTCCTCTGCGTCAAGATCGGCACCGGCATCGGCTGCGGCATCGTCGTCGGCGGTGAGGTCCACCGCGGGGTGACGGGCAGTGCCGGCGACATCGGGCACATCCAGGCGGTGCCCGACGGCCGCCCGTGCGCCTGCGGCAACCGGGGCTGCCTGGAAGCCCACTTCAGCGGCGCCGCGCTCGCCCGCGACGCCAAAGAGGCGGCCCTGCAAGGACTTTCGGCGGAACTCGCGGCCCGGCTGGAGGCGAGCGGCACCCTGAGCGCCGTCGACGTCGCCGCCGCCGCTGCCGCCGGGGACGCCACCTCGCTCGACCTGATCCGCGAGGGCGGCAACCGCACCGGCCAGGTCATCGCCGGCCTGGTCAGCTTCTTCAACCCCGGCCTGGTGGTGATCGGCGGCGGGGTGACCGGCCTCGGCCACACCCTGCTCGCCGCGATCAGAACCCAGGTCTACCGCCAGTCGCTGCCCCTGGCGACCGGCAACCTCCCCATCGTGCTGGGGGAGTTGGGCCCCACCGCCGGAGTCATCGGCGCGGCCCGCCTCATCAGCGACCACCTCTTCTCACCCGCGTAGACCACCGCTTCGTACACGCGGCTCACCGGTACAGCGCCCTGCTCCGCCCTGCCCTGTCCTGCTCTGCCCTGCTCGAAAACGCCTGCCCAGCAAGCGATTTGTCCAGCACGCGATCTGCCCTGCAACCGGCCCGCACGCCCGCCAAGGGGAACCGTCATGGCACCAGAACCACCTCTGCTCAGCATGTCCGGCATCACCAAGTCGTTCCCCGGCGTACGGGCCCTCGACGGCGTCGACCTCGACGTCCAGGCCGGCGAAGTGCACTGTCTGCTCGGCCAGAACGGCGCCGGGAAGTCCACGCTCATCAAGGTCCTGGCGGGCGCCCACCAGCCCGACGACGGCACCATCAGCTGGCGCGGCGCGCCGGTCACCCTGCGCTCGCCCATCGCCGCGATGCGCCTCGGCATCGCCACCATCTACCAGGAACTCGACCTGGTGGAACACCTGTCGGTCGCCGAGAACGTCCACCTCGGCCATGAACCCACGGCCGCCGGATTCGTCGTACGGGGAAAGGCCGCGAAGGCGTCAACGGCCGCCCTGCTCAAGCGACTCGGCCACCCGGAGGTCGATCCCGGGCGGCTGGTCGGGGAGTTGTCGGCGGCGCAGCAGCAGATCGTGTCGATGGCTCGGGCGCTCTCCCACGAGGTACGGCTGATCGTCATGGACGAGCCGTCCGCCGCGCTCGACCCGGAGGAGGTCGACAACCTCTTCCGCATCGTCGGCGACCTGACCGCCGACGGGGTCGCCGTCGTCTACATCTCCCACCGCCTGGAGGAGATCCGCCGCATCGGCGACCGTGTCACCGTCCTCAAGGACGGCCGGGCGGTGGCGGGCGGACTCCCCGCGAAGTCCACACCGACCCGCGAGGTCGTCGCCCTGATGACGGGCCGCAACGTCGAGTACGTCTTCCCGGAGCGCCCGGCGACACCGGCGGCACCTGCGGACGCGGCCGGAGCACCGGTCCTCGAAGTCCAAGGACTGGCCAGGGAGGGCGAGTTCGCGCCCGTCGACCTGACCGTGCGCCCCGGTGAGATCGTCGGCCTCGCGGGTCTGGTCGGCTCCGGGCGCTCGGAGATCCTGGAGACGATCTACGGCGCCCGCAAGCCCACCACCGGTCAAGTGCTCGTAGACGGACGGGTGTTGAGGCCCGGCAGCGTACGGGCGGCGGTCCGTGCCGGACTCGGGCTCGCCCCCGAGGAGCGCAAGGCGCAGGCCCTGCTGATGCTGGAGTCCGTCACCCGCAATGTGTCGGTCTCCTCCATGTCCCGCTTCGCACGCGGGGGTTGGATCGACCGGGGCGCCGAACTGGCCGCCGCCCGCGCCGCCACCCGCGAACTGTCCCTGCGCCCCGACAACCCCTCGGTACCCGTCCGCACCCTCTCCGGCGGCAACCAGCAGAAGGCGGTCCTCGCCCGCTGGCTGCTGCGCGGCTGCCGGGTCCTGCTCCTCGACGAACCGACCCGGGGCGTCGACGTCGGCGCCCGAGCCGAGCTGTACGCGGTCATCCGCCGCCTCGCCGACGAGGGCCTCGCCGTCCTGCTGGTCTCCAGCGAGGTACCCGAGGTGCTCGGCCTCGCGGACCGGGTCCTCGTACTGCGCGAGGGCCAGGTCGTACACACGGCACCGGCCCGCGAACTCGACGAACACCGCGTACTCGACCTGGTGATGGAAGGAGCCCCTGTGGCCAGTGGCAGATCGGTGGCCGGCAGCTCCGCGGCCGGTAGCTCCGCAGACAGGAGCCCCGCGGACGGTGGAAGGGGCCCGGCATCATGACCCAGCCCGTCTCCCCACCCCGCAGCAGCACCGACAAGATCCCGTCGACCGCTCAACCCCCGGCCTGGCGAGGCGTGTTGGCCCGTGCCGACGTCCGTACCCTCTCCCTCCTCGGTGTCCTCGCCGCACTGATCGTCGTCGGCGGCATCACCAAGCCCGACGAGTTCCTCGACACCCGCAACCTCCAACTCGTCCTCACCCAGGGCTCGGTGATCGGGGTCGTCACCGTCGGGATGACCTTCGTCATCATGTCCGGCGGCATCGACCTGTCGGTCGGCGCGATCGTCGCCCTCGCCTCCGTGTGGGCGACCACCGTCGCCACCCAGGAGTACGGCTTCGCGGGCATCCTCTTCACCGCCGTACTCGTCGGGGTGGGCTGCGGACTCGTCAACGGGCTGCTCATCGCGTACGGCGGGATGGTCCCGTTCATCGCCACCCTCGCCATGCTGGCCTCGGCGCGCGGACTCGCCCTGCAGATCACGGACGGCGCGACCCAGGTCGTCACCATCGACAGCGTCCTCGACCTCGGCGAACGCGACGCGTACATCCTCGGCATCCCCCCGCTCGTGCTCGTCTTCGCGGTTGTGACGATCATCGGCTGGCTGATCCTGAACCGCACCACCTTCGGCCGCCGCACGGTCGCCGTCGGCGGCAACGCGGAGGCGGCCCGGCTGGCCGGCATCGACGTACGCCGCCAGCGCCTCTACCTCTACCTGCTGTCCGGGCTGTGCTGCGGGATCGCCGCCTTCCTGCTGATCATCCTGTCCGGCTCCGGCCAGAACACCAACGGCAACCTCTACGAGCTGGACGCCATCGCCGCCGCGATCATCGGCGGCACCCTGCTCAGCGGGGGTCGCGGCACCATCGTCGGCTCCGTCCTGGGCGTCCTGATCTTCACCACGATCACCAACATCTTCGCCCTGAACAACCTGCAGAGCGACGTGCAGCAGATCGCCAAGGGCGCGATCATCGTCGCCGCCGTGCTCGTCCAGCGCCGTACCGCAAGCACGACCTGAGGGAAGGGTTCACCGCCATGCCAGAGTCGACGCCTTTCACGAGCCGCAGAGGGCTGTTCTTCGGGACCGCCGCCGTTGGGGCGGGAGTCATGCTCTCCGGTTGCACCAGCAACAAGTCCGACGACGAGCCCGCGTCGAACGACCAGCCGGCCGCCGCCGACACCCCCGGCAAGGCCGTCACCATCGGCTTCGCCGGACCGCAGGCCGACCACGGCTGGCTCAACGCGATCAACGACAACGCCAAGAGCCGGGCCAAGAAGTACTCCGACGTGACCCTGGAGATCACCGAGGGCTCGAACGACACGGCCGCGCAGATCGGCCAGATCGAGACCCTGATCAACAAGAAGGTCGACGTGCTGGTGATCCTGCCCGCCGACGGCAAGGCGCTCACGCAGGTCGGGCTGAAGGCGATGCGCGCGGGCATCCCCGTCGTCAACCTGGACCGGATCTTCAACACCCCGCAGGCGTACCGCTGTTGGATCGGCGGCGACAACTACGGCATGGGCCTCAACGCCGGGCACTACATCGGCGAGCAGCTCAAGGACGTGGACGACGCCAAGGTCATCGAACTCGCGGGCCTGGACAACCTGGAGTTGACCAAGCAGCGCACCCAGGGTTTCGACGACGCCCTGAAGAACTACCCCAACATCAAGAAGGTCGCCCGTCAGGCCGCCGAGTTCACGGTCGAGTCGGGCCAGGCCAAGATGGCCCAACTCCTGCAGGCACAGTCTGACTTCGACGCCCTGTGGAACCACGACGACGACCAGGGCGTGGGCGCCCTGCGCGCCATCGAACAGGCCGGCCGCGACGACTTCCTGATGGTCGGCGGCGCGGGTGCCCTCTCCGCCTTCCAGGCCATCAAGCAGGACAACGGCGTCCTCAAGGCGACGGTCCTCTACCCGCCCACGATGGCCGCGTCCGCGATCGACCTGGCCCGAGCCCTCGGCCAGGCGAAGGGGGTGAGCGGCCTCGCCGAGTTCGAGATCCCGTCCTCCCTGACGCTCTACTCGGCGGTGGTCGACAAGACGAACATCGACCAGTACATGCCGACGGGCTTCAAGTAGAGGGAGCGGGGCCAGGGGCTGGGGGCGGTTTCTCAGGCGTGCGGTTCTGCCGCGCCCCAAAGGGGCGCGGGGCTGCATCGATATGCGGCTCCGCCGCGTGAGCGCGACCAGCCCCAACGCACCCGCAGCCGACCCACTGGACGACCCCCCACCACCCGAGGAGGACATCCGCATGGCACAGCCGCAGGCAGACGCCGCCGACGCCGACAGGCCGGCACTGGGCGTCGGCATGATCGGATACGCGTTCATGGGCGCAGCCCACTCCCAGGGCTGGCGCACAGTGGGCCGCGTATTCGACCTCCCCCGGCGCCCGCTGCTCGCGGCGATCTGCGGCCGTGACGCCGACGCCGTCAGAGCCGCGGCGGACCGCCACGGCTGGGCGGCGGCCGAGACCGACTGGCGCGTCCTGATCGAACGGGACGACGTCGACGTCGTGGACATCTGCACCCCCGGCGACAGCCACGCCGAGATCGCCCTCGCCGCCCTCGCCGCTGGCAAGCACGTCCTGTGCGAGAAGCCCCTCGCGAACACGGTCGAGGAGGCCGTGGCGATGACGGCGGCGGCCGAAGAGGCCGAACGGCGCGGCCAGTTGGCGATGGTCGGCTTCAACTACCGCCGCCTGCCCGCCACCGCGCTCGCCCGCTCCATGGTCGCCGAGGGCAGGCTCGGCACCCTGCGGCACGTACGGGTGACGTACCTTCAGGACTGGCTGGTGGACCCGCAGTTCCCGCTCACCTGGCGGCTGCGCAAGGAGTCGGCAGGTTCGGGCGCGCTCGGCGACCTCGGCGCCCACATCGTCGACCTCGCCCAGTACCTCGCGGGCGAGGAACTCGCCGGAGTCTCCGCCCTCACCGAAACCTTCGTACGGGAACGCCCGTTGCCCGGCGGCCCGACGAGCGGCCTGACCGCCGCCGCGACCTCCGGCGCCGGACAGGTCACCGTCGACGACGCCGCCCTGTTCACCGGCCGCTTCCCCTCCGGCGCCCTCGCCTCCTTCGAGGCCACCCGGTACGCGACCGGCCGCAAGAACGCCCTGCGCATCGAACTCAACGGCGAGCACGGCTCGTTGGCCTTCGACCTGGAACGCCTCAACGAACTCGCCTACCACGACGGCACCGAACCCGGCACCCACGCCGGCTTCCGCCGCATCCTCGTCACCGAACCCGACCACCCCTACCTGGACGCCTGGTGGCCGCCGGGCCACGGCCTCGGCTACGAGCACAGCTTCGTCCACCAGGCCCGCGACCTCGTCCACGCCATCGCCACGGGCAGCCGCCCCCGGCCGTCCTTCGCGGACGGCCTCCAGGTGCAGCGCGTCCTCGCGGCGGTCGAGGAGAGCGCGGAGAAGAACTCCGTCTACACGCCCATCAAGGTCTCACCCACCACGGCCGCGCCCACCACGGTCTCGCCCGTATCGGTCTGAGGAGGTCCGACGAGAATGCCGCGCGATTTCACTCTCTTCACCGGCCAGTGGGCGGACCTGCCCCTCGAAGAGGTCTGCCGCCTCGCCCGTGACTTCGGCTACGACGGACTCGAACTCGCCTGCTGGGGCGACCACTTCGAGGTCGACAAGGCCCTCGCGGACCCCTCCTACCTGGACGGCCGCCACCAACTCCTCGACAAGTACGGCCTCAAGTGCTGGGCGATCTCCAACCACCTTGTAGGCCAGGCCGTCTGCGACGCCATCATCGACGAACGCCACCAGGCGATCCTGCCCGCCCGCATCTGGGGCGACGGCGACGCGGAGGGCGTACGGCAGCGGGCGGCGGCCGAGATCGCCGACACCGCCCGGGCCGCAGCCGCCTTCGGCGTCGACACCGTCATCGGCTTCACCGGCTCCGCGATCTGGCACCTGGTCGCGATGTTCCCGCCCGCCCCCGAGTCGATGATCGACCGCGGCTACCAGGACTTCGCCGACCGCTGGAACCCGATCCTCGACGTCTTCGACGCCCAGGGCGTGCGGTTCGCGCACGAGGTCCACCCGAGCGAGATCGCCTACGACTACTGGACAACCCAGCGCGCACTGGAGGCAGTTGACCACCGGCCCGCCTTCGGCCTGAACTTCGACCCCTCGCACTTCGTGTGGCAGGACCTCGACCCGGTCGGCTTCCTCTGGGACTTCCGCGACCGGATCTACCACGTCGACTGCAAGGAGGCCCGCAAGCGGCTCGACGGCCGCAACGGCCGCCTCGGCTCGCACCTGCCCTGGGGCGACCCCCGCCGAGGCTGGGACTTCGTGTCGGCCGGCCACGGCGACGTCCCCTGGGAGGACGTGTTCAGGATGCTGCGTTCCATCGACTACCGGGGACCCATCTCCGTGGAGTGGGAGGACGCGGGCATGGACCGGCTCCAGGGCGCCCCCGAGGCACTGACCCACCTCAAGGCGTACGACTTCGAGCCGCCGTCGGCCTCCTTCGACGCGGCGTTCGGCAGCAACGACTAGGGCGTACCGCCCTGTTGTGTCTTCCGGGGTGACGGCGCACCCCGGCGTACCGCACACACCCGTGCATTCCGTACGACCAGTTCCTCTCTGGAGGCATTTCGTGCACCCGTACGATGACAACAGACGCCCCACCAGCCCCCTCAGACGCCGCCGAATACGCGGGCCGATCGCCCTGCTGAGCGGTCTGATGCTCGCGGGCGCCTCGCTCTCCCTCACCGCGCCCGCAGCGGGCGCCGCCGACGCCGAGCCGACGGCCGTCGCCGCCGCCGAGGACTTCCAGCAGGTCACCCTCGCCAAGGGCGAACCCGAGGTCGGCGAGCCCATGTCGCTCGCCGTCCTCCCCGACCGCTCGGTCCTGCACACCTCGCGCGACGGCGAACTCCGCATCACCGACGCCGCCGGAAACACCCGGCTCGCCGGCAAGCTCGACGTCTACTCCCACGACGAGGAGGGCCTCCAAGGCATCGGCGTCGACCCGGAGTTCAGCACCAACCGCTTCATCTACCTGTACTACGCACCCCCGTTGAACACCCCGGCGGGCGACGCCCCCGAGACGGGCACAGCGGCCGACTTCGCGCCCTTCGACGGCGTCAACCGGCTCTCCCGGTTCGTCCTCAACGCCGACGGCACCCTGAACAACGCCAGCGAGACGAAGGTCATCGACGTCCCCGCCTCACGCGGCCTGTGCTGCCATGTCGGCGGCGACATCGACTTCGACGCGGCGGGCAACCTCTACCTGTCGACGGGCGACGACACCAACCCCTTCCAGTCCGACGGGTTCACACCCATCGACGAGCGCGCGAACCGCAACCCGGCCTTCGACGCCCAGCGTTCGTCCGGCAACACCAACGACCTGCGCGGCAAGATCCTGCGTATCAAGGTCAACGCGGACGGCTCGTACGCCGTCCCGTCCGGCAACCTGTTCGCGCCCGGCACGGACAAGACGCGGCCCGAGATCTACGCGATGGGCTTCCGTAACCCGTTCCGCTTCAGCGTCGACAAGGCGACCGGGATCATCTACATCGGCGAGTACGGCCCCGACGCGGGCGCGGCCGACCCGAACCGAGGCCCGGCGGGCCAGGTCGAGTTCGCCCGCGTCACCGGCCCCGGCAACTTCGGCTGGCCGTACTGCACCGGCGCCAACGACGCCTACGTGGACTACGACTTCGCGACCGGCACCTCCGGCGCCAAGTTCGACTGCGCCGCCCCGAAGAACACCTCGCCCAACAACACCGGCCTCACCGACCTTCCCCCGGCGCAGGCCGCCTGGATTCCCTACAACGGCCCGTCCGTACCGGAGTTCGGCGACGGCTCCGAGTCCCCGATGGGCGGCCCGGTCTACCACTACGACCCCGCGCTCGACTCCCCGGTCAAGTTCCCCGAGGCCTACGACGGCGACTTCTTCGCCGGTGAGTTCGGCCGCCGCTGGATCAAGCGGATCAGCAGCGACGCCGACGGGACCGTCCAGTCCATCAACGACATTCCGTGGACCGGCACCCAGGTGATGGACATGGCCTTCGGGCCGGACGGCGCGCTGTACGTCCTCGACTACGGCATCTCGTGGTTCGGCGGCGACGAGCACTCCGCCCTCTACCGCATCGAGAACGCCACCGACGGCCACTCCCCGGTCGCCCAGGCCGCCGCGGACGTCACCTCCGGCCAGGCCCCGCTGAAGGTCAAGTTCTCCTCAGCCGGCTCCACCGACCAGGACGGCGACGCCCTCACCTACAGCTGGGACTTCGGCGACGGCGGTACGTCGACCTCGGCGAACCCCACCCACAAGTACAAGAAGAACGGCACCTACACGGCGACGGTGACCGCGAAGGACGCCTCCGGCCGCACGGGCGGCGCGAGCGTCCAGGTCGTCGTCGGCAACACCGCGCCCAAGGTGGTCCTCCAACTCCCCGAGGACGGCCAGCTGTTCGCCTTCGGCGACGCCATCCCGTTCAAGGTGAAGGTCACCGACCGCGAGGACGGCCGGAACATTGACTGCACCAAGGTCCAGGTCACCTTCATCCTCGGCCACGACAGCCACGGCCACCCGCAGACCTCGGCCAACGGCTGCTCCGGCACCATCCAGACCAGCGCCGACGGCGGCCACGACCCCAACGCCAACATCTTCGGGGTCTTCGACGCCCAGTACACCGACCTCGGAGGCGGCGGCCAGGCGCCCCTGACCACCCATGACCAGAACGTCGTCCAGCCCACCCACCGCCAGGCCGAGCACTCCAACAACTCCTCCGGCACGACGGTGAGTTCACGGGCGTCGGCGAACGGCGGCAAGACCGTCGGCGACATCGACAACGGCGACTGGATCGCCTTCACGCCGTACGTCCTGAGCAACGCCAAGTCGCTCACGGCACGCGTCGCCTCGGTGGGCGCGGGCGGCAAGCTGGAGATCCGCGCGGGCTCACCGACCGGCAAGGTGCTGGGCCGGGCGACCGTACCGGCGACCGGCGGCTGGGACACCTACAAGGACGTCACCGCCACCCTCTCCCACGCCCCCAAGGGCACGACCACCTTCTATCTGGTCTTCAAGGGAGCGGCGAGCGGCGACCTGTTCGAGGTGGACGACTTCACCTTCACGACACGCTGAGAGGAGTGCGCGCCATGCGACCAACAGGCCGAATACCAACAGCTGTTGTGGGCACGGCACTGCTCCTCGGGTGCGTGTCGACCCCGGCCGCCTCCACCCCCGCACCAGCACGGCACGCCGACCGGGTGCTCGTCTTCTCCAAGACGGCCGCCTTCCGGCACGACTCCATCCCCGACGGCGTCAAGGCGCTCAAGGAACTCGGCACGAGCGCCGGCTTCAGGGTCGACGCGACGGAGGACGCGACCGCGTTCAACCCGGCGAACCTCCGCCGGTACGCGGCCGTCGTCTTCCTCTCGACGACCGGCGATGTCCTGACGGACCGTCAACAACGTTCCTTCGAAAGCTACATCCACCACGGCGGCGGCTATGTGGGCATCCACGCGGCGGCCGACACGGAGTACGACTGGCAGTTCTACGGCGGCCTGGTCGGCGCCTACTTCCAGGGCCACCCGGCGATCCAGCCGGCCCGCACCGTGGTCGAGGACCGCGCCCACCCGGCCACCTCGGCCCTGGGCGCGGACTGGAACCGTACCGACGAGTGGTACAACTACCGCTCGAATCCCCGGAGTTCGGTACGGGTCCTGGCCTCGCTCGACGAGTCCTCGTACACCGGCGGCACCATGAACGGCGACCATCCGATCGCCTGGTGCCACAACTACGCGGGCGGACGCTCCTTCTACACCGGCGTCGGCCACCTGCCGTCCGCGTACGCCGAACCCGCCCTCCGGCAGCACCTGTTGGGCGGACTGCGCTGGGCCACCGGCAAGGCCCAGGCGGACTGCCGCCCGGAGAACGGCTACCAGCCGCTCTTCGACGGCACCTCCCAGGCAGGGTGGAGACAGGCGGGCCCGGGCACCTTCACCCGCTCCGACGAAGGCACACTCACGTCGTCGGGCGGCATGGGGATGCTCTGGTACGCCGACCGCAGCTTCGGCGCCTACTCGCTGAAGCTCGACTGGAAGACCGAGGGCGACGACAACTCCGGGGTGTTCGTGGGCTTCCCGCCCTCCGACGACCCCTGGTCGGCCGTCTCCCAGGGCTACGAGATCCAGATCGACGCCACCGACGCCCCCGACCGCACCACCGGGGCCGTCTACGGGTTCAGGTCCGCCGACGTGAAGAAGCGCGACCGCGCGCTGAATCCGCCGGGGGAGTGGAACACGTACGAGATCCGCGTGGAGGGCGAACGCCTCCGCGTCTGGCTCAACGGCGTGCGGATCAACGATTTCACCAACACCGATCCGGCCCGCAGCCTGCGGGACGGCCACATCGGCATCCAGAACCACGGAGCCGACGACCAGGTGTCCTTCCGAGACATCCGGATCAAGGAACTGCCGTAACGCCCGTGTTGCCCGTGAAGGCGCCGGAGACCCCGGCCACCACGGGCCACTGAGCGGCGGCGGGCGGAGGACGCCGGACCTCCGCCCGCCGCCTTCCACCCGGCCCGCCGCCGGGGCGTGTGAACGACAAGGAGGCCGCTGCCCATGTCCATGCCCATGTCCACGTCGACGTCCCAACCTCGAACTCGTGTGGGGGTATGGCTGATCGGAGCCCGAGGCTCGGTCGCCACCACCGTCGTCGCGGGCTGCGCCGCCGTGACAGCGGGCCTCCACCGCCCCACGGGCATGGTCACCGAAACACCCCCGTTCACGGACTGCGGCCTCCCGCCGCTGTCCGACCTCGTCTTCGGCGGCCACGACACGGTGGACTGCCCCCTCCCGAAACGCGCGGAGGCGCTGACGGCGGCAGGCGTCCTCCCGTACGGCCTCACCTCGGCGATCACCTCCGAACTGGCCGCTGCGGAACGGGAGATCAGGCCCGGCGCCCCCGCGCCGGGTGAGCTGGACCGAACCCCTGACGACCTGGTGGCGGCCTTCGCCGCAGACATCCAGGACTTCGTACGACGCCACGCCCTGGCCCGAGCGGTCGTGGTGAACGTGGCCTCCACCGAGCCCACCCCGACCGGCACCGCTCTCCCGCCCAGCTCGCTCTACGCGGCGGCGGCCCTCCGCGCGGGCTGCCCCTACGTCAACTTCACCCCGTCGACGGGCCTGCACCACCCGGCCCTGACCCACGCGGCGGAGACGAGCGGCCTCCCCTACGCCGGCCGCGACGGCAAAACAGGCCAGACCCTGCTGCGGTCGGTCCTCGGCCCGATGTTCACGCAACGCGCCCTGGAAGTCCGCGCCTGGTCGGGCACCAACCTGCTGGGCGGCGGCGACGGGGCGTCCCTGGCCGACCCCTCCGCGGCGGCGGCGAAGAACGCGGGCAAGGAACGCGTCCTCGCGGACACCCTCGGCACCACCCCCGAGGGCACGGTCCACATCGACGACGTCCCGTCCCTCGGCGACTGGAAAACCGCGTGGGACCACATCGCCTTCGACGGCTTCCTCGGCACCCGCATGGTCCTCCAGACCACCTGGCAGGGCTGCGACTCGGCCCTTGCGGCCCCCCTCATCCTGGACCTGGCCCGCCTGACGTCCCGCGCCCACGAGGCGGGCCTCTCCGGCCCACTGACCGAACTCGGCTTCTACTTCAAGGACCCGGTGGGCGACGGGCCGGCGGGACTGGGGGAGCAGTACGCGGAGCTGGTGGGGTTCGCGGGGCGGCTGAGGGGTGGGGGAGAGATGGGGTTTCCGGGCGACGTAGCGGGACCGGCGGGGCCTTCGAGCGGCGAGGGAAGCGGCCCGCACACGGACGCCCAGGCCCAGGCACCCCGGCCGAGCGAGTCCCCGGGCGGTGGGCGACCGGCCGACGGTGAGGGGGAACACCGGTGAGCACGCGAGCGGACGCACCGACCCGCAATGGTGCCCAGGACCAGGTCACCCGGCCCCGCACCCGGTCCAACGCACCGCACGCCGCCGACTCCGCCACCCCCAACCCCACCCCTGCTCCCACCCCCCTCCGCTTCGGCTACGGAACCAACGGCCTCGCCGACCTCCGCCTCGACGACGCCCTCGGCCTGCTCGCCGACCTGGGCTACGACGGCGTCGGCCTGACCCTCGACCACATGCACCTCGACCCGCTGGCCCCCGACCTCCCCGCCCGCACCCACCGACTCGCCCGCCGCCTGGACACCCTCGGCCTGGGCGTGACCGTGGAGACCGGCGCCCGCTACGTACTCGACCCGCGCCGCAAACACGGCCCCTCCCTCCTCGACCCCGACCCGGACGACCGCGCACGACGCGTCGACCTCCTCCTCCGGGCCGTACGAGTCGCCGCGGACCTGGGCGCCCACGCCGTGCACTGCTTCAGCGGCATCACCCCTGCGGGCACGGACCCGGACACCGCATGGCACCGCCTCACCGACGCCCTCGCCCCCGTCCTGGACGCGGCCACCGCAGCCGGCGTCCCGCTCGCCGTCGAACCCGAACCCGGCCAACTCCTCGCCACCATCGCCGACTTCCACCACCTCCGGCACGCACTCGACGACCCCGAGGCCCTCGGCCTCACCCTCGACATCGGCCACTGCCAGTGCCTCGAACCCCTCTCTCCCGCCGACTGCGTCCGCGCCGCCGCCCCCTGGCTGCGCCACGTCCAGATCGAGGACATGCGCCGCGGGGTCCACGAGCACCTCCCCTTCGGCGACGGCGAGATCGACTTCCCGCCCGTACTGGCCGCCCTGTCCGCCACCGGCTACCAGGGCCTGACGGTCGTCGAACTCCCCCGCCACTCCCACGCGGGCCCCCACTACGCCGAACACTCCCTCCGCTTCCTCCACCGAGCGACGCCCACCGTCACGGCGACCGCAGTCCCGGCGAGCACAGCCCCGACGGCCACCGCCGAAGGGAGCGCCCCATGACCCCCCGGCCCCACCCCGGCCCTGGTACCTCCGGCACCCCATTGGCCGACCTCCACACCCACCTCACCGCCCACCTCGACGAGCCCGCCCGCACCTGGCTCGCCCGCGCCCTGGACGAGGCAGCCGCCCGCTCCGGCGCCCACGGCCCCATCTCCGCCTGGGAGTTGCGGCTCGCCGAAGCAGGCCGCCGCTGCGGCGCCGAGCACGCCGACGCCGTACGCGTCCTGATCCTGCACGCCGCCCAGGCCGGCCCCGACGCCCTCACCCGCGTCTACCACCAGGGCACCGCCGCCGAACGCCGAGCCGTCCTGCACGCCCTGCCCCATCTGGTCACCGGCCCCGAAGCCCTCCCCTTGGTCGAGGACGCCCTGCGCACCAACGACACCCGCCTCGTCGCCGCAGCCGTCGGTCCCTACGCCGCCCGGCACCTGGACGCCCACAACTGGCGTCACGCCGTACTGAAGTGCCTGTTCACCGGCGTGCCCGTCGACACCGTGGCCGACCTCCACCAGCGGGCCCGTGCGGACACCGAACTCGCCCGCATGCTCGACGACTACGCGGCCGAACGCACCGCCGCCGGCCGCCCAGTCCCCGAGGATCTGCACCGGGCCCTGGCCCTGACGGATTCCAAAGCGTGCAAAGCATCCGACGCGTCCGAAGCGAAGGAGTCCTGATGCGCATCTTCGACCCCCACATCCACATGACGTCACGGACCACCGACGACTACCGCGCCATGTACACCGCAGGCGTCCGCGCCGTCGTCGAACCCTCCTTCTGGCTCGGCCAGCCCCGCACCTCGCCCGCCTCCTTCCTCGACTACTTCGACTCCCTCCTCGGCTGGGAACCCTTCCGAGCCGCCCAGCACGGCATCGCCCACCACTGCACGATCGCCCTCAACCCCAAGGAGGCCAACGATCCCCGCTGCACCCCCGTCCTAGACGAACTGCCCCGCTATCTCGTCAAGGACCGAGTAGTCGCCGTAGGCGAGATCGGCTACGACTCGATGACCCCTGCCGAGGACACCGCCCTCGCCGCCCAGCTCCAGCTCGCCGCCGACCACGGCCTCCCCGCGCTCGTCCACACCCCGCACCGCGACAAGCTCGCGGGCCTGCGCCGCACTCTCGACGTCGTACGGGAGTCCGCGCTGTCCCCGGAGCACGTCCTGGTCGACCACCTCAACGAGACGACCGTGAAGGAGGCCAAGGCGGCCGGCTGCTGGCTCGGCTTCTCGGTCTATCCGGAGACCAAGATGGACGAGGAACGGATGGTGGCCATCCTCCGCGACTACGGGCCGGACCAGGTGCTGGTCAACTCCGCCGCCGACTGGGGCAGAAGCGACCCCCTGAAGACCCGCAAGGTCGGCGACCTGATGCTCGCGGAGGGCTTCACCGAGGACGACGTCGACCGCGTCCTGTGGCGCAACCCGGTCGCCTTCTACGGACTCAGCGGCCGACTCGACCTCGAAGTCGACGCCACCGACGCCACGCACGAGGGCAACTCGATCCTGCGCGGCGGTGAGTGACCGATGCGCTTCCGGCACCCCGACGGCTCCACCGTCCACCTCGCCTACTGCACCAACGTCCACCCCGCCGAGACCCTCGACGGCGTCCTCGCCCAACTCCGCGACCACTGCGAACCCGTACGCCGACGCCTCGGCCGCGACCGCCTCGGCATCGGCCTGTGGCTCGCCAAGGACGCCGCCCACGCCCTGGTCACCGACCCCTCCGCCCTGCGCGGTCTGCGCACCGAACTCGACCGGCGCGGCCTCGAAGTCGTCACCCTCAACGGCTTCCCGTACGAGGGTTTCGGCGCCGAAGAGGTCAAGTACCGCGTCTACCGGCCGGACTGGGCCGACCCCGCACGGCTCGCCCACACCACCGACCTCGCCCGGGTCCTCGCCGGACTCCTCCCCGACGACGTCACCGAAGGCAGCATCTCCACCCTGCCCCTCGCCTGGCGCACCGCCTACGACGCCGAGCGCGCGGCCACGGCCATGACCGCCCTGGGCACCCTCGCCGAACGCCTCGACGCCCTCGCCGAACTCACCGGCCGCTCCATCCGCGTCGGACTGGAACCGGAACCCGGCTGCACCGTCGAGACCACCGCCGACGCCATCGCCCCGCTCACCGACATCGGCCACGACCGCATCGGCATCTGCGTCGACACCTGCCACCTCGCCACCTCCTTCGAAGACCCCGACACCGCCCTGGACGCACTCACGCGAGCCCGCGTCCCCGTCGTCAAATCCCAGCTCTCAGCCGCCCTGCACGCCGAACACCCCCACCTCCCCGAAGTCCGCGAGGCACTCGCCGCCTTCGACGAACCCCGCTTCCTGCACCAGACCCGCACCGCCACCGCCGCCGGACTGCGCGGCACCGACGACCTGGGAGAGGCCCTCAAGGGCGACACCCTGCCCGACGCCTCCCCCTGGCGGGCCCACTTCCACGTCCCGCTGCACGCGGCCCCCGCCGCACCCCTCACCTCCACCCTCCCCGTACTCAAGTCCGCCCTGACCCGCCTGGTCGGCGGCCCGCATCCCCTCACCCGCCACCTGGAGGTCGAGACCTACACCTGGCAGGCCCTCCCACCCGAGCTACGGCCCCGCGCCCGCGCCCAGCTCGCCGACGGCATCGCCGCCGAACTCACCCTCGCCCGCGACCTGTTGACCGACCTGGGCCTGAAGGAGCTGCCATGAGCCCCGGCCCCGCCGGAGAAGGTCCCGCGCACAGTGCCCCCACACCCACCGACCCCACCCCCCTCCTCGTCCTGGACGTCGTAGGCCTGACCCCCCGTCTCCTCGACCACATGCCCCACCTCAAAGCCCTCGGCCAGTCCGGCTCCCGTGCCCCGCTGGGCACCGTCCTGCCCGCCGTCACCTGCGCCGCCCAGTCCACCTTCCTCACCGGCACCCACCCCTCCGAACACGGCGTCGTCGGCAACGGCTGGTACTTCCGCGACCTCGGCGACGTACTCCTGTGGCGCCAGCACAACGGTCTCGTCGCCGGCGACAAACTCTGGGACGCCGCCCGCCGCGCGCACCCCGGCTACACCGTCGCCAACATCTGCTGGTGGTACGCCATGGGCGCCGACACCGACATCACCGTCACCCCCCGTCCGATCTACTACTCCGACGGCCGCAAGGAACCCGACTGCTACACCCGGCCCCCGGCCCTGCACGACGAACTCACCGCCCGCTTCGGCACGTTCCCCCTGTTCCACTTCTGGGGCCCCGGCGCCGACCTCACCTCCAGCCGCTGGATCATCGACGCCACCCGGCACATACTGCGCACCCGACGCCCCGACCTGGCCCTCTGCTACCTCCCCCACCTCGACTACGACCTGCAGCGCTTCGGCCCCGACGACCCACGCTCCCTGAAAGCCGCCGCCGACCTCGACGCGGCCATGGCCCCACTCCTGGACGACGCCCGCGCCGAAGGCCGGACCGTCGTCGCGCTCTCCGAGTACGGCATCACCCGCGTAGACCGGCCCGTCGACATCAACCGGGCGCTGCGCCGCGCGGGACTGCTCGAAGTGCACACCCAGGACGGCATGGAGTACCTCGACCCGATGGCGTCACGCGCCTTCGCCGTCGCCGACCACCAGATCGCCCACATCTATGTGCGGCGACCGGAGGATCTGGAGACCGTGCAGGAAACGCTCGCCGAGCTGCCCGGGATCGAGCGACTCCTCGACGACGAGGGCAAGAAGACCCATCACCTCGACCATCCGCGCTCCGGCGAACTCGTCGCCGTGGCGGAGCCGGACGCCTGGTTCACGTACTACTACTGGCTCGACGACGCACACGCGCCCGACTTCGCACAGCTCGTCGAGATCCACCGCAAACCCGGATACGACCCGGTCGAACTCTTCATGGATCCGCGCGACCCCTACGTCAAGGTCAAGGCGGCGACCGCGCTGGCCCGCAAGAAACTCGGCCTGCGCTACCGCATGGCGGTCGTGCCCCTGGATCCCTCGCCTATTCGCGGCAGCCACGGCCGCCTTCCGGCGAGCGACGACGACGGTCCGCTCCTCATCTGCTCCACCCCCCGTGCCGTCGACGGCCGCATCGCGGCCACCGACGTGAAGTCACTCCTGCTCCAACTGGCCGGTCTCTCCTGACTGGTCACAAGTGAAGCACTCACCACTGACAACGCCCTCCGATCCCGAGGAGTTCCAGCAATGAGCCGCATCCAGCACACCGACCCCGAACTCGCCCACCGCCTCAGCAGACGGAACATGCTCGGCGTCGCCGCGGGCGCCACCGCAGCCGCGCTCCTGGGCGCCGCCGCGTCCCCCGCAGGCGCCGCCACCCAGTCCGCGTCCGGCGGCGCGGGCCACGGCCGTCCCGTCCTGCCGCCCGGCCGGCTCGGCATCCAGCTCTACAGCCTGCGCGACAAGGTCTCCACGCTCGGCTTCGCCCCCGTCTTCGCCGAACTGAAGAAGTACGGCTACGACGAGGTCGAGTTCGCCGGATACACCCAGGGCTCGGCGGGCCCGATCACCCTGGCCCAGCTCAAGCGGCTGGCACGCAACAACGGCCTCAACCCGATCGGCAGTCACGTCGGCTACTACTCCAGCGACCCGAACGCCTACACCTTCGCCCAGAACCTGAACAAGGTCCTCGACGACGCCCAGGCCCTCGGCCTCAAGCACATCGGCACCGCCTCAGGACCCTTCCGCTACGGCTCCACCGTCGACGCCTGGAAGCGGGCGGCGGAGGAGTTCAACACGTACGGCGCGGCGGCCCGGGCACGCGGCATGAAGTTCTACCAGCACAACCACTCCGAGGAGTTCTCCTTCGCCACCGACAACCCCAAGGTCCGCCTCTACGACGTCCTCCTCGCCGAGACCGACCCCAAGCTCGTGTACCTGGAGATGGACATCTTCTGGGCCTACTCGGGCCAGTTCCGCTTCTCCAAGCGCCCCGACGGCACCCCCGCGCCCTTCGAGCCGCTGAACTACGTGCTCAGGCAGCCCCACCGCTACCCGCTCTTCCACGTGAAGGACGGCGTCAGCGACCCCGGCAACCAGTACGGCTACCGGATGACCGATGTCGGTGACGGCGACATCGACTACCAGCGGTTCATCTCCGCCGTGACCCGGCTGCGCGGTGAGCGGCTGGCCCACCACTGGCAGGCCGAGCACGACAACCCGACCGAGTCCTTCACCTTCGCGCGCCGCTCCAGCCAGCACCTGCACTCGCTGCGCGAGAAGTGCTGACGGACAGCACAGCACCGTGTGCACATGAGGAGGCCCTCCCGGGGCGGCGATTCCCGGGAGGGCCTCCTCACGCGCGCGTGCCGTTCATCCCGTGGGCTGAGCCTCCGCACTCCGGACGGCCGTGCCGTGCCCCGGCTGCCGCAGCAGCAGGGCGATACCCGCCGCCACCATGGAGACGGCACCGGCGAGGGCGTACGCGCCGTCGTACCCCCAGGCGGCGACCACCATGGAGCCGAGGCCGCCCCCGAACAGACCGCTGATCAGCTTTCCGCTGTACACCAGCCCGTAGTTGGAGGCGTTGTAGTTCTCCCCGAAGTAGTCCGGGGTGAGCGCCGCGAACAGCGGATAGAACGCGCCGCCGCCGAAGCCGGAGAGGAAGGCGAAGAACAGGAACAGTGCCTCGCTCTTGACGTCGCCCGCCCAGATCACGCCGAACTGGGCGAGACCCAGGACGACGATGACGAACACCAGGGTGGGCTTTCGGCCCCACAGGTCGGACAGCCAGCCCACGACACCGCGGCCGATGCCGTTGATGACCGCCATGACACCCATGGACGAGGCGGCCACCAATGGACCGAAGCCCACCTCCTTGGCGAAGTCGACCTGGAACGAGATCCCGAAGATCGACACGCCGGCGGTCAGCACGATGGAGACCCACATAAGGGGGAGCATGCCGGTCCTGATGGCCTCCTTGGGCGTGTACTGGCGTACCGCGGGAGGGTTCTTCGCGAGGCTTGTCGCGTTCTTCGCGTCACCGGCGTACGTCAGTGGATCGATGTCCGCGGGCCACCAGTTCTTCGGGGGATCCTTGAAGAAGAAGGCGGACGCCAGGACGACGATCATGATGTAGCAGCCGATCAGGTCCAGGACCCGGTGGTAGTTCGCGGTGTCGAAGCCGTAGTTGAAGATGAAGATGAACGGCAGCGATCCGTACGCGAACCCACCGTTGACGAACCCGGTCCTGGCTCCCCGGCGCTCGGGGAACCACTTGCCGACCATGTTGATGCAGGTCGCGTAGACGAGGCCGGCGCCGATGCCTCCGACGACGCCGAAGCCCAGGATCGCCAGCCAGACGTTGCTCAGGTGCGACAGGGCGAGGAACCCCAGGGCGCAGAGTCCCGAGCCGATGAACATGGCCGTACGGGCCGTGAGGACGCCCTTTTCGCGCAGCCAGCCCGCCGGGAAGGCGATGCCGGCCTGGAAGAAGACCCAGACGCTGAGGATCCAGAAGGTGTTGCTCTGCGTCCAGCCGTGGGCGTGGGACAGGGTGTCCTCCGCCGAGCCGTACGCGTATTCGAAGACACTGATGGCCATCATGGCGATCCACGGCAGGTACACCATGAGCTTGCGGGAGTGACCGAGGATGTCCCGGTCGGTCTCGCCGACGCGGTAGACACGGCCTCGGGAGTCGGTCACCTCTCGATAGGGACGGGTACGGGGACGGTGTGCGGCTTGCGGGTCGGACGACGAAGTGTTCGTCGCGATGGGATCTGCCGTCATCTCAGGGCGATTCCTTTGCGTCGGGTCAGTTCCTTGCCGATGGGTCAGGCCATTTCCTCGCCGAGCGGTTGGGGGTTGGGGGAGACCCGCCGGGCGGTCGTCGGCCTGCCCGGCGCCTTCAGGAACACCGCCAGTACGGCGGACGCCAGGCCGATGCAGCCGGCCAGGACGAACGCGCCCTCGTAGTCCCAGTGTTTGACGACGATCGCGCCCACTCCGGAGCCGACGAGGCCGGAGATGAGCTTCGAGCTGTAGACCATTCCGTAGTTCGAGGCGTTGTTGTTCTCGCCGAAGTAGTCCGCGGTCATGGCCGCGAACAGCGGGAAGATCGCCCCGCCGCCGAAACCGGAGACCATGGAGCAGAACAGGAAGAACGGCATGCTGCCCATCTGGCCGGAGACCAGTACGCCGAACTGGGCCGTGCCCAGCACCAGACACACGATGATCAGCGTGTTGCGCCGCCCGTACCGGTCGGATATCCAGCCGATCACACCGCGACCGGTGCCGTTGACGATGGCCTTCAGGGACATCGCGGTGGCCACGATCCCGCCCGCGAAGCCCATGTCCTTGCCGAAGGGCACCTGGAAGGCGATGCCGAAGATGTTGATTCCGGCGGTGCACAGCAGGCAGAACCACATCATCCACAGGACGGGCTGACGGGACGCCTCCCTCGGGGTGTACTGCTTGACCGCCGGCGGGTTCTTCTCCAGCGCCCGGCGGATCTTCGGGTCGTCCGTGGCCTTGAGCGGGTCGACGTGCGAGGGCCACCAGTTCTTCGGCGGGTCCTTGAAGAACCACCCGGCCGACGCGACGACCAGGCACAGCCCGACGCCCACACAGGCGAGCACGGTCTGGTAGTTGCTGATGTCCATGTAGGACGTGAACAGGAACACGAAGGGCACCGAGCCGTAGGCGAAACCGCCGTTGACGAAGCCCGTCTTGCCGCCCTTGCGCTCCGGATACCACTTGCCGACCATGTTCACGCAGGTCGCGTAGACCAGACCGGCACCGATACCACTGCACATGCCGAAGCCGAAGTAGGCCACGAGCACGTTCGGCGCGTACGCCAGCGAGACGTAGCCGAGCATCGTGCCGACCGCGCCGATCATCATCGCCGTACGGGCCGGCAGCCTGCCGCTCTCCCGCAGCTGACCGGCGGGGAAGGCCACGGCCGCCTGGAAGAACACCCAGACGCCCATCAGCCAGAAGATGTGCCCGCTGTCCCACAGGTGGGCCTCGTGGAGGGTGTCCTCCGCGGACGTGAACGCGTACTCGGCGGAGCTGATGCCCATCATGCCGATCCACGGCAGGATGACCATCCACTTGCGCCCACGGCCCATGATGTCGACATCGGATTCCCCGATGCGGTACTTGCGGCCGTTGGCATCCGTCACCTCCCGATACGGGACGGACGTTGAGTAGTCGATCGTTGTCATCTCGGTCAAGACTCCTTGCGTCGAAAGATCTGGCCAGCGCCCCCTGTCCAAATGCCTTTCGTGCGCGCATGGGTCCCGGGGGCCGCCGACGCGCACCGTCGGCCGCTCCCTGTGCTCGGTTACGTCATGAACCGCCCCCCAACAGCCGGACGGCTCCGCACCTTCACCTTCGCGGTGCGCTCCAGGTCCCCCACGTCAGATCACCCCGCTCGCCCTGAGCAGCCGCAATTCCTCGTCACCCAGGCCGAGTTCGCCGATGAGGATTTCCTCGGTGTGTTCGCCGAGGAGGGGCGGGGTGGTGATACGGGTGGGGGAGTCGGACAGCTTGAGGGGATTCCCGACCGTGGTGAACTCACCGCGCTCGGGATGCCCGACCGTGACGATCATGTCGTTCGCGGCGAGCGAGGCGTCCTCGATGATCTCCCTCGTGGACAGGATCGGCCCACACGGAATGCTGTATGCGTTCAACCGCTCCAGCACCTCCCACTTCG
>NZ_PJME01000008.1 GCF_002954775.1 Streptomyces geranii
GCTACGGCTACCCGCCCGCCGCGGCGCCGCCCCCCATGCCCGCCGCACCGCCGCCCGGCGGACGCCCCGGCGCGGCCCCCGCGGGCCCGCCCATGGGACAGCGGCCGACCGCGGCGGCGGGCCGCACGCGCGCGTGGGTCGAGATCAACGGCGCCCGCCACCAGATCACCCGCGCGACCCTGGTGCTCGGCCGCAGTACCGAGGCCGACGTGCGGATCGACGACCCCGGCGTCTCACGCCGGCACTGTGAGATCCGTCCCGGAACGCCCCCGTCCATCCAGGATCTCGGGTCCACCAACGGCATCGTGGTGGACGGAACGCACACCACCCGCGCTACGCTCCGCGACGGCTCGCGGATCGTCGTGGGCAGCACCACCATCATTTACCGGCAAGCCGAAGGGTGAAGCGGGGGCAATGTCAGAGCTGACCCTCACGGTCATGCGGCTGGGTTTCCTGGCCGTACTGTGGCTGTTCGTGATCGTGGCCGTGCAGGTCATCCGCAGCGACCTGTTCGGTACGCGCGTCACCCAGCGCGGGTCGAGGCGGGAGAGCGGCCGGCAGCAGCAGGCCGCCCGGCAGGCCGCCGCGCCACCACCGCAGCGCCAGCAGCAGCCGTCCGGCGGCGGCAGGCAGCGCCGGGGCGCCCCCAGCAAGCTGGTCGTCTCCGAGGGCACCCTGACGGGCACCACCGTCGCCCTCCAGGGGCAGACCGTCACGCTCGGCCGGGCGCACGACTCGACCATCGTCCTGGACGACGACTACGCGTCCAGCAGGCATGCCAGGATCTACCCGGACCGCGACGGCCAGTGGATCGTCGAGGACCTCGGATCCACCAACGGCACCTATCTCGACCGGACCCGACTGACGACTCCCACGCCGATTCCGCTCGGCGCCCCGATCCGCATCGGCAAGACCGTCATCGAGTTGCGGAAGTAGTGCTACATCATGATTAGGCGCGAGCGGAGCGAGCACGCGGTGGCGGCCGTCATCCACGGCCCCGGCGCGCTCCCGACCGGAGGGTGGGCACCGTGCGGATGTACCCGGAGCCGACGGGCGAGGTGCGCATGAGTCTGTCACTGCGCTTCGCCGCCGGATCGCACAAAGGCATGATCCGCGAGGGCAACGAGGACTCCGGCTACGCCGGTCCCCGCCTCCTCGCCATCGCCGACGGCATGGGCGGCCAGGCGGCCGGCGAGGTCGCCTCCTCCGAGGTGATCTCCACCATCGTCGCCCTCGACGACGACGTCCCCGGCTCCGACATCCTCACCTCGCTCGGCACCGCAGTGCAGCGGGCCAACGACCAGCTCCGCATGATGGTCGAGGAGGACCCCCAGCTCGAAGGCATGGGGACCACCCTCACCGCGCTCCTGTGGACCGGCCAGCGCCTCGGCCTCGTACACGTGGGCGACTCGCGCGCCTACCTCCTGCGCGACGGCGTCCTCACCCAGATCACCCAGGACCACACCTGGGTGCAGCGCCTCGTCGACGAGGGCCGCATCACCGAGGAAGAGGCCACCACCCACCCGCAGCGCTCCCTGCTGATGCGCGCGCTGGGCAGCGGCGACCACGTCGAACCCGACCTCTCCATCCGCGAGGTCCGCGCCGGCGACCGCTACCTGATCTGCTCCGACGGCCTCAGCGGCGTCGTGTCCCACCAGACCATGGAGGACACCCTCGCCAGCTACCAGGGCCCCCAGGAGACCGTCCAGCAGCTCATCGAGCTGGCCCTGCGCGGCGGCGGCCCCGACAACATCACGGTGATCGTCGCCGACGTCCTCGACCTCGACACCGGCGACACCCTCGCCGGGCAGCTGTCCGACGTACCCGTCGTGGTCGGCGCGGTCGCCGAGAACCAGCTCAACCTGCACGACGGCGGCGCCATGCAGACGCCCGCCGGACGCGCCTCCGGGCTCGGCCGCCAGCGGCCCGCGCACGGCGGCGGAGGCGGCGAGTTCGGCCCGCCCGGCTCCGGCGACACCACCGGCTACATCCAGACCGGCGGCTTCGGCGGCTACACCGACGACGACTTCGTCAAGCCCAGCGCAGGCCGCAAGTGGTTCAAGAGAACCCTCTACATCACCCTCGCCCTCGCCGTCATCGGCGGCGGCCTCTACGGCGGCTACCGCTGGACCCAGACCCAGTACTACGTCGGCGCCAACGACGAGCACGTCGCGCTGTACCGGGGCATCAGCCAGGACCTCGCCTGGGTCTCGCTCTCGAAGGTCGAGAAGGACCACCCCGAGATCGAACTCAAGTACCTGCCGTCGTACCAGCAGAAGCAGGTCGAGGCGACGATCACCGAGGGCGGCCTCAAGGACGCCCAGTCGAAGATCTCCGAACTGGCCACCCAGGCCTCCGCGTGCAAGAAGCAGGAAGCCCGGCGCGCGGCCGACAACGCGAACAACGCCGAGACCGGCGAAGGCGAGGCCGGAGGCACCACGGGAACCACCCGTACCGCCGCCGCGTCCAAGGCGACGCCGAGCCCGACGCCGTCCGGATCGGCGTCCCCGTCCACAACCGCACCCACTCCCACACCCGGCCCCAGCCTCTCCGACGAAGAGCAGAAGCTGGTCTCGCAGTGCGGTAAGCAGTAGGCAAGCCGTGAGGGGCCACTTCATACGATGAGCAGTACAACCAACAGTCCGACACACCACACGTCCACGATCGGCGCGATCGGCACACCCAGCCGACGCAACACCGAACTGGCACTACTGGTGTTCGCCGTGATCATCCCGGTGTTCGCCTACGTCAACGTGGGCCTCGCCATCAACGACAAGGTCCCGGCCGGGCTCCTCGCCTACGGCCTCGGCCTCGGCCTGATCGCCGGCGTCGGCCACCTCGTCGTACGCAAGTTCGCCCCGTACGCGGACCCCCTGCTGCTGCCCCTGGCCACGCTGCTCAACGGCGTCGGCCTGGTCGTCATCTGGCGGCTCGACCAGTCCAAGCGGCTCCAGCGCCTCCCCATCTACGTCGAGGCCGCTCCCCGCCAACTGCTGTACTCCGCACTGGGCGTGGCCCTCTTCGTCGCCGTACTGGTCTTCCTCAAGGACCACCGCATCCTGCAGCGCTACACCTACATCTCCATGGCCGGCGCGCTGATCCTGCTGGTCCTCCCGCTCGTCCCCGGCCTGGGTGTCGACATCTTCGGCGCCAAGATCTGGATCAAGATCCCCGGCCTCGGCACCGTCCAGCCCGGTGAGTTCGCCAAGATCGCCCTCGCCATCTTCTTCGCCGGCTACCTCATGGTGAAGCGCGACGCCCTCGCCCTCGCCAGCCGCCGCTTCATGGGCCTCTACCTGCCCCGCGGACGCGACCTCGGCCCGATCATCGTCGTCTGGATCATCTCGATCCTGATCCTCGTCTTCGAGACCGACCTCGGTACGTCGCTGCTGTTCTTCGGAATGTTCATCATCATGCTGTACGTCGCCACCGAGCGGACCAGCTGGATCGTCTTCGGTCTGCTGATGTCCGCGGCCGGCGCGGTCGGCGTCGCCAGCTTCGAGACGCACGTCCAGCAGCGCGTCGAGGCCTGGCTCGACCCGATGAACGAATACCTGCTCAGCCAGAAGGGCATCGCCGGCCACACCGAGCAGTCCATGCAGGCCCTGTGGGCCTTCGGCTCCGGCGGCACCCTCGGCACCGGCCTCGGCCAGGGCAACTCCGACCTCATCGGCTTCGCCGCCAACTCCGACTTCATCCTCGCCACCTTCGGCGAGGAACTCGGCCTGGCCGGCGTCATGGCGATCCTGCTCATCTACGGCCTGGTCGTCGAACGCGGCGTCCGCACCGCCCTCGCCGCCCGCGACCCCTTCGGCAAGCTCCTCGCCATCGGCCTCTCCGGCGCCTTCGCCCTCCAGGTCTTCGTCGTCGCCGGCGGCGTCATGGGCCTCATCCCGCTCACCGGCATGACGATGCCCTTCCTGGCGTACGGCGGCTCCTCCGTCATCGCCAACTGGGCCCTCATCGGCATCCTCCTCAGAATCAGCGACACCGCCCGCCGACCCGCCCCGGCCCCCGCGCCCAACCCCGACGCCGAGATGACCCAGGTGGTCCGACCGTGAACAAGCCCCTGCGCCGGATCGCGCTCTTCTGCGGACTCCTCGTCCTCGCCCTGCTCGTCCGCGACAACTGGCTCCAGTACGTCCGCGCCGACGAACTCAAGGACGACAAGTACAACCGCCGCGTCGCCATCGAGCGCTACGCCACCCCCCGCGGCAACATCATCGTCGACGGCGAGGCCATCACCGGCTCCACCACGTCCGACAGCAGCGACTTCGAGTACAAGCGCACCTACAAGGACGGCCCCATGTGGGCCCCCGTCACCGGGTACGCCTCGCAGGCGTTCGGCGCCACACAGCTGGAGTCCATCGACGACGGCATCCTCACCGGCAACGACGACCGGCTCTTCTTCCGCAACACCCTCGACATGATCACGGGCAAGAAGAAGCAGGGCGGCAACGTCGTCACCACCCTCAACGCCGCCGCCCAGAAGGCCGCGTACGACGGCCTCAAGGAGCGCGGCAAGGGCGCCGTGGCCGCCATCGACCCCTCCACCGGTGCGATCCTGGCGCTGGCCTCCTTCCCCTCGTACGACCCCTCGGTGTTCGCGGGCAACTCGACCAAGGACTCGGAAGCCTGGCAGAAGCTGCAGAAGGCCCAGGACCCGAACGACCCGATGCTCAACCGGGCCCTGCGCGACATCTACCCGCCCGGCTCGACCTTCAAGGTCGTCACGGCGGCGGCGGCCCTGGAGAACGGCCTCTACACGGACGCCGACGAGAAGACCGACTCCCCGCTCCCCTACACGCTGCCGACGACCACGACCGAGCTGAAGAACGAGGGGACCATCCCCTGCAAGAACGCGACCATGCGCGTCGCCCTGCAGTGGTCCTGCAACACCGTCTTCGGCAAGATCGGCGCCGACCTCGGCAAGGACAAGATGCTCGCCGAGGCCAAGAAGTTCGGCTTCAACTCCGAGCAGTTCGTCCCGGTCCGCTCCGCCGCCTCCAACTTCCCCGAGAAGATGGACGAGCCGCAGACCGCCCTCAGCTCCATCGGCCAGTTCGAGACGGCGACGACCCCGCTGCAGATGGCCATGGTCGCCGCCGCGATCGCCAACGACGGCAAGCTGATGAAGCCGTACATGGTCGACAAGCTCCAGGCCCCCAACCTCGACGTGCTCGAACAGACCGAGCCCGAGGAGATGAGCCAGCCGCTGTCCTCCAAGAACGCCCAGATCCTCCAGTCGATGATGGAGACGGTCGTCAAGGAAGGCACCGGCAAGAAGGGCCAGATCAGCGGCGTCACCGTCGGCGGCAAGACCGGCACCGCCCAGCACGGCGTCGACAACAGCGAGAAGCCGTACGCCTGGTTCATCTCGTACGCCAAGCTCGCCGACGGCAGCTCACCGGTGGCCGTCGCGGTCGTCGTCGAGGACGAGGGCGCCATCCGCGACAACATCTCCGGCGGCGGTCTGGCCGCCCCCATCGCCAAGAGCGTGATGGAGGCGGTCATCAAGAGCAAGCAGTGAGCCCCGTCACGTCCCCTTCACATCGGTGCACGTTGCGATACCGGTCCGGTATCGGCTGACGGGCTTGGCCAGGTCACACAAATGAACCCGGGTACCGTATGCCCGGACGGCACACCGCCGGACCACACAGCAGGTGCGGTCGGGACCGACGGAGAGGGCTGGTAGGAAGCTATGGAAGAGCCGCGTCGCCTCGGCGGCCGGTACGAGCTGGGCCAGGTGCTCGGTCGTGGTGGCATGGCGGAGGTCTACCTCGCACATGACACCCGCCTCGGCCGCACCGTGGCAGTGAAGACGTTGCGCGCCGACCTCGCGCGCGACCCTTCCTTCCAGGCCCGGTTCCGCCGGGAGGCCCAGTCGGCCGCCTCGCTCAACCATCCCGCGATCGTCGCCGTGTACGACACCGGCGAGGACTACATCGACGGGACGTCCATCCCGTACATCGTCATGGAGTACGTGGACGGCTCGACCCTGCGCGAACTCCTCCACTCGGGCCGCAAGCTGCTGCCCGAGCGGACCCTGGAGATGACCATCGGGATCCTCCAGGCCCTGGAGTACTCCCACAGAAGCGGCATCGTCCACCGCGACATCAAGCCCGCGAACGTGATGCTCACGCGCAACGGCCAGGTCAAGGTCATGGACTTCGGCATCGCCCGCGCGATGGGCGACTCCGGCATGACGATGACGCAGACCTCCGCGGTCATAGGAACGGCCCAGTACCTCTCGCCGGAACAGGCGAAGGGCGAACAGGTCGACGCCCGGTCGGACCTCTACTCGACCGGCTGCCTCCTCTACGAACTCCTGACGGTACGTCCGCCCTTCATCGGGGACTCCCCGGTCGCGGTGGCCTACCAGCACGTACGGGAGGAACCGCAGCCCCCGTCGGTGTTCGACCCCGAGATCACGCCCGAGATGGACGCCATCGTCCTCAAGGCCCTGGTCAAGGACCCGGACTACCGCTACCAGTCCGCCGACGAGATGCGCGCCGACATCGAGGCCTGCCTCGACGGCCAGCCGGTCGCCGCCGCGCACGCCATGAGCTCGGTCGGCTACGGCGGCTACGGCTACCCCGACGACCAGGCCACGACCGCCCTGCGCTCCGACGCCGGCGCGACCACCATGCTCCCCCCGATGAACCCGGACGACGGCGGCTACGGCTACGACGACCGGGGCCCCCGACGCCGCCAGCAGCAGAAGAAGTCGAACACCTCGACGATCCTGCTGGTCGTGGCCGGGCTGCTGGTGCTGGTGGGCGCGATCCTGATCGGCAGGTGGGTCTTCGACGGGCAGAACGCCGGCGACTCCACCATCAAGAACCCCAACTTCGTCAGCCAGACCAAGGAAGACGCGGAAAAGGCGGCGGTGAACGTCGACCTCAAACTGGCGTTCACGGAGAAGGCCTGCGAGGACGAGCCCAAGGGCAACATCTGCGACCAGACTCCGGATGCCGGTGTCGACGTGAAGAAGGGCGACACCATCACGCTGGTGGTGTCCACCGGCGCGCCGAAGGTGGCGGTCCCGAGCGTGATCGGCCTCAGCCTCGACGAGGCACGGACGAAGCTGGAAGGCGACGACTACGGCTTCACCGTCAAGACGGAGTCGCGGGAGTCCTCGGAGGAACCTGACAGCGTCCTGGACCAGGACCCGGCTTCCGGCAAGGAGGTGGAGAAGGGATCGACGATCACCCTCACCATCGCCAAGGAAGAGGAGAAGTCGACCGTCCCGGACGTCACCGGCCAGGACTGTGACACCGCCAAGCAGCAGATGCAGGACAACGACCTCGTCGGCGAGTGCACGGAGGTCGAGACCCAGGACGGCAACCAGGTCGGCAAGGTCATCGCGACCTCGCCCCAGGCCAACACCCAGGCCGACCCCGGCTCCACGGTCACCATCCAGATCGGCAAGCAGGCCGAGCAGCAGAAGACCCAGGTCCCGAACGTCATCGGCCAGACCGTGGGCCAGGCAAAGCAGACCCTCCAGGCAGCCGGCTTCACGAACATCCAGTTCACCAACGGCAGCGACCAGAGCGACAACGCGTTCGTCACCGGCCAGAACCCGGGCCAGGGCAACGAGGTCGACGATCCGGGCAACACCCAGATCACCCTCCAGAGCGTCGGCTTCGGCAACGGAAACGGCAACAACGACGGAGACAACGGCGACAACGACGGCCTCTTCGGCTGACCCGCTCGTCATCTGAGTGAGCCCCGGCACCTGACATCAGGCGCCGGGGCTCACTCATACCCCTGTACGAAATCCGACCAGAACTTCGTATGCCTGGACTCGTTGGACAGTACGGAAAATCCGACGATTCGAGGAGCAACGGAACGTGATCAACGAAACGGCACTGCTGGAGTCCAAGACCCTGCGCGACAGCGTGCTGGAACGCACAGACGTACTCGACAAGGTCAAGACTCTGTCACTGCTGCCGGACGGCATGCATGTGACAACGGCGATGGTCGCGGCGTACTTCGAGGTCGCGGAGCGCGCCGTCAACCGGATGGCACAACGCCACCGGGACGAGCTCACGACGAACGGCCTGCGGATCCTGCGCGGCGAAGAACTCGCGCGGTTTAAGGGAGACACCCTGTCTCTCTATCCCGAGCGCCATCCACAACCCCGCTCCAGCCTGGCCCTTTGGTCCCGCCGAGCGATTCTCAACGCGGCCATGCTCCTCCGCGACAGCGAAGTGGCCCGCAAGGTCCGCACCTACCTCCTGGACATGGAGTACCTGGCACGCACCACCCAGCCTGTGGACAACCCTGTCCCCCAGGACACCCCCTCCCTCGACGACCGCATCGACCAACGCATCACCCACGTCCTCGGCAAGACCGTCGTCCCCATGTTCAACGCCCTGATCGAAACCTCGGGCGAACACCGCAGGGAACTCATCGCCCTGCGGACCGGAGTCCAGCGCATCGAGCGACGGCTCCACCAGCACCACACCCGCCTGCAGCGGCTCGAAGGAACAAGGGACGACCGGCCCGCCATCGGAGTCATGGCCACCATGGACGCCATGAACGGCCGCACGTTCGAGCACCACATCGCCAAACTGCTCCGCCGCGACGGCTGCACCAACGTCGTCGTACAGGGCGGTCACGGAGACCGTGGCGTGGACATCATCGCGTTCACGGCCGACGGGCGAAGCCTCGTCGTCCAGTGCAAGAGGTTCGCGCCCTACCTCAGCATCACCAGCCCCGACGTCCAGAAGTTCATCGGCTCGGCGAAGGTCCTCCACAGTGCCGATGTCGCCCTCTACGTGGCGACCTGCCCCTTCACCCCGGAAGCCCTGAACATCGCCGCCGAGGCCGGAATCACCGTCGTACACCGCGGAGTGCTGGAGGAGTGGAGCGCCGGGGAACCCCTGAAGGTGCTGGAGTAGTCACGACTGGAGTAGTCACGAGCTGACGACGAAGGCCCGAAGCCGCAAGAGAAAGTTGCGGCTTCGGGCCTTCGCCATGCTAACGACAGACCCCCTCGCAGGGGGTCTGTCACCGCAACTCCTCCGGCACCGTCCGCTCCGAGTCCACCTTCTCCACCCGCACCAGCTCCCCCCACACGATGTACCGGTACTCCGACGTGAACACCGGCGTGCAGGTCGTCAGCGTGATGTACCGGCCCGCCTTCCGTTTCCCCGACTCCTTCGGGATCGGCGACAGCACCTGGACGTTGTACTTCGACGTCTCGGGGAGGGTCTCGTAGACCTTGTAGACGTACCACTCGTTCTTCGTCTCGAAGACGATCGGGTCGCCCACCTTCAGCTTGTCGATGTTGTGGAACTTGGCGCCGTGGCCGTCCCGATGGGCCGCCAGGGTGAAGTTGCCCGTCTTCGACTGCGGGAGCGCCGACTTGATGGGGTCCGTGTAGTAGCCGGCCACGCCGTCGTTCAGGACGCTCGACGACGTGCCCTTCTTGACCAGGACCTCGCCGTTCTTCATGGCCGGGACATGCAGGAAGCCGATGCCGTCCTTGGTGTCCAGGGCGCCGGGACCCGTGTCCGGGTCGGCCCAGTGGTCGCGTACCTCGTCGCCCTGTTTGTTCGCCTCGCGGTCCGCGACGACGTTCGTCCACCAGAGCGAGTACGCCACGAACAGGCCGAGCACCAGGCCCGCCGTGATGAGGAGTTCGCCGAAAACACTCACCGCGGTGGCCAGTTTGCCGACCGCCCGCCCGGGGCGGGCCCGCGACGGGGAGACAGGCGCCTGCGCGGTCTGCTCGTCGTGGTCCGTCGTCGCTGCCACTCTGCATCTGCCCTAACTGCTACTGCACGAGCCCGCCGTCGTCACCGTCACCACCAACTACAGCAACGCATCCGGCTTGCCCTTGCTGCGCGGCCGTTCCTCGACCATCTTGCCCCACACGATCATCCGGTACTTGCTCGTGAACTCCGGCGTACACGTCGTGAGGGTGATGTAGCGGCCCGGCTCGGTGAAACCCGAGCCCTTGGGGATCGGGTCCAGCACGCTCGTGTTGCTCGGTGACGTGACCGGCAGGATCGCCTCCATCTTGTAGACGTAGTACTTGTCCTGCGTCTCCACGACGATCGCGTCGCCCTTCTTCAGCCGGTTGATGTACCGGAACGGCTCACCGTGCGTGTTGCGGTGACCCGCGAGCCCGAAGTTGCCGGTCGCCGCCGACGGCATCGCCGTCGTGAGACCGCCCTCCGCGTAGTGCCCGACCATCCCCCGGTCCAGCACCTTCTTCTTGCTGGTGCCCTCCGCGATCGGCACCACCACGTCCAGCTTCGGGATGTCCAGGATGGCGAACCCCTGCCCCGGCTCGAACACCCCCGGCGCCCGCTTCCCGCTCGCCCAGTCGTCCTGGAGGCTCGTCGTCTCGTTCCCGGCCTGCGCGTGCGCCCGCACGTTCGTCCACCACAGCTGGTAGGTCACGAACAGCAGCATCAGTACGCCCGTGGTGATGAACACCTCGCCGATCGCCCGGCTCGCCATCACGGCCATGCCCGGCTTCTGCGCCCGCGCCGCCTGCCGAGCCGCCACCCGCGAAAGGGCCGCTCCCTCCGCAGCCACCACGGCCACCTCGGCGCCCGGACCCTCCGATGCCTCCAGAGGGCCTCCATGGCGCCCGTGACGGGCTTTGGCGGCCTTCCGGCGTGCCGCCCGCCCACCGGCCACCGAAGGGCCCTCAGAGGCGCCTGTGGCCCCTGTGGCGGCCGAGCCCGCCGACACCGAGCCCTCGTCGGGTATTCGCGGCAGATCCGCCAGCCGCAGCGCCACCGTCTCCTCGTCGACCGGCGGCACCACCGGCGAGGCCGCGCGAGGGGGCACGGCAGGGGACACGGGAGCGGCTGCCTGCGGGGCGGTCCGGGGGGCGGCCTGGAGGTGGGCGGCCTGAGGAGGCACCCGCCTCGCCGCCCGAGGAGCCGGGGCAGGAGCCGCGTACGGCACCTGCTCCTCGTACACCCCCACCTGCCAGTCCTGCGCGTACCCCCGCGATTCGTACTCCGACTCCGGCCCAGGCCCCCGGTGCTCCGCCGCGCCCTGTTCGGCGCCCTGCTCGGCCGAGGCGTCGTACGGCCGCGCATGGCCGCGCCTGCGCCGCCCGGTACCCGGCGCCGGATCGCTCCGCGGCGCCGGCAACGGGTCGCTCAACGGATCCGCCGGCCGTTCCGCCGGCGCCTCGAACGCGCCCGGCACCCCGTACGGCTCCTGCTGCCCGTACGAGGGTCCCTGGTCGCCGGTTTCTCCGTACGCGGAGCCGGACTCGCGCTCGGGGCGCACGGCGGTCACGCCGAGGCCCTGCCCACCACCGGGGCGAGCCCCGACGACCTCGCCACGGCACCGCGGTCACCGCACTCCACCAGCCAGTTGGCCAGCATCAGGTGACCGTGCTCCGTCAGCACCGACTCGGGGTGGAACTGCACCCCCTCGACCGGCAGTTCACGGTGCCTGAGACCCATGATGATCCCGTCGTGCGTACGGGCCGTGACCTCCAGCTCGGCCGGGACCGTCTCCGGCTCCGCCGCGAGCGAGTGGTAGCGCGTCGCAGTGAACGGCGTGGGCAGGCCCGCGAAGACGCCCTTGCCCTCGTGTTCCACGAGGGACGTCTTGCCGTGCAGCAGCTCGGGCGCCCGGTCCACCACACCGCCGTACGCCACCTGCATCGACTGCATCCCCAGGCAGACCCCGAACACCGGCACCCCGGTGGCCGCACAGTGCCGCACCATCTCGATGCAGACCCCGGCCTCCTCGGGCGTACCAGGGCCCGGCGACAGCAGCACACCGTCGAAGCCGTCCTGCGCGTGCGCCGTCGACACCTCGTCGTTGCGCAGCACCTCGCACTCGGCGCCCAGCTGGTAGAGGTACTGGACCAGGTTGAAGACGAAGCTGTCGTAGTTGTCGACGACGAGAATCCGGGCGCTCACTGGTCGTTCACCGTCACATCGTTGAAGGGGAGCAGGGGTTCGGCCCACGGGAAGACGTACTGGAAGAGCACATAGACCACCGCCAGCGCCAGCACGAGGGAGAGCAACGCCTTCACCCACGCGTTCCCCGGCAGATGCCGCCAGATCCAGCCGTACATGCCGTCCCTTCCGTCGCCCACGGCACCCGACTCGCGGCACCGGACTCACGCGTACCTCACCAGATTAACGGCGCAGCGCCGCAGGTTTCCCGGCCTCCACAGCCTGTGTGGAATCCAGGTGTGCCCAGACGATCAGCCGGTGGCTGTGCCCCCACTCCGGATCGCACGTGGTCAGCGTGAGGTAACGACCCGAACGCGTGTACCCGCTCTTACGTGGCACAGGATCGATCACCTCAATGTCCGTGGGCACGGTTTTGTAGGGCCCTTTGTCGATCCGATACGTGAACCAGGTCGTCCCGTCCGTAAGCACGACCGCGTCCCCGCGCCGCAGCTCCGGAAAGTCCTTGAACGGATCGCCGTACGTACGCCGGTGGCCGGCGACCGAGAAGTTGCCCTCCTGACCGAGCCGCGCGGTGGTGGCGTAGTGGCCGAGGCCCTTCTTCAGAGTGCTGGTCCTCGTACCTTCGAGCACGGGCTTGTTCCACGTGAAACCAAAGCGCGGGATGTACATGATCGCGAAGGGCTTGCCCGAGGAGTACGGCCCCGGGGGCTTCGGCCCGGTCGGGGCCTCGCCGCTCGCGGGGGTGGGCGTCGGCTCGGGCGACGCCTGCGTGACCGCGCCCTTCGACCACTCGTCCCGCAGCCGATGGATCTGGTCGTCCATCTCGCCGTCGGCCTTCACCCCGGTCCAGAAGAGCACGTACACGACGAAGAGCACGATCACCGTGCCCACCGTGACGCACAGTTCACTGACCGTCCTGATGATCACGCGCCCCGACACAGGCCCCCCAGTGGTGAGCTACCCGGCTGTTCCGGCTACTCCACAGGCTTCGCGTACTGCAGATCCACTGTGCCCGAGTACCCGGGCAGAGTCACCGTCCCGTCCTCGTCGACCTGCCAGCCGAGCCCGTAGACGTTGACGTAGACCATGTAGTTCTGGATCGCCTTGGACGCCGAGAGCGCGTTCCGCAGCTTCTCCGGGTCACCCACCGCGGTGATCTTGTACGGGGGTGAGTAGACGCGTCCCTGGAGGATCAGGGTGTTGCCCACGCAGCGGACCGCGCTGGTGGAGATCAGCCGCTGGTCCATGACCTTGATGCCCTTGGCGCCGCCCTGCCACAGGGCGTTCACGACGGCCTGGAGGTCCTGCTGGTGGATGACCAGGTAGTCGGGCTGCGGCTCGGGGTAGCCGGGGAGCTTCGCGGTGGCGTTCGGCGGGGCGTCGTTGAGCGTGACCGTGAGGGCCTCGCCCTTGAGTTTCTGGGTGCCCGCGGCCTTCTCCAGCGCCGCCAGCTTGGCGTCCTCGGCCTCGGTGCTGCCGTCGTCGCGCTCGGCGAGCGCCTCGACGTCGCCGCGCAGGGCCGCGTTGGACTCGTCGAGCCGGCCGTTCTTGTGGCTGCGCTCCTGGATGAGGTCCGAGAGCCGCAGCAGGGAGGCGTCCGTGCGGATGTTCGTGCCCTTGGCCGTGTCGAAGCTCGTGAAGAAAATCAGCCCGGCGAGAGCGAAGACCCCCACGGTGAGCACCCGGACCGGGCGGAAACGGCGGTTACCGGCGGGACTGGATTCCGTACCGGGGGAGTCGGCAGAATTGCTCAACGTACCCTTATCTCCTTCGGCGCCGCGGAAGCACTACGCTAACGGACGCCCGGGGGAGCACTAAGTGTCCCCTTGTACGCTGCCCCCGAGCCCGACCCAGTTACCTGCGCGGCCACGCAGCGCATCGACAGGAGAGACCCTCGTGCCGAAGTCACGTATCCGCAAGAAGGCCGACTACACGCCGCCGCCCGCCAAGCAGGCGACGGCCATCAAACTGAACAGCCGCGGCTGGGTCGCACCGGTCATGCTGGCGATGTTCCTCATCGGCCTGGCCTGGATCGTCCTCTTCTATGTGACCGACGGCACGCTGCCGATCGACTCACTGGACAACTGGAACATCGTGGTGGGCTTCGGCTTCATCGCCGCGGGGTTCGGCGTCTCCACGCAGTGGAAGTAGGGCCTCTCAGGGCTCTGCCCAGGGCTTTTCGCTGAGTTATCCACAGCCAGGGTCCAATTTCCACACCCCACCTGGGGAAAAGACGACGATCTGTGGATAACTCATCGAGGGTTGACGCCGGTACGACTGACACACCGGTAACCGTAAGCCTGTTCGCCCCCTGTCTGACCTGGGGAAACTCCGGTCGGTGACAGGGGGCACAGCTGTTCCCGCACACTGTGCACAGGTAGCGCCACGGACTGTGGACAACAGGCACCCAGTGACAGGAGTGACCTGTCGGGGCGCCTCGCCGGCGCCCCTTGCCGACGCTCCTTGCCGGGTCGCGCTAGAGCAGCTGGCCTGTGCGGATCAGTGTCATCACGAGCACCGCGACCAGGACCACCGCGCAGACGCCGTACTGGACCAGGGACCGGCGCTCGCGCGGGGCGTGGACCATGGCGTAGCCGATGACGACGCCGGCGACGAGGCCGCCGATGTGGGCCTGCCAGGCGATGTTGAGCGGGCCGAAGGTGAAGATGAGGTTGATCACCAGCAGGGCGAGGATCGGCCGCATGTCGTAGTTGAGGCGGCGCATCAGGACGGCGGTCGCGCCGAAGAGGCCGAAGATGGCGCCGGAGGCGCCGAGCGACGGCGTGGTCGGGGCCTCGATCAGATACGTCAGCGCGCTGCCGGCGAGGCCTGAGACGACGTACAGCGTGAGGTAGCGGGCGCGGCCGAGGGCGGCTTCCAGGGGGCCGCCGATCCACCACAGGCTGAGCATGTTGAAGAGGATGTGCATGATGCTGCCGTGCAGGAACATCGAGGTCAGCAGGCGGTACCACTGGCCCTCGGCGACACCCTGTGCCGAGTCGAACTGCTGGTAGTAGGCGCTGCCGATGAGTTCGAAGCGTTGGGTGAACTGGTCGCCGAGTGTCAGCTGGACCAGGTAGGCGGCGAGGTTGATGCCGATCAGGATCTTGGTGAGGAGCCTGGGGTCGGCTGTGACGGTGCCGCCCGCGATGGTGCGGGGGGTGGAGGCGTTCGGCGCGTGTCCGGTGCCCGAGCCGTTGCGCACGCACTCGGGGCACTGGAAGCCGACGGAGGCGTTGACCATGCACTCGGGGCAGATGGGGCGTTCGCAGCGGGTGCAGCGGATGCCTGTCTCGCGGTCCGGGTGGCGGTAGCAGGTGGGCAGGCTGGGGGCGTCCTGTGGGCCCTGCGGGCTGCCTGGCGCCTGGTCCATGGGATCCCCTAAGTCCTTAGGTCCGTCGTCGTACGGTTCGTCGTCGTATGCAATGCACCGCCCCGCCCATCCTTACGGATGAGCGGGGCGTTTGGTTCCCTGCCGGCTCCCTTCGGACGGAGCCGGTGGGAGGCGTTGCGGGGTGTGGGTCCTAGCGCTTCTCGACGACGACCGACTCGATGACCACGTCGCTGACGGGGCGGTCGGTGCGCGGGTTGGTCGCCGTGGTGGCGATGGCGTCGACGATCTTCTGGCTGGCCGCGTCGGTGATCTCACCGAAGATGGTGTGCTTGCGGGTCAGCCAGGCCGTCGGGGAGACGGTGATGAAGAACTGTGAGCCGTTGGTGGCCGGGCCGGCGTTGGCCATGGCCAGGAGGTACGGCTTGTCGAAGCGGAGGTCCGGGTGGAACTCGTCCTCGAACTGGTAGCCGGGGCCGCCGGTGCCGTTGCCGAGGGGGTCGCCGCCCTGGATCATGAATCCGCTGATCACCCGGTGGAAGACCGTGCCGTCGTAGAGCTTGTCCTTGGACTTCTCACCGGTCGTCGGGTTGGTCCACTCACGCTCACCGGTGGCGAGTTCGACGAAGTTCTGGACCGTCTTGGGCGCGTGGTTCGGCAGGAGCCGGACTTCGATGTCGCCGTGGTTGGTCTTCAGGGTGGCGTAAAGCTGCTCGGCCACGATCTGCCTTCCGTTGTCCTCTTGTGACTCCCAGATCCTTGCACGGTCCACGCCGTGCGTCGCCCGGCACCCTCCTCCGAGCGAAATTCGGGCGATTCCGCTTGCGCGTCGGGCGCTGCGGAGAAAACCGGTCGAGTGGGCGCCGAGTAGGCACAGGACGGGGGCGCGGGGCTGCGATCCGTGGCATTGTCGACGACAAGCTCTTGTTGCCCTGTATTCATCGCTATTGCATGTGATCGTCATCCGCTGCCACATGCGACCGGTTCGGTGCCGTCAGTCCCGCGTGATCGGCCGTCCATGACCCGGATGCCCGCCCTCGCATGCCCCGTGTCGTATTGCCGGGCATGATCCGTCAAAGGGTGGAGAGTCGAATAACCGTACGCCACCGAGGAGGAGGATCCTGTGACCCGCATCGAAAGCGTGCGTGCCGCAACCGGCTCGGCCAAGGACAGCGTCCTGCACGCAGCGGACGTGGTGGCGCCCTACGCCGACACGGCCAAGGACAGGGCCACGCAGTACGCACACGAGGCACGCGTACGGCTTGCGCCCAAGGTGTCCCAGGCCGCGGAACAGGCCCGTGTCCAGTACGGCGCGCATCTCGCGCCGCGCCTGGAGCAGGCCCGTACGCATGTGCCGCCGAAGGTCGACCATGCCGCCCACGAGGCCGCTGTCCGTACCGCCAGGGCCGCCCGGCAGGCCGCCGACTACACCGCGCCGCGGGTGGAGCGGGCGGTCGCGGCGGCCGGGCCCGTACGAGAGGAAGCCGCCGCGCGGGGTGCCGCGGCGCTGGCCGCGCTGCGCGGTCAGGTCACCCCGCAGGAGATCCGGAAGCTGACCCGCAGGCACGAGCGGCGGGCCCGGGCGGGCCGGCTCGTGAAGGGGCTGGCCGTGCTGGGGGTCCTGGCGGGCGGTGCGTTCGCCGCGTGGAAGTGGTGGGACAAGCAGGCCAACCCTGACTGGCTGGTCGAGCCGCCCGCCGCGACCGAGGTCCCGGAGACGGGCCGGTTGACGTCGGTGGACGGCACGGTTCCGTCGGTCCTGGACCCGGAGGTCGAGGCGAAGGAGGCCGAGTCGGAGGCGGCGGAGGGCGACGAGGGCCGTCGCTGACGGTTGAGGGCGCGGCGATGTTTCACGTGAAACAGTCCGGAGCTGTGTTTCACGTGAAACATCGCCGTCGGCCGTTCGACGGCGGGATCTTCTCGACGGGCGGGCAGAGGTCACCGCGTCCGACGAGCGGGCGGCGATCGACCGGCTGGCGGGCGAGGTGTCGGACAGGCCACAGGTCGCCGGTGTGGTGAACCCGTTCCGGACCGCCGACTCGCTGAGCCAGAGCGGGACGACGGCGTTCGCGACGGTCACCTACACGGTGATGGCGGACGAACTCATCGACGCGAGCAAGGCTGCGCTGAGGGCCGCCGTGGAGCGGGCCCGGGACGCCGGTCCGACCGTCGAGGTCGGGGGTACGGCGCTGGCGAGCCAGCCGTCGGCGGGCGGGGCGGGCGAGGTCATCGGTATCGCCATCGCGGCCGTGGTGGCCGGGTTCCGGTACAGCACGCAGGTGGTCGTGGCCGCCGCGCTGATCATGATCGCGGTGTTCTCCGGCTTCATCACCGCCGGTGAGTCGATGATCAAGAGGGTCGGCTTCGGTCTGGCCATCGCCGTGCTGTTTCGACGCGTTCGTCGTCCGGCCGGCCTTCGTACCTGCCGTGCTGGCGCTGGTCGGTGATCGGGTCAGCCGGCTCCCGGGGTGGCTGGACCGGCTGCTGCCGCATGTGGACGTGGAGGGCGAGAAGCGGGTCCAGCAGCATCCGCCGACGCGGGCGGCGGAGTCCGGCGGCCCGGCCACGGGCGACAGCGCCGACTCGACGTCGACGCTGGTGTGAGGCCCGGCCCGGTGTCGCCTCGTCAGGAGACGGCCAGCCGGGTGCGTGCGCCGAGGCTGCCGAGGCCGGTCATGGCCGGGGCGCGCAGCACCCTGCGGAGGGCCGGCGCGGCCACCGCGACCGGGGCAGCGGCCGGGACCGGGGCCGTGACCGGCACCGGGATCTCCACCGGCACCAGGACCGGGGCCTGAGCCGGAGCCGGAGCCGAGGCCGTGCTCTTGTTCCGGCCGACGGCGAAGACGAAGACCCGGAGGACCAGGAAGCGGCCTATGCCGGCGAGGCCGGAGGCGCTGAGGTAGACGATCTGCTCGGTCAGCATGCCCGGCGAGGACTGGACCAGGTGCAGGACGAACATCGCGACGCAGGTGACGACGTAGGCGGCGGTGGCCGAGCCGGCCGACTGCCAGTGCTGGCGCCAGCCGGCGCGCTTGCCGGCGCCGAAGGTGAAGCGGGCGTGGAGTTCGGTGCACAGGATGGTCGAGGCGACCGTGATCAGCGCGTTGGCCAGCGCCCAGGGCATCGCTGCGGCGAGCAGTGCGACGGCGCCGCTGGAGAGGAGGCCGACGCCACCGCCGCACAGCACGAACCGGGCGAAGGAGGCGAACGGCCCGGGAGCAGCAGCGGCGCCGGTGGTGCTGGGCTTCGACGAGAGCTGCGACTTCACGGCGGTTTCCTTCCGGCGGGGTGGCTGTGGACCTCTGTGGATCACGGGGATCAACTGGGTTCAACGATGCCGTCGCGCGCTCTGGGAAACGATGACGTGTACTCCCGAACCGATGGTGTAGCTGGCCCCACCATCGGGGTACCGCTGAGCCCACCCGCCGAGGTGCGCAGCGTCCGCGAAAAATGCCCCCTGAACTGCGTTTCCGCAGTTCAGGGGGCATTTCGGGGGTGGAGCCTAGGGGAGTCGAACCCCTGACATCTGCCATGCAAAGACAGCGCTCTACCAACTGAGCTAAGGCCCCGAAGGAAGGCGTCCGCCCAGAACTACCCGGAACAACCAGGTCCTGGTGGGTGCCGACGACCAGAGTACCGGGTCATCCCCCGTATCTCGCAAAAGGATTGGGGGTCCCCGTGAACGACCACTCTCCGTAAGATGCTCGACGTGGTTCGCTACAGCGAACCGCGGTATTTGGGGAAGCGATGGGGAGACGCAATGGATGCCGCACAGCAGGAAGCAACCGCAAGAGCGCGGGAGCTTCAGCGGAACTGGTACGGGGAGCCGCTGGGGGCGCTCTTCCGTAAGCTCATCGACGATCTTGGTCTCAACCAGGCTCGCCTCGCGGGGGTACTGGGGCTGTCCGCGCCGATGCTGTCACAGCTGATGAGCGGCCAGCGGGCCAAGATCGGCAATCCGGCGGTGGTGCAGCGCGTTCAGTTGCTGCAGGATCTGGCCGGTCAGGTCGCGGACGGCAGCGTCAGCGCGGCCGAGGCGACCGAGCGGATGGACGAGATCAAGAAGTCGCAGGGGGGTTCGGTGCTCAGCAACACCACGCAGTCCACGACGAGTTCGGGGGCGCCCACGGTCAAGCGGGTGGTCCGCGAGATCCAGTCGCTGCTGCGCTCGGTGGCCGCCGCGGGGGACATCATCGACGCGGCGGACACTCTCGCCCCGAGCCACCCGGAACTGGCAGAGTTCCTCCGGGTGTACGGCGCGGGCCGCACCTCCGACGCCGTGACGCACTACCAGTCCCACCAGAACTGAGCCGCCGGCCCGGCCGCCGACCGGGGGTTCGGCGGCCGGGCTCCGGCTCAGGAGCGGCAACGGCGGGGCGGGCGTTCAGGGGACGGGCGTACCGAGGACGGACAGGCAGGAAGACGGACGCGGAAGTTGGGCGGGGAAACAGGTATGGAGACAGGTTCTGGGCGGGCGGGGTGACAGCGGGCTCCGGCGCCGGGTAGAAGGGGCCGTACCACCCGCCGGTCCGCAGCCGACCGAGCGGGGATCCGAAGGGGGATCGACGCAGAGCCATGGGTGAGGTCTTCGCCGGCCGGTACGAACTGGCCGACCCGATCGGGCGTGGGGGAGTCGGCGCCGTCTGGCGTGCCTGGGACCACCGTCGCCGCCGGTATGTGGCCGCCAAGGTGCTCCAGCAGAGCGACGCCCACTCGCTGCTGCGCTTCGTGCGCGAACAGGCGCTGCGGATCGACCACCCGCATGTGCTCGCCCCGGCCAGCTGGGCCGCCGACGACGACAAGGTCCTGTTCACGATGGACCTGGTCGCGGGCGGCTCGCTCGTCCATCTGATCGCGGACTACGGCCCGCTGCCGCCCGCGTTCGTCTGCACCCTCCTCGACCAGCTCCTGTCGGGCCTCGCCGCCGTGCACGCGGAGGGCGTCGTCCACCGTGACATCAAGCCCGCCAACGTGCTCCTCGAAGCGACCGGCACGGGCCGCCCGCGGCTGCGGCTGTCCGACTTCGGCATCTCGATGCGGCTGGGCGAGCCCCGGCTGACGGAGACCGACTACGTGGTGGGCACGCCGGGTTACTTCGCGCCCGAGCAAATGCTGGGCGCGGACCCGGACTTCCCCTCCGACCTGTTCGCCGTCGGCCTGGTCGCGCTCTATCTCCTGGAGGGCGCCAAGCCGGACTCCAAGGCCCTCATCGAGTACTTCGCGGAGCACGGCACGCCCAGTGCCCCGCAGGGCATACCCGAGCCGCTCTGGCAGGTCGTGGCCACGCTGCTGCAACCGGACCCGCAGGCACGCTTCCGCACCGCCACGGGCGCCCGCAAGGCCCTCGGCCAGGCCGCCGAGCTACTGCCCGAGCCGGGCCCCGACGACGAGTTGATCGAGATCTTCGACCAACTCGGCCCGCTCCCAAGGGGTTTCGCCCCGGCGGGCCCCCTCAAGCCGTCCCCGGGCGTGACCGCGAACGGCGCGCGTACGGGAGCGGCGGCGGGCGGCAACACAGCGGGCGGGCAGGCGACGGGCACCGGGCACGGCGGCGAGTACGGCGACGCGGACTCGGACGGCCCGCACACCGGCCCGGGGGCGGCCCGCCCGTACGACCCGTACCGCGAACCGCACCCGGACGGCACACCCACCGGCCCGGCGACGGGCGGCACGCACACGGGCCCGGGGCTCAGACCACCCCGGGGCCCGATCCCGGCCCACGTCCCCCTGCAGACACCGGCGCCGGGCACACTCCCCTCGCTGCCCGGACCGGGTACCGGCGGCATACCGGCCATGCCGGCCAGGCCTGCCGAGGACCCCACGCCCACCGGCTCCGGTCCCGGCCACCCCTGGCCGCCCGCCGCCTCCGGCGCCACCCCGGCGTGGCCCGGCAGCGACCCCGTACCACCGTCCCGGCCACCGGCCCCGAACGGCACCGAGGCTCCCGGCGGACCCCACCAGGCCCACCCCGCCCAGCTCACGCACCCCGCGCACCTTGGCCACCCCGGTCACCTCGCGCAGCGCAACGGCGTCCCTCCCCACCCGGACGTCACCCCACCGCGCCCCGCTCACCCACCTTCCACAGCGCCCTCGGGCTCCTCGCCCACGCCGCCGGCCCCCATCCCCCCGCAGCCCTCCGCGCGGCCACCCCAGCCGTCCACCATGTCGGACACGGGCAGCTTCCACCTGCCCCCGCCGCAGCCGACGGCCTCCGCCACTCCCCCCTCGGCGGCGGCCCACGTACACCCGCACTTCGACACCCCGCACGCGCACGGGGCCACCACCCGGACCCAGACCGCGACGGTTCCCCCCGCTCCGACGCCGCGTCAGGACACGTACGCCTCCACCCCTTCGTACGTCGACCCGCTCCCGCAAGTTCCCGACACGCCGCAGGCCGTTCCGCAGCGCCGTGGCCGACGTCGTCAGCGTCGTCCCGGGCCGCCCGCGAAGGTGGCGATACCGGTGCTTTTCCTGGCGCTGACCTGCTACGCGGTCGGTTTCTGGGCCCTGTTCCGCATCTGAGAACGCGGAACCGCAGGGTCACGGGACCGCAGGCCGTACGACCACGGCCGCACACACCGGCGCGATCACCCGATCGCCCGGCTAGACGAGTGCGCGACTACGCGCGACCTGCCCGCCGCCGGGCGACCAGCGTCCACAGCCCGAGCCCCAGCACCAGCGCGCTCCCCGCCCCGATGCCGCTCGCCGCGACCACTCGCATCACGGCGTCACCGCCCCCGTCGCCGTCGCCGCTCGCCGCGGTGCTCTCGTCGGCTCCGGTGTCGCCCGTCACGCCGCCCGACGTCCACCCCTCGGCCGCTTCCCGGTCCGCCTCCGTGACCGCGAAGGTGCCCCGGGGCACGGACTGGCCCACATACGCGGGCGCGTCCTGCACGGTGCCGCTCACCTGCACGCGCAGGGTCAGTCCGTACGGTCCCGCGCCGAATCGTTCCGTCATCTCGTCTCCGAGATGGACGACGAGGTAGTACGAGCCGGCGAACCGCATCCCGCGCATCCGGTCGCCGGTGCCGAAGCGGTTGGCGTACTCGACCGGGGGCAGCGGGTCGAGGGCGGCGGAGGCCTGGTCGCCGTCGTAGCTGAGGCCCTCGTCGTCGACGTACCCGCGCGCGGGGTTGTAGAGCGACATGACGAGCGCGTTGCCGAGGAACTCGCCGTCGCCGGTGGAGCTGCCCAGTTCGACCACGGCGTGCAGTTGCTGCCCCCAGTCGACCGGGACCCGGTAGAACAGCGTCCGGCCGGGCGTGATCTCGTCCCGCCAGACTCCCTGCCCCACCGCGGTGGCCGTGGCGAAGCCGGGGCCGCCCGCGCGCGTGACGGCGTCTCCGGCGAGGGGGTCGGGCGTGGCGGAGTCCCAGGCGCCGGGGGACTCGGGCGCGGTCGTGGCGCCCTCGCCGACGAGGCCGGGCTCCGACACGTAGGTCAGTTCCAGGTCCCAGTCGTCCGCGGAGGAGCCCGCGGAGTCGATGCGGTCGACGACGACGTAGTACGTGCCCGCGCTGCGGCAGGCCGTCGTCGCGCCGTCGGTCGTGCGCGAGGCCCAGGCGGCGACCGGATGCGGGCTGCGGGAGGCCCCGAAGCGGGTGCTGTCGTAGGAGCAGGACCGGGCGTCGGCGTCCTGCACGGACACCTTGACGCCGTCGGAGGAGGACACGGTCGTGCCCTGGCGAGGGACGGCGGTGGCGGAGACGTACGCGTTCGAGGTGGCGTCGAGGTCGAGGCGGTAGTAGAGCCTGCCGTTGACCGGGAGGGTGCTCCGGTAGGTTCCGCCGGCCTCCAGCCGTACGGCGTCGGTGGTGCTCTCGGCGCCTTCGACGGCCTGCGCGTCCGCGGCGAAGCCGTAGGCGTACGGATCCGGCGCGGCGACCGCCGCGGAGCCGGCCCCCGGCCCCGTGCCCGCTGCCGCCAGCGCGCACAGCACCGCCGTCACGACCGCGCCCCGTACCGTGCGCCGCCCCATCACGCGCCCCCCTAGTCCCGTTCGCCGCCCGAACGTCCGCCGGGCCCGTCCCTGCCCGGGCACCGTTTCTGCCCGGGCCGTCGCTCATCCTGCCCCGCCGTCCGCCCCACCACCCACGCAATTCGCACGACTGCCCGAAACGGCTGCCCTAAGGAGGCTTGAATTTGCCCAAGCAACCATTTCATTAACGACGGCGAACTGTCCGTCAGCTCCGGAGAACACAAAACCCCGACCGCGTCGGCGGCCGGGGTCTGTTCACAGACTGCTGTCGATACTCAGGAACCCGTGGGCACGGAGTCGGTCGCCTCCGTCCACAGGTCCTGCTCGGCGCGATCCGCCTGGATCTGGCGGTACACGAGGAGCCCGCCGATGGCGGCCAGTGCGACCAGGAGAAGCTTCTTCACCGTGCGACCTCGTCTTTCCTTGACGTAGGGGACCTCTGGCGCCCGACTATACCCTCCGGCCGAGACCGATCGGTTACCTACGCGGGCCGCCAACTCCCGCCCGGCGCACCGCAGTAGAAGCGGACGAGACCGCTCCGATCGGAAGGTGATCACACCTCCACGCACGGTGACCATTTGCGGACATTGCCCCCCTTGCGTCCATCCGAGTGGTGTTCATCAGAAGATCGACGCGCCACGGTCGCAGGTCCACCACTTCCGGTCCGCCATACACATCATGAGGAAAGTACGCAAATCGCCCAACCCGAAAGTGAGGGGCCATGGCCCAGAACAAGGTCTTGAAGCTGTGGACCGCCGTCGTCACCGCCTTCCTGGCGCTGTGCACGACGCTCGGCCTGATCACGACGACCGCCACCGCGGCCGTAGCCGACAGCCACCCGGCCCGCAACTGCGCCACCGCACCCGCGGCGCCTCTCGCGACAGCCGCCTGGGACTGGTCCTACGCCCGCTCCCTGCCCCCCACGATGAAGCAGCGCATCCGGGCCGAGGCCCACGGCTCCTCCCCGAGCTGCCGCCACCACTCGCCCGCGGACACGGAGGCGGACACGGAGCAGGAGACCGCCACGGACGCGGAGACGGCGCCCCAGCCCCTCTCCTGACCGGTCCGGCACGATCCCGCACCCGAACCTGCCCCTCCCCATGTAGCGGCGAACTTGCGTACGAAGCCACACGGAAGCACCAGGAGACAGGCACCAGGACAAACGAAAGACCCCCAACCATGACTGGCTGGAGGTCTTCTGACTGTGGGGCTAACAGGATTTGAACCTGTGGCCTCATCCTTATCAGGGATGCGCTCTAACCAACTGAGCTATAGCCCCGCCGCGCTCTGCGGTGTATGTCCCGCGCGCTGACCTCTGAAGATTAGCGCACGACGCGGCCAGTCCCAAAATCGATAGCCGAGCCAGGTTTGAGGCCGTACTTCAGCCGCTCGCTCGACCGGTCACTCGTCCTCGGCGAGCGTCAGCTCGATGCCGCCGACGAAGCCCGCGGAGAGGTTGTAGATGAACGCGCCGAGGGTCGCCAGCGCCGTCGCGAGGACGACGTCGATGACCGCGATGACCGACGTGAACAGCACGACGTTCCGCAGCGACAGGAAGGACTGGAGGTCGAAGCCGTTCGACTCGTTCGAGCCCGTCGCCTCCGAGATCGTGCCGCCGACCGTCGAGAAGACGCCCATCGCGTCCATGACCATCCACAGGACGACCGCCGCGACGATCGTGCAGATGCCCAGCGCGATCGACAGCAGGAAGCTGACCTTCATCACCGACCACGGGTCGGCCTTCGCCACGCGCAGCCGTGCCTTGCGCGTACGCGGCAGCGTGCGCGCCCCCGTGCGCGGCAGCCGTACGGCCCCCGCCGCCTGATTGCCCGCCGGAGCCTGGACCGGGGCCGCCGGAGCGGCCGGCGGATAGGCCTGCGGCGGGTGGTAGGGCCCCGCGGGCTGGTGCTGCTGACGCTCACCGGGCAGCGGCGAACCCTGCTGCAGGCCCTGCTGCTGCGAACCCTGCTGCTGGGGCGGCGCGGCGGCGCGCTGTGCGGCCGGCTCCGCCACCGGCAGGGCAGCGGGGGCGCCCTGGCCCGCCGGGCCCGCGCCGGCCCCGTACTGCTGGGTCTGCGGACCTCTGGCGTCCGTCACGGTTCCCCCCTGGGATCCCTGGGATCCATGTGTGTCGGGCGAGCGCTTGCCCGTCGTACGGGGCTTGATGGCCTGCAGGTTGGTCGTGTGCGGATCTGTCGCACTGTGTGCGTCCCGCGCACCCTGCCCATCGGTCGCACGCGCGGCGGAGCCACGACCGCCGCCGTCTTTGTCCGTACCGGTCGAGGGACCGGACGAACTGCCGGACGAACCGGCGCCCGTGGCTCCGCTCACGATGACTCACTCCTCGCGCTACTCCGACGAGGACTGATCGCCCTCGTCCGTGCCGGTGGTCGCGGCACCCTCGGCCGGCTCGTCGACGGCGTCCTCGCCGTCGACCTCCTCGGCCTCGCGTCCCGCCTCGGCGTTACGTGCGATGCCGACGACGGCATCGCGCTTGCCCAGGTTGATCAGTTGGACGCCCATGGTGTCACGGCCCGTCTCCCTGACCTCATTGACTCGCGTACGAATAACACCGCCGGAGAGCGTGATGGCGAGGATCTCGTCGGTCTCCTCGACCACCAGCGCACCGACGAGAGAACCGCGGTCCTCGACGATCTTGGCGGCCTTGATACCGAGGCCGCCGCGACCCTGGACGCGGTACTCGTCGACGTTGGTCCGCTTCGCGTACCCGCCGTCTGTGGCAGTGAACACGAACGTACCGGGTCGAACAACATTCATCGAGAGCAGCTGGTCTCCCTCACGGAAGCTCATGCCCTTGACACCCGAGGTGGCGCGGCCCATCGGACGCAGTGCGTCGTCCGTCGCCGTGAACCTGATCGACTGTGCCTTCCTGCTGATCAGAAGTAGATCATCTTCTGACGAGACGAGTTCGGCTCCGATCAGTTCGTCGTCGGAACCGTCCTCCGTCTCCCGGAGGTTGATCGCGATGACACCACCGGAACGCGGCGAATCGTAATCCTTCAGAGGCGTCTTCTTCACCAGACCGCCCTTGGTGGCCAGGATCAGGTAGGGCGCCACCTCGTAGGTGCGGATCGCGAGGATCTGCGCGATCGACTCGTCCGGCTGGAAGGCCAACAGGTTGGCGACGTGCTGTCCACGCGCGTCACGTCCGGCGTCCGGCAGTTCGTACGCCTTCGCGCGGTAGACGCGGCCCTTGTTGGTGAAGAACAGCAGCCAATGGTGGGTCGTCGACACGAAGAAGTGGTCGACGATGTCGTCTTCCTTGAGCTTCGTACCGCGGACACCCTTTCCGCCGCGCTTCTGCGAGCGGTAGTCCTCGGTCTTGGTGCGCTTGACGTAGCCGCCGCGCGAGATCGTGACGACGATGTCCTCTTCGGCGATCAGGTCCTCGATGGACATGTCACCGTCGAACGGCACCAGCTTGGAGCGCCGGTCGTCGCCGAACTTCTCGACGATCGCGGCGAGTTCCTCGCTGATGATGCCGCGCTGACGCACCGGCGAGGCCAGGATCTCGTTGTACTCGCGGATCTTCGCCTGCAGCTCGTCGTGCTCGGAGACGATCTTCTGCCGCTCCAGGGCCGCCAGCCGGCGCAGCTGCATCTCCAGGATCGCGTTGGCCTGGATGTCGTCGATCTCCAGGAGGCCCATCAGGCCCTCCCGCGCGATCTCGACGGTGTCGCTGCGCCGGATCAGCGCGATGACCTCGTCGATGGCGTCCAGGGCCTTCAGGAGGCCGCGCAGGATGTGCGCGCGCTCCTCGGCCTTGCGCAGCCTGAAGCGCGTACGCCGGACGATGACCTCGATCTGGTGCGTCACCCAGTGCCGGATGAACGCGTCCAGGGACAGGGTCCGCGGTACGCCGTCCACCAGCGCCAGCATGTTCGCGCCGAAGTTGGTCTGCAGGTCGGTGTGCTTGTACAGGTTGTTCAGGACGACCTTGGCGACCGCGTCCCGCTTCAGGACGATGACCAGGCGCTGGCCCGTACGGGACGACGTCTCGTCGCGGACGTCCGCGATGCCGCCGATCTTGCCGTCCTTCACCAGGTCGGCAATCTTCTGCGCGAGGTTGTCCGGGTTGACCTGGTAGGGGAGTTCGGTGACCACCAGGCACTGGCGGTTCTGGATCTCCTCGACGTCGACGACCGCGCGCATCGTGATCGAGCCGCGGCCGGTGCGGTACGCCTCCTCGATGCCCTTGCGGCCCACCACCAGGGCGCCGCTCGGGAAGTCGGGGCCCTTGATGCGCTCGATCAGGGCGTCGAGCAGCTCCTCGTGGGAGGCCTCGGGGTTCTCCAGGTACCACTGGGCACCGGCCGCGACCTCGCGGAGGTTGTGCGGCGGGATGTTCGTCGCCATGCCGACCGCGATACCCGCCGAGCCGTTGATCAGCAGGTTCGGGAAGCGGGCCGGCAGAACCGTCGGCTCCTGGTTGCGGCCGTCGTAGTTGTCCGTGAAGTCGACGGTGTCCTCGTCGATGTCCCGGACCATCTCCATGGACAGCGGCTTCAGCTTGCACTCGGTGTACCGCATGGCGGCGGCCGGGTCGTTGCCGGGAGAGCCGAAGTTGCCGTTGGAGTCCACCAGCGGCATCCGCATCGACCACGGCTGCGCGAGACGGACCAGCGCGTCGTAGATCGAGGAGTCGCCGTGCGGGTGGTAGGTGCCCATGACGTCACCGACGACACGGGCGCACTTGTAGAAGCCCTTCTCGGGCCGGTAGCCGCCGTCGTACATCGCGTACAGGACGCGGCGGTGGACGGGCTTGAGACCGTCCCGGACGTCGGGCAGCGCGCGCGACACGATGACGGACATCGCGTAGTCGAGATACGAGCGCTGCATCTCCGTCTCGAGCCCGACGGGCTCGACGCGCAGAGTGATCTCGCCGCCTTCTTCAGGCGTGCTCGGGGTGTTTTCGTCGGCCATTGCTGGTGAAGATCCTTCCTGGTGCGGTCAGCGGAGAAGACCGACTCAGATGTCGAGGAAGCGGACGTCCTTGGCGTTGCGCTGGATGAACGCGCGGCGTGCCTCGACGTCCTCGCCCATCAGGACCGAGAACAGGTCGTCGGCCTGCGCGGCGTCGTCGAGCGTGACCTGGCCGAGGACCCGGTGCTCCTGGTCCATCGTCGTGATGCGCAGCTCCTCGGCGTTCATCTCGCCGAGGCCCTTGAAGCGCTGGATCGAGTCCTCGCGGACCCGCTTTCCGGCCTGCCGGCCCAGCTCGATCAGGGCGTCGCGCTCACGGTCCGAGTACGCGTACTCGAAGTCGTCCCGGCCCCACTTGATCTTGTACAGCGGCGGCCTGGACAGGAACACGTGTCCGGCCTCGACCAGCGGGCGCATGAAGCGGAACAGGAATGTCAGCAGCAGGGTGTTGATGTGCTGGCCGTCGACGTCGGCGTCCGCCATGAGGATGATCTTGTGATAGCGCAGCCGCGCGATGTCGAAGTCCTCGTGGACACCCGTACCGAACGCCGAGATCAGCGCCTGGATCTCCTGGTTCTGCAGGATCTTGTCGATCCGCGCCTTCTCCACGTTCAGGATCTTGCCGCGGATCGGGAGGATCGCCTGGTACTGCGGGTTGCGGCCCGACTTGGCCGAACCGCCGGCGGAGTCACCCTCGACGATGAAGATCTCGCACTTGGTCGGGTCGTTCGACTGGCAGTCGGACAGCTTGCCCGGCAGCGACGCCGTCTCCAGCAGACCCTTGCGACGCGTCAGGTCACGGGCCTTGCGGGCCGCCACGCGCGCGGTGGCCGCCTGGATGCCCTTGCGGATGATGTCCGAGGCCTCGACCGGGTTGCGGTCCAGCCAGTCGTTGAGGTGCTCGTAGACCGCCTTCTGGACGAAGGTCTTCGCCTCCGTGTTGCCCAGCTTGGTCTTCGTCTGGCCCTCGAACTGCGGTTCGGCCAGCTTGACCGAGATGATCGCGGTCAGACCCTCGCGGATGTCGTCGCCCGTGAGGTTGTCGTCCTTCTCGCGGAGCAGCTTCTTGTCGCGCGCGTACTTGTTGATCAGCGAGGTCAGCGCCGCCCGGAAGCCCTCCTCGTGCGTACCGCCCTCGTGCGTGTGGATGATGTTGGCGAAGGAGTACACACCCTCGCTGTAACCGGTGTTCCACTGCATCGCGACCTCGAGGGACAGGCTCTTGTCCTTGTCCTCCGCCTCCAGGTCGATGATGGTCGCGTGGACCACGTCCCCCTTGCGGGAGTTGAGGTGCTTCACGAAGTCGACGATGCCGCCCTCGTAGTGGTACGAGACGGTCCTGACCTCTTCCTTCGCGTCGGCACCCGCCTCGTCCGCACCGGTCGTGGCCTTCGCCACCTCGCGCTCGTCGGTGAGGTTGATCGTCAACCCCTTGTTGAGGAACGCCATCTCCTGGAAGCGCCGCGACAGCGTCTCGAAGGAGTACTCGGTGGTCTCGAAGATGTCGCCGTCGGCCCAGAAGGTGACCGACGTGCCGTGCTCCTGCGTCGCCTCGTGCTGGGCCAGCGGGGCCGTCGGGACGCCCAGCTTGTAGTCCTGCGTCCAGCGGTAGCCGTCCGTCTTCACCTCGACGGCGACCCTGCTGGACAGGGCGTTCACGACGGAGACGCCGACGCCGTGCAGACCGCCGGAGACCGCGTAGCCGCCGCCGCCGAACTTGCCGCCCGCGTGCAGCACGGTCAGCACGACCTCGACGGCCGGTTTGCCCTCGGACGGGACGATGCCCACCGGGATGCCACGGCCGTTGTCGATGACGCGCACGCCGCCGTCGGCCAGGATCGTCACGTCGATGGTGTCCGCGTGCCCGGCCAGCGCCTCGTCGACCGAGTTGTCGACGACCTCCTGCACCAGGTGGTGCAGACCGCGCTCACCGGTCGAACCGATGTACATGCCGGGTCGCTTGCGGACCGCGTCCAGACCCTCGAGGACGGTGATGGCGTTGGCGTCGTACGCCGTGGCTGAGGCCTCGGGCGTGGTGGCCGGGGCCTCGGTGGACGGGATGTTCTCGTTGGGGTTGCCGGAATCGGCCACGAAGCGCCCTTTCTGGCACAGCACAAGCCGAACTCCTGGGGATCCCCCCTGTTGGGGAGGGTGGCCGGAGCGGCTGCGGCATGTTGCGTTGGTAAGCCTTGGTCAGCGGTGGGACACCATTTCCCGGTGATCCCCTCCAATGGGGCGGGATTAGCTCCCAGTCTACCGGTAGCGCCGACAGTGATGGGGGTTTGCCGGTACCTGAGTCCGCATGTGCCGCCCTCAACCGGTCTCTCCCGAGTCCCCATATGCGGAGCGGGGCTCCAAGAGGCTTGGAGAGGCACTCAGCGCTTCCGGGTGTCAACCCATGGCTACCGGGGAGTCACCTAGGAATTCGCAAACGCGCGTACCACCGTCCGCACGCCCCCGACCTGCCCCTCGTGTGACACACCTCACCCGTGGTGAGTGTCGGGGCTCACCCGTAGGTGTCACCCGGACCCGTGCTCCCGGGGGCCCGCAACGGGCCGAAACGCCGGGCCGGGCCGTTCGGCCCCAGCACCTTGAGCAGCCGCACCCGGCCGTGCCCGAGATCCTCGTTCAACCGTGCGACGAGCTGCGGCGCGAGCAGCCGCACATTCGTCGCCCACGCCGTCGAGTCGCAGCGCACCGTCAGCACCCGCTCGTCCTCGTCGTACGACTCCGGCTCGCAGTGGTTGGCCAGATCCGCGCCCACGATCTGCGGCCAGCGCCCCATCACCCCGCCCACCGCGGCCGGCGCGTCCCACCCGCGCTCCGTCACCAGGCGGTTGATCGCCGCGCCCAGCGCCATGGGGTCCCGCCGGTCCCGCCCCGAACCGGACCGCAGACCGCCCCCGCGACGCGACTGCTTCTTCTGCTGGGCCGCGTCCCCACGCGCGCGTGCCGCCTCTTTCGCCGCCCGCAACGCCACCCGCGCCAGATCCACCCCGGACGGCTCCGGGGTCGGCCTGGGGGCTTCCTCGGGGTTCCCCCCGGACAAGGGCTCCTGGGTGCTCACGCGCGCTCCACCACCCCGTCGGCCACCGCATACCGCGTGCCGGCCAGCACATGCGGTACGTCGTCGTCGACCGCGGCCGTCACCAGCACCTGCTCGCCGGGCGCCACCAGCTCCGCCAGCCGCTCCCGGCGCCGCGTGTCCAGTTCCGCGAACACGTCGTCGAGCACCAGCACCGGCTCGTTCCCCTCGGCCCGCAGCAGGTCGTACGAGGCCAGCCGCAGCGCCAGCGCGTACGACCACGACTCCCCGTGCGACGCGTACCCCTTGGCGGGCAGCGAGCCGAGCTTGAGGTGGACGTCGTCGCGATGCGGCCCCACGAGCGTGACGCCACGCTCGATCTCCTGCTTGCGCACCTCCGCCAGGGCCCCCATCAGCTGCTCGTACAGCTCCTCGCGCGCGTGCGCCTCACCCGGCGCCGACGGCTTGTACTCCAGGGCGAGCGGACCGCCGCCGGGCGCCAGTTGCTCGTACGCCTTGTCGGCCAGCGGCTGGAGCGCGGCGATCAGGTCGAGCCGCTGGGCCAGCAACTCGGCCCCCACGCGAGCGAGATGCTGGTCCCACACGTCGAGCGTCGACAGGTCCATCGTCCGCCCGCCGTGCCGCCGCGCCAGCGCCGCCGACTTCAGGAGCGTGTTGCGCTGCTTGAGGACCCGGTCGTAGTCGGAGCGCACACCCGCCATCCGCGGGGAGCGCAGGGTGACCAGCTCGTCGAGGAACCGCCGCCGCTCACCCGGATCGCCCTTCACCAGCGCGAGATCCTCCGGCGCGAACAGCACGGTCCGTACGATCCCCAGCACGTCCCGGGGTCTGACCTGCGACGACCTGTTGATGCGGGCGCGGTTGGCGCGGCCGGGGTTGAGTTCCAGCTCGACCAGCTGCTGCCGCTCGCCCTGTCTGACCTGGGCCCTGATGATCGCCCGGTCGGCGCCCATGCGGACCAGGGGCGCGTCCGAGGAGACCCGGTGGCTGCCCAGGGTGGCGAGGTAGCCGACCGCCTCGACGAGGTTGGTCTTGCCCTGGCCGTTGGGGCCCACGAACGCGGTGACGCCCGGTTCGAGCGGGACCTCGACCCGGGCGTACGAGCGGAAGTCGGCCAGCGACAGATGCGTGACGTGCATGGTCGTTCGCCGACCTCCCCCGCGCTTGTGGACCGTTTACCGGGCCCTGTGGATTACTTCGCCTCGACCGCGTGGCCGCCGAACTGGTTGCGCAGCGCCGCGATCATCTTCATCTGCGGGGAGTCGTCCTGCCGGGACGCGAACCGCGCGAACAGCGACGCGGTGATCGCGGGCAGCGGGACGGAGTGGTCGATCGCCGCCTCCACCGTCCAGCGGCCCTCCCCGGAGTCCGCCGCGAACCCGCGCAGCCGGTCCAGGTGCTCGTCCTCGGCAAGGGCGTTGACCGCGAGATCGAGCAGCCAGGAACGGATGACGGTGCCCTCCTGCCAGGACCGGAAGACCTCCCGTACGTCCGTGACGGAGTCGACCTTCTCCAGCAGCTCCCAGCCCTCGGCGTACGCCTGCATCATGGCGTACTCGATGCCGTTGTGGACCATCTTGGAGAAGTGCCCGGCGCCCACCTTGCCCGCGTGCACCGCCCCGAAGTCCCCCTTGGGCTTGAGGGCGTCGAAGACGGGCTCCACCTTGGCGATGTGCTCGGCGTCGCCGCCGTACATCAGCGCGTAGCCGTTCTCCAGGCCCCAGACGCCCCCGGAGACCCCGCAGTCGACGAAGCCGATGCCCTTGGCCGCCAGCTCCTCGGCATGCCGCTCGTCGTCCGTCCAGCGGGAGTTGCCGCCGTCCACGACCACGTCACCGGGTTCGAGCAGCTCGGCCAGCTCGTCGACCGTGGACTGCGTCGGGGCGCCGGCCGGGACCATCACCCACACCACGCGCGGGGCGCTGAGCCCGTCCACAAGCTCCTGGAGGCTGTGGACATCGGCGACGTCCGGGTTGCGGTCGTATCCGACGACGGTGTGGCCCGCGCGGCGGATCCGCTCGCGCATGTTGCCGCCCATCTTGCCGAGGCCGACGAGACCGAGCTCCATCAGTTGTTCCTTAGGTTGCGACGTGGCATGAGGGCACTCCTGTTGCTCGTACCCACGTCCGAGCCTAAACCCGGACGCTCACGCACATCTGTGGGCATACGCGCTCAAACGCATGCCCACACCTGCGGCGTTCCGCCTCGGAGGCGATCAGCCGCTCAGAAGGGTCAGCCGCTGAGGCGGACCGGCATGATCAGGTACTTGTACGCCTCGTCCGCCTCGGCGTCCACGGCCGGCTTGCCGCTGAGCAGCGCGGGCTTCGTGGACGTCGTGAAGGAGAGCTGGGCGACCGGGGAGTCGATCGCGCTCAGGCCGTCCAGCAGGAACGTCGGGTTGAAGGCGATCGACACGTCGTCACCCTCCAGCTGGGCGTCGACCCGCTCCACAGCCTGTGCGTCGTCGCTGGAACCGGCCTCCAGGATGAGCACGCCCTGCTCGAAGCTGAGCCGCACCGGGGTGTTCCGCTCGGCCACCAGGGCCACACGCTTGACGGCCTCCACGAAGGGGGCGGTCTCGATCACGGCGATGGAGTTGAACTCCGTCGGGAACAGCGAGCGGTACTTCGGGAGGTCGCCCTCCAGGAGACGCGTCGTCGTACGGCGGCCCGCGCCCTCGAAGCCGATGAGGCCCTCGCCCGCGCCCGAGCCGGACAGCGCCAGGATCACGCTGTCGCCGCTCGTGAGGGCCTTGGCGGTGTCCAGGAGCGTCTTGGCGGGCACCAGGGCCACCGCGGACGCCTCCGGGTCCTCCGGCTTCCACAGGAACTCCCGGACCGCGAAGCGGTAGCGGTCAGTGGACGCCAGCGTCACCCGGTCGCCCTCGATCTCGATGCGCACACCGGTGAGGACGGGCAGCGTGTCGTCACGGCCCGCCGCGATGGCCACCTGGGCGGCGGCGGAGGCGAAGACCTCACCGGGGACCGTGCCGGTCGCGGTGGGCATCTGCGGCAGCGCCGGGTACTCCTCCACAGGCAGTGTGTGCAGCGTGAAGCGGGAGGAGCCGCACACCACCGTCGCCCGGACACCGTCCATGGAGATCTCCACCGGACGGTTGGGCAGGGCGCGGCAGATGTCGGCGAGCAGGCGGCCGGACACCAGGACCGTGCCCTCCTCCTCGACCTCGGCCTCGACCGAGACCCGCGCCGAGACCTCGTAGTCGAAGCTCGACAGGCTCAGCTGGCCTTCCTCGGCCTTCAGCAGCAGCCCGGCGAGGACAGGGGCCGGCGGACGGGCCGGGAGGCTGCGCGCCGCCCAGGCAACTGCCTCCGCGAGTACGTCGCGTTCCACCCGGATCTTCACTGTTGCCGCCTCCTGCTGTTGCCGGCGCTTCTCGGCCTGCCTGGCTTCGTCGTCTGTCTCGGTGTCGTCGGTCCCCGTGGTGGGAAGGACACCGGGAACAGTCTGACGCACGGCACTGACAGTAGGTGCCCGTCGGGGTCAAGTCGTGACGAGGGGCAGCCGGGCTCCCGACAGCGAGTTGTGCACAGGACCCACTTCGAAACGGATTCTCAGCTCTCTCTAGTTGTCAGTAGTAGTAGGGGCTGTGGATACCGTGGATAACCCCGTTTGCGCAGCTCAGGCGCCAAATTTTGTCCACTGACCCTGTGGGTGGAGGCGGTGGATAACTCACCCTCTCTGTGGAGAACAGAAAGTTCTGCACACACCGTGCACAGGCAGGGGTGAGTTCTCCCCAGATCCGTCCCCAGCTTTACCCACGTTTCCCACAGCCCAACCCGGCAACTTCGTGTGACGCCTTTCACTCGACCCGGCGAGGAGGCGCGTCGTGTTGCCGAACAGTGGACAGGGGTGTGGAGAAGCCGCCGATCGCTGGGGACAACCGGCCGCAGCCTGTGGGCCGCCGGTGGACAACTCCGTGCACAGCCTGTGGATCAATTTTTTGTCCACAGCCTGTGGAGATCTTTTGTCCACTGTTCCACAGCCACTTGACCTGCTCTGATGGTCTATCACCAGCCTGGCCTGTGGACACAGTCTGGACAACTTCGCGGTCCCCAGGGTGTGGACGCGAGAAAGTCACCAAATCTGTGGAGGGTGGCCGTAACCCGGCCCGCATTCGAACAGCGGGTTGCGGCCCGGCAACGGCCGCCGGGGCCCGGAAACGCCGAAGGGCGCCCCGGGAAGTCGTCCCGGAGCGCCCTCGGTGCCGTGAACTCGGCTGCTGTCAGCCGTTCTTGATGCGGTTGGTCAGCTCGGTGACCTGGTTGTAGATGGAGCGGCGTTCGGCCATCAGCGCGCGGATCTTGCGGTCGGCGTGCATGACGGTCGTGTGGTCGCGTCCGCCGAACTGGGCCCCGATCTTCGGCAGGGACAGGTCCGTCAGCTCGCGGCACAGGTACATGGCGATCTGGCGGGCGGTGACCAGCTGGCGGCCCCGTGAGCTGCCGCAGAGGTCCTCGACGGTGAGGCCGAAGTAGTCGGCGGTCGCCGCCATGATGGCCGGCGCGGTGATCTCGGGGGTCGAGTCCTCGCCGCCGGGGATCAGGTCCTTGAGGACGATCTCGGTGAGACCGAGGTCCACCGGCTGCCGGTTGAGCGACGCGAACGCCGTCACCCGGATCAGCGCCCCCTCCAGCTCGCGGATGTTGCGCGAGATGCGGGAGGCGATGAACTCCAGTACCTCCGGCGGGGCGTTGAGCTGCTCCTGCACCGCCTTCTTGCGGAGGATCGCGATCCGCGTCTCCAGCTCGGGCGGCTGTACGTCGGTGATCAGACCCCACTCGAAACGGTTCCGCAGCCGGTCCTCCAGGGTGACCAGCTGCTTGGGCGGCCGGTCGGAGGAGAGGACGATCTGCTTGTTCGCGTTGTGGAGCGTGTTGAAGGTGTGGAAGAACTCCTCCTGCGTCGACTCCTTGTCCGCGAGGAACTGGATGTCGTCGACGAGCAGGATGTCCATCTCGCGGTAGCGCTTGCGGAAGCTGTCGCCCTTGCCGTCGCGGATGGAGTTGATGAACTCGTTGGTGAACTCCTCCGAGCTGACGTACCGCACGCGCGTGCCGGGATAGAGGCTCCGCGCGTAGTGCCCGATCGCGTGCAGCAGGTGGGTCTTGCCGAGCCCCGACTCCCCATAGATGAAAAGAGGGTTGTACGCCTTCGCGGGTGCCTCGGCGACGGCGACGGCCGCGGCGTGGGCGAAACGGTTGGACGCGCCGATGACGAAGGTGTCGAACAGGTATTTGGGGTTGAGGCGTGCGGTCGGCTCGCCCGGACCCGGTGCCGGTGACTGCCGCGAGGCCGACGAGCCGGGGGCACCGCCGCCGGGGCGCCCGGAGCCGCCCGGTCCGCCGCGGTGCGCGTGGCCGCCGCCCGACGGGGAGTCCGTCAGGTCGCGGCGGCCGTCGCGACCCTCGTACTCCGCGCGCTGCTGCTCGTAGCCGTTGCGCTGCTGGCCGTACTCGGACTGCTGCTGCTCGTATTCGGGGCGCTGCTGTTCGTACGGTGAGCGCTCGCGCGGCGGCTGCGGGCGGTAGTCGGAGGAGGGCGACGCGTACGGGTCGCGGTCGGGGAAGCCGAGCCGGGGCTGCTGCCAGCCGTAGTCGTCCTGGGTGGTCCGGGGCCAGGCGCCGGGTTCGGGGCGCTGGTACTCGGACGGGTAGGCGGGGCGGGCGGTGGGCAGCGGGTCCGCGTGGGAGGGCTGCTGGCCGTCGCGCCCGCGGTCGTGGTCTTCGGCGCGGTGGCGGCCGTAGCCCTGGTAGGGGTCGCGGGCCGGGGGCAGCTCGGGCTCGTCGTAGCGCGACTGCGGCGGGGCCGGGGGTGCGGGCGGGGAGGGTTCGCCGACGGAGTCGTCGACGGTGATCGCGATGCGGATCGGCCGGCCGCACTCACGGCTCAGTGTCTCGCTGACGATCGGGGCGAGGCGGCCTTCGAGCACGCCCTTCGCGAATTCGTTCGGTACGGCGAGCAGTGCGGTGTCCGCGACCAGGGCCAGCGGCTGGCAGCGGCGGATCCAGCGCTCGTCCTTCACCTCGACGCCCTGTCCGCGGCCCTCACCGAGGAGATGTTCGAGCACTCGTGGCCACACTGCGGCAAGATCGGCAGGTACGTCAGCCACAGGGGCACGCTCTCTCACGGGTCCCACGAACGTGTGGTTCTGGGACGTATCGGGATGTACATCGGGTGTGACGGGCGAATGGGAGTCCGGCCAAGGTAGTCAGGGCGACGGGTGCGGTTCAAGTTGTTGTCCCCAGGCTGTGGATAGTGTCTCGCCCAGGGCGCTGGTTTGACCGGATGGCGTAGCCCCGCGTACCGTAACCAGGTCGAGTTGTCGATGGCTGCTGCCGCCTGCCTCCGATGGGCATAGATCATCAACAGGTGCTCCCACCAGGGCATCTTCCAGTGATCGGGAGCGGTGCACTCGGGCGTAAGCGAGCTACTCGTGGGCGCACGGTGACAGCCAAGACGGCACCCCGGTACCTACCGATTCTTTCTGGAGCCCCCGAGTGAGCAAGCGCACCTTCCAGCCGAACAACCGTCGCCGCGCGAAGACCCACGGCTTCCGCCTGCGGATGCGTACCCGTGCCGGTCGCGCGATTCTCGCGAACCGCCGTGGCAAGGGTCGCGCCAGCCTGTCGGCCTGATCCTGATCAGGTTGTGACGTCGTGCTGCCTACCGAGCATCGGCTGAGGCGGCGCGAGGACTTCGCGACCGCGGTACGACGGGGTCGCCGGGCCGGCCGCCCGCTCCTCGTCGTCCATCTTCGTAGCGGTATCACAGACCCGCACGCGCCTGGGGAGAGCGCTCCCCCGACGCGTGCGGGTTTCGTCGTCAGCAAGGCAGTGGGCGGTGCGGTCGTCCGCAACAAGGTGAAGCGCAGGCTTCGCCACCTGATGCGGGACAGAGTCGCCGAGCTGCCCCCCGGTAGCCTGGTAGTCGTACGAGCGTTGCCCGGTGCGGGCGATGCCGACCATGCACAGTTGGCCCGAGACCTGGACGCCGCTCTGCAGCGGCTGCTGGGAGGGGGCGCGCGATGAAGTACCCGCTGCTGGCTCTGATCAAGCTGTACCAGTGGACGATCAGTCCGCTGCTCGGGCCGGTCTGCAAGTACTACCCGTCGTGCTCCCACTACGGCCATACGGCCATCGACCGGCACGGCGCGGTCAAGGGAACGGCACTCACGGCCTGGCGCATCCTGCGGTGCAACCCGTGGTCGCTCGGCGGTGTGGACCATGTCCCGCCGCGCAAGCGTCCGCGGTGGCACGAAATGCTGCGCAACGCCTGGCATGCACGCAAGGGCGGGACCTCCGCCGCCGGCGCGGCCATCGAGGGGCAGAATCCTTCGAGTCCGGCCGCCGAGACCCCGTCCCATGTCCAAGGAGCATGATTAGTGGACACGATCGCCAGCATTTTCAGCTTCATCACGACACCCGTTTCCTGGGTCATCGTCCAGTTCCACAAGGTCTACGGCGCGATCTTCGGCGACGACACCGGTTGGGCCTGGGGCTTGTCCATCGTGTCCCTGGTGATCCTGATCCGCATCTGCCTGATCCCGCTCTTCGTGAAGCAGATCAAGGCGACCCGGGCCATGCAGACACTGCAGCCCGAGATGAAGAAGATCCAGGAGCGCTACAAGAACGACAAGCAGCGCCAGTCCGAAGAGATGATGAAGCTGTACAAGGAGACGGGCACCAACCCGCTCTCCTCGTGCCTGCCCATCCTGGCGCAGTCGCCGTTCTTCTTCGCGCTGTACCACGTGCTCAACAGCATCGCGAACAACGACACCATCGGTGTCATCAACCAGAGCCTGCTGGAGAGCGCGCAGAAGGCGCACATCGTCGGTGCTCCGCTGGCCGCGAAGTTCACGGACAGCGCGGCTGACGTCACGGCGCTCGACGCCTCGCTGACCACGGTCCGCATCGTCACCGCGGTCATGATCGTCCTGATGTCGGCGTCGCAGTTCTACACGCAGCGCCAGCTGATGACGAAGAACGTCGACACCACGGTGAAGACGCCGTTCATGCAGCAGCAGAAGATGCTGATGTACGTCTTCCCGATCATGTTCGCCGTCTTCGGCATCAACTTCCCGGTCGGTGTCCTCGTCTACTGGCTGACCACCAACCTGTGGACCATGGGCCAGCAGATGTTCGTCATCCGCAACAACCCGACCCCGGGCAGCAAGGCGCAGGCCGCCTACCTGGAGCGCCTGCACAAGCACGTCACGCAGCACGGCAAGACCCGCAGCCGCGGTGAGCGCGCCATCGTGAAGGCCATCGTCTCCAAGGGCCGTGACCGCAACGAGTTCGAGCGCAAGTTCATCAACGGCCTCAACAAGGCGGGTCTGGCGGCCCAGGCCGACGGCACGGTGACGAAGGGCGTGAACCCGGAGGTCACCGAGACCGAGGACGGTACGCCCGCCACCGGCGCCGCCAAGCGCCAGCAGCCCAAGCGCCAGAGCAAGTCCCAGCGTCAGTCGGGCGGCCCCAAGCCCGCGGGCGGTGCCGATCCGGACACCCCCACGACGTCGCTGGTCAAGTCCGACCAGCCCGAGGACGCCAAGCCGGCCGGAGGAGCCGCCAAGCAGGCCGCCTCCAAGCCCGGTGCCGGTACCCGCAGCAAGGCCCAGTCCGGACAGCGCAAGGGTCCGCAGCGCCCCAAGTCCCCGTCCAAGAAGTAAGAAGGAGTCCATCCCGTGACGGAAGGCACCACCACCTCCGCCGCAGCCGAGGGTGTCGACACCCTGTCCCGCCTGGAGCAGGAGGGCGAGATCGCGGCGGACTACCTCGAAGGTCTGCTGGACATCGCCGACCTCGACGGCGACATCGACATGGATGTCGAGGCCGACCGCGCCGCTGTGTCGATCATCAGCGACGCGGGCAGCCGCGACCTGCAGAAGCTGGTCGGCCGGGACGGCGAGGTGCTGGAGGCCCTCCAGGAGCTCACTCGTCTTGCCGTGCACCGGGAGACCGGGGACCGCAGTCGGCTGATGCTCGACATCGCGGGCTACCGCGCCAAGAAGCGTGAGGAGCTCTCGGAGCTGGGCGCCAAGGCGGCGGCCGAGGTCAAGAGCTCCGGCGAGCCGGTCAAGATGAACCCGATGACCCCGTTCGAGCGCAAGGTCGTGCACGACGCGGTGAAGGCCGCGGGCCTGCGCAGCGAGTCCGAGGGCGAGGAGCCCCAGCGCTTCGTCGTCGTCCTTCCCGCCTGACCGGTACGTACGTCCCTCCGGCCCCGTCTGTCACCCAGACGGGGCCGAACTTTGTCAGCCTGTAGTTCAGTCCTGGTGATCAGCGCCCAGTGCGCTCGTGCGGTACGGAAGGACGGTCCCCCGTGACGGAGGCAGCGGAACTCCCCCCGGCGCCCGAGGTGGCGCGCGAGGTGTTCGGTGATCGCTTCGCGGACGCGGTCCGGTACGCGGAGCTGCTCGCCGAGGCGGGTGTGCAGCGCGGTCTGATCGGACCGCGTGAGGTGCCCCGGCTGTGGGAGCGGCATCTGCTGAACTGCGCCGTGCTCTCGGAGGTCGTCCCCGAGAACGTGACGGTGTGCGATGTCGGCTCGGGTGCCGGCCTGCCGGGCATTCCGCTGGCGCTGGTCCGGGAGGACCTGAAGATCACGCTGCTGGAGCCCCTGCTGCGCCGGACCAACTTCCTCGCCGAGGTCGTCGAGCTGCTGGGCCTGGACCATGTGACGGTGGTGCGTGGGCGGGCCGAGGAGGTCATGGGGTCGCTCCAGCCGGTCCATGTGGTGACGGCCCGTGCGGTGGCTCCGCTGGACCGGTTGGCCACCTGGGGCATTCCGCTGCTGCGTCCGTACGGGGAGATGCTCGCGCTCAAGGGGGACACCGCCGAGGAGGAGCTGAAGGCCTCGGCCACCGCCCTGAGCAAGCTGGGGGCGGTGGAGACGTCCATCCTGCATGTGGGTGAGGGCGTGGTGGACCCGCTGTCGACCGTCGTGCGGGTCGAGGTCGGGGAGAGCCCCGGTGGTGTGCGGTTCGCGGCGAAACGGGCGAAGGCCGCCCGGACGGGTCGGACGCGGCGCCGGCGCTGAACCGTCGCCCGGTCATTACTGCGGCGGGAGTTTTTCGTCACGTTCGTTGATCCGCCCTGACGACGAGCCTTACTCCACACAAGCTGTCAAACCTACACATCTCGGAGTGTCGCGTCATCGCGGCCCTCGCGGCTAGGCATCTTGTTTCACGTGAAACGTCGCTCACTGCTGCACGGCATCATCAGCCGCGGTCGGGCCGCGGCTGCACCCCGCGACCGAAAGTCTCTCCGTTCACTCGGAGAGGTAACGGAGTTGTCCACAGAGGTGGATTTCTCCACAGAACACCAGGCCTCACTGGTTCATGACCCCGATGGCATGGCAGGCTCTGTTCATTGCGAGCCTGAAGTCGAGGAGAGTGAATCCTTGCGGTCCAACGCCAACATCGCGGGACCGATGACCGATCCGGTCCCCGGTCCCCGTACCGAGTCGATCGGGGAGGATGTTTCACGTGAAACACCGCCCCCGATGGACGACACTCCCATCGGTCGTGCTGCCCAATTGGCGGTGGAGGCTCTGGGGCGGGCCGGCGAAGGCCTGCCACGGCCGGAGCAGACCCGCGTCATGGTGGTCGCCAACCAGAAGGGCGGGGTGGGAAAGACGACGACAACCGTCAACCTCGCCGCCTCGCTGGCCCTGCACGGGGCTCGCGTTCTGGTCGTGGACCTCGACCCTCAGGGCAACGCTTCCACGGCACTGGGGATCGACCATCACGCCGATGTTCCTTCCATCTATGACGTGTTGATCGACAGCAGGCCACTCTCGGAAGTCGTTCAGCCGGTCCCCGATGTCGAGGGCCTCTTCTGTGCACCCGCCACCATCGATCTCGCCGGTGCGGAGATCGAGCTGGTGTCGCTGGTGGCACGAGAGAGCAGGCTTGAGCGGGCGATCCAGGCGTACGAGCAGCCTCTGGACTACATCCTCATCGACTGCCCGCCCTCGCTCGGTCTGCTGACGGTCAACGCACTGGTCGCCGGTGCCGAGGTTCTCATCCCGATCCAGTGCGAGTACTACGCACTGGAGGGCTTGGGCCAGCTGCTGCGCAACGTCGATCTGGTACGGGCTCACCTCAACCCCGACCTTCATGTGACGACGATCCTGCTCACCATGTACGACGGCCGGACGCGCCTCGCGTCACAGGTCGCCGACGAGGTGCGCAACCACTTCGGCGACGAGGTGCTGCGGACGAGCATTCCGCGCTCGGTCCGTATCTCCGAGGCACCGAGCTACGGACAGACGGTGCTGACCTACGACCCAGGATCGAGCGGTGCCCTGTCCTACCTTGAGGCAGCCCGGGAAATCGCGTTGAAGGGTGTCGGCGTCAGCTATGACGCGCCGCACGCCCACATCGGCGCACAGAGCGAACAGAGCCTCGTGGAGGGGATCCAGTGAGTGAGCGACGGAGGGGGTTGGGCCGTGGTCTCGGCGCACTGATCCCTGCTGCACCGACCGGAGACAGGCCGGCGCCACCGGCGATGGGGGGTGGTGCCTCCACCTCACCGGCGGCGGTACCTGTACTCACCGCCGAGCGTGGAGTGGCCGCGGCGAAGGTGGCCACGCTGCCGCCTGTTTCACGTGAAACAGAGGCCTTCTCCTCGAACGAGTTCGGGGAGGCACCGGCGCCGCCCATCGGCGCTCACTTCGCCGAACTGCCCCTCGACTCCATCTCGCCGAACCCGCGTCAGCCGCGTGATGTGTTCGACGAGGACGCGCTGGCGGAGCTGGTCACCTCCATCAAGGAAGTGGGTCTCCTCCAACCCGTCGTCGTACGGCAGGTGGGTCCCGCTCGCTACGAGCTGATCATGGGCGAGCGTCGCTTTCGGGCCTGCCGTGAAGCCGGCCTTGAGGCGATCCCGGCGATCGTGCGGGCCACGGAGGACGAGAAGCTCCTCCTGGACGCGCTGCTGGAGAACCTCCACCGGGCTCAGCTGAACCCGCTGGAAGAGGCAGCCGCTTACGACCAGTTGCTCCAGGACTTCCACTGCACGCACGACCAGCTGGCGGACCGGATCGGCCGGTCCCGTCCACAGGTCTCCAACACCCTGCGTCTGCTGAAGCTCTCGCCGGCGGTCCAGCGCCGGGTCGCCGCCGGAGTTCTCTCCGCGGGGCATGCCCGGGCGCTGCTCTCCGTGGACGACTCGGAGGAGCAGGACAAGCTGGCTCACCGGATCGTGGCCGAGGGCCTCTCGGTGCGGGCCGTCGAGGAGATCGTGACCCTGATGGGCTCGCGGCCGAAGGCGGCTGCGCGGAACAAGGGGCCGCGGGCCGGTGCTCTGGTGTCGCCGGCGCTGACCGATCTGGCGGGCCGCCTCTCGGACCGCTTCGAGACGCGGGTGAAGGTCGACCTGGGGCAGAAGAGGGGCAAGATCACCGTCGAGTTCGCCTCGATGGAGGACCTGGAGCGCATCCTCAGCACCCTTGCCCCGGGCGAGGGACCGGTCCTGCAGAAGAGCCTTCTCGACGACGACTCCGAGGACACGGAGGAGTGAAGCCTCGGGCGGGCGGTCTCCGCCCGCCCGGCGGTCCTGAGCGGGCCGTGTTCCGGTGTGTACCGGAACACGGCCCGCTCTTTGCTTTCAGTCGGTATCGAGGCAATCACTTGGTGGATACGATGCGTTCGGGTATGGCACATCCACCTGGCAGCACCTCTGATGGGGAGGCGGGGGCCATGCGAACGGTGAGCCGCACCGGACTGGTGAGCGCGGGTCTGGGACTGGGAGCCGTCGGCGGATTCGTCGGCAGTCTGCTCAGGGAACGGAGCGCTCTGACAGCCGCCCGCGACGCTGCGGGCGAAGGAAGCGAGGAACAGCCTTCATGGGGCGTCGGCTCGTACCGCTCACGCTGGACAATCTTCCGGACCTTCCCAAGCGCTGCCGGACGTGTGTCTTCTGGGAACTCGACCCCGTCAGCGGAGGAGCCGCGGTAAAGGCGGGCACACCCGCACTGGAGAAGGAAGCGTGGATCTCGGCGGTCCTGCTCGACTGGGGCTCCTGCGGCCGGGTCGTCTACGTCGACGACAACCCGGTGGGGTTCGTGCTCTACGCCCCGCCGGCCTACGTTCCCCGTGCCACGGCGTTTCCCACGAGCCCGGTCTCACCGGACGCGGTGCAGCTGATGACCGCGTTCATCATGCCGGGGTACCAGGGGCAGGGGCTGGGGAGGGTGATGGTCCAGACGGTCGCCAAGGACCTGCTGCGACGGGGCTTCCGGGCCATCGAGGCCTTCGGGGACGCCCGTTGGAAGGAGACGGCGTGCGTTCTGCCCGCCGACCATCTGCTCGCCGTGGGCTTCAAGACGGTGCGGCCCCATCCGGTGCACCCTCGCCTCCGGTTGGAGCTGCGGACGACGCTCTCCTGGAAGGAAGACGTGGAGCTGGCGATCGACCGGCTGCTGGGGGCAGTGCAGAAGGAGCCGGTGCTTCGGCCGCTCTAGGAACTTGAACGTCGAGCGAAAGACGAGTGGGCCGGTCCTTTCGGACCGGCCCACTGATGTTTCACGTGAAACATCGCTGCTGCGTCGACTACTCGGCGATGAAGTCCTCAAGGTCGCGCACGATCGCGGCCTTCGGCTTGGCGCCGACGATGGTCTTGGCGACCTCGCCACCCTGGTAGACGTTCAGGGTCGGGATGGACATCACGCCGTACTTGGCGGCCGTACCCGGGTTCTCGTCGATGTTGAGCTTGACGACCTCGATCTTGTCGCCGTACTCGGCGGCGATCGCCTCAAGGGACGGCGCGATCTGGCGGCACGGTCCGCACCAAGCGGCCCAGAAGTCCACCAGGACGGGCTTGTCGCTCTTCAGGACGTCCTCGTCGAAGGAGTCGTCGGTCACGTTCTTCAGGGTGCCGGCCACAGGGGCTCCTTAACTCGATGCTGCGGTGGGGCGGACGGGGGTCAGACAGAGGTCTTCTCGGGCTCGGCCTGCTCTTCGCTGTCCGCGAGGGCGGCGAGGAAGCGCTCGGCGTCCAGAGCGGAGGCACAGCCGGTGCCGGAGGCGGTGATCGCCTGGCGGTAGGTGTGGTCGACGACGTCTCCGGCGCCGAAGACACCGCTCAGGTTGGTCCGGGTCGAGGGTGCGTCGACCTTCAGGTAGCCCTCTTCGTCGAGGTCCAGCTGACCCTTGAACAGCTCGGTGCGCGGGTCGTGGCCGATCGCGATGAACAGGCCGGTCACGGCCAGGTCGGACAGCTCGCCGGTCTTGAGGTTGCGCAGCTTCAGTCCGGAGAGCTTCGGGTCGCCCTGGATCTCGGCGACCTCGCTGTCCCAGACGAAGCGGATCTTCGGGTCGGCGAAGGCGCGCTCCTGCATCGCCTTGGAGGCGCGCAGGCTGTCCCGGCGGTGGACGATCGTCACCGACTTGGCGAAGCGGGAGAGGAAGGTCGCCTCCTCCATCGCGGTGTCTCCGCCGCCGATCACGGCGATGTCCTGGTCCTTGAAGAAGAACCCGTCACATGTCGCGCACCAGGAGACGCCACGGCCGGACAGCGCGTCCTCGTTCGGCAGACCGAGCTTGCGGTGCTGCGAGCCGGTCGCGACGATGACGGCCTTCGCCCGGTGCACCGTGCCCGCAGTGTCCGTGACGGTCTTGATGTCACCCGTCAGGTCGACGGACACGATGTCGTCGGCCACCAGCTCGGCGCCGAAGCGCTCGGACTGGGCGCGCATGTTGTCCATCAGGTCGGGGCCCATGATGCCGTCCTGGAAGCCGGGGAAGTTCTCGACCTCGGTGGTGTTCATGAGCGCACCGCCCGCGGTGACGGCGCCCTCGAAGACCAACGGCTTCAGCGACGCGCGTGCGGTATAGAGCGCCGCTGTGTAGCCGGCGGGCCCTGAGCCGATGATGATCACGTTACGGACGTCGCTCACGGCGTGTTTCCTCGTTTCTGGACGGCTTCGTCGACCGGTGGGAGCCTCTCTCAGAACTCTCACCCCACCCAACGGATCCTACGGGGCCCGCATTCCCGCTGTGTCCGGGCACACAGGGGCACCACTCGGTACGGGTACGGCAGAGGGAAGAGAGAAGGAGGAGGGAGGGGAGACGTCCGCTCAGCGACGCGCGTAGGACTGCGTCAGCAGAACCTTGGCGGAGACCGACGGCTTCTTCTCACAGGCCGAGTCGACGACATAGGCGGTGACGCGCGTGGTGTCGCCCGCTGCGGGCAGCACGACGAGGTATGCGTCCGTGCCGTCGTAGGTGCCTTCCTTGAGTCCGAGGACGGAGGCGCCTGTGCGGCCGATGCCCTTCATGACGCAGTCCGGGACCGTCGGGACGTCGAAGATGAGGCCGTCGTGCTCGTTATCCCCCGGCGCGCTGGTATGGGACTCGATGCCCACGGACGGCCCTCCGGTACGGGGGCTCTTCTTGACGTCGCGGCCCTTGAGAATCTCCGCGACCTGGGTCTCGACCTTCTGCCCGGAGAACGTGCTCGCGACCACGGGCGCCTTGGAGTCGTCGCCCAGCGACGACACGAGCAGGGAGCCGAGTCCCAGGGCGGCGGCGGTGAAGACGGTGCCCAGGACGATCGTCCGGCGGCGACCGCGTCGTGCCCGGTCCTTCCGCCCCGGCCCGGTGGCCGCGTGGGCGTGGCCCGTGGGACGGTCGGTCAGGCGGTCCGTGAGCCGGTCGACCGGAGCCGATGTTTCACGTGAAACATCGGCCTCGGCGGCGAGTGCCGCATCGATGCGCTCGGCGACGTCGTCGGGCATGCGCTCTGCGCCCGGCATCGTGCCGAGGAGGCCGCGGATCTCCTCCAGCGAGGCGTACACATCGGCGCACAGGACGCACCCGTCCAGATGCCGTTGCATGTCTGCCGACTGGGACGGTGTGAGCAGGCCTTCGGTGAGGTCGGAGATCTCCGTGACGTCCGGGTGTCCAGCTGTGTCGGTCGTGGATGTCACGCTCGCCCACCTCCGCCCTTCACAGCAGCTGAATCGCTTGGCCCTGCATCCGTCGGTCCCGCTGCGGGTGGGACGGATGTCCCCGACGCCCGGTTCCGTCCATCTTCCGATTCCTTGCCGCCACCGGCGTTTTCCGGCCTGAGGTGGGTGAGGAGCGGCAGCAGTCTGGCTCTGCCACGGGCGCAGCGGCTCTTCACCGTGCCGGTGGGTACGTCGAGGACGCGGGCGGCCTCCGCGACGGGGTAGCCCTGCATGTCCACCAGGACGAGGGCCGCGCGCTGGTCGGGCGGGAGGGTGCCGAGCGCTTCGATGAGCTGGCGGTGCAGGTCGTTGCGCTCGGCCGGGGCCGACGCCGACTCGTGCGGTTCGAGCAGCTGCTCCAGCCGTTCGGTGTCGTCGACCGGTGAGGTCTTGCGGGAGGCGGCCTTGCGGGCGCGGTCCAGGCAGGCGTTCACCGTGATGCGGTGCAGCCAGGTCGTGACGGCCGACTGGCCGCGGAAGGTGTGGGCGGCCCGGTAGGCGGAGACGAGGGCGTCCTGGACGGCGTCAGCGGCCTCCTCGCGGTCGCCCAGCGTCCGCAGGGCCACCGCCCAGAGCCGGTCACGATGCCGACGCACGATCTCACCGAAGGCGTCGGGGTCACCGTCGACATGGCGGGCGAGGAGGTCCTGATCGCTCACTCCGTCGAACGCGGCGCCTTCCGCCATGGAACCCCTTCCCCTCGGTGGATCGTCAGCCGGTGAACTTCAGGTCCGTTATGGCCTGCTTGTAGCCCGCGTTGCTGAAGGAGTCACCAGGTGCGTACGGAAGGGCGGTGAACCAGACCAGCACGTACTGACTCTTCGTCGGCTTGGCGACGGACACCTTCGCGGTGGTGCCCGTCGTCGTCACCGTACCGAGCTTCGTCATCGAGGTCAGAGGGACCGACGAACTCGACGACTCCGTCGCGTACAGCGTGACCGTCGTGTGGTCCCCGCCGAAGAGAAGCCCTATCGAGGCGGCCGAGACCTCCTTGGCCGAGCCGAAGTCGTAGACGATGCCCACACCGGGCTTGTACGCCGGGTTCATGTCCGGGCCGTCTGTGTAACTCGCGGTGCGCCAGTACGTCGAGCTGTCGTTGTCGTACGTCTTGCCGACGTCCTCCGGGTGCTGGGCGCTGCCCTTGGCGACGTACTCCTCGGCGCCCTCGATCTTCAGGGTCGTCACCGGCTTGGCCGTGTTCGTGGGCTTGTCGTTGTCGTCCGGTGTCTGGGTCTGGTTGGTGTCCTCGGAGCCGCCCTGGTCCAGCAGCGCGTCCGCCAGCTGCCAGCTGCCCAGGCCCAGTGCGGCGATCAGCAGCGCCGACACCGCCCACTTCAGCGCCTTGCCGGTGCGGCTCTGCAGCGGGGGCGGCGGGGTGGGCAGGGGCTGGGTGACGCCCGGGCGGGGCGCCTGGCGGCCGTACGAGCCCTGTTGGTAGGTGGTGCGCTGGTACTCGGGCGGGGCCGTGAACACCGGCTCCGGCGGGCGGATGCGGGGCATCTCGCCGATCGCCTTGACCAGTTCCTCGGGCGTCGTGCACGCGGACTCGTGCCGCGAGGCGGTGGCGCCGTCGTTGGCGAGGGCGCGCATCGCGAGTTCCGACAGGCCGCGGTGGACTCCGGCCCGGACCTGGTCGGGTGCGATCAGGCCGACGCCCTTGGGCAGCCCCGACAGGCCGTACGCGTCGCTCTCGTACGGCCAGCGCTGGGTGAGCGCGGCGTACAGCAGGGCGCCGATCGCCTCCGTGTCGGTGCGCTGCGGGGTCTCGGAAGTGATGCCGCGCAGCGCGGCGTTGACCGCGAGGCCGCGCACGCGCCACTGGCCGGACGAACTGCGCAGGATGGTGCCCGGGGTCAGGCGCAGATGCGCGAGGCCCTCACGGTGGGCGGCAGCCATCGCGGAGGCGATCTGGCTGACCATCTGGTAGGCGTCGTGCGGCTCCAGCGGGCCGGCGGCCAGGAGCGCGGTCAGCTCCGTGGCGTCGGGCAGCCACTCGTGGACCACGTAGACGAGGTCGTTCTCCTCGACGGCGTCGAGGACCTGCACGAAGCGGGGGTCGCCGAGCAGCGCCGAGGAGCGGGCCGCGGCCAGCACGGAACGTGCCCGTGAGTGGTCCGCGGGCAGGATGTGCACGCCGACGGCGCGACGAAGTTTCTCGTCGACCGCGCGCCAGCTGCTGAATCCGTCCAGACGGGTGACGCACTCCTCCAGGCGGTAGCGCCTGGCGAGTTTGTGGCCGCTGTGCAGTTCGGGCGGTGAGGCCTTTCCGGGACTCTCGGTCCCGCCGCTCCCCTGTGCCTCGTCGTTGTCCGTGTCCCGCTCCCGGTTCTGGGCCACGCCGTCGGCCGTGGACTCGTCCGCCTGCGCGGTCAGCGGCTCGTCGCCGCTGTTGCCTGCCACGTCGACGGCAGCCGTGCTCCGTTCCGCCACCGTCGCTCCTGCCTCCCCATCCAATGTGAGCTTTCCGACGCCAAACCCAATTGTGCCCACAGTCCGCCGCTCTGCACGACACGCGGTGGCGGACGATGGTTGTGCGCTTGCCCTCGACTTACCGTCCCAGTCGCCCGCGCACCATACCCACCAACGAGTTGAGTTCCTCAATGCGCATCCGGCGGGCGGCCACGTAGAAGACGACGAGCAGGACGGCGCCGCCGCCGAGCAGGGAGGCGAACGAGCCGCCGACACCCTGCCCCAGGGTGATGCCGATGCCGTAGCAGGCCGCGCCGCTGAGCAGCGCCGCCGGTACCGAGGCGATGCCCAGCCGGGCGTAGGTGCGCAGGACGCGGGTGCCGTCGAGGTCGCCGCCCAGCCGCTTGCGCAGCCGGTTCCAGGCGACGCCGACGCCGATCGCGTAGGCGAGGCCGTAGGAGGCCGCCATGCCGACCACGGCCCAGCGGGACGGGAGGACGAAGAAGCAGAGGGCGGAGGCCGTCGCGTTGACGGCGGCCACGATCACCGTGTTGTAGAAGGGCGTGCGGGTGTCCTCGTACGCGTAGAAGGCGCGCAGGACGACGTACTGCACGGAGTAGGGGATCAGGCCGAGGGCGAAGGCCATCAGCATGAAGCCCATGTTGGTGGCCTCGGTGGTGCCCGAGGAGCCGAAGATCAGAGTGCACATGGGGATGCCGAGGGCGACGAAGCCGAAGGCGATGGGCACGATCGCGACGGCGGTGGTGCGCAGGCCCTGGGAGATGTCGTCGCGGACCGCGCCGGCGTCGCCCTCGTGGGCGGAGCGGGCCAGTCGTGGCAGCAGGGCCGCCATCAGGGAGACCGTGATGATGGCCTGCGGCAGACCCCAGATGAGCTGGGCGTTGGCGTAGGCGGCGAAGCCGGTGCCGTCGACCGGGGAGTTCTTGCCCGCGGCGGTGGACAGCTGGGAGACGACGATCGCACCGGCCTGGTTGGCGAGCACGAAGAGGAACGTCCACTTGGCCAGCGTCACCGCCTTGCCGAGGCCGTGGCCCTTCCAGTCGAAGCGCAGCCGCATCCGGAAGCCGGTCTCGCGCAGGTACGGGATCATCGCGAGGGCCTGGACGACGAGGCCGAGCAGGATGCCGATGCCGAGGAGCCGCTGGCCCTCCGGCGGGATGGTCGTGACCTTCATGCCGGAGTCCGCGGCGGTGCCGTAGACCCAGATGAACATGCCCAGCGTCACGATGATGACGATGTTGTTCAGGACCGGCGTCCACATCATCGCGCCGAACTTGCCGCGGGCGTTGAGGATCTGACCCATCACCACGTGGATGCCCATGAAGAAGATCGTGGGCAGGAAGTAGCGGACGAAGGTGATGCCGACCTCGTTGGCCGCCGGGTCACTGGCGACCGGGTCGGACAGCAGGCGGATCAGGAGGGGGGCTCCGGCGACCGCGAGCACGGTGAGAGCGCCGAGCGCGACCACGACCAGGGTCAGCAGCCGGTTGGCGTAGGACTCGCCCCCGTCCTCGTCCTCCTTCATCGCGCGGACGAGCTGGGGTACGAAGACGGAGTTGAGACCGCCGCCCACGGTCAGGATGTAGACCATCGTCGGCAGCTGGTAGGCGACCTGGAACGTGTCGCCCAGCAGGCCGACGCCCAGCGCCGACACGATCAGCGCGGAGCGGATGAAGCCGGTGAGGCGGGAGACCATCGTGCCCGCCGCCATGACGGCGCTCGACTTCAGCAGCCCCGAGGCGCGACCGCCCTTCTTGGTGGCCACCGGTGCCGGTGCGGGCGTGGCCTTGGGGGTGAGCTGCATCGTGGCGTCGGACGCCGGTGTCTGGGCCCGCGGCACGGGGCCGGGTCCCCGTACGGGCGAGGGGGACGGGCCGGGGACGGCCGGCGGCTCCATGGGCTGCTGGCCGCCGCCCTGCTGCTGGTCCCGGAAGAGATGGGCGAAGGCGTCCGGCTCGTGCCGTTCCTCCCCGGCCCGGCTGACCAGGGCGTCGACACCCACGTACTGCGTGGTGCGGGGATCGTCGCCGTACGGCAGGTACTGGGTGGCCCCGTCCGGCTCGGGCGCCGGTGTCTGGGCCCAGACCTGCGGGTCGGGGGCGTACGGCGACTGGGCGGGCTGTCCGTAGAGCGGGGGCTGCGGCTGGTAGGTCCCGGGGGGCGGCGGGGGGTGCGCGGCGCGGTCGTAGAGCGCCTCGGCAACCGGGTCCTGGGCGGAGAGGTCCTGGGACCGGTACGGGTCCTGGGCGTAGGCGTCCTGGAGGTACATGTCCGCGGGGGGCTGCGCCGGCACCTGGCCGTGCTCGGGCGGCGGGCCCTCGGGGTGGCCCGAGTCGCCCGCGCCCTGACCGCGGTCACCGTCGTACGGCGCGTTCATGGTTACCCCACCTCATCGTTCACCGGGCCCACCGGCCACGACATCGCTCAACGGTCCACTCTCTCACCCGTCCCGGACGGGTCGGCGCTTTCCGGTGCGGTGTCCGGCGCCGGGTCACTCGGCTGCTCCGGGGCGTCTGCCCGCGGCAGCGGGTCCGACTCCCCCTGAGGACGGTCCTCGGGACCGGCGTGGTTCTCGTCGCCGTCCTCGCCCTTGTCCGCGTCCTTGTCAGGGTCCGTCTCCGCGGCCTCGTCCCCGGGTCCGTCGCCGGACTCCTGGGGACGCCGGGCCGCGGCGCGCTTGCGCTGGGTGTACATGCGCAGGCCGGCCAGCACCAGCAGCAGGAAGCCGCCGCCGATGACCAGCATCGCCATGGCCGTGAACTCGGTGACCCGCACGTCGAAGTAGACGGCCGGTCCGTACTTCTGGCCGTCCTTCGTGTACAGCTGCGCCATCACGGTGATCGGGCCGTTGGCGTTGGACGACGTGTCGAACTTCACCGACTGGCTGTGCCCGCCGGAGACCGCGACGGACCGCTCCTGGTAGTCGTCGTCACCGATCTTGAGCCGCGTCGGGTTGGTCGAGGTGACCCGCAGGACGAGGTTGTCGACGGGCTGTACGAGGTTGTTCTGGACGGTCACCGGGATCGTGGCGCTGCCGCCGGAGAGCTTCGTCTCGGACTTGTCGATCAGCTTGACCTGGTCGGTGAGGTTGTCGAGGTACGACTTCACGCCCTTGCGGAAGCTGTCCGCCGCGCCGGACCGGCCGCGCCAGGAGGTGGCCATCTCGCGGTTGATGGCCCGCCCGAAGGGGGTCTCCACGCGGGTCCGGTCGGTCAGGATGATCTTGAAGTTGTCGAGCTTGTCCTGCGTGGTCGCGATCTGCGCGAAGGCCGACTGCGGCGCCTGCTGCTTGCGCAGGGAGGCCGGGTACGAGGACGCCGAGGGCACCTTGGTGGTGGCGCCCGGGTCCGGCTTGGTGTCGGCGGTCGCGGTGAGTTCCTGGGCCTGGGACCAGTTGCTGTCCTGGAGGGCGGTGACCGCCTCCGCCATCGTCCGGGCCTGGCCGGCGGACGGCATGCGCTGCGGGGCGACGACGACGGTGCGCTGCTTGTGGGTCTGGAGGTTGGCCGTGAGGCTCTGGGCGAGGAATCTCTGCACCGCGAGCGTGGAGCTGTCGGCGTTCGTCATGTCGCCCTGGAAGGCCGTGGACAGCCGGGCGTCCGAGACCACCGCCGTGGTGCCGCCGCCGATGGGGCGGGCGGCGGAGGGCGTGTACGGCAGGTCGCCGGTCTCCTTGAGGCTGTCGCTGCGCGCGATCACCTTGTCGGCACCCGCGGAGGTGGCGATCTTGACGATCGACGGGTCGACGGCGCCGTTCACCGGCCAGGCGAAGTCGGTGCTCGGGGTGACGTGGAGGATCGTCTCCACCGTGCTGGCGGCGACGTCCGTGGCGCTCTTGAGATGGCTCAGGGTGCCGGTGACGTTCTTGCCGTTGTGCGCGATGGAGGCGAGGTCGGGGTCGGCGAAGGGCAGCGCGACGACCTCCTTGCCCGCGACCGCGTCCTGGAGTTCGGCGAGCCACTGCTTGGCGACGGCCTGGCCCGTGCCGGGTGTGCTGGTGCCGTCGGCGCCCTGGACGCCGTAGGTGCCGATCATCGCGTCGACGGAGGCCAGCAGGTCGGGGTCGATCACCCAGGTGACGTCGAGGCTCTTGCCCAGGGACAGCATCTGGTCCAGGCGTCCGCCCGGGGAGATCTCCTGGGAGAGGTCGTCGTTGAGGAAGACGGGCGTCTGCTGCTCGCCCGGCCCGGTCTCCGCCGTCATGTGGACCGTGGAGACCAGCGGCCACAGATACGTCGTCCGCGTCCTGGTGTCCGCCTCCTCGGGCTGCCACGGCAGGAACGTCCGCTGGATCCCGAGCACCTGCTCGTACGGCGCCGCGGCGGTCTCGCCGGACAGGGAGACGCCGAACTGGTAGACGCCGTCCTGGCCGAGGTCCAGCTTGTCGACCGGCACGGAGATGCTGAACGGCTGGGCGACGCCCGGAGTGAGCTTCGAGAACTTCTCGACGTACTTGCCGCCGATCTCCGTCCCGTCGGCTCCCGGTACGTAGTCGGTGCGCGCGGCGACGTCGTCGATCCCGGAGCGGGTGGTCAGCAACTGGCCCACCCGCAGGTCCACATGGGCGTCCGTGACGGCCCGCTTGCCCTTGTTGAGCACCGTGCCGGACACGGTCAGGGTGTCCCCGTCCGTGGGGGCGCTCGGGGTGAGCGTGTCGACGGAGACGAGCACCGGGTCCGACCCGGCGGCGTACGCCGGCTGCCCGGCGGGAAGCTGGAGGAGACCGGCCAGCAGGGGCGCCCCCGTGAGCAGCACTCCGGCTCGCCGGAACCACCGGCGCGCGGGAGAGGGAGTCAGCCCCGGGAAGTCTGCCGGCTCGGCCACGCGTTCGCCCGTCCCTAGTCGTCAGTGGTCGTCGGAATGTGCGTCCACGCATGGTAACGATGCGCGCTGAGGGGAAGTGCCGCGGACTGCTCCACAAGATCGTGGAACACCCTCCGGCTGTCCTCTATGTGCGTGTATTGATGGAGGAGTCCCCGGCGGCGGGCGTGGACGTTTTATGAAGGCGCGGTCCGCGGCCCGCGCCACGTACCCTTTTCTGTTGTGCCGAACGCCAACGAAGACACCTCCAGCGCCCTGAACCAGGGGCAGCCCCACACGGTCAGCGAACTGCTGAGGATCGCCCCTGTCGCCGACGATCTCGCCCGCCGCTTCCAGGAGGCCGGGTTCTCCCTCGCCCTGGTCGGCGGCTCCGTCCGGGACGCGCTGCTGGGCCGGGTCGACAACGACCTGGACTTCACGACCGACGCTCGCCCCGAGGACGTACTGAAGATCGTGCGGCCCTGGGCGGACGCCGTCTGGGAGGTCGGGATCGCCTTCGGGACGGTCGGTGCGCAGAAGGGGGGCTACCAGATCGAGGTGACGACGTATCGGTCGGAGGCCTACGACCGGACCTCGCGCAAGCCCGAGGTGTCGTACGGCGACTCCATCGAGGAGGACCTCGTCCGGCGGGACTTCACCGTGAACGCGATGGCCGTCGCGCTGCCGGAGAAGGTGTTCATCGATCCGTACGGCGGACGCGAGGACCTGGTACGGCGGGTGCTGCGTACGCCGGGCACGCCCGAGGCGTCCTTCTCGGACGACCCGCTGCGGATGATGCGGGCCGCGCGGTTCGCCGCCCAGCTCGACTTCGAGGTGGCCCCCGAGGTCGTCACCGCCATGACCGAGATGGCCTCGCGCATCGAGATCGTCTCGGCCGAGCGGGTACGGGACGAGCTGAACAAGCTGGTCCTCTCCGCGCACCCGCGCAAGGGCCTGACGCTGCTGGTGGACACCGGCCTCGCCGACCACGTCCTGCCCGAGCTGCCTGCCCTGCGGCTGGAGCGCGACGAGCACCACCGGCACAAGGACGTGTACGAGCACACGCTGATCGTCCTGGAGCAGGCGATCGAGCTGGAGCAGGACGGTCCCGACCTCGTCCTGCGCCTCGCCGCGCTGCTGCACGACATCGGCAAGCCGCGCACGCGCCGTTTCGAGGAGGACGGCCGGGTCTCGTTCCATCACCACGAGGTGGTCGGGGCGAAGATGACCAAGAAGCGGATGGCGGCGCTGAAGTACTCCAACGAGCTGGTGAAGGACGTCTCACGTCTGGTCGAACTTCACCTGCGTTTCCACGGGTACGGCACCGGGGAGTGGACGGACTCGGCGGTCCGCCGTTACGTCCGGGACGCCGGCCCTCTTCTCGACCGCCTCCACAAGCTGACCCGCTCGGACTGCACGACACGGAACAAGCGCAGGGCCACGGCGCTCTCGCGTGCCTACGACGGCCTGGAGGAGCGCATCGCTCAACTCCAGGAGCAGGAGGAGCTGGACGCGATCCGTCCCGACCTGGACGGCAACCAGATCATGGAGATCCTGGGCGTCGGGCCCGGACCGGCGATCGGGCAGGCGTACAAGTTCCTGCTGGAACTGCGGCTGGAGAACGGTCCGATGGAGCGGGAAGCGGCGGTGGCGGCGCTCAAGGAGTGGTGGTCCGAGCAGGGCTGAGGCCGTGAAACGGCGCGATGTTTCACGTGAAACATCGCGCCGGAACCCGCAGAGGGCGATGTTTCACGTGAAACATCGCCCTTCGTGCGTGTGGGCCGGGTCAGGCCCGGACGGCTCAGACCTCCTTGAGGCAGAGCACCACGTCGTGGCTGCCGCCCTGCTGGTAGTAGGCGATCGTCGACTCCGTGACGGCCTCGCACTTGTTGGCGTCGCTGGTGTTGTCGAACTTCTGGACAACCTTGAACTGTGCGTCGCTGGAGGTGCAGTCGACCTCGTTGAGGTCGGCGTCCGTGTCCGTGCCGTCGTTGTGCATGCAGGCGCCCACGGACGTCGTCTCCGCGTCGCTCTGGTTGAAGTACCACTTGCCGCCGGCGATGGCTATCGCGACGACGATGAACACGCCTATGCGGACCAGCTTCTTGCCGAAGCGGTTCGTGGGCGCGGGCGGCGGGACCGGAGCTCCCTGGAACGGGGCACCCTGGTGCGGCGGGTACGGAGCCTGGGGCGCCGTCGGCTCGGCAGAAGCAGGGGTGTTCGGGTTCTGGTCCTGCGGCGGAGTGGTCACTCGGGGGTCCCCCTTGGCTATGGGTGTGCTTGGTGCGAAGTAAGACGCACGTAAATTACCGGGACCCACTGACATCTCTGTACCTCAGAGGGTCTCTGTGGCCTTCATGTGACACTTACCGGTGTTCAAAGCGGGCCATAGCCGCAGCAATTGCCCCGTAGATAACGGCGATTGTGACCAGGAGAGGCACCGAGCGGCCGTCGGACGGCAGCATCAGGGCCGCCACTCCGGCCGCGCCGACGAAGGCGACGTTGAACAGGACGTCGTAGACGGAGAAGATCCGGCCGCGGAAGCCGTCGTCGACCGAGGACTGGACGATCGTGTCCGTGGCGATCTTCGAGCCCTGGGTGACGAGGCCCAGGACGAACGCCGCGATCAGCATGGGCACTTCGGTGAAGGCCAGGCCGAGCCCGGGCACCAGGACCGCCGCCGCCCCGGCGCACACCACGATCCAGCCGACCGGACCGAGCCGGCCCGCCGCCGCCGGAGTCAGCACCGCCGCGACGAAGAAGCCCGCCCCGGAGATCCCCACGGCGAGGCCCAGCAGGGCCAGCCCGTCGTCGGAGTCGTCCGACCAGGCGTACCGGCAGAGCATCAGCACCATCACCGTCAGGGCGCCGTAGCAGAACCGCATCAGCGTCATCGCGGCCAACGACCAGGCCGCCTCCCGACGCCCCGGCTCGGCGAGGTGCCGTACGCCCGCCGCCAGGCCGCGCGCGGTGCCGGTGAGGGCGGCCGTCAGCTTCGGCTGCACCAACTCGGCGTCGGGTCCGAGCAGTTCCCGGTCGAGGCGGAGGGAGGCGAGGGACGAGCAGAGGTACAGGGCCGCGCCCAGGAGGACCACCGCCGCGTCGGAGTCGGAGGCCGCGATGCGTACGACGAAGGCGAGGCCGCCGCCGGCCGTGGCGGCGAGCGTGCCGGCCGTCGGGGAGAGCGAGTTGGCGATCACCAGCCGGTCCTCGTCGACCACGCGGGGCAGGGACGCCGAGAGCCCGGCCAGGACGAAGCGGTTGACGGCGGTGACGCAGAGGGCGGAGGCGTAGAAGAGCCAGTCGGGGACCTGGCTCAGGATCAGGACGGCCGTCACGCACGCCAGCAGGGCGCGCAGCAGATTGCCGTACAGAAAGACCTGACGGCGCCGCCAGCGGTCGAGCAGGACGCCTGCGAAAGGGCCGACCAGGGAGTACGGCAGGAGCAGGACCGCCATGGCCGAGGCGATGGCGGCCGGTGAGGTCTGCTTCTCCGGTGAGAAGACGACGTACGTGGCGAGCGCGACCTGGTAGACGCCGTCGGCGCCCTGGGAGAGCAGCCGTACGGCGAGCAGGCGCCGGAAGTTCCGCAGGCGCAGGAGTACCCGCAGGTCACGTACGACAGCCATGGGGCACAGCCTCACATACGAGGAGGGTCCCCGGGCGGATGACCCGGGGACCCTCGACGGGCAGGAGCGACAAGCTTGTGGGAGCTGGACCGGCGCTGGACTCCTCTCAGCGCACGACCTCAGCGCTCGACTTCGCCCTTGATGAACTTCTCGACGTTGTCCCGTGCCTCGTCGTCGAAGTACTGGACCGGCGGGGACTTCATGAAGTAGCTCGACGCGGAGAGGATCGGGCCGCCGATGCCGCGGTCCTTGGCGATCTTCGCGGCGCGCACGGCGTCGATGATGACACCGGCGGAGTTCGGGGAGTCCCAGACCTCGAGCTTGTACTCCAGGTTCAGCGGGACGTCGCCGAACGCGCGGCCCTCCAGGCGGACGTAGGCCCACTTGCGGTCGTCGAGCCAGGCCACGTAGTCCGACGGGCCGATGTGGACGTTGTCGGCGCCCAGCTCGCGGTCGCGGATCTGGGAGGTGACGGCCTGCGTCTTGGAGATCTTCTTGGACTCCAGGCGCTCGCGCTCCAGCATGTTCTTGAAGTCCATGTTGCCGCCGACGTTCAGCTGCATCGTGCGGTCCAGGACCACACCCCGGTCCTCGAACAGCTTCGCCATCACCCGGTGCGTGATCGTGGCGCCGACCTGCGACTTGATGTCGTCGCCGACGATCGGGACGCCCGCCTCGGTGAACTTGTCCGCCCACTCCTTGGTGCCGGCGATGAAGACCGGGAGGGCGTTGACGAAGGCGACCTTGGCGTCGATGGCGCACTGGGCGTAGAACTTCGCCGCGGCCTCGGAACCGACGGGCAGGTAGCAGACGAGGACGTCGACCTGCTTCTTCTTGAGGATCTTGACGACGTCGACCGGTTCGGCCTCGGACTCCTCGATGGTCTCGCGGTAGTACTTGCCGAGACCGTCGAGGGTGTGGCCACGCCGGACCTTCACACCGGTGTTCGGCACATCGCAGATCTTGATGGTGTTGTTCTCGGAGGCGCCGATGGCGTCCGCCAGGTCGAGGCCGACCTTCTTGGCGTCCACGTCGAACGCGGCGACGAACTCGATGTCCTTGACGTGGTAGTCCCCGAACTGCACATGCATGAGGCCCGGGACCCTGGACGCCGGATCGGCGTCCTTGTAGTACTCGACTCCCTGTACCAGCGACGCGGCGCAGTTGCCCACGCCGACGACGGCTACGCGAACCGAACCCATTCGGTTGCTCCCTGTGTGTACGAGTGAGGCCCTGGCAGGGGCCTCACGTGGCGGTGTCGTCGGACGGACCGGTCCGGGAGTCGTCCTCCCGGGACCGGGGCAGGCCGCCCGGCGCTCCAGATGTGGTGTCCTGCGAGTCGGATTCGCCGGCCGCGGTCCCCTTGAGGTCCCGTCCGGCCCGCTCGCTCTCGATGAGCTCGTTCAGCCAGCGCACTTCGCGCTCCACGGACTCCATCCCGTGGCGCTGGAGCTCGAGGGTGTAGTCGTCGAGGCGCTCCCGCGTACGCGCCAGGGAGGCGCGCATCTTCTCCAGGCGCTCCTCCAGCCGGCTGCGGCGGCCCTCGAGCACGCGCATGCGTACATCGCGGGACGTCTGCCCGAAGAAGGCGAAGCGAGCGGCGAAGTGCTCGTCCTCGTACGCGTCCGGACCCGTCTGCGAGAGCAGCTCCTCGAAGTGCTCCTTACCTTCCGCCGTCAACCGATAGACGATCTTGGCGCGGCGCCCTGTCAGCGGAGCGGCGAGCGCGTCCTCCGACGCGCCCCCGGACTCCTCGATCAACCAGCCGCTGGCGACCAGCGTCTTGAGGCAGGGATACAGCGTGCCGTAGCTGAAGGCGCGGAAAACACCCAGTGACGTATTGAGTCGTTTGCGCAGCTCATAGCCGTGCATCGGGGACTCGCGGAGCAGGCCCAGGATGGCGAACTCGAGGATCCCGGAACGCCGGCTCATCGTCGCCTCCTGTCTTCCACGGTCCGACCGTGACGTCTCCGGCACTGTTTATGCCGAGCTGATGTATCGACTCGATACATCCAGACGATAGAACGGACCTGTGGATGCGACAAGAGGGGAAGTCGTGAACGGGATCACATCACCGATTCGTAGGAAGCAAGTTGCCTGATTTGGGGTGAACTTCGGAGCTAGACAGGTTTTGACGGTGCGTAGTCTGTGCGGCATGCAGTCCACCGGGAACCGAGTGACGTCTGGGGACGTCGTCGTGCTTGGTGCGGTACGGATGAATGCGAACACGGCCGCATCCGTACTTGGGGGGGACCGGAAACCAGCCGCCGTTTCCAGGCGCGCACGGGTGCGCCTGCCCAAGGAGTAGTCGTTCGATGAGCGAGCACCGTCGCAAACCGCCGCAGCCGCAGGGAGGCGGACGTGCCGCGGCCCGACGCGGCCAGTCCGGTTCGTCCTCCGGCCGCCGTGCGGCACCGCGGGGCGCAACCGAGTCTCCTTCCGATTCCTACGGATCGGGTTCCTACGGGTTGGGTCCCTACGGAGCCGAAGGTGACGAGCCCCAGTTCGGAAGCCGCGCCGAGTCCCGGCGCGCCGCCCAGAGAAGTACTGGCGGACGTCGCAGAGGGGCCGAGGACGGCGGACGCCGCAGCGGCCCGAACGGGCCCGGGCGTGGCAGAGGCCGCGCGGCTGGTCCCCCGCCCGAGAAGCGTTTCATCGACTATCCACGCGCGGGCAAGTACGGCGCGGCGCGCTGGATGCCGTCCTGGCGGCAGGTGACGGGGCTGTTCATCGGTTTCGTCGGCAGCCTGGTGGCGGTGGCCGGCATCGGCTACGCCCTGGTGGGCGTGCCGGATGTCGCCAAGGCCGCCAACGCCCAGAACAACGTCTACTACTGGGCCGACGGCAGCCAGATGGTGGCGACCGGTGGTGAGACGAACCGCCAGATCATCGGCTACGAGAAGATCCCGGCGGCGATGCGGTACGCCGTGATGTCGGCCGAGAACAAGACGTTCGAGACCGACAGCGGCGTCGACCCCATGGGTATCGGCCGCGCCCTTTTCAACATGGCCAAGGGCGGTCAGACGCAGGGTGGTTCGACGATCACCCAGCAGTACGTGAAGAACGCCCGCCTGGACGACCAGTCGCAGACGCTCTCGCGGAAGTTCAAGGAGCTGTTCATCTCCATCAAGGTCGGCACCAATGTCTCCAAGGAGGAGATCATGGCCGGCTATCTGAACACCGCGTACTACGGCCGTGACTCCTACGGCATCCAGGCGGCTGCCCGCTCGTACTTCAACAAGGACGCCGAGGACCTGGACCCCAGCGAGTGCGCCTTCCTGGCCGCTGTGCTGAAGGGCGCCACGTACTACGACCCGGCCGGCAACGTCGCCGTCGACCCCGCCAACGCCACCCCCGAGAAGAACCGCAAGCGGGCCGAGGAACGGTGGAGCTGGATCCTCAGCGAGGAGGTCAAGGACGGGCGCATGACCGCCACCGAGCGCGCCAAGTACACGACCTTCCCGAAGATCCAGAGCCCGCGTTCCAACACCGCGCTGAGTGGTCAGATCGGCTACCTCGTCGACCTGGCGAAGAGTTACCTCATCAGGAACAGCGACAAGACCGGGATCACTGAGAGCCAGCTACGGCAGGGCGGCTACTCGATCAGCACGACCTTCGACAAGAAGAAGGTCCAGGAGCTGGAAAGCGCGGTCACGAAGGTCCAGAAGGCCAACATCAAACCCGACGAGCGCCCGAAGACGGACAAGTACGTTCAGTTCGGCGGAGCCTCCGTCGACCCGGCGACGGGTGCGATCAAGGCCATCTACGGCGGTGAGGACGCCACCAAGCACTTCACCAACAACGCCGACACGACCGGCGCCCAGGTGGGTTCGACGTTCAAGCCGTTCGTGCTCGCCGCCGCGATGAAGTGGGGCGTACGGGATCCTGAACTGGGGGCGACGCAGGCGCAGGACGAGCGGACCCAGGTCTCTCCGGAGAGCATCTACAGCGGCAAGAACAAGCTCAAGATCGAGAACTACGACGACACGATCTGGAAGGACAAGGACGACAAGGAGTGGCTGCAGCGCAACGACGGCGACGAGTCGTACAACGCGCCCACCTTCCGGATCGACCTGCGTGAGGCGATGCGGGTCTCCTCCAACTCCGCTTACGTGCAACTCGGTATGGACGTCGGCCTGGACAAGGTGAGGGAGTCCGCCACCGACGCGGGCATCCTCGACAGCAGCCTGGCCAGTGCTGAGTTCCCGTCGTTCTCGATCGGTACCTCCAGTCCGAGTGCGGTCCGCATGGCCGGCGCTTACGCGACCTTCGCAGCCAGCGGCAAGCAGAACAATCCGTACTCGGTCGAGAAGGTCACCAGCAAGGACGGCACGGTCTTCGATCACGAGAAGATCGCCGACGCCAAGCAGACGTTCACCGCCCAGGTCGCCGACAACGTCACCGACGTCCTCAAGACCGTGGTCGACGACGGTACGGGTACGGCGGCTCAGCTGACCGGCCGGGAGGTGGCCGGCAAGACCGGTACCACTGACGGCAACAAGTCGGCCTGGTTCGTCGGCTACACCCCGCAGCTGTCCACCGCGATCAGCATGTACCGGATGGACGACGACGAGACCAAGAAGAATCGCCCCTTCCTGGAGATGTACGGCACGGGCGGCCAGGAGAAGATCCACGGCGCCTCGTTCCCGGCCGAGATCTGGCACGACTACATGGAACAGGCCCTCAAGGGCCAGCCGGTGGAGAACTTCCCGACCCCCGAGCCCTACGGCGAGGTCGTCGACGAGGACCCGCTGCCGAGCCCGACTCCCTCGGTCACCGAGTCCGAGGAGGAAGTGATCCCGACACCGAGCCCGACGCCCACCGACGAGATCGAGACCACTCCGTCTCCCTCGCCGAGCGAGACCTGCGGCACCTTCGACATCAACTGCGAGGACACCGGAGGGACCGAGACGGGCGGCACCGACGAAGGCAGTACCGACGGCGGAGTGACAACGAGTCCAAGTCCGTCGGAGAGCGACGAAGACACTGACGGCAACTCGAACGGAAACGGCAGCGGAGGGATCTTCGGCTGACCGGACGGAGGGCCGGATCAGCGTCCGGTACCGGTGTTTCACGTGAAACACCGATCCGATTCACGCTGTTTCACGTGAAACATGGGGCCGTCGCACCGACCAGGTGCGGCGGCCCTCGGCGTACTCCTAGGCGCGTACGGCAGGATGTGCCCCATGCCCAGTGCAGAGACGACGCAAGCGAGCGTGCGCGAGCCGGACCCCGTACGGCCGACCAGGGACGACGAGATCGCCGTGGCCGGCAGTGAGCTGATCGGCGGCCCCATCGGGCGGCGTGCCCTGCTGGGGACGTCCTGGTGGACCCCGGTACGGGTGGTCGCGCTCGTGGCGATCGGCATGTTCGCCCTCGGCCTGGTCCAGAAGGCGCCCTGCTACAACGGCGGCTGGTTCTTCGGGGCCAGTACGCAGTACACGCACGCCTGTTACTCGGACATCCCGCACCTCTACCAGGGGCGCGGATTCGCCGACGGGCTCGTGCCGTACTTCGACAAGTTCGACGGCGACATGCAGTACCTCGAATACCCGGTGCTGACCGGTGTGTTCATGGAGGTGGCCGCCTGGCTCACGCCCGCGAGCGGCACCATCCAGCACCAGGAGCAGTGGTACTGGTTCGTCAACGCCGGGATGCTGATGGCGTGCGCGGCGATCATCGCCGTATGCGTGTCCCGTACGCACGCGCGGCGCCCCTGGGACGGTCTGCTGGTCGCTCTGGCGCCCGCCTTCGCGCTCACCGCCACCATCAACTGGGACCTGCTGGCGGTCGCTCTGACGGCCGCGGCGATGCTGATGTGGTCCCGGCAGCGGCCCCTCGCCTTCGGTGTCCTGCTGGGGCTCGCCACGGCCGCCAAGCTCTATCCCTTCCTGCTGCTGGGCCCCCTGTTCGTGCTGTGCTGGCGCGCGGGGAAGTGGAAGCCGTTCGGCAAGGCCGTGGGCGGCGCGGTCGTCGCCTGGCTCGCCGTGAACCTTCCGGTGATGATGTTCGCCTTCGAGGGCTGGTCGAAGTTCTACACGTTCAGCCAGGAACGGGGCGTCGACTTCGGCTCCTTCTGGCTGATCATCTCCCAGCGCTTCGACTATCCGTTCACCACCGAGACCGTCAACACCTTCGCGACGCTGCTGATGCTGGCCTCGGCCGCGGGCATCGCGGCACTCACGCTGACCGCCCCGCGCCGGCCGCGCTTCGCCCAGCTGGCCTTCCTGATCGTCGCGGCCTTCATCCTCACCAACAAGGTCTACTCGCCCCAGTACGTCCTGTGGCTGATCCCCCTCGCGGTGCTGGCCCGCCCGAAGTGGCGGGACTTCCTGATCTGGCAGGCGTGCGAGGTCGCGTACTTCCTCGGGATCTGGATGTACCTCGCGTACACGACCAGCGGCGACGCCCACAAGGGACTGCCCACCGAGGGCTACCAGTTCGTCATCGGCGTCCACCTGGCGGGCACGCTCTACCTGTGCGCCGTGATCGTCCGGGACATCCTCATGCCGGAGCGGGACGTGGTGCGCCGGGCCGGTGACGACGACCCGTCCGGGGGGGTGCTGGACGGCGCCGAGGACGTCTTCGTCCTCGGCTCGGCCGCCCGTCCACCGCGCCACGCCGCGCACTTCGAGGGACCGCAGGTGGAGTGGGGCAGCCGGCCCGAACCGGAGGACGACGTCCGTTCGCTCTGAGCGAACACGCCGTCGAGGGGGCATGCGAAGGGCCGTACACGGACTCCGTGTACGGCCCTTCGCACGACCTCCGAGGCTCTGTGGCTCTGTGGCTGTGCGGTCAGCGGTCGACGATCCGGTCGAACTGCGTGGTGGTGTGCCGCAGATGGGCCACCAGTTCCTCGCCGACCTTCGGCTCCGGGGCGTCCGAGGGCACGAAGAGGATCGACACCTGCATGTGCGGCGGCTCCGCGAACCAGCGCTGCTTTCCGCCCCAGACGAACGGCGCGAGATTCCGGTTGACCGTGGCGAGGCCCGCCCGGGCGACGCCCTTGGCGCGCGGCATGACGCCGTGCAGGGCCTTGGGGGCCTCCAGACCCACGCCGTGCGACGTACCGCCCGCCACGACCACCAGATAGCCGTCCGAGGCCGCCTTCTGCTGCCGGTAGCCGAAACGGTCGCCCTTGGCCACGTGGGTGACGTCCAGGACCGCGCCGCGGTACTCCGTGGCCTCGTGGTCCCCCAGCCACAGCCGCGTGCCGATCCGGGCGCGGAAGCGGGTCTGCGGGAACTGCTGCTGCAGCCGCCCGAGGTCCTCGGCTTTGAGATGGCTGACGAACATGGTGTGCAGGGGCAGCCGGGCCGCGCGCAGCCGGTCCATCCAGCCGATGACCTCCTCCACGGCGTCCGAGCCGTCGGTGCGGTCCAGCGGCAGATGGATCGCGAAGCCTTCGAGGCGTACGTCCTCGATGGCGGCGTGCAGCTGGGGCAGTTCCTGCTCGGTCACGCCGTGGCGCTTCATGGAGGACATGACCTCGATGACGACACGGGCGCCCACGAGGCCGTGCACGCCGTCCACCGACGAGACCGAGCGGATGACGCGGTCGGGCAGCGGCACGGGCTCCTCGCCCCGTCTGAAGGGCGTCAGCACCAGCAGGTCGCCGCTGAACCAGTCCTTGGTCCGCGCGGCCTCGTACGTCGTACCGACGGCCAGGATGTCCGAGCCCAGCCGCGTGGCCTCCTCCGCCAGCCGCTCGTGCCCGAAGCCGTAGCCGTTGCCCTTGCAGACCGGCACGAGCCCCGGGAACTGCTCGGACACGTGCTTGTGGTGCGCACGCCAGCGCGCGGTGTCGACGTAGAGCGTGAGCGCCATGGCCGGGACCTGGGACCTTTCTCGTGGCTGCGATGTGTCAGAGGTACGAAACGGGAGTTCCGGAACGTCAGCGGCGCGACATGTAGATGTCGAGCGCCTTGTGGAGCAGCTTGTTGAGCGGGAAGTCCCACTCGCCGAGATACTCGGCAGCCTGCCCACCGGTGCCCACCTTGAACTGGATGAGCCCGAAGAGGTGGTCCGTCTCGTCCAGCGAGTCGGAGATGCCCCGAAGGTCGTAGACGGTGGCGCCCAGCGCGTAGGCGTCCCGCAGCATCCGCCACTGCATCGCGTTCGAGGGACGGAACTCACGCCCGATGTTGTCCGAGGCGCCGTAGGAGTACCAGACGTGCCCGCCGACGATCAGCATCGTCGCCGCCGACAGGTTCACACCGTTGTGGCGCGCGAAGTACAGCCGCATCCGGTTGGGGTCCTCGGTGTTGAGGGCCGTCCACATGCGCTGGAAGTACGACAGCGGGCGGGGCCGGAAGTGGTCGCGCACCGCGGTGATCTCGTACAGCCGCTGCCACTCCTCCAGGTCCTGGTAGCCGCCCTGGACGACCTCGACACCGGACTTCTCGGCCTTCTTGATGTTGCGGCGCCACAGCTGGTTGAAGTTCTGGTGGACCTCTTCCAGCGAGCGGTTGGCGAGCGGCACCTGGTAGACGTAGCGGGGCTGTACGTCGCCGAAGCCGGCCCCGCCGTCCTCGCCCTGCTGCCAGCCCATGCGGCGCAGCTTGTCGGCGACCTCGAAGGCGCGCGGCTCGATGAAGTCGGCCTCGGTGTCGCGCAGCCGCTTCACGTCCGGGCTCTGGATGCCCGCCTTGATCGACGTGGCCTCCCAGCGCCGGATGATCACCGGCGGGCCCATCTTCACGGAGAAGGCGCCCTGCTGCTTGAGGTGGGCCAGCATCGGCTGGATCCAGTCGTCCAGATTCGGCGCGAACCAGTTGATGACCGGTCCCTCGGGCAGATACGCGAGATACCGCTTGATCTTGGGCAGCTGGCGGTACAGCACAAGACCCGCGCCGACGATCTCGCCCGTCCGGTCGTCGAACCACCCGAGATTCTCCGAACGCCACTCGGCCTTGACGTCTGCCCAGGCCGGAACCTGCATGTGGCTCGCCGACGGCAGGCTCTGGATGTACGCCAGATGCTGCTCGCGGCTGATCGTCCTCAGGGTCAGGCTCATTCCGGGCGCTCCTCGGGCTGGTGTGTCCCCATGGGTACAGGGGCTCCGGCTCTCGCGCCGAAGCCTACTGCGCCCTGCGAGCGCCTCGACTGGCCGTACGGCACCTGCGCCCCGGCCCAGTGCCGGCCGGGGCGTCGGTGGACGGCTCGGGTCAGCCGATCACGCCGCCGAAGAGGCCGCCGTGCGCCATGCCGAGGAAGAAGCCGACCGCTGCGGCGCCGAGGCCCAGGATCAGTCCGAAGCGTTCACGGGTCGTCTCCGAGACGAACTGTCCGTACGCGCCGGTGAGGATCCCCACCAGGCCGGTCCAGGAACTGAGCAGATGCAGACTGTGGAACATCGCCGTGACGAAGGCCGTCACCCCGAGCACCAGGGTCACAGCCAGCAGGCTGTCCTGGAGGGGATGGGGTTTGCCGTCGGTGGCGAACAGGGATCCGGCGGTGTTGGGTCGCAATGCCTGTGCCATGTGGCACCTCCTGCGGAAGGCGGCGCATCGTAGCGCCGTACACACCCGATGTGTACAGATTGACGCCCAGCGGGGCCTGATTTCAACCGCAAGCCGCTGTGCGGGTACTCTGTACCGTCTGCACCGGTGTCTGCCCGGGCCGTGACGAGGAATCCCTTCCGGGAACCCCCGTTGTCAGTGGCCGCGGATACCGTTGCGTACGCATCAACAACCCTCCTGCCACGGAACGACCGTGGCCGCTGAGTCCAAAGGAGGTGGGTTCCACATGCGTCACTACGAAGTGATGGTCATCCTCGACCCCGAGCTGGAGGAGCGCGCTGTCGCCCCTCTGATCGAGAACTTCCTCTCCGTCGTCCGTGAGGGCAACGGAAAGGTCGAGAAGGTCGACACCTGGGGCCGTCGTCGTCTCTCGTACGAGATCAAGAAGAAGCCCGAGGGCATCTACTCGGTCATCGATCTGCAGGCTGAGCCCGCGATCGTCAAGGAGCTCGACCGCCAGATGAACCTGAACGAGTCGGTCCTCCGGACCAAGGTCCTCCGCCCCGAGACCCACTGAGCCTCCCGCTCAGCCGGTCCCGGGATTTCGAGTAGCAGCACCAAAAGCAGCCAGCAGCAAACCCGCCGAGAGGTTCCCCTATGGCAGGCGAGACCGTCATCACGGTCGTCGGCAATCTTGTCGACGACCCCGAGCTGCGCTTCACCCCCTCCGGTGCGGCGGTCGCGAAGTTCCGTGTCGCGTCCACCCCCCGCACCTTCGACCGCCAGACGAACGAGTGGAAGGACGGCGAGAGCCTGTTCCTGACCTGCTCGGTCTGGCGTCAGGCGGCGGAGAACGTCGCCGAGTCGCTCCAGCGAGGCATGCGCGTCATCGTGCAGGGCCGGCTGAAGCAGCGGTCCTACGAGACCACGCAGGGCGAGAAGCGCACGGTCTACGAGCTGGACGTCGACGAGGTCGGCGCCAGCCTGCGTAGCGCCACGGCCAAGGTCACCAAGACCGCCGGCGGTGCCGGACGCGGTGGCCAGGGCGGTTACGGCGGCGGTGGCGGCCAGCAGGGCGGCGGCTGGGGTGGAAACTCCGGCGGCGCTCCGCAGGGCGGCGGCGCTCCGGCCGACGACCCCTGGGCGACCGGCGCTCCCGCCGGTGGCAACCAGGGCGGCGGCGGTGGCGGTGGCGGCTGGGGTGGAAACTCCGGCGGCGGTGCCGGCGGTGGCGGCGGCTACTCGGACGAGCCCCCCTTCTAGGCCCTCGGGCCGAAGGTGGGTCGTACCCACACTTCTTGATCACACAGGAGAAACACCATGGCGAAGCCGCCTGTGCGCAAGCCTAAGAAGAAGGTCTGCGCGTTCTGCAAGGACAAGGTCCAGTACGTGGACTACAAGGACACGAACATGCTGCGGAAGTTCATTTCCGACCGCGGCAAGATCCGTGCCCGCCGCGTGACCGGCAACTGCACGCAGCACCAGCGTGACGTCGCCACGGCCGTCAAGAACAGCCGTGAGATGGCGCTGCTGCCCTACACGTCCACCGCGCGATAAGGGAAGGGTGACCGACCAATGAAGATCATCCTGACCCACGAGGTCTCCGGCCTCGGTACCGCGGGCGACGTCGTCGACGTCAAGGACGGCTACGCTCGCAACTACCTGATCCCGCGGAACTTCGCGATCCGTTGGACCAAGGGTGGCGAGAAGGACGTCGAGCAGATTCGTCGCGCTCGCAAGATCCACGAGATCCAGACCATCGAGCAGGCCAACGACATCAAGGCCCGCCTCGAAGGCGTCAAGGTCCGTCTGGCCGTCCGCTCCGGCGACGCCGGTCGTCTCTTCGGCTCCGTCACCCCGGCCGACATCGCCACGGCGATCAAGGCTTCCGGTGGCCCCGAGGTCGACAAGCGCCGCATCGAGCTGGGTGCCCCGATCAAGACGCTCGGCGCCCACGAGACGTCCGTGCGTCTGCACGCCGATGTGGCCGCCAAGGTCAACATCGAGGTCGTCGCCGCCTAAAGGCCGCGCTCGTCAAGCAGTTGTGGGGCCGCATCCTCCGGGGTGCGGCCCTTCTGCATGAGCTGAGCCCGCCCGATGTTTCACGTGAAACAGCGGCAATCCGGTCGATGTTTCACGTGAAACAAGGGAGGCGGGCGGACGTCGGTTCGGCGCCTCCACCGGACTCGACGCGCTCGGCGCTCTCCGTCCTTTCAGCGGGTGGCGCCCGTGACAACCCACCGGCCCGAACGGGCTCGCAGCCACAGGGTCAGCATGCGCACGGCCATCATGAGCGTCATCGCTCCCCAGAGCGCGGTGAGTCCGCCGCCGAGAGCCGGTACCAGCAGGGCCACCGGCGTGAAGACTGCGAGCGTGACCAGCATCGCCCGGGCCAGATACGGGCCGTCGCCCGCGCCCATCAGTACGCCGTCGAGGACGTAGACGATCCCGCAGACCGGCTGGGCCAGCGCGACCACGAGCAGCGCGGGCAACGCGGCGTCCTTGACCACGGAGTCACCGGTGAAGAGGGACAGGAACAGCGGCCTGCTGGCGATCACCAGCAGGCCGAGCACGACTCCGGTGGCGATGCCCCACTCGACCATACGGCGGCAGGCGTCGCGGGCACCCCGGGTGTCGTTCGCGCCCAGGTAGCGCCCGATGATGGCCTGCCCCGCGATGGCGATGGCGTCGAGGGCGAAGGAGAGCAGGCTCCACAGGGACAGAATGATCTGGTGTGCGGCGACGTCCGCGTCCCCGAGCCGTGCGGCGACGGCCGTGGCGATCATCAGGATCGCCCGCAGGGAGAGCGTACGGACGAGGAGCGGCGCACCCGCCTGGGCGGAGGCGCGTATCCCGGCGGCGTCGGGGCGCAGCGAGGCGCCGTGCCGGTGGGCGCCGCGGACGACGACGGTGAGGTAGGCCGCCGCCATGCCCCACTGCGCGATGACGGTGCCCCAGGCGGAACCTGCGATGCCGAGATCGGCGCCGTACACGAGGCCTGCGTTCAGGGCGGCGTTGGCGACGAAGCCCGCGATGGCCACGTACAACGGGGTTCGGGTGTCCTGCAGCCCGCGCAGAACGCCGGTGGAGGCGAGGACGACGAGCATCGCCGGGATGCCGAGTGCCGAGATCCGCAGATAGGTGATCGCGTACGGGGCCGCGGTGTCCGAGGCGCCGAAGAGGTTCACGAGTGCGGGTGCCGAGGGCAGGACGACGGCGATGACGGCGGCGCCGAGCAGGAGGGCGAGCCAGATGCCGTCCATGCCTTGGCGGATGGCGGCCTGGAGATCGCCCGCGCCGACCCGTCGGGCGACGGCGGCCGTGGTGGCGTAGGCGAGGAAGACGAAGACGCTGACGGCTGTGGTGAGGAGGACGGAGGCGATGCCGAGTCCGGCCAGCTGGGCCGTGCCGAGGTGGCCGATGATCGCGCTGTCCGCCATGACGAAGAGCGGCTCGGCGACCAGCGCGCCGAAGGCGGGGACGGCGAGTGCGACGATCTCTCGGTCGTGCCGGCGCCGGGTCGCCCTGGGTCCAGCGGGAGCCTGTGTCATGACCACCAATCTAATCTTCCACAGGTAAGAGATGCAATGTAGTTGTGACCATTACCTCTCCTCTTGGAGGGCGCGCTTCCGCGTGCCGCTGGCGGAGATCTTGGCCCGATGTGGAAACTTTTTCTCCTGCACAGCCGGTGGATGGGAAACATGCAGGTCAAAGGGGGTCGTTCGGAAGTCGCGAAAGCTTGTTCACAGGGCTGTCCACCGACTCGTGCACAGGTTTTGCGGAGTTCTCCACAGCATCCGGGCCGTCGTCCACATGGCCTGTGGATAACCAGATTGGCTGACGGTGCCCACGGGCCTACGGTGGTGCGGCGCCCACTCCGTCCCCCGGCCTCGGAAACGTCACAAAACCGACGCGCCGCAAGCGGAGTTGGGCCTCTTATTTGTCAGTGCCGTGCCGTAGAAAAGAGGGGCACGGCGAGGTCCGCTCGTCGGACGGGAGGAGGTGGCTCGGTGAGTATTTCCGAGCCCTTGGACGATCCGTGGGCCGACAGCGGTCCCAGTGATCGTCTGCCGTCCTCCCGGCAGCGCCGCGAAGGAGGCCGGAGCCGCGACGAACAGCACGACCGCGGCCGGGAGGGCGGCGCGTGGGAGAGCGAGGGCACGTCCTTCGAGCGGGTACCGCCACAGGATCTCGACGCCGAACAGTCCGTCCTCGGCGGCATGCTCCTGTCCAAGGACGCCATCGCGGATGTCGTCGAGGTCCTCAAGGGCCACGACTTCTACCGCCCCGCGCACGAGATCGTCTACGGGGCGATCCTCGACCTCTACGCGAAGGGCGAGCCGGCCGACCCCATCACGGTCGCGGCCGAGCTGACCAGACGGGGCGAGATCACCAAGGTGGGCGGCGCCCCCTATCTGCACGCGCTGGTGCAGACGGTGCCGACGGCGGCGAACGCCGAGTACTACGCGGAGATCGTGCACGAGCGCGCGGTCCTGCGGCGCCTGGTCGAGGCCGGCACCCGCATCACACAGATGGGGTACGCGGCCGACGGCGACGTGGACGAGATCGTCAACAGCGCCCAGGCCGAGATCTACGCGGTCACCGAGCAGCGCACCACCGAGGACTATCTGCCGCTCGGCGACATCATGGAGGGCGCGCTCGACGAGATCGAGGCGATCGGCTCGCGTTCGGGGGAGATGACCGGTGTGCCGACCGGGTTCACCGACCTCGACCAGCTCACCAACGGTCTCCACCCCGGTCAGATGATCATCATCGCGGCCCGTCCCGCCATGGGTAAGTCGACGCTGGCCCTGGACTTCGCCCGGGCCTGTTCGATCAAGCACAACATGCCGAGCGTGATCTTCTCCCTCGAAATGGGCCGCAACGAGATCGCCATGCGTCTGCTGTCCGCCGAGGCCCGGGTGGCCCTGCACCACATGCGTTCCGGCACGCTGACCGACGACGACTGGACCCGCCTCGCCCGCCGGATGCCGGACGTGTCGGCCGCGCCGCTGTACATCGACGACTCCCCGAACCTGTCGATGATGGAGATCCGCGCCAAGTGCCGCCGCCTCAAGCAGCGCGCTGACCTGAAACTCGTCGTGATCGACTACCTCCAGCTGATGCAGTCCGGCGGCAAGCGCTCCGAGAGCCGCCAGCAGGAGGTCTCCGACATGTCGCGAAACCTGAAGCTCCTGGCCAAGGAGCTGGAGCTGCCGGTGATCGCGCTGTCGCAGCTGAACCGTGGCCCCGAGCAGCGCACGGACAAGAAGCCGATGGTCTCCGACCTGCGTGAGTCCGGCTCGATCGAGCAGGACGCCGACATGGTGATCCTGCTGCACCGCGAGGACGCGTACGAGAAGGAGTCACCGCGCGCGGGCGAGGCCGACATCATCGTCGGCAAGCACCGAAACGGCCCGACGGCGACGATCACGGTCGCCTTCCAGGGCCACTACTCGCGCTTCGTGGACATGGCCCAGACGTAGGGCCGACCCCGCGACGAGGCCAAATGCGCTCGACGGAACGTGGCCCGGCCGGTGAACTGGCCCCATGACAACACCTCAGGACGAACTTCTCCCCGGTACCCGTCGGGCGCTGCTGCACCGGATCGCCGTCGCCCAGAGCGAGGGGCGGGCGCCGTCGTTGGTCGCGGCGGTGGTCCGGGGCGGGGAGACGGTGTGGACGGGGGCGCGCAGCTCGGTGGCCGGGCACGCGCCCGACGCCGATGTGCAGTACCGGATCGGTTCGATCACCAAGACCTTCACCGCCGTACTGGTGATGCGGCTGCGCGACGAGGGGCTCCTCGATCTCGTCGACCCGCTGGAGAAGCATCTGCCGGGCACCGGCGCGGGGGAGGCCACCATCGCCGAACTGCTCGCGCACACCGGCGGGCTGGCGGCCGAGTCGCCCGCGCCCTGGTGGGAGCGGACCCCCGGGTCGCTGCGCCCGGAGCTGGCCGACGTACTCGGGGAGCGGCCGTTGGCGCATCCCGTGGGCCGGCGCCACCACTACTCGAACCCCGGCTACACCGTCCTCGGCGCGCTGGTCGAGGAGTTGCGCGGTGCGCCGTGGGAGGACGTGCTGCGGCGTGAGGTGCTCGAACCTCTCGGGCTGCGGCGGACCGGCGGGCAGCCGCGGGCACCGCACGCGGGCGGGTGGGCGGTGCACCCCTGGGCCGATGTGCTGCTGCCCGAGCCGGTCGAGGACCTCGGCCTGATGGCGCCGGCCGGTCAGCTCTGGTCCACCGCGGGGGACCTGGCCCGCTTCGCCGTCTTCCTCGCGAAGGGCGACGACCGGGTGCTGAGCGCCGCGTCCGTCGCGGAGATGCGTACGCCGGCCGCGCCGCCCGAGCCGGCGGACGTGGCCGCGGGTTCGGCGTACGGCCTCGGTATGCAGATCCAGTACCGGGACGGCCGGCTGCTGGTCGGGCACGGCGGATCGCTGCCCGGCTTCCTGGCGAGCCTGACCATCGGGGTGGAGGACGACCTCGCGGCGGTCGTCCTGGCCAACTGCACCTCGGGTCCGCCGGTGGCCGCGGTCGCCGCCGACCTCGTACGCCTCGTCGCGGAGGCCGAGCCGCGGATTCCCGCGCCGTGGCGCCCGCTGCCCGAAGTCGACCGGTCGGTGCTGGAGTTGACGGGCCAGTGGTACTGGGGGACCGCCCCCTATGTCCTGCGGCTGTCGGCCGACGGGGGCGTCACGCTCGGGCCCCTGTCCGGCACCGGCCGCCGCTCGCGCTTCCGGGCGAACGGGGACGGCACCTGGACCGGCCTCGACGGCTACTTCGCCGGAGAGCCCCTGCGGGCCGTACGGCGGCCGAACGGAAGCGTGGACCACCTGGACCTCGGGTCGTTCGTCTTCGTGCGTCAGCCGTACGAGGAAGGGGCTTCCGTGCCGGGTGGGGTGGACCCGCAGGGATGGCGCGGGATCGGATAGGCGCCGTCAGAGCTGGAGCTTGAAGCCCACGTGCGAGGGCGCGAAACCGAGCCGTTCGTAGAAGCGGTGGGCTTCCGTACGGGTGACGTCCGAGGTCAGCTGGACCAGCCGGCAGTTCTCGCGGCGTGACATGTCGATGGCCCACTCGATGAGCCGCGTGCCCAGGCCGCTGCCGCGTTCGGCGGCGTGGACACGCACCCCTTCGACGATCGACCGGGTCGCGCCCTTACGGGACAGCCCGGGAACGATCGTCAACTGCAGCGTGCCGACGACCCGGCCCTCGCGGACCGCGACGACCAGATGCTGGTTCGGGTCCGCGGCCAGACGGTCCAGTGCGGTCAGATACGGGGTCAGGTCGTCCGGTGACTCGCGCCGCGCGCCCAGCGGGTCGTCGGCGAGCATGCCGACGATCGCGGGCACGTCCTCCGTCGTCGCGGGTCGTATCTCCAGCTCTCCCATGGCCGCAGCCTATGCGGGCGGGCGCCCTGCGGCGCTCGCCGTCTGCCGCGCCGAGGGCCTTCAGCCCGCGGCGACCGTCAGGGGCGCGAAACGGCGCGTCCAGTCACCCGGCAGCTCCGGGATCCCGTACGTCATCACCGAGTTGAAGCCCGTTGACGCCAGCCCGCGCTCCTTCGCCCACGCCAGCAGTTCCTCGTGCCGTACGTCGATGTCCGTACGCAGCGGGCGGTCGGTGCGGGCGGCCAGCGAGCCGAGGAGTGCCTTCGCCGTCTCGGTGTCGCGGGCGATCAGCGGACCGACGACATGGGCGCCCATGTTGGGCCAGACACCCGCGTAGCCGATGATCCGGCCGTTCTCCTCGGCGACGCGCAACTGGTCGGCGAAGGCGGGCAGCCGGGTGACGATGTGCGTGCGGTCGGTGCCGAACACCTCCTCGTCCAGCCGGACGATCGTGGCGAGATCCTCGGCCGTGGCCGCGCGCGTGCCCACCTCCGGCTCCCGCCCCTGCGGTGTGAAGCGCCCGCGGACCGTCTCGGCCCTGCCGGTGACCTTGAAGCCGAGTTCCTCGTAGAGCGGGCGGCCGTACGGGGTCGCGTGCAGCGTCAGCGGTGTGGTGCCCATCGCGGTGACCACATGCCGCATCAGCCGCCGTCCGACGCCCTGACGGGCATGCCGCTCGGCGACCAGCACCATGCCGATGGCGCCCAAGTCGGGGTCTCCGTAAGGCCCGTACTCGGTGACGACGCATGCGGTGACCAGTCCGCCGCCGGGGTCGTCGATGCCGTAGCCCTTCCCGGCCGTGAGGAGGAACCCCCACTTGTGCTCCTCGCGGGGCCAGCCCCGGTCCTCGGACAGGTCGGCGCAGGCGGCGAGATCACGGTGCGTCAGACGGCGGATGGGCAGATCAGCGAGGGAAGGAGTCGGCACGCAGGTCAGGCTGTCCGACCGGCGACCCTGACGTCCACCTGTTTGGGTACGGACGCACGCTCTTTTGGCCATGTCGTGCCGGTCCGTGCAGTGCGTGGACAGATGTTTCACGTGAAACGTCGGGCATCGGTCATCGGGTGACAGGCCCGGGCCTCGACTGAATTGGTGTGCGGCGCCCGGAAATTGAGGGAATTCATGGTTCGCCCGTTGCTCGTTCATGGTGAAGAAGGGCGGGAACTTGTGCGCGCGGCGACGGCCGGTATGGTCGACTCCGGTTCTCGTCCGCATCGGGGTGCGTATCTCTCGCGCGCGGCTGGAGCAGGGCAATGCAGCCTAACGGGACGGAGAGATCGAAGACTCGCATTTCCGGTTACACGGTGGAGGTGTTCGTCCACAGTGGGACGCTGCGGTGAGAGCGCTGCGGCGATTGTCACACTCTGGCGTTATTTGTCCGTACGGGGCGGTAATCCGGATTGAATATGGCCGCGTTGGACAGGGGCCCAACGGGGAAAAGCAAGCCGTCAGCGGGGGCACGCGGGCACATTCCGACCGAGGAAGTGCGCAGACCGACCGAAAGATGTTCGAGGCGAGGCAGACCATGGACGCTCCGACCACCACGTCCGCCGACAACGGCACTTCCGGCGGCAGCGGCGGGAGCGGCTGGTTCAAGCCGCGCAAACAGCCCGAGACGCCTCAGGGCGGCGAGCAGGAGCCGGCGGAAGGCAGCCGACTGGCCGCGCTGCGCCCCGTGGGCAGGCCCGGTACGGGCGGCCCCCCGAGCCCCTCGCTGAACGACAGTGCCCGCCCGGCAGGACCCCCGCCGGAGCAGGAACGAATACCCGCGCCATCGGCCCCCGAGCCCCCGGCGATGCCTCCGCCGCCCGCGCCCTTGCCTCCGCTGCCCCTGTCACCCGCCTCCCCGCTTCCGGCACCTTTCGCTCCTGCGCCGCCGACCACGGACGTCCCGGTGCCCGCGCCCTTCGCCCCAGGGCCACTGGCTCCCGTACCCCCGGCTCCCGCACCCGAGTCCGCTCCCCCCGCGGCGCCTGCGGCCCCTGCCCTCGCCCGTCCGGAGCCGGTCCCCGTGGCGGCCACCCCGGAGCCCCTCCAGGAGGCGTCCTCGGACGCGGTGCTCATCCGGCGGACCATGGCCGTGGTCGGCCCGGTCGCCGACAAGACCACCTCCTACTTCTACGCGCTGCTCTTCGTACGCCACCCCGAACTGCGCTCCCTGTTCCCGGCCGCGATGGACACCCAGCGGGACCGGCTGCTCAAGGCGCTGCTCACCGCCGCCGAGCACATCGACAACACCGAGGTCCTCGTCGCCTATCTGCAGAACCTCGGCCGGGGCCACCGCAAGTACGGCACCCGGCCCGAGCACTACCCGGCCGTCGGGGAGTGCCTCATAGGCTCACTGAGCCGGTACGCCGCCGAGATCTGGAACCCGGAGACCGAGGCCGCCTGGGTCCGGGCGTACACGACGATGTCGCAGGTGATGATCGACGCGGCGGCCGTCGACGAACTGCGCGCCCCGGCCTGGTGGTACGGCGAGGTCGTCTCGCACGATCTGCGGACCCCGGACATTGCCGTCCTCACCGTCCGGCCCGACCAGCCCTACCCGTTTCTCGCCGGGCAGTACGCGAGCCTGGAGACGCCGTGGTGGCCCCGGATCTGGCGGCACTACTCCTTCGCCTCGGCGCCCCGCTCCGACGGCCTGTTGACGTTCCATGTGAAGGCGGTGCCCGCGGGCTGGGTCTCCAGCGCGCTGGTGCACCGCGCCCGGCCCGGCGACATCGTCCGGCTCGGCCCGCCCGCCGGCACGATGACCGTCGACCACACCACCGACAGCGGCCTGCTCTGCCTCGGCGGGGGCACCGGCATCGCGCCCATCAAGGCACTGGTCGAGGACGTCGCCGAACACGGTGACCGGCGGCGGGTCGAGGTGTTCTACGGCGCCCGTACGGACGTCGACCTGTACGACATCGACACCCTGCTGCGCCTCCAGCAGAGCCATTCCTGGCTCGCCGTGCGCGCGGTCATCGACCAGCAGGCGCATCTCCAGCTGCCTGACGCCGTCCGGGAGTACGGGCCCTGGTACGGGTACGACGCCTATCTGTCGGGCCCGCCCGGAATGATCCGCAGTGGTGTGGACGCGCTGCGGCGAGCCGGATTCCCCGCGGACCGCATCCGCCACGACTCGGTGGAGGAACTGGTCGTCACCGGGGACTGACCCGACCGCGCACGGTCAGCCCAGGTCGGGCGCGTGCATCGCCCGTACGCCCTCGATGTTCCCGTCCAGGTAGTGGCGCAGGGACAGCGGTACGAGGTGGACGGAGGCGATGCCGACCCGGGTGAAGGGGATGCGGACGATCTCGTACTCGCCGCAGGGCTCGTCGATCTCGGGGCCGTGGCGCAGCGAGGGGTTCATGGACTCCAGGTGGCAGACGAAGAAGTGCTGCACCTTCACGCCCGTGGCGCCGCCGTCCGCGCCGATGTGCTCGACGGTGTCCACGAAGCAGGGGACCACGTCGGTGATCTTGGCGCCCAGCTCTTCGTGCACTTCACGGTGGAGGGCGTCGACGACGGTCGTGTCGTCCGGTTCGACCCCGCCGCCCGGAGTGAGCCAGTAGGGATCGATCCCCGGCTTGGTCCGCTTGATGAGGATCAGGTCGTCGCCATCGAGCAGGATGGCGCGTGCGGTGCGCTTGACCACGGGTCGGACGGTCATGGGAGGAATGTGGCCCGGCTGGTTCCACGTGAAACATGCCGGGTCCCCACGAAGCGCTCTTGGCCGGGTAAAAGGCTGGACCCATACGAACGAAATGCGATGTTTCACGTGAAACATCACAGAGGCCGGCAGAAGGATCACGGCGATCCGGGCCGGGCTCAGTCCCAGTCGACGGCCGCGCGCTGGAGCCATTCGTGCGCCCGCGCGATATGGGGCATCGCCAGCGTGCCCGTGCGGACCACCAGGAAGTACGTCCGCAAGGGGGGCACCGGCGGATCGAGCAGGGCGACCACCTCGCCGCGCTCCAGCGCGGGCGCGCACAGATAGCGGGGCAGTACCGCGAGTCCCGCGCCCGCCGTGGCGCAGGCGAGCACCGCGCGCAGGTCGGGCACGATGACGGTGCCGGAGGCCGCCGGGCGGGAGTCGAAGACGGAGGCCCAGTAGCGGGCGATGAAGGGCAGCGACTCGTGGACCTCCACCACGGGGAGGTTCTCCAGGACGGACGCGCCCTTGCGGCGCAGCTTGCCGGGTCCGAAGTGGCCCGCCCAGCGCGGGGCGGCGACCAGGACGTGCTCCTCGTCGCAGAGCGCAGTCGCCGTGAGCAGGGAGCCGCGCGGACGGGCCGTACTGATGGCCAGATCGTGGTGTCCGGCGGACAGCCCCTCCAAGGTCTCCTCGGCGTTGCCGAAGGAGGCGCGCAGCGCGAAGCTCTGGCCGTCGTCCCCGGTCAGTTCGGTGAGGGCGGGCAGTGCCCGCTCCGCGGTGAACTCGGGTGGCCCGGCCAGGTGCAGTGTGCGGACGGAGGAGTCCTCCTCCAGCCCGGTCTCGGTGATCTCCACGAGCGCGTCGAGATGCGGCGCGGCCTTGTGCGCGAGTTCGTCGCCGATGGTCGTGGGGGTCACGCCACGGGCCTGACGCAGGAACAGCGGGCGTCCCAGCTGCCGTTCCAGGGTCCGGATCTGCGAGGTGACGGCAGGCTGTGAGAGGCCGAGCAGGGTGGCGGCACGGGTGAAGGACCCGGCGCGGTGGACGGTCACGAAGGTGCGCAGCAGGGCCAGATCCATGGCGCGCTTCCCTTCTCTGCCCTTCTCCCGGCCGTCCGGCCGGGCCCAACTATAAATAAGTCGATAGGTCTCTGTCGCTACAGTGATTGGACACTGACACAGAGTCAACTAGCCTTGCTTGCGCGGTTCTTCGCGCGCGGAACCGCGGCGGTCCGAGCCACGAGGGGGGAGGCTCGGACCGCCGTCGCCCCGGCGGGAGCACCTCTTCGCCCCGCGCCCGGCGGTCACTCCGCCGACTCCTCAAGCGCCCGCAGCACATCCGCCACCAGGTCGCCCTCGTCCTCGGCGCCGACCGAGAGGCGGACGAAGCCCTCGGGCACGGCGTCCCCGCCCCACCTGCCGCGCCGCTCCGCCGTGGACCGCACTCCGCCGAAGCTCGTCGCGTCGTCCACGAGCCGCAGCGCGTCGAGAAAACGGTCGGCACGCGCGCGCGTGGGCAGCACGAAGGAAACCACGCACCCATAGCGCCGCATCTGCCGTGACGCGATCTTGTACGAGGGGTCCTCCGGCAGTCCCGGATAGCGCAGCCCGGTCACCCCGGGCCGGCCGCGCAGGGCCTCGGCGAGAGCCAGCGCGGTGGTGTCCTGCCGGTCGACCCGCAAGGGGAGCGTGGCGATCGACCGGTGCGCGAGCCAGGCCTCCATGGGCCCGGGAATCGCCCCGACGATCTTGCGCCACCGCCGTACGGTGGCCATCGCGGCGGCGTCCGCGCCGGTGACGTAACCCAGCAGTACGTCGCCGTGCCCGGTGAGCTGCTTGGTCCCGCTGGCCACGGAGAAGTCGGCGCCCAGCTCCAGCGGGCGCTGGCCGAGCGGTGTCGCCAGGGTGTTGTCGACGGCCACGAGACAGCCACGCGCGTGTGCCGCCCCGGCGAGCCGCCGTACGTCGCACACGTCGAGCCCCGGGTTCGACGGGGTCTCGATCCACAGCAGCCGCGCGCCGTCGAGGACGTCCAACTGGGCGTCGCCGCGGGTCGGGGCCGTGCGCACCTCGATGCCGTACGCCTCCAGTTGGGCCCGCACCAGCGGCAGCGCCTGGTAGCCGTCGCCGGGCAGGACGACGGTGTCCCCGGTGCGCAGCTGGGAGAAGAGCACCGACGAGACGGCGGCCATCCCGGAGGCGAAGACGAGCGTCTCCACGCCGTCCCGCCCCGGAGCCTCCAGCTCGCCGATGGCGCGCTCCAGCAGGGTCCAGGTGGGGTTCTCGTCGCGGCCGTAGGTGTACGGGCCGCTGGGGGCGCCTGGGAGGTGGTAGTGGGCCGCGAACACCGGGCCGGGGAGGGCCGGTTCGTGCTTGACCGGCTCGGGCAGCCCCGCCCGTACCGCGCGCGTGCCGTCACCCACACCCGGGTTCGCACGCACGCCCGAATCCTCGTCCGCAGCCGCCTCGCTCATGCCGCCCGTCCCTCCACTTCCGTCCGTACCGCGGCGAGCAGGCCCTCGCTCGCCGCCTCCACCATCTCAAGGCACTCCTCGAAGCCGTCGACACCCCCGTAGTACGGGTCCGGGACGTCGAGGTCGCCGCCCGCGGCCGGATCGTAGGAACGCAGCAGCCGCACCTTCTCGGCGTCCTCAGGAGTGGGCGCGAGGCGGCGCAGTGCCTTCAGGTGGCCCGCGTCAAGGGCTATCACCAGGTCCAGACGGGCGAACCACGCGGCCTGGAACCGCCGGGCCGCGTGGTCGCCCTCGTAACCGGCCGCCGTCAGCACGGAGACCGTGCGCGGGTCCGCGCCGTCGCCCTCGTGCCAGCCGCCCGTGCCGGCACTGTCGACCTCGACCAGGCCGGCCAGCCCGGCCTCCGCCACCCGCGCGCGGAAGACGGACTCGGCCATCGGGGAGCGGCAGATGTTGCCGGTGCAGACGAAACAGACGCGATAGGGCATCGGGCGTCCTCAGTCCTCGTCGGGCAGGACGATGTGCAGCGCCCAGGAGACGATCGAGATGATCAGACCGCCCAGGACGGCCGTCCAGAAGCCCTCGACATGGAAGCTCAGGTCGAACTTGTCGGCCAGCCATGAAGTGAGCAGCAGCATCAGGGCGTTGACCAGCAGGGTGATCAGGCCGAGCGTGAGAATGAACAGCGGGAAGGTGAGCACCTTCACGATCGGCTTGACCAGGAAGTTCACCAGGCCGAACAGGAGCGCGACGACAACCAGCGTCCCGATCTTCTTGCCCGTGCTGTCACCGGTCAGGGTGATCTTGTCCAGCACCCACACGGCCACGCCGAGGGCGCCCGCGTTGGCGATCGTCTTGACTACGAAATTCTTCATGTGTCTGATCGTGGCAGACGAGATCGGTTACGAGTGTGGGCGAGGGCGATGAAGGCATTCCGGTTGGATGAACTGGAGGCGGAACGTGCCGCCAACGACGGCGCCTACCTGCAGTTCCTGCGCGAACGGAACATGTCGGTCGGCCTGTACGCCCTGGACGCGGGCGAGCACGACCCGCAGCAGCCCCACAGCCAGGACGAGGTGTACTTCGTGGTGAGCGGACGGGCCGCGATCACCGTCGGCATGGAGACGACCCAGGTGGCGCGCGGCAGCGTCGTGTACGTACCGGCCGGGGTGGCCCACAAGTTCCACCACATCAGCGAGGATCTCCGGGTCATGGTGGTCTTCTCTCCGCCCGAGAGCTGACCCGCCGCCTCAGGGTTCCCTAGGGGATCGATCAGGGGAGGACAAGGGATGCGAGGCCCCCGCCGGGCCGCCCTCCGGCCCTAGCATCGAAAGCGGAACATCGAATGTCCCGGCACGAGCGATGGGCACAGGCCCCGGCGGATGCGACGGGCCGAGCAGTGAGGAAAAGGGCGATGCGAGAGATCTTCGCGGGAATGCCGTGGTGGGTTAAGTGGGTCGCGGTGCCGGTCATCGCCCTCGTCGTGTTCGGCGGGCTGATAGCGACCGTCGTCGGCTTCGTCGTCGGCCTGCTCTTCAAGGCACTGGTCTTCGTCGCCCTGGTCGGCGGACTCATCTACGTCGTACGGAAGTTCACGTCGAGTTCGTCCTCGCGCAGCGACTGGTGACGGCCGAGGGGCGATCGGCGTACGCGGGACGGTGAGCGGGACGACGAGGGTGCCGGTAACAGGTTTCGCCGGTTCCCTCGGGCGGGGGAAGTTTCCCGTACGGGCCGTCTGCGCGCGGTGACAGGCCGTTAGAGTCCGGAATTCGACGCGGGGACGGCCCCCGCGGACGGCGTATCCCCTCCTACCGTGTCTCTCCGCACGGGCAGCCCCCTCGCCTTCGAGAGTGACCCCCCGCCATGGTCGACACCGCAGCCGCGGAACCACAGGCTCCACCCGTACAGCGCCGGCCCGAGCAGCGGGCCGCGCCCTCCCAGGGGACTCGCGTCCGGCCCACCGAGAGACCCGCGCCGGCACCCGCGCCCGCCCGGGCATCCGCTCCCGTGCTCGAAGCGCCCACCGAGACGCACCCCACGGCCACCCTCATCGGCTCCGTGCAGCGGGCGATGCGACTGCTGGAGTCCGTCGCCACGCACGAGCACGGCGCCCCCGCCAAACAGCTCGCCCGCGAGACCGGCCTCGCCCTCCCGACCGCCTACCACCTGCTGCGGACCCTCGTCTTCGAGGGCTATCTGCGGCGCGACAAGGGGCTGTTCTTCCTCGGCGAGGCGGCCGAGCGGCTGGGCAGCAGCGGAGCACGGCAGAAGCGCCGCAGCACGGTCGTGGACGCACTCGCGCACTGGCGGGACACGATCGGCGTACCCGTGTACTACGCGGTGTACCGCGACGGCGAGATCGAGGTCATGTGCATCTCCGACACCCCCGCCAACCCGGCGGTCCAGGAGTGGGCGGACTTCCGCGAGACCGGCCACGCGCACGCCGTAGGGCAGTGCCTGCTCTCGCAGCTGGACGAGCAGGACCGCCGGGACCACCTCGAACGCCATCCCGTGCAGGCGGTCACCCCCTACACGGTGCGTGACAGTCACGCACTGCTGCGCCGCCTCGACCGGATGCGGCGGATGGAACTGGTCGTGGAGCGCCAGGAGTACGCACTGGGGACGGTCTGCGCGGCCGTTCCGATCACCATCGGTGCCACCGCCGCCACATTGGCCATTTCTCTACCTTCCAACCAGGCTGATCGACTGCTAATCGCGGCTCAGCAGTTGCAGGCAGAGGTAGGAAGACTACTGGGGTCACTCGCGATCTCTATCAGTATCTGAAAACTCACTCCTTGTGATTCACCGTGTACTTTCAGCAAGATGCGAGCAGTATCAGAGCGATGATTACAGGCCAGTCCACGGCAAGTGACGGGGTAGGCGATGCGCGAGTCGGTGCAGGCAGAAGTCATGATGAGCTTTCTGGTCTCGGAGGAGCTCTCCTTCCGCATTCCGGTGGAGCTGCGCTACGAGACCTGTGATCCCTATGCCGTCCGGTTGACCTTCCACCTGCCTGGCGACGCCCCGGTGACCTGGGCCTTCGGGCGCGAGCTGCTGATCGACGGCGTGGGCCGGCCGTGCGGGGACGGAGATGTGCGGATCTCGCCCGCCGACAACGACGTGCTGGGCGAGGTGCTGATCCGGCTTCAGGTCGGCGGCGACCAGGCGCTGTTCCGCTCGGGAGCGGCACCGCTGGTGGCGTTCCTCGACCGTACGGACAAGCTGGTGCCGCTGGGGCAGGAGCGTTCCCTCGCGGACTTCGACGCCCATCTCGACGAGGCGCTGGTCCGGATCCTCGCGGAGGAACAGAGCGCCGGTTGAGCGGATCGGCGGCGGGCCTCCCGACGGTGGCGTAACGCTTCTCCTGCACGGCGGGAGGAGAAGCGTTACGCCTGGCCCTGGCTCGGTGCCTGCGACCTCAGTGCTTGCGGCGACGGCCCTTCCCGGCCCGTGCCGGGGCCGACTGGGCCGCCGCCCCTGCCGCGGCAGCCGCACCCGCTCCGGCGCCCGCCTTCGCTCCCGCCGCGGCTCCTGCTCCGGGCCCGGCTGCAGCGGGCGTACCCGCGACCGACGGCGCCTTGCCCTGGCGGTCGGCCGAGACCATCAGGGCCGCCAGCAGCGTCGTCACCGGCACCGAGGCGACCAGACCGATCGAGCCCACCAGGGTCCGGACGATCTCCTCCGCGACGAGTTCGCTGTTGGCGACCGTCCCGACGCTGCTCTGCGCGATCGAGAAGAGCAGCAGCAGCGGCAGCGCGGCGCCCGCGTAGGCGAGGACGAGGGTGTTGACGACCGACGCGATGTGGTCGCGGCCGATGCGGATACCTGCGCGGTACAGCCCGCGCCAGCCCATCGTCGGATTGGCCTCGTGCAGCTCCCAGACCGCCGATGTCTGGGTCACCGTCACATCGTCGAGGACACCGAGCGAACCGATGATGACGCCCGCGAGCAGCAGGCCGCTCATGTCGATGGACGGATACAGGCCATGGATGAGGCCCGTGTTGTCGTCGGTGTTGCCGGTCAGCGCGGCCCAGCCGATGAACAGCGAGCCGAGGACGCCGATCAGCACCAGCGAGATCAGGGTGCCGAGCACCGCCACCGACGTACGGGCCGAGAGGCCGTGGCACATGTAGAGCGCGATCAGCATGATGGCGCTGGCGCCGATGACCGCCACGACCAGCGGGTTCGAGCCCTGGAGGATGGCCGGCAGGATGAAGAAGGTCAGCACCATGAAGCTGACGGCCAGGGCGACCAGCGCCATCACACCGCGCAGCCGGCCCACGACCACGACGGCGAGCGCGAAGATGCCGGCCAGCAGGGCCATGGGCAGCCTGCGGTTGACGTCGGTGACCGAGTACTGCAGGTCCCTCGGCGCGGAGGGCTCGTAGGCGACGACGACCTTCTCGTCCTCGTGCAACTGCCGTGACTGGTCCGGCTGGACGATCTCCGTGAACGTACGGCCCTTGTCGTCACCGGTGTCGACGCGGATCGTCGCCCTCTTGCAGTCGCCGGTCGCCTGCTGCTGGGCCGAGGAGCCCTCGGCGGTGGACGTGTCGCCGGTCGGGGTGTCCCCCGAGGCGTTGACGGACTTGCAGTCCACCGCGACGACCTTGGTGACCGTCGCCTCATGGGTCTGCCGGTCGAAGCCGACGCCGGTGCGTTCGTGCGAGGGGGCGCCGCCGGGCCACAGCACCACGAGCCCGACCACGACCGCCGCGGCGAAGGGGATCAGGATCGCCCCGATGATCTTCCGCAGGTGGATGGAGACGGGGGCGGCCGGTCCGTGGCTGTGACTGTGGCCGTGCGACGAGTGACCGTGGTTGTCGTCGGGTCCGTGGGAGTCACCGGGTCCGTGCCCGTGTCCGCCGCCCTGCCCACCGCCCGGTCCGTGCCCTTGCCCACCACCGGCACCACCGCCGTGACTGCCACCAGGCCCGCCACCGTGACCGTCAGCCGGTCCGTGTCCATGCTCATGGTGTCCGTGACCGGCGCCTTGATCCGGGCCGAATCCGTGATCGTGCCCGCCGCCTGCCCCGGAGCCAGGACCTGAGCCGGGGCCAGGCCCTCGCCCGCCCCCGGACGCGGGAATCTGGCCGAACTGCCCGGTCCCGGGCCCCTCGGCACCGCCGAACCCGGAGTCCTGGCCGCCCGGGCCCGTGCGCCCGCCCTGACCCGCTGCCGACCCCGCTCCAGGCCCGTAGCCGTGCTCGACCCTCCGCCCGGGCCCGTATCCGGGACCAGGCCTGTCACTCGGTCCGGGCGCCCCGCCCGCACCGCCCGTTCCGGCTCCGTTTCCGGGCGCACCGCCGGGGCCGCCGGGGCCGTCGCCCAGCCGGAACCTGCGCTGCGGGCCGGTGCTCTCGCTGCTTCCGCTGCCCGGCCCGGAAGCGCGCCCGGCACCGGTTCCGCGCGGTGGCTCGGAGGGCGGGTACGGGGGTCCTTGCGTCGTGGTCACCGCCCGATCATCGCAAGAACGACCGGGGCCCTCTGTTCACCTCGCCCAAATTGACGCTAGCGTTGAGGCACCTTTGCACACGCGGGAGCTCGGAGCACCGGGCTGAGAGGGCGCTGACCTCCGTCTTAGCGATGTTTCACGTGGAACATGTGGAACGAGTGATGTTTCACATGAAACATCGGCAGACGGAATCCGCTGCGTCGACCGCTGAACCTGTTACCGGGTAATGCCGGCGTAGGGAGTAGGTCTCATGACCATCAAGGACGCACGCACGCCTGCCTCCAGCCAGGACGAACAGCCCCTCCAGGGCGAACCGTCCGGGCAGTCCAAGGAGGCCGGGAAGTCCATCGGCTGGCACAAGGGGTATGTCGGCGGCTCACGCCCCGATCTGCGGGTGCCGGTCCGTCAGGTGCACCTCACCAACGGCAAGTCGGTCACGCTGTACGACACCTCGGGCCCGTACACCGACGCGCTGGTCGACACCGACGTCCGCAGGGGACTGGCCCCGCTGCGCGACCACTGGATCATCGCCCGTGGCGACACCGAGGAGTACGCGGGCCGTCCCGTCCGACCCGAGGACGACGGGATCAAGCACACCTCGCCTCGCGGCGGGCTCAGGAACCTCGACGCGGTGTTCCCGGGCCGGCCCCGGCAGCCGCGCCGGAGCCGGACCGGACAGGCGGTGACGCAGCTCGCGTACGCCCGTCGCGGGGAGATCACGCCCGAGATGGAGTTCGTGGCCGTCCGGGAGAACGTCGACCCCGAGGTGGTCCGTGAGGAGATCGCCGCCGGGCGGGCGGTGCTGCCCGCCAACGTCAACCACCCGGAGATCGAGCCGATGATCATCGGCAAGCGGTTCCTGGTGAAGGTCAACGCCAACATCGGCAACTCCGCGGTCACCTCCTCCATCGAGGAGGAGGTCGAGAAGATGACCTGGGCGACGCGCTGGGGCGCCGACACGGTCATGGACCTGTCCACCGGCCGCAACATCCACACCACCCGCGAGTGGGTGCTGCGCAACTCCCCCGTCCCCATCGGCACGGTGCCGCTCTACCAGGCGTTGGAGAAGGTGGACGGCCGCGCCGAGGAGCTGACCTGGGAGATCTACAAGGACACGGTCGTCGAGCAGGCCGAGCAGGGCGTCGACTACATGACCGTGCACGCGGGCGTCCGCCTGGCGTACGTACCGCTCACCGCGAACCGCAAGACCGGCATCGTCTCGCGCGGTGGCTCGATCATGGCGGCGTGGTGCCTGGCGCACCACAAGGAGTCGTTCCTGTACGAGAATTTCGAAGAACTGTGCGAGATCCTCGGCGCGTACGACGTCACCTACTCGCTCGGCGACGGGCTGCGGCCCGGCTCGATCGCGGACGCCAACGACGAGGCACAATTCGCGGAATTGCGGACACTCGGGGAACTCAACACGATCGCGAAGCGTTTTCACGTACAGACCATGATCGAAGGCCCGGGACACGTCCCGATGCACAAGATCAAGGAGAACATCGACCTGCAGCAGGAGATCTGTGATGAAGCTCCGTTCTATACGCTCGGTCCGCTGACGACGGACGTCGCGCCGGCGTACGACCACATCACTTCCGGCATCGGTGCCGCGATGATCGCCTGGTGGGGCACGGCCATGCTCTGCTATGTCACGCCCAAGGAGCACTTGGGCCTGCCCAATCGTGACGACGTCAAGACCGGCGTCATCACCTACAAGATCGCCGCCCACGCAGCCGACCTCGCCAAGGGGCACCCAGGTGCGCAGGAATGGGATGACGCGCTCTCCGACGCCCGCTTCGAGTTCCGGTGGGAGGACCAGTTCAACCTGGCTCTCGACCCGGACACGGCACGGGAGTTCCACGACGAGACCCTGCCGGCCGAGCCCGCCAAGACGGCCCACTTCTGCTCGATGTGCGGGCCGAAGTTCTGCAGCATGAAAATCTCCCAGGACATCCGCCGCGAACACGGCAGTACCCCGGTGGAGATCGAGCAGGGCATGGCGCGGAAGTCGGAGGAGTTCGCGGCAGCGGGCAACCGGGTCTATCTGCCGATCGCGGACTGACACCGGCCCCGGTGGCGGGCCGGGACGGCGGTCCAGGTGGTCGGGCGGCTTCGACAGCCGCCCGCTCCACCTGTGCCCTGAGCCCTCAGCCCTGCGTTCCGCAAGGACGCAGGGCCCCGCGTCGGGCGCCCGCCGGTCACTCCGGCGGGTGGTCCGGGCCCCCGAAGTCCGGGCTGGTGAAGTCCGGGCTCGAAAAGCTGGGGCGGTGGCTCGTGGTGTGACCGCCCTCGGGGCTGGTGAAACCGGGCCGGTTGTAGCCGAGGTTCGGCATACGGCCGGTGGTGGGTTGCGGGGCGGGCTTGCGGTTCATGGCAGCCGTACCGGGATCGGCGAGGGCGTCGCGGAGGAACGGCAGGATGCCCCGCTCCAGCAGGGCTTCGCGCCAGGCCTCCCTGGCCAGCGCCACCTCCCCGGTCAGTTCGCCGTACGCCCCGGCCTCCTCCGGATCCGGGCTGTTGCGCAGGGCGGTGAGCAGCAGGCCGACCGCGGCGACGAGGATCGCCGCCGCGGTCACCGCACCGAACACCCATCCGGTGGTGAGCATGGTCGTGGCGAAGGCCGGCTCGGGGTCGAGCATCTTGAGGATGTAGCCCACGAGCAGGAAGATCGCCGCGGCCGTGCCCGCGAGGACGGGAGCCAGCACCGCGACGACGGCGACGGCGCCCGCCCCGGCGGTCTCGGCGGCGACCTCGCCCATGTTGGTGGCGAACCCCATCGCGCTCGTACCCGGCTCGGTCGAGCCGGACTCGCGGACGGACGTCGGGGTGGACGGCGCCGGGTGGCGCAGTTCGTCGCGGACCTTCACGTAGTGCTGGTATTCGGCCGCCGCGGCGACCGTGATGAGCGCGGTGGCGTTGAGTGCCATGGTGCGCAGTTGTTCGGGGTTCAGGCGCTGACCGACGGCGGCCAGTTCCGGGCGTTGTGGGGCGGAGCGCAGCGCCTCGTCGAGGATCCGCTCGTATTCCTGGCGGTCCTCGTTCAGCAGGTGCTGCGGAACGCTGTTCATGTGCATCCCCCGATGCTCCGTAGGGCTTGGGGCTCGGCATGCTGACGAGCCGTCGGGCAGAAACGGAGGGGAGCCTGCTACGGATAAGCCGATGGTAGAGCGGCGACGGCGCGCGGTGACAGGGGGTTTGAAGAATTTGCCGAGTGTCTCTCCCCCGGCAGACCCCTCCGCGACCCCCGTCCGGCGCGGTCGGCGGTCGGGGGACACCTGCCCCGGGAAGGCCCGGACAGCCGTCAGAGCTCCAGCGGAAGTTCCTGGACCAGCAGTTTTCCGGCCATGGTCACACCGCCGTCCATCGCGATGGCGAGTCCGTCGGCGTAGACATGCGGATGTTCGATGTTCGGGCCGGAGTTGTCCTCGCCGTCGTCCTCGGTGCCGACTTCGCCCACCAGATAGGGGATGGGGCTGTGGCCGTGAACGATGCGGGTGCCGCCGTACGTATCGAGAAGGGAGCGTACGGCCTCGGCACCGCCCTCGTCGCGGAAGGAGAAGCGCTTGGTGAACTTGCGGAACAGGTCCCAGACCTCGTCCGCGTCGTTGCGCGTGATCGTCTCGCGGACGGTGTCGTTGACCGCCTCGATCGAGTCGCCGTAGTCGAGGTAGGCGGTGGTGTCCGAGTGCACGAGCAGGTGGCCGTCGACCGCCTCGATCGCGTCGAGGCGGGCCATCCACTGGAGGTGGTGGTCCTGCAGCCGGTCCATGTCGGTCTTCTGGCCGCCGTTCAGCAGCCAGGCCGCCTGGAAGGTGGCCGTGCCCGCGCCGGAGTTGACGGGGGTGTCGCCGAACCGCTTGGCGCCCAGGAGCAGCAGCTCGTGGTTGCCCATGAGGGCCTTGCAGTAGCCGCCGGCCGCCGCCGCCTCGGCGGACAGCCGCATGACGAGGTCGATGACGCCGATGCCGTCCGGGCCCCGGTCGGTGAAGTCGCCGAGGAACCAGAGCCGGGCGGTGCCCGCGGACCAGTTGCACTCGCTGTCGATCAGGCCCTGCTCCTGGAGGGCGTCCACCAGTTCGTCGATGTAGCCGTGGACGTCCCCGACGACGAACAGGGGTCCGGGGCCGTCGGCGGCCAGGTCGGCCGGGTCGACGGCGGCCTGAAGCGTGTCACCGCGGTTGATGACGGGCAGGTCGCGCTGGGTCGGGGTGTACCCGTCCGGGTACTCCTCCGGATCCGCCGGGCCCTGCGCGCCCTCCGCGGTCTCCTGGACCTCGGTGTCGGCCGTCCCGGCGGGAATGTCACCGGGGGCCGTACCGTCGGCGTACGGACCGGTCTCATGGACGTACGCGGGCACCCGGAAGTCGCGCAACGTCGCCGTCCGCGTCACCTCGGGTCCCTGACCGGCCCCCTGAGTCATCGACCCCTCCACCATCGCGCCGCATCTGCACCACATTGGACTGCCTGGTCGCAGCGGCCCGCGGTGTCGTGGGCCCATCATAGGAATGCGGATCGCGCCATGTGATGACCCAGGGGTGGTGAATCGGCGAAGGAGCCCAGTTCACCGCGGCTTTCGCCCCGATTCGGAGGGGCTTTCCCGTACGGGACCGCCCCGGACTCCCCTGCTTCGTTCCTTGCTCCGCCCCTCGGACATCGACGCTTCGTACGATCATGACACCGGCGTGCGGGAATCGTCCCGACGCCGGTGTCCGCATTCCCGGACGAGCCGGGCTCCCGCTTCCCCTACGGGGCCGACCCCTCGTACGGCCCCGCTCCCCGGGAGCCCGCCCCGCACAGGCCCACGTTCCCCGTCCCGTCAGAGCCCCCGGGTCACCCTTCCTCGGGCGACCGCGGCGGACTGACGGTCGTACGCGGCGGACGGCGCTGCGAGGACGTCCGCACGATCAGTTCGGTCGGTATCACCTGCTCGACCGGCAGGTCCGAATCGATGTTCTCGATGGCGTCGATCAGCAGCTGGACCACCGCCGTGCCGATACGGCGCGGCTTCAGGGAGAGCGTGGTGATCGGCGGCTCGGTCGTCGCGTACACCGTGGACTCGCTGCAGCAGACCAGCAGCAGGTCCTCCGGGACGCGCAGGCCGTAGCGGCGGGCCGCGGCGAGCAGGTCGGTGCCGTTCGGGTCGAAGAGGCCGTAGACCGCGTCCGGGCGGTCCGGGCGGGCCAGCAGCCGGTCGGCGGCGATGGCGCCCGCGCACGGGTCGTGCGCCGGGTAGGCCTCGTACACCGGGTCCTGGCCGACCCGCTCGCACCAGTGCAGGTACGCCGTGGTGGAGAGGTGGGTGTAGGTGTCGGTGGAGGTGCCCGTCAGGAGGCCGATGCGGCGGGCGCCGGCGGCGGCCAGATGGTCGAGGATGCCCAGGACCGCCGCCTCGTGGTCGTTGTCGACCCACGCGGTGACCGGCAGCGAGCCCGCCGGACGGCCGTCGGAGACGACCGGCAGTCCCTGCCGGACGAGTTCGGTGACCACCGGGTCCTGGTCGGAGGGGTCGATGACGACCGTGCCGTCCAGGGCGACGTTCGACCACACGTCGTGGCGTGAGGTCGCGGGCAGGATGACCAGGGCGTAGCCCCGGGCGAGCGCTGCCGAGGTGGCGGCTCTGGCCATCTCGGCGAAGTAGGCGAACTCGGTGAAGGTGAAAGGTTCATCCCCGTACGTCGTCACGGTCAGGCCGATCAAGCCCGACTTGCCGGTACGGAGGGTTCGGGCCGCGGCCGACGGGCGGTAGCCCAGCCGGTCGGCGACCTCACGGACATGGCGTCGGGTGGCGTCCGGGAGCCGGCCCTTTCCGTTGAGGGCGTCGGAGACGGTCGTGATCGAGACCCCTGCGGCGGCGGCCACGTCTCTGATGCCTGCCCGGCCCGGCCGGCTGGCTCGTCGGGTTGTCTCCGCGCGGCTCACCTGGTGCTTCCCTGCTGCTGTCATGGCGAGCCGATAGTAGGGCTCATGCGGTGGGGTAGTGCGGACGCATATGCAGCCGTTGACAGGCACGTTTCTGCATGGTCAATAGATATCAACTGCCTTGGAAAGAAAGTCAGTTGAACGATATTACTGCCCTACGTGACTTGTCCGCGCGCATAGGCCTGCCAAGTGACCGATGTTTCGAAGAGGTCTCAACTCACCTCTTCGAGGGATGCGCGCCACGGCGTGAGCCACCGGCGCGTGCCCTGAGGTGCGATGCGCCCCCTGTTTCGTACAACTTTGTACGGTGATACCCCTGATGCCTGTGTGACAGGTGGGGTTGGGTTCCGGACCCGACCGGCCCGTACCCGGTGGCGCCGAATCCTCATAAGGTGAGGAGCATTGGTAACCGGTGGTGGTCACGAGGAGGACTGCGGTGAGCGAGACGAGCCCCAAGCTGCGAGCCGAGCTGGAGGGTATCCCCACCTACAAGCCGGGCCGGCCGGCCGCGGCCGACGGTCCGGTGGCCTACAAGCTGTCCTCGAACGAGAACCCGTATCCGCCGCTGCCCGGCGTGCTGGAGACCGTCACGGCCGCGGCCGGGTCCTTCAACCGCTACCCGGACATGGCCTGCACAGGGCTCATGAACGAGCTGGCCGAACGTTTCGCCGTGCCGGTGTCCCACATCGCCACCGGCACCGGCTCGGTCGGGGTGGCGCAGCAGCTGGTCCAGTCGACGAGCGGGCCCGGCGACGAGGTCATCTACGCCTGGCGGTCCTTCGAGGCCTATCCGATCATCACGCAGATCAGCGGCGCCACGTCGGTCAAGGTCCCGCTGACGCCCGGGGACGTGCACGACCTCGACGCGATGGCGGACGCGATCACCGACCGGACCCGGCTGATCTTCGTCTGCAACCCCAACAACCCGACGGGGACGGCCGTACGGCAGGCCGAGCTGGAGCGGTTCCTGGACCGGGTGCCCGCCGATGTGCTGGTCGTACTGGACGAGGCCTACAAGGAGTTCGTCCGGGACATCGAGGTGCCGGACGGGGTCGTGCTCTACCGCGACCGGCCGAACGTCTGTGTGCTGCGGACCTTCTCCAAGGCGTACGGTCTCGCCGGGCTGCGGGTCGGGTTCGCGATCGCGCACGAGCCGGTGGCGGCGGCGCTGCGCAAGACGGCGGTGCCGTTCGGGGTGAGCCAGCTCGCCCAGGACGCGGCGGTGGCCTCGCTGCGGGCCGAGGACGCGCTGCTCGGCCGGGTCGGCTCACTGGTCTCCGAGCGCACCCGGGTGGTCGACGCGCTGCGCGGCCAGGGCTGGACGGTGCCCGACACCCAGGCGAACTTCGTGTGGCTGCGGCTGGGGGAGCGCACGGTCGACTTCGCGGCGGTGTGCGAGCGGGCCGGGGTGGTCGTACGGCCGTTCCCGGGCGAGGGCGTTCGGGTGACGGTCGGCGAGACCGAGGCGAACGACATCTTCCTGACGGTGGCGGAGGGCTTCCGCAAGGAGATCTAGGGCACATTCGGATGCTGTTTCAGCTGGTCAGAGCTGGTGAGGGGGGTCGCTGCCGAGCGGGCGGGGACCCCCCTTCATCTACTGGCGAAACGGTGCTGCATAATTGCTTGTGAATGTGAACGCTTTCACAAGCGTAGGTAAGGAGCGGCACCGTGGACCTGGCTCTGGCGCCGGAGACCCTGGCGCGATGGCAGTTCGGCATCACCACCGTCTACCACTTCCTCTTCGTCCCGCTGACGATCTCGCTCGCCGCTCTCACGGCCGGACTGCAGACCGCCTGGGTGCGCACGGAGAAGGAGAAGTACCTCAAGGCCACCAAGTTCTGGGGCAAGCTCTTCCTGATCAACATCGCGATGGGTGTCGTCACCGGCATCGTGCAGGAGTTCCAGTTCGGTATGAACTGGTCCGACTACTCGCGCTTCGTCGGCGACGTCTTCGGCGCCCCGCTCGCCTTCGAGGCGCTGATCGCCTTCTTCTTCGAGTCCACCTTCATCGGGCTGTGGATCTTCGGCTGGGACAAGCTGCCGAAGCGGATCCATCTGGCCTGCATCTGGATGGTCTCGATCGGCACGATCCTGTCGGCGTACTTCATCCTCGCGGCCAACTCCTGGATGCAGCACCCCGTCGGCTACCGGATCAACGAGGCGAAGGGCCGTGCCGAACTCACGGACTTCTGGCTGGTCCTGACCCAGAACACGGCCCTCACCCAGGTCTTCCACACCCTCTCCGCGGCCTTCCTCACGGGTGGCGCCTTCATGGTCGGCATCGCCGCCTTCCACCTGACGCGCAAGAAGCACATCCCGGTGATGCGGACCTCGCTGCGGCTCGGCCTGGTCACCGTCGTCATCGGCGGTCTGCTCACCGCGATCAGCGGCGACACCCTCGGCAAGGTCATGTTCAAGCAGCAGCCCATGAAGATGGCCGCCGCCGAGGCCCTGTGGGACGGCGAGGCACCCGCGCCCTTCTCCGTCTTCGCCTACGGGGACGTGGACAAGGGCCACAACAAGGTCGCCATCGAGATCCCGGGCCTGCTGTCCTTCCTCGCCAACGACGACTTCAGCTCGTACGTCCCCGGCATCAACGACGTCAACAAGGCCGAGCAGGAGAAGTTCGGGCCCGGCGACTACCGGCCCAACATCCCGGTCGCCTACTGGGGCTTCCGCTGGATGATCGGCTTCGGCATGACGTCCTTCACGATCGGCCTGGCCGGACTCTGGCTGACCCGCAAGAAGTTCATGCTGCCGCAGCACCTGCGCACCGGCGAGGACGAGGTGCCGAACCTCTCGCTGCTCCCCGGCAAGGTGCTCGGCCCGACGCTCACCAAGTGGTACTGGCGGATCGCCATCCTCACGTTGGGCTTCCCGCTGATCGCCAGTTCCTGGGGCTGGATCTTCACCGAGATGGGCCGTCAGCCCTGGGTCGTCTACGGCATCTTCCAGACCCGGGACGCGGTCTCCCCCGGCGTCTCGCAGTGGGAGATTCTCACCTCGATGATCGTCTTCACCTCGCTCTACGCGATTCTCGCCGTCATCGAGGTCAAGCTCCTCGTGAAGTACGTCAAGGCCGGACCGCCCGAACTGACCGAGGCCGACCTCAACCCGCCCACGAAGATCGGCGGCGACCCACAGGACGCCGACAAGCCGATGGCCTTCTCCTACTAGGCCCAGGGAGCTGGAACCGCCATGCAACTTCACGACGTCTGGTTCGTCCTCATCGCCGTCCTGTGGATCGGCTACTTCTTCCTGGAGGGCTTCGACTTCGGGGTCGGCGTCCTCACCAAGCTGCTCGCCCGCGACCGGGCCGAGAAGCGGGTCCTGATCAACACCATCGGACCCGTCTGGGACGGCAACGAGGTCTGGCTGCTCTCGGCGGGCGGCGCGACCTTCGCCGCCTTCCCCGAGTGGTACGCCACCCTCTTCTCCGGCTTCTACCTGCCGCTGCTGCTAATCCTGGTCTGTCTGATCCTGCGGGGCGTCGCCTTCGAGTACCGGGTGAAGCGGCCCGAGGAGAACTGGCAGCGCAACTGGGAGACAGTGATCTTCTGGACCTCGCTGCTGCCCGCGTTCATGTGGGGCGTGGCCTTCGCCAACATCGTGCGCGGGGTCAAGATCGACGCGGACTTCAACTACGCCGGCAATCTCGCCGATCTGCTCAACCCGTACGCCCTGCTCGGCGGCCTGGTCACCCTGTCGCTGTTCACCTTCCACGGCACGGTGTTCGTCGGCCTCAAGACCGTCGGGGACATCCGGGAACGGGCGCGGAAACTGGCGGTTCGCGTTGGACTCGTGACCGCCGTGGTCGCGCTCGCGTTCCTGAGCTGGACACAGGCCGACAAGGGCGACGGCGGCTCCCTGGCAGCGGCGATCGTGGCCGTGCTCGCGCTCGTCGCCGCGCTGGGGGCGGCGCAGAAGGGGCGTGAGGGCTGGGCGTTCGCGTTCTCCGGGGTCACCATCGTGGCCGCCGTCGCGATGCTGTTCCTGACGCTCTTCCCGAACGTCATGCCGTCCTCGCTCAACCCGGACTGGAACCTCACGGTCACCAACGCCTCGTCGAGCCCGTACACGCTGAGGATCATGACGTGGTGTGCGGGGATCGCCACCCCGCTGGTCCTGCTCTACCAGGGCTGGACGTACTGGGTGTTCCGCAAGCGGATCGGCACGCACCACATCGCCGAAGCCGCGCACTGAGTTGCAGTAGCAGTCTGCGGGAGGTGGTTTCGCGATGTTTCACGTGAAACCGATGTTTCACGTGAAACATCGCGAAACCGGCCCCCTGGACCGAAGGGCATGTTTCACGTGAAACCAATCGATCCGCGGCTCTTCCGGTACGCCGGTGCCACCCGCCGTTTCCTGCTCGCGGTCGTCGGCCTGGGTGCCGTCGGCGCCGGGCTGGTCATCGCGCAGGCCATGCTCATCGCCGAGGTGGTGGTCGGCGCCTTCCAGCACGGACTGTCGGTCACCGAACTCCGTACGCCGCTGCTGCTGTTGGTGGCCGTCGCCACCGGCCGTGCGATCGTCTCCTGGCTCACCGAGCTGGCCGCCCACCGGACGAGCGCGGCCGTGAAGTCGGAGCTGCGCGGGCGGTTGCTGGAGCGGGCCGTCGCGCTCGGTCCCGGGTGGCTGAGCGGGCAGCGGACCGGGTCGCTGGTCGCCGTCGCGACTCGGGGGGTCGACGCGCTCGACGACTACTTCTCGCGCTATCTGCCGCAGTTGGGGCTCGCGATCGTGGTGCCCGTGGCCGTGCTGGCGCGGATCGTCACCGAGGACTGGGTGTCGGCGGCGATCATCGTCGGCACCCTGCCGCTCATCCCGGTCTTCATGGTGCTGATCGGCTGGGCCACGCAGTCCCACATGGACCGTCAGTGGCGGCTGCTGTCCCGGCTGTCGGGGCACTTCCTCGATGTCGTGGCCGGGCTGCCGACGCTGAAGGTGTTCGGCCGGGCCAAGGCGCAGGCCGAGTCGATCAAGCGGATCACCGGCGAGTACCGGCAGGCGACGATGCGGACCCTGCGGATCGCCTTCATCTCGTCGTTCGCGCTGGAACTGCTGGCGACGCTGTCCGTGGCACTGGTCGCGGTGACCATCGGTATGCGGCTCGTGCACGGCGAGATGGACCTGTACATCGGGCTCGTCATCCTCATCCTCGCGCCCGAGGCGTATCTGCCGCTCAGGCAGGTGGGCGCCCAGTTCCACGCGGCGGCGGAGGGACTGGCGGCGGCCGAGGAGATCTTCGCCGTACTGGAGACGCCGGTGCCGGAATCCGGGACCGGGGCGGTTCCGGCGGGCGGGATCGCCTTCGAGGGCGTGACCGTCCGCTATCCCGGTCGGTCGGTCGACGCGGTGGCCGACGTGTCCTTCGCCGTGGCGGCCGGGGAGACCGTCGCGCTCGTCGGACCAAGCGGCGCGGGCAAGTCGACGCTGTTGCACGCGCTGCTCGGGTTCGTACGGCCGGCGGAGGGGCGGGTGTGCGTCGGGAGAGCCGATCTCGCCGGGCTCGACCTGGAGCAGTGGCGTGCGCGGGTGGCCTGGGTGCCGCAGCGCCCGCACCTGTTCGCCGGGTCGATCGCCGAGAACGTACGGCTGGCCCGCCCCGACGCCGATGACACCGCCGTACGGCGGGCGCTGGCCGACGCCGGTGCGCTGGAGTTCGTGGACGCGTTGCCCGAGGGCGTCGACGCGCTGCTCGGTGAGGAGGGGGCCGGGCTCTCCGCCGGGCAGCGGCAACGGCTCGCGCTGGCCCGGGCGTTCCTCGCGGACCGGCCCGTGCTGCTGCTCGACGAGCCGACGGCCGCGCTGGATGGGGAGACGGAGGCCGAGGTCGTGGCCGCCGTGCGACGGCTCGCGGTCGGGCGGACGGTACTGCTGGTCGTGCACCGGCCCGCGCTGCTGGAGGTGGTGGACCGGGTGGTGCGGGTGACGGAAGCCGCCGTACCTGCCCAGCTGCCCGCTTCCGAGCAGGCTCCCGGTTCCCCGGATGGGCTCCTCGCGGGTGCTCCGCAGGTGCCCCTGGTCGACGAGGAGGAGTTCGTATCAGGGGCTGCCGCAGGGCGAGTCGGCGTGCTCGCGCGGGTGCGGGCCATGTCAGGGGCCCGGCGCGGGCGGCTCGGGCTCGCGCTGCTGCTCGGGAGTCTGGCCCTCGGCAGTGCCGTCGGGCTCATGGCGACCTCCGGATGGCTCATCTCGCGGGCCTCGCAGCAGCCGCCCGTGCTGTATCTGATGGTCGCTGTGACGGCCACGCGGGCCTTCGGGATCGGTCGGGCCGTCTTCCGGTACGCCGAGCGGCTGGTGTCGCACGACGCCGTGCTGCGGATGCTGGCCGACACGCGGGTCGCCGTCTACCGGCGGCTGGAGCGGCTCGCGCCCGCCGGACTGCGCACGACCCGGCGCGGCGACCTGCTGTCGCGGCTCGTCGCCGATGTGGACGCCCTCCAGGACTACTGGCTGCGCTGGTTGCTGCCCGCCGGTGCCGCCCTCGTCGTCTCCGCCGCCTCCGTCGGGTTCACGGCGTGGCTGCTGCCCGAGGCCGGCGCGGTGCTCGCCGCCGGGCTGCTCGCGGCCGGTGTCGGCGTCCCCCTCGTCACCAGCGCCGTGGCCCGGCGCGCGGAACGCCGGCTCGCCCCGGCCCGAGGGGCACTCGCCACGCACGTGGCCGACCTGCTCACCGGCACAGCCGAGTCGACGGTCGCGGGCGCCCTGAACGCACGTACCGAGGAAGTCCGGCGGGCCGACTCCGAGCTCACCCGGATCGCCTCGCGCGCCGCCACCGCCACCGCCCTCGGCGACGGACTCACCGCGCTGCTCTCCGGACTCACAGTCGCCGCCACCGCCCTCGTTGCAGCCCAGGCGGTCGTCGACGGACGGCTCGCCGGTGTCGTGACGGCCGTCGTCGTCCTCACTCCCCTGGCCGCCTTCGAGGCCGTCCTCGGCCTGCCGCTCGCCGTGCGGTACCGGCAGCGGGTGCGCAGGAGCGCGGAGCGCGTGTACGAGGTCCTGGACGCGCCCGAGCCCGTACGCGAACCCGAACAGCCGCGCCCCGCGCCCCTGTCGCCGTTCCCGGTCGTCGTCAAGGAGCTGGTCGCCCGTCATGCCGGGCAGGACCGGGACGCGCTCGCCCGGCTCGACCTCACCCTCGACGAAGGGTGCCGGATCGCGGTCGTAGGCCCGTCCGGGTCCGGCAAGACGACCCTCGCGCAGGTCCTCCTGCGGTTCCTGGACGCGGACGCCGGCTCCTACACGCTGGGCGGCGTGGACGCGTACGCGCTCGACGGCGACGACGTACGGCGGCTGGTCGGGCTCTGCGCCCAGGACGCGCACCTCTTCGACAGCTCCGTGCGCGAGAACCTGCTGCTCGCGAAGAAGGACGCCACCGAGGACGACCTGCGCGGCGCCCTCGCGCGGGCGCGGCTGCTGGACTGGGCGCAGGCGCTGCCCGACGGGCTCGACACGCTGGTCGGCGAGCACGGGGCGCGCCTTTCCGGCGGGCAGCGGCAGCGGCTGGCGCTCGCCCGGGCGCTGCTCGCGGACTTCCCGGTGCTGGTGCTCGACGAGCCCGCCGAACACCTCGACCTGCCGACCGCCGACGCGCTCACCGCCGATCTGCTGGCCGCCACCAAGGGCCGTACGACGCTGCTGATCACCCACCGGCTGGCCGGACTCGACGCCGTGGACGAGGTGATCGTGCTGGACGGCGGACGGGTCGCGCAGCGGGGAACGTACGCGGAACTGGTCGCCGTGGACGGGCCGCTGCGGGGGATGGCGGAGCGGGAGGCGGAGTCCGAGCGGCTGGCCCTGGCTGCGGCGGGGAGCTAGCCGCTTGCTCCCCGGCTCGCTGGGCGCTCGACTTTCGGTGACAAACGGGACTAATTAGGCTCGGGGGATGGCCGATCCCCCGTTTCGTCCCCAGCCGTGCGTGCCGCAGTTGCTGGAGGCCATGCGGGCCGTGGGGAGCGGGCTCGGGCCGCGTGCCACGCTGGAGCGGATCTGTGCGACGGCGATCGCGTTGGTGGACGCCGAGCGTGTGGCCATCGGGGTGCTCGCCGAGGACGGTGACGGCTTCGCCGACACGGTCCACCACGGTGTCGACGAGGAGACCGCCCGCTGGACCGAGCCGATCCGGGTGCGCGGCGAGGTCTTCGGGAAGCTGTATCTGGGGGACAAGCGCGGCGGCGGGCCGTTCACCGAGCACGATCTGACCCTGGTCCGCGTGCTGGCCACCGAGGCGGGCATCGCCATCGGCAACGCCCGGCTCTACGAGGCCGCCCGGCAGCGCGAGCGCTGGATCGACGGGTCCGTGGCCGTGACCACCGCGCTGCTCTCGGGCGGTGACATCGGCGACTCGCTCCGGATCGTCGCCGAACAGGCCCGTCGGCTCTCCGGGGCCGCCGCCGGGATCGTGCTGCTGCCCGCCGCAGAGGGCGGCCTGGAGATCGTCGCCGTGGACGCGGACAGCCCCTCCGCCGCGCTCGGCGTGGTCCTCCCGGCGGAGAACGAGGTCGTAGCCGAACTGCTCGACGGCGAGCCGGTGTTCGTCGAGGACGCGGCCACCGACCCCCGTTTCGCCGACGGCACAGGACTCGCCAGCGACTACGGGCCCACGGTGCTGCTGCCTCTGCAGAGCGACGGCCGGGTCGTCGGCAGCCTCGCCATGCCCCGCGCGCGGGGAGAGCGTGCGTTCACCGAGACCGAGCGCGCGCTCGCCGTGCAGTTCGCCGCGCAGGCCGCACTCGCGCTGATGATGGCCGAGGCCCAGCGCGACCGGGAACGGCTCGCGGTGTACGAGGACCGGGACCGCATCGCCCGTGACCTGCACGATCTCGTCATCCAGCGGCTGTTCGCCACCGGGATGATGCTGGAGAGCGCCCAGCGGGGGACGGTCGCGCCCGGCGTACGGGACGGCGTCGGCAGGGCCGTCGACGAGCTCGACGTCACCATCCAGGAGATCCGTACCGCGATCTTCGCGCTCCAGGACGACCCGGGCGAGGTGCCGTCGGAGCTGTCCACGAGGGCCGAGCGGGAGATCCACATGGCCTCCGTGGCACTCGGCTTCAAACCCTCGCTCCGGGTGGCCGGCCCGGTCGACACCGCCGTCGGCGAGCTGACCGGCAAGAACCTCGTCGCCGCCCTCCGCGAGGGCCTGTCCAACGCCTTCCGCCATGCCGGGGCGTCCCGCATCGACGTCGTCGTCGACGCGAACGTGACCCTGCCGGACGGCCGCCCCGGCGTACGGCTGACCGTCACCGACGACGGCGTCGGCATCCCCGAGGGCGGTCGGCGCAGCGGCCTCAGGAACCTGCGGCGGCGTGCCGAGTCGCTGGGCGGCGACAGCACGCACGGGCCCGGCAGCGGCCCGGACGGCGGCGGTACGACGGTGGTGTGGCAGGCGCCGTACTGAGGGTGCCGTACCGCGCGTTGCTGGGCCGTTCGTGGCAACGGGTCCCCCAGGCGTACGACTTGAACAGGCGGCCGGTCCGGTTTGCGGTACACGATCGCTGACATGGGCTCACGTCGCCGTCATCCGCTGGTCGTTCCGGTTCTCCTGTGCGCGTTCGTGGTCCTGGTCGCCCGGCCCACGACCGCCTCGGGCGAAGGCGCCGACCCCGACTCCGTCACCGACTCGGGCCTCAGCACCGAGGTGACCCGGCTGTACGCGGACGCCGCCGTGGTGACGCGGCAGTACGAGGCCGGACGGCGCGAGGCCGAGGCGGAGGGGGCCAAGGCCCGGCGGTACGAGGAACTCCTCACCCGCGAACGGCGGGACATCGCCGTCCTGCACGAGGACCTGGGCCGGATCGCGCGCGGCCAGTACCGCAGCGGCGGCGATCTGCCGTTCACCGCGCAGATCCTGCTCGCGGACGATCCCGAGGAGCTGATGCGGGGTCAGCGGGCCGTGTGGCAGGCCGATCTGGCCCTGAACAACGCGATCGACAAGAGCCGGCGCGCGGAGGCCCGGCTCGCCGCCGACGAGGCGAAGGCGGCGGCGCACTGGCGGAAGCTGGAGCGGCGCAACGCCGAGATCGCCAAGCTGAAGCGGATGATCGAGGAGAAACTCGAAGAGGCCCGCTGGACACTGCAGGGCCGCGCCGACGACTCGGTCGCGGCGGGCTCCTGCCGGGGCGCCGTCCGGCTCGACCAGCCGGACCCCGGGACCATGCCGGAGTACGTCACGCCCGTGGAGACGTACGAACTGTCCGCGAGCTTCGGCAGCGGCGGTGACCGCTGGGCCAACGGGCACACCGGGCAGGACTTCGCGGTGCCGATCGGCACTCCGGTGCGGGCGGTCGGCGCGGGCAAGGTGGTGTCGGTGTCGTGCGGGGGCGCCTTCGGCATCGAGATCGTGATCGAGCACGCCGGGGGCTACTACTCGCAGTACGCGCACCTCGCCACCGTCACCGTCGACCAGGGGCAGCGGGTCACCCCGGGCCAGTGGATCGGCCAGACCGGCACGACCGGCAACTCGACCGGCCCCCACCTGCACTTCGAGGTGCGCGTCACCCCGGAACTGGGCTCCGGGGTCGACCCGGCGGCCTGGCTCTCGGCGCGCGGGGTGCAGCTGTAGGAGGGGTGGGCGGGGTGCAGGTAAGGGGCGTGCGCCAGGACGGACGCCCCTACCGGCGGCGCCCGTACATCCGCCTCTCAGGCGCGTTCCGCGAGCAGCCGCTCGATCACGACCGCCACCCCGTCCTCGTTGTTCGGCGCTGTGTGTCCCGAGGCCGCCGCGAGGACGTCCGGGTGTGCGTTGCCCATCGCGTACGAGCGGCCCGCCCAGGTGAGCATCTCGACGTCGTTCGGCATGTCCCCGAAGGCCACGACCTCCTCGGCCGAGATGCCCCGCTCCGCACAGCACAGGGCCAGCGTGCTCGCCTTGGAGACACCGGGACCGCTGATCTCCAGCAGCGCGCTGGGGCTGGACCGGGTGACGGTCGCCCGGTCGCCGATCGCCAGCCGGGCGGTGGTGAGGAACGCGTCGGGGTCCATCGTGTGGTGGAAGGCGAGGATCTTCAGCACCGGCTCACCGTCGCTCGGCCCGCCCGGCGCCAGCAGCTTCTCGGCGGGCGCCAGATTGTCCGGCACCTCCATGTGCAGCTTCGGGTACTCCGGCTCCTGGTGGAAGCCGTACGTCTGCTCCACCGCGTACACCGTCCCCGGCGCCGCGTCGCGCAGCAGGCGTACGGCGTCCAGCGCGTTGTCCCTGGCCAGCTCCCGCACCTTCACGAAGCGGTGGGCGCCGGGGCCGCCGTGCAGGTCGACCACGGCGGCGCCGTTGCCGCAGATCGCCAGCCCGTGACCATGGACGTGCTGGCCCACGACGTCCATCCAGCGCGCCGGGCGGCCCGTGACGAAGAAGACCTCGACACCCGCGGCCTCGGCGGCGGCCAGGGCGGCGACCGTGCGCGGGGACACCGACTTGTCGTCGCGCAGCAGAGTGCCGTCGAGGTCGGTGGCGATCAGCCGGATCGGGACGGTGCCGGCGGGGGTCTCGGGCTCTCGGGTCGCTGAGGTCACCCGGCCATTCTCGCGTATGGGCGCGCACGCCCGTGCGGGAGCCCGCACAGGTGAGTGGCCGCGCGGGCGGGGGCCGGGTCAGCCCAGCTGTCCCGACGCCTCCGTGGCGATGCGCTCGAAGACCTGCTCGTCGGCCGCGAAGTCGGAGTCCGGGATGGGCCAGTGGATCACGATCTCGGTGAAGCCCAGCTCCCGGTGCCGCCCCGCGAAGTCGACGAACGCGTCCACCGACTCCAGCGGGCGCCCCCGGTCCGGGGTGAACCCGGTGAGCAGGATCCGGTCGAGACCGCTCACGTCCCGGCCGATCGCGGCACACGCGTCGGCCAGCCTCTCGTTCTGCGTGCGCAGGGCGTGGAGCGACTGCTCGGGCGTGCCGTTCTCGAACAGTCGGGGATCGCCGGTGGTCACCCACGCCTGCCCGTGCCGCGCGGTGAGGTTCAGCCCGCGCGGACCGGTCGCGGCCACCGCGAAGGGCAGCCGGGGCCGCTGCACACAGCCCGGGATGTTGCGCACCTCGTGCGCCGAGTAGTAGTCGCCCTGGTACGAGACGCCGTCCTTGCCGTCCTCGGTCAGCAGCTTGTCGAGCAGCGCGACGAACTCACCGAACCGGTCGGCCCGCTCCCGGGGCGTCCACGGCTCCTGGCCGAGCGCGGTGGCGTCGAAGCCGGTGCCGCCCGCGCCGATACCGAGGGTGATCCGCCCGTTCGACACGTCGTCGAGGGAGATCAGGTCCTTGGCCAGCGTCACCGGGTGCCGGAAGTTCGGCGAGGTCACCAGCGTGCCCAGCCGCAGCCGGTCGGTCACCGCGGCGGCTGCCGTGAGTGTGGGTACGGCGCCGAACCACGGGCCGTCCCGGAAGGTGCGCCAGGAGAGGTGGTCGTAGGTGTAGGCGGTGTGGAAACCGAGCTGCTCCGCGCGCTGCCAGGCCGCACGGCCGCCCTCGTGCCAGCGGCGGTACGGCAGGATCACGGTGCTCAGACGCAGACTCTCGCTCATGGATCAGAGCCTAGGCGCCGTTCATGTTTCACGTGAAACAGTGACCGAGCACCAGCGAGCGGTCATCGGGTGCGGCTGCCGAGCCATGGGCTGAGGCCGAGCAGCGGGATGTACTCCTTGTACGTGCGGTCGCCGGGTAGCGGCACCACCAGGTGGTGGGTGGGCGGGAAGCGGCGGGCCGTGACGAACGCCAGGCCGTCGTAGACCGAGCGGAGGAACGCGGGGACGTCGTCGCGCGGGATGTCGGGGCACTCGACGCCCTCGACCGTGATCAGCGCGTCGTCGTCGGGGAAGAGGCGGACGGTCACCCGGGGGACTCCGCCGAACTCGGCGTAGGCCTCGTGCGGGAGCGAGCCGTCCGGGTCCGTGGTGACGCCGACGCCTGCGGCCGTGCGCCGGGAGGTCTGGTCGGCGCCGATGTCGTGGCTGACCTCGATCTCACGGGCGTACTCGGCGGCGAGGGCGCGCAGGGCGGTGACGGCGGCCTCGGTGGTGGGCAGGTGGTTCATGCCCTCGATCATGCCGCTGCTCGTCCCCTATGGGTCAGCGCGGCTCGGAGAACCGCAGATAGCGCGGCGGTACCGCCTCCGTGAGCCACACCCCGTTCGCGCTGACGTGGAAGACATGGCCGTCGCGGTCCATGGCGGCCGAGTCCACCGGGAGGACGACGGGCCGGCCTCGGCGGGCGCCGACCCGGGTCGCGGTCTCGCGGTCGGCCGAGAGGTGCACGGCGTGCCGGTTCATGGGTCGCAGGCCCTCGGCGCGGATCGCGTCCAGGAAGCGGTCCACCGTGCCGTGGAAGAGGTACGGCGGCGGGGTCGCCTGGGGCAGCCCGAGGTCGACCTCGACGCTGTGGCCCTGGCTGGCGCGGATCCGGGTGCCGTCGACCGCGAAGCGCTTCTTGTCGTTGGCGGCGACGACATGGTCCAGTTCCTCGCGCGTGAACCGGAAGTTGTGGGCCGCGGCAGCCGCGATCAGCGTGTCGATCTCGACCCAGCCGGCCTCGTCGAGCGCGAGCCCGATCCGCTCCGGCTGGTGCCGCAGATGCTTGGACAGGTACTTCGACACCTTTATGGTGCGTCTTTCATCCATCTCACAAGGGTGCCGGGTGAGACCGTCGTCACGCATTTGATTTTGGTCCGGAGGTTTGATCCACAGCCAAGTCCAGTTATCCACAGGGGAATTGGCGAATCTGTGGACAACGGACCGGCCGTCACAGCGGTGGGTTCACCCGTGCCAGTGCCCGCAACGCCCCGGGGACGAAGCGGGACATGAGATGCGCGCCCCGGGCCTCCGCCGTCACCGGCGCGACCGCCTCGTTGCGGACCACCGCCCGCAGGATCGCCGAAGCGACCTTCTCCGGCGGGTAGTTGCGCAGCCCGTACAGCCGTGCGGACCGCTTCTGCCGCCGCGCCTGCTCCTCGGCGTCGACCCCGGCGAAGCGCGCGGTCGAGGTGATGTTCGTGTTGACGAGCCCGGGGCAGATCGCCGAGACGCCGATGTCCTTGGCCGCCAGCTCGGCGCGCAGGCACTCGCTGAGCATCAGGACCGCGGCCTTCGAGGTGCTGTACGCGGGCAGCGCCTTGGAGGGCAGATAGGCGGCGGCCGACGCGATGTTCACGATGTGGCCGCCCTGTCCGCGCTCGGCCATCTGCTTCCCGAAGAGCCGGCAGCCGTGGATGACACCCCACAGGTTGACGTCCAGGACCTTCTTCCAGTCCTCCGGGGTGGTGTCGAGGAAGGACCCGGAGAGCCCGATCCCCGCGTTGTTCACCAGCACGTCCACGACGCCGTACTCGGTGGCGACCTTCGCGGCGAGCTTCTCCATCGCCTGCTCGTCCGTGACGTCGACGGTCTCCGCCCAGGCCTCGGGGGCGCCGACCAGCAGGGCCAGCTCGGCCGTGCGGGCCGCGCTCTCGGCGTCCCGGTCGACGGCCACCACCCGGGCGCCCGACTCGGCGAACGCGAACGCCGTCGCCCGCCCGATGCCGCTGCCCGCCCCGGTGACCAGCACCAGCCGGCCGCCGAAACGCTGCGCGTACCTGCCGGTCGCCGCCGCCGGGAGCCGTCCGCCCTCGTTGGCGGTCACGAACTCGTCGATCCAGGCGGCCAGCTGGTCGGGCCGGGTACGCGGGATCCAGTGCTTGGCGTCGAGCGTGCGGCGCACCAGCCCGGGCGCCCACCGCTCAAGACCGTCGGTCAGCCACTCGGAGAGGAACGCGTCCCCCAGGGGCGTGATGAGCTGCACGGGCGCGTGCGCGTACGCGTCCGTGCGCGGCCTGCGCAGCCGGGCCCGGATGTTGTCCCGGTACAGCCAGGTGCCGTTGGCCGCGTCCGAGGGCAGGGTGGCCGTCGGATAGCCGTCGTCGGCGGAGATCTTCTCGACGCGGGCCAGCAGCTTCGGCCAGCGCTTGCCGAGGGGGCCGCGCCAGGCGAGTTCGGGCAGCACGGGCGTGTGCAGCGCGTACACGTACCAGGACTTGCGGCCCTGGACCAGGAGCCGGGCGACCGCGCGCGGGGTGGGCCGTCTCAGGCGCTCCTTCGTCCAGTGGCCGAGGTGGTCCAGGGACGGCCCGGACATCGACGTGAAGGACGCGATCCGGCCCTCGGTACGGGTGACGGTGACGAACTCCCAGGACTGCACCGAGCCCCAGTCGTGCCCCACCAGATGCACCGGCCGGTCCGGGCTCACCGCGTCCGCGACCGCCAGGAAGTCGTCGGTGAGCTTCTCCAGGGTGAAGCCGCCGCGCAGCGGACGCGGCGCCGTCGAGGCGCCGTGGCCCCGCACGTCGTACAGGACGACATGGAAGCGGTCGGCGAGGCGTGCGGCGACCTCGGACCACACCTCCTTGGTGTCCGGGTAGCCGTGCACGAGGATCACCGTGGGGTCGGCCGGGTCGCCCAGTTCGGCGACGCACAGCTCGATCCCGCCCGTCCGTATCCGGCGCTCACGCGCCCCTTCGAGAGTCACTCGTCCTCCGTCTCAAGGAACACGACCGTCGGCCCAAGGTCCACGACCGTCACTTCGCCTCCGCCCAGCGCCGCACGTGCGGCAGATCGTCGTCCAGCCAGAACGCGCTCTCGCGCGGGTCCACGGAGTCCGTGACGACCAGGATCTCCTCGAACTTCGCGCCCGTGCCCCGGAATCCGAGATGCGGCTCGACCGCCCACAGCCCCGGCTGCGGCGGGTGGTCGGAGAAGCGGTACGGCGACCACAGGGGCGACCAGCCCTCGCGGTGGCCGCGCAGCGCGTCCCCGGCGAGCCCCTTCAGGGACTGCGTGCCGAACCCGAACAGCCGGGGCGACCAGGGCCGTTCCCGCACCCGGTCGACCTTGTGGGCGATCACCCCGAAGGGATACGCGCGATGCCGGTTGGCGTAGCCCTGGCGGACCATGAGGCGGTCCACGTCCTCGTAGATCTCGCGCAGCGGGCGCCGCTCGCGCACCTCGCGCAGGATCAGCTCGCGGTGCGCCTCCAGGTCGGCCATCAGCCGCTCCTGCACCGGGTTGGCGCCGAGCGAACCCGAGTAGCCGATGTCCGCCGCGAATCCCTTGTGCACCGGCGCCATGTCCAGGATGAACGGCATCCCGGGCTCCAGCCGGCGGCCGGTCGGGAAGAACTGCAGCGGGACACGGAAGTTCACGAACGCCGTGCGGTCCCCGAACCAGGCGAACGGCAGATGGAACCAGTCCCGCACGCCTCGCTCGCGCAGCCACTCCCGCTGCATCCGGGCCGCCTCGCGCTCGGTGATCCCCGGCTCAAGACGCGCCGCGACCGCCTCCGCGCACTCGTACGCCAGCCGCTGCACCCGCCTGAACCCGGCCAGTTCTCCAGCCAGTTCACCGACCAGCTCCCCGGCCGGTTTCGCGGTGAGCCCGCCCGCCTTCGCCGTCGTCATCGCCCGCCGCCCACCGTCCCCATCGACCGCGCTACGCACCCGTAACTTGACCTTGCGAATCTGGCACTTGTTAGAGCCCGCGTCAACAGTCGAACGTCTGTCTGTGGACAACCGGGGCCGACAACCCGATGATCTCTCCGGCGATCTCCCCGGAGATGTGGAAACTCAGGGACCGGTTGTTCGACTTCAGGGGGACCCCTACGGGCCCGTACGACTGCAGGTGGATGCCGAGACAGCTCTACGGGTTGACGACCGGTGTGGTGTACGCCACTACCGTCGACGACGTGACTGTGATCGCGACCGAAAGCCTGAGCAAGCGGTTCCCCCGGGTGACCGCGCTCGACCGGCTCTCCATGGACATCGGACCCGGTGTGACCGGACTCGTCGGCGCCAATGGCGCCGGCAAGTCCACCCTGATCAAGATCCTGCTGGGTCTGTCTCCCGCCACGGAGGGCCGGGCCACCGTGCTCGGCCTCGACGTCGCCACCGAAGGCGGCGCCATCCGTGAGCGCGTCGGCTACATGCCCGAGCACGACTGCCTGCCGCCCGACGTCTCGGCCACCGAGTTCGTCGTGCACATGGCGCGCATGTCCGGGCTCCCGCCGGCCGCCGCCCGGGAGCGCACCGCGGACACCCTGCGCCATGTCGGCCTGTACGAGGAGCGCTACCGACCCATCGGCGGCTACTCCACCGGCATGAAACAGCGCGTGAAGCTCGCGCAGGCCCTCGTCCACGACCCGCAGCTGGTCTTCCTGGACGAGCCGACCAACGGCCTCGACCCGGTCGGCCGCGACGAGATGCTCGGCCTCATCCGCCGGATCCACACGGACTTCGGCATCTCGGTCCTGGTCACCTCCCACCTCCTCGGCGAGCTGGAGCGGACCTGCGACCACGTGGTGGTCGTCGACGGCGGCAAGCTCCTGCGCTCCAGCTCCACCACCGACTTCACCCAGAACACGGCCGTCCTCGCCATCGAGGTGACCGACACCGACGACCACCCGGACGGCACCCGCGCGGTCCGCGAGGCGCTCCACGCGCGCGGGGTGGACACCCACGACGGCAGCGGACTGCCCGGCGCCGGCCACATCCTGCTCCTCACCGCCCAGGGCGAGGAGACCTACGACCTCGTCCGCGACACCGTCGCCGACCTCGGCCTCGGCCTGGTGCGCATGGAACAGCGCAGACACCACATCTCCGAGGTCTTCACCGACAGCGACGGACAGAGCGGTGACATGCCGCAGAACCTGGGCAAGGAGGCGGTCGGCCATGGCGGTTGAGCAGACCCCGGCACAGATCCCGGCACCCGCGGGCGCCCAGTCCCGCATCCACAACATCGGCTACCGCTCGTACGACGGCCCCCGCCTCGGCCGCGCCTACGCCCGCCGCTCCCTCTACTCGCAGTCCCTGCGCGGCGCCTACGGCCTCGGCCGCTCGGTCAAGTCCAAGGTGCTGCCTATGGTGCTCTTCGCCGTGATGTGCGCCCCAGCGGCCATCATGGTGGCGGTCACGGTCGCCACCACGGCCAAGAAACTGCCCGTCGAGTACACCAACTACGCGATCGTCATGCAGGCGGTCATCGGCCTGTACGTCGCCTCGCAGGCACCCCAGGCCGTCTCCCGGGACCTGCGCTTCAAGACCGTACCGCTGTACTTCTCGCGCCCGATCGAGACCGCCGACTACGTCCGCGCCAAGTTCGCGGCACTCGCCTCGGCCCTGTTCCTCATCACCGCGGTACCGCTGGTCGTGCTCTACGTGGGCGCCCTGCTGGCCAAGCTCGACTTCACCGACCAGACCAAGGGATTCCTCCAGGGGCTCGTCTCCGTGGCACTGCTCTCGCTGCTCTTCGCCGGTATCGGCCTCGTCATCTCGGCGGTCACCCCGCGCCGCGGCTTCGGCATCGCGGCCGTCATCGCCGTACTGACCATCTCCTACGGCGCTGTCTCCACCCTCCAGGCCATCGCCGACGCCCAGGGCAGCGGCAGTGCCGTCCCCTGGATCGGCCTCTTCTCGCCCATCACCCTCATCGACGGGGTGCAGACCGCCTTCCTCGGCGGAACGTCCGCCTACCCCGGAGGGGTAGGCCCCAGCACCGGCGAAGGCGTCGTCTTCCTCCTCGCCGCCCTGGGAGTCATCGCCGGCTGCTACGGCCTGCTGATGCGCCGCTACCGAAAGGTCGGACTGTGACCACGCTCAACATCGACCACGTCTCGCGCTGGTTCGGCAACGTGGTGGCGGTCAACGACATCACCATGACGATCGGCCCCGGCGTCACCGGCCTCCTCGGCCCCAACGGCGCCGGAAAGTCCACCCTCATCAACATGATGGGCGGCTTCCTGGCCCCCTCCACCGGCACCGTCACCCTCGACGGACAGGCCGTGTGGCGCAACGAGCAGATCTACAAGCACATCGGCATCGTCCCCGAGCGCGAGGCGATGTACGACTTCCTCACCGGCCGCGAGTTCGTCGTCGCCAACGCCGAACTGCACGGCCTCGGCGCCAAGGCGGCCCAAAGGGCGCTCGCCACGGTCGAGATGGAGTACGCGCAGGACCGCAAGATCTCCACGTACTCCAAGGGCATGCGCCAGCGCGTCAAGATGGCCAGCGCGCTCGTCCACGACCCCTCGCTCCTGCTCCTCGACGAGCCCTTCAACGGCATGGACCCGCGCCAGCGCATGCAGCTCATGGACCTGCTGCGCCGCATGGGCGCCGAGGGCCGCACGGTCCTGTTCTCCTCGCACATCCTCGAAGAGGTCGAACAACTGGCCGCCCACATCGAGGTCGTCGTCGCCGGACGGCACGCGGCCAGCGGCGACTTCCGCCGCATCCGCCGTCTGATGACCGACCGCCCGCACCGCTACCTCGTCCGCTCCAGCGACGACCGCGCCCTGGCCGCCGCCCTGATCGCCGACCCGTCCACCTCCGGCATCGAGGTCGACCTCGCCGAGGGCGCCCTGCGCATCCAGGCCGTCGACTTCGGCCGCTTCACCGCCCTGCTGCCCCGCGTCGCCCGGGACCACGGCATCCGGCTGCTCACGGTCTCGCCGTCCGACGAGTCCCTCGAATCCGTGTTCTCGTATCTCGTCGCCGCGTAGGAGGCCGACTCATGTACGACCCCACAGTCGCCCGGCTCACCTACCGGGCGTTGCTCGGCCGCCGCCGGGCCCTCATCCTGGGCGCGCTGCCCCTGCTGCTCATCGTGATCGCCGTCGCCGTACGCGGTCTCGTCGGCGCCGACGACCAGACTGCGGCGGACGTCCTGGGCGGGCTCGCGCTCGCCACCATGGTGCCGATCATCGGCGTCATCGCGGGCACCGGCGCGATCGGCCCGGAGATCGACGACGGCTCCGTCATCTATCTGCTCGCCAAGCCGCTCAAGCGGCCGACGATCATCTTCACCAAGCTGATCGTCGCGATCGGCGTCACCATGGCGTTCTCGGCGGTGCCGACGTTCATCGCGGGCCTGATCCTCAACGGCAACGGCCAGCAGGTCGCCGTCGCCTACACGGTCGCTGCGCTCGTCGCCTCCATCGCCTACGCCGCGCTCTTCCTGCTCCTCGGCACGGTGTCACGGCACGCGGTGGTCTTCGGGCTCGTCTACGCCCTGGTCTGGGAGGCCCTGTTCGGCTCCCTGGTGGCCGGGGCACGCACCCTGAGCGTCCAGCAGTGGGCCCTGGCCGTAGGCCACAAGGTCACCGACGGCGACCTGGTCACCTCGGACGTCAGCCTGCCCACGGCGACGGTCCTGCTGATCGTGGTCACCGTCCTCGCCACCTGGTTCGCGGGCCAGAAGCTGCGCACGCTGACACCGACCGGCGACGAGTAGGACGTACGCCGGAGGCCCGGCCGTTCTTGACAGGGACTTCACGCGTGTCCGGGCACACTGGACAAACGGGGACGCGGGGCGACGGGGAAGCAGGGCGAGGAGGACGGGGATGGCAGGGAAGACAGCACGCGGTGACGGACTGGCGGGGCCCGGGGACGACTGGGACGAGCTGGTTCTCGACGAGGACTTCATACGTTCCGCCGACACCGCCGAACCGTCCGCCCGCGCCCGCATGCTCGCGGCGCGCTGGCGGAAGGAGGCGCCCGAGCCGCAGCCCTGGCGGTCGGACGAACCCCCGGCGGGCTGGTTCTTCAGCAAGTCGCGGCGCCGCCGCTGGCGCCGGAAATAGCTCACCAGTTTTATTCGGTGGCGTTCGACTCGGCGTACGGGCACAGTAGTTCTGTCCAGTACGCCTGATCTGTCCGATGTCGAAGATCCGGTGGCTGGAGACGGGTACTGGGAGCGGAGCCGCGCGACGCCGATGCACGGCTGTCCGCGCGGCTTCCTTCAGGGCAGCCCGCGGCGGGCTCCGGAGCAGTCACTACCTCCGGCGGGCCGCTCAGCTGGGGGCGCTGCCCGGGGCGGCCACTTCGAGCGCGCGAGTCACTTCGCGCGGGCCGCCCTCCCAGGCCCCCTCGCAAGCACTCCCGGCCCCCTGACACTCACCTGAGTGTGCAACCGCAGCTACGCGAGCAACCGCTCCAGCACCACCGCGATGCCGTCCTCGTCGTTCGACGACGTCACCTCGTCCGCCACCGCCCGCAGTTCGGCGTGCGCGTTGGCCATCGCCACCCCGCGCGCCGCCCAGGCGAACATCGGGATGTCGTTCGGCATGTCACCGAATGCGATCGTGTCCGCGGACCGCAGGCCCAGCCGACGGGCCGCCAGGGACAGCCCCTTCGCCTTGGACAGGCCCAGCGGAAGGAGTTCCACTATGCCCTCGCCCGCCATGGTCACTGTCACGAAGCCGCCCGCGGTCCGCGCGGCGACCTCGGTCAACCGGTCGGCGGACAGCGTCGGATGCTGGATGTAGATCTTGCTCAGCGGCTCGGCCCACAGCTCCGAGGGGTCCGTCAGCGGTACGAAGGGCAGTGAGCCCACGCCCGAGTAGCCCGCCCCGACCAGCACCTCGCCGTCCAGGCCCGCCCGGCTCGCCGCCAGGAACAGCGGCCCGGTCTCCGCCTCGATCTTCGCCAGCGCGAGCGAGGCCAGCTGCCGGTCCAGGGTGATCGACGTCAGCAGCCGGTGCGCCCCGGCGTCGTACACCTGTGCGCCCTGGCCGCAGACCGCGAGTCCCTCGTAGCCGAGTTCGTCGAGGATGTGCCGGGTCCAGGGCACCGCACGGCCGGTGACGACGATGTGCGCGGCGCCCCGCGCGGTGGCCGCGGCGAGGGCCTCGCGGGTGCGCGCCGAGACCGAGTCGTCGGAGCGCAGCAGCGTGCCGTCGAGGTCGGTCGCGACGAGCCGGTACGGGAACGACCCGGAGCCGTCGGTCACTTGGCGACCGGCTCCAGCAGCTCCCGCCCGCCCAGATACGGGCGCAGCACCTCGGGCACCCGCACCGAACCGTCGGCCAGCTGGTGGTTCTCCAGGATGGCCACGATCGTGCGCGGTACGGCGCACAGCGTGCCGTTCAGCGTCGCGAGCGGCTGCACCTTGTTCTTGCCGTCGCTGGTGTCACGCATCCGGACCGACAGACGCCGGGCCTGGAAGCCGTCGCAGTTGGAGGCCGAGGTCAGCTCGCGGTACTTGCCCTGGGTCGGGATCCACGCCTCGCAGTCGAACTTGCGGGACGCCGACGCGCCGAGGTCGCCCGAGGCCACGTCGATGACCTGGTAGGGCAGTTCGAGGCCGTCGAGCCACTGCTTCTCCCAGTCCAGGAGGCGCTGGTGCTCGTTCTCCGCGTCCGCCGGGTCGACGTACGAGAACATCTCGACCTTGTCGAACTGGTGCACGCGGAAGATGCCTCGCGTGTCCTTGCCGTAGGTGCCGGCCTCGCGGCGGAAGCACGGCGAGAAGCCGGCGTAGCGCAGCGGCAGCTTGTCGGCGTCGAGGATCTCGTCCATGTGGTAGGCGGCGAGGGGGACCTCGGAGGTGCCGACCAGGTAGAAGTCGTCCTTCTCCAGGTGGTACACGTTCTCCGCGGCCTGGCCGAGGAAGCCGGTGCCCTCCATCGCGCGCGGGCGGACCAGCGCCGGGGTCAGCATCGGGACGAAGCCGGCCTCCGTGGCCTGCGCGATCGCCGCGTTGACGAGGGCGAGTTCGAGGAGCGCGCCGACGCCGGTGAGGTAGTAGAAGCGCGAACCGGACACCTTGGCGCCGCGCTCGACGTCGATGGCGCCCAGCGCCTCGCCCAGCTCCAGGTGGTCCTTGGGCTCGAAGCCCTCGGCGCCGAAGTCGCGGATCGTGCCGTGCGTCTCCAGGACGACGAAGTCCTCCTCGCCGCCTACGGGGACGTCCGGGTGGACCAGGTTGCCGAGCTGGAGGAGGAGCTTCTTGGCGTCCTCGTCCGCCTCGTGCTGCTCGGCGTCGGCCGCCTTGACGTCGGTGGCGAGCCGGCCCGTCTTCTTGAGCAGCTCGGCCTTCTCCTCGGGGGAGGCCTTGGAGATGAGCTTGCCGATGCTCTTCTGCTCGGAACGCAGCTCGTCGAAGCGGACGCCGGACGCCCTGCGCCGCTCGTCGGCGGACAGGAGAGCGTCGACGAGCGCGACGTCCTCTCCACGGGCACGCTGCGAGGCGCGCACACGGTCGGGGTCCTCACGGAGCAGGCGAAGGTCAATCACGGTCCAAGGCTACCGGTGCGAGGTCGGCGCTCACGACTCGGTATTTCCATACACCCCTTCTGCTGCTATTTGCCCGAAATGCCGATCACGTCAAGGGGAATGGGAGCGGTCCCCCGGAAGGATCTGCGGAGGCCTCGCCGGTTGACTCGAATCCCTTGCGGCGAACGGGACTTGAGGTGCGGCGAGGCGTGGTAATCCACACCCTCGAAAAGTTATCCACAGGCTGTGCGAAAGATCTGTGGATTACGGCGGTGATCGTTTCGGAAGGTGTCCGGCAGATGACCAATTCCCGAAGCAAACCACCCTCACGCCCACTTTCGGGTGGAAATGCGTAACCCCGGGGAGTTACGCCAGGGAAACGAGTGGACGAAGGGTGGCATGCCGGGCTGTGGACGAGTCGACGGTCTGTAGGCCGATTTGTCGACAGACCGGCACTCCGTTGTCGACTTGTCCCCAGGTCGAGAAGCTGGCCTGTGGATAACTTCTGTGGATAACGCAAATCGGCTGGTAGGACTGGCCCCAGGTAGCTGCCAGGAGCTTCCAGGAGCTGAAGGTCCGGTTTAGAAGCGGCCGTCCTGGCAGCGGGCCACCCAGTCGGCGGCCGTCACGAACTCGTCGTCGGACGTCCCCGGCAGCGGAGCGCGCACGTCCTCGACGCCGATGTCCGCACGCGGGTACGAACCCAGGTACCGCACCTTGAGACAGATCCGCCGGAGCCCCATGAGCGCCTCGGCGACCTTCCGGTCGGAAATGTGTCCCTCGGCGTCGATCGCGAAGCAGTAGTTGCCGATGCCCTGCCCGGTCGGCCGGGACTGCAGCAGCATCAGGTTGACGCCGCGTACGGCGAACTCGCCCAGCAGGTCGCGCAGTCCACCGGGGTGGTCGTCGCGCTGCCAGATGACGACGGACGTCTTGTCGGCGCCGGTCGGCGCGGCGGGCCGGGCGGGCCTGCCGACCAGGACGAACCGGGTCTGCGCGTTCTCCGCGTCGTGGATGCCGGTCTCCAGCGCCGTGAGGCCGTAGCGGGCGGCGGCGAACTCGCCGGCGAAGGCGGCGTCGTAGCGGCCCTCCTGGACCAGCCGGGCGCCGTCCGCGTTCGAGGCGGACGACTCCCACACCACGTCCGGGAGGTTGATCTTCATCCAGTTGCGGATCTGCGACTGCGCCGCCGGATGGGCGGTGACCGTCTTGATCTCCGACAGCTTGGTGCCCGGCCTGACCAGCAGCGCGAAGGTGATCGACAGCAGCACCTCGCGGTAGATCATCAGCGGGGCGCCCGCGACCAGCTCGTCCAGCGTGGTGGTGATGCCGCCCTCGACGGAGTTCTCGATCGGCACGAACGCCGCCTCGACCTCGCCGCTGCGCACCGCGTCGAGCGTGGCGGGCACGGACACCATCGGGATCAACTCCCGGGTGGCCGCCTCGGGAAGCGTGCGCAGGGCAACCTCGGTGAAGGTGCCCTCGGGGCCGAGATACGCGTAGCTGGCTGGCATGCCCTCACCCTAATGGCCCCCGCAGAGCCCCGGCGCACGCTTCCTTCCCCGTCACCCCTCCAGCAGCGACTGCCCCACGTACTCCCCCTCGCCCGCCCCGCCGGGCACCGCGAACAGCCCGCTCGACTCGTGCCGGATGAACTTGGAGAGGGCGTCGCCCCGGTCGAGCTTGCGCTGGACGGTGACGAAGCCGCGCAGCGGGTCCGCCTGCCAGCACACGAAGAGGAGCCCCGCGTCGGGCGTACCGTCCGTGCCGATCCCGTCGTGGAAGGACCAGGGGCGCCGCAGCATGGCCGCGCCCCCGTTCTCGTCCGGGCGCGCGATCCGCGCGTGGGCGTTGATGGGGACCACGAGATCGCCGTTCGCGTCGACCTTCTCCAGATCCATCGCGGTGGTCTCGGTACCGCCGCTGAGCGGAGCCCCGTTCGACTTCTTCCGCCCGACGACGTCCTCCTGGGCCTTGACCGACAGTTGCTCCCAGTCGTCGAGCAGCATGCGGATGCGGCGTACGACGGCGTAGGAGCCGTTGGCCATCCAGGACGGTTCGCCGGTGGCGGGCACGAAGATGCGCTTGTCGAAGTCGGCCTCGGTCGGCTTGGGGTTGCGGGTGCCGTCGATCTGGCCCATCAGGTTGCGGGCGGTCATGGGCTGCGCGGTGGCGCCCGGCGACCGGTTGAAGCCGTTCATCTGCCAGCGGACCCGGGCCGCGCTGCCCGCGTCCTTCTGGATCGCGCGCAGGGCGTGGAAGGCGACCAGGGCGTCGTTCGCGCCGATCTGCACCCACAGATCGCCGTTGCTGCGGGCCTTGTCGACGTGGTCGGAGGAGAACTCGGGCAGCGGGTCCAGCGCGACCGGGCGCTGCTTCTCCAGCCCGGTGCGGGCGAAGAAGCCGTAGCCGAAGCCGAAGGTGATCGTCAGCGACGAGGGACCGGCGTCCCGGGCGACATCCGTGTCGTCGTGCGCGGCGGGCTCTCCCGCCATGAGCCGCTGGGCGGTGTCGGACCAGCGGCGCAGCAGTGCGGCGGCCTCCTTGCGCCCGGCGCCCGCCGCGAGGTCGAAGGCGACGAGGTGGCCGCGCGCCTGGAGGCCTTCGGTGATGCCCGGCTGATGTTTCACGTGAAACATGACCCTGTCCGTACCCACCGAGGTGAGCGGGAGGGACTGGCCGGAGGAGCCGGTGGAATCGGATCCGGAGCCGACGGCATAGCCGGTGGCCCCGCCCGCCGCGCCGAGCGCGAGCCCGGTGGCACCGGCGGTACCGAGCAGCCGCCTGCGCGAGATGCCGGGTTCCCCGTGCTCGTGCTCGGTGCTTCCGGGGGCGTTCTCCCGGTTGCTTTCCCGGTCGTTTTCCTTGGTGGACTGCTCGGGCATGGTGCGGTTCAGCCGATCTGCGCGTTCTTGGTGACGGTCACTTGGTCGATGTCGGAGGTCCGCACCGTCACGGCGATCTTCCAGGTGCCGGTCATGGGGATCTGTACCGCGTTCGCCGTCCAGTGGCCGGTGGCGACGTGGTCCGGGTTCACGGTCAGCGGCCCGATCTTCTTGGCGGTGAGGGTGAAGGCGACCTTGACCTCGGGCACGTCGAAGGCGCGGCCGTTGGGCCGTTCCACGTAGACGTGCATGACGTTGCCGCCGACCCGGGCGGGGTTGATGTCGATCCGGGCGAGGCCCTTGCCGTCCTGGCCGCCGGTGTCGAAGGGCATGTCCAGGGTCAGCGCGCCGGTCCCGGCCCCGGAGTCCGCGGCGGACGACGAGGCCGAGGCCGCGGTGGCCGCCTTGGCCTCCTCCTCCGTACGGCCCGGTTCGGTGGACGTCAGCACGGTGGTGACGGCGAGCAGGACGACGGCGACGCCCGCCTCGGCCAGCACCGAGCGGCGCAGCCCGGTGCGCAGGGGGTCGGCGTCGCGCAGCCGCTTCACGCGCGCGGTGTCGACGGCGGCCCGCTGCCGGGCGAGCTGGGCGGCACGCTTGGTGTCCCCGCCCGCGACGGCGCCCGCGGCGACCGGTTCCTTCTCGGCGTCGGCGCTCTCGTGCTCCGTATCTTCCGTGGCCTCCGTCTCGACGGCTTCGGCGGTCTCCGGGAGCTGGGCGGTCCAGCGGCGCGAGATGTAGGCGAGGCCGACGAGGACGACGACCAGGCCGATCTTGACGAGCAGCAGCTGCCCGTACGAGGTGCCGGTGAGCGCGGACCAGGAGCCGACCTGGCGCCAGGACTGGTAGATGCCGGTCGCGACCAGCGCCAGCACGCTGCCGAACGCGAGGCGGGAGAAGCGGCGTACGGCCGAGCCCTCGATCGGGGCGTCGGCGGGTGCCCGGAACAGGGCTACGAGGAGGGCGGAGAGCCCGCCGAGCCAGAGGGCGACGGCCACCAGGTGGATCACGTCGACGGGCATCGCGATGCCCGCCTGGAGCCCGGTCGAGGCGTGTTCGGCGAGCGCCCAGGTGGCGGCGAGGCCGATGGCCACGACACCGCCGCCGATGGCGAGCCCGAAGGTGAGGTCGCGCCGCGCGGTGGCGCGGTACGCCGCCTCCTCGGCCTCCTCTTCCTCCGTGCGGTCGTCCTCGCCGAGGCCGGCGTCCTCCGCTTCGTCGTCCTCGTCCGGTCTGGCGTACGCCCCGAAGAGGACCGCGATGAAGAGAGCGCCGGCCGCGAGCAGCAGCAGGCGGGAGACGAGGGCGGCGCCGGTCTTGGTCTGGAGGACGTCGGCGAGGAGGCTCAGGTCGAAGATGTCGGCGACCTTGCCGGAGCCGGTGTACGAGCCGCGCATCAGCAGCAGGGCGAGGGTGGCGGCGGTCATCGCGAGCCATCCGGCGGCCACGAGCCGCTGGAGCGCCCGCACACCGGCCCCGCGCTGCCAGCAGGCGAGGACGAAGGCGGCGCCGCCGACCATGACGATGAAGCCCGCGTACGACACGTACCGGCCGAAGCCGTAGAGGGCGCCGACGACTCCGCCGCCCGCCGACTGGTCGGAGACCGAGACGGAGGTGACGGAGGGGGCGCCGACGGAGAAGGTGAAGGCGCCCGCGACGGGGTGGCTGTCCGCCGAGACGACCTGGTAGGCGACGGTGAAGGTGCCGTCGGGCAGTCCGGAGTGGAGCGGGACGCCGTAGGTCGTGCCGCTGATCTCGGCCGCCTTGCCGGTGTCGACGCGCTTGCCCTTGGGGTCGAGCACCCGGAACGCGCCGTCGGAGAACGCGATCTTCTCGGAGAAGGTGAGCGTCACCTGGTCGGGGGCCTTGTCGACCACCACTCCCTGCGAGGGGGAGCTGCCGATCAGAGCGGCGTGTGCGGATGCGGGCGCGGCGCCGGCCAGCCCGGTGAGCAGTGCGGCGGCGAGCGCGAGGAACAGCAGCACCAGGGGGCGTACGCGGGGGGCGATGGTCTGTGTCACGGTGGTCCCTCCCTCGGTCTCAGTGTCCGGTCTTCGGGTTGTACGTCGCGGACTTCACCGGCATCTCGACGGTGATCGGCGAGGTTTTGGCAAAGTGCAGCTGGACGGCGACCTTCTCGCCCTCGCGCGGCTTGCGCTTGAGCTGTTCGAACATCAGGTGGTCGCCGCCGCTCTGGAGGACGAGTTCGCCGTGGGCCGGGATGTCGAGGCTCTCGGCCTCCTCCATGGTCTGCCCGACGGTCCTGTGCACGGTGACCTCGCCCGCGACCTCGCTGGTGACGCGGGTGAGCACCTCACCGGCGGCGCCCTTGTTGGTGATGACGAGGAACCCGGCGGCCATGGTGTCCGAGACGGGCTGGGGCATGTAGGCGGAGCCGACGGACAGTCCGGCGCCGTCGGAGGAGCCGTCGGAGTCGGAACCGCCGCACGCGGTGAGGGCGAGCGCCCCCGCGAGCACCGCGGCCGTCACCGAGGGGACGCGCCTCACGGGTTCTGCCCCTTGATGATCTTCGGGAGGTCCTTGGTGTAGTCGTCGACGGTGGCGTCCTCGCCGTAGAGGACGTAGCCGCCGTCGGTCTTCGGGGAGAACGCGATGACCTGGGTGCCGTGCATCGAGATCGTCTTGCCGTTCTTGTCCTTCGACGTCGGCTCGATGGAGATGCCGAGGGTGCGGGCGCCCGCCTGGATGGTGGCGAAGTCGCCGGTCAGGCCGACCACCTGGGGGTCGATGCCCTTGAGCCACTTGCCCAGCTCGGCCGGGGTGTCGCGCTTGGGGTCGGTGGTGACGAAGACGATGCGGAGCTTGTCCTGGTCGGCCTTGGACAGCTGCTTCTTGGCCACGGCGATGTTGTTCATCGTCAGCGGGCAGACGTCGGGGCAGTTGGTGTAGCCGAAGTAGATGAGCGTGGGCCGGCCCTTGGTCTCCGCGCGGAAGTCGTACGGCTTGCCCTGGGTGTCGGTGAGGACCAGGTCGGGCTTCTCGAACGGCTGGTCGAGGATCGTGGCGGCCTTGTCGGAGCCCGCCTCGACGGAGACATCGGCGACGGACTGGTTGTCGGAGTCGCCGCTGCCGCAGGCGGAGAGGGTCAGGGTGGCCGCGACCAGCAGGGCGGACGCGGCGAACAGCTTCTTGCGCATAAGGAGATGTCCCGAAGGTGTGGTTCGTGGAAGGCCCGGTGCGCCGGCGGGCGGGGCCGTACCGGGAAGAGGTCGTACAGGGAAGGCGTCGTACCGGGAGGGGGCGTACGGGAGAACCGCACGCCCCCGGCGCGCACCGGAGGGTGAGCGAGGGTCAGGCGGCGGTGCGGCGACGGCCGGCCAGCACGCCGAACGCCACGCCCGCGACCCCGACGACGATGCCCACGACGCCCAGCACGCGCGCGGTGGTGTCGCCGCTGTCGGCGGGCTCGGCCGCGGTGGTCGTGGTCTTCGCGGCGGGCTCCGCGGAGGCCGCCGCCTCGGTCTCCTCCGTGGCGGAGCCGCCGTGGTGGTCCCCGGTGGCGGCGGACAGGGCGAGCACCGGAGCCGGGTTGTCGGGCTCCTCGGCGCCGTCCGCCTGGACCTCGATCCAGCGGACGACCTCCTTGTTGGAGTACGTCTGCAGCGCCTTGAACACCAGTTCGTCGGCGTCCTCGGGCAGCTGGCCGATGGAGAGCGGGAACTTCTGGAAGAAGCCGGGCTCGATGCCCTTGCCCGCTGCGGTCCAGGTGACCTTGGAGACGGCCTCGGAGATCTTCTCGCCGTGCAGCTCGACCGGGGTGGCCAGCTTGGACTTGGTGACCTTGACGGTCCAGCCCGCGACCGGCTCCGGCATCACCGAGGCGAGCGGGTGGTCGGTCGGGAAGCTGACCTCCAGCTTGGTGGTCGAGGCGTTGTCGCGCTCGTTCGGCACCTTGAAGTTGACGGTCGCGTAACCGCCCTTGGCGGCGGTGCCCTCGGCGGACACGCTGACGTGCGCGAAGGCGGGGCCGGAGAGGACGAGGACGGTGGCGCCGGCGAGGGCACCGGCGGCGGCGATACGGGAAACCTTCATGTCGGAAGGCGCTCCACTTCGGTTCGAGGGGCATGCGAGGGGCATGCGAGAGACAGGAGGGGAAGGGGACGCGCGGGCGGAACGGTGCACACGCGCGTGTGTGCCGCACCACGGCGGCCTTCCTCCGGCCCTCGGACCCCCGGATCACAGGACCCTGGGAAACCGACGGGGAGCGGTCGCGCCGTGTCAGGCGGCGAGCACGAGAGCGGCGGCGGGCGGACCGCGCCGGATCACCGAGTGCTGGAGCGCGGCGGCGGGTGGCCGCGGCGGTACGAGGGTGCACGCGCGCGGGGCCTGCGGTGCCGTGTCCGGGGTACCCGCAAGACCGGTACGGAGTGCGCGCGCCAGCGCGAGCGCCCCGCGCAGGGAGCGTACGAGCGCCCCCTCGGCCACTCCGTGCGCCGACAGCCGCATCAGCCGCAGCAGGGCCAGGTCGCCGCGCCGCAGCACCCAGCCCGTGACGACGGCCGCGAGGAGGTGACCGAGCAGCATGGGCAGCGAGGGCAGTCCGGAGGTCAGGGACGCGGGAATCCCGGTGGCGGAGGCGAGAGCGTCCGCGGAGTGGCCCATGGACCCCATGTCCGCGCCGGAACCCATCACCATGCCGCCCGTGCCGCCGGAACCGCCCGCGACTCCCGTACCGCCCGTGCCGATCCGCGCGTCGGTGAGGATGCGCTGGGCCTGGGCCGGGCTGATCGCGGCGAGCGGCGCACCGCACAGCAGCCGGGCGGCGCGGGCGACCAGGTCGGTGTCCGTCGCGGCGGCCGTGGACGCCGAGGCCGACGCGGCGGCGGTCACCGAGGCGGTGGTGTGCTGTCCGAGCCCGAACAGCGTGTGCAGGACCGTCTGGCCGACGGCCAGCAGGGCGACGATGCCCGGCAGCGAACGGGCCCGTCCGGCGAGCGGTGCCGCGCACGCCAGGACCCCGAGGAAACCGGCGCCCAGGGTCCACAGCGGGACGGCGGCGCAGGAGGCCAGGGTGTGCCCGGCGCCGGCCAGCACGACACAGACCGCGGCGAACACCGCGGCCCTCAGCATCCGGACCGTGCTTCCGGAGGGCGCTGTGCGCCGGCGGCGGGCAGTCATGGCGGGCTCATCATCGCACTGGCCCCACGGCACCCATACGGCAGGTCCACAAGGTGGTGTACGGCCGGATTACACCCCGTACGGCCGGGTACAAGCGGAAGGAAACTTCTGCCAATCAACGCCCCACATACACCGATTGCAGCTCGCAGCGCATCCCCCGTATGGGCGGCATCACGTCAACTGCGTGCTTACACACCGGCACTCGCGGCAATACGTACAGGTATGTCGAGCCGCGGCCTGGAGGCTGGAGCATGAGCATCTGGTGGTCACTCCATCTGCGGCGCGAGGCTGCGAGCGTTCCGCTCGCCAGACGCCTCCTGCTGGGCACCATGGAGACGGCGGGCGTAGACCCGGACATCTCCTACGACCTCTCCCTCGCGCTCAGCGAGGCCTGTGCGAACGCCGTCGAACACGCCGGTGACACCGCGCAGGGCGACTCCCTCGGGGCCTATCGCGTCACCGCGTACCTCGACGGCGAGAAGTGCCGCATCGAGGTCGCCGACTCGGGCCCCGGCTTCCCCGCGAGCACGGCGAGTCCGACAGTGGCGGAGCCCCCGCGCCGCCCGGTACCCGTCGCGTCCGTCCCGTACGACTCCGAGCACGGCCGCGGACTGTCGCTGATCGAGGAACTCGCCGACCACGTCACCATCGGCAACAAACCGGGCCGGGGCGGCGCGGTGGTCAGCTTCGACAAGATGCTCAAGTGGCGCAAGGACGCACCGCTGATGGCTGTCTGACGCTCGGTCACTTCAGCTTTCTCGCGCTTCACAGGCAGCTCTCAGCCCGCGCCCATGATCCTGATGGACGGCGTCCCTAATTTCCTGTTCATGACGGGAAACCACAAGGACACCACGATCACCCGGCGCCGCGCTCTCGCGGTGACCGGAGGCACGGTCGCCGCCGGCGGACTCGCGGTCGCGGGCTACCAGACGGCCTTCGCGGACGACGCGACGACCACGACGACGGCCGACGCCACCGCGTCCGCCACCGCGAGCGAGAGCAGCGGCACCTGCGTCCTCATGTCGAGCGTGACGGAGGGGCCGTACTACCTCGACAACGCGCTGGTGCGAAAAGACATCACCGAGGGCAAAGCCGGGGTCCCGCTGACCCTGCGCATCACCGTCCAGGACACCACCGAGTCCTGCGGCCCGGTGGCCGGCGCGGCTGTGGAGATCTGGCACTGCGACGCCTGGGGCTACTACTCCGGCTACACCACCGCCAACCCCGGCGGCTCGGCCCCCGCCGAGAGCGAGGACGGCTCCACCGCCAACGACAACACCTACCTGCGCGGCTACCAGATCGCCAACGCCAACGGGGTCGTCAAGTTCGAGACGATCTTCCCCGGCTGGTACACCCCGCGCACCTGCCACATCCACGTCAAGGTGCACACGGGCGGCGCGAAGGAGGACGGCACCTACGAGGGCGGCAAGGTCAACTACACCGGCCAGTTCTTCTTCCCCGACGACGCGGCCGAGGCGATCTTCGCCCTGGAGCCCTACTCCCAGCACTCCGGCAGCTACACCACCCTCGACAACGACATGGTCTACGACGGCGGCGGCGCGTCCAGCGGACTCCTCACGCTGAAGCCGGTCCACAAGAAGGACGTCTCCAAGGGCTACAAGGGCTTCATCACCCTGGGCATCGACCCCGACGCCGAGAACACGGGCGCGGGCAGCGGCGGAGGCGGCGAGCCCCCGAGCGGCGACGCCCCGACCGGGACGCCCCCGACGGACGCTCCGACCGAAAGTGCCTCACCCTCCGCCACGGCCTCCTCGTAAGGTACGGCCATGAGCAGCCGTGAGGACGAGGCGCTGGCGCTGGCCGCCGTGGACGCGCTGACCGGGCAGCTGGCCCTGGCTCCCAAGCCGGGCCTGCCCGACCCGCGCGATCTCGACGCGCGTGTCACGCGCAAGGACCAACTCGCTCTGCGCTGGTCGGCCAAGGCGCTCGCGCCCGGCCTCGCGGCGATGGCGGCGGCGGCCCGCCGCACCGGCGAACCGACGCCCGCGCTCCGTACGGAACTGGGCGCGATCGGCCGCTCCACCGAGCACTCGGTGGCACTGGCGGGCGGCGGCCACCGGGGCGCCCTGTGGGCGCTCGGCCTGCTGGTCGCGGCGGCGGCCCTGGACCCCGGGGCCAAGGCACGCGACGTCGCTGCCGCCGCCAAGAAGATCGCCTCCCACCCCGACAAACGCGCCCCGCGCAGACCCTCCCGGGGCTCCTCGGTGTCGGCGAAGTACGGCGCGGCCGGCGCCCGAGGCGAGGCGAGGGCCGGATTCCCGCACGTAAGACGGGCGTTGGACGCCTTGGCCACCGCCCGCTCGACCGGCGCGACGGAGGCGGAGGCCCGCCTGGACGCCCTCCTGACGGTCATGTCGACCCTCCAGGACACCGAACTCCTGTACACAGCGGGCCCGCACGGCCTACGCCACGTCCAGGCGGGCGCCCGCGAAATCCTGGAAGCGGGCGGAACGTCGACGGAGGCCGGCGCCAAGGCCCTGACGGCCTTCGACACCGACCTCCACACACGCGGCTGGAGCCCAAGAGGCAGCGCGGGCCTGTTCGCGGGCGCCTTGTTCCTGGACGCTCTCCCGGTGACTTCCTAGACGCCGGCCCGCACCAGCCCACCCAGGGGCGCGGGGAACTGCGCGACCAGCCACAGCTGACGCGCAGCCAAAACTCAACCCTTGAGCCGAGCCATCCAAGCCTCAACCTCATCAGAACGCCGAGGAAGCCCAGCCGAAAGGTTCCGGTTCCCGGACTCCGTCACGAGGATGTCGTCCTCGATCCGCACCCCGATCCCCCGATACTCCACAGGCACGGTCAGATCATCAGCCTGGAAATACAACCCGGGCTCGACCGTCAACACCATCCCCGGCTCAAGAACCCCGTCCACATAAGACTCCACCCGCGCCGCCGCACAGTCGTGAACGTCCATCCCGAGCATGTGCCCGGTCCCGTGCAGCGTCCACCTCCGCTGCAACCCCAACTCCAGCACCCGCTCCACAGGCCCCTCGACAAGCCCCCACTCCACGATCCGCTCGGCCAGCACCCGCTGCGCCGCGTCGTGGAAGTCCCGGTACTTGCCGCCGGGCTGCACCGCCGCGATCCCGGCCTCCTGGGCGTCGTACACCGCGTCGTAGATCTTCTTCTGGATGTCGGTGTACGTGCCGTTGATCGGCAGCGTCCGCGTCACGTCGGCCGTGTAGTACGTGTGCGTCTCGACGCCCGCGTCCAGCAGCAGCAGTTCGCCGGAGCGCACGGCCCCGTCGTTGCGCACCCAGTGCAGCGTGCAGGCGTGCGGCCCGGCGGCGCAGATGGAGCCGTAGCCGACGTCGTTGCCCTCGACCCGCGCGCGGAGGAAGAAGGTGCCCTCGATGTAGCGCTCGCTGGTCGCCTCGGCCTTGTCGAGGACGCGGACCACGTCCTCGAACCCGCGCACGGTCGAGTCGACGGCCTTCTGCAGCTCGCCGATCTCGAACTCGTCCTTGACCAGCCGGGCCTCGGAGAGGAAGACGCGCAGTTCGTCGTCGTGCTCGGCGGTGACCTTGTCGGTCAGCGCGGCCTCGATACCCGCGTCGAACCCGCGTACGACGCGCACCGGACCGGTCGCCGCCCGCAGCGCGTCCGCCAGCTCGCGCACGTCCGAGGCCGGGATGCCGTACACCTGTTCGGCCTCGGTGAGCGAGTGCCGGCGGCCGACCCACAGCTCGCCCTGCCCCGAGAGCCAGAACTCGCCGTTCTCGCGGTCGGAGCGCGGGAGGAGGTAGATCGTCGCCTTGTGCCCGCCGGCGGCGACCGGCTCCAGGACGAGGACGCCGTCCTCCGTCTGGTTGCCGGTCAGGTACGCGTACTCGACCGAGGCCCGGAAGGGGTACTCCGTGTCGTTCGAACGGGTCTTCAGATTCCCGGCCGGGACCACCAGCCGCTCGCCCGGGAAGCGCGCCGAGAGCGCGGCACGGCGGGCGGCGGTCTCCGCGGCCTGCGCGATGGGCGCGAGGTCCGTCAGCTCGGTGTCGGCCCAGCCGGACTTCATGCTCTCGGCCAGCTCGTCGGAGACGCCCGGGTACAGGCCGTTCTTCCGCTGCTTGATGGGCTCCTCGGACTCGGTTTCCGGGGTCGCCGGAAGCTCCTCCGCCACGGTCATCCTCCTAGATACGGCACTGGACCTCGTCCATCGTACGGTCGTACGGAACGAGGCCCAGAGGCGCGAGGGGCGACCGGCCGCTCACTCGAAGCGGGCCGCCAGCAGGACGACGTCCTCCTGACCGTCCGACGCGTCCACGTCGTCCGGCAGCATGCTGCGCAGGACGTGGTCCGCGACCGCGCCCGGATCGTCCCGCAGCCCCTTGGGCACGCTCGCCGCAGCCGCGTGCAGCCGTGAGAAGGCCCGGTCGACGGGGTCGCCGGTACGGTGCAGCAGCCCGTCGGTGTAGAGCAGAACCGTCTCTCCGGGTTCCGTACGGAACTCCACGCTGGGCGCCTCCCAGCAGGCGAGCATCCCGAGCGGTGCCGACACGGTGGTCTCCACGAACTCCGTGCGCCGCTCGCCGATCACCAGGGGCGGGCAGTGCCCGGCGCCGGCCAGTGTGATCTTGCGCAGCGCGGGCTCGCAGTAGGCGAACAGGGCGGTGGCGCAGCGGGCGGGCTCGGTGAGCCGCAGCAGCAGCTCCAGGTCGGAGAGGACGGCTACCGGGTCCTCGCCCTCCATCACGGCGTACGCGCGCAGCGAGGCCCGCAGCCGGCCCATCGCGGCGACGGCGCTCGGCCCGGACCCGGTCACCGCGCCCACGGCGAGGCCGAGGGACGCGTCCGGGAGGGGCAGCGCGTCGTACCAGTCGCCGCCGCCGCGCGGGCCCGTGCGGTGCCGGGCGGCGAGCTGGACGCCTGCCACCCGGGGCAGCCGGGCGGGCAGCAGCTCCTCGGAGATCGTCTTCACGCACGCGCGCGTGCGCTCGACTTCGACCAGTCGCGCCAGGTGCTCGGTCGCGTACCGCGCGTACAGGCCGACGAGATGGCGCTGGCGTTCGACCGGCTCCGCGGGCTCGTCGTAGAGCCAGACGGCCGCGCCGAGGCGGCCCGCGGACTCGGTGGACAGGGGGAGCGCGTAGCTCGCCGCGTAGCCGAGACGGGCGGCCACCTCACGGTGGCGGGGGTCGAGACCGTCCTCCGCGAGGAGGTCCGGGTGTGTGATTTCGCTCTCGCCGCCGGGCAGCCCCGCCGCCGTGTCGAGGAGGCGGCCGTACGGCATCGAGCCGCGCGGGATGGTCTCGATGTGCCCGAGGTCCGCGCGGGCCAGGCCCAGGCCGATGGTGGTGTCGGGGCCCAGGCCGTCACCGGGTTCCAGGACGACGAGACCGCGCCGGGCGCCCACGAGGGCGGCTCCGGCGCGCAGCAGCTCCTGGAGCGCGTCGGCGAGCGACGCCGTGCGGGCCAGTCGCTCGGTCAGCTCATGCAGTGTTGTGAGGTCGGACACCCATCCGGCGAGCCGGTCCTGAAGGAGGATGCCGGGGCCGTTCGGGCAGGTCAGCGCGGGTGTGTCCGCAGAGGTGTCCGGGACTACGGGCGCGGGCGCGACAGTGTGTGCCGGTGAGGGAACCGTTGAATCGATTCCGGCCACTTTCGGGAGGTGAGGGGCGTTCATGGTGTCCGGCCTTCCGACCGGCACGTATTGCTCAATAGCATCGCAAACCCCCATGTGATTCTGCGCCGCTAGCAGTGTCTCCACATGTACACGCACTCGTGAGGGGATGTCCAGCATTGTCCTGCCGGGATTCCTGGTGTCCATGGGTTTCCCGGGGTCCCCTTGCGAAAAAGCAAAGTTGGCCTAAAACTGACTCGGGTAGCGGGTTATTGCGGTCGACTGGCCTGGTTCGACGGAGCGTCACAGCGGTCTCGGTGGGTACGTACTCGGTGAAGGCCAGGGGTGGTTGTGCAACCGCCCGGAACCTGGCGACGGACCCGGGCGTCTTAACCACTGACGACCGTGCCCCATCCTCCCTTGGCGGAGGCGGAGAGAAATACGCGGGACGGCAAAACGCCAGACTCCGCCACCCCGCGCCATGCCCATGCTTTTGATCAACGCAGTATGGACGCGGACGTAGCCAACGCTCGGCGCTCGGCGCACAAGGGGGCTGCCCCTTGCCTCTTACCGGGGCGTGATGCGCCAAAAGGTACGCAAAAGGTACGCACAGTCAAGTGATCGACACATGGTGTGAGTGGCCCACGGTGTTGCCAGGCGTGCAACGGAAAGGAACGAGCGCTCATGCGCGAGATCCTCGGAAGGCTCGGAAGGCGACGCAGGTTCCTGTCCCGGCGTGACGGCGGGAAGAAGCCTGAAGTGCTCGGCGCGGCTCTGACGTTCGCGGCCGAATGGCAGTGGCCCGTACTACCGGGCGTGGCACCGGATCCCCAGGGGCGCGCTCGTTGCGGCTGCCCCGACCCGGAGTGCACGGTTCCCGGCGCCCACCCGTTCGACCCCGGCCTGCTCGCGGCCACCACCGACGAGCGCATGGTGCGCTGGTGGTGGACGAACCGGCCGACGGCTCCCATCATCCTGGCCACCGGCGGCACCGCCCCGTGCGCGGTCAGCCTGCCGGCCCCGGCCGCCGCCCGCGCGCTCGGCGCCCTGGACCGCATGGGCATGCGCCTGGGCCCGGTCGTCGCGGCGCCCACCCGCTGGTCGCTGCTCGTGAAGCCCTACACGATGGAACAACTGGGCGAACTGCTCTACGCGAAGGACTTCGTCCCCGGCTCCCTCCGCTTCCACAGCGAGGGCGGCTACATCGCACTGCCCCCGTCCGAGACCGGCCTCGGCCGGGTCAGCTGGGAGCGTGAACCGCTCCCCGGCTCGGCCTCGCCCTGGGTGCCGGATGTCGAGGCCGTGGTGGACGCCGTGGTCGAGGCCCTCACTCGTACGGGTGTGAGCGCACCCGAGTTGTAGGGGTGTCGGGCGCGCGGGCAACCGGGCGCCCGTCCCCTGTCGTTATCTTCGCTTTCATGAATCTCCGTCTGCTCGCGCTCTCGGGCGTCGTGGCGCTCACGGTCGCGCTTCCGCTGGCCGTGGCCTCCGCGGGGCCCGTGGGCGACGCGGACCGCGACGCCCTGCTCTCCCTGACGCCGCGAGAAGCCCCTCGGCAGGGCCCCGGCGACGGCAAGGCACGGGAGGCCGCCGATCCCACCACGGCCCCCGCCGCCGACCCCACCGGCACCCCCCTGCTGGGCCTGGGCCTCGCCACGGCCGCCCGCTGCGGTCCCGAACTCACCTCGCCCGACGGCATCGAGGCACAGACCTGTGTGCTGTCGCAGGGCGAGGAGACCTGGGCGCGCACCTACTACCGCAACGCGACCGGGCGCGAACTGCTCTCCGTGCTGAGCCTCATGGGACCCGGCGCCCGCACGGTGCAGCTGCGCTGCGCGGTGGGCGCGGAGGACGAGCCCGGGGTGTGCGAGACGCCCAGGGAGCGTGCCACGGGCGAGCCGGGGGCCTACACGGCGGTCGCGGAGTTCGCGGGCGCGGGGGCCGCGGGGGAGGCCGGACAGGGGCCGCTGCTGCTGCGTGCGGGGAGCAACTCCGGGGTTCCTGAGGGGAGTTGACGGAGGGCGCGGTTCCGTACAGAGCACCGCGCCGGAGTCCGGGCACAGAAAGACCCGGTTGCTGGCGACGGGGGATGCACCAGCAACCGGGCTACTGCAACGCTAACAAGAGATCGGCTGTTCGCAAATTCGATCTCGGCTATTCGGACACCGATTCCCCTGTTCTCATGGGGAGTTGTGACAGGAGTCACCCGGGCGGAACCTGTGCCTCCGCCTGTGGGTCCGACTGTGCGTCAGCTGAGCGTCACCTGTCGGTTGGTCAGGCCGCCGCGCGCGCGGCGCTCGTCCGGGGTGAGCGGGGCGTCCGAGGCCAGCGCGCCGGCGAGGCGCTCGGCGAACTCGGCGGCCGGCTTCTCCACGTCCTCCGCGGTCACGCCGGTCGGCAGGTCCCACACCGGGACGGTGAGGCCGTGCGCGCGGAAGGAGCCCACGAGTCGGGTGCCCTCGCCGAGGCTCGACCGCCCGGCCGCGTGCAGCCGCGCGAGGGCGTCGAGCAGCTGCTCCTCGCCGTGCGGCATCACCCAGCGCAGGTGGTTCTTGTCCGGGGTCTCGCACCAGTAGGCGGCGTCGACGCCCGTCAGCTTCACGGTCGGGATCGCGGCGTCGTTGGCCCGCTCCAGGGACGCGGTGACGTCCGCCGTCGCGTTCTCCGCGTCCGGCACCCAGAACTCGAAGCCCGTGTGCACAACTGGCTCGAAGGCGCCTTCGGGGTCGAGCAGATCCTGCAGCCGCGGTCCCTCGGCCGGGGCGCGGCGGCCCTGGACGGGCGTACCGGGCTCGGCGGTGAGCGCGCGCTGGAGGGTGTCGGCGAGGTCGCGGCTGATGTCGCCGGACGAGGTGTCGTTCTGCAGGCCGAGCAGGACCGAGCCGTCGTCGCGGCGCAGGGCGGGCCAGGCCATCGGCAGGACGGTGGCGAGCGTGACCGAGGGAACCCCGTCGGGCAGGCCGGACTTGAGGTTCAGTTCCACGGTGGCGGCGGGGACCAGCTCGCGCAGGGCCACCCAGTCGCCCTCGCCGGGCAGGCCCTCGAAGGGCCGGTGCACCAGTTCGGTCACCGCGTGTGCGGCGGCCCGGCCGTGACAGGCCTTGTAGCGCCGCCCGCTGTCGCAGGGGCAGGGCTCGCGGGCGCCGACAACCGGGATCTCGCGGTCGGACAGCTGGGGCCGCGAGGCCTTCGTCTGGGGTCGCTTCTTGGCCATCGTGGGTGTCTCCCGGTTACGGCTCGTCTCGTACTGGCGCGAGCCTAGCCGCTCGTACGAGAGCCGATGGGACCCTGTGGACAACGGCGGTCACCGGAGCCGCCAGGTTCTGTCGGTCGGTGTCGGCCGATGTCAGTCCATGTCGTCGAAGGCGTCCGCGAAGTCCAGGTCGGGTATCGCGGACATCGAGCGGGCCGTGACCCGGGTGGCGAAGTCGGTACGCCGGTGGCCCGCGTCCGGGTCGTGGACGTCGTCGTTGACGACGACCCACACGGTGACCTCGCCGCGGGTGTCGTCCCGGACACCCCAGTCGTTGGCCAGCGCCGTGATGATGTTCAGCCCGCGTCCGCCGTGCGCGGTGACCGACGGGGTCGCCGGAACCGGGCGGGTCGGGCCGCCGCCGTCCGTCACCTCGACGACGAGTCTGCCGCCGGAGTCCACGCGCCACGCGGCCCGGACGTCGCCGTCCCCGGCCAGGGCCTCACCCAGTGGCCGACCGTGTTTGCACGCGTTGCTCAAGAGTTCGGACAGGATCAACACAGCGTCGTCGATGACCGATTCCGCCACACCGCCCGTACGCAGCTGATCGCGCATCCGGTGTCTTGCTTTCCCCACGCCCGCAGGGCCATGGGGAACGGCCATGCTCGACGACGTGGGCACCTCCTGTGCCACCACAAACGCCACCCCCGAGACCTCCTTTGCCCCACGCCACGGTGTGAATGCCCCTTTGGCCTGTACCGGAAACCGCCCCTTCCGCCTTCGGTGACGCACTCGCGCCGATCGAGTACGGATCGAACGCGCCGGTGCACTCCCTGTAACCGGATGGCCGGATTTCGCCGGTATGGCCGAAGGTGGAGGCTTCCTCACTCGGGACCACAGGTCAAGACCTCTGGCAGGAACCGGGGTCGGAGTCGGGTAAGAGCGGGCGCGCGGCCGGGGATGCGCCGCAGCCGTGGGAGCGCTCCTGGTCAGCGGCCCAGTTGCCGCAGCACCGCGCCCGGGCGGTTGGTGATGATGGCGTCGATGCCCAGGTCGACGCAGAGACTGACGTCCTCGGGCTCGTTCACCGTCCAGACGTGCACCTGGTGACCGGCGCGTTTCAGCCGCTCGATGTACGCCGGGTGACTTCGCACGATCCGGATCGAGGGGCCCGCGATCCGGACCCCGGCCGGCAGCCGTCCGTCGCGCAGCCGGGGCGAGAGGAACTGGTTCAGATAGACCGTCGGCAGCGTCGGCGAGGCGGCCCGGACGCGGTGCAGCGAGCGCGCCGAGAAACTCATCACCCGTACCCGCGAATCGGCCGCGGACTCGGGGGAGTCCAGACCGAACCGCTTGAGCAGGAACAGCAGCCGCTCCTCGACCTGGCCCGCCCAGCGAGTGGGGTGCTTGGTCTCGATGGCCAGCTCCACCCGCCGCCCGGCGTCGGCGACCAGGGAGAGCAGCCGTTCCAGGGTGAGTACGGAGGTGTCCTCGCGGTCCTCCGGGCGGTGCTCCCAGTCGGGCGCCTCGTCGCGGTTCTTCCAGGAACCGAAGTCCAGGGCGGCGAGGTCGGCCAGTTCCAGGGCGGAGACCGCGCCGCGGCCGTTCGACGTACGGTTGACGCGGCGGTCGTGGACACAGACCAGATGGCCGTCCGCGGTCAGCCGTACATCGCACTCCAGGGCGTCGGCGCCGGCCTCGATGGCCTTCTTGTAGGCGGCCAGTGTGTGCTCGGGGGCCTCTTCGGAGGCTCCGCGGTGGGCGACGACCTGGATCGGGTGCTGTCGTGCGTGGGTCACCGCGTCATGGTGTCACCGTCGGAGGGCGGGTGTGACGTCGTGGTCCCCCGGTGCGCGTAACAGATCCTCACTGTTGTGTGACTTGTCAGATATAAAGGGTGCTCCCGGACGCACAGGCACCGCTTATGGTGCCCTGACGGCCTGTGGGAAAAGCTGACGGCATACAAAAGGACACGCACAGCTGAATCACGTACCGACCGCGTACCCGTGTCAACGGGCACCCGCACGTATGGATCGGGTGGATCGGATTGATCGGGCGTGACCGAGTGCGACCGAGAAGGACAGCCGTGGATCGAGGAGAAAGAGCTGTGAGCACCGAGAACGAGGGCACTGCGGTACCCCCGGCCCCGTCCGCACCTCCTGTGCCGGTGGAATCTCCTGCTGCCTCCCCGCAGGCCACCGCGCCCGAGGCACCGACCACCCAGCTCCCGCCGGTGCCGCCGAGCGCCCCGGGCGCACCGGAGGCCGCTCCGGCGTACGCGGGCCAGGTACCGGCGTACGCGTCCGCGAGCGCGCCCGACGCGCCTCAGGGCGCCGGTCTGGGCCCCGAGGCAGCCGCGTGGCCGCCTCCCCCGCCGCCGGCGGTGCCGTCGTACATGGACGGCGCGAGCGGCGGCGGTGGCGGCGACACGGGTGCGGGTGCGCCCTGGGGCGCCACGTACGACCAGCAGCCCCCGAAGCCCAAGTCCGGGCGCGGCGGCCTGATCGCCGCGGTGCTGGTGGCCGCGCTGGTCGCCGGCGGCGCGGGCGGCGGCCTCGGCTACACGCTGGCCAAGGACAACGACGACAGCACCACGTCGACGACGGTCTCCGCGGCCCAGCAGACCGGCGGCGACCTCAAGCGCGACGCGGGCACGGTCGCGGGCGTGGCCGCCAAGGCGCTGCCGAGCACGGTCACCATCGAGGCGGAGAGCTCCAGCGGCGAGGGCGGCACCGGCACGGGCTTCGTCTTCGACACGCAGGGGCACATCGTCACCAACAACCACGTCGTCGCGGACGCGGTCGACGGCGGCAAGCTGACGGCGACCTTCCCCGACGGCAAGAAGTACGACGCCGAGGTGGTCGGGCACGCGCAGGGCTACGACGTGGCGGTCATCAAGCTCAAGAACGCCCCCTCGAACCTGCAGCCGCTCACCCTGGGCGACTCCGACAAGGTGGCCGTCGGCGACTCGACGATCGCGATCGGCGCCCCCTTCGGCCTCTCCAACACGGTGACCACGGGCATCATCAGCGCCAAGAACCGCCCGGTGGCCTCCAGCGACGGCAGCGCGAGCAGCAAGGCCTCGTACATGAGCGCCCTGCAGACCGACGCGTCGATCAACCCGGGCAACTCGGGCGGCCCGCTGCTCGACGCCGCGGGCAACGTGATCGGCATCAACTCGGCGATCCAGTCCTCCAGCAGCGGCGGCCTGGGCACCGGCCAGTCCGGCTCGATCGGCCTGGGCTTCGCCATCCCGATCAACCAGGCGAAGTACGTCGCGCAGCAGCTGATCAAGACCGGCAAGCCGGTCTACGCGAAGATCGGCGCCTCGGTGGCCCTCACGGAGGGCACGGGCGGCGCCCAGATCAGCCAGAAGACCGCGGACACCACCGACCCCGTCGAGTCCGGCGGCCCGGCGGCTGCGGCGGGCCTGAAGCCCGGCGACGTCATCACGAAGCTCGACGACCACGTGATCGACAGCGGCCCGACCCTGATCGGCGAGATCTGGACGCACAAGCCGGGCGACAAGGTCCAGATCACCTACGAACGGGACGGCAAGTCCAAGACGGTCGAACTCACCCTGGGCTCACGGGTGGGCGACAGCTGACGTTACTCTTGTCCCGCGCACTGGTGGGTTGCCCGAGCGGCCTAAGGGAACGGTCTTGAAAACCGTCGTCGCAGCGATGTGACCGTGGGTTCAAATCCCACACCCACCGCAGCGGTTGAAGGGGTGCTCCTCGTCGAGGGGCACCCCTTTTCGTTCAGGAGTGCGAATTATCGATATCAGTTCGAATTTATCCCGTGAAAACTCTGCACATAATGATCGAATGTGATCATTATTAATTTGTGTCTGTTGTGTGTTCATAGCCCGCTATAGAGTCGAGTGACCAGTGGGATTTGACAGGGGGACACATGGCTGAGTTCAACATTCAGAAACAGACCGCCGAGATCATCAACCAGGGCGACAACCTCTTCATCGGCCCCCAGCAGGCGAACGCCGCCACCGCCCGCCTCGACGCCCTGCTCGGCCAGATCGACACCGAGCGCTCCGCGGCCGACGAGTGGACGGAGCTGCGTGCCGAGGTGGAGAGCGCCCGTTCCGCACTGCCGGAGCGTGAGGCGGCCGTCGGGGCGCTGGAGCGGGCCCGTGTGGTCGCCCTGGCTCTCCGGGCCGGCTCGATCGTCGCCGCCATCGCCACCGTCATCAGCTCCTTCACCCAGTGAAAGTGAAGAGGATCGATGGGCGGCAACAGAGATACGAACCAGAACCCGAACCAGAACCCGAATCACCGTTCCGTCTATAACGTCGGTCGGCAGGAAGCCCGCACCATCAACAACGCGGACACGATCAACATCTCCTACCGGGACCCCACCCCGATCGAAAGCGCGGAGGAATTCCTTCGGCTCGGAGAAACGTCGCTGCATCAGGGGTTCTACGATTCCGCGGTCGCGCAGCTGACGAAATGCGTCGGCCTCGTCGTGCCCGACCCCTCGGCCGCCGCGCACGCCCGTTTCCTGCTGGCCCTGGCCACTCTCCGGGGGCGGCGTCCGAGTCTGTGCAGCGGACCCGAACTCACCTCCGTCATCAGCCTGTTGAGCCCGCTGTCCGAGCCGTACGCCCGCTTTCTCGTGGCCCTGGTCGAAGAGGACCGCACCAACGCGTGGATGGCGTCGTCGGAAGTCCCGGTCGAACTGCGGCTGAGTGCGCGGCAGGTCGACCGGTTGCACGCGGACCTCATCCGGCGGCATGTACCCGCACCGCAGAGCCGTGTCTGGCAAGCACTGAACGAACGTGCAGGAGGAACCACCTCATGACCCTGACCATGGCGGAGACCGAAGCGACCGAGCGGAAGCGGAAAGTCGAGAAGTACTTCCACCCCACTCCCAAGCAGAGCCTCGACCAGATCGCCACAGCTCTGCTCGCGGTCGGCGGTATCGCCGTGCTGGTCGGGCTGATCGCCCTGAACAGCAACGCGTTCATCGGAATTGTGATGATGGCGGGCGGCATCTATTCCGCGATCAAGGGCGGCGCCAAGAAGAAGGAGTACCGGGACGCCTACGAGAAGGCCGAACCGAAGCCGTCCGACCGGGAGATGGACCGGCTGCTCGCACAGGACCTGAAGGTCATCGAGGAGCGTGCCATGCAGCGCCTCGGCATCACCCCGGACCATCTGGAGATCGGCGCCCAGTCCTGGGACCCGGTCGCGGCCCTGCTCGGTACGAGCCCGTCCGAACGCCCGGAGAAAAGGCCGCTGGTGCTGTACGGGCCGAATCTCAGCGGGTTCGGAATCGGCGACGACGGCGTGTGGCGGTTCCAGGAGTACGAGGTCCTGGTCGTCTGCCCCACCCTGCACCACCTCGCCCTCTTCCACTGCTCGCTGGACTTCCTGTCGGGCGGGCTGTCCAAGGAGGACACGGAGGAGTACCAGTACAACCACGTGGTCGCCGTCTCGACCAAGACCACACCCGCTCCCTCCAACATCTCCCTGGAGCAGCTGAACACCCGTACGCCCGACGACGACTCGGTCCACTTCAGCAAGGTCCAGCGGCGTCGGCTGGAGGTCAGCGTGTCGAACGGCCAGTCCATGGGCGTCACGGTCGGCATCTCCGACGAGGACGACAGCACAAAGCGGGCCAGGCTGCAGTCGAGCGGCATCGACGAGGTCATCGGGTCCATCCGGCGCGTACTGCGCGACCGTTCGCGATGAGGGCGTGACAGCTTCTTCGTCCGGTCGGCAGCGGTAGGGGTGCCTCTCCGAGAGAGGCACCCCTTTTCGCTGCCCCGCGCCTGCTCACCTCACCCCCGCCACCCCGTCATCCGCCCCGCCGAGGCCACCGTCGCCCGCGCCTCCCGCTCCGTCAGCCCCGTCTGGACGGCCGCATCCACCAGCGGCTCCACCAGGACGTCGCCCAGCCCGTTCTCGTACGCCCGGCAGGCCGCCCAGAACAGGCGGGTGTTGCGTTGGCCCTCGTGGGCCGCCAGGACGAACTGGACCAGGCCCTGGCCGTGTTCGGGCGGGGCGGGGGACGCGGTGGCGGAGCGGTGGGGGCGAGGTGGGGGGACGAGCAGGCGGAGGAGGGACTCGGGGCAGGGGGCCGGGGTCAGGTGGGCGGTGCCGGGAGCCGTGCCGTAGACGCCGTGGTCCGTGCGGGAGCCGGGGCCCACCAGGTAGCCGCCGGCTCCTCTGATGTCGATGCCGGGGGCCAGTCTGCTCGCCGAGTTGGGGACCACCGCGTCCGGCGGGCCCGACAGCCAGAGGTGGCGGCCTCCGGAGGGGGTCAGGACGACGACCGTCTCGGGGATCGTGAACAGGTGGCGCAGGGCCAGTTCGCGCAGGGCCGCCGAGGAGTCCGTGCCCGACTTGGTGTCCAGGTCGATGCCGATGAGGTGGTGCGGGGGCAGGCCGCAGGCGATGCCGTAGCCGGTGGCCCAGGGGGCGGCGGCGAAGAGTTCGCGGATACGGGACGGGTTGGTCGTGGCGTCGTACACGCCGTGGCCCGCGTTTCCGCATTCGCCGTGGCAGGGGGACGGGAGCGGCTCGTCGCGGTGCGGGGAGCGCAGGGCCGGGAGTTTGGTCCGGGACAGCGGGATCACGGCCAGGCCGCGCTCGGCGGCTGACAGGGCGTGGGCGAGGGCCAGGGTCGTGGCCTGCCGGTCGGTGGTGGCCATACCTCCATGTTCGTACGTGTGTTCGAAAAAGGGAAGGGTGCGTCGGTTCACAGGGGTCGGATCAGGCGAATGGCCGGAAATGTGCGGGAACGCTTCGCCCCTTGTGTCCCTTGGGTGTCACCCACCGCCGCTTGGCGTGAAACGGAACTAATAGGCTGACCTGGGGCTTTGGTGATGTGAAGAGGGTTTATCGACTTGTCATCACGCTTCAGGGGGAATAAATGGTTCCGGGGTGGTTCGCCGGGGATCCGGTGGGCAATCCTGATCTCGCGACGCAGTGCACGGCGGCGAGAAGGACCGGGGCGGACGGCCAACTGCCTTGGGAACAGCGGAAGTTCACGCATCACGCAGCACGCACCACACGTACTTCGTACGGTCCGGCACTGGAGCCGGGGCGTACATGTTCTGGAGGAACAGACATGGCAAGCATCCGTACCGCCCGCGTCATCGCCGCCGTCTCCGCCCTGCCCCTCGCCGTCGCGCTCTTCAGCGGCGTCGCCACGGCGGACAACGGCGCCTTCGCGGACGACGGATCGAACTCGGCCGTCGCCAACATCATCGGCAGCGGCGTGGGCGGCAACAACAACGGCAACTCGTCCACCTCGCAGCAGCAGGCGGTCGGCTCCGGCGCCTCGAACCAGAACAACACGGCACAGGTGAACGGCTCCGCCTTCACGGCCATCCACCAGTCCAACGCCGTCGTCAACTTCACCAACCTCTGGTAGGCCCTCGGGCCGACGGGGTGTGGGTCCCCGGCGGTCCTGAACTCCCTTGTGGGGAGCGCTTCATGGGGTGGTAACACGTCTGCGCGGCGGCACGGGTTCCGTGTCGCCGCGCAGACGTGTTCCATGTCGGGTGCGGGGTCCGTCACTTGCCCGTGCCCTGCCCGTCCCTTGACACCCTCCCGTATCTGACGGACAGTCAGAAACCGTGAGCCTCCCACCCAGTCACTCACCCAGCCACCCGCCCGGCAACCCGCCCGGTCACCAACTCGCCGAGCGGCTCGCCGCGTTCGAGGGGCGCCCCGCCGTCGTCGGCGGTGTCGGCAAGGATCCCGTCAACGAGCCGATGATCAGGCACTGGTGCGAGGCGCTGGGCGACAGCGGTCCGGCGTACACCGGACCGGACGCCGTCGCGCCGGCCACCATGCTCCAGGTGTGGACCATGGGCGGCCTCTCCGGACATCCGGGCCGCTCGGAGGCGTACGAGGAGTTGCTCGCCCTGCTCGACGGCGCGGGCTGCACCTCGGTCGTCGCCACCGACTGCGAGCAGGAGTATCTGCGGCCCCTGCGCCCGGGCGACCGGGTCGTGTTCGATTCGGTCGTCGAGTCCGTCGTCGGGCCCAAGACCACCAAGCTCGGCACCGGGTACTTCGTCACGACCCGGATGGATGTACGAGTGGACGGTGAGCCGGTGGGCACCCATCGGTTCCGGATCCTCAAGTACGCCCCCGCACGCGCCCCCAAGGCCACCCCCGCGCCCGCTGCCGCCACCCGCCCCCGTCCCGTCGTCAACCGCGACAACGCCGGTTTCTGGGAGGGCGTGGAGCTCCGTCGGCTGCTCATCCAGCGCTGCCTCGGCTGCCGCACCCTCCGCTTCCCCTGGCTGCCCGGCTGCAACTCCTGCGGCGACGGCGAATGGGACACCGTCGAGGCGTCCGGCGACGGCACCGTCTTCTCGTACGTCGTCCTGCACCACCCGCCCTTCCCCGCCTTCGACCCGCCCTACGCGGTCGGGCTGATCGAGCTGGCCGAGGGCGTGCGGATCATCAGCAACGTGATCGGGGTGCCGTACGACAAGGTGCGGATCGGGATGCCGGTGCGGCTGGAGTTCGTGCGGTACGAGGACGGGCAGCCGGAGTTGCCGGTCTTCCGGGGCGATCTGCCGGGTGGGGTGGGGGAATGAGGGCTGGGGACGAACTGCCGCCGCTGGAGATCGAGATCACGCGCACGCTGATCGTCGCCGGGGCCATCGCCTCCCGTGACTTCCAGGACGTGCACCACGACGCCGAGCTGGCGCGGGCGAAGGGGTCGCCGGACATCTTCATGAACATCCTCACCACGAACGGCCTGGTGGGGCGGTACATCACCGACTGCCTCGGGCCCGCCGCCGTCCTGCGCAAGGTCGCCATCCGCCTCGGCGCCCCCAACCACCCCGGCGACACCATGGTGCTGACCGGTCGGATCGAGGAGGTCGTCGCAGACGTGGACGGCGGCGACACCGTCGTCGTACGCGTGCTCGGGGCGAACGCGATCGGCCGGCACGTCTCCGGCACGGTGACCGTCTCCGTACCCCCTAGGGGAGGCACCCCGTGAGCCTGCACACGCGCGACGACCTCGGCGGACGTACGGCCGTCGTGGGCATCGGGGCCACCGAGTTCTCCAAGGACTCGGGGCGCAGCGAGCTGCGGCTGGCCGTGGAGGCGGTGCGGGCCGCGCTCGACGACGCCGGGCTGACGCCCGCCGACGTGGACGGCATGGTCACGTTCACGATGGACACCAGCCCGGAGATCACCGTCGCGCAGGCCGCCGGGATCGGGGAGCTGTCCTTCTTCTCCCGCGTCCACTACGGCGGGGGCGCCGCCTGCGCGACCGTCCAGCAGGCCGCGCTCGCCGTCGCGGCCGGGATCGCCGAGGTCGTCGTCTGCTACCGCGCTTTCAACGAGCGGTCCGGGCGGCGGTTCGGGTCGGGGGTGCAGCGGCGGGAGCCGTCGGCGGAGGGGGTGGCGCTCGGCTGGTCGCTGCCGTTCGGGCTGCTCACGCCCGCCTCCTGGGTGGCGATGGCCGCGCAGCGGTACCTCTACGCGTACGGGTTGACGGCGGACGCGTTCGGGCAGGTCGCGGTGAGCGGGCGGAAGTACGCGGCGACCAATCCGGCCGCCTGGTTCCACGGCCGGCCCATCACCCTCGCCGACCACGCGGCCTCGCGCTGGATCGCCGAGCCGCTGCGGCTGCTGGACTGCTGCCAGGAGACGGACGGCGGCCAGGCGCTCGTCGTCACCTCCGTCGAACGCGCGCGCGAGCTGCGGCACCCGGCGGTCGTCGTCGCCGCGGCTGCCCAGGGCGCCGGACGCGCCCAGGAGCAGATGACCAGCTTCTACCGCGACGACCTCACCGGGCTCCCCGAGATGGGCGTGGTGGCCCGGCAGTTGTGGCGGACGGCAGGGGTGGGTCCGGGTGACATGGACGTCGGCATCATCTACGACCACTTCACGCCGTTCGTGCTGATGCAGCTGGAGGAGTTCGGCTTCTGCGGCCCGGGCGAGGCGGCCGATCTCGTCGCATCCGGGGGGCTGCCCCTCAATACACATGGGGGACAACTCGGGGAGGCGTACCTGCACGGTATGAACGGCATCGCGGAGGCGGTACGGCAGCTGCGCGGGACCTCCGTCAACCAGGTGCCGGGCGCGGAAAGAGCGCTGGTCACGGCGGGTACGGGGGTGCCGACCTCGGGGCTGGTCCTGGAGGCCGCCCGATGAGCGCACCCGGTGCGCCGGCCACCTCGCCCACGGCTGTCACTACTACCGGAGGACCAGGCTCCGTACTACCGCCGTACGACACCTCAGGGTCGAACCCTCATAGCCCCGTACCATGCCTCCACCTTCAGGAGGTGGAGCCGGCCCCCCTCCTACAACCTGAGGCGGACGAGCCTTCGGGACCTGCGGCCGATCCGCCCGAGTAGGGGTCGAACCTAGCGTAGAGCCATGACCACACCCGTCTGCACCAGCGCTTCGAACGCGGCTACGCCGGCGACGCAGACCCTGGCGTTCGCGTCGTACACCTCACCGTTCACCCCGTCCTACACCTCGTACCCGTCGTTCTCGTCGTACGTGAAGGCCCGCCGCCCGGTGCTGCTGCGCACCGCCCGGTCGCTCACCGCGAACCCGAGCGACGCCGAGGACCTCCTGCAGACCGCGCTCACCAAGACGTACGTCGCGTGGGAGCGGATCGAGGACCACCGGGCGCTCGACGGCTATGTCCGCCGCGCGCTGCTCAACACGCGGACGTCGCAGTGGCGGAAGCGGAAGGTCGACGAGTTCGTCTGCGACGAGCTGCCGGAGCCCGAGGGGGCGCCGGTCGGCGACCCGGCCGAGCACCAGGTGCTGCACGACGCGATGTGGCGCGCGATCATGAAGCTGCCCGCGCGGCAGCGGGCGATGGTGGTCCTGCGGTACTACGAGGACCTGAGCGAGGTCCAGACCGCCGAGGTGCTCGGGGTGTCGGTGGGCACGGTCAAGTCGGCCGTCTCACGCGCGCTGGGCAAGCTGCGCGAGGACCCTGAACTGGTGCTCGCCCGCTAGCTGTCGTACGCCGGTTCCCGCACGGGAACCTCTGGTGACCGCCGATAGTTCCCGAGGCACGACGTGATCTGATCGATCACTCTCCCCTAGTGACGTACCGCTCGGTATGTGAGCAGAATCAGCACAACCTTTACCACCGAGTAGGCAATGAAGCCCCGGGAGGACGCCGTGCTGAGCACCATGCAGGACGTACCGCTGCTGATCTCAAGGATCCTGGCCCATGGGTCGACGATCCACGGCGACTCACAGGTCATCACCTGGACCGGCGAGCCCGAACCGCAGCGCCGCTCCTACGCCGAGATCGGGGCCCGGTCGGCACAGCTCGCACACGCCCTGCACGACGACCTGGGCATCACCGGCGACGAGCGGGTCGCCACGCTCATGTGGAACAACGCCGAGCACGTCGAGGCCTACTTCGCGATCCCTTCCATGGGCGCGGTGCTCCACACCCTCAATCTTCGGCTGCCGCCCGAGCAGCTGGCCTGGATCGTCAACCACGCCGCCGACAAGGTGGTCATTGCCAACGGCTCCCTGCTGCCGCTGCTGGCCCCGCTGCTCCCGCACCTCAAGACGGTCGAGCACGTCGTGGTCTCCGGCCCGGGCGACCGTTCCGCGCTCGCCGGTTCGCACGCCCAGGTGCACGAGTACGAGGACCTCGTCGCCGGGAAGCCGACCAGCTACGACTGGCCCGAGCTGGACGAACGCACGGCCGCGGCCATGTGTTACACCTCCGGGACGACGGGCGACCCCAAGGGCGTGGTCTACAGCCACCGCTCCATCTATCTGCACTCCATGCAGGTCAACATGGCCCAGTCCATGGGCCTGACCGACCAGGACACGTCCCTGGCCGTAGTGCCCCAATTTCATGTAAACGCTTGGGGTTTGCCCCACGCGACCCTGATGACCGGCGTCAACATGCTGATGCCGGACCGGTTCCTGCAGCCCGGGCCGCTCGCCGAGATGATCGAGAAGGTCCGGCCGACGCACGCTGCCGCCGTCCCCACCATCTGGCAGGGCCTCCTCGCGGAGCTGACCGCGAAGCCCCGGGACGTCTCCTCCCTCACCCAGGTCACCATCGGCGGCTCGGCCTGCCCGCCCGCCCTGATGGCCGCCTTCGACAAGCTGGGCATGCGCGTCTGCCACGCCTGGGGCATGACGGAGACCTCCCCGCTCGGCACGATCGCCCGGCCCCCGGCCCGCGCGGTGGGTACGGACCAGGAGTTCGCGTACCGCCTCACCCAGGGCCGCTTCCCGACCAGCGTCGAGGCCCGGCTGAGCGGCCCCGGCGGCGAACGGCTCCCCTGGGACGGCGAGTCCGCCGGTGAGCTGGAGGTGCGCGGCCCGTGGATCGCGGGCTCCTACTACAACGGCCCCGACGGTGAGATCCTGCGCCCCGCCGACAAGTTCAGCGAGGACGGCTGGCTCAAGACGGGCGACGTGGGCACCATCAGCCCCGACGGCTTCCTGACCCTCACCGACCGTGCCAAGGACGTCATCAAGTCGGGCGGCGAGTGGATCTCGTCCGTCGACCTGGAGAACGCCCTCATGGCCCACCCGGACGTCCTGGAGGCGGCCGTCGTGGCCGTCCCCGACGACAAGTGGGGCGAGCGCCCGCTGGCCACGGTCGTGCTGTCGGAGGGCTCCACCGCCGACTTCGAGTCGCTGCGCGCCTTCCTCGCGGGCGAGGGCAAGATCGCCAAGTGGCAGCTCCCGGAGCGCTGGACGATCATCGAGTCGGTGCCGAAGACGAGCGTCGGCAAGTTCGACAAGAAGGTGCTCCGCAGGCAGTACGCGGAGGGCGAGCTGGACGTCACCAAGCTCTGACGTCCCCTTTGGGCCGGTAGACGGGTCGGGGCGATGTTTCACGTGAAACCGATGTTTCACGTGAAACATCGCCCCAATTCCATTTCCATGGGCCGAAGGCGCTAGTTGGTGCCGATCCGGGCCAGCAGATCGACGATCCGGCCCTGTACCTCCGCGCTGGTGGACCGCTCGGCGAGGAACAGCACCGTCTCGCCCGAGGCGAGCCTTGGCAGGTCGGCCTGGTCGACGGCGGCCGTGTAGACGACCAGCGGGGTGCGGTTCAACTGCCCGTTCGCCCGCAGCCAGTCCACGATCCCGGCCCTGCGGCGCCGTACCTGAAGCAGGTCCATGACCACCAGGTTCGGCCGCAACTGCGAGGCCAGCGTGACCGCGTCCGCGTCGCTCGCGGCCCGCGCGACCTGCATCCCGCGCCGCTCCAGCGTCGCCGTCAGCGCGAGCGCGATCTCCGCGTGCTCCTCGATCAGCAGCACCCGCGGCGGATGCTGCTCACTGTCACGCGGGGCGAGCGCCTTCAGGAGTACGGCCGGATCGGCGCCGTACGCCGCCTCGCGCGTCGCCTGTCCGAGCCCGGCCGTGACCAGCACCGGGACCTCGGCGGCCACGGCGGCCTGGCGCAGCGACTGGAGGGCGGTGCGGGTGATCGGCCCGGTCAGCGGGTCGACGAACAGTGCCGCCGGGAAGGCCGCTATCTGGGCGGCGACCTCTTCGCGCGAGTGCACGATGACGGGCCGGTAGCCACGGTCGCTGAGCGCCTGCTGCGTGGTGACGTCCGGCGCGGGCCAGACCAGCAGCCGACGCGGGTTGTCCAGTGGCTCCGGCGGCAACTCGTCGTCCATCGGCCGGGGCTGCGGCTGGTCGGAGACCTCGACGGCACCGCCGGGTCCGTCCAGCGGCTCGGGCCCCTCGGCCGCGTTCTCGTCCGGTGCTCCTATGGCGTACGAGCGCCCGGCGCCGTCGGTGAACCCGGGCAGCCTCGGATTGCCCGGGGCGAGCTGCGTCTGCCCGGCGAGCGAGGGCTGCGCGGGCAACGGCACTTGCCCGGCGAGGGACGGCTGACCCGGCATGGGCGCCTGGCCGGCAAGGGAGGGCTGGGCCGGGACGGGCGCGGCGGCCTGGGCTGCCGCAGGTGTCGCGGGCGTGGCCGGGGCGGCCTGGTTGCCGCCCTGCGGATGCTGCCGTGCCGTCGTCTCCGGCTGGCCTGCGGCGGGTTCGGGGCGGGTGCCGAGCTTGCGGCGGCGACCGGAGCCGTTCGAGCCGTTGGTGCCGTGCGGAGGCGTACCGGGCTGCTGCTGGGCCGGTGCCTGCACCTGCGCGGCCTGCCGACTGAACGCCACGCCCTGCCCGAGCGTCCGCACACTGAACGCCCGCCCCTGGGTCGAGTTCGGGTCGACCGGCGCGGCGACGGCCTCGGCGGGCAGCACCCGCTCCGGCGGAAGCGGCGCGGCTGCCACCTGGGGCTGGGGCTGGGCCACGGGGGCGGGAACGGCGGCCGGGTTGTTCGGGTTCGGCGGTACGGCGGTGCCGACGTCCGGGGTCTCGTCGTCGGCCGGGGGCCAGGGCTGAGGCTGCCCGGCGGCGGCCTGGGCCGGGATCGCCTGACCGGGGGCGAGGCCCTGGGCGAGGGCGGCCTGAGGCGCCGTACCCTGCGCCGGGACCTGCTGGGCGACGGCCTGGGCCGCCTGCTGCGGGGCCTGCTGGACCTGCCTGCCCTGGACGCCCTGGGCCGGGACGGGCTGGCCGGGGAGCGGCTGTGCGGGGAGGGGCTGGCCCGGGGCGGCCTGCGCGACCGGCTGCTGGCCGAGGGCGGGCTGGCCGGGGAGCGCCTGCGCGGGAAGCCCCTGGGCCGGGACCGCCTGTCCGGGCATGGCCTGGGCGACCTGTGAGGCCTGCGCGACCTGTGCCGCGGGGACGGCCTGTCCCGGCATGGGCTGCCTGGGCAGCGGCTGTCCGGGGACGGGCTGCTGGCCGGGCATCGGCTGCCCCTGGCCCGGTACGCCGCCCTGCTGCTGGCCCACGGCGGCGACCTGGGCGGCCGGTGCCTGCGCGGGAGCCATCTGCCCGGCGGCCGGAACGGGCGTCCCCTGTCCGGGGATTCCGCCCGGAGGCACTGCTCCCGGCTGTTCCGGGGCCTGGCGGGCCCGGCGGCGGCCGGTCGGGCCGGACGTCGGGTGCGGCTGGGGCGGGGTGTGGTCGTCGTCGTGGTCGTGCGTGAGCCCGTCATGACGGCCGCCGTCGTCGAAACGGTCGCCGACCGGCCCGGCGGGCGCCCCGGGGGCACCCTGGTCCGTCCGGTCGGCCTCGGCCGGGGGCAGGGCGAACACCGGACGGGGGCCCGCCTCCTGCGCGGCGCCGCGCTCGGCCGCAGCCGCCAGCGCCCGGCGCCGGCGCCCGGTGGGCTGCCCGTCCGCGCTCTCGTCGGCGCCGCCCTGCGCGTCTCCGGTACCGGCGGCACCGGAGGGAGCGGCGGGCAGGGCGGGCGGCAACGCGTGCTGCTCGCCGCCGCGCCGGGCCGGAGCGCCGGGCACGCCCTGGGGCGGCACCGTTCCGCCCAGGCCGGTGCCCACGGCGGCGGTGCCCGCGCCGTGCTCGCCCGCCATGACGACGGCGCCCTCGGAGACGCTGTCCTGCTGCTCGTTCACGCCCGCGCCCTCGACGGGACTGGGCCGCCCGCGCCGACGCCCGGTGCCGCCGTCCCCGTCGCCCGAGGGCTGGAGCTGCGGCTGGGCCTGGGCCTGGGGATCGGGACCAGAGGACGCGGCGGCGGCCTCCTCGGCGGCCCGCCTCCGGCGCCGTCCGGTGGGCGCGACGGCCTCGTTGCCGGGGACCCCGGGGGTACCGGCCGGGAGACCGGCGGCAGCGGGGTCGCCGAGTTGGGCGTCGGCCTCCGCGTCGCCCTCGGGTGCGCCCTCCGGGCCGTCGCCCTCCAGGAAGGCGTCCACGGAGGACCGCCGGGCCCGCCGGCGTCCACTGACACCACCGTTGCCGCCGTCGCTGTCCCCGCCCTGCCCGGGGACGGCGAGTTCCGCACCGACCCCGACCCCGACCTCGGCCACGACCGCGCCAGCCCCACCCCCGATGGGCACCTCAAGGACGTACGCACTGCCGCTCATACCCGGCACCTCGTGCGTCTGCAGCACTCCGCCGTGCGCGCGCACGATCCCGCGCACGATCGGCTCGTGCACCGGGTCTCCCCCGGGGTACGGCCCGCGCACCTCGATCCGGACGACCTCGCCGCGCTGCGCCGCCGCGACGACGACGGTGTTGTCCATGTACCCGCCCGCGGAGGCGGGAGAGTTGCCGGTCGCGTCGACGCCGGCGACGTCCGCGACGAGATGCGCGAGGGCGGTCGCGAGGCGCTGCGGGTCGACCTCGGCCTCGATGGGCGGCGCGTGCACGGCGAACTGGACGCGCCCCGGGCCGATCAGTTCGACGGCGCCGTCGACACCGGCGGCGACGACCGCGTCGAGCATCACCTTCGTACGGCTGACGGAGTCGACGCCTGTGTCGAGCCGCTGGTAGGAGAGGACGTTGTCGACCAATGTGGTGATGCGCGAGTAACCGGCCGACAGATGGTGCAGCACCTGGTTGGCCTCGGGCCACAGCTGACCGGCGTCGTCGGCGGCGAGGGCGGAGAGTTCGCGGCGCAGCTCGTCGAGGGGTCCGCGCAGCGAACGCCCGAGCAGCACGAGCAGCTGCTCCTGCCGGCCGGCCAGCGCCTCGTACCGGTCCTTCTCGCGCTCACCGAGGGCCGCGTACCGGTCCTCACCCGCCGCGAGTTCCTCTTCGTGCTCCTCGCGCAGCCGCTCGATCTCGGTGACGTGCTGCTGGCGCAGGGCGGTGAGTTCGGAGGCGTGCTCCTCGGCGGCGCGCTCCAGCTCCTCCTCGTGCAGCTTGTCGGCGGCGTCCTTCTCCTCGGCCAGGGAGTCGTACGGACGCCGGTCGGTGAACGTCATCACCGCGCCGACGAGCTGGTCGCCGTCCCGCACGGGCGCGGTCGTCAGATCGACGGAGACCTTGTCACCGCTCTTGGACCACAGCACCTGCCCGCGCACCCGGTGCTTGCGCCCGGACCGCAGGGTGTCCGCGAGCGGCGACTCGCCGTACGGGAAGGGCTCGCCGTCGGCGCGCGAGTGCAGGACGAGGGTGTGCAGCTCGCGCCCGCCGAGGTCGCTGGCGCGGTAGCCGAGTATCTGGGCGGCGGCCGGATTGACGAGGACGACCCGCCCCTCGGTGTCGGTCCCGACGACCCCCTCCGCCGCCGCGCGCAGGATCATCTCGGTCTGACGTTGCGAACGCGCGAGTTCGGCCTCGGTGTCGACGGTGCCGGACAGATCCCGTACGACGAGCATGAGCAGCTCGTCATTGGTGTAGCCGTAGCTGTCGTACGCCTGCTGGCCGTTCTCGAGATTCGCACTGGTGACCTCGACCGGGAACTCGCTCCCGTCGGTCCGCCGGGCGATCATCCGGGTCGGCTTCGTCTGCCCGTTCGGGTCCATCGAATCGGGGCGGCGCATGGTGCCGGGGATCAGCCGGGAGTCGAACTGCGGCAGCAGATCGAGCAGCCCGCGCCCGACGAGGGCGGTGCCCGGCGTCTCGAAGGCCGCGAGGGCGATCGTATTGGCGTTGACGACGGTCCCATTGGCGTTGACCAGCACCAACGCATCGGGCAGCGCGTCGAGTATGGCTGCGAGGCGAGCAGCGCCTCGGGATGGCCTGCTGCTCACGAGACGCTTCCTCCCTGTTACCGCACCTTGCCGACCGCGGGCGCCATCTTGCCAACCGGCCCGCAACGTGTCACGCGAGGGAGTCTAAGGGCAGTGGTTGCGCTCGCGACGCCGGATGAGAGGGAGGTCGCACGACGAAGTGACAGAGACCCGGTGACCGTGCACTTCACACCACTTATGCGCTACGGGGCGCCTGTGACTGTGGTGTGAGCGCGTGCGGTGGGCTGCGCCGGGCCCCAGGCGGCCTGTCGAATGCCCTATCGAAGATCGGGGAGCAGCGGCACGAGCCGGTCCCACCGGGCCATCTCGCAGCCGTTGCTGCGATCGAACGCGGCGTCGACGGGACGCCCGGCCCAGGTCCCGGTCACATGGGCGGTGGCGGCACCGCCGTACATCATCGTGCAGACGCTGTCGGGTGACACGGGGGCGAAGGGGTCCTCGCCCCACCTGGCCCCCCGGTCGAGCGACCCGCAGGCCCCCGCGACGTCGGGATGACTCCCGCCCCCCGGATGACACTCCAGCTCGAACCGCCCGTCAGCCCGTCCGCCGGTGCCTCGGACGGTGACGGTGAGGTGGTCGGCGGCGCGTTGGGTGGGGGCGAGGTGGGGGGCGAAGGGGGAGGAGGCGGAGGGCGAGAGGGGTGCGAGGGGTGCGGGGGGTGTGAGGGGGCGGGTCTGGGGAGCGGAGTCGGCGTGGGCGGCGGTGGGGGCTGCGGCGAGGGAGGCTGCGGCGGTGGCGGTGAGGAGGGCGCGGCGCAGGGGGCCGCGAGGAAGAGGGGTGACCTTGAACATGACCTGACTAACGCGTGACGCGGGCGGACGTTGCGCGGGGCGGGCCGCGCGGTCACCGGACGGTGCGCGTGGAGGTGCACGCGGACGCGCCGTACGGACGTGCTGTAACGGCTTTGCCCTGCGCCCCGCCTGCCTAGTACCGTGGGAGGCGATTGGTGACACCGCGCTCGTCTGTGTCATCATCTGCACGCACCACTCGCGCTCGCGCGGGAGGTTGTGCTGGAGGCGTCGCCTAGTCCGGTCTATGGCGCCGCACTGCTAATGCGGTTTGGGACTTACATCCCATCGAGGGTTCAAATCCCTCCGCCTCCGCACCTGATCCCGAAGCCCTGGTCACGACTGACCGGGGCTTCGGCGGTTCCCGGACCGTTTCCAGGGCGCCTTCGGGTCGTTTTCGCAGGTCAGGCAGGGTGCGGCAAACGGATTTCACCTCACGCCGACAGTCATGTAATGTTGTTCCCGCAACGCCGACCGGGTTGAAAAACCCGCCAGGAAGAGCAAACACAACAGAAGACACAAGCACTCGTAGCTTAACGGATAGAGCATCTGACTACGGATCAGAAGGTTGCAGGTTCGAATCCTGCCGAGTGCACAGCAGACCAGAGGCCCCGTGGAGGAATCCACGGGGCCTCTGATTTTTGTGTTGACGGCAGTGCTTGACGGCAACCGTGGATCGCCCGGCGATGGGGCGTGCATTCAGGTCGGCGCCTTTCGTCCCATCTGTTGACGTTACCTCTCTCATCCGATACAACCCGATACGCGCGGATCGTCACGCGCTGGCCGCTGCTGAAGATGACGTGCTCACGCTGTCCTTCTGGCAGGGATGCCATCAGATGGACAGCAATCCTGCGCTCCCGGCGCGTCTCCGGGGGCGTCCATGTGAGCCAGGGGGGCATCACTGTATTGGCAATGAATAGAGGTGAAAAGGGATGGTTCGGCGGTGTAACCGTCTTGGCTGTGGTGCTGCTCCTGTTGCTACTCGGATCTTGTGGTGACGACTGCGAGGACGTGTCGTCGACGCCGAATGCGGTGGTCACTGTCACGGCCGATCCGAGCCCGGCTGGGAGCCAGGTCGGGAAGAGCATCGATATCGCCGTGGAGCGGGCCCTGCAGGCCGGGCTGAGCGTTGGGATCCACGACGCCAGCGACCGGGACGAAGCTCCGCGAGGGGACTGGACGGTGTGCTTCGAGAAGGCGACGTTGAGCGATGTCGTTTTTGCTGCCGTGCCAGACGAGGCACCGTGCCCAAAGAAGGATGGTCAACGCATTCCCTGGCCCAAGATGCCGAACATGAAGGACACCACGTACGCCAAGGCAGTGGTGAAGCTGGAAGATGCCGTCGGTGAGGTTGCCCTCAAGGCCGCCTACGAGGACGAGGCGGCCTACGACACGAACAACGAAACTGGTGACTACGCGAACTGGAGAGTGTGCTTCCAGAGTGTCAAGGCTGGGACTGCTCTGCCGTATGAACCAGATGTCACTCTGCATGCAGTGGAGAACGGTGAGGCGTGTCCGTCGGCGAAGGGGCTCTACAAGGACCCCACGAACGATCCGGACTACGTCGACCTCGACGACGGATCGTCTGAAGACGACAGCAGCAACGGTGGCAGCGGTAGCGGCGAGGAAGACTACTACCCCGGTGATAAGGGTGGATGCCCGCCTGGTGGTTGCTACAACCCATGCCCGCCCGGAGGCTGCCGGTAGGGCGTAAAGGCCCGCGCCAATGTTGCTTGGCGCGGGCCCCGACAGGCAGAGCGGGTGTTCTTGCTATCTCAGCGCGTCCCCGACGCGATCGAAGGCCGAGCGCTGTGAGTCGAGCCGTACGAACGTGTAGATGTCCATGGTCACGCGGATCGAGCTGTGGCCGAGCACTTCCATGATCATGCGGGCGTCGGCGCCCTGTTCGTGGAGGAGCGACGCGCAAGTGTGGCGCAGGTCGTGCAGCCGGACCTTGCGGAGGCCGGCGCGGACGCTCAGTGCTTCGAAGGAGCGGTTCATGTTGCGCGGCTCGATCGGTGTCCCGTTCTTCGTGGTGAAGACGAGATCGTGGCCAGTCTCCTTCCAGTTGTCCCCCGCTGCCTTCTTGTCGGCGATCTGCTGGGCACGCTGAGCGCGAAGCGCCGTCACACACTCAGCAGGCAAGGCCACGCGGCGGGCCGAGCGCTGAGTCTTCGGCGCGACGATCAGCAGTTCGCCGCCGACCCGTTGGAGCGCCTGCCGGACGGTGAGCACTCCTTCGTAGAGATCCAGGTCTGACCAGCGCAGGCCCAGCAGCTCACCGCGCCGCAGGCCGATGCGGACCGCCAGCTCGTACGCGGCCCACAGCCGGTTGTCACGGGCCGCCATCAGGAGCTGACGCCCTTCCTTGGCCGTGAGCGGTTCGATCTCGCGCTTCGTTCCCATGCTCAGCTCCACGTTCCGGGCCACGTTGCGCGGTAGTTCGTCCTCACGTACGGCGTGCTGGATAGCGGCGCGCAGGATCACGAGCAGGAAGCGGACGGTTCGATCTGACGGGAGCTTCTTGCAGCACTTGCCGAGGGCGCAGCAGCGCCGCTTGTGCTCCGGGCGGTTCTTGTCCTTGCCCTGGGCGCAGCACTGGCAGGTGGCCGCCGTCTTGGTGAGGAAGGCGCGGATATCTCGGGCGGTCAGCCGGGTCAGCTTCTTCTTGCCGAACTCCGAGGTGACGTAGTTCCGGACGAGGGACTCGTAGTTGACGTATGTCGTCCGGCGGACCTTGCCCTTGGCGACGTTCGCCAGCCAGTACGCCAGGTACTCGCTCAGCGTCATCTTGCTGGTGGCCACCGGGAGACCGCTCAGGGAGTCGGCCTTGAGCTTGGTCAGCTTCTCGTGGGCTTCGTCCCAGGTCTTGCCGTAGACGCTGCGCCGCTTGTACGTGCCGTCCGTCGTCAGCACGTAGGCACTGCCTTCCCAACGACCGTCCTTGCGCTGGTAGATGGTGCCCTCGTTGTTGGCGTTTTTCTTCGGCTTGGCCATCAGGCGGCTTCCTGTTCGGTGCGGTGGGATACGTAGGCGTCCACGGCGGCTTCGCTGATGCGTCGGCAGCGGCCGATCTTGAAGGAGGCGAGTTCGCGGGAGCGGATCAGGTCGTGGACCTTCCAGCGGCTGATGCCGAGACGTTCGGCGACCTGGTCCACGGTGAGTACGGCCGTCGTCATGCAGGCAGCAGCCCTTCTTGCTTCAGGCGTTCGGTGTGGACTCTGTCGTGGCGGACCTGGGCGGCGAGGAGTTCTTCGCCGGGGCGGTAGCCGCTGCTGAGATAGGTCCACGAGGAGGCGGTGACGAGGGTGGTGTTCTCGTCGTCGACCGGAAGGCTGGCCCGGACGCGGGCGGCTTCGGCCTGAGCGGTGCGCCAGGCGCGGCGTACGTCGCGGAGCGCGCCGAGGGTGGTCGAGTAGGCGCGGGATTTGCTGGAGAAGTGGCCGCGGAAGCCGAGCATGTGCGCCCACTTCCAGAGCTTGAGGTGGGCGAACTCCGGGAGGTGGCCGAGCGCCCAGGCGGTGCGGATCATCTGCCGGGCGTGCTGCTGGACGGCGAGGTTGGTGAGGGGTTCGGCTTGGCCGGTGCCGTCGCAGTCCTCGCACAGGTCGCGGAAGCCGTCGGGGCCGCGTACGTAGCCGCGTCCGGCGCAGGGGCGGCATACGAGGGTGCGGTCCACGGTGCCCGCGCCTTCGGCATTTTTGGTGGCGTACTTGGCGACGTATCCGGCGACCTTGGCGTCCGTGAGTTCGCCGTCCCCCAAGGCCGAGATCTGATCCACCTTGAAGCGGTCGCCCCACCGGATGACGCGTTCGCCGACCGCGTCCGACTCGACGATGAGCCGGGCACGTTCGATGGCCAGGCCGACGGCGACTTGGAGGGCGTCGAAGGTGGCCCAGGCCGGGGGTGCGGTGGTGTGGCCGTCCGGACCGTCGAAGCGGACGACGGCGTGGAAGTGGACCAGGCCCCGCTGTTGGTACTCGGCGACTTTGGCGAAGGAGATACGGAGGGCCGCGTTGAGTGCCTTCTGTGTCATGCCGAGGTGCTCGGCGAGGGCACGGCGCAGGTAGGTGGTGAAGCGTGCCCACAGGGCCCCGGCGTGGGCGTTCCACAGCACGGCGCCGCTGTAGTCGTAGTGTGCCGGGCGCAGTGGGGTGCCGAGTTCGGGAGCGTCTTGGGCGTGGGTTTCGCCGCATGAGCAGGGGCGGGGCTTGCCCGCGTCGGTCGTGGGGCGGTTGTGGACGGGGCCGAAGGAAGGGGCGGTGAGGGTGACGAAGGCGCGGGGGTGGTCGCGGACGGTTTCGGCGACGTTCTTGCCGCCGGACAGTCCGGCCTTGATCAGGTGGTAGGTGTCGGCGGCGTAGAGGCGGGAGCAGGCGGGGCAGCGGGAGGCACGGCGGTTGCCGCAGGTGGTGAGGAGGCGGCCGGAAGGTTCGTCCTCGGAGCGGTAGGAGCGGACCACTTGGTTGGTGGTCTGGTCGGTGGTGATGGTCCAGCCGTGCAGGTTGACCGGGCTGGTGCAGCCGCGCAGGTCGCGGACCTGTTCGGTGACTCGGTCGAAGTTGTCGGTGTTGGCCAGTTCGACCAGGTCCCGCAGGCCGGGGCTGATGACGTGGCGCAGGTCGAGGGGGCGGCGCATGGGTGGCGGGGTGTCCCTTCTGGCACGAGGGTGGGCTCTGCGGGCAGCAGCGATTCAGTGCGCTCGGGCTGCTGCCCGCAGGCATGGCAAGGCGGGCCCAGGGGCGGGCGGTGGTGGGAAGTGGCGGAGCGGCCGACGGAAGGGGCGGCGCTACAGAGCGGCGTGCAGCGCGGTGGCCATGGGCAGGCCGATCCCGAGTCGCGCCTTGAGCTGGGCCGCCGTGATCGGTTCGCCGTGCTCGGTGTGGTGGGACGTGGCGATGGAGCGTGCTTCGGTCAGCAGCGGCTCAGGAACCTTGACCGCAGGCGAGGCAGGAGCCGGGGCCACGTGAGGAGCGGCGGGGGTCGGGGCCGGAACGGTGGGAGGCGTCGCGGGCGCAGGGCGGGATGTGTCAGAAGCCGTCTCAGGCTTCGACTCGGTCTTGTTCGGCAGGAAGGCCGGTACGGCGGGGCGCGCAACGGTGTGGAAGGCGCGGAGGAGTTGCGGGCCGACGGAGCCCCAGCCGAGGAGGAGTAGCGGGGCCACCGCGTCGACGGCGGCGCGGCCGTAGTGTCCGGTGACGATCGGTTCGGCGACGTTGAGGGCGAGGGTCAGTAGTCCGGAGAAGTGCATAAGGCGGGTCGCGGCCGTCATCTGTTCGGCCGGAAGGCCGCGCAGGGAGAGGTAGCGAAGTGCGACCAGGAGGCCGACCACGGACAGGTCCACCATTGGGGCGATGAGCGGTGCGATCGGGCCGGGGACGCCGAGGCGGAGTGCGAGGGACCAGACGTTGCCGAAGGAGAAGACGAACGCCAGCGCGGCAATGACGATCATGACGGCGGTGATCGTGCGCTGGGTGATCCGGTCTTCTGTCATGAGTTTTCACCCCCTCTCCTGAGGTGTCGGGAACGTGCGAGGCGGTGGGGCGACGACCTGCTCAGGCGTCGAGCTTCGTGAGATCCACGTCCGTCGTGCGAGGGCCGATAGAGGCTGCCAGCAGGGTCGACGGGTCGATGGTGAGGTTCGCCGTCTCTTCGGCGATGCGAGCCGCTTCCGCGTCGGGTACGTAGGGCGTACGAATGCGGGTGAAGCCGGGTTGCGACTGGTGGTTCATCGACGCGACACCGACGTAGGTGGGGTCCTGGAGGTTGATGGGGTTGGCGTCCGGCCATTCCCGGATCTCGTCACCGAGAGCGGCCACGGCGGCTTCAGCGGTCTTCTGGGCGAAGCTCAGGCCCACGGGGCACACGTCGCGGATGAAGGTGGGTATCGCGTCGCCCGTGGACTTCTGAGTGGTGAGGATGACGAGCAGTCCCACGGACCGGCCCTTCTTCACCAGGTCCTCCACGAGCCGGGCGTTCTCGGCGGCGAGCACGGCCAGCTTCTTCGTCTCCTGGTCGCTTCCCTTGTGGTCGCGGAAGTAGGTGTGCGCTTCGTCGACGATCAGCACGACCAGGGGCCAGCTCTCGGAAGGACCGATGTCCCACATGGACTTCACCCCGAGTACCTGGCGCACCGATGCCGACCGGGCGCGGCGCAGCTCCACGAGTTGCCGGAACAGCTTGTTGGCCTCTTCCAGGTCATCGCCCACGAAGGCGAACATCCGCTGCACCCAGTCCGCGTAGTCACCTTCGTACGCAGCCGACACCTTGCCGTCCGCGCAGGCGAACTGCACTGCGGGCGAGGGAGACCAGTCGGCGAGCAGCCGGTTGATCAGGCTGGTCTTGCCGAAGCCGGGGAGGCCAGCCACGGTCACGCCGGGCACCTGCGTGAGGTTCACGGACACGGGTTGCGCGTACTCGTCGAGGCCCAGATCCCACTGGGCTGTTTCCTCCGGCGGCTCACCCGTGGGGTGGTGCTCTGTGGGGAACTTCAGCGGATCCAGTCGCACACCACGGATGAGGACCTGCCCAGGCGTGTCCTGGGTGACCGCCACCCGTGTGCAGCGCCAGGCGTCCGCGAGGTGCGGGGCCGCCTTCTGGAATTGCGCAAGCCCGACGCCAGGCAGGCACTGTGCCCGCGCGATCACTCCGTACGCGTCGTGCTTCACCTTCAGGGCGGGAATGAGGACGCGCGGTTTGACGGGCTTGCCGTTCGTGTTCGCCAGTGACGCTAGCGCGGTCGGGGTTTTGTCCGTGGCCGACAGCTTGAGCATCGGTGCGAGCCGCTTCCAGCCCCACCGCACGCGTATGGCCTGCCGTATGGACTGGCGGGTCATGGCATCGGCGCGAACGTAGCGGACTATCCACCAGGCTGCCCATCCGGCGAGCATCGCGAGCGCCAGGGCGACGACGACCGGGACGTGACCGAAGATCCCTTGCGCTGGTGTGTTCGGATCCTTCACCTGTGACTCTCCAACGGGTTGTAGAGGAAGGCCGCGAGGGCCGATTCGAGGGCCGCCCGATCCGCCGATGTGTCGAGGCGGGGGTAGCCGTAGGCGACGAGCACGGCCGCCACCGAGGTCACGAGCGACTCGGTGAACTGGGCGCCCGGCTCGGCGTGGGGCAGTGGGTAGCTGTGCCCAGCGCCGGACCGGAAGGCGGGGCCGCTCACGCCGCCTCGGCGGCCGGGGCCACCAGGTCCAGTCGGCCCGCGCGGTAGGCGATGCCGTCCGAGAGCGAGCCGTTGAAGATGCGCGCCCACGGAGTGGCGAACAGCTCCACCGGCATGACCGGGACACCGGGCCGGAGCCCGTTGGGCAGACCGGTTTCCGGAACGGTGATCTTCAGAGCCTCGGCACGGTCCTCCTCCATGAAGAAGAGGGTGATCGTGTAGAGCTTCGCGCCGGTCTCACGGTCGGTGGCGAACTGCGTCTTCTCCTGGTCCGCGTACTTCGGCACCGGCAGGGTGCCGACCATGAACGAAGAGGTGGGGAGCAGGCCAACACGAATGCGTGCCATGGGAGTTGGTTCCTCTCGATTGCGCTCCACCGGGGTGGTGGGGCGTGCTCTCCATTGAACATAGCAGACCTAGCAGAGTCAAGTGAATCAGGTGAGCTAGCTGTCAACTGACATAGGCCACCTATGTCAGTGGGGTGTGCTAGGGGTGCTAAGAATCGCTACTCTTGGGCCATGAGCCCCGCGCCAGAGAGCAAGCAGGACCGTCGGCCGCCGTATCAGCACGCTGCCGACGAGATTCGGCGCGACATCTTGCAGGGGCGGATCAAGCCGGGCGAGCAGATGCCGTCCATCCGCGAGCTACAGGAACGCTTCGGCGTGGCCAACATGACCGCGAGGTCCGCGCTCAACGTGCTGCGGGACGAGGGCCTGATCTACACGATCCATGGTCGGGGCAGCTTCGTCGCAGACCACAATGCCGGCGGGGAGCCCTCGGCGAACTACACCGCTCCGGTTTGGTACTTGGCGAACAGGGACGAGAAGCACGGTGAGGCCGAGCAAGGGGAGAGCGGGCCCGACGACACCGAAGCTGCCGCAGTCGCCGGGACCACCCTTGCCGAAGTACTCACCGCACTACGTGACGAGATCCGTGCTCTCAGCGCTGATCATCAGGAACTGCGGCGCGAGGTCGAGGAGCTGAAGGCAGCTCAGCAGCCGAAGCCGAAGCCGTAGTCCTGAGCTGGGCTACTTCCTCTCGCAACTCCCTGGTCTCCCTACTGAGGCGGACGACCATGGCCCGCATCTCCTCGATCAGCGCGACTACTTGATCCGTGTCCCCGACCTGAATGCTGGTCGACCCCATTTCGTTGTCCGGTATGTGCTCGGTCATCGCTCCCCGCTTGCCGCCGTGCCGTCGTTCCGTGCCGCACTTGCTCGAACCGTCGGGGCATGCCCACGGCATCCGTGCCTCTCCCAGGTTGATCGACCGCTGCCCATCGGTGCTGTTCAGAGTTTCTTTACTGGATCAAGGCGGACCGCCTACGGCGGTCCGCGCGCGCTGGCAGCCGGGGGGCCGCCGCCGCTCCCTGTCTCCGCCACCGCTGCGGCGGCCCCCGGCCACTCAGCGCGCAGCAACGCCAAGGCAGACAGCCAGGCCAGGAAGCAACTTGCCCAGCCCGAGCACCAGGACCACGACCAGGAGCAGGCCGAGCCCGAGCGTGCACGACCCCGACGTCCGGGTGGCCGTCGTTTCGAAACCGGGAAGCGTGGCTGATGCCGGTACGGGGTTGCTGGAGGCATACGTGACGGGTGCTTGTTCGACGCATTCGCCGTCTTGGCTGACTTTCGGTGGTGCAGGTCAGAACTTCGCTTCCAATGACCGTCTTCAACCGCCTTCCTCTCTAACTCAACAACAGCTGATGGGGGTTGTCGCCGCACCCGAATCCGGGCACGCCGACCGCCCCGGTACCATCGGCACCGGGGTCCTGATCAGGGCTTCCACGACCGGACCACCCGGAATGCTGTCCAGGCTGAGGGGTGGTCCGGTCTTTCGTTGTTGGCGTCCGCGACCTGCTGATGCGAGACGGGCGGGGGTTTCGGGATCAGGTCAGGGCTTTGACCACCTCGGAGATGGTGGGCCGGTCCCCCGGCGCATGACTGAGCATCGCGTCGACCAATTCGCCCAGTTCACCGGGTACTTTCACCGGCCGACGTCGGCCGGTGGCCACCGCCTCTCGCTGTACGGGGCGGGGAGCATCGTCCGGGTACTCGACCGCCCGCCAGCCCGTGGCGGAGATGAGCAGCGAGGCCCCGAGCGCGTAGACGTCGGCCGCCTGTGTCGGCTCCGCTTCCCCGGTGTCGAGCACGCTGCGCGCGATCTCCGGTGCTTCGTAGTGGACGAGGCAGCCGTGGAACGGGAAGTCGTGCCCCTCGGGGACATGGCCGCCGTGGGCAAGGGCGAGGTCGATGAGGTGTGTTCGTTCGGGCCCGATGATGAAGTGGGCGGGTTGCACGTCACCGTGTGCCCAGCCCTTGGCGTGGAGTTCGGCCAGCGCTACGACGCATTCCAACGCCTCGCTGGTGTCCGGCGCGATGGAAGAGTCTCCCTTCCGGCAGCGCTCCCACAGCCGGTACAGGTCCGGCCCCTCGTGCCACGGCTGGAAGTTCCACGTGCCGTGCTCCCATTCGCCGTACGCGATCCCCTCGACGCCGAGGCGAAGCAGAACGGCACCTTCGCGTGCGGGCGCGAGTGCGGTCCAGGGCTGGGCAGGCCAGTCGGCCGTGGCTTCGATCGGATAGCCGATCTTCACGGCGTAGTGGCCCCGGCGGCTTTCCACCTCCCAGACCGTGGAGCCCCGACGATTGATGACCATGCGCTGAGTCGTGGGCATGAGTGCGTCGAGCACCACGATCGGCAGTTCAGGGGTTGAGCCGGCCAACGTCTCTTCTCCTTCCAGGCGAGCGCGGCCGACCACGAGTTCGGGCCGGCCGCGTCGCTGTTTGTCGTGTGCTACGCCTGACCGTACGGTCGGCCGCAGTCCGAATCGCACTGCGCGAGATTCACGCCGTTCACGGTCCATAGGTCGTCGAAGACCATGAACCCGGCCGCCTTGATGGCGCTTGCCGAGGCGGCGACCATCTCCGGGTCGCGGGCGCCTCCACCCGGCTTCGGGTTGTGGTGCAGGAAGCGGCCCGCGTACCGATCGCACAGCGCCGCGTACTCCTTCGTGTGCAGGATGAGCGCGTGGAGGCCGAGGTCCACGTCATCGGACGGGACCATGGCAACAGTGGCGGTGGCCGCCGTGACCAGGAACGCGACCGCCTGGTCCGCGATCCGCTCCGCGCGCTCGGCCGACTGCCCGTTGTGGATGACCACGAAGTGGGCGAGGCTCTCGAACAATTCCTCACCAGCCACCGCGCGACCGGTCCGCTGATCGTTCGCCGTTGCCGTCATGTGCAATCTCCCGGTGTGAGGTGGTGGGTGGCACGGGCATGCCGCCCTGATCGCCGAGCTGGGCTCTTCCAGACGATCAGGGGGCAGGTTTGGAGGTCGGCCCCGAACGGGGACGGGGGAGCCGTGAACTGGCACCCGTCCGGGGCGGCCGATCTACTGGCGGATACCGAGGGCCGCGCCGATCAGCAGGCCGCACGAACCGCTGATGCAGATGATGAAAGGGACTCCCGCGTATCGGCCGATGGCGCGCATCACAACCCGCCCAGACTGTTGCCGTTCTTGATGGTCAGACGTGCGCTCAGTTCCTCCCGCGCGCTGAGCGCCACCACGTCGTCCGGAATGGCATCCCACTCCAGGCCGCCACGGATCGGCCGCATCTGCACACGGCCGCCGCACTCGCCCATGACGACACCGATACGGTCCTTGACGCTGTCCTTGGCCAGTTCACCGATGCCTGGTCTGGTCTGCTGATTGCTCGCCATGCACACGAGCATCGCGAACCGGGTACCCCCGCCAAAAGGTCAGGCTGATTACCCAACTTGGGTAACATCGCGGGAAGTAGAGAATCCGCGACGTTGCGTAGCCCTCGCAGTGTGGGAGCTTGCCCGATGCCCGACACCGACCAGCCGCAGGAACTGCCTGCCAGGCTGCTCACCGATCCCGAGATGATCAACGCGTGCCGGGTACGGGACTTCGGAAGAGTCTTCCGGCTGGTGAAGGTACGGGCGGGGATCTATCCGTCGATGATCGCCAGGCGATGCGAGCTGACACCCAGCCGAGTCGGTGAAGTGATTGCCGGGCGCCGCCAGTTGCTGCATATGGACGTCGTTGAACGCATCGCGGACGGTTTGCGGATCCCAGGGCACATGCTCGGGCTTGCCCGCCGTCCCTGGGAGACGCCCCAGGCTCTCGTGGTCACTGAGCGCGAGGCCCCGCAGGCGCCGGAGCCAGCACAGTCGGCCCCCGCGTCTCTGCCGGGGCCGGATGTGGACAGCATCCTGGCTCTGGCCACGCGAACGAACCTCAGCACAGCCACACTTGAAGCGTTCCGATCCTCCATCGAGGACTACTGGCGACGGGACGACCAGCACGGCGGCGAGGCTCTGAGGCCGGCCATCGTCGGTCAACTCCGGCATGTGGTGGGCCTGTTGAAAGAGAGCCGACCGCCGTCCATCCAGAACGGCCTGTACGGAATCGCGGCCGAGCTGGCACGCCTCACCGGCTGGACCTACTTCGACGCCCGCCAATACAACCAAGCCCGCGCGTACTTCACCGAGGCCCTGCAACTGGCCAAGGAAATCAACGACCGCCAGTTCATGGCCAACGTCCTGGCCTGCATGAGCTTGCAGGCCACGTATCAGGACAAGCCGGGGGACTCTCTGGCACTCGTCACCGCCGCTCAGGACCAGGCCCGCCCAGCTCTCGGCACCACGCCGCGCGTCATGTCGATGCTGTCCATGCGCGAAGCCTTCGCCCATGCCACCCTCGGCGACCGGGACTCCACTCACCGGGCGATCGGGGAAGCCCACCGCCACTTCGAGCAGATCCAGGCAAACGACCCGGACCCGTCGTGGGTGACCTACTTCGACGAGCTGAAGCTCATAGTGGACACCGGCATTGCCCACGGCCGACTTGGCGAGGCAGCCACTGCCGAGCCCTTGATCGCAGATGCTCTGCGGCGGGAGAACAGCACCAACCAACGCGGCCGGGCGTTTCACGCGTTCTGGCTGGCTCGTACGCAACTGGACCAAGGGAAACTCGCGCAGGCGTGCCACACGGCCACGCAAGCTCTGGAGCCCGCCTCGGCGGTGTCCTCCGAGCGGGTGTCGGGCCATCTCCGGGAGTTCTACGAGCAGTTGGCCCCGCACAGGCGGGAGCCCGTAGCCCTGGCCTTCGAGGCACGGCTACGGGAACTCCTCCCACCGGTCAGCGGATCGCTTCGTCCATGAGCACGTACAGGAGGCCGACGAGGGATCCGCTGCTGACGATCTCGCGGCGGTCGATCATCCCGCGCACCTCGCTCAGGGGGATCCACTCGATGCGGTCGGACTCGTTCTTCTCGGTGGGCGGACCGTCGTAAGTGGCGCCGTCCGCGCGGAAGACGTGGTGTTGTGAGTCGGTGATCCCGTTGGCCGGCTCGGCATAGATCAGGGGCTTGATGGGACCGGGGCGCCAGCCCGTCTCCTCCAGGACCTCGCGGGCCGCTGCCTCTTCTGGGGACTCACCCTCCTCGACCAGGCCCATGGGCAACTCCCAGGCCCACGAGTCCGTGATGAAGCGGTGCCGCCACATCATCAGCACCTCCTGGCGGTCGTTGACCACGGCGGCCACGGCCAGATGCCGGAGGCGAACGACGTGGTACTCCCACCTGCGCCCGTCAGGCTGCTGGACGTCGACCAGACACAGATTCACCCACTTGTTGGTGTAGACCTGTCGCTCACCATGGGTCTTCCACTCCATACCTTCGGCCCCTCTCGATCGGACTCCAGGATCTCAGACCGGCCTGGAGGAGGACGCACGTTCAACTTGCCTAGTGGATCGGCCAAGTGGGCGGTGTGGGCACCTCGGCGACGGTAGGCTTTCCTCCCTCTCTGTAACGCTAGCCGCCGGATCGCTAGGAGTCGTCATGGATTACAACTACGAAACTCTCCTCGACCAGCGATTCCAGAAGCTTTGCCAAGCTCTTTTGCTCAAAGAATACGATAGCGTGCAATGCTTTCCTGTCGGCATGGCTGACGGCGGCCGAGACGCTACCTCAAATTCCACTGGAAAACTGGAAACAGTATTCCAGGTAAAATTTACACACAAGCCTGATTCCATCAAGAATGTTGCCAAATGGATTACGGGTACGCTTGATGGTGAATTGGAAAAAATCCATCGACTCAAGGAATTGGGGGCAACGCGCTACATTCTGATTACGAATGCCTTCCCCACTGCCAACCTAGGAAGTGGGGCGATCGATAAGGTTAACGAGTACATGGCCGAACATATCCCCATGGAGGCTTCCTGCTGGTGGCGGGATGACCTAGACCGGAGGCTAGATGGAAACTACGACGTCAAGCTTTCCTACCCGTCAGTCATGTCTGGTCCTGACATGCTACGCCTATTGTGGGAAAACGCGGGATCAAATGAAGATGCACAAAGGAGGAAGATGGCCCTGAGTGCGTACTTCGCGCACCAGGCAGAGCAAGACGCCACAATTAGGTTCAAGCAAGCTGAACTGCTACCGAGCTCTCTCTTGGAGCTGTTCATTGATGTTCCGGCAATTCCTCATGATCAGTACGGTGCAATTGACTCGCCCGTACTCAATAGCTATCTGAAAGCACTATACTCTCAAGACGTGCCTAGCAGCATGCGCGTACGAGAGGCTAGGCGCAGACTCGAATACCTGCTACAGCGCTCGACAGATGACACGAAGCCTTCCCCGCGCCTTATTAGGACCGCGATCAGAGATGTTGGCAGCTCAGTCGGAGCAGCTGATCTATTGTTGAATGAGCAGTTTTTGGGAAGCTGTCCTCTCGTAGTTCTTGAGGGCGCACCCGGCCAAGGAAAATCCACGCTCTCACAGTATCTCGCGCAAATTCAGCGCTTGCGTATCTTGGACCGCTCCAGCGATGTCGCGCGAATTCATGATTCTCATGCTGCAAGCCCTGTGATGCTACCTTTCAAGATCGAGCTTCGCGACTTGGCTTCCTGGATTAAGGGAGAAGACCCTTGGTCAGGTAACCCTCACGACCGGCATGACCTCCCGCGAACACTTGAGGGAGCGATCTCTGGTCACATTGAACGTTACTCCGGAGGTTTCACTTTCAACGTTGCTGACATGGCCTTTATGGCTCAATCGCGACCAGTACTGATTATCCTTGATGCTCTGGACGAGGTAGCTGATCTGGAAGACAGGCGTGCTGTAGTGGATGAGGTGGTAGCGGCTGTAGCGCGCCTTTCACAGGGGGCTAAGACTCTGAAGGTATTGGTCACAAGTCGGCCGACGGCCGTATCTGGCGCCCCTTCTTTCCCACCGAATAAATTCGCCTATCTGACGTTGGCCGCAATTCCGCGCAAGCTTGGGCTGGAATATGCTCAAAAATGGAGTCGAGCTAGGAATATTAGGAAGTCTGATGCCGCTGAGATTAGTCAAATCTTGACGCAAAAGATGTCTGCGCCCCACATGGCGGAGCTTGCGAAAAATACTATGCAGCTCTCCATTCTGCTCAGCCTAATCTACCACCGCGGATCTAGTCTGCCTGATAAGCGGACCGAACTTTATGATGCCTACGTTGACTCCTTTTTCAATAGAGAGGTGGAGAAGAGTAAAGTAGTAAGAGAAAATCGCATGCTGCTAATCGGAATGCATCAACATCTTGCTTTTTACATGCATGCTAGGGCCGAGAGTGATAGAACGACGGGGCGCATCGGTGTCGAAGAGCTAAAGCAGGTCCTGAAAGATTACCTTGTAAAGCAGCAAGAGTCTGTTTCGGTACTTGAAGATCTACTCACTGGCATGGTGGAGCGAGTCGTAGCCTTGGTTTCACGTGTCGAGGGAACCTATGAGTTTGAAGTGCAACCACTTCGGGAGTACTTCGCTGCACGCCACCTCTACGACACTGCACCCTATGTTTCTGCCACCAGGATGGGACACGGAACAAAGCCGGATCGCTTCGATGGGATTGCAAGGAACCCGTATTGGATGAATGTCACTCGCTTCTTTGCTGGTTGCTTCACGAAGGGCGAGCTACTGGACCTTGCTGAGCGAGTCTGCAGTTTGTGTGATCTTCCCGACATGAAGGGAGATAAATATCCGCGCAACCTTGCGTTGGCACTACTTCAGGACTGGGTATTCTCGCAGTCGAAGCCTGCAACCGAAAAGGTAATCGATAAGCTTTATGACACCTACGGTGTCAGATCCTTCTTCGTAGCGGATAGCGTTCGAGGGCGTGCCACGCCTGACAGTCATCACGGTAATCTTTCGCTTTCGAGCGAGACCGGTTCAACATATTTCGTCCAAAGTCGTCTTGATGCATTGCTTAAGGGCCCTTATTTGGAGGAGTCTCGAGCACTGGCGTATGTCATGGGAAGGCAGCCAAAAAACGATAAGGATACGATTCGTCATGATTGGCAAGAATGCTACCGAACTTCATCTCCGGAGCGTCGAGTTGATCTGATCCGTATTGCGCGTTGGGCCAACCTGTTTCACGCAGACATGGACATTGACCTGTTTAGGAACGAACGCGACTTGCGCGTTCTGCTGGCGATGGTGGATGTCGACTTCGCGGGGGACCTGATCCCTCATTCGCTGCATGGACCGCTTGCCTTGACAAGCCTGAATGGGGCAAGTCAATTCACCCTATATTCGTCATCTCTGAATGGGGGAATCACTAACTCCCTTGCTGTCACGAGGCTTCCATTGTGGTATTACAGTGCCGTTCATAGGTATTCGGGGGTATTTGCTGGAGAGCTTTCTGCTGAAGAGCCCAAGTCTCAATCGGAAACGATGCGGATTCTGCGTGAGATCGCGATTCCGGTAGTAAATCCGACGGTAGAAATCCATGAGAACTATGGCATTTGGCGGGAATTCTTGATTGCCCTCAAAGATGCTTTTGGTGAAACTTGGGCCGGGACTCTGATCGGTCTGCTCTCTGGGGCGGTAAGGGCGCCGCAGGAAAAGGGCGCTAGGGCTGAAGACCTGTTCTCAGATGACCATCCGTTCTGTGATCGTGTTAGACATGCGCGGCGGCGCAGAGGGCAAGCTGCTTGGTGGACTGAGCAACTTAGCGCTGCTCATACAGCAGAACAAAAAGAACTGTGGATGGCAACGGCGTTTGGCTGCGCGAGCGGGGATGTCCTGACGGCGCTTTTTGAGGATATCGAGACACTTCTTGCGGGGCTCTCTGAAGAGTCGATTTCTCGCCTTGTGGAATTGGCCGCGAACAAGGAGCAGATTTCGGTGGGGCATTCTGGGGATGTCAAATTTCCGAGCTCCTGGGTGCGTCAAGCGCCGTTGAACTCCCCTATGTTTGCAATTTTTTTCAATCGACTAGAGGCGGGACCGCAGAAGGATCGCATCCTCTCAAAGAGAGCATCGGGTTTGGAACTAAACTCGGAATTCTTGGCTACTGCGTTGCGTTATGGGTGGAGCAGATGGGCTCAGGGGTTCTTGAGTGAAAGGCAGATTATTGCGGCGAATAAAAAGCTCTATCGAGCGGGCGTCTTTACCCCATTGGGGATCTCCCTTCAAACATCCCTCGATAGGCGGACCCTTCGTTCGCACTTGGAAGTGTTCCTGAGTCAAGTTGATAATATGCCAGACATGATCGTCGAGTATATCGAATCCGAGTTGCGTCGAATGGCTACACGTCGCAAGCCGGTTCTGCGTGTGGCAGAAAAAGAAAAGTGGTTTGCGTGAGGCGTCGAGAAGCCTCTAGGTGTGCACAGTGAAGCGTGATGTAATTGCTGTGCGGCTACCTGAAGAGGTTACGCTACCCGCACTCTGCCTAAAGGCGATGTCTCTCTTGTTTCTTCACGTCCGCGCACCCGCGCCGCGCGGTCCCTAAATGCATGGAGATCGTTGTAAATTAGCAGATGTGTGAAGGCTCGGACGCGCGTGTACATCTCGCTTAGTGGTTGACGGATCTATGTGGTTTGCTACCTGCGACTGCTGTTGGGGAGCGCGCCCGTCTTGGTGGAGTTGGGGCGGGCAGACTGAAACTTGTCGCAGCGGCGTTACCGATCGGAGTTGACGGCAGCTTTGACGGCAACGACGGCACACAGAGGCCGGTGATCACGACCGCCGGCGATCACTCCGGGAGGAGGTGGACCAGTCTCCCAATGAGCTGCCCGATCCTACGGATCAGAAGGTTGCAGGTTCGAATCCTGCCGAGTGCACAGCAGACCAGAGGCCCCGTGGAGGAATCCACGGGGCCTCTGGTGTTTTGCGGTGGAACGGTTCGGTGTCCGGCGGGCGTCGTTCCTCTCCAGGGCGCGGTGGCCGTGTTCCGGAGAGGGGTGGCCGGGTGGGTGCGGGTGGATTCGCGAAGTGGACGCGGCGGTTCGAGGAGGAGCGGGAGCTGCGGCGGGGTCGGGGGGATCCGGACTGGGGGCGCGGGGCGGTGCTGCATCCGGCCGTGTGGGCCAGTGTTCAGCGGTTCCAGGTCGGTGAGGACGGGGACGGGGCGAACCTCGTCGGCAAGGCGGACCAGGCCGGTGATGCCGACTACGCGCAGGTGGTTCGGCTGTTCGTCGCCGAGGAGCAGAACCATGCCCGTCTGCTCGCGCTGTTGCTGGGCGCTGGTGGTGTGCCGACGTTGGCCGGGCACTGGAGTGACACCGTCTTCGTGCGGTTGCGGCGGCTCATGGGGCTGCGCCTGGAGTTGTTGGTGCTGATGATCGCGGAAGTGGTGGCGCTGCGGTACTACCGGGCCCTGCGTGACGGTGTCGCTGATCCGCTCACTTCGGAAGTGGCTGCTCGGATCCTGTCCGACGAGGAGCGGCACGTCCCCTTCCACTGCGAGCGGTTGCATGTCTCCCTGGCGGAACTGCCGCGCCCGGTGCGTCGCCCGGTGATGGCTCTGTGGCGGCTCCTGTTGTTCGCGGTCACGCTCGTTGTCGTCGTCGACCACGGGCCGGCTCTACGGCGGCTCGGGCTCGGGCGCCTTCGGTTCCTGGCCGATGTCTTGGTGTCCGCCGATGCGGTGGTCTCGGCGGTGCTGGCACCTCGGCCGGATGCTTGGTCAGGCGGGCGGTGACACCGGGTTGGCGGCGGCTGCTTTGGCGGCTTGCTCGATCTTCGCGCATCGGGCTTCCCAGAAGGCCGCGTCGTGCCGTGGGCTCGCGTACTTGGCTGTTGTGCCTGTGGATCGGTCGAGTTGCTCGCGCAGGATGTCGGCGTGTCCGGTGTGCCGGCTGGTCTCGGTGAGCATGTGGACCAGGATGTTGAACAGCTTCACGTCGGGACTTGGCCACCAGGGCACGTGGCCGGGAGAGTCGATGGCGAGGGCGGTGATCGTCGCGTCCGAGTGCTCCCAGGCGCGACGGTAGCGGTCGACGATCTCCTCGCGTGTCTCGTGCTCGGTCGCCCACATGTCGGCGTCGTGTTCCTCGGCGTCGTCCCATCTGGGCAGCGGTTCGGGGAACGGTCGAGCGAAGACCTCGCCGAAGTACCTGGACTCCCAGATCGACAGGTGCTTGACCAGGCCGAGAAGGTTGGTGCCCGTCGCGGTCAGGGGGCGGCGGATGTCGTACTCGCCGAGTCCGTCGAGCTTCCAGAGCATCGCCTCGCGTATCTCTTGGAGATCGCTGTGCAAGTACTCTTTCGCGAAATCATCGATCATGGGGCACGAGTGTGTCAGTGCCGTCGGTGGGCCCGGAAGCGGCCCTTTCCCGGTAGTCGGACGTCCTTTCGGGGTCTTGTCTTGGCGCCGCTCGGGTGATCCTCGGGCGTGGTACGAGTCGGTTATTAGTAATTCTTTATAAAGAACGAACAATGGCGCCGTCTGTGGCCGAGGTGAGGTGACAGCGGAACGAAGCGTGCTGAGAGCGCGCTTGTTTCCTGATCCCTCCCAACCATTGGGAAGGTTCTCGTGAACCGTAGAACGATCCGAGTCTCGCGTCTTAAGTCCGCCACCATGGTGTCGGTCGGGGCGGTTGCCGTGGCGCTCAGTGTGGTGCCGAGCACCGCGGCTGTCGCCGACGCGATGCAAAGGCCTGGTACCAGCAGCGCTGTGACCCAGCTGCATCCGAACGACCTGCGCTCGGCGGCCATCGCCGACGCGGTCCGCAGGGCCGGCACCATGGGGCAGGCGACGGTGTATCCAGACGCCGCCGCCGCGCAGTCCGCCGACGGTCGGAAGGATCGCCGCCCCCACGGCCCCCGTGGCCCGCAGGGCCCCGAGGGCAAGCAGGGCAAGCCAGGTAAGCCGGGTAGGCCCGGCAGGCCGGGTCCCCAGGGACCGCAGGGCGCGCAGGGCGCCCAAGGGGCCCAAGGGGCCCAGGGCGCTCAGGGCTCGCAGGGAACCCAGGGAACCCAGGGAACGCAAGGAGTCCAGGGAGCCCAGGGTGCTTCGGGAGGAGCGCAGGGTGCTCAGGGCGCGCAGGGTGCTCAGGGCGCGCAGGGAGCTCAGGGCACCCAGGGCACCCAGGGCACCCAGGGCACCCAGGGCACCCAGGGCACCCAGGGAACCCAGGGCACCCAAGGCGCGCAAGGCGCGCAAGGCGCCCAGGGCACCATCGGTAGCTCGTACGTCAACACGAACACCGGCCAGAGAAGCGTGACCGTCCAGTGCAACGCCGGTGACGTCGCCACCGGTGGCGGGGCCCTGGCCGAGAGCGGCAACCTCATCGAGACCTACCCGATCGGTGGTACCACCACGACGCCTCCCACCGGGTGGCAGGCCACCACTACCGCCAACAACCCGCTCAACATCACCGCCTACGTGGTCTGCGCCGACGTGACTCCGTAACTCCTCAGCGAGCGGGCGGCGTCGGCGTTCCGGTCGACCGCTCGGCAGGGATGCGTGGAAGGTGCCCCTGAGGCTTCGGTCTCGCGGGCACCGTCCGCATTCGCACACTCGGGCCCTAGACCAGCAACGGCCCCCCACACCGTTCCGCGCCGTCCTTCATCGCGATGAGGTTGGCGACCACGTACGAGATGTTCTTCTCGGAGTGCCACTCGGACGGGAAACAGGTCGTCAGTCGAGAACTCTGGAACCTGGCCTCGATCTCGGGCACGAAGGCGCGGTACTGGTCGTCCGTGTAGTACCAGAAGGAGTTCTCGTTGTAGTACGCGACGTGGGTCGGGTCCTGGTAGGCGCCGCGGCCGTCGGAGCTGGGGGTCGTGCTGAGGAGCATGCCGCCGGGTGCCAGCAGCCGGTACAGCTCGTTGATCAGGGGCACCTTCGCGGGCACGTGCTCCAGGAAGTCCACGGCCCGCAGCAGACCTACGGAGTCGTCGGGCAGGTCCAGTCTGCCGGGCAGGGTCGCGACGATGTCGACGCCTTCGCCCGGGTACTGGTCCACGCCCAGGTAACCGGGTGGCTTTCGATGCGCGGCGCCGAGGTCCAGTGCGACCAGTCCCCTCCGGTAGGTCCAGGCGAGGGCGTTGGCCTCGATGTACTTGTCGTACAGGGCGACCGTCTCCTGCTGGATGTGCGCGTTGATCTCCGGGTCGCGTTGTGTGTTCGCGGGGTGCATCCGCTGGAGGTACAGGCAGCGGGGGATGTGGTGGAAGTCGCCGACGTGGAAGAGGCGGCACATCAGGTCCTGGTCGTCCAGGACCGTACGGGTGGGGTCGTACCCGCCCGCCTTCACGTACGCCTCCTTGCGGAACGCCCGCACGTGGTTGGGCGCGTACCAGATGTAGGCGACGTTGTGCGGGGTCGGAGCCATGGACCGGACCTGGAGCAGTTTGCGGCCGTCGACGCGTACGTCCTCGTAGTGCCAGCCGTGTGCCTCGTTGAAGCGGCTGTCGTCCCGTTTGCCGTCCTCGGTGATCTGCGCGGTGTTGCTGTAGACGAAGACGACCTCGGGGTGGGCGTCGAACGCCTTGCCCAGCTCGGCCAGGCAGGCCTTGGCCAGCAGGTCGTCGTGGTCGAGTTCCACGAGGATCTCGCCGCGCGCCAGCTCGCAGGCCCTGTGCTTGGCCGCTCCGACGCCGACGACGTCGTCCGCGATCACCACCCGGACCCTGTCGTCGGGGCGCTCCGGTCGCCACCGAGTGCCGTTGTTGAGCAGGACGATCCACTCCCAGTCCGTACAGGTCTGGGCCTGGAGGGTCGCCAGGCAGTCATCGAGAAAACGGGCCTGATGGCTCGGGGTGAAGACGGAGAACCTCGGGGTGGCGGTCGATGTCATCTGGTGCTCCCTGCTTGGCTCGATGTCGATCGGGGCTGCAATTCTGGGAATTCGGCCGGTATTTGAGAACGCGGTGGGGAGGGTGGGGGCTGGGCCGTCATTTCCGCCGACGTTACGAGTGCGTTCCGGCGACTTCGCCGCTCGGCAGGCGTTCGAGGCGTACAGACCACTCGAATGCGTCATCAAGGATTCGAATGATTCGACGTATTCGGCTGGTCGAAACCGAATTCGGTACCGGTGTCGAAACCGGTGTCGGTACCGGTGTCGGTACCGGCCTCAGAATGTGACATCCGCCGAACTGGCCGCTCAAGTACCAGTACTGGATGTGTATCGCTTCTATAACACCTGATGGTTGAGATGTGAACTTTGGTGCGTGAGGGTGTGAAGATCACCGAAGCGGTCGAACGCGTCAGCCCAGTACGTACACGCGTTCCCGCCCACTCACGTTCTCCCAGGTCGCGCGCCCGGCCTCCCCCATGGGACGCGCCGCGACCGGGTAACCCAGAAAGGGTCGAGGGCCCTCCATGCAGTTGCCAGACCGCGCCGTCGCCGTGTCCCGTAAGCGGGTTCAGGCCATCGCCGTCTCTCTCGCCACCGCGGTCACCGTCGGTGGACTCGTCGTGTTTCCGGCCGTCAGCGCGCAGGCGGCCGTCTCCTGTGCCGCCGGTTCGTGGACCGAGCAGTTCTTCGCCAACGCCAAGCTGTCCGGCGCGGCCAAGAAGACCGTTTGTGACAGCGGCATCAGTGAGAACTGGGGGAGCGGGCGTCCCGCCGTCTCCGGGCTCGCCAACGACAACTTCTCCGTCCGCTGGACCCAGGTACGGGACTTCGGTGGCGGCGGGCCGTTCACTCTGACCGCCGCCAGCCAGGACGGCGTACGGATCTACGTCGACGGCAAGAAGATCCTTGATGGGTGGAAGGACGTCACTCGGACCCAGACCAAGTCCGTCGCCCACACCTTCTCCAAGGGGCGTCACACCCTCCGCGTCGACTACTTCGCCGGCCGGGGCGCCGCCAACGTCTCCGTCAAGGTGACCCCGGCCGCCACGGACAAGGTCAAGCCCAATGCCCCGGTCGGCGTGAAGGCCACGTATGCCTACCCGGTCGCCAAGCTCACCTGGAGCAAGGGGCCCGAGGCCGATCTGGTCGGGTACCGGGTCTACCGGTCCACCAGTTCGAACGTTCCGCTCACCCCCGCCAACCTCATCAGCGGCAGCAAGGCCGTCACCGCCACCTCGTACAGCGACAAGCCCGCCGCCACCGGGGCGCGTTACTACTACCGGCTCGTCGCCGTCGACAAGTCCGGGAACGTCTCCGGGGGATCGGGCGTTGTCAATGTGACGTCGAAAGACGTCACCGCGCCCGCCGCCGCGCCCAACAACGTCACCGTCACCTCCAGCGGCGACGGCAACAAGACCGCCTGGACCAAGCCGACCACCGACACCGTCAAGTACCGCGTGTACCGGGCGACCTCGGCCACCGGCACCGGCTCGGCCAGGCTCACGGAGACCGCGGCCATCAGCTTTACGGACACCTCCGCCGCCGAGAAGACGACGTATTACTACGCCGTCTCCGCCCTCGACACGGTCGGCAACGAGAGTGCTCGCAGCGCCTGGGTCTCCGGCACCCGCCCCGACACCACCGCGCCCGCGACCCCCGGCACGGTCACCGCGACCGGCGTCATCGGCGCCGTCGAGCTGTCCTGGGCCGCCAACTCCGACGACACGACCGCGTACGAGGTCTGGTCGGCCACCAGTGCCGGGGGGACTTACGGCAAGCTCGCCACCGTAGCCTCGCCGTCGCATTCGTACTCCGACATCGCCGCCGTCGCCGGTGCGACCACCTACTACAAGGTGTACGCCGTCGACGCCGCCGGGAACGTCTCGGCCGCGTCCGTCGCCTCCGGCACCGCGCTTGCCGCGCCCGACACCACCGCCCCCGACGCGCCCACCGGCCTCGGCGTCACCGGCGGGGACCTGGAGGCGGACCTGAGCTGGAGCGCCTCCGCCTCCGGCGACACGGCCTCGTACCGGGTCTACCGCTCCACCAGCCCGGACGTGGCCCTGACCGGCGCCGACCTGATCGCCTCCGGCGTGACCGGGACCTCGTACACCGATACGACCGGACTCGCGGACGGGACGACGTACCACTACGCCGTCACGGCCGTCGACGGCTCGGGCAACGAGTCCGCGACCGGGGCTACGGGCAGCGCCAAGACGCTTTACTTCGCCGCCGATCTCGTCGTGGGGAAGGGCGGGTACGCCACCCTCCAGGCCGCGCTCAACGCCGCGCCCGCCGGGGCGACCACCGACGTCACCATTCTCGTCAAGCCGGGTACGTACACGGGTGCGGTCACCGTCCCCGTCGGCAAGACGCATCTCGTCGTCGTCGGCGGGACCGGCGACGCCTCCGACACCGTCCTCACCGAGTCGCACGGTGTGACCGACACCGACAGCACCTGGACGACGGAGACCTCGGCGACCTTCTTCGCCAACTCCGACGACCTCACGGTCAAGAACCTCACCATCGCCAACGGCTACACCGAGGTCGCGGCGAACAACAACAACCAGGCCGTCGCCCTGCGCACCACCGGCGACCGGCAGGTATACGACAACGTGCGGCTGCTGGGCAACCAGGACACCGTCTACATCCGCGAGTCGGGCAAGCGGGTGCTGATCCGCAACAGTTACCTGGAGGGCGACACCGACTGGCTCTTCGGCGCCGGTACGGCCGTCTTCCAGAACGACGAGATCCACTACACCGACAGCCGGGGCAAGAACGGCGGCTCGATCACCGCCGCCAGCACCAAGGCGAGTTCGGCGCACGGCTTCCTGATCACCGGCAGCGACATCACCCTCGCGTCGGGCGTGACCAGCTACTACCTCGGCCGCCCCTGGCCGCAGTACACGTCCGACACCGCGCCCCAGGTGATCGTTCGTGACACCGGCATCCCGAAGGCCCCGACCTCGGCCTGGAAGGACTGGAACGCCACCTACACCTGGAAGAACGCCCGTTACGCGGAGTACGACAACACCGGCGCCGGCGTCGACAACAGCGGCACGAACGCCAATCGCCCGCAGCTCACGGACATCCAGGCCAGGCAGAACACCGCCGCCCGTTTCCTCAAGGGGGCCGACAACTGGGACCCGACCGGCACGCTGGCCCAGGAGGACTTCGCCGCTCCGGCTGCGGCGACGGGGCTGAGCGCCACGGTGGACGGCGACGACATCGATCTGACCTGGACCGCTCCGGCCGACAGCGACGTGGCCGGGTACCAGGTGTTCCGCTCGGCGAACGGCGCCGCCGCCACGCTCATCAGCGGTGACGGCCTGCTCGCCGCAACCGCGTTCACCGACTCGACGGCCGTCCAGGGGACCGCGTACACGTACACGGTCGTCACCACGGACACCTCCGGCAACGTCTCCGACGCCTCCGGTTCGGCTACCGCGACCGTCCCCGTCCCCGTCCCGGTCGTGGACGCGGCTCCGGCCGCGCCCACCGGGCTCACCGCGACCGGCGCCGCCGGGAAGATCGACCTCGCCTGGACCGCGCCCGCCGACGCCGACCTGGCCGGTTACCGGGTCTACCGGTCCACCTCCGCCGGGGTCACCGCGACCGCCGGCAACCTGGTGGCGACGGGCGTCACCGCCGCCTCGTACAGCGACACCTCGGCCGCCTTCGGGACGACGTACCACTACGCGGTCCTCGCCGTGGACGCCGCCGGACAGGTCTCCGGGCTCTCCGGCGAGGTCAGCGGCTCCGAACTGCCCGTCGGCACCGACGTGGTGGTCGCGGTGGACGGCAGCGGCGACTACACCACCGTCTCGGCGGCCGTCGCCGCCACGACCTCCAGCGGTACGGCGGCCAACCCGTTCGTCATCGCGGTCCGGCCCGGTACCTACCGGGAGACGGTCACGCTGAAGAACAAGCCGTATGTGCAGATCGTAGGTACGAGCGGTGATGCCTCCGACGCGACGGTCGTCTACGACAACGCCTCCGGGACGGTGATCCCGGGCGGTACCGCCACCTACGGCACCACCGGCAGCGCCACCTTCACCAACCAGAGCAACAACACGCGCTTCGAGAACCTGACCATCTCGAACGACTTCGACGAGGCCGCGCACGCCGACCTCATGGCCGCCTTCACCGGCCAGGCGGTCGCGCTGATGGCGCAGGGCGACCGGCAGGTCTACGACAACGTCCGGCTGCTCGGCAACCAGGACACCCTGTACACCAAGCAGGTCAACGCGGGCAGCGTGCTGAGCCGGCAGTACTTCACCGACTCGTACATCGAGGGCGACGTCGACTTCATCTGCGGCCACGGCACGACGGTGATCGACGACTCCACCATCAAGGTGCTGACCTCCCGGACCAGCACGCCGATCCTGTCCGCGCCGCAGACCAACTCGGCGGCTGCGTACGGCTTCCTGATCGCCGACAGCAGCATCGTGACGGACGGCGTCAACAACAGCGCGAAGCTCAGCCTCGGGCGGCCCTGGAGCGCGAGCGGCCAGCAGGTCATCCGCAACACCTCGCTGCCCGCGCAGGTGTTGAGCGCGCCCTACCAGAACTGGAACAGCTCCCAGACCTGGCAGGCGGCCCGCTTCGCCGAGTACCTCAACACGGGCGCGGGCGCCGACAACACGGGCACCAACACCAACCGCCCGCAGCTGACGGCCGCGAACGAGGGTACGTACACGGTCGCCGCGTATCTGACCGGCTCGGACGGGTGGGCTCCGCAGGGCAGTTGATCCGCCCGCCCCGCACGAGTACGCAGGCGCAGGGCCCCATCGTTCGCGGTGGGGCCCTGCGCCGTTGTCCGGCTTGCCCGTTCGGGTCAGGATGACGGTGTGACGATCTTGCCGCCGGCCGTCCTGCGCGCACTGGACCGCTTCCACGCCGCCCGCCCCTGGGACCACAACGCCCACTACCACCCGTGGCTCGTACGGCAGTTGCCCAGGCGGTACGGCCCCGCCCTGGACGTCGGCTGCGGCAGCGGCGACCTGGCGCGGCTGCTGGCCGGGCGGAGTACGTCGGCGGTGCTCGGCATCGACTCGGACCCCGCGATCATCGACCGGGCCCGCCAACTCACCGCCCCGGCAGCCCAGGCCGCCTCGGTCACCTTCGTCGCCGTGGACGCGATGACCGGCGTTCCCGACGGCCCGTACGACGTCGTCACCTGCGTCGCCGCCGTCCACCATCTTCCGTACGCCGACGCCCTAGCCCTCTTCCGGCGGCTGCTGGCGCCCGGCGGGACGCTGGTCGTGGTCGGGCTGGCCCGGGCGGAGGGTCCCGTCGACCGGCTGCTGGGGGCGGTGGCCGTGCCGGCGAACGTCGTCATGGCCTGGCTGAAGAACCGGGGGCGACGGGCGGCCGTGCGACCCGTCGCCATGACCGCGCGGACGCGGGCGGCGGAGATGGGGTACGGCGAGGTGGTGCGGGAGGCCCGGCGGGTGCTGCCGGGGTGCCGGGTGCGGCGGCGGCTCTTCTGGCGTTACACGCTGGTGTGGCGGAAGCCGGAGGGGAGTTGACGTCTCGCCCGCCCCCTCCTGTGCCACCGTTGGGGACCGACCCGGCGACCGACCCGGCGGCCGATCCGGCAATAGACCTTCGTATCCGATTCCGCTTCCGATTCCGACGGCGTCGAGGCTCTGCGCCGCTTTCAGACTGGGGCTGCCTTCCATGAACCTGCGTAGTCATCTCCTCCAGCGGCTGCTGGGGCTCGGCCCTCCGGTGACCCGGGATCTCGTCGTGCGGCGGGATCTTCGGGTGCCGATGGGCGATGGCGTCGAGTTGCTGGCGGATCGGTGGGTGGCCCGGGGGCGGGAGGACGACGGGCTGCCGGTCGCGCTGATCCGGACGCCGTACGGGCGGCGTGGGATTCAAGGCGGCGGTTCCGTACGGCTGTTGGCCGAACGTGGGTTCCAGGTCGTCGTACAGAGCGCTCGCGGGACCTTCGGCTCCGGCGGCGACTTCGAACCCTTCCGGCACGAACGGGCCGACGGGCTCTCGACGTTGGAGTGGGTGGTGAAGCAGCCCTGGTGCGCGGGGTCCGTCGTGCTGGTCGGGGCCAGTTACATGGGGTTCGCCCAGTGGGCCGTCGCCGATTCGCTGCCGCCCGAGGTCAAGGCGATGATCCCGATGGTGACCGAGTCGGCGCTGACCCTGGAGTTCCTGCGGCCGGACGGCTTCTCGCTGGAGACCCCGTTCGAGTGGGGTGTCATGGTCGCCGGGCAGGAACGCCCCTTCGCGGTGCTGCGCCAGCTCGCCCAGGCCCCGCGCAACCGGCGTGCCCTCGCCGGACTGCCGCTGGGCGGCGCCGACCTGGCCGCCCTCGGCCACCGCTCCGACTACCTCCAGAGCATCCTCGCCCACGACACCGACGGCGACCATGACGATCAGCTCGACCACCGGCACCGGGTGACGGGCGTGAGCGTGCCGGTCAGTTCGATCGGGGGCTGGTACGACATCTTCCTGCCGGGCCAGTTGCGGGACTTCCGCGCGCTGCAGGAGGCGGGGCGGCCGGCGCGGCTGACCGTCGGGCCGTGGGCCCATCTCTCCCCGCACGGCACCCCGATCCGCGAGGCGGTCGAGTTCGGACTCGCCCACGCGCGCGGGCAGACGCCTCCGGAACGCGCGCCCGTACGGCTGTTCGTCATGGGCGCCGGTGGAGGAGGGGATGGGCAGGAGCAGCAGCAGGAGCGGCGGCAGGGGCAGGGGTCTGGGAAGGGGCGAGGAAAGGGTGAGTGGCGGGACTTCGACTCCTGGCCGCCCGTCGGGTATGCGCCCCGGCGGTTCCATCTCGGCTCCGGCGGTGTGCTCGGCGACGGTGCGCCGGGTGAGGCGGCGGCGCACGACAGCTACCGGTACGACCCGGCCGAACCCACCCCCGCCGTCGGCGGCGTCCGGATGGGCCGGGGCAGCGGGCGGGTCGCCAACGGGGAGTTGGAGGCGCGGGGCGATGTACTGACGTACACGACGGCCGAGTTGACGGAAGACGTTGAGGTCGTCGGGGAGGTCGGGGCGGAGATCTGGTTCAGGTCCAGCCTGGCGTACGCCGATGTGTTCGTGCGGGTGTGCGATGTCGACGCGCGCGGAAGGTCGTTCAATGTGTGCGACGGGCTGGTCAGTGTCACCGGTGCCGACGAACTCGCGCCCGTCCACGTCTCGTTGTGGCCCACCGCCTACCGTTTCCGGCGCGGGCACCGCATCCGGGTGCAGGTGTCCAGCGGGGCGTTCCCGCGCTTCGCGCGCAACACCGGGACCGGTGAGCCGCATGCCACGGCGACGGTTCTGCTCGCCGCCGACCAGGAGGTCCATCACGGGGGCGGGTGTCCTTCGGCGGTGGTGCTGCCGGTGCGGGAGCAGTCGTCACCACAACGACCGGTGCTGTAGCGGCCCCTTACGTGCCGTCCGTCTCGCGGATCTCGTCCATGTACTCCCGGGCCAGTCGGCCCTGGCGGGTGAACCAGTCGGCCAGTACGGCGACTTCGGTGGGGGAGTAGTCGGAGAGGAGGGCGGCCAGGCGGGCGTAGTAGGGCTCGTAGAGGGCGCGGACCCGGGCGACGGCGGCCGGTTGGGCGGCCACCCGGACCCGGCGGCGGTCCTTCGGGTCGGGGCGGCGGGTGATGTAGCCCGCGCGTTCGAGGCGGTTGAGGATGCCGGTGACGGCGCCGGTGGTGACGTGGGCGCGTTCGGCCAGGTCACCGGCGGTGAGGAGGTCCTTGCCCGCCTCCAGGACGAAGCCGAAGCAGGTGAGGTCGGTGACGTTCAGTTCCAGGCGCCGGGCCATCTCCTGCTGGCTGAGCAGGTGCGTCGCGATGGTGTGGTCCATCGCCGTGAGCAGCTGGGCGGGGGTCGCGGGCGGGCGGGGTGAGTCCTGCGATGGGTGGTGCGATCGGCCTTGCGGTGAGTCCTGCGGTGGGCCTTGCATCGAGATTGCCTTAGCTCGTGAGAGGTTTTGGGGCTAAACTGCTTACGACGTGAGAGATTCTCGATTCTACGTGGGGAGACGCGGACGTGAGCGCACACGACGAGGGACACACCGTCGCCGGCTGGACGGGCACCGCCATCGCGACCGTCGGGTCCTGCGTGCTCGGCCTGGGCATCTGCCTGACCTCGGCCCTCGCGGTGACGGGCGGGACGGCGGTGCTCGTGGTCGCCCTGCTGGTCACCTGGGTGCTGCACCTCGCCGGGTGGGGGAAGCCGCCGGGTGTGCGGCCGGTGGGCGAGTGGCGGCTGCGGGAGCGGGACCGTGCGGCGCGGGCCGGGCATCCGGGGTGCGTGGGGTGCCGGTTGGCGGGGCGGGGCCGGGTCTGAGCCTCTGACCTGGGCGTTTTCCGGCCCGGGAGGGCGTTGTCAGTGGCAGCCCGTACTCTCGCAAGGGATGGCACAGGCATGGAGATGCTCGGGGCTGCGATGGTCGGCGGACGGTCCCGTGCTGCGGTGGGACGGTGGGCGCAAGAGTGCGCTGACGTGGGGGAAGCGGGTGGCCTTCGGGGTCACGGAAGGGGGCGTACGGACATGTGTGGGAGCGCGGGGCAACGCCTGTCCGATGCGGGTGGCGGTGTCGGGGCGGAGCACGGGGGCGCGGTGCGAGGAGTGCGCGCGGCTGGACCGGGCGCATTCGGTCGCCGCCGACACGATCGCCGACGATCCACGCCCCTATCACGTATATCTGGCGTGGTTCGGGCCCGGCATGACCAAGGTCGGCATCACCGCGCTGGAGCGGGGCTCGGCGCGGCTGCTTGAGCAGGGCGCCGTCGCCTTCAGCTGGCTCGGAGCCGGGCCGTTGATGGCCGCCCGGCGTACGGAGGAGTTGCTGCGCGCCGCGCTCGGCGTCCCGGACCGGATTCCGTACGCCGACAAGCGGGCGGTGCGGGCCGAGCTGCCGGGTACGGCGGCCGAGCGCGCCGCCGAGGTCGAGGAACTGCACGCCCGTGCGGTGGGGTTGACCGCCTGGCCCGAGTCCCTGGAGCGGGCGCCCTGCCAAGTCGTCGACCACGTAGGCGTGTTCGGGCTGACGGAGGCCGCACCGGCCGTGGGTTCGGTGGGCGAGCTGGTGGCCGGGGGCGTCGTCGGGGGCGAGCTGGTGGCGGCGGCCGGGCCCGATCTGCATCTCGCCGCCGAGGACGGGCGGGGCGTGGTGGTGCTGGACACCAGGCTGATGACGGGGTGGGAGCTGGTGCCGGTCGGCAGCGGTGGACTCACGGTTCCTGTGCGGGAGTTCAAGGGGATGAGGTCGAAGGAGGCGGCGGGGGTGCAGGACGGGCTGTTCTGAGCCCTGGTGCCGCAGGGCGAGCGGGTGAGCTGGCGAGCGAGAGGACGGCTGACGACTGTGGACGACACGAGGGCAGGCTCAGAGGACGAGGCCGCCGAGGTCCGGCGGTTCTGGACGCGGCTCGGGCTGCCCGGACTCGTCGACGTGCACACGCACTTCATGCCCGAACGTGTCCTGCGCAAGGTCTGGGCCTACTTCGACGCCGTCGGAACGGTGGACAACGGCGTCGAGTGGCCCATTACCTACCGGCTGGAGGAGGACGAACGGCTCGCGGTGATCCGGGAGTTCGGGGTCCGCGCCTTCACCGCCATGCTCTACCCGCACAAGCCGGGCATGGCCCAGTGGCTCAACCGGTGGGCCACCGACTTCGCCGCCCGCACCCCCGACTGTCTGCACACCTCCACCCTGTTCCCGGAACCGGGCGTCGAGACGTACGTCCGGGAGGCCGTCGAGTCCGGCGCGCGCGTCTTCAAGGCGCACGTCCAGGTGGGGGCGTACGACCCGGCCGACGAACTCCTCGACCCCGCCTGGGGGTTCCTCGCCGAGACCGGCACCCCCGTGGTGATCCACTGCGGTTCGGGACCGGCGCCCGGCAAGCACACCGGGCCCGAGCCGATCGGGCGGGTGCTCGCCAGGCACCCCAGGCTGCGGCTGGTCGTCGCGCACATGGGCCTGCCCGAGTACGAGGACTTCCTCGGCCTCGCCGAGCGGTACGGGGAGGTGCGGCTGGACACGACGATGGCGTTCACCGACTTCGCGGAGCGGATGGCCGGGTTCCCCCGGTCCGCGCTCCCCCGGCTTGCCGACCTCGGCGACCGCGTCCTGCTCGGCTCGGACTTTCCGAACATTCCGTATCCGTACGTCCATCAGCTGCACGCCCTGCAGCGCCTGGACCTCGGCGACGACTGGCTCCGGGCGGTGTGCCACGACAACGGGGCGCGGCTCTTCGGGCTTGGGGGTACGGAGGTGAGGAGGGGCTGACACCGGCATGAGGATGAGGTGAGAACAGCCGGCCGGAAGGGATATATCGGGCACGGTGAAGTGGGGTGCGTAACTTTGAATCGGGTTCGCCCAGGAGACGCACAGGATGCCCGGCGGGCGTCCCGGGGGCTTCCCGGTGGCTGGCGCGGCTTTCCCGGTTACGGGTGAAGGTGCAGGTGGGGGGCGGTTTCGTCGCCCCCTGGGGAGGGTGGTCGCCCTGCCCTTCAGGCCTTCTCGGGGGCGGAATTCCCAGGGGTTCCCTGAGAGGCGCCTGTGAGTTTCTCAGGAAAATCACAGGTTCCAGAAAGCTTGCTCTCAGAGGACACCGACATGGTTTCCGCTATGACCACGACCTCGCCCCAGGGGCGCACCGAACTGCTGAGGCCGGACGGGAGCCCCGTCCGAGTGCTTGTGGTGGACGACGAGCTGTCGATCACCGAGCTGCTGTCCATGGCCCTCCGCTACGAAGGCTGGCAGATCCGCAGCGCGGGTGACGGAACGGGCGCGGTGCAGACCGCGCGAGAGTTCCGGCCCGACGCCGTCGTACTCGACATGATGCTGCCCGACATGGACGGCCTCACCGTCCTCGGCCGGCTCCGGCGCGAGCTGCCCGAGGTGCCCGTGCTGTTCCTGACGGCGAAGGACGCCGTCGAGGACCGGATCGCGGGCCTCACCGCGGGCGGCGACGACTACGTCACCAAGCCCTTCAGCCTCGAAGAGGTCGTGGCACGGCTGCGCGGCCTGATCCGGCGCTCCGGCGCGGCCGACCGCCGCTCCGACTCCGTACTGGTCGTCGGCGACCTCACCCTCGACGAGGACAGCCACGAGGTGTCGCGGGCCGGTGAGGGCATCCACCTCACCGCGACCGAGTTCGAGCTGCTGCGCTTCCTGATGCGCAACCCGCGCCGTGTGCTCAGCAAGGCCCAGATACTCGACCGCGTGTGGTCGTACGACTTCGGCGGCCAGGCGAACGTCGTCGAGCTGTACATCTCCTACCTGCGCCGGAAGATCGACGCGGGGCGCGAGCCGATGATCCACACCCGGCGCGGTGCCGGGTATCTGATCAAGCCCGCCGGCTGATCCGGACCTCGGCGTGGGGCGGGCATGTGTTCGCCCTCATAGTCGCGGGTCGTTCGATTCCCCGGCGTACGGGACGGCGCGCGGACAGAATGTAGGGCGCGTCGATGGTGGTGCCGCTCCGGAAGAGGTAGTCGAGCCCGGCAGGAGGGCAGCACGGTGAGCAGTCAGGTGAGCAGTCAGAGGAAGTCGCACAGGTTGCAGCGGAAGGCGAAGCGGCAGAACAAGCCGCGGACCCTGCGGACGCGGCTTGTGGTCTCGGCGGTCTCGCTGATCGCCGTCGTGTGTGCCGTGATGGGCACGGTGACGACCATCGCGCTCGAACAGCACCTCGACAAGCAGCTGAACAACCAGGTCAGCGAGGCCGCGAGGCGCGTGGGTGGTGGCGGACCCCCGAACGGGCCCGGTCAGGGCGGTGGCAACGGCACCCCGCCCGGCGGGTCGCCAGGGGCCGACAACAGCTCGTCCTCCTCGGATTCCTCGTCCTCCTCGGATTCCTCGTCCTCCACCGGATCTTCCACCGGATCCTCCGACGGATCCTCCACCGGCAACAGCACCACCTCCGCCTCCGGCGCGGGTACGCAGACCCCCACGGAACGGCTCACGGACTTCATGAAGAAGGGCGGGACGCAGGAGGACACCGTCGCCGCCAGCGTCGACGAGAACGGCGGCGTCACCCAGGCGTACATCGCCAAGATGCAGTCGACCACGAGTGACACCGGCCTGACGGAAATGGACTCCGTCGCGCTCGACGAGACGCAGCGGGCCGAACTGGCCGCCGTCGCCCGGGACGACAGCCTGCACACCGTCACCCTCACCGGGCTCGGCGAGTACCGCGTCACGTACGTCACCAGCAAGATCGGCACCGGCAGCTACTACGTCGCCCTCCCCACCGACTCCGTCACCACCACCATCAACACCCTGATCCTCGTGGAGGTCAGCGTCACCGCCGCCGGCCTCGTCGCCGCCGGGATCGCGGGCTCCGTACTCGTCGGTGTGGCCCTGCGCCCCCTGCGCAAGGTCGCCTCCACCGCCACCCGGGTCTCCGAACTCCCCCTGCACACCGGCGAGGTGACCCTCAACGAGCGGGTCGCCGAGTCCGAGACCGACCCGCACACCGAGGTCGGCCAGGTCGGTGCCGCGCTCAACCGGATGCTCGACCATGTGCACGGCGCCCTGCACTCGCGCCAGCAGAGCGAGATGCGGGTACGCCAGTTCGTCGCGGACGCCAGTCATGAGCTGCGTACGCCGCTGGCGTCGATCCGCGGGTACGCCGAGCTGACCAGACGCGGACGTGAGGAGACCGGGCCCGACACCCGGCACGCTCTCGGGCGGATCGAGTCCGAGGCCGGCCGGATGACCCTCCTCGTCGAGGACCTGCTTCTCCTCGCCCGCCTGGACGCGGGGCGCCCGCTCCAGTTCGACCAGACCGACCTCGTACCCCTCGTCGTGGACACGATCAGCGACGCGCGCGCCGCGGGCCGGGAGCACAACTGGCGGCTCGACCTGCCCGACGAGCCCGCGCTCGTGTCGGCGGACGCGGCCCGGCTCCAGCAGGTCCTCGTCAACCTGCTGGCCAACGCGCGTACGCACACCCCGCCCGGGACGACCGTCACCGCGCGTGTGCAGCGGCGCGGGCCGTGGCTGTGTGTGGACGTGCAGGACGACGGACAGGGCATCCCCGCCGATCTGCTGCCGCATGTGTTCGAACGGTTCGCGCGCGGCGACACCGCGCGCTCCCGCACCACCGGTTCCACCGGTCTCGGGCTCGCCATCGTGCAGGCCGTCGCGACCGCGCACGGCGGTGCCGTGACCGTGGACAGTGTGCCCGGACGCACCATCTTTACGGTCCATTTGCCTGCCCTTGCCCCCGAAACAAACTGGCAATCGGACTCACAGGCACAGCACAGTGCCAGCACATGGGTGGAACAGGGCGCCTGACCAAAGTCGGTGTCATGCGAACCGACTCTTCTCCCGGCACCCTGCCGGCGCGGGAGCACCTCCCGGCCGCGGCAGCCGGTACGCCTGTCCTGGACGTAGTGATCCCCGTCTACAACGAGGAGAAGGACCTCCAGCCATGTGTGCTCAGACTGCACGAGCACCTCAAGCGCACGTTCCCGTACGCGTTCCGCATCACGGTCGCGGACAACGCCTCCACGGACACCACCCCGATGGTGGCGGCGCGGCTGGCGGCGGAGATACCGGAGGTCAGGTCCTTCCGGCTGGAGCAGAAGGGGCGCGGCCGAGCACTGCGGACCGTGTGGTCCGCGTCCGACGCGCCGATTCTCGCCTACATGGACGTCGACCTGTCCACCGACCTCAACGCCCTGCTGCCGCTGGTGGCACCGCTGATCTCCGGTCACTCGGACCTCGCGATCGGCTCCCGGCTCGCCCGCTCCTCGCGCGTCGTGCGCGGTGCCAAGCGGGAGTTCATCAGCCGGACGTACAACCTGATCCTGCGCGGCTCGCTCCAGGCCCGCTTCTCCGACGCGCAGTGCGGATTCAAGGCGATCCGACGTGATGTCGCCCAGATCCTGCTGCCGCTCATCGAGGACACCGGCTGGTTCTTCGACACCGAGATGTTGGTGCTCGCCGAGCGTGCCGGACTGCGCATCCACGAGGTGCCGGTCGACTGGGTCGACGACCCGGACTCGACCGTCCACATCGTCAAGACGGCTACCGACGACCTGAAGGGGGTGTTGCGCGTGGGCAAGGCCCTTGCCTCCGGTTCGCTGCCGCTGGACCGGCTCACCCGGCCCTTCGGCGACGATCCGCGCGACCGTGACATCAAGGACGTACCGAAGGGGCTGGCCCGCCAGCTCGTCGGTTTCTGTGTGGTCGGCGGCATGTCGACCCTCTTCTACCTTCTCCTCTACAGCGCCTTCCGGGGCTTCGCCGGCTCGCAGATCGCCAACGCGCTCGCGCTGCTGGTCTCCGCCGTCGCGAACACCGCGGCCAACCGGCGCCTGACCTTCGGGGTGACCGGCCGGGGCGGTGCGGTGCGCCACCAGGCGCAGGGCCTGGTCGTCTTCGGCATCGGACTCGCCCTGACCAGCGGCTCGCTCGCCGCCCTCAACGCGGCGACCAGCGACCCCGGTCACTCCACGGAACTGGCGGTGCTCATCGCCGCCAACCTCGCGGCAACGGTGCTGCGGTTCCTGCTCTTCAGGGCCTGGGTCTTCCCGGACCAGCGCGACGAGCCGACGGCCTCGACGGTCGTGGCCTCGCACACGCCGAGTTCGCCGACCTATCAGGCCTACCAGGCCCACAACTCGGGCCAGTACACCTCGACTTCGTACAACAACTCGCAGTACGCCAACTCCCCTTACCCCAATGACCAGTTCCGCGCCGGTGAAGTCGCGGACCGTACCTGGGGGGACCCGACCATGCGGCTCCAGCCGGTGCGCCCGCACGACAGCCAGGATCCGAGGAACCCGCGATGACAACCACGCACTTCGACCAGACGACCTATCCCCCGCCGGACCCAACTCCGGTACAGCAGCAGGAAGTCGGCGACACGGCCGTACCGGCTCCCTCCTCCGGTGAGCCCAAGCAGCCCTTCGTGCACAGACTGTGGCGCGGGCGGCCCGAGGACCACCGGTGGATACGGCCCGCCTTCCTCGCCACGCTGCTGGTGATCGGCGCGCTGTACACCTGGAACCTGACGGCCTCCGGGTACGCCAACTCCTTCTACTCGGCGGCGGTTCAGGCCGGCAGCCAGTCCTGGAAGGCCTTCTTCTTCGGCTCGCTCGACTCGGCGAACGCCATCACCGTCGACAAGCCCCCGGCCTCCCTCTGGCCGATGTCGTTGTCGGTCCGCGTCTTCGGCCTCAACTCCTTCGCGATCCTGTTCCCGCAGGTCCTGATGGCCGTCGCCACGGCGGGTGTGCTGTACGCGTCCGTGCGGCGCCGCTTCAACGCGACCGCGGGCTTCCTCACGATGGCGGTTTTCGCGCTGACACCCGTCGCCGCGCTGATGTTCCGCTTCAACAACCCGGACGCGCTCCTCGCGCTCCTCATGGCCGCCGCGGTCTACGCGACCCAGCGCGCCATGGAGAAGGCCGAGACGAAGTGGCTGCTCTGGGCGGGTACGGCGATCGGTTTCGCCTTCCTCGTCAAGACGCTCCAGGCCTTCCTGATCCTGCCGGTGCTCGCCCTGGTCTACGTGATCTTCGCGCCGACCAGCGTGCGCAGGCGGATCGGCCAGGTGCTGGCCGCCGGGCTCGCGATGGTCGTAGCGGGCGGCTGGTGGGTCGCGATCGTCGAGCTGTGGCCGGCCTCCTCGCGCCCCTACATCGGCGGCTCGCAGAACAACTCCTTCCTTGAACTGACCTTCGGCTACAACGGACTCGGCCGTATCAACGGCGAGGAGACCGGCAGCGTCGGCGGTGGTGGCGGTGGCGGCAGCAGCGGCCAGTGGGGCGAGACCGGCTGGGACCGGATGTTCAGCTCCAGCATCGGCGGCCAGATCTCCTGGCTGATCCCGGCCGCGCTGATCCTGCTCGTCGCGGGCATCTGGGCCGGCCGCAAGGCCACCCGCACGGACGGCGTCCGCGCCCTGCTCCTCCTCTGGGGTGGCTCGCTGCTGATCACCATGGTGGTCTTCAGCTACATGCAGGGCATCTTCCACGAGTACTACACCGTCGCCCTCGCCCCCTACATCGCCCCGCTGATCGGTATCGGCGCGGCCCTGCTGTGGCGCGAACGGGACAAGATGTGGGCGTCGTTGACGCTCGCGGGCGCCATGACGGCGACCTCGGTGTGGGGTTACGTCCTCCTCAACCGTTCCTCCGACTACCTGCCCTGGCTGAAGTGGCTGGTGCTGGTCGGCGGCCTCGTCGCCGCGCTGGGCCTGATCTTCGTCAACAAGCTCGGACGCCAACTGGCGCTCGCGGTAGTCGGGTTGAGCTTCGTCACGGCACTTGCGGGCCCGACCGCGTACTCCCTCACCACCCTCAACGAGGGTCACACCGGCTCGATCGTCACGGCGGGTCCGTCGGTGTCCGGCGGTCGCGGTGGCCCCGGCGGTGGCGGTGGCGGCGGTATGGGCGGCGGTCCTGGTGGCGGCGGTCAGCAGGGCAACCAGAACGGCAACACCCAGGGCGGCCAGGGCAATCAGCAGGGCGGTGGCGGCATGGGCCAGCCTCCGACCGGCGGCAACGGCAACAGCAACGGCGGCGGGTTCCCGGGCGGCGGCAACGGCAACACCCAGGGCAATGGCAGTACCCAGGGCCAGGGCAACCAGCAGGGTGGCATGCCCGGCGGTACGACCGGCGAGGGTGGCGGCATGGGCGGCGGCGGTGGCGTGGGCGGTCTGCTCAACGGCGCCAGCGTCACCAGCGAGGCCAAGGCCCTGCTGGAGAAGAACGCGGGTGACTACACCTGGGCGGCGGCAGCCATCGGCGCGCAGAACGCGGCGAGCTACCAACTGGCCACCGGCGACCCGGTGATGGCGATCGGCGGCTTCAACGGCACCGACCCGTCCCCGACACTGGCCGAGTTCAAGAAGTACGTGGCGGACGGCAAGATCCACTACTTCATCTCCAGTGGCTCCGGCGGCGGTGGCATGGGCGGCAGCAGCAGCACGACGAGCACGTCGTCGCAGATCAGCTCGTGGATCGAGAGCAACTTCACGAAGGTGACAGTGGGTTCGGCCACCTTCTACGACCTGACGCAGCCGACGAGCAGCAGCTGACCGGCATCCGCTGAGGGTTCCTTTCCAGGGTGGTGGCCCGGAGCGATACAGCTCCGGGCCACCACCCGTTTTTAGTTTGTTGTACGCCGTACAGGAACTGTTCTACGGTGTACAACATGTCTACGTCCCCCCAGGGCACCCGCTCGGACAAGTCCCGGTCCCAGTCCCAGGGTCACCCCCAGCGCTGGCTGATCCTCGGTGTCATCTGTCTCGCGCAGCTCACCGTGCTGCTCGACAACACCGTCCTGAACGTCGCGATCCCCTCCCTCACCCGGGAGTTGGGCGCGTCCACGTCCGACATCCAGTGGATGATCAACGCGTACTCGCTGGTCCAGTCGGGCCTGCTGCTCACCGCCGGCAGCGCGGCCGACCGCTACGGCCGCAAGAAGATGCTGATAGCGGGCCTGGCCCTGTTCGGCGTTGGCTCGCTGGTCGCCGGACTGGCGGACAGCACCGGCCAGTTGATCGCGGCGCGGGCCGGAATGGGCGTAGGCGGGGCGCTGTTGATGACGACCACGCTGGCCGTGGCGATGCAGATCTTCACGCCCGAGGAGCAGCCGAGGGCGATCGGCATCTGGGCGGCGGTGAACTCCCTAGGCTTCGCCACGGGCCCCCTCCTCGGCGGCTTCATGCTGAACCACTTCTGGTGGGGCGCGATCTTCCTGATCAACCTCCCCGTCGCGGCACTGGGGTTGGTGGCGGTGGTGGCGCTGGTCCCCGAGTCCAGGAATCCGCAGGGCGACCGCCCGGACCTGGTGGGTGCGCTGCTGTCGACCATCGGCATGTCCTCGCTGGTCTTCGCGATCATCTCCGGCCCGGAGCACGGCTGGACCTCCGGCCGCGTACTGGTCCCGGCGGCGGTCGCGGTAGTCGTGCTCGCCGCGTTCGCGTACTGGGAGAGCAGGATCCCGTACCCCATGCTGGACATGCACTTCTTCCGCAACCGCCGCTTCACGGGCGCGGTCGCGGGCGCGGTGCTCATCACGTTCGGCATGGGCGGCTCCCTCTTCCTCCTCACCCAGCACATGCAGTTCGTGCTCGGATACGGCCCCCTGGAGGCCGGCCTGCGCACGGCACCGCTCGCCCTCGCGATCGTCGCCCTCAACTTCACCGGCGTGGCGGCGAAATGGTCGGCGAGGCTCGGCACCCCGATCGCCATCGGCCTCGGCATGACGGCGATGGCGGCGGGCCTGGTGTCCATCGCGACGGTTGCCTCCGGCGGTTACGCGGGTACGTTGCTGGGCCTGCTGCTGATCGGCACGGGAGCGGCGGTGGCGAGCCCCGCGATGGCCCACGCGATCATGAGCTCCATCCCGCCGGAGAAGGCGGGTGTCGGGGCGGGGATCAACGGCACGGTGGCGGAGTTCGGGCAGGGTCTGGGGGTCGCGGTACTGGGCGCGGTGCTCAACTCGCGCTTCGCGGCGCTGATTTCGGTGGCGGCGGTGTCCCTGCCGGGGGCGTTGGCGGAGGCGGGGTCGGCGGCGGAGAGGGCGCGTATTACGGAGGCGTTCGCGTCCGGGCTGGAGACGAGTCAGTTGGTGGGGGCGGGGGCTGTGTTGCTGGGTGGGGTGGTGGCGGCGGTACTGCTGCGCAGAGCCGAGCGGATGAATGCCGCCTAGGAGCTCGGGGGTTCTGTTCTGTTGCGGGTGTGGCGCCGTCGTGGTTCATCGCGCCCACGCGGCGGAGCCGCATATCAGGCACAGCCCCGCGCCCCTTCAGGTCGGCTGCGGCCTAGCATCTTTGCAAGTGAACGTACGTATCGGGAGGTGCGCCATGGCGAAGGCGGTTGAACGGCCTGCGCGGACCAGTGTGTGGCTGGAAGGGAAAGCGCGCCGGAGCAGTAGTGGACGTAGCGGTCAGCCCTCCGGTCTGGACCGGGACCGGATCACCGAGGTGACCGTGCGGCTGCTGGACGCCGAGGGACTGGCGAAGTTCTCCATGCGCCGTCTCGCCGCCGAGCTGAACGTGACGGCGATGTCCGTGTACTGGTACGTCGACACCAAGGACGACCTGCTCGAACTCGCCCTGGACGCGGCCTCCGCCGAACTGCGCCTGCCCGACCCGGAGTCAGAGGGCGAGGACTGGCGCGACCAGCTCCGAGTGCTGGCCGGCGAGTACCGCTCGTTGCTGGTCCGCCACCCCTGGGTGTCACCGCTGGCCGGTACTTACCTCAACATCGGCCCGCACTCACAGGCGTTCTCGCGCGCGGTGCAGCGCGTACTGCGCCGTACGGGACTGCCCGCACGGGGGCTGACGGGCGCCATCGCCGCCGTCTTCCAGTTCGTGTACGGGTTCGGCACGGTCGAGGGCCACTTCATCGCCCGCTGCGCGGACGCGGGCATGACGCAGGACGCCTTCTTCCAGCACGCTATGAACGCTGTCGGGGCCGCCCCGGAGACCGCCGAGTTCATCCAGGAGTCGGCGGACATGATGGAGGCGCGGGGCGGCGGCACGGTGGAGGAGATGAGGGAACGGGACTTCGACTTCGCGCTGGAGCTGCTGGTGGCGGGGATCGAGGCGATGGTGGCGAGGGCGTGAGCGCTCCCCGTAGGCCTCCCGCCCCCTACCCTCATGCCTCCCCGGTCACCAACCGGGCCGGGAACCCGCCGGTGGCAACAGGCCCCCACTTCTCCGGAGTGACCCGAATGATCGACTTCCCCTGCTTGAGCATGGCCTCGCGATACTCGTCCCAGTCGGGGTGCTCCCCGGCGATGTTCCGGTAGTACTCCACGAGCGGCTCGACCGACTCGGGCGAGTCGACGACCTCGGCGGTCCCGTCGATCTGCACCCAGGGTCCGTTCCAGTCGTCGCTCAGGACGAGCAGGCTGACCCGCTCGTCCCGCTTGGCGTTACGCGTCTTGGCGCGCTCGGGGTACGTCGACACGACGACCCGCCCCGAGTCGTCGACCCCACAGGTCAACGGCGAGGCCTGCGGAGACCCGTCCGCACGCCGGGTGAGCAGAATCGCCCGATGCCGGGGCCGCACGAAGTCGAGCAGCTCGGCGAGGGAGACGGCGGTGTTCGTAGCGATGTTCGGTGCCATGTGGCCAGCCTAGGGGCAGGTGGGCTGCGGGGCCTGTCCCCGCTGGGCTCATGTCCGGGTCGGACCCGGGCAGGCCAGTGCGGGCTTCGAACGGTTCGGGGAACAGGTCACCACGGCCACGGAAAGGTACGAGGGGTGTTCGAGGTAGAAGCCGTACGACACGTCTCTGCCGGACTCCAGTTGTACGGCGGCCGAGTCGACCAGCGTGGCCAGCCGGGTGGCGTCCCGGTCGTACGCGCAGACGAACCGGTGCGTGTGCTCAGCCAGAGCCTCTCCGATCCAGACCGCCGCTGCCTTCGCCTCGCCCCAGGTGCCGCGCACGAGCGAAGGGGTTTGATCAGCCAGTACGCGATTTCGAGCGGCGGCAGATCGACGGCCGGAACTCCGCCGACACTTCCCGGTGGCGCTGGATCAGTTCGGGTTTTCCTCCGGCCGGGGGTGGGTCGGGGTGCGGGGGCCGGCGTAGGGCTTCCTGATCGAAGCGCTCCTTTGTCCCGACCCAGAACGTCGCTGTGGGTATCGTCCCGTTCTCGGCGCAACGAACCGTGTGGCCCATGCCGACCTTCACCGTCTTTGACGACACCAGGGTGCACGCGGACACATTGGACGCTGCTTCCGCCCTCACACAACCAAGCCAGGTCGAGTTGTACACCCGAGCTTTTGAGCGGCTGTCCCAGGGAGCCGCGCGCGGAGCGGCAGCACGTTCCCTGATAGCGGATGCGGTGGCGTCACTGACGTGACGAACGATGTCGGTGGACGAGCCGCAGTCACGGCTGGTCGGCACCACCACCGTTCCTCACCTCCGGGAAGAGCGCCGCCCCACACCGGAGAGGAAGTCCGCCCAGGCCGCGGGCCGGACGGTGAGTTGGGCGCCCGCGGGTGTCTTGGAGTCGCGTATGTGGATGGTGGTGGGGGCGGTGGCTATCTCGACGCAGGCAGAGCCTTCTTCGCTGTAGGTCGACTTGTGCCAGGTCGGTTCGGTCATCGTTCGTCTCTCAGGTGTCTTGGGAGATGCGGTGGATGAGGTCGCGCGAGGGGGCGGGTTTCAGGGCGACGGACTCCATGCGGTTAAGGACGAGCCGGTACTTCTCCAATTGTCCTGCCGCGTCGACGAGTTGGCTGCCGTGTGCCGTGTCCACCTCGACGGTGTCGAGGGCGGGTACCGGGCCGTGGAAGTAGTCGACGGCGTGCCCGGCCGTGGGGAACGACGTGCCGTCGAAGGGGATCACGCGAAGGCCGACGGCGGGGTGTTCGCTCATCTCGGTGAGGTGCCGCAGCTGAGCCCTGGCCACCTCGCGACCACCGAACTGCATGCGCAGGGCGGCCTCGTGGACGATCGCCGCGTATGGCGGCGGCTGCTCACGGTGGAGGATGGCCTGGCGCTTGATGCGGTGCGAGATGCGGTACTCGATGTCGTGCGGGCGCAAGGGCGGCACCGCTTCGCGGAACAGCGCGCGGGCGTGTTCCGGTGTCTGGAGCAGACCGGGGATGTTGATGACCTGGGTCACGCGCACCGCCGTGGCGTGGTGTTCCAGCTCGGCCAGGTCGAGGAGGCGGGACGGCAGGGTGTCGCGGTACTCCTCCCACCAGCCCCGCGTGCGATCCGCGGCCATGGCGGCGAGGGCGTCGACCAGGGGAGCGTCCGTGGCGCCGTAGATCTGGGCGAGCGTGTGCACGCGTTCCGCGCTGACGCCGAAGCGGTTGGCCTCGATGTTGCTCATCTGGCCCTGAGTCGTGCCCAGGGACCTGGCGGCCTCGGCGGCGGTCATGCCGGCGCGTTCCCGTAGTCGGCGCAGTTCTACGCCGACCCGGAGGCGGCGTGCCGTCGGGGCGGGCCTCGGTGCCATGTCTCCACTCCGTTTCGTACACCTGGCGTGGGGGGTCACCCACACGAAGCATATTGCTGAAGGTTTTTCGGAATTCTGCAAAACCTTCAGCAGGCGCAGTCTACGGTGAAACCGCAAACCACCGAGCCAACCCCCCACCGCAGGAGCCGTCCATGCGCACCGTATCCCCGCCCACCACCTGGACGTACACCCTCCGCCTCCCCCACGACCCCCGCGCGGCACGAGTCGCACGTATGACCGTACGGACCGTGCTTGACACCCACGGCAGGCCCGAAATCCTGGACGCCGTCGAGCTGTTGACCTCCGAGCTGGTCACCAACGCCTACCGGCACACCGACGGCCCCGCCTCCCTCCGCCTCACCGCCCTTGCCGACGGACGTCTGCGCGTCGGACTCTGGGACAGCCACCCGCGTATCCCCGCCCCCTTCGGCTCGCCGCCCCGCGACCGCGTCCCGCTCGCGCCGGCCGACCGGGAGGGCGGGCGCGGGCTGCGTCTCGTACAGGAGTACGCCGACTGCTGGGGTGGCTGGCCCCTCGGGGACGGTCTGCTGGACCGCGGCGCCGGGAAGTTGCTGTGGTTCGAGGTGGGCGGGTGAGTGAGACCGGTCGGTTCTGGAGAGGGATCCGAACGGACGGACAACGGAGACCTGGGGGCGGGGAGCGAACGGAATGACCGACAACGGTTCGGGTAACGGTGAGAAAGACGTTGCGAACGACACTGAGTTCGACGCTGAGTTCGACGCCGAGCGCGAGAACAACGCGGACCAGTGGCCCCTCCTCCCCGACTGGATGTGGGACTGCGCCGACTGCGTCCGCTTCTACGAGGAGATGCGCCACGTACAGGCCGAAGTTGCCGGGCTGACGGCCGAGGACTCCTCCGTCGACTGGGACTTCGCCGACAGCGTCTTCGGTACGCAGATCCGGCTCGGCCGTCATCTCGCCGACGCGCACGCCGAGTTGCTGGCCCCGTGGGACCCCGCCTGCGCGACCTGCGCCGAGCGCCAGGAGTCCCTGGTCAAGGCCGAGGGACGGCCCGACTGGATGCCCGCCGCCGTGATGAACGCCGAGGAACACCGGGCCCGGCACCTCTTCGTCCCGCCCCGCCTGCTCCGCCTCCTGTAGCCCGACTCAGTCGGTTCCCTGTACCGCCTGAATCTCGATCTCCACCCTCAACGTCGTACCGATCGCCGCGATCCCCGCCCGTACCACCTGGTTGTAGTTCATGGCGAAGTCCTCGCGCCGCAGTTCGGTCGTCGCCCGGAACGCGGCCCGCGTCCCGCCCCAGGGATCGGCGCCGGTGCCGAGGTAGGCGAGGTCGAGGTCGACCGGACGTACGACACCGCGCATGCCCAACTCGCCGTGGACGAGCCAGCGGTCGGCCCCGGCGCCCGGGGTCAGGCCCGTCGAGCGGAACGTGATCTCCGGATGCCGTTCCACGTCCAGGAAGTCGGCGGAACGCAGGTGATCGTCCCGCGTCGCGTTGCCCGTATCTATCGAGGCGGCCGAAATGACCGCCTCCACCCGGGACTTGGCGACCTCGTCCGGCGCGATCTCGATCGCCGCCGTGAACTCCGTGAACCGCCCGCGCACGCTGGAGATGCCCAGATGCTGGGCCACCGCCCCGACCGACGAATGCGCCGGGTCGACCAACCACGTTCCCGGCGGCGGCAGTTCGGCGCCGCCGCCGAGCCGGGCGAGGGTGACCGTCCCGACCTCGGTCCGACCGCTCGCGGTCACGATCGCGCTGGACGCCGTCGGCGCGTACCCGACCGCCGTCACGATCACGGTGTACGCGCCCGGCGCGAGCGGAGTCGTGTCGCGCACGACCCCGTCCGCGTCGGCCCCGGCCCGCAGCACCTGCTGCCCGGTCATGTCGGTCACGGTCACGACGGCGTGCGACACCGCCCACCCGTCCCGCGAAACGATCCGCGCGTTGAGCCCTGGAACAGTCGTCATGTTCCGCTACTCCCCACCGGGGTGGGCGAGTTCGATGTCGTGGCCGTCGGTCCCGGCGCCCGCGACGGTCAGGGCGGTGGCCGCCGGCGGGTAGCCGGTCGCGATGACCGTGTACTCGCCGCCGTCCAAGTCCGTGAAGGCGTACGCCCCGTCCGTACCGGTCGTCGCCGAGCCGACCACGTTGCCCGCCGCGTCGACGAGCGTGACCCGCGCGTCCGCGAGCGGCCCGTGCGGCGCCCGTACGACACCCTGGACGTGCGCCCCGGACGCGAGTTCCACCTCGACCCGGGTCACCCCGGCGCCGCCGACCTCGACGGGCAGCGCCCGCGGCCGGTACCCGGCGGCGTTCACCGCGACGGTCACGACCCCCGGCACCAGCTCGGCGAACGTGAACTCGCCCTGCTCACCGGTGTTCCCGGTGGCCAGCACATCCCCGCGCACATCGGTGACGATCACCATCGCGTCCTTGACGGCCAGCCCGTCCTCCGCACCCCGCACCAGCCCGCCGAGCCCACTGGTGCCGCTCAGCAGGATGTCGTACGAGACCGGCTCGCCGCCCACGACCACGGTGGACGCCTGCGGCTGGAACCCGTCCGCCGAGGCGATCAGGACGTACGAGCCCGTGCCGGGCGCGTCCAGCGCGTAACCGCCGTCGCCCTGCGCGACCGCGCGGCCCAACTGCCGTCCGGAGAGGGAGATCAGCGTGACGGCGGCCTGCGGAACGGGCGCGCTCTCGACACCGCGCACATGACCACGTACCGGAATCCCGGCGGGAGCGGGCTCGTTCACGGGCTCGACCGCGACCGGAACCGTGGGAGTGGAGGCGACGGCCGGCGCCTCCGCGACCGGAGCCGTGGCGGAACCGTTCTCCTCCGCGGCCATCGCCAGGGCGCCCTTGGTCCGCAGCGGGACCTCCTTGATGAAGAGGGAGATGACGAGGGCGAGGAGGGCGGCCGGGGCCGCGTAGAGGAAGACGTCGCCGATGCCGTGGCCGTACGCGCCCTCGATGACCGAGCGCAGGGGGGCGGGCAGGGCGTCGAGGTCGGGGATGGTGTTGGAGGTCGAACCGGAGAGCGCGGAGGCGTACTTCGGGTCGAGGGTCGCCAGGCCGTCCTTGAGGTGGTCGGTGATCCGGTGGCTCAGCACCGCGCCCAGCGCCGAGACGCCGATCGCACCGCCGAGGGAGCGGAAGAAGGTGACGACCGAGCTGGCGACGCCGAGGTCGGCGGGGGAGACCTGGTTCTGGGTGCAGAGCACGAGGTTCTGCATCATCATGCCGACGCCGAGCCCGAGCAGCGCCATGTAGACGGCGACGTGCCAGTACGGGGTGTCGTAGCGCAGGGTGCCGAGGAGGCCGAGACCGGCGGTCACCAGCACGCCGCCCGAGAGCAGCCATGCCTTCCAGCGTCCCGTACGGGTGATGACCTGGCCGGAGACGGTGGACGCGACGAACAGGCCGCCGATCATCGGGATCGTCATGACGCCGGACATGGTCGGCGACTTGTCGCGGGCCAGCTGGAAGTACTGGCTGAAGAAGATCGTGCCCGCGAACATCGCGACGCCGACGAAGAGCGAGGCGAGGGAGGCGAGGGTGATGGTGCGGTTGCGGAAGAGGCGCAGCGGGATGATCGGCTCGCTGGCCCTCGACTCGACGAGGACGAAGACGCCGAGGAGCGCGAGCGTGCCGCCGAGCATCGCGCCCGTCTGCCAGGACGCCCAGTCGTACTTGTCACCGGCGAAGGTCACCCAGACCAGCAGCAGGCAGACGGCCGCGGTGATGAAGAAGGCGCCGAACCAGTCGACCTTGGCCTGACGCTTCACGACGGGCAGGTGGAGGGTCCGCTGGAGCACGATGAGCGCTATGACGGCGAAGGGGACGCCGACGTAGAAGCACCAGCGCCAGCCGAGCCAGCTGGTGTCGGTGATGACACCGCCGATCAGCGGGCCGCCGACCATGGCGGTGGCGAAGGTGGCGCCGAGGTAGCCGTTGTAGCGTCCGCGCTCACGCGGGGAGATCATCGCGGCGAGGATGATCTGCGCGAGGGCGGAGAGCCCGCCCATGCCGATGCCCTGCACGGCACGGAAGCCGATGAGCATGGCGGCGTTCTGCGAGAGCCCGGCCGCGGCCGACCCGAGCACGAAGATGACGAGCGCGAGCTGGATCAGCAGCTTCTTGGAGAAGAGGTCGGCGAGCTTGCCCCACAGCGGGGTGGACGCGGTCATCGCGAGCAGCGACGCGGTCACGACCCAGGTGTAGGCGTTCTGGCCGCCGCCGAGGTCCTTGATGATGTCGGGCAGGGCGTTGGAGACGATCGTGGAGGACAGGATCGCCACGAACATGCCGAGCAGCAGTCCGGTGAGCGCTTCCATGATCTGCCGGTGCGTCATCGGCGTGCCGTCGGCGGAGGCGGAGCCGTGGGACCCTCCCCCGTGCTTGGCGTGAGCCGCCCGCACACCGGCCGGTGTGGTCGTTGCCATTGAGCTTCCTTCTCCGTTCGCTTACGAGTGTTGATGTGCGGCGAAGCTCTCCCGGAGCCGCCCCATGAGCCGGGCGAGCTGGGCGACCTCGTCGTCGCTCCAGTCGGCGAGCCGGCGGGCGAGGAGTGCGCTGGTACGCCGTGACAGCTCACCGATCTGCGCGTGCCCCGCGGGGGTCAGCCGCAGGATGCGGGAGCGCTTGTCGGCGGGGTCGGGCAGCCGTTCGATCCAGCCGCGTCCGGCGACGTGGGCGACATGGCGGCTGGTGACGGACATGTCGACGGCGAGCAGCTCGGCGAGCCGGCTCATCCGCATGTCCCCGTGCCGGTCGAGCAGCGTCAGCACAGCGGCCGAACCGCCGGGACACTCGGGCGGCATGATCCGCCCCATCTCCCGCCGCACGGCCCCGAAGGCGCTGAACTGACGCACCAACTCCTCGTACTGCGCCTGCTCGGCCATCACACCCCCACCTCATTTGTTGCTTGAGGCAACCATAGAAAAGATTGGTTGCTACAGGCAAATGAAATGGGGAGGAGGTGGACTAAAAACTTGGCAAAGGCAAGCATTGGCGAACGTAAACACGCAGGTGGGAGCGGCCTGCGAGGCCCCCCGCTTGGGCGGGCCCGGCCGGGTTCGCTAGGGTCTCCCACCATGGCCAACACCCAGGGCCCCGAGGGCAACTACGACCCCGCGGGCAGCACCCAGATGTTCCGAGCGTTCGTCGACGAGACCCCCCAGGGCGGCAGCCGCCCGGCACCGGCCCAGGCGGGCCCCCGCATCGGCCTGATCGTCGGCGTGGTCGTCGCCGTGCTGGTGGTCGCGGCGGTGGCCTGGCTGGCGCTCAAGTAGAACCACGGAAATCCGCACCGCGGGCCTCGGCTGCAGCCGAGGCCCGGTTTCTGCTGCCTCGCGACCGGAGGACGTACCGCCGATGAATCGTGGTGACGACGGGCATGCCGGGCATGCCGGGCACGCCGGGCACGCCGGGTACGCCGGGGGCGACCGGGGTGGCGGGGTCGCCGGGGACGGCGGCTATGGCGGGCATGACGGGGATGCCGGTGCTGGCGGGCACGACGGGGATACCGGCGACGGCGGGCACGTCTTGGCCGCCGGGGGTCGCGGGGGCGCCGGGGACAACCGGGTTGGCGGGGGCGTCGGGGACACCCGAGGTGGTGGGGACACCCAGGGTGGTGGGGACACCCAGGGTGGCGGGGATAACCGGGACGGCAGTGGCAGCGGGGACGGCTGGATCAGCACCTCCGTGCCCTACCTCGCGCCGCAACCCGGCGGCGGCCCGGGTGACGTATGGGGCGAGGAAGCCGCCGCGAAGGGCCGCCGGGGCACGCAGCGCATCGTTCACGCGGGGGAGGTGCCGGCCTCCGAGGAGGTCTCCGGCCTGCTCGGTGTCGCCGAGGGCGAGGCAGTGGTCGTACGCCGTCGGGTGATCGAACTCGACGGTGAGCCGTGTGAGTTGACGGACACCTACTACCCGGTGCACATCGCCGGCGGCACCGGACTCGCCGACGTCGCCAAGATCCCGGGCGGAGCCGTCACCCTGCTCGCCCGCCTCGGACACGTGGGCGTGCGCGTACGCGAGGACGTGACGGCCGGCCTGCCGAGCGCGGCGGAGCAACAGGCCCTGCGCATCGGCCCGGACACCCCCGTCCTACGGCTGACCAGGCTCACCCTGGACGCCGGGGACCGCCCGCTCCAGGCGGACCTGATGACGATGCCGGCGCATGGGCAACGCCTGCGCTACGAATTGCGGATCGGGTAGCCGCGGCCGGTGCGCGCACGGCGGAGCGGGCGTGTTCCCGCGCCGGAACTCCGGGGACGCGGCGGACCGCGCCCCGGAGCATGAGGCCCTTGTCAGGCCGCGAGCCATTACGGTCCCCAGCCGCAGCCGACCTGGGTGCCCGCGCCGAAGCCCCCGTTGCCGTTGCCGTACCAGCGGTACAGGCACTGCGAGCCGGAGTTGATGGCGATGAGATCGCCGTTCCCGTCGTTGTTCAGGTCGCCGCCGCCGACACGCCCCTGGCCGCGCTCATCGGCCGCACCCGGGCTGCCCTGCTGGAGGCCGTCGTCCCCGGTAGCTCGACCGGCGACCCGTACCCGCGCCGCTCCGCGCCGGGCAGCGGCGGTACGGCTACGGGCAGGCGTACGGGTACGGCTACCAGGAAGTCCGCGACTGCGAAGTCCGCGCCTGCTGCTCGTCGAAGTGGGTCGGCTGCGCCGGAACCGTCCCGCGCGGTGCAGTACCCCGCGGTGCCGTTGCCGCGACAGGCGCCCGGTCCCAGTCGTCCTCGGTCAGCATCATGTCCGGGTCGAACATGACGATCACGGCGGCGACCAGCAGGACGACGAGCGGGCCTGCGAGCATCGCCAGGAGGAACGACAGCAGGTCGGTCGACGACTGCGAGGTCGCGCTGTGTCCCGTCAGGTGGACGGAGACGGCGGCCATGCCGGTGTAGTGCATGCCGGTCACGGCCACCCCCATGACCAGGCTCGCGCCGAGGCTGGCCCACAGGGCGTGGATGGAGACGACCACCCACAGTGCGGCCGTGGCGGCGGCGATGGCGATGACGATGGAGAGGATCACCGTCGGGGTGTCGTACCCGAGCGTGCCGTTGGTGTGGATGGCGGCCATGCCGAGGTAGTGCATGGCCGCGACGCCGAGCCCGGTGACCGTGCCCGCCGTGGCCAGCGTCGCCGGAGAGCCGCCCCGGTAGCCGACGAGGAACACGCCGACCGAGACGACGGCGATGGCGACCACGAGGCTGAGCAGGGTCTTCGTCGTGTCGTAAGTGACCAGCGCGCCCTGGACGTTGAAGCCGATCATCGCGATGAAGTGCATGGTCCAGATGCCGCAGCCGATCGCCGTGGCGCCCAGCGCCAGCCAGCCGGCTCTTCGGTGCGGGCGGCGCAGCGACCGGGTCGTGCAGCGCAGCCCGAGCGCCGCCCCGAGGCAGGCCATCAGGTAGGCGACGACCGGGGTCACGGCGCCGTAGTAGAAGTTGGAGACGTCGGAGGCGGCGTAGGTCATGGTGGCTGGTTCCCTTCGCTTACACGTGTCGGCAGGCGACATCGCGGAAGCGGTGTGCCGGCACGGTGGTGTGGCGGATCGGCGGTGTGGTGCACACACCTGCCCTGCTTCGGGCCGGGCCGATACGGGGGCCTCCACCTGGAAGGAGACGTAGCGAAACGAACCATGGAGACGTGGCGAACGCTGGAGTACCCGACGGCCGAGGCGAGCGCGGGCGTCGATTCCCTCCCCCTGCCGCGCGCGTTTCGGCTCGGCCCGGCGGACCTGACCGGAACGCGTGGCAGTCCTGCTGGGGAGCAGGCCACGGGGAGCCGAGCGGTCAGTTCAGGCCACCTGGCCGAGTTGTGCACGATTCAATCATGGGAAGCGCACACTTCCTACATATTGGGGGTTTCGTTCGCCGAATCGTTTCTTCAGCGTTCTGCGGCGCCTTGTGATGTTCTTCGCCGCTCTACGCCGCACCTCGCGACGGCCGCCGAGGTGGTCAGGGCGATGATGCCCCGGCGGTCATGCGTCGTCGTCGCGAGTCGTCGTACGCCCGGTGGGTGTCTGTGGGTGTCTGTCGAAGCACCGCGACACCGTCACCGATGCTTCGTCAGAAGTGAACCCACGACCCTCGAACCTCTGGAGGTACGACTCCCGAACCTCTGGAGGTCCGATCTCGGGTCAGTCAGAGATCAGGCCCTCGCGCAGCTGGGACAGCGTGCGGGTGAGGAGGCGGGAGACGTGCATCTGGGAGATGCCGACCTCCTCGCCGATCTGCGACTGCGTCATGTTGGCGAAGAAGCGCAGCATGATGATCCGGCGCTCGCGCGGCGGGAGCTTGGCCAGCAGCGGCTTGAGGGACTCGCGGTACTCCACGCCCTCCAGCGCCGTGTCCTCGTACCCGAGGCGGTCGGCCAGGGAGCCCTCGCCGCCGTCGTCCTCGGGGGCCGGGGAGTCCAGGGACGAGGCCGTGTACGCGTTGCCGACCGCGAGGCCGTCGACGACGTCCTCCTCGGACACGCCCAGGACCACGGCGAGTTCGGGGACCGTCGGCGAGCGGTCCAGCTTCTGGGAGAGCTCGTCGCTGGCCTTGGTGAGGGCCAGCCGCAGCTCCTGGAGGCGGCGCGGGACGCGCACCGACCACGAGGTGTCCCGGAAGAACCGCTTGATCTCGCCCACGACCGTCGGCATCGCGAACGTCGGGAACTCGACGCCGCGTTCGCAGTCGAAGCGGTCGATCGCCTTGATCAGGCCGATCGTGCCGACCTGGACGATGTCCTCCATCGGCTCGTTGCGCGAGCGGAAGCGGGCCGCCGCGTAGCGCACGAGGGGGAGGTTCAGCTCGATGAGGGTGTCCCGGACGTACGCACGCTCCGGGCTGTTCTCGTCGAGGGCGGCGAGCCGCAGGAACAGGGAACGGGACAGGGTGCGGGTGTCGATGGCTCCCGTGCTCGGCGGAGCCGGCGGGAGGGCCTGGACGGCCGGGGCTGCCTCTGCCTCGACCTCCACTACGAGGGCCGGGACGTCGTGAAGCTCGGCCGGCGTCGACTCGCTCTTCGTGAGCGTGAGCACCTTCGAGCTGCCCTGGTCTACGGACATGCCACCCCCTTTGGGTCGCGGACGGTCGCGGCGGACGCTCCCGTCTGAGGAACGCAGCCTTCACCTGAATACCGGAGCCGAAGCCACGGCAAACGCTCTTCCGGCAGAATGTCACATGTCGGCAACACGCTGTAGTGACATGTCGACATGTAAGACACGAATCAGCCCTGGAAAAAGGGGGTCTGACGGTTTTTCACCCAAGAAACGGCATGAGGTACGCCAATGAGCGATTCGCTCTCCAGGGTGACGTCTCGATCCTTTATCCGGTTCTACCCGGACCGCCCCTTGGTGACTCGTGTGACTCCTGCGGAGACGTCCGCGACCGGGCCCCGCTCACGCCTCGATGCGGTTCGCCGAACGCAGTCGCGCGAAGCTGCGCGCGAGCAGCCGGGAGACGTGCATCTGGGAGACGCCCAGTTCCACGCTGATCTGTGACTGGGTGAGATTGCTGTAGTAACGCAGCAAAAGGATCCGCTGCTCCCGCTCGGGGAGTTGGACCAGCAGATGGCGGACCAGGTCGCGGTGCTCCACGCCGTCCAGCGCCGGGTCCTCGTAGCCGAGCCGGTCGACCAGGCCGGGCAGGCCGTCGCCCTCCTGGGCCGCCTCCAGCGAGGTCGCGTGGTACGAACGGCCCGCCTCGATGCAGGAGAGTACGTCGTCCTCGCTGATCCGCAGCCGCTCGGCGATCTCGGCGGTCGTCGGGGTGCGCCCGAAGGCCGTCGTCAGATCCTCGGTCGCGCCGTTCACCTGCACCCACAACTCGTGCAGCCGGCGCGGTACGTGGACCGTGCGGACGTTGTCCCGGAAGTACCGCTTGATCTCGCCGATGACGGTCGGCATCGCGAACGTCGGGAACTGCACACCCCGGTCCGGGTCGAACCGGTCGATGGCGTTGATCAGCCCGATGGTGCCGACCTGGACGACGTCCTCCATCGGCTCGTTGCGGGAGCGGAAGCGGGCGGCGGCGTAGCGCACGAGCGGGAGGTTCGCCTCGATGAGCGCCCCGCGCACGCGGTTGTGCTCCGGCGTGCCCGGGTCCAGCATCTTCAGCTGGCCGAAAAGCACCTGGGTGAGCGCCCGGGTGTCCGCACCGCGGCTGCGCTGGGCGACGGGCTCCGGAGGGGCGGGCTCCTGGGGAGCGGCTTCCAGCGGTGCGGCTTCCTGGGGTGGCGCAGTACTGGCCGACACGGTCAACGCCACCTCTTCATCGGTCAACTCATCGGTCGACTCGTCGGTCAACTCATCCGTCAAAAGCGGTCATAGCATCACAAGACATGTGCACTGTGTGCAAGCACCCCATAACACCGTGTTGAGCGAAGGGTTGGCTCCCGAGGCGCGAAAAAGCCCCGCACCGGAACGGTGCGGGGCCGGCTGTCCGCTCGGCTCAGAACTCGTAGTCGGCGATCACCCAGGTGGCGAATTCGCGCCACAGCGCGGCGGCTGCCTGATGGGCCGGATGCTCCAAGTACCGCTTCAGCGCGTCCGCGTCGTCCACCGCCGAGTTGATCGCGAAGTCGTAGGCGATGGGGCGGTCGGTGATGTTCCAGGCGCACTCCCAGAAGCGGAGTTCACCGATCTGCCCGGACAGGGCACGAAAGGCCTCGGCGCCCGCCTCGACCCGTGGTTCGGCGCGCTGGACGCCCTCGTTGAGCTTGAAGAGGACCAGATGGCGGATCACACGTACTCCCTGTACTCCGGGACGATCACTTGGCGCCGTCGGCGATCCAGGTCATGAAGTCCCCTATGGCGCTGGCCGCGTTCGAGATTCCCTCGAACGCTATCTGGACGTAGTCGGCCGCTTTCTGCGGGTCCGTGATGATCACGTACGCCACGAAGACCACGAGCAAATAGACGGCGATCTTCTTCGAATTCACCGCCACCGCGGCCTCCCCTCGGAACCGACCCGACCGACCCGACTGATGTCGCACGAAGGGCCCCGCCGTTCGGCGAGGCCCTTCTACAGCGGTAGCGGAGGGATTTGAACCCTCGGTGACTTGCGCCACACTCGCTTTCGAGGTCTGTTTGCGACGACCCTAGCATGATCCAGGGCTGTTCAGCCCAGTTCATTTCCATACTTTCACCTGGCGCGTGAACTGTTGTGAACGGCGCTGGACGGGGGTGAATGAGACGGAAACTGAGACGGAGGCGACTGGCGCCGACCTGGGGCATCGTCAGTTCCGGCTGCGGTGGACCGGCTCATGCGGTGACGTTGGCGGGAGCCCGTCCGACGGCTAGAAGGTGTGAGCTTGCGGCGAGCAGCTCCGGGTACGGCTCAGCCATCCGCGCGGCCGTCATGGCGGACGCGATCAGATCGTCCGTGGGTCCGTCGCCTGGCTGTTGTTCGACTGCTTTCACGAGCGACCATGCCGGGCCCTCGATTCCGAACACCTTCACGTCGGTGAGTCCCGATTCCCGAAGCTCGTCAGCCAGCTCTTCGCCGCGATGGAAGTACGCCAAGGTGAAGTGATCTCCGTCGTGCACCGCAGTTCGGAGGATCTTCGAGATTGCCTCCTGCATGCGCTCCGTGTGGAGGTGCGCGTAGGTGACGTGCTCGAAGAGCGAGGCATAGCGGTTGATCGCCGCAGCGGCCACCAACCCGCCCGGCTTCACGACGCGTCGGGCCTCCGCAAGTGCTTGCCGGCGGTCGTCGGCATCGGGCAGGTGGTAGAGCGGGCCGAATAGCTGCACGACGTCGTAGCTGTCATCGGCCGCGTCCAGGTCCCGAGCGTCCCCCAGTGACGCTGGGCAAACAGCGGACGCCTGCTCAACGTGGCGAGGAACGGGGTCGACCAAGGACACCTCGTATCCGTCCTTCACCAGCCACTCCGCATGCACTCCGGTGCCGCCCCCCACGTCCAGCACGCGCGCGGGGGCCGGCGGGAGGAAGCGGCGTAGGAGTTCCTTGGTCCGCGCCAGTTCGAGACGGCCGTCTGCCGAGCGATGCAGGCGGCTGCCCTCGTTCACGGTCTCGCCGTAAAAGCGCAGGACAGAGGGGGCCAATTCGCGATTCGACATAGGAGCAGTATGGTGTGTACCGGTGGACCAGTCCACCCTGAAGTGTCGGAAGGGAAGTCATGGCCCTACTGAAGTACGAGGAGATCGCGGAATCGCTGCGTGCGCGCATCGCCGCTGGCGACTTCGGCCCGGATGAGCCACTGCCGTCCGGGCGGGACCTCGCAGAACAGTGGTCGGTGTCGCGTGCGACCGCCATCAAAGCTATGGATGTGCTGCGCAACGACGGCGTTGTCGTGGCCAAGCAGGGAACTGGGTTCGTCGTGACGAACACCCCCGTCGCGCGGCCTGCGGGCGCACGACGGGCGGGTTCCGCCCGGATCTCTGGCGGCATGCCCTTCGAGCGGGTCGGTGAGCCTGATTGGGCCGATCCCCCGGTGCGTGTGGCCGCCGCGCTGCGGCTGGATTCGGGGGTCGCCGCACTGCGACGCACCCGAATCCACCGCCTCCCGGACGGGAGTCCGCACAGCTACGCGGAAGCGTGGTTCCCGCCGGAGGTTGCGGAAGCCTCCCCTCGGCTTGCGGATACCGCTCCCATCGCCGAAGGAACGACCCGTTACGTCCGTCGACAGACCGGCCGCTATCCGGTAGAGGGGGTGGACGTGACCACGGTGCGACTCGCGACTGAGCACGAGTCCCATCACCTGGCGCTGCCGGAGGCGACGGCGGTTGCCGTCATCCTGCACACCGCGTACGACCAACAAGGGCGCCCGCTCGTATGCGAAGAGGGGGTCACACCTTCCCCTCACTATGAGCAGGTGGAGACCTATGCGATGTAGGCCTGAGTTACCCATGGAAGAGCTGGACCGGTCCGCCGGTCCAGCTTTTTTCATGCTCTTTCAGCTCTCTGAACAGCAGGAACGCTAGAAATGTCGACAAAGCTGGTGTCACATCGCTTGACTGGACCGGTCCACCGGTCCAGTCTATGGATGTGCCCGGAGGAAAGCCCCGCAGGGGGTGAGTACGAAGGAAGCGCCGATTGGTTGAGAACTGAACAGTGATCGTGCGGGGCTGACGCGGGAGCGGCGGTCACGGCAGGTGCCCAGGGCGAGGGTCCGGGGGCAAACCGTCGTGATGGACGCAGCTCTCCCCCTACGCGCCTGGCAGGCGCCACCCGGTGACGGGTGTGGGGAGGTAAAGCGGGCTCCAACGCACGTGGCGGGATGAGAAGACCGCCCCCGAGACGACCGGGTGACGTCGTCGGCGGCACGCCACCTTGCACCGTTCGTGCAAGCCGCCTGCTGGCGTCAGAGCAGTGACGATGACGCGCCCGATGCACCGGCTCGGGACCGGTCCGCCCCGCAAGGGCGGACCGGTGAAGCCGTCGAACCATTCCTGCTTACCGCCCCGGCATTCAGCCGTGAGGGCGCGGGATCGACTCCCGCCCGGGGCACTCCAGCCGCTGTTCTGCGGCTGCGCCGCGCGTCAGCGCGCGGCTGTTCACCCACAACGGCGTGCGGCTCCCGGGGTGCCACCCGGGAGCCGCTTCGGGCCGTCCCACTGACTAAGGAGACACGACCCATGAAGCACATCGGTGCTGTTCAGACGGACGTTACCGCCGACGACTTCGACAACGAGCCGGCTCCCTGGGACCTGGTCGACATCGAGGACGAGATGCCGCTCATCGAGGCGGAGATTGAACTGTTGGACGTCCAGATCAGCCTGCTGGACCGGCCGGCCACCGAGACGGACACGCGCCGGCTGCGGCGGGCCCACCGCAAGGTGCTGGCCGCCCGCCGCGTGCTGGCCAACCGGGACGGCGACGCGTTCTCGGACGTGGCCTGATGGCGGGGGAGTTCACCGCTCAGATGTCCGTTCACCGGGGCCGGTGGCGCCTGTACGTGGTGCTGTTCAACACCACCGAGCGGTGGCCCGAGTTCGGCTTCGACCGGGCCGCTCCGGTGCCGACGTTCACGGAACGCACTCACGCGCTCAGCGTGCTCGGCTTCGAGCCGCTGCCGGATGCCGAGTGGACGTGGACCGAGGACAGCGAGACCCCCGACGACCCCGCTTCCCCGGTCTGCCTGATCGCCGCGATCCGGGTGCGTTCCTGGTCGGGGGTGAGCTTGTGAACGCCGTTCAGATCCGTTCAGCAGAGCGCGCGCTGTCGGTCGGCACGTGGCTGATCGTGGCGGGCGCGATGCTGTATTCGATCCTCACCGTCACCCCGCTCGCTGCCGAGCACACCCCCGACAGGTGGGACTGGACGGCGCCGATCCTGCCGCTCGTGGTGGACGCGGCGGTGGTGATCGTGGTCCGCCTCGATGCCGTGCTCGCCTCACTGGGGGGTCACGGTGGGAAGTGGCCAATCGTCCTGCGCTGGATGACCGGCTGCATGACCCTCGCCCTGAATGTCGCAGACTCAGCGCTGCGGAAAGACCTGGTCGGCGCGGCCGTGCATGCGGTTGCCCCGCTCCTGCTGATCGTCACCGCAGAGACCGGACTCGCCTACCGCCGCGCCATCGCCACCGCCACCGCCGCTCTGGAAGAGCAGCAGCGCACGGAGCGGGCGGCGCGGGAACAGGCAGCGGCCGAACGGCGCGAGGCAGCGGTGCGGCTGGCCCGCGAGGAACGCGAGCACACCGCCCTGCTGGCGCGTGAACAGCGCGATCACGAAGCCCGCCTCGCCCGTGAACAGGCTGAGCGCGAGGAGCGGGCGCGGCGCGAGGAAGCCGAGCGCACCGAAGTTCGGGAGCGGTTCGAGCGCGAGCAGCGTGAACGCGCTGAGCGCGAGCGTGAACAGCAGCGGCGCGAGCGTGAACGCCGTGAGCGCGAGGAAGCCGAGCAGCGCGAGCAGGCGCGGCAGCAGCACGCGGAGCGTGAACGCCGTGAACAGGTGGAGCGTGCGGCGCGGGCGGAGCGTGAACGCGCCGCGCTGCTGTCCGGCGGACCGGCTACAGCGAAGCTGTCGGAGGACCGGGCCCGCCCGATCGTCCGGGCCGCGTTCGAGACCGGTTTGCCGACGCGGGCCGCTGCTGAGCTGTGCGGCTGGTCGGTCGGCTGGGTGTCCAGCCGCTATCAGGAACTGCGCGACGCCGGCCACCCCGGCACCGCCCGCGAGGCGGTACCGGCTGAGGCGGTGGCGTGATGTCCCTCGGGTACGCCAAGTGCTTCGACCCGACCGGCGCCCGCTACGGCATCCCCACCTTCCCGTGGCGCTGCGTCCCGGACGGCTACGCCACCCGTCGCCAGTTACGGGCGCGCGGTCTGCGCCCCGGTGGTCAGCCGGTGGCCGCTCAGGCACTTCGCCCGCGCTACCGGCGCGGCCCGCTCATCGCCTACTTCTACCGCCTCGACCAGGCCAAGCCGGTCCGCCCGATGACGCCGGCGAAACGGCGGGCTCTGGAGTGCGCCAACCGCGCCCGGCGGACGTGCCCGCAGTGCCGTACGGACGCCGGATACGTCATCCCCGTCTCGCTCGGAACGTGTGTGACCTGCGCCTATCCCGAAGAACAGTGCGCCGCCTGACCCTTCCATCCGAGGAGCAATCCATGGTGCCTCTCCAGACTCCGACCGCATGGCCGCCGGGCGTCACGGCCCGTTTCCTCACCCTGGCCGGTGAGCTGCTGGGGGACGCGGACGTCACGGTCGACGTGAGCGTCGACGACATCCAGGCCACCGCCCGCTGCACCGCCTGCGGCAGCACGCACGCCCGGTACGGCCACGCGGACCCGGTCCGCGAGTGGGCGCAGGAGCACGCCGCCAAGTGCCGCGCCCTGCCCCGCCCCACCCCGTGAACCACCCCAACATCCCTCTGTCACCCGGGAGTTCTGCTGTGTCCAGCCGTACCCGTACCCGCCGCGTGAAGACAGCGGCCGGCGTCACCACTGTGCGTCTGCCGCGTCAGCGCGGGCGCCGCTCCGCTCAGCCGTTCGTGGTCGTCGTGCCCGAACGCCCCTCCCTCGCCCGCGAGTTCGCCGCGTGGGCGGGCAGTCTGCTGTGGCGCTTCCGCCATGCGCTCGCGCCGACCGGCATCGCGCTGGGGGCGTTCGCGGTGACCGCGCTGTTGCACGTGCTGGCCTGGTGGTCGGCTCTCGTGCTCGCCCCCGCCGTCGCCGCGCCGATCGCGTGGCTGCTGTTCGTTCAGCGCCGTCACCCCGCCCACCGCTCCACGCTCGCGTGGCGTATCGGCACGGCCGCCCTGGCCACGCTCGCGCTCGGGTGGGCTGCTCTGGCCGCCGGGTTCGGGCCGCTCGCGGGTCCGCTGGAGTTGCTGTGGCTGTTGCTGCTGCTGCCGGCTCAGACCGGCTGGCTCATCGTCCGCCGCACCCACTGACCTGAGGAGACACGTCTGATGGCAGACAACGGATCGGCCAACCGGGCCGCCAACCGGCAGCACCGGCAGGCACAGAGCGCCAACCGGCCGCGCGTCAACACCAGTGACGGCACCACCAACAAGTCCAACAAGTTCGCCAACGTCGGCGCGGCGGCGGGCGGGTTCGTCGGCGCGATGGGCGGCTCGTTCGTCCCGCCGATCAACGTCACGGTCAACAACAACAAGGGCATGGCCCGTGCGGGCGGTGGCCGGGGGAACGCCCAATCGCTGCTGCCCGCGCCGGAGTTCACTTCTCCCGCGCAGGTGCGGAACTACTGCAACACCCTGCGTGCGGCGGCCGTGGCCCTGTCGATCGAGGTGGCCATGGGCTCGGAGATCCTCAAGAGCGTGCTGTCCGCCGTGCCGGACCCGGAGGGGCGCGCGTTCGGCTCCCGCATCCGGGCCCGGAAGGTCGCCCGGAAGATGCAGAAGTCCGCCGACGCCCTGCGCGACGCGGCGAAGAACGCCGCTTCCTGCTACTCCGCTTTCCAGCAGGAGTACCAGGAAGAGATCAACCGGGTCCGTCACCGCGCCCGTAAGCCGCAGCAGCCCGTCATCAACTGGGCTCAGCAGTAAGGAGGCACCGGCCATGGCCCGTGACCACAACCGCATGACCTACTCCGACGACAGCAGCATGCACGGCTACACCCTCGACTCACGCGGCGGTGGGGGCGGTGTCGGCGCCTACCTCCTCAACCGGGCCAAGCCGCACCTTCCCCCGTGGCTCGGGGTCGCCGGTGTCGGCATCACGGGCGCGCTGGGGAACTGGCGGTGGGGCGAGAGCGCCGCCGCCGGCGTTGGCCTCACTCTCGCTTCCGTCGTACTGACCGGCGCCACCTGGGCTATCGGCAAGTCGACCAGCCAGCAGCGCCGCCTGCACTCCGCGATCACGGTGGCGGCGGGGTCCGCGTGGCTGACGGCCGCGTGCCTGGCCGGGCCGACCGCCGGGCCGATCGATGATCTGTACCTGATCGGTGGGCCGGTGCTGGCGCTTACGTGGAACGTGCGCATGGTCCTGCGCCGCAACGACGACCCCGCCGGCGAAGGCTCCGACAAGGGGCTGTTGGCGAAGGTCGGGCTGGCCCGCGCGCAGATCGGCGCGGCGAAGGTGGAACCCAACCGGGTCACCGCGTCGGTGGCGTTGGAGCCGGGGGAGCAGACGAACGAGGACGTCACCAAGAGCCTGTCTAGGCTCGCGTCCGCCCTGGATCTGCCGACGTCGGCCGTGCGCTACCTGCCCGACCCCGGCTCCGCACGGCGCGGCGAACTCGTCATCGTCCCCGAAGACATGCTCGCCGAAGTCGTCGAGTGGGAGGGGCCGTCGAACCTGGGGGGTTCGATCGCGGAACCGCTGGTCATCGGACGCTACGACGACGGCGCCCCCATCTACCTGTGGCTTCCGGGTGACCCGGAGGCCAAGCGGAACGGCACGCATATCCTGATCGCGGGCGGGACGGGGTCCGGCAAGGGCGACACCGCCCTGAACGTCCAGACCGAGATCTTGTCCCGGCGGGATGTGGTGCTGTGGTTGTCGGACCCGAAGTCCTTCCAGGACTTTAGGCCCCTGCTGCCCGGCATCGACTGGGCCGTTGAGGGCGGGGCGCCGACGGAGATCATGGTGGAAGCCCTCAAGGCCGCCATTCCCGCCCGCACGAGCTGGCTCGGTGCCCACCACTACCGGCAGTGGACCCCTGAATGCGTCCAGCAGCAGAACGACCCCAAGCACTCCTGCCGGTCGAACGGCACGGCGTGCGGCTGCACGGGCATGCCCTACCTGGTCGCCTGGATGGAGGAAGCCGCCAACACCCTGCGCGCCCTCGGGGACGACGTCTTCACCGGCATTGCGCAGGAAGCTCGGTCCGCCGGTATCTCGCTGATCGTGTCGCTTCAGCGGCCGTCGTACGACCAGATGTCCACCAGCACGCGGGCCTCGCTGCCGTCCGTGATCGCGCTCGGCTGCGACCCGCGCGACGAGGGGTTCAGCCTGCCGGAGACGGTCATCGACGCCGGCGCGCACCCCGGGGCGTGGGGCAACCGACGACCCGGTTACTGCTACGTCGTCTCCCCCGGTATCGACGAGTCCCGCTACCCCTCCCCGGGCCGCACCCGCGCCTTCGGCCACCGGGCGGTGCCCGTCATGGAGCTGCTCGCCACCTGGGCACAGCGCAACGGCGCCACCCCCGACCCGATCACCGACCGCGCTGCGGCCGGTGTCGCCGGACGCGCCTACACCACCCGCAACGACACCGACGACCAGTCGACGGCGGGCGCCGCTGCCGAGGAGGGGGACGACGACATGGAGTACGGGCTGCTGGTCGACCCGGAAGACGTCGACATCGACCCGGACGCCGAACTCCCCGACCCCGAAGACGGCGACGACACCCCGCTGTTCGGACAGGACACCGGACACAAGCCGTCCCCCGCAGAGGCACGGCGGCTGTTCGCGGACGCGCTCACCCAGTTCGAGAACGAGGGCCGCATGGTCGTCGGGCCGAAGGACTTCATGGACTGGTGCGACCGGCACGGCCTCTCCCGCCCGTGGGTGTCCGCACGGTTGAAGGACGCGTACGAGGAGGGCCGGTTGGAGCCCACAAACCAGACCGGCCGGTGGCGGATCGTCCCCGCCCTGACACCCGCCTGACGCCTGACACCGTCACAGCGCCCTGACACCCAAACCCCTAGGCAGACGCGGTGTCACGCACTCCTGACACCACCCGCTGACACCCCTGACACCCGCGTCTGACACCCGCACGTTCTCGGGCCTGTGCTACCTCGGCGCGGGTCTGCCTCTTGATCAGACTGGACCGGTCTACCGGTCCAGCCTCGCCGAAGGGAGTGTCCGTGACCCACCGCGACCCGCCGGGGATCATCGCCCCGCACATCCCCGCCGACGACTGGCGCCGCGCAGAAGCCACCGGCGCCCCGCTCGTGATCGTCGTTCAGACCACCGACCACAGCGGCATCCCGTGGCGACGCGTCCTGATTCCGTTCGCCGTCGCCGGCGCCGCCGCCCTCGGTTGCTGGGGGCTGATTGCTGCCCTCTGCGCGCTGCTCGATGCCGCCGCCCACGCGTGGACCGTCATCGCCGGTGCCACCGGGCCGATCGGTATCGGCGGCATCACCCTCAAACTCGCCCGCGCCAAGACCCACTAGCTACGCCCGGGGCGACCGCACCTCTCGCCAAAGACACGCGGTCGCCCCGGCCAACCAGTCCGCTACAGACCTGTTGGAGGTCTCCAGCATGACCCATGACCCCCATGCCGCATTGCTGCGCGCGGCATTGGCCGCCGCCGGACGCGGCTGGCACGTCTTCCCGCTGCGCCCGAACAGCAAGCACCCCGCCCTGCACGGCGCCGACCGCTGCCAGCAGACCGGCGACTGCGTGAACGGACACCGGAAGTGGGAGCAGCGGGCCAGCACCGACCCCGAGCGCATCCGCATCTGCTGGGAGACCGGCGCGGCGAACGTCGCCATCGCGACCGGCCCCTCGAACCTGGTCGTCGTCGACCTGGACATGCCCAAGCCCAACGGCAAGAACGGGAAGGGCAGTGCGGACGCGCCTGACGGCGCGACGACCTTTGCGGCGCTCTGCGAGCGCGCCGGACAGCCCGTGCCCACCACCTACCGAGTGCGGACCGCGAGCGGCGGATCCCACCTGTACTTCACTGCCCCGCCCGGCGTCCGGCTGGCCAACACCGCCGGCAGTCTCGCCCCGTTGGTCGACACCCGCGCGTGGGGCGGCTACGTCGTCGCCGCCGGCAGCACCACCCCCACCGGACCGTACGAAGTCGTCGACGACGCGGCCGTGGCCGCGCTGCCCGCATGGCTGCTGCGCCTGCTCCAACCCGCTCCCGCCCGGCCGGCCGGACCGCTCAGGCTCCCGGCAGTCAGCGGCAGCAGCGCCGCCCTGGCCGCGCTGGAAGCCGAGTGCGCGATCGTGTCCGCCGCCCCGGAATCGCAGCGCAACATCACGCTCAACCGGTCCGCCTTCAAGGTGGGGCGATTCGTCGCGTGGGGCGACATCCCCCGCCACGTGGTGGAAGACGCCTTCCAAGCGGCAGGAGAGGCGCACGGACTCACCGCTGCGGAGTGCCGCGCCACGATCCGCAGCGCCCTGGACAGCTCCCTGCGCAAAGCCCGCCCCCGGGACGCGGCATGAACCCCCCACCCAGCAACCCCTTGGAAGGCCAACCCGCCGCCACAGCGCGCCCGCGCGCCGCCACACCGGCCGTACTTCCGCCAGGCGATGGCGCCCGAAGGGACGTCGCCGAAGGCGTCCTTTCAGCTCTTCGCCCCAACCCGCCACGCGGCGACGGCCGGTACCCGATCGCGTGGTTGCACATCACCATGCCGCGCCGGGGGACCCCGACGGCCAGGTCGACGTGCGAGTGCGGCCGTGACCGCAGCGCCGTCGGCCACGACGACGTGTGCGCCCTGGCCGCCGACCACAACGCTCACCGCGACACCTGCCCCCTCCGCACCCCTCAGGAAGGGAGGAACGCCGCATGACCACCACCGACACTCCGCCGCCGCCCATCGACGGCGCGGCCCTGCTCAACGAGGTCGAAGCGTTCCACCGCCGCTTCAACGTCTTCCCCCGCGAAGCCGCCTACGTCGCCGTCACCCTCTGGGACGCCCACGCCCACCTCCTCGACGCCTTCGACTCCACTCCCCGTCTGGCGTTCCTCTCCCCGGAGCCGGGCTCGGGGAAGTCACGGGCCCTGGAAGTCGTCGAAACCCTCGTACCGCGCTCCATGGCCGCCGTGGACGCCTCCGCCGCCGCCCTCTTCCGGTCGGTGTCCGGTGTGGACGGCGGACGCCCGACGATCCTGTTCGACGAAATCGACACGATCTTCGGACCGAAGGCAGGAGAGAACGAACAGCTCCGGGGGTTCATCAACGCAGGTCACACCCGGGGCCGCGTGATGTACCGGTGCGTCGGAGATGGCTCCAACCAACAGGTACAGGGCTTCCCCTCGTACTGCGCGGTCGCCGTCGCCGGACTCGGGGCACTGCCCGACACGATCATGACCCGCTCGGTCATCATCCGCATGCGCCGCCGAGCCCGCAACGAGACCGTGGAACAGTTCCGCACCCGCATCCACGTACGGGAAGGCAACCACCTCCGTGACCGCCTCGCGAAGTGGGCGGAAGCCATTCAGGAGCGGGTCACGGACGCCTTCCCGGAGATGCCCGAAGGCGTGGCCGACCGGCCGGCGGACGTGTGGGAACCCCTGATCGCCATCGCCGATGCGGCCGGCGGGGACTGGCCCAAGCGGGCCCGCGAAGCCTGCGTCGCGCTGGTCAAGGCATCGCAGGTCAACGACAAGGGCAGCATCGGCATCCGCCTCCTCACCGACCTGCGCGACCACGTGATGATCGGCATCGACCGCCTGCCCACCGTCGCCATCCTCGACCGGCTCAACGCCCTCGACGACGCCCCGTGGGCGGACCTCAACGGCAAGCCCCTCGACAACCGCCGCCTCTCCCGGATGCTCGGGGAGTACGTCACCGCAGATGGCGACCCCGTGGCCTCCCGGAACATCAAGACCGCCGGGAGCGTGCTTAAGGGCTACTACGCCACCGATCTGCATGACGCGTGGCAGCGCTACTGCCCCCCGCCCCCGGAAAGTCCGCTACTCCCGCTACCGGACGGCGAAAACACGCTCTGACCAGCACAAACACGGTAGCGGGTCGCACCCCCGCGACCCGCTACCTCTCGCTACTCCATCCGCTACCGCTACCCCTCTCCGCTACCCCCGACGGGGCTCTGACCTGCACGGAAGCGGAGGTAGCGCAGGTAGCGGACTTTCCAGAACGGGGCGCAGCCCCATGCCCCGGCCAAGAAGCCGAAGGAGCATCACGCGAATGGACACGGCCCACGCCGCCGACGCATTCGACCCCACCCTCGTGCTGCTGACCGTCGAAGAGGCTGCCCGCCGCCTCCGAGTCGGCCGAACCGTCTGTTACCGGCTCATCCGCTCCGGAGAACTGGAGTCCATCACCGTCGGCCACCTCCGCAGGGTCCCCGCCGACGCCGTACCCGAGTTCGTCACCCGCCGCCGCAAGAGGCAGCGCTCCGCCATCGCCGCCGCAGCCTGAGGAGTACGCATGGCAGAAGACAAGAGCAAGCGCACTCGACAGCCCAACGGCCGCTCATCCATCTACCTGGGCAAGGACGGCAAGTGGCACGGCCGTGTCACCGTCGGCATTCGCGACGACGGTACGCCTGATCGCCGCCACGTTGAACGCAAGACCCGCGCCGAAGTGACGGCCGCTGTCCGCGATTTGGAGCGGGAACGTGACGCCAAGACCATCCGCAAGGCTGGTCGCCCCTGGACGGTCAAGACATGGCTGACTCACTGGGTGGAGAACATCGCCCCGCTCGCCGTCAACGAGAACACGATGGTTGGCTACGGGGTCGCAGTGCGGAAGCACCTGATTCCCGCGCTCGGTGCCCACCGGCTCGACAAGCTCAAGCCGGAACACATCGAGCACTTCTACGGGAAGATGCAGGCCAACGGACGTAGAGCCGGAACGATTCACCAGATCCACCGCACCTTCCGGACCGCGCTGAACGAGGCGGTACGGCGCGGTCACCTCGCCCGGAACCCCGTCCAACTCGCCAAGGCGCCTCGCCTCAGCGAAGAGGAAGTGGAGCCCTACACCGTCGAAGAGGTTCAGCGGCTGTTGCGCACGGCGGACGACCGCCGGAACTCCGCACGGTGGGCCGTGGCGCTCGCCCTCGGACTCCGACAGGGCGAAGCGCTCGGACTCAAGTGGGCGGATGTGGACCTCGCTCGGGGTGTCCTGATGGTCCGTCGGAGTCGACGTCGACCGCGCTACGCCCACGGATGCGGCGACACCTGCGGCAGGAAGGCCGGGTACTGCCCTCAGCGTCAGCGGACCAATCCGGAGACAGCAGACACGAAGTCTCGCGCGGGACGGCGATCGGTCGGACTGCCCGCACAGCTTGTTGACTTGCTCCGGACCCACCAGACCAAGCAGGCCGTGGAACGAGCGGGAGCCGGGGACGACTGGACGGAAGAGGGCTGGCTCTTCGCGACGTCGACCGGTCGGGGCACGTCGCCCCGCACGGACTATGACGACTGGAAGGAGTTGCTCAGCGACGCGAAGGTGCGAGACGGCCGGCTGCACGACGCTCGGCACACAGCCGCCACTGTCCTGCTGATCCTCGGAGTCTCCGAGCGGGCTGTCATGGGGCTCATGGGATGGTCGACCACGGCCATGGCCGCACGGTACCAACACATGGTGGACTCCGTGCGCACCGACGTTGCCCGTCAGGTCGACGGGCTTATCTGGAAGCCGGACGTAGACGCGCCGGACGACGATGACGACGGTCTCTCCGGGACCCTCGTACCAGCCCACTGAAACATCGGGGGCAGGCTTTCTGCCTGCCCCCGCCCGGATCTCCGGGCTACGGCGTTGGCGACTTGGCCGCCGTGCGCCGCGCGGCCCGCTGCGCTGCCATTTTGGCCCGCTGAGCGGGTTGAACGTACAGCACGAGCACCGCTTCGTTGATGAGCTCGGCGATGTCTGCGATCTCTTCGGTGGAGTAGGCGAGGGCATCGTGAGCCGCGTCGTTCCCAACGAATCGGGCCTCGTGGAAGGCCTCCACGATTTCCTCGGTAGCGCCAAGGTTCTTCAGCCCGGTGATGCGCTCGTACAAGTTGTTGCCGACGGCGCCTCGTTCCTTGACGATCTGTTCCACAGTCGCCCGGTATCCGATGCCAGCGAGACGGAACGCACCTGCGGCTTCTGCTAGTGCTGCTTCCGCGAAGACTTCCCGGACGGTCTCTGGTGCCTCCGGAGCTAGCTCGCGGGGCGTCCTGACAGGCCAGACCTGTTCGGTGTCGAAAGTGGTGTAGAAATCGCGGGTGCCTCCTGACACCGGCGTCTTCTTAATGGTGACAAGGCGGAGGTAGACGCTTTCCTTCGAGCACCAGTTGCACAGCAGAGTCATCAGACACCTGGCCCCTTTGCCGTCCGTAGGCTCAAGGTCGCTACCGCGCAGCTTTGAGTGTGAGATGACGGTGAGCGTCGTATGGCAGAGGCAGTGCGGGCACTCTCCGCCGACAGTGCTGTGTAGGGGATCGTAGCCGTCTAGCTTGGCGAAGCGGTTCGTCACGGAAGGACCGTATCTGCAGGCCGACCCAAGCGTCACCGGTTTTTGCTAGGCGTCTCGTCTCGAAGGACTCCGACAAGGGTCCCGGCTGGTCAACTGAGACGGAAACTGAGACGGAAGCCGAAGAGGCGCCCGACTTGATGAGCCGGGCGCCTCTTCTACCTGCGGTAGCGGAGGGATTTGAACCCTCGGTGACTTGCGCCACACTCGCTTTCGAGGCGAGCTCCTTCGGCCGCTCGGACACGCTACCGAGACAGACCTTACAGCACGGTGTGGCGTGCTCCGAAATCCGTTTTCGTGGTGCAAGCGGAGGTCAGCGGTCGGGTCTGTGGGAGTCGCCGGAAGAGGTCCGGGGGGAGTTGCGGAAGAAGTCGGTCAGGAGGCGGGCGCAGTCGTCCGGGAGGACGTCTCCGATCACCTCGGGGCGGTGGTTGAGGCGGCGGTCGCGTACGACGTCCCAGAGGGAGCCGGCCGCGCCCGCCTTCTCGTCGCGGGCGCCGTAGACGACCCGGTCGACCCGGGACTGCACGAGGGCGCCCGCGCACATCGTGCAGGGTTCCAGCGTCACGACGAGCGTGCAGCCGGACAGCCGCCACTCCCCGAGGTCCGCCGCCGCCCGCCGGATCGCGAGGACCTCGGCGTGCGCGGTCGGATCGCCCGTCGCCTCGCGCTCGTTGTGCCCGCTCGCGAGGACGGTCGTACCGTCGGCGGCCAGGACGACGGCGCCGACGGGGACGTCACCGCCCCGGACGGCCCGCCCGGCCTCGGCCAGGGCGAGCCGCATCGCGGCCCGCCACGGATCGCGTACGGGGTCGGGCGGCCCTTCGTCGGTCGGGCCCTGTTCGCTCAGCGCACCGTCTCCAGGACCTCCGACGCTCCCAGGGCCTCGGCGATCGCGCCCAGCGCGTCGTCGGCGTCCAGGGCGCGCAGTTCCTTCTGGCCGACCCCGAGGTCGTCGAGGATCTCGGGGTCGCCGACGGGGCCGTGCGGTACGGCCTCGGCGGAGGTGTCGTCGTCCTCGTCGTCGTCGGCACCGGAGCCGGCGGCCGGACCGGAGTCCGACTCACCGTCCTCGGTGCCGTCGAGGTCGAGGGCGTCCAGGTCTGTCTCGTCGTCGTCCGGATCACGGCCGAGCAGCTCGTCCGTGAGCAGGATCTCGCCGTACGAGCTACGGGCGGCGGCGGCGGCGTCCGAGACGTAGATCCGGGGGTCGTCCTCGCCGTCGATGCGGACGACGCCGAACCAGGCGTCCTCCTGCTCGATGAGCACCAGCACCGTGTCGTCCTCCGGGGAGGCTTCACGGGCCAGTTCGGCCAGGTCCGACAGGGTTTCCACATCGTCGAGCTCTGTGTCGCTCGCTTCCCACCCGTCTTCGGTGCGCGCGAGCAGTGCGGCGAAGTACACCGTGACTCTCCCACTGGTCCTAGGCGTGCCGGTTGGGGGTCCCCCCGGCGGAGGCTATGGGTGGGGAACGCTGTGCGCCGAGCCCCACCCACTCGGAATCGTGGCAGAAACGGAGCGTTCAGGGGACGTCTTCGGCACCCTGTGTCCGGCTCTTTCGACCTCTTGTCGGCCGAGCCGTTCAGCACGCTCTCGCTGCCGCCACCAGCGGATCGTAACCGGCTTCCCTGGCCGCCTCCGCACGGCCACCCCCTCAACGCGCCTACTACCAGCGGAACGTACGCATACGCATGGCGTGGCGGAGCCGGGCGGCCTTGGCGCGGCGGGGCTGGACACGGTCGCGCAACTCGCGTGCCTCGGTCAGCTCGCGCAGGAAGACGGCGCGGCGCCGACGCCGCTCGGCCTCGGTCTCCGACGGCCTCCGGTCCTGGTGTTCCCGGTCAGGCATGGGTGGCACCCCCAATCCATCCCTCCCACTTTCCCTCCGTCGGGCGGTTTGATGCCAGCGGAAGGGTGATCGGGGAGCAGAGCCGTCGCGCAGGACCACGGCTACTGTTAGTGCCATGCGTCTTCACGTCGTCGACCACCCTCTGGTCGCCCACAAGCTCACCACCCTGCGCGACCAGCGCACCGACTCCGCGACCTTCCGCCGTCTCGCCGACGAGCTGGTCACCCTCCTCGCCTACGAGGCCACGCGCGACGTGCGCACCGAACAGGTCGACATCACGACGCCGGTCTCCTCGACCACGGGCGTCAAGCTGTCCTACCCGCGCCCGCTCGTCGTGCCGATCCTGCGGGCCGGGCTCGGCATGCTGGACGGCATGGTCCGGCTGCTGCCGACCGCCGAGGTGGGCTTCATGGGCATGGTGCGCGACGAGGAGACGCTCCAGGCGTCGACGTACGCCACCCGCATGCCGGAGGACCTCTCCGGGCGTCAGGTGTACGTCCTCGACCCGATGCTCGCCACCGGCGGCACCCTGGTCGCGGCGATTCAGGAGCTGATCAAGCGCGGCGCCGACGACGTGACGGCCGTGGTCCTGCTGGCCGCCCCGGAGGGCGTCGAGGTCATGGAGCGCGAGCTGGCGGGCACCCCGGTGACGGTCGTGACGGCGTCGGTCGACGAGCGCCTCAACGAGCACGGCTACATCGTCCCGGGCCTCGGAGACGCGGGCGACCGCCTGTACGGCGCGGCCGAGTAGCACTCCGGTACCGGTCGCGGAGTAGCACTCCGGTGCCAGTCCCCGAGAAGTACTCCGGTACCGGTCAGGGATACGAGATTCAGCAGCCCTTCGGGGTGCCGGAGGGCGTCGGTGCCGGGTTGGCCAGCGCGGCCAAGGCCTGATCGGCCTCCGGCTTGTTCGTCAGCGCCGTGAACTTCGTGCCGATGAGCAGGTCGACCTCGGTGGCCGACGCCCGCGCGTCCGTCTTCAGCTGGGCGCCCGCGAGCTGAGTGCCGAGCACGGGCAGCGCGGCCCGGGCGGCCGACTTCGCGCCGAGCACTATTCCGGTGCCGGCGATCTTCTTGTCGTAGGCCTTGGTCGCGTTGCCGATGTCGCCGATGCGGAAGCCGCGCTTCTTCAGCTCGTCCGCCGCCTGCTTGGCGAGCCCGCTGCGGGGCGTGGCGTTCAGGACGTTGACGGTGATCTGGCCGGGCTTGAGGAGTGTCTTCGGGGCCGCCGGTGTCGGCGAAGGGGTCGCCTTCGTGGCGCAGTCCGACTTCGGGCCCGCGGCCGTGGCCTTGCTGCCGCCGCCGGTGAAGACGTCGATGAGCTGCAAGGTGCCCCAGCCGATCAGGCCGAGGGCGGCGACGGAGGCCACGAGTCCGAGCACGACTCTGCGGCGTCCCCGGGGTCGGCGCATCCGCGGGTACTTGTCCCCCGTGATGCGGTACTGGCCGCCCATTCCGGGGGGAGTCAGCATGCTCATGGGCGCAGCGTAGTGCGCCCGGACGGTGATGCCTACTAAATGATCATTGACCTGGCCCGGGTAGTACCCGAAAGGGCCAATAAGGCCGGTGAAACAGGGGTGACGGGGCGGAGAGCCGGACGTCAGTCCAGTTCCAGCACGCGCGCGTGCAGCACCTGGCGTTGCTGGAGGGCCGCCCTGACCGCGCGGTGCAGACCGTCCTCCAGATACAGGTCGCCCTGCCACTTCACGACGTGCGCGAAGAGGTCGCCGTAGAACGTGGAGTCCTCGGCGAGCAGGGTTTCCAGGTCGAGCTGGCCCTTGGTCGTCACGAGCTGATCGAGGCGGACCGGGCGCGGCGCGACGTCCGCCCACTGCCGGGTGCTTTCCCGGCCGTGGTCGGGGTACGGCCGGCCGTTTCCGATGCGCTTGAAGATCACACGGAAAGCCTACCGGTCCAGACGTTCCGGGCGCAGCCATGGAGACGGAGTGCGACGCTGGAAAAGATGCCGTAAAGCGGGGCAAACCGGAATAGGGGTCCGACATGAGCGACAGCGAGACCGCGCCTTCGGCCACCACGGAGGCCGTGACCGAGCCTTTGCCACCGGCAAACGCGCCCACGTCACCACCCCGTGCGCCGGGGAGCGCCCCCGCACTCCCCCAGCAGGCCCTGGAGATTGCTTCCGGATACGCCTTCACCGGCCCGGCCCTCGATCTGGGCGCCCTCCTCTGGGACGGGACGTGCCTCCCGGACGCCCAGATCCGCATCCCCCTCCCCATGCTCAACCGGCACGGACTGGTCGCGGGGGCCACCGGCACCGGCAAGACCAAGACGCTCCAGCTGATCGCCGAGCAGCTCAGCGCACAGGGTGTGCCCGTTTTCCTGGCCGATGTGAAGGGCGACGTCTCCGGGATCTCGGCGCCGGGGGCGGTGAACGACAGGGTCACCGCCCGTGCCGCCGAGGTGCACCAGCGGTGGACGGCGACCGGCTTCCCCGCCGAGTTCTACGCCCTCGGCGGCCTCGGCCACGGCATCCCGGTCCGGGCGACCATCACCAGCTTCGGCCCGGTGCTGCTGTCGAAGGTGCTGCAGCTCAACCAGACCCAGGAGCAGTCGCTCGGCCTGGTCTTCCACTACGCCGACCAGAAGGGGCTTGAGCTGGTCGACCTCAAGGACCTGCGAGCCGTCGTCGCCTTCCTCGCCTCCGACGAGGGCAAGGCGGAACTGAAGGGCATCGGCGGACTCTCGACGGCCACGGCCGGGGTGATCCTCCGTTCCCTCACCGCCTTCGAGGCGCAGGGCATGGCGGACTTCTTCGGCGAGCCCGAGTTCGACACGGCCGAGCTGCTGCGCACGGCGCCGGACGGCCGGGGCCTGGTCTCGCTGCTCGAACTGCCCGCCGTACAGGACCGGCCGCAACTGTTCTCGACCTTCCTGATGTGGCTGCTGGCCGACCTCTTCCACGACCTCCCGGAGGTCGGCGACGCCGACAAGCCCAAGCTCGTCTTCTTCTTCGACGAGGCGCATCTGCTCTTCAACGACGCCTCCAAAGCCTTCCTGGACGCGATCACACAGACCGTCCGGCTGATTCGCTCGAAAGGGGTCGGCGTCTTCTTCGTGACGCAGACCCCGAAGGACGTACCCGCCGACGTCCTCGCCCAGCTCGGCAACCGCATCCAGCACGCGCTGCGCGCCTTCACCCCCGACGACCAGAAGGCCCTCAAGGCCACGGTGAAGACGTTCCCGAACTCGGCGTACGACCTGGAGGAACTCCTCACCGGCCTCGGCACGGGCGAGGCCGTGGTCACGGTGCTCAGCGAGAAGGGGGCCCCGACACCCGTTGCCGCGACCCGCCTGCGCGCCCCCGAGTCCCTGATGGGCCCGGTGGACGCCACGGCTCTGGACGGGGCGGTCAGGTCGTCGGGCCTGTACGCGCGTTACGCACAGGCTGTGGACAGGGAGTCGGCGTACGAGAAGCTGACGGCACCGAAGCCTTCGGGGGGAGCCGGCGGAGCGAAGGGCCCGGACGAGCTGAGGGCCACGCCGAAGGCACCCGAGGAGGACCCTTCCCTCGTCCAACAGGTGGTGGGCAGCGGCATGTTCAAGTCGCTCGCGCGCTCCCTGGGCACCCAGATCGGCCGCGAGATCACCCGTTCCCTCTTCGGGACGGCACGGCGGAGGCGGTAGCTCCCGTAGCTACCGAGGCTCCTGGGGAACCCCGCCCCCGCCGCCCGGTCAGTGGCCCGCGTCCTTCGCGGGCCGCTGCGGCTCGGCCGTCTTGACCTGCGGTGATTGCACCTTGGGTGCGTTGCGTACGGCCTCGGCGCGCAGGAGGGCGCGCAGGAGCGCGTAGGGGTCGATCGCCATGTCGGTGTTCCTTGTCCCGTGTGACTGACTGATGGACCGGGGGAGCCGGGCCTGTCAGCAGCGCAGGACCACCGAGCGCGGGGCGCGGAGGGAAGGAGCGGCGGGCGGTGTGTGGGTGGGCAGGGGCCGCGCGGCGGGCCCCGGGACCGGGGCGGGCACGGGTCGCAGCGGTACGACGGAACGGCCGGCGCCCCGCGTCACCGGCCGCAGCACGCTGTCCAGGACGTCGTACTCGAAGACCGCCGAACCGCTCTCGGCCGCCGCGACGGAGACGGGCACCGCTCGCGCGCCCGCGTGCCCGCCCGGCATGGACAGGGCGAGCAGCAGGACGAACGCCCGCAGCCAGCCACGCCGACGGGCGTGACCGAGGGCCTGCGGTGCGACGGGGCTCACGGGGTGTGTGTCCCGTGCGGAGTACGTCGTTCATCGCATCGGCGGGGAGAACCGCCCGCTCGGCGTACGTGCCGTTACTCGGCGCTACTTGCCGACGGCCTTCGCCGCCTTCGCCGCCGCCTTCATCTCCTGCTTGTGCGCCCGGACCTTGACGAGGGACTCCGGCCCGGTGATGTCGGCGACGGAACGGAAGGACTTCGCCTCGCCGTACGCGCCGGCCGCCTCGCGCCAGCCCGTGGGCCGCACGCCGAGCTGCTTGCCGAGGAGGGCCAGGAAGATCTGGGCCTTCTGCTTGCCGAAGCCGGGCAGGTCGGAGAGGCGCTTGAGCAGCTCCTGGCCGGTCGCCGCGTCCCGCCAGACGCCCTCCGCGTCACCGTCGTAGTGCTCGACGAGGTACTGGCAGAGCTGCTGGATCCGCTTTGCCATCGACCCCGGGTAGCGGTGCACGGCCGGCTTGTCGGAGAGGAGCGCGGCGAAGGCCTCGGGGTCGTACGCGGCGATCTCGTGCGCGTCGAGGTCGTCGGCGCCGAGGCGTCGCGCGATCGTCGCCGGTCCTTTGAAGGCCCATTCCATCGGCACTTGCTGGTCGCAGAACATTTGGAAACGAGGTGATCAATGTTACAATAAGTAACAGGAGATCACTCCATGCAGTCACAACCGAATATCATCCAGCGTGCCCACCGTGGCGATTTCACCGGCCTCAAGTTTGCCGGTCTGGTTCGGTTGTCCTTCGAGATCAACCCCGACCGTGAGCGGCCGGAAGTCCCCCTCACTGGCGCTGACATCAACAACCGCGAGGAACAAGAGCGGTTGTGCCGCGAGTACGTCGAGTCGCGCGGCGGCATCTACATCGGGACGTACGACGAACCCCACACCTCTGCATGGAAGAAGAAGCGCATCACGCAGCCCGACGGCTCGTATGCGTATCGGGTCATCCGTCCCGTCTTCGAGGGGATGTTGAGCGACCTCAAGAAGAGCAGCACCAACCCCAAGTTCTTCACGCCGCTCAACGGCTACATGCCGCGCACTGAGATTCAAGGTGCCATCGTCTACGACGTCGACCGCCTGACCCGCGACAACAGGCACCTTGAAGACGCCATTGAAACGGTGGAGTTCTTCAACTGCCCGATCATCGACATCACGGGCACGCTCGACCTGCTGAGTGAGAACGGCCGAGATATGGCCCGCGTCATGGTGACGATGGCCGGTAAACAGTCGGCTGCAACTTCCCGCCGCGTTAAGAACATCCACAACGCGATGGCTCGTGAGGGCATCCCTGTTGGCGGCACTCGCCCGTTCGGTTGGAAGGCAGACAAGCGCACCGCCGACCCCGAAGAGAAGAAGCTCGTTGTCGACGCAGCGCGCGACTTGTTGGATGGCGTCAACGTCAACACCGTGCTGAAGCGGTGGGAGAAGAAAGGTGTTCAAACCCCACGAGGAAACTTCTGGGTGCGCTCAACCTTCATCCACATGATTACGTCGCCCCGCATGGTCGGGTGGCGCGTGCACGGCCCCCAGAACCTGCCGTTTCACGAGCGCTACGCACGAGACACAGAAGGCAACCCGATCAAGGCACAGTACGAGGCTCTTCTTGATGAGAAGACTTGGCGTGCCGTCGTCGAGCTCTTGACGGGGCCGGATCGTCCTGGTGCTGGTGAGTACACCGGAAAGCTCAAGTACATGTGCTCGGGCATCATCCGTTGCGGCAACTGTGGTAGCAAGCTGCGCGGTAATGCCAAGGCGAAGAACAGTCACGAGTATGTGTGTGACGGCTGCCGGAGGGTCACGGGTTCTGGAAGGGCGATCGACAAGCTGATCACCGCGCTTGTTCTGGCACGTCTCGAACAAGAAGAACTGTCCGTCCCACCTGCCAACTGGCCTAAAACGGAGGAGCTTACGGCCCTGGAGGCATCCAAGGCTGGTCTACTCGCTCAGTTCAAAGAGAACCCGGATATGGGTTCATACATCTGGCCTGAGGTGCGAAAGCTGGAAGTGGAGATCACAAAGCTCACCAAAGAGCGGGCGGCCTACCTGCGCAAGGTGACGCGGTCTCGACGACCGAACCTCGTCGAAGCATGGCCCACCCTAGAAGTTGAGCAGCAGCGAGACATCTGCGCAGAGAACTTCGAGGTCGTCATCTTGAACTCTGCGACCAAGGGAGGAAACCGATTCGATGAGACTAGGCTTCAGGTGGTCTATCGGCAAGAATCTTCTCAATACGCTTCCGCTGCTTAGGGGTAAGAGCGGGTGCGTTCTTGAGTTGTGAGGCGACCCAAGCCTCAGAAGAAGCGTCGGCCTTCGTGGCTGGCGCTTTCTTCTTTTTCTTGGGGCTCTGTTGCTTGCCCGGATTCTCTCTGCCGCTAGATCTCATCAAAAACTCAGTTACTTATTGCTTAATTATAACAGCCAAGACCACCAAACAGAATATCGAAGGGAGTTGGTCGGCATGGCATACGTGACACGACGCGTCAGCGATCTGTCCGGCGTCGAAGGCGCTGAATCAGATTTCGCCACGCTCACCGTCCGCCGTTACCCGGGACTTGAGAAGCCCGCCCAGTTCGACGTCACGCCGGACGAAATCAAGGGCCTCAAGGACAACGACACAATCGTCATTGTCGAAGTGAAGCGTCCCGGGTCAAACGACACGGAAATGGTTCACATGTTGCGCGACGACTTCGACGCGCTTGCACCTAAGGACAACATGGCAGAACTGCTGGGCCAGGCTCGCGGCACTCGCGGGCGTCGCCCCGGTTCACGAGTAAACGGCGGATGAGGCGTAGTCACCACGCAGTCCGTGTCTCTCGCTACCTCCGTGGTAGTGCGAGACACGGACGTCTCTCAGCCCTCGGGGTGTGTGCGAACCCCGTAGGTCAAGTGTGTGGTGACTCCTACGCCTCTACCGGCGTTTACCAGGGTGGTTGCCGCCCAGAGGACGGGCACAACTACCTTCAGAAAGGAGGTCTCCTGAATGAACCTATCTACGAGGGACATGGAGGTCGTCCGGCTGGTCGGACGGTTCTACCAACTCACCTCTTCCCACATTGCATCCATGGTTTTTCCAGACACAACCGGAACCCCGGTGGATAGAACCATGGCCCGGCTGGTTCGGCTGGAAGCACTGAGACGAATTGGTCGACGTGCAGCGGGCCCGCAGGGTGGTGCCGGTTCATATGCCTACCAACTCGGGCCGCGTGGTTGGTGGCTTCTCCAGCGTGAAGGGAAGTACCGGCCATATCGAGCGGTTAACCTGCACGCACTGGAAGTGGCAGATGCCTACGTCGAACTGCTCACCGCAGAGAGAGCGGGAGCTATCCAGATCCTGCATACAGAACTAGAACAGTCCATCGGGAGCGCTCGGCCAGACATGACCGTCGAGATTGGGCTTGTCCAGCAGCGCATGAAGATGAGCTATGCCATCGAGGTCGACCGAGGCAGCGAGAAGCCGCGGATCATTGCGGAGAAGTGCGCTGCGTACATCGAGGCGTTCTACAAGGGACTACGTAACCCGTTCCCGTATGTCCTCTTCCTGGTGCCGGACGAGTGGCGTAAGTCCGAGCTATCTCGGGTGCTTGGCCGGCTGGGGGATTGTCGAGAGATTTTTAGTGTGAAGCTGGCTGCGGGGTTTGGGGCGGGGTTTCAGGCGTGATCGTCTCTACTTGGGTCGCCAAGTACGAAAGCGCCTGCGCTAGCTCCTGCGCCGTTCCTACATTGAAGTAGCGGATATCAGGGTTGTGAGCCGCCCTCATGAGCCCCTTGTCTACCAGGGGGTTAATCATGCTGCTCCAGTCGTGGCCGTACTCCGTGTCGAAGAGATCCACTGCATCCCTGCGGAAGACGATGAAGCCGACGTTGATCTGTCCTACTTCGGTTTCGCGCGTCTTGAATCTTTCACCCTTCAGTTCGGTCGCCAAGATAGTTCCGTCTTCATCGGTGGTGATGACCCGATGCTGATAGAGGCGATCAGAACGCGTGGTGGTCATCGTGGCTCCTTTCTGAGGAGCGGAAGCATGTTGGGCCAGAAGGTCCCCCATGACCATGCCGTCTCGGGTTTCATCGGTGTTGCATACGATGAAGCTCTCCTGCGTCACGAGCTTGAGGGCGGCCTTTACTGCGCCCAGAACTCCGGGTTCAGTCTGCTCTGAAAAGTGAACCGGGCAGGGAATCTTCTGCTCTGCGACCCAGTCTCTGATGGCGTCCGCGTGATGGTCGATCGCAAATACCAGGCTGTTGATAGCCGAGAAGTCCAATACGTCTAGCGTGAACCTGATGAGCTCAAGGTCATCAAGCTTGTAGAGCGACTTGGGGATCGCGTCCTTCGTTACTTCATGGAACCGAGTGCCCTTACCTCCACAGAGAAGAACGACGTCTACCAAGCCGTTCACGCAGTGGTCCTTCTTGTAAGGTAGTTGGTGAGATCGAAGTAGCGGTTTACCGAGTTCTCGTTGTCGAAGTAGGCCGACAGATATAGATTCTCGCCTACGCGCCTTATGGAAGGCTCCACCAACACAGCAGAGTGAGAGGTGAACTTATGCTCTTCGGGCCCGTTGTCGGTCGCTACAAGGCCGTAGAGACGTCTTAGGCTTCCGGCCTTGATCGCATCTCGTATGAACGCCTTGATGCTCTCCTCGGAATCACCAGCCTTGAGCCTGAATCGGTAGTCAATGAGAGACACACCGGCGTATGGAACAAGGCTGTAGTTCACTAGGAAGTTGCTCGCATCAAGGAAGTCCAAGAGATGCGGCGCAACAAGTTCCAGGGTGCATTCTCGCCGCTCGATTGTGTCGAATGACTCCAGCTGTCGAACGGGCACGTTGTGGATGACGTTAACGTCGCTATCCAGAACGCCGTACTGCTCGTGTAGCAGCTGAGCCAGTGGAACATAGGCGTTGACCGTGCACGAGCCGTAGGAAATAGCCCCGTGCTTATCTCGGGCAAACTCTTCATGGTTGAAGCCATAGACGAGGATCTGATCCGCCGTCCAAGAAGTCGCCGACACAATGACATGTTTTGTGTCACCCGTAAGCGTCTCGTTCCAACCTTCCTTTCGCGTCTGCTTGCCAGAGCACTCTAAGAAGAGCGCTGGTTTGCCGAGCCAAGGAATCTGGTCGTACTCGACGTTCGTGTACGGAATGATTTTGGTACTTCCATCGGGCAGCTGCACGATGAGCGCCTGATCCGTTGTAGACACGTGCGACTTGAGCCGAAGGTACCTGTCACTCTGTACGGCTGTATTCAGTTCATCCAGCGAAAGATAGTCATCGTTTATATAATCAATTGAGAAGCGAGAGTGTTCGTAGTTCTCGATCCAATATTGCAGAAGATGTAGGCCAAATCTGCCAACTCCATTAACCCCTGTAGAAATTTTCTTGCTTTCCATAAATATAGAGATTAACACGGCTTGCCGATTATCAATAGGCGAAATGTCGAGTGTTGATCGGCACTACGAGAGGTGTTACATTACATATGTACACTATTTAAACGGACCTACTTATGACGCAGAAAAAGAAAGCCTTGATTATCGGTGTTTCTTCCCAGGATGGTTCATACCTTGCAGACTTATTGCTCGAAAAGGGTTATGAAGTATGGGGAACTATTCGAAGAAGCACAAGCTTCCACCACGAGAATATCGCTCATCTCTACGGAAAAATTATTATTAGGGCTGCTGACCTTATCGACTCAGTGAGCCTCGAAACTGTGGTTAAAGAATGTCAGCCAGACGAGGTTTACAACATCGCTGCTCAGTCTGTGCCAGCCGACAGCTGGACGCACGCCATGTATACAGGTGAAGTAACGGCCCTCGGACCAGTACGTGTCTTTGAGGCAGTTCGTCAGTTCGCCCCAAATGCTCGTGTCTACCAGGCAACCAGTCGCGAGATCCTCGGTAACATCGAAGCTGAATCAGCTACCGAGTCAACTCCGATCGATGCGAACAACCCATACGGTATCGCTAAGGCTTACGCCCACATGATGATTCGCAACTACCGCGAGTCATACGGAATGTTCGTGTGTGGTGGAATCCTCTTCAACCACGAGAGCCCACGCCGATCACTGCACTTTGTGACTCGTAAGATCACAGCTGGTGTTGCATGTATCAAGAACAATGTTGAGCATCCTCCAATCAACGAGGCCGGCGAGCCAATCATTGGTGCCGACGGCAAGTTGCACATGGGTGATATCAGCAACATGCGTGACTGGGGTTACGCTAAGGATTACGTCGAGGCTATGTGGCTCATGCTGCAACAGGACGAGCCAAAAGACTACGTTATTGGTACCAACACTGCTTACTCGGTTGAGGACGCTCTACGCGTAGCCTTTGCGCACGTTGGCCTTAACTGGGAAGACCACACTGTCGTTGACAAGAAGTTCTTCCGCCCTACCGAGATTAAAGAGCTCAAGGGTGACTACTCACTAGCCAAGAAGGAACTTGGTTGGGAGCCTAAGATGAGCTTCGAAGACCTCATGAAGTTGATGGTTGACGAAGACCTGAAGAAGTTCCAGTAGGAACCCGACTCATCGAATGAACGAAGCCCCTGTCTACGGACGGGGGCTTTTGTTTATCAGGCGGTCTTCTAATGGGGAGAGCCCGCAACCATAGGTGGTTGCGGGCTCGTGCATTTCCGAGAGGTACGGCAGGTATGAGAGGCGCGCTTAGTACGCGGCGTTGATCCGTTGGAGACCTTCGGCGGTGTGCCGGTCGATCTGCTGGATGGCGGTCTGCTGGATTCCTTCGAGGAGCCCCGCCAGTTGACCGGTCGGGTCATCCGAGCCGATGCCTGCTGCGAGCATCTCTTCGTATTGCGTTGTCAGCTGCTGCTTCCTTTCGGCCGCGTGCGCGACGAGGAAACCGCTCTGCTCCCGTCGTACCTGCTCCAGGTCAACCGGGGGTCGAAAGAAGTTGGGGAGCATAGCTCCTCCTGTTCTATCCGCAGGGTATGGAATTGCCCACCTATTTAAATATCATTCCATTAATGCGTCAATGATGAAATAACCTCCATTCGAGATTTGAACTGATCACCCGGATCTCACTAGGGTCACGCCTCGAACGGTAGATCCAGCCTTCACCCGAGACGGGCCCACACAGATGAACGAGCTCACCAACACCTCACGGCCGGCGATCCCTTGGATGAGCCGGTTCTTCGGCAGCACCCCCGCGCCCGCAAGTCGTCTTGGACGAGAGAGGCATGTCGTCGACGATGAAGCGCGGCTTGAAGTCTTCAAAGTTGACGGCGCTTATGCCGTCACGGGACGCATCATGGAGCGCAACGCGCAACTCACTTCTCAGCGCCATCAGTTGGCCCGAGGAGATGACCTCCTCAATCACATGCTCGCTGAGGTGCAGTGCAACTTTCTGCGGAAGGCCGCACAGATCCAGGCCGACATGTACGACCCCTACAGGCCCTGACCCGTGGGCATCGTGGTTCCGGTCGTTCTTCTGGTCTGCATCCTCTTCCAGAGCATCGCTCGTCTTCCGTGGCCGCTCGGCCTGGCCGTGATCGTCGGTGTCGTGCTCGCCTGCTGGGCCTGGATCAAGTGGGTTCAGGGCGACGCGCGCCGGTTGCGCCGGAAGACCATCCGCAACCAGCAGGCGACCGCTCGGCGCGAGGTCGAGTCGACCTACCGGGCCGCAGTCGTCGAGATGCAGCAGCACACCAACTCGCGAGGGCCGGCGTGAGGAAGGTCCGAGAGTTCTTGGTGCTCGCCCTGCTCGCCGCTGTCGTCGCCAAATTTGTGTGGTGGGTTGTGGCACCAACCTTGCCGTACATCGGTGGCGGCCTGCTGCTCGTGTCGATCTTTGGCGTGCTGTTCTACCGCAAAACCCGCTGGTAAACGCAAGCTTCTCGTGCCCGTTGGTCTCAGCGGGGATCATCACAATCAGTGACATGGTTACTGATGTTTTTCTCAGCCTCAGCGCTGGACTACTGGCACTAGCAGGAGCGGGCAAGATGCGTCTCGCTGGACAAGCAGAACGCGATGTTCAACGAGACGTGCTCTCCCTCCAATTCCCGCCCGACCTTACGGCCGAGCAGGTTTCCCTATGGTTGACCGCGATCAGCGGGAGCCTGCGCATGGGCAAGATTCCGCTCGGCGGGGTGCCCTCGATGGCCCTTGAGATGATGGCCAGCAGTCGGGGCATCGTCCACCGCATCAGAGTCCCCGAATCTCAAGCCGCCTACATACAGTCACAGCTCCAGACTCTTCTACCAGGCATCCGGGTTGCACCAGATGAGCCACCGTCAGAGAGCTGGAGCGGTGCCGTAGAGATGGGTACATCTCAGACGGCGCTACCGCTCCGTGTGCTCAATCCTGCTGCGCTCTCCGCCAGTCTCCTTGGAAGCATCCAGACTCTGACATCCGACGAGCGGGTCTTGATGCAGTGGGTCATCACGACGGCCCGCCCCCAACGGCCGGCGTCCGGGAAGAACGAGACGATCAAGCCTAACTCTCTGCTCGGCTGGTTGCTCACCGGCGCGACACCAGCGAGCAAGGAAGAAGCCGACGGCTTCAAGCGGAAGCTCTCCGAGGTCAACTTCCTTGGCCTGCTCCGAGTTGGAGCGAAGGCAACCAGCGAGACCCGTGCCCGACAGTTGATCGGGTTGGTTCAGAACGCCCTCGCTGGCACCGGAGATGCCAGCAACCACCTGCGTCCGCGGTGGCGAGTGCAAGAGCGACTTCTACGAGACATCCGTGATGCTCGAACTCCGCTCGCCTTCCCGGCCCAGCTGACCAGTTCAGAACTTGCCGGACTCCTGGCCTGGCCCATCGGGCAACCACATGTCGCCGGACTTCCTCAAGGACATGCTCGACAACTTCCACCAGGCGGCACCGTTGCTCGTGGTGGTCGGGTGGTCGCCTTCTCCAACTTTCCAGGCACCGAGCAACGGCCGCTTGCGACTACCGCGCAGGACAGCTTGAAGCATCTCCACATCTTGGGGCCGACCGGTGGCGGTAAGACAACGCTTCTCACCAACCTTGTGGCCCAGGACATCGCGGCCGGTCATGGGGTCATCGTGATGGAGAGCAAGGGAGACCTCTTCCATGGTGCTCTCACCGCAGTGCCCGAGCACCGTATAGACGACGTCATCGTCCTGGACGTCACCGAGGAACAACGGCCGGTCGGCTTCAACGTGCTCGCAGAGGCCAACCCCCGGGCGATCGTCGAGCAGCTCGGCTCGCTCTTCGAGTACCTCTACCGCGACAGCAGGAACGTCTACACCAGAGAGGTGCTGTACCACGGGCTGTCGACGCTGGTATCTCGTCCCGGCCTGACCTTCGCTGACCTCTCCGTCCTCCTGGCCCCGCGCCTCCCCGAAGAGGTGCGCTGGCGAGACAACCTGATCGCCTCGATCAAGGAGACAGAGCTTGCCAACTTCTGGGCTCGGTTCAAGGAAGCGCCGCGGATACAGCAAGAGCGCATCATCCAACCGGTGCTCGACCGCATCTGGCAGCTCAACTCTCGGCCGGAGATCCGGAACATCATTGGTCAGACGCACTCCAGCTTCACCATGCGCGAGGTGATCGAGCAGAACAAGATTCTGCTGGTCAACCTCGCCGGCCTCGGGGCTGAGACGGCCCGACTTACCGGGACGCTCCTCATCAATGCTCTCTGGCAGGCCGTGAAGAGTGGTCGATCCCGTCAACCGAGCTTCCTGTACGTCGATGAGTTCCAGGACTTCCTACAGCTCCCGATCAGCCCGGAGACCATGCTTGCGCAGGCCCGAAGCTTCGGGCTCGGCATGGTGCTTGCTCACCAGCACCTTGAACAGCTCTCCCGCGAGATGAAGAGCGCCATCATGGCCAACGCCCGGAGCAAGGTGGTCTTCCAGACCAACGCTGACGACGCCTTCGCCTTCTCTCGGGCCATGGGCCGCTCCGTGAGCGAGCACGACTTCATGAACCTCCGGCCCTTCGAGGTCATCACCCAGCTCGTGACCGGCGGTGGTGTCAGCTCCCCAATGACCGGAACCACCCCGGCCCCGTTCACCGGCTACCCCTTCGCGGGCGAGGTCATCCAGCGCTCCAGACAGCGCTACGGAACTCCGCTCGTTCTTGTGCTCGCCGAGATGGCGACGAGAACCCGAGAGCTTGAACCACCCGCACCCGAGAAGAAGCGCCCAAGTCTTGGAGCGCAGGAATGGACCCCGTGATGTTTGGCCTCAGTGGCAGCACAGACGCCCAGCGAACCGCAGACCGGATCTCTCGTATTGCAGACGAGGGCCGGGGTCATATTGGCAGTGACATGGAGGCGATCTACCTGGCAGCTCGGGACATCGAGAAGGCCGTCATGGCTCTAGAAAAGGAAGCCGGTAGCGAAGCCGAAAGTCACCTTCAGACCGTCGAGACACAGCTTGAACAGCGTGTCCAGCATGTACGGCACGAGCTGAATGACCTGAAGGTCTGGATGCAGGGGATGATGATTTCTGTTGAGCGGCTACGCAACTAAATCCCAGAAAATCAATGTTGCCGAAATGGGGCATTCTCTGCTATAAAAAATAAAGTTCAACCATAAGCGCACTTCTGCCACCCTCAACGCTCAACTACTTTGCAGCCAATCCTCAGCTGAAAGTAGGACTATGTATGTGGGCATCGCGAACTACCCGGTATAACCAATAACGCGCCAAGCGCTTGGTGCGCCGAAAGGGGGCAGAAGATGAAAGACAAAATGACAGACATACTCGACGACGAACATAGACCGGCTCTTGCGCCAAAATTACTGACCGTGCGGGAAGCGTACAGACGGCTCCGCATTAGCAAGTGGAAGCTATACGACCTGATCCGCTCACGTCGGCTCGTTTCCATCAAGATAGGCCGCCGCAGGCTCATACCTGCCGAAGCAGTTGAGAACATGATTCGTCAACTCTCGCGGGAGGCATTTGCCTAGTGCCTCGCCGTAGCACAAACGGTGAAGGCACGGTCTACCGCCGCAAGAGCGGCCGGTATGTCGGCTCCGCTTGGGTACTGACTACGAGCGGCGAGAGAAAAAGACGCTACGTCTACGGCGCTACTCGCGCGGAGGCCCGCGCAAATCTCAATGAACTCCTAGCCAACCATAACCAGGGGATTCCATCTCCAGACGCCGCATGGCGTCTGGAGGATTACCTTGACGCTTGGCTGGAGTCCGTAGTCAAGCCAACCATGCGGCCCAAGACTTATGAGCAGTACGAACTAATCGTGCGGCTCCACCTTAAGCCTGGGCTCGGGCAGAACTACCTAAAGAATCTGGGCGTGATGACCGTCCAGACTTTTTTGAATCAGCAGCATGAGAACGGCGCTTCTGTACGCCGAGTCCAGATGATTCGAACAGTACTTAGCTCTGCTCTCACCCGAGCCATGCGCGAAGAACTCATCACCCGCAACGTGGCGCGTCTTGTTGTCTTGCCGAAATGGCGGCGACGCAAGGTCGACCCGTGGACGGTCGAGGAAGCTACTCGATTCCTTGCAGTTGCTCGCGGGCATCGGTTATACGCGGCTTTCGTACTCGCGCTGTACTACGGAATGCGCCGAGGAGAGATCCTTGGGTTGCGCTGGCAGGACATTGACTTCCAGCGAGGAACCTTCAACGTAGAACAGCAGCTTCAGCGAGTCGGCACCGAGTTGCTGATTGGGCCAGTGAAGACAGATACCAGCCGTCGAGGTCTCCCGCTCGTAGAAGAGCTGGTTCAAGCGCTCCGCGGAATCGAGCGTAAACCATCCGATCATGACCTCGTCTTCACGAGTACCGTTGGCACACCACTTGAGCCGCGCAACTTTGTGCGGTTGTTCTGGCGACTTCGTGAGCAGGCCGGCTTGCGCGAGATCGTGTTCCACTACCTTCGCCACACACAGGCCACCATGTTGGAGCACTTTGGTGTGCCGGTCAGAACTGCGCAGATCATCCTGGGCCACTCCAGCCCATCCGTAACTCAGCAGGTCTACCAGCACGGAAACATGGAGCTAAAACAGAAGGCCATAGAGAGCCTGCAAGACGCCCTACGTCCAAGCACAACGGCTCCGACTGAAGAGTCGGAGCCGTCTAAGGATGGGGCTGACAGCAGTCGTAGCTGTCAAAATAGCTGTCAAAGTCTATTTGCAAGAATTTTTTCCATGAAAAAACACCGACAGGTAGCGATTTATCGGTGTTTTTTCATGGAGGGCCAGCTGGGACTTGAACCCAGGACACCCTGCTTAAAAGCTCAATCCGCCATCTCCTTGAAGGACCAGATAACAGAGGCCCGCGTGTTCGCGGATAGACGCACAAGGTCTTGGATGGTCGGGATCGTTGCTGTCAACTTAGCTGTCAAATGCTAAGAGTTTACCTCTCTGGGTAGCCAACTCACGGATTTCTACTTTCAGCAAAAAACAAACCCAGCCAAGTTTGGATCCTTTCTTCGCTATTTTTTGATCAGGGCAACTATGACAGCGGCGGCAGCTATGATTGTAGGTATCCAGAACGTCAGGCTCTTCCAGCCTTTATCCCTCATTTTTGCTTCGATGCGGCCGTCAACGTATAGATTGAGCTTCTGCTGCGCGTCGCTATTGCTGAATTGCGCAAGCCCAATTTCCTGAACTTTCGTCTGGAACGCCTCGTGCCTGTTACTAGAATATGCGTTGTCGAGCTCTTCCTTCAAAGAATCGCGGACCTTATTTCTAAAGTCGGTGCTGTCTGTGCGTTCATCAATTATTTTGATAATGCGCTCTCTGAAGTGTTCGTTATCTACAAAGTCCTGAATCTTCTGCTGGATTGCAGCATCACTGTGGGAAGCTTGAGAGATGGTTCGAGAGTGCGGAACACTTTGCTCTTCTGGCATAAATTAAGACTCGCTGGTTGGCGGTTTCGACTCTTTAAGTTTTTGAACCACCCCTATGGCAATCTTTACCACTTCCGTAAGATCTTCCGTCTCAAAGTATTCAGCTAAATCCTCCAACTCTTTGAGCGCCCCGTTCGTGAAGGTTACCTGAAAGGCGGCCTTCTCCTGGCCGTCGTCTTGAATCGTAGTCTTTTGTCCTTGGTGTGGCATAATGCTTTTAGTATATAGCAAATCTGCAGAATGAAAAAGAAATCTGCAATCACCCGTTTGATTTCTGCATCTTTGATATCGATTTCGCGACGACCGAAGAAAAAGAGTGCCCCGCGATTCAGTACGGGACACTCTCGGCAATGCTAATCGGTGCAAGCGGCAATCTTAAGTCACATCTTTCACCCTCCTCGCCACCGACGCCGTGACCGTGGTGTCCATCAGCCTCTCGTAGAGCGACATGCGCGCCTGCTGCTCAACAGGCCCTCGTCGTGCACGGAGGTCGCTGGGTAGAAGCAGTGGTCGGTGCCACTCGCCAGAGGGTTGCTCCACCGGAGCATCGAGGGGGAGTTCTGCCCAGACGATCTTCCCGCCTGCCCTGGGACGGTAGACACCCCAGCACTCAGTCAGCGCCTCGACCAGAACCAACCCGCGCCCACTCTCAGCTTGGAGGTCAGGGTTCTTCCGCGCAGGTGCATCATCTGTTCTGTCCCAGACCTCGATGTAGAGGCCGGCTCCGAGGGCTCGCATCTGAATTCCGATGACGTGCTCCGGCTTGATGTGCCAGGGCTTTACGTCCGGGTCGATGATGCCGCTGGCCTTCACGGCATTGGTGACGAGCTCGCTCATGATGAGCGTCGCGGTCTCGATCTGCTCCTTGTAGCCCCAGTTGGTCAGGTGGTGCGTGACGAACAACCGGGAGCAGCCGACAACGGTAGGTACGGCAACCAACCGGAGAGAGGCGTTCAGCAGTGGAATCGGGTGAACCGTGTCAGCGCTCATGACGCGGTACTCCTCTGCTGCACGGCGGCACCCTGCACCACCCAGAGACGAGCGCCAATCTCGCGCTCGATGTGGTCGCGCATGGCTGCTTGCAGACCAGGGAGACGAGCGAAGTGCCAGAGGCTGGGCACGATGACGTGCTTGACGTCGGTGGTCTTGAGAGCGTCAACCAGAGCGAAGAACGCTGACTCCTCGTCGACGCGGAGCCGTTCGATGAACAGCCGCTCCAGCGTGAAGCCCTCTCGCCTGGCGTGTGCTGCCAACTCCAGTTTGATTGCCTGGTTTTCGTCCTTGTCCTCTTCGTGTACGAGCTGCCGCATGTAACCGAACATGACGGGGGTCATCCGTTCCTCCGGGGGGTTGGAACGGTTGACGGGCAGTGGCACGGGGCTCCGACTGCCCGTCAACCTACCCGCCAGAGAAGCGGTTTGACCTGGGCAAACACCACAGCAAACGTGCCGCACGAATGACGCATCGGTGCTGCATTGGGCGGTCTGGCCTGCACAGATGGTCTACGTGCCGCTACGGTAGTAACTCGCCCCGTAACCGGAGGGATGGGCGATGGCATGAAGCGCATACGTTTCGCCGGGCGGCGCAAGGCGGCAGGCTTCACGCAAGAGAGCCTGGCCCAGTATCTAGGCGTCGAGCGGTCAACGGTAGGTCGCTGGGAGAGTGCCGAGACCGAGCCTCAAGCGTATATACGGCCAAAACTGGCGCGGGCGCTCAAGGTCGGTAGCGAAGAACTTCAGGCGCTCCTGGATGACATCACCGTCATGGACACCAGCCCCAGTGAGCGGATGAGCTATGCCCTGGAGCATCCAGGCTCCGCTGACCTGATGGTGGTTGCCTACCTCCACGAGCGGCTGCGGCAGTTGGATGAGTCCTACGACCAAGAGTCCTCAACAAGCCTGCTTGGTACGGCCGGTCAACTGCATGGGCAGGTCTGCTTCCTCCGGGAGAACGCCGGGAACCCTCGGGTACGCCGGGCCCTGTACGAGGTTGAGGCCGATTCGGCAACGTTCATGGGGCAGTTGGTCTGGGACGTCAGCCAGCGCCGTGACCATGCCGCACCCCTTGGGTACTTCGAGGAAGCCGTCACTGCGGCAAGACATGCCCGAGATCCGTCTACCGAGTCGTACGCCACCCTCCGGATGAGCTTTGTTGCGCTGTACGGCGAGAAGAACGCTGCACGAGGAGTGATGCTCGCCGAGCGGGCAGTCGAGGCGGCCAGGTTGGTCAGTCCCTCGCTCACTGGTCTCAGCCTTCTACATGTGGCCGAGGGGCACGCCATGACCGGTGCTCTCAAGGAGTGTGAGGATGCACTCAGGAAGGCGGAGGCTCAGTTCGACCGCGTACATGCGGATGACCTGGCAGCGCCGTTCTACACGCTCAATGAGTTCAACCGCCTCACCGGCTCCTGCTATCTCTTCCTCGGTCTCCCCGAGCGAGCCGAACCCATCCTGCGCACCACTTCACGGGCGCTGGCCTCCAAGAAGAAGAGCCAGGCCATCGCCCTCGGCAACCTGACCTTGGCGCTCATCCGTCAAGGGAAGCTCGACGAAGCAGCCGCGACCATGCACCGAACGATTGATGCCGTCGAGCTGACTCGTGGCGGAGGTGGTCTTAATCTGGCGTTCTCTGCCGGACGTGAGCTGCGGCAGTGGAGAGCAGAGCCGTGGGCGCAGGAGATCAACGATCGCTTGCTCGCCCTGATGTAGACAGGTGGGGCGTGAAAGAGATCGACCAGGCCAAGCAGGCCGTACGTGAGCGGGTATGGCGTCGACTGATCGACGGCGGCGGTGCTCCGGAAGACTCTTACGGCAAGATCCCAGGCTTCTACGGTGCAGAGGCGACCGCAGAACGACTTGCCGGTCTGGATGAGTGGCAGCAGGCATCAACCGTCAAGGCCAACCCGGATTGGGCACAGCTTCCTGTACGCATCCGCGCCTTGAAGGATGGGAAGCGCGTCTACATGGCTGTGCCGAGGATGGCCAGTCCCAAGCCGTTCTACCTGCTCGACCCCGAGACGCTGACCATCTCGCCAGAGGAGGCGGCCGAGAAGAAGGGTGCGGCTCAGGTTGCCACTCAAGTTGGCGCAGATGAGGTGCGACCTATCGACATCGTGGTCTGCGGCAGTGTCGCGGTGAACCGCTCTGGTGTCCGGATCGGTAAAGGTGCTGGGTACTCCGACCTTGAAGTCGCGCTTCTCATTGAAGCCGGCCTGATCACCGAGAAGACGGTGATCGTCGCGCCGGTGCATCAGCTTCAGGTCATCGAGGACGAGATCCCGGAGACGATGCACGATTTCTCCGTGGACTACATCGTCACCCCCGACGAGGTGATCCCCTGCCCCAACCCCCGGCGACCGAGCGGTCTGGTCTGGGAGGACCTCACCGCCGAGAAGATCGCGGCCATCCCGGTTCTGGCTGCGCTTGCCGCAACTGGACGAACCAAATGATCCGCTACTTAGCGTGGCAACAAAACGACAATAAGTAGTAGAATGGTGGCAAGGGAAGTGGGGGCCGGTATGTGGCTCCCACACTTGCTAATGAATAACATTGCGGATAATTCACATCAGAAACGGAGGGTTTCATGAGTCCTCGACCGGGAGGTGAGGCTGACAAGTTTGGCAATCGCTATGAAGGTGCCTGGACGATCCGGCATCTTCTTTACGTGCTTCGAGGCACGGGTCAGTCTGTAACGGTCGAGGATATCGATGATTTGGGGCAGGGAGCCGAGTTCACCTATTGCCATGGCGATACCGTAGAAGTGCACCAACTGAAGCGACAGAACGGCAGTGCAAACACTTGGACTGTCAAGTCCCTTCATAGCAAAGGGATCTGGGAGAACGTTCGTTCGCACGTCGAAGATGGACGTCAGTTCCACTTCGTTTCCCTGTTGCCTGCCAACTCCCTCCAGGAGCTTGCCGATCGCGCAAGACGTTCAGGCAGTCATGAGAATTTTATTAACCATTGGCTAACGGAGGGGCTCAGGGACCCTTTCGATGACCTCGCCTCTTCTGAGATTTTTGAATCTTCGGAGACGGCATGGGAGATGCTGCGAGGCTTCTGGATTTCTTGGCCTGATGAGCAAGATATTGTGAATATGAACGGAGCGCTTGCCGGGCTGTTCTTGGAAGGTGCGGCCGGAAACCTGGCGGCAGTTGGCTTGGGCGACTTGGTTCAGAATGCCCTTGGCGTAACGCTTGACGTCCCAGCAATTGAGGCCCGCCTGGGCACCTATGGGCTGAGCCGGTCCCGGCTTGTTAACATCAATGGAATCGCCGAGCAGGTTAGCTCGGTTTCCAAGGGTTGGAGTTCGAGCGTTGAGCGAGAGCTCCTTCAGCCCACCATCGAACGCCCTGAAACGACCCAGCTAGTAGAGCTGGTCAATGGAGCGGATCAACTTCTCCTGTTGATGGGGCATGGAGGTGGTGGGAAGAGCGCCACGCTTCATCAGGTCTACGAATCTCTTGATGCGGATTCGGTGCCGCTTCTAGCTTTCCGGCTTGACCGTCTTGAACCCTTCTCTTCTACGACCGAACTCGGGGCAAGGATTGGCCTCGGTGTTTCGCCCGTCACCGCGCTCGCTGCGGTTGCTGGGGAGCGTCCCAGTGTCATGGTCGTGGACCAGCTGGATGCGGTGAGTCTGGCTTCAGGAAGAATGCCGAGGAACTTCGACGCCGTTGCGAGCTTGGTGCGCGAAGCGTCAGCATTTCCTGCAATGACAGTTATTCTCGCTTGCCGGAAATTTGATGTCGAGAACGACTACCGCATCCGCGAACTCGTCGATGCTAAGAATTGTGCGCATGTCGAGGTTGGGGAGCTTTCCGACGAGCAGGTCGCAGAGTCGGTTCGCGCAATGGGGTTGGACGCGAACGCTCTAACTGACCATCAAAAGAAACTGCTGTGCTCTCCGCTGAATCTTGTACTGTTGAAGAGCATCGCCGGCGACGAAGACGCCATGGCATTTCAAACCTCGAAGAATCTCTTCGACGCCTTCTGGCAGCGCAAGCTGACGGACTGCCGTCAGAGGCGTGATGCAGTTCGCTTTAACAAGGTCATCTCGACCCTTGCTGAGGCCATCAGTTCGAGACAGCGACTCTCTGTCCCGATTACTGCTCTTGACGCCGATGATCTGGCTGATGATGCGGGAGTCCTGGTTTCAGAGCATGTACTTGTTCGTGATGGCCAGCAGATCGCGTTCTTCCATGAAAGCTTCTTTGACTACGCCTTTGCCCGCGGTTGGATCGAGCGCGGTGAGTCACTCGTAACGTTCTTGTTGGGCGGAGAACAAGAACTCTTCCGTCGGGCACAAGTTCGCCAGATCATGAACCATCTACGAGAACTTGAGCCAGACCGCTTTGCTGTCGAGGTGGAGGCTCTACTAACAAGTTCTGAGATTCGGTTTCACATCAAGGATGTGGCTCTCAAAATTATTGGCTCCTTGTCGAACCCATCGGCCCGTGAGTGGGAGATGGTGGCAAGTGTCCAGGATTCGGATCCGACTTTTGATGAGCGTTTGTGGCGCTCTCTCCAAACCGCAGGATGGTTTGGGCGCCTTGATGCTGAAGGCGTAATCGAAGAGTGGCTGGCTGGGCCTGACGAAGCAGCCCAAGGGCGAGCCATTGACATTATGGTTGGCGCCGCGAAAACCAACCCCGATCGTCTAGCAGTAATCCTTGATGCAGACAAAGCAGCACCTGAGCATCCGCAGCGTCTTCTTTGGGTGACCCGATTCTCTGACCTATACCGTAGTCGCCCGCTATTTGAACTGCTTCTCGATGCAGTGAGGAGCGGTCACTATGCAGCAAGGACGGATGAGCTGTGGCTATCAGCTCACGACCTCGGCAAACATGAGCCAGGGTGGGTAGTGGAGTTGTTGGCCGCTCACCTTGTCGATCGACCTGATGCAATGGCCGTGGATGACAACGGAAAAGTTGAGACGCTACTTGACCGTGACTACTCCGTAATCCGGCTAGTGCAGATCGCGGCAGTTGGCGCACCCGAAATTTTCTGTGAACGTCTAATCCCGTACATGCTGCAAGTAATGGCTGCGACAGCTTATGAGAACGGCGAGGACCGTCCCGCTAGAGATCGACATTTCTCCCAACGTCATCCAGGAACAAGAAGCCATGAACTTGAAGATGCCCTTCTGGCAGGAGCTGCTACAGCGCTTCGCCTCATTGTCGAGAGGGATGCCGCGTCGGCCCGGACCATCCTTGAAAACCTCGCCTCAGACTCTCACGACACGGCGCAGTGGCTTCTCTATGAAGCATTGAGGGCGGCGGGCAGCCAATACGCAGATTGGTCAGCCGAGCTTCTACTTCAGGGAACCCGTCGACTCATTAGTGGGTACTATGCGGCAAATGCTGTATGGAAAACACGGGAACTAATCCAGAGCACGAGTCAGTTCATGTCGGACGAGGCATTTTCGAGACTCGAAGCGGCGATCCTAGCGGTTCGGTTTCCATGGGAGTCTAAGCCGACGGGCTGGTATCCCTTCAATCTGCTTTCAGCGATGCAAGAAGATCGACTATCTGAGCAAGGGCGCCGTAGACTCGGAGAACTACGCAGGAAGTTTAATTGTGATCAGCCAGCGGCGCCGCAAGGCATAACAGGTGGTGCTATCGGCGCTCCCATTAATCAAGCTGCCTCTGAGCGCATGAACGATGAACAGTGGCTAGGCGCCATCGCAAAACATAACTCAGAAAGAACAAACTGGCAGAATCACACCGGTGGTGCTTACGAGCAGTCCCATGTACTCCGCGAACAAGTGAAGAGTGACCCTGAAAGATTCGCTCAACTCGCTCTCCAGTTTGATGAGAATGTCCATCCTGCCTATGGTGATGCACTTCTCATGGGACTAGGAGATGCCGAATCTCTCGCTGATCCTACGTCGGTATTTGAAGCTGTCCGCCATATTGCTTCCCTCGGACACGAGGCAAACAATCGATGGCTGGGATCTGCCATCCAAAAGTATCTCAAGACGGTTCCTCAAGATATCGTTCAACTTATTGTTGACCGTGCAACCGGTGCTGCTGATCCGGTTGACGGTAGCTTGACTGTCCAGACTGCTAATCAAGAGCACACGCGGGGGCGAGACCTGTATACGTCGGGGATTAATTCTTCGCGCGGAAGTGCGGCAGAGATCCTGGGCGACCTACTCATCTACGATGCGGATGGCTCTAGAACAGCATTGGTTGTTCCAGTACTCGAAACGATGGCTGAGGATCCCGCTGTCACCGTGCGCTCTTGTGTCGCACGCGTGATTCACGCCTCCATGCGCCATGCTCGTCCTCAGGCTTTGCAAGCCTTCACTCGGCTCATTGACGCAGACGATGAACTACTTGCTACGTATCACGTGGTACGGCTTATCGCGCACATTGGTTTTGAGAACCCTGACGTAGCGAAGCCCGTGATTGAACGCATGTTGCAATCGGACAGCTACGAGACACGGCAGTGCGGTGGGCAATTGGCTGCACTGGCTGCGATGCAGTGGAGCTTGGCAAGGCTCTTGGATTCGGTACTCTCAGGTGAGGATGCGGCCAGTCGTATTGGAGCTGCCGGGGCTTGTGCTCAAGGGCTGTCTAAAGCGACCGATACTACCATCACTCGGCGAGCCTTCGTGCAATTTATTGACGACTCTGAGGAGGGCGTACGCAAGGCCATCGCTGAGTTCCCATCGGTTGTACGTGGTGAGCGCCTACGCCCCCTGAAGGTCTCTCTGAAAGCACTAATTGAGTCTTCCTCCTTCGAGGAAGCTCTACCGCAACTGCTCATCACTCTTGAGCACGCACCTGACCGCGTCGATGACTTGGCCTTGGAGTGTGCCCGCCGGTTCATTGAGGTCCACGGAGGGGCATCCGGAAACATTCAGAACCGTGCAGCAGCCGATGCTCGGCATGTTGGTGAGCTGCTGGTTCGGGCCTACGCGCAAGCTACATCGAGTGCAAGCCGTGGACAGGTCCTTGATCTATTGGATCAGCTGCTACTTGTCGGTGCCTTTGGCGTTGCAGAGCTTGTGGAGAAGTCCGAGCGGTAGCACTGCACCCAACCACCTTCACCTGTCCAGGTTGGTGTGTTGACCTGGTGCCACAGATTGTCGCCGCTATCCCGGTGTTGGCTCAGCGTCGGCCTAGGTAGCCCAAGAACTCGCGTTCAAGAGCGCTCGGTCTGTCGGTTGGATCGGGCGTTCTTCGCGTTGGTTGGCTCCGAGAGCGACCGCCGGACCGCCACCTCTCGCCCCGGCCAGTACGGACGGCCGATCGTCCCTCGAAACCTGCTCTGACCTGCGACGTTGCGTCCTCCGAGGGACTGCCCACGGGCCCTCTCAGGCGGTAGACTTACCCCTGTCCGCACCACCTCGTATCCGAATGTGCTGGTCAAGCAGCATGCCGGTCAGCGCGGCGAGCGCGCTGCGGCCGAGGAGCGCGTCGGCCTCGGGGTCCTGGGCGAGGTGGAGAGTGACGTCCATGGGTCGATCATGCCTCGGCGGTCGCCCGGCCGCGTGTGGGGCATGGCTCCGCGGCGGGGCCGGGCGACTCGTACGACGGTCAGAGGTATACGTACGGGCTGGTCAGGGACGTACCGAAGAGCCAGAAGCAGCCGTCGGCGTTCTCGCCGGGAGGTAGTTTTCCCCGGGTGACCTCCACCCCGGGAAACCCCACCCCCGCCGACCTGATCGCCCACTACGGCCTGGAGCCCATCCCGCGTGAGGGCGGGCTGTTCCGGCGCACCTGGGCCGGGCCCGAGCGGGCCGACGGGCGGCCGGAGGGGTCGGCGATCGTCGCGCTGCTGACCTCCGCGCCCGGCGACTTCTCCGCCCTGCACCGGCTGCCGTCCGACGAGATCTGGCACTTCTACCTCGGCGACCCGCTGGAGCTGCTGCTCCTCGCCCCGGACGGGAGTTCGCGGGCGGTGGTGCTCGGGCCGGGTGTTCTGCGGGGGCAGGAGCTCCAGTTCACCGTGCCCGCCGGGACCTGGATGGGCGGGCGGGTCGTCGCGGGCGGTGCGTGGACGCTTTTCGGGTGCACGATGGCGCCCGGGTTCACGTACGAGGGGTACGAGCACGGGGACGCCGCCGGACTGGCCGCGCGTTATCCGGCGGAGGCGGCCCGGATCGGGGAACTGTGTCGCCCATGAACCTTTCGAACCCCTCGAACCCCTCGAACCCCTCGAACCCCTCGAACCTTTCAAGCCTTTTGGCAGGCCGGGTCGCCCTCGTCACCGGGGCCGGTGGCGGCATCGGGCGCGGGATCGCGACGCGGTTCGCGGCGGCGGGGGCCGCCGTCGCCGTGCACTGCCGGACCTCCGACGAGGGCGCCCGGGACGTGGTCGAGCGGATCGAGGGATCGGGCGGCCGGGCCGTCGTACTGCGCGGCGATCTCACCGTCGAGGACGACTGCCGGCGCGTGGTGCTGGAGGCCGCCGAGTGGGGCGGCGGGCGGCTGGACGCGCTGGTCAACAACGCGGGCGTACAGCCGGTGCAGGAACTGGCCGGGATGACGGTCGCGGACTGGCGGGCCGTCGTCGACACCAACCTCCTCGGCGTCTTCGCCTGTACGCAGGCCGCGGCGGAGGTCATGCGGGGACAGGAGGGCGGGGGGAGTGTCACCCACATCGCCTCCATCGAGGCCGCGCGCCCGGCTCCCGGCCACGCCCACTACTGCGCCGCCAAGGCGGCCGTCGTCATGCACGCCCGGTCGGCGGCGCTCGAATACGGGCCGTACGGCATCCGCGTCAACACCGTCTCGCCCGGGCTCGTCGACCGAGAAGGGTTGGCCGACGACTGGCCCGACGGGGTGCGGCGGTGGCAACAGGCGGTGCCCGTACGGCGGTTGGGGCGGCCGGAGGACATCGGCGACGCGTGTGTGTTCCTGGCCTCGCCGCTCGCCTCCTGGGTCAGCGGGCACGACCTGGTCGTGGACGGGGGGGATGTCGGCGCGTCCCACGTGGTGAAGACCACGGTGAAACCCTTCGCCGGGGCGGTGAGCGGGGCGTCAGGATCGTCCGTACGTATACGAGAGCCGAAAAGTCCCGAAGACGGAGAAGGTACGTGGGCCGACTACGGAGCGAAGGGCGCGATGACCGACGAGCCGCGGGAGGCGAACAGCCAGGCGTCGGCAGAGGGGTGATCCGGGGACTCGGGGGGTTCAGGGGGGCCCGGGGGCTTCAACGGGTGGCGCTGCTCGGTGCCATGCTGGTCCTGTTCGTCCTCGTCGGCGGGGCCGGTACCGCCTCCGCGCACGCCGCGCTCAAGGACACCGACCCCCGGGACGGCAGCGTCCTGGAGTCCGCGCCCCGGCAGGTCACCCTGAGCTTCACCGAGTCCGTCGGTCTGCTCGACGACTCCTTCCGCCTGTTCGACCCCGACAGCCGACGCGTGAGCACCGGCGAGGCCGAGCATGTGAAGGGGCGTTCCGACGCGGTGCGCGTGAGTCTGCCCGCCGGGCTCGGCGAGGGCACGTTCACCGTGGCCTGGCGGGTCGTCTCGGCGGACAGCCACCCCATCTCGGGCGCCTTCACCTTCTCCATCGGCGAGCCCTCGGCGACCCCGGCCGCCATCGACACCGGCCCCACCGAGAACGCGGCCACCAGCGCCCTCTACGACATCGTCCGCTATCTGGCGTACGCGGCACTGGCGTTGCTCGTCGGCACGGTCGTCTTCGTGCTGGTCTGCCGGCCGTCCAGTACGGACCCGCTGCGCAAGCTGGTCCTGACGGGCTGGTGGATCCTCCTCGGCGCCACGCTCGCCCTGCTGCTGCTGCGCGGCCCGTACGAGGCGGGCACCGCCCCGACCGCCGCCTTCGACCTGGCGACCCTGGAACGGACCGCGACCAGCAGGCCCGGCGAGGCGCTCCTCGCCCGGATCGTCCTGCTGGCCCTGACGGCCGTACTCCTCAAGGTCGTCGCCCGCCGCAGTGCGAGCGACGGCGAGAGCGGGACAGCGGGCGGGAAGCCGGTTCTGTTCGCCGCCGGTGGCGTGCTCACCCTCGGCCTCACGCTGACCTGGGCCGCCGCCGAGCACGCGTCGGCCGGTATCCAGGTGCCGGTGGCGATGACCTCCTCGGTGCTGCATCTGCTCGGCATGGCGGCCTGGCTCGGCGGCCTCGCGGCCCTGCTCGCCTGCCTCCAGGCGGCGGAGCCGCTCCCCGAGTCCGCCGTCGCCCGCTTCTCCAAGCTGGCCTTCGCCTCCGTGACCGTCCTGACGGTCACCGGCGTCTACCAGTCCTGGCGCGGCCTCGGCTCCTGGGACGCCTTCACCGACACGTCGTACGGCCGCATCCTGATCGCCAAGCTGGTCGCGGTGCTGGCGCTGCTGGCGGCGGCCGGGTTCTCGCGCCGCTGGACGGCACGGCTGCTGGTGCCGGAGACGGCCGAGGCGGAGAAGAAGCAGGAAGCGAAGGGGGCGGAGGCGGAGGTTGCCGAACGGGTGCCGGAGACCGTGGGCGCTCCGGCGGCGGGAACGGCGACAGCAACGTCGACGGTGACGGCCGCGGTGGGTGCGGGCGACGGTGACGCTTCCGGCGGCGGGGCCTCCGACGACGTACGCCCGGAGAGTTCTTCCGACGCCTACCGGCGTCGGCTGCGTGGCTCCGTGCTGGTCGAAGTGGCCGTCGGGGTCGCGGTGTTGGTGATCACGACGATTCTCACGGCCACCCTGCCCGGACGGGCCGCGGCCGAGGCGGCGGAGGCCGCCAAGGACGCGCCCGTGCCCGGGGTGATCAGCGCGTCCACGACGACGATCCCCTTCGACGTCGGCACGCCCGGCGGGCACGGCAAGGTGCAGGTGACCCTCGAACCGGCCCGGGTCGGCGAGAACAGTGTGCAGGCCGTGGTGTTCGGGCCCGACGACGGTTTCGCGATCGTCCCGGAACTCCGGATCTCCTTCTCCCTGCCCAGCAAGGACATCGGCCCGCTCAACGCCGACGTCACCGACCAGGGCGGCTACTGGGGCGCCAACGCCTTCCAGCTGCCCATCGCCGGGACCTGGACCATGAAGGTGACCATCCGCACCTCGGACGTCGACCAGGTGAGCGTGGAGCGGAAGGTGGAGATCAGGCCCTGACCCGGGAGAGGTGCCCGGCGAGGGCGGTGACCGACGCCAGGATCTCCGCCGGTGGGCGGGCCAGGTCCACGGCGTGGCTGGTCAGGGTGATGCCGGCGTTGCGGATCGGGTGCGGGACGGGGGCGTCGCCGCGCTGGGCCGCGTAGACGAGGTGGCCGTGCGGGAGCGCCAACGCCGTGCAGTAGCTGAGCAGTTGGTACAGGTGCTCGTGGGGCGGCGGGTCGGCGCCGAGGTCGCGGTACTTGGCGTCCACGACGGTGAGCGGGACTCCGGCGCGGTAGAGGACCAGGTCCGGGATGATCCGGACGCGTGCGCCGACGTCGAGGTGGTGGCGCCGGTCCTGGCGGGCGACGCGTATGCCGTGGGGGCGGAGCGCGGCGGTCAGGGTGTCGGTGAGGAACCGTTCGAAGACCCGGGCCAGGTCGAGGACGAACCCGTCGGTTGTCACGGGGGCCGCGCCTGCGTGCGGGGACATGCTGCGGTCGGTGAGGACCAGTTCCGCCAGGCGCAGGGCGGGCGCGTAACGGGAGTTGAGGCGGGTCGGCGTCCAGACGGGGAGCGGGGTGCCGGGGCGCAGCGGGGTGACCTCGGGGAGGCGTCCGGCCAGGTGGCGCAGGGTGCGGCGGGTCGGCTCCGGGACTCCGGGGAGGCGTTCCAGGCGGTGCAGCGCGGCCAGCAGGACGCGGTTCTCCGCGATGTCGGCCGTGAAGTCGTCGTAGCGGACGGCCACGGGGAGCGGCAGTCCCGTCCGGCGCAACTGGTCGGCGGCGCGGATCCGGCCGCGTACGACGGGGAGTTCGTCGTCGGTGACGCGGTAGCCGTGCAGGACGCCGGGGTCGAGGGCGCGGCGGGCGGCGCGGGCGTAGGCGTCGGCGAGGGCCGGGAGCAGGGTGTCGTCGGACGCGGACGCGGTGACCTGCTGGTCCTGCCAGGGGTCGCCCGGGGTGTGGGTGAGGAGGAACAGCAGCTGGGAGACGGGGAGTTTGGGCCGGATCCGGAGTTCGACCGCCCCGTCACCGCGCCCGAGGCGGACCAGGCCGACGCGCTGCCGGCCCGAGACCCGCCAGAGTCCGCCGGGACCGGGTGCCGGGGTGAGCCGTACGAGGTCGGGGCGGGCGGCGAGGGTGGCTATCTGGGCGGGGTGCAGGGCGACTTGGACGCCCTTGCCGGTCTCGGTGAGGGAGATGGGAGAGATGGGGGAGACAGGGGAGATGGGGGTGACTGCGGCGGCCACGGGGTTACTCCGGTGCGGAGGGCAGGGCCGCGGGCAGGGAGGCGGTGAGGGCGGCGAGCCCGTACTCCGTCTCGACGTCCACGCCCGTGCCGTACAGCTGGTCCTCCAGGAGGGGCAGGATCTGGGTGCTCCAGATCAGCTCCAGGCCGTCGGGGTCGGCGACCTGACGGTTCATCAGGTACGACGGTCCGATCGCCCGGTCGGGGTCGGCGAGGCGGGAGTTGAGGGCGTCGAGGAGGTCGGCCGGGCGCTCGGGCAGACCGTGGCGGCCGAGCCAGCGGCGCAGCAGACCGGCGACGGGCGGGCTCTCCGGGGAGAGCCTGCGGAAGGCGAAACGGCGGCGCATGGCCGCGTCCACCAGGGCGATGGAACGGTCGGCGGTGTTCATCGTGCCGATGAGGTACACGTTCTTGGGCAGGTCGAACTGCTGCTCCGGCGCGTACTGGGTGACGATCGGCTCCTCCCGGTACTCCAGCAGGAAGTACAGCTCGCCGAAGACCTTCGCCAGGTTGGCCCGGTTGATCTCGTCGATGACCAGGACGTACGGGTTGGCCGGGTCCTGCCTGGCCCGGTCCACCAGCAGCTTGAACGGTCCCGGCACCACCTCGAAGGCCACGGTGCCGTTGTCGCCGCGCACCGGCCTGAACCCCTCGAAGAAGTCCTCGTAGGTGTAGGAGGGGTGGAACTGCACGAGCCTCGTGCGGTCGGGTCCGGCCACGTGCTGGGCGAGGCGCCGGGCCAGGAAGGTCTTCCCGGTGCCTGGCGGGCCGTACAGGATGATCTGCTGCATCCGCTCCAGCTGGCGCGCGGTGTCGCGCAACCAGCCGACGTCCATGAGGAGTTCGCCCGCGAGATCCTCGCCGACCGGCGGCAGCTCGATCGGGCGGGTCGCGTCGGCCTTCAGCAGCTCCTCCTCCACGGAGTCGGTCAGGCCCGCCGCCTCGGCGAGTTCGGCGGCGACCGTGCTGATGTCGTAGACGGTGGGCGGGCGTTGGAGCTGGGCCTGCACCTGTTCGGGGAGTTCGGCGCGGCGCAGGGGGTGGTCGGCGGTGGCCCACTTCACGGGGCGGCGGCGGGCGCGGTCGGGGCCGCCGGAGAGGTCGTACAGGGCCGGGCCCTCGACCGTGCCGACGTGCACCTCGTCGGGGGTGACGGTGACGACGACGTCCCCCGGCTTCATCTGGCTTAGGAACAGGTGGAGTTGGCCGGTGGCCTGGCCGCGGACCTGGGCGGTCGCTTCGGGCAGGCCGAGGGAGACGGCCTGCCGGATCGCGGGCTTGGCGGAGTCGGCGGGGATCTCCGGCATCTCGTTGAAGGAGACCGAGCAGTAGCCGTGGGCCAGCCATGCCGGGATGAAGTTCTGGCCGTCGACGTTGAACCCGCGGACCAGCCAGCCCTGTTGGCCCACCTGCGTGGCACCGGGGCGCCAGTGGCTGAGCCATGGTTCGGCGTAGAAGTTCACCGGTTCGTCGGACTCCGGCTGCAACAGGCCCCGAAGGGTGAGGAGGTCGCGGTCGTCGTCGCCGGTGAGACGGGGGAGCCGGTCGCTGTACGCGGACAGGATGCGCTGCTTGCTCTGGCCGACGGCTATCGGCAGGAAGGCTTCCGGGAACACCAGCGCGAGAAGGATGTGGAACTGGGCGCTGGCCTTGTTGTTGCCCATGCCGGCCCGGACGGCTCGGCACGTGTCGCGGAAGAGCCAGGGGTCTTCGAGCAGCTCTCGCCTCACGTGCGCAGGGCGTGCCGTCAGCTCCTCCACCAGCAGCACCAGGAACTGGAACTGCGCCCACCGGTAGTTGAGAAACGCCTGCCCACCGTTGATGAACCCGACCAGAGGGGCGTCCAGTTCGGCCGGTATCGGGATCTCCCGGTCGGCCCAGGACAGCACCTCGGTCAGGATCTCCCGCTTCCTCGCGAGGCCTATCTGTTCCGGCTTCAGCGGTACGAGGTTGACGTAGAGGAGTTCGGCGGCCAGGACGATCGTCTCGTCCGGGGCCCCGGACAACTGCCGTTCCAGCTTGACCAGGAAGGTGTCGGAGGAGTCGTCGGGCTGGTCGACGAACCGGCGGCGCAGGTCGGTCGCCGCGCCGCTCGTCCAGATGTCCAGCCCCGGCGCGAACGCGGAGCCCCCGCCGTTCAACCCGTCCCGCAGCACCCGCCGCACCGCCGCGACGACCGGAGCCCCCTCAACTGTCGTGCCGTATACGCCCGTTCCTGTCCCGGTCTGTTCGATCACGCCGCTCATCGTAGGTGCCGACGCGGAACCACACCGCCAGGACGATCGGATAGACGAGGTAGCCGAACCGGGTCGCCGGTATCAGGCACATCGCCAGACCCAGGCCGATGGCCAGACGGTCGGCCGCCGCTCTGAGCGTGTGCGGCGGGCGGACCACCAGTGACGCCGTCACCGCGACGGCGCTCGCCGCCAGCAGGGCGACGGCCAGGACGAAGCCGCCGGGGACGTACTCCGCGAGGAGGTGCCCGGGGAGCGGGCTGGTCGCCGGGGAGTGGACGCCGCCCCTGCCCAGCGGGAACAGCACGACGTGCTCGACGAAGGCGTGCGGGTGGGCCAGCGCGACCGGCACGACAGCCGCCGCTGCCGTCAGCAGAGCGGTCGCCGTAGCCCGTACGGCCGTGCGGCGGCCGACTGTGACGGCGATCAGTGCGAGGCCCACGGGGAGGAGCGGCCAGGCGGTCCACTTCAGGGCCGCCGCCGCGCCCATCGCCAGGCCCGCCGCGACCCCCGCCCAGGGGCCTCGGGAGCCGCTGCGGGCTGCCAGGGCCAGCCCCAGGCACATCAGCCCGATCACCGGCAGGTCGACCCCGCCGACGGCGAGCGGCAGGGCCACGGCCGGGAAGGAGAGCAGCAGGGCCGTACGGGGTATGCCCGTGGGCGTGGGTATGCCCGTGGTCGTGGTCCTGTTCGCCGGTCGTCCCGTGCCTGCTCTGGTCGTCGCGTACAGGCAGGTCACGAAGGCCGCGCAGAACCACAGGCGGGCGTCCGTGAGCGGGGCCAAGGGGGTGTGGCCCAGGAGGGCGTGCGGGAGGCCGAAGAGGGCCATGCCGGGCAGATACGGGTTGTAGTCGTCCACGGTGGCGGGGTGGGCCGGGTACGGGCTGCCCGTGTGCAGGAGCAGGGCGCCCGAGTGTTCGACGACCCCGACCTCGGACTGGGCGCCGCCCAGCAGTATCAGCAGGGCCAGGGGGACGAGGACCGCGCCTACGGTGGCCGCGCGCAGCGGACCGGCGGTCCAGGGGCGCGGGGCGCGGGCGGCCAGGACCGCCGCCGTGCCGTAGCCGAGGGCCGCGCAGACGCCCCACACCCGGTGCGGGGTCAGGGAGGTGGCCAGTGCCAGGCCGAGGGCGAAGACGGCACAGGCCAGCAGGTGGACGACGTCCCAGCGGAGCCGTGCCGGAGCGGGGCGCCCTGTGGCGGGTGCCGTGACGGTGAGCGTGCTGGACATGGGTGGCTCCGGCCGACGGTGGGGTGATCACCACCAATGTCGTTTCCGGACCACCCCGCCCGCCTCGGCCGAATGGTCACCGTTCGTGACCGGCGCGAGCGTGCCGCTCGGCCGTTCGGCCGAGGGAGCCGACAGCGAGGTATGCGTGGGCTGTTTGCCTTCTATCTGTTAGCAAACCTTCACATCTGGATGTCCATCACGTTTCAGGAACGGCGGGCGTCACCTCTTGACGCATGACAGGACATGAGGCTCTTATTGCCGCCACGATGTTTGGTCAAGTTGATTTCTGGTCGTTTTAGATCAGCATGGACCCAGCGTAGTCGTGACCCTGCTCCCCTTTTCGGGGGGTCTGTCCTCAGGAGCCGTCATGCACCACACTCCCTCCGGTCTGTCCGTCCCCGGTCCCAGCCGCCGCACCCTGCTGCGCGGGATCGGCGGCGCGGCGGCACTCGGCGCCGCCGTTCCGCTGCTGAGCGCCTGCGGCGGCGACAGCGACTCGGGTTCCGACTCGAAGACCGTCACCCTCGGCTCGAACTCGTCGGACGCCGTCCCGAAGAAGGCCTTCGCTGAGATCTACGCGGAGTTCACGAAGAAGACCGGCATCAAGGTCGACGTGAACACGAAGGACCACAACACGTTCCAGGAGCAGATCAACTCCTACCTCCAGGGCACCCCGGACGACGTGTTCACCTGGTTCGCCGGCTACCGCATGCAGTTCTTCGCGGGCAAGGGCCTGGCCAGCCCGATCGACGACGTGTGGGCGAAGATCGGGGACAACTTCCCCGACGCGATGAAGCAGCTCAGCAAGGGCGCGGACGGCAAGTACTACTTCGTGCCGCTGTACACGTACCCGTGGGCGATGTTCTACCGGAAGAGCGTCTTCAAGGAGAACGGCTACGAAGTGCCCACCACCTGGGCGCAGTTCATCGCGCTGTGCAAGCAGATGAAGGCGGACGGCCTGGTCCCGATCGCCTTCGGCGACAAGGACGCCTGGCCCGCGCTCGGCACCTTCGACCAGATCAACTTCCGTACCAACGGCTACGACTTCCATGTCGAGCTGATGGCCGGAAAGGCATCCTGGACCGACGCGAAGGTTCGCGCCACGTTCGACAACTGGGCCGAAATCCTCCCCTACAGCCAGGAGGGTTCGACCGGACGGACCTGGCAGGACGCGGCCCAGACGCTCGTCTCGAAGAAGGCCGGCATGTATCTGCTGGGCACCTTCGTGGGCCAGCAGTTCACGAACGCGACCGATCTCGCGGACCTCGACTTCTTCGCCTTCCCGGAGATCGACCCCTCCTTCGGGCAGGACACGGTCGAGGCGCCCACCGACGGCTTCATGCTCAGCAAGTCACCGAAGAACAAGGCCGGTTCGGTGCAGCTGCTTGAGTTCCTGGGCACTCCGGAGGCCGAGCAGATCTACCTCAAGGCCGACCCGAACGTCGTCGCCGCGTCCACGAAGGCCGACACCTCGTCGTACAGCGACCTTCAGAAGAAGGCGTACGCGATGATCTCCGGCGCGAAGAGCCTCACCCAGTTCATGGACCGCGACAGCCGCCCGGACTTCACCTCCACGGTGATGCAGCCGGCGCTGCAGAAGTTCATCCGCGACCCCAAGGGGATCGACAGCCTGCTCTCGTCCATCGAGCGCCAGAAGAAGACGATCTTCGCCTCGTCATGAGCACCTTCGATACGAATCCCGTGATCCCGGGGGCGGCCGACGCGCCGCCCCCGGGCGGTACCGGCACCCCCTCGTCCCCGCAGCGGCTCAAGCCGCCCCAGGGGCACAAGCGGCTGCTGACCCGCAAGGACCGGGTCGCCCTGGGCTTCATGGCGGGGCTGCCGACCTTCCTGCACATCGCCCTCGTGTGGGTGACGGCCCTCGCCTCGATCGCGCTGGCCTTCACCACCTGGGACGGCATCGGCTTCGGCTCGATCAAGTGGGTCGGGCTGCAGAACTTCCGCGAACTCTTCGACAGCAACCCGCAGTTCTGGCCGGCCGTCCAGCACAACGTCATCTGGTTCGTCGTACTCATCGCGATCCCGACCCCGCTCGGCCTGTTCCTGGCCGTCCAGTTGGACAAGAACATCCGCTTCAGCCGGGTCTACCAGACGGCCTTCTTCCTCCCGGTCGTCGTATCGATGGCAGTCATCGGCTTCGTCTGGCAGCTGATCTACAACCCGGACACGGGCCTGATCAACAGCCTGATCGGCGCCAACAAACCCGGCCACTACATCGACTGGATCGGCGACCCGGACCTCAACCTCTGGGCCATCCTCGTCGCCGCCGCCTGGCGGCACACCGGCTACATGATGATCCTGTACCTGGCCGGTCTGAAGGGCGTGGACCCGTCGCTGCGCGAGGCGTCCTCGCTCGACGGCGCCAACGAGTGGCAGACGTTCAAGAACGTCATCTTCCCCACCCTGCGCCCGACGAACACCATCGTCCTCGTCGTCACGATCATCGAGTCGCTGCGCGCCTTCGACCTCGTCTACGTCTTCAACGGCGGTGCCCAGGGCACCGAGTTGCTGTCGATCCTGGTCACCAACAACATCATCGGCGAGTCCAGCCGCATCGGTTACGGGTCCGCGATCGCCGTCGTCCTGCTGGTGATCTCGCTCGTCGTGATCATCCCGTATCTGGTCAGTACCTTCCGGAAGGAGCGGCGGGCATGAGCACCACGGTGTCGTTGAAATCCCAGAAATCCATGTCGGCGAAGCAGCGCGCCCCCGTCCGACCCGGCCGCGTGCTGCTGCACGTGTTCCTCGTCCTGATGTCGCTGGCCTGGCTCGCACCCCTGCTCTGGGCGATGTACGCGGCGCTGCGCCCCTACGCCGAGACCAGCGACAAGGGCTATGTCTCCTGGCCCGACAAGCTGAGCTTCTCGAACTTCACCAACGCGTTCACGCAGTCGGACATGACGCACTACTTCGTCAACACGCTGATCATCGCCGTCCCGGCGGTGCTGCTGACGCTGTTCCTGTCGTCGATGGTCGCCTTCTACGTCAGCCGCTTCGACTTCCGCGTCAACCTGTTCCTGCTGCTGATCTTCACGGCGGGCAACCTGCTCCCCCAGCAGGTCATCATCACCCCGCTGTACCGCCTCTACCTGCTGGTGGACCTGCCGGGCATCACCGAATCGGGCAAGCTCTACGACTCCGCGCTCGGCCTCGTCCTCATCCACATCGCGTTCCAGTCGGGCTTCTGCGCCTTCGTGCTGGCCAACTACATGCGGATGCTCCCGCACGAACTGACCGAGGCCGCGCTGGTCGACGGCGCTTCGGTGTGGCGGATGTACTGGCAGATCGTGCTGCCGCTGTGCCGGCCCGCGATGGCGGCGCTGGCGACCCTGCTCTCCATCTGGATCTACAACGACTTCTTCTGGGCCATCGTGCTCATCTCGACCGGTGAGAACATGCCGATCACCTCGGCGCTCAACAACCTCTCCGGGCAGTACTTCACCGACCCCAACCTGGTGGCGGCGGGTGCGTTGTTGACCGCGATCCCTACCTTGATCGTGTACTTCGCGCTGCAGCGCCAGTTCGTCAGCGGACTGACGCTGGGTGCCAACAAGGGCTGAACGCCCCTCGCGACCCTCGCTCGAAAGAGAACGACAAGTGCCCCTCCCCTTCACGCCCGTCGCCTCCATACCCGTGGACGTCCGGCACGCCCTCGTCCACGAGGAGGGCTGGCAGTCCTGGAGCCCCAGCGGCGCCTACGCCCCCGGCGACAAGCCGTACCGCCCGACGAACGACAACTGGGCGACGGTCTGTTACCGCCCCGGGCACCCCGTCCCCGACGGCGTCTTCCAGGGCGAGGGCCTGCTGGCCCTGGACCCGGGCGACGGCTCCCCGGTACGCCTGTGGGCGGCACCGGACCCGACCCGCCAAGTCCCCTCCATCCGCCTGGAGTTCACGGCCGGTCACGCCGAGGTGAGCGCGGACGGCCCGGTGACGGAGGTGTCGTACGACGGCGACATCCAGGCGGCGCTGGCGAGTTGGGCCGAGGGTCTCGGCCTTCCGGCACCGCGCCCGGCGCCCACGGTCTGGTGCTCCTGGTACGAGTACTTCACCGAGGTCACCGAGGACGACATCCACGAGAACCTGCGTGCGATGGACGTACTCGACCTGCCGATCGACGTCGTCCAGATAGACGACGGCTACCAGAAGGCCCTCGGCGACTGGCTCACCCTCTCCGGCCGCTTCCGCTCCCGCGCCGGGATAGCCGACCGCATCCGCTCCAACGGCCGCCGGGCGGGCATCTGGACGGCCCCTTTCCTGGTCGATCCGAGCAGCGAACTGGCCGCCGAACACCCGGAGTGGCTGGTGCGGGACGGCGAGGGCGCTCCCCTGCACGCGGGCCGCAACTGGGGGCACGACCTGTACGTCCTGGACCCGACCCACCCGGCCGCGGCGGCCTACCTCACCGAGGTGTTCACGACGCTGCGGGCCGAGGGGTACGACTACTTCAAGGTCGACTTCCTGTACGCGGGGGCGCTGACGGGCGTACGACACGAGGGCGGCGACAGTGGCGAAGAGGCCGCTCTTGCCGCGTACCGCGCGGGAGTCGGCCTGATCCGGGACGCGATCGGCCCGGACGCCCATCTCCTCGGCTGCGGCGCCCCGATGCTCCCCTCCCTCGGCCTGTTCGACGCGATGCGGGTCAGCGCGGACACCGCCCCGCACCGCCGCCCCGAGGCCGGCTACTACTCCCAACCCGGCCAGGACGCCGCCGAGTTCACCGGCGTAGGACGCCAGTGGCAGCACGGCCGGCTCTGGGTCAACGACCCCGACTGCCTGATGGCCCGCCCGGCCGTGGAGACCCGGGAGCGCTGGGCGGCCCATGTCGAGGCGACCGGCGGCCTGATGGCGTCCAGCGACCGCCTGCTGTCCCTGGACGAGTGGGGCGTGGAGACAACTCGCCGTCTGCTGAGCGGAGTCGACCGATGAAGGAGACGGCGAAGGAGACAAGGGCGAAGCGTGAACTGTCCGTCCCCGGCATCGCGTACGGGGGTGACTACAACCCCGAGCAGTGGCCCGAGGAGGTCTGGGCCGAGGACATGCTGCTGATGCGCGAGGCCGGGGTGACGATGGTCAGCGTCGGCATCTTCGCCTGGGCCCTGCTCGAACCGGCCGAGGGCGTCTACGACTTCGCCCGGATGGACCGACTCCTGGACCTCCTCCACGAGAACGGCATCGCGGCCGACCTCGCGACCCCGACGGCGGCACCTCCAGCCTGGTTCTTCCGCGCACACCCGGAGGCGCTCCCGGTGGACAGGGACGGCCGCAGACTGTCGTACGGCAGCCGCCAGACCTTCTGCCCGAGCAGCCCGGCCTACCGGGAGGCGGCCCTGCGGATCGCGGGCGCGCTGGCGGAACGGTACGCGGAGCATCCGGCGGTCGTGATGTGGCACGTCCACAACGAGTACGGCTGCCACAACCCCGCCTGCTACTGCGACGAGAGCGCGGAGTCGTTCCGCCGCTGGCTGCGGGCGAAGTACGGGGACGACCTGGCCGCGCTGAACGACGCCTGGGGGACCACTTTCTGGAGCCAGTGGTACTACGACTGGGCCGAGGTGATCCCGCCCCGAGCGACGGGCGCGGTCCCGAACCCGACCCACCAGCTGGACTGGCGCCGCTTCTGCAGCGACGAGTTGCTGTCGCTGTACAAGGCGGAACGGGACGTGCTGCGCGCGGCGGCCCCCGGAACCCCCGCCACCACCAACTTCATGGTGATGTACAACTTCGACGCGCTGGACTACTGGCGCTGGGCCCCGGAGCTGGACGTGGTGTCGAACGACCACTACCTCCGCTCGACGGACCCCGAGTCGGAGATCGACATCGCGCTGAGCGGCGACCTGATGCGTTCGCTGGCGGGTGGCCCTTGGCTGCTGATGGAGCACTCCACGGGCGCGGTGAACTGGCAGCCGGTCAACAGGGCGAAGGTGGCGGGGGAGTTGCGCCGCAACGCCCTCTCCCATGTCGCCCACGGCGCCGACGGCATCGCGTACTTCCAGTGGCGGGCCGCGAAGGCGGGCGCCGAGCAGTGGCACTCGGCGATGCTGCCGCACGCCGGCACGGACAGCCGGATCTGGCAGGACGTCGTCCAACTGGGCGCGGATCTGCGGGCATTGGCCGAGGTGCGCGGCAGCACGGGCACGGCGTCGGTGGCCATCGTCTGGGACTGGGACGCCCGTTGGGCCCTGGAACTCCCCTCCCAGCCGAGCGGCGAACTCCGCTTCCAGGATCTCGTGCGGGACTGGTACGAGCCGCTGTGGCGGGCGGGCGTGGCGGTGGACTTCGTACGCCCTGGGGACGAGTTGGCGGGGTACCGGCTGGTGCTGGCCCCGAGCCTGTACCTGGTCGACGAGGCGGGCGCGGCCAACCTGATCGGCTTCGCGGAACGCGGCGGCACACTGGCCGTCGGCTTCCACAGCGGGGCCGTGGACGCCAACTGCCATGTACGGCTGGGCGGTTACCCGGGCGCGTTCCGGGAGGCCCTCGGGGTGCGGGCGGACGAGCTGTTTCCTTTGCTGCCGGGCGAGTCGGTGGGGCTGGGGGAGGGCGGTACGGGATCGCTGTGGTCGGAGAGGCTGCGACTGGAGGAGACGGGCGAGGGGGCGGGACCGGGGGCGGAGGCTGTGCTGTCGTACACGGACGGTCCGCTGGCCGGGGTCCCGGCGGTGACGCGCAACTCGGTCGGTACGGGCAAGGGTGCGGGCGTGGGTTGGTATGTGGCGACGCGGCCGGACCCGTCGACGCTGGGTGCGCTGCTCGGGCGGATGTGCGCGGAGTCGGGTGTCGAGTCGGTGCGGGCGACTCCGGCGGGGGTGGAGGCGGTGGTGCGGCGGGGGCCGGACGCCGACTATCTCTTCCTGATCGACCACGCGGGCGACGGCGCCGAGGTCGAGGTGGCGCAGGGCGCGACCGAACTCCTGAGCGGGGAACGGCTGGTGGGAGGCGTGGTGCGGGTGGCGCCGGGTGGGGTGGCGGTCGTGAGGGAGGCTCGGGGCGGGCGCCGATAGGCGCATGGACAGGCCCTCTTGATGGGGCATCAGATGGCCCATAGCCTGCTGTCCTGGATCGCTGAGTTGACCAGGGGGCAGGGTTGGCCACGCCGCCGTCCGACGAAGACTTCCTCCGGGCCGTCGAGCGCTATTTCTCCGCGAAGGGCGATTCCTCCGTACGGCTGCTGGTGCCCGGCACGGCGGAGCTGTCCCGGCAACCGTTGCTCGACTTCCGGATCGTGCGGCGGTTCGAGGTCCGGCGGGGCGGGGTGCCGCAGCGGCTGCCGGGGAAGAAGCTGAAGCAGGTCTCCAAGCGGCCGAGTTGCACCGACCTCGCCACCGAACAGGTGCCGGTGCCCGAGGGGTTCGGGTCCTCGCCGAGGGTGGAACTGGTGATGGCCGGTTCGATCGCCGAGGTGCCGTGCGCGGACTGCGAGGGCGGCAAGCAGGGGTGCGGGGACTGCGGCGGGCGGGGCACGCAGGACTGCGTGCGCAAGGTCGACTGCGCCGGCTGCGGGGGCGGTGACGCGGCGTGCCTGAGCTGCGGGGGCTCGCGTACGGCCTTCGGGCCGCGCAACCGGCAGCCGTCCAGGACCACTTCGGGGCCGCGAGTGCAGTGCGCGCGCTGCGGCTCGCACAACGCGGCCTGCCCCGGCTGCGCCGGCCGCCAGATCGTGGACTGTCCGGCCTGCGCGGGGACGGGACTTCGGCAGTGCGAGTCCTGCAAGGGCGCGACGAACTTCCGCCACGAGGAGTGCAAGGGCACGGGCTTCTTCACCACGTGGACGGAGGCGCACATCACGCACCCCGTGGTCCCCGACCGCGAACAGGAGCGGGCCCGGGCCTACCTCTGGTGGCCGACCTACCGCCAGGGCGGCTGGCGCGAGACCCCTTTGACGGACATCACGGCGAAACTCCCGCCCGACCTGCCCGACGACCACCGAGCCCGCGTGGAACCCCACCTGGCCCACAAACAGGGCGAGGTACGACGCCGGGCGACCCTCCGCCACCTGCCGGTCGCCCGGATCACCGTCAACGACCGCCCGAACTGGGTGTACTTCGCGTTCCCGGGCCGCGCGGGAACTGAGACCACCGGCGTCGTCGAGGTCGTCCGACGGCCTTCACGCCCAAGGGTCGTGCTGGGCGCGGGCATCGCGACGGCGGTACTGGTGACCGCCGTACTCGTCGCACTCCTCGCCACGCGCTGACGATGCCTCGGTACAGGCCTCGGTGCACGGGTGTGCGGATGGGCGGGCCCGTGGAGGCCGGTTTGCCGAAACGGCAACAGGCCTCGCGTACGTCCGACACCCCACCCCACGCTTGCCGTTGACGTGACGCCGACGTCCGCTCCCGCTCACTGACGACGTACGGAGCCCCCATGCCCCACCCCCACTCCCACCTCCACCCCCTCACCCACCGCCTCGTCCCCTCCCCCGCCGGCCGTATCCACCTGGTCGAACAGGGCAGCGGGCCGCTGGTCCTCCTGCTCCACGGCTTCCCGGAGTCCTGGTACTCCTGGCGGCACCAGCTCCCCGCCCTCGCCGCCGCCGGATACCGCGCCGTCGCCATCGATGTACGCGGGTACGGCCGTTCCTCGCGCCCCGAGGCGACGAGTGCGTACGGGATGCTCGACCTGGTCGAGGACAACGTGGCCGTCGTGCACGCCCTCGGCGAGACCTCCGCCGTACTGATCGGCCACGACTGGGGCGCGACGATCGCCGCGACCTCCGCCCTGGTCCGTCCGGACGCCTTCCGCGCGGTCGCGCTGCTGAGCGTGCCGTACACCCCGCCGGGCGGCCCGCGCCCCAGCGAGGTGTTCGCGCAAGTCGGCGGTGAGGACGAGGAGTTCTACGTCTCCTACTTCCAGGAGCCCGGTCGCGCCGAGGCCGAGATCGAGCCCGACGTACGAGGCTGGCTGGCCGGTTTCTACGCCGCCCTCTCCGCCGACACCATGCCCGAACCCGGCGCCCCCGACCCGCACTTCGTGACGCGAGGCGGAAGCGGAACGGGAGGAGGACAGGGAGGAGGACAGGGAGGCGGACAGGGGAGCGGAAAGGGGAGCCTTCGCGAACGCTTCCCCCGCGACCGACGCCCCGCCTGGCTCCCCGACCACGAACTCGACGTCTACGCCGAGGAGTTCGAGCGCACCGGCATGACGGGCGCCCTCGCCCGCTACCGCAACATGGACCGGGACTGGGCGGACCTGACCGGCGCCGGGTACACCGGCGCCCCCGTCACCCAGCCGGCGCTGTTCATCGGCGGTGCCCTGGACGCCTCCACCACCTGGCTGGCCGACGCGATCGACGCCTACCCGGTCACCCTCCCCGCCCTCACCGGCTCCCACCTTCTCGAAGGCTGCGGCCACTGGCTCCAGCAGGAACGCCCGGCGGAGACCAACGCCCTCCTGACCGCCTGGCTCGACTCCCTCCCCGCCGCCGCCCCTACCACCACCGATGGCGGTCACTGACGATCCGCCGGTCCCCGAGCCGTTGCACATCAAGGGAGTTGCCCTCGGGGAAGAGGTCGCGGAAGTGCTTCAGCACGGCGGCGGACGCCTGCACGGGGTGGGTCAGTACGTTCCAGCGCACGCCCGGGGTGTACTCGCAGACGGTGGTGGAGCCGACGTAGCGGTAGGACTCGGTGCAGGAGGGCAGCAGTTCGTCGAGCTGTACCTCGGACTCCGTCCAGCGGACCCCGGGGTGTTCGGCCCGGCGGACCGAGGACAGCAGCCGGTCCAGGGAGTCATTGGCCTGCCCCGGATGCACGAAGACGGCGACGACCGTGTACTCGGCCGCCCCCGACCGGTCCTCCCGCATGTACTTCATGTGCTGCTCCAGCGGAAAGGCCACCCCGCCGACGGTGTGCTCGGACGGCGTGTGCCAGTGCACGTCCTCCAGCACATAGGGCTCCTGGTCGCCCACGCTCAGCAGATACTTCTTGTCCTTCATCGGAAGGGCCTTCACGGTGTTCTCGACGTCCTCCCGGACACAGCCGCCGCAGTGCCGCTCAGGACCCGTGTAGTGCAGCTCCAGTTCGACCCGCGTCGGGTGATGGAAACGCAGCGGCGGCAGCACCGAGGTGGCAGGACTCACCAAACAACCTCCCCGCGCGGCCACCCCCGACTCACAAGATCACCCGTACTGCTGAACGGGCCGCCCGATTCCGCCGGACACCGCTGACCACGGGCGAACGGCGCGGAGGGAGGATGGGGGCCATGGGCGACGTACACGAAGATCTGGACGAGCGGGCCGGGAGACAGGACCACCTGGACGTTGACCCTGACCTGAACCCGGATCTTGACCTGAACCCGGATCTTGACCTGAACCCGGACCTCGCCCAGGAATGGCTCCGTGGGCTGACGCTCAACCACGCGCTGCCCGCATCGGTGCTGGCACGGCTCCTCACCGTCGAGGGACTTCCCGCGTACGTCTCCTTCTGGCTCGCCCAGTGCTCACTCGACCGGGAGAAGACAGCCGTACTGGTGGGCTCCCCGCAGGTCGAGCACCGGCGGAACGTGGCGGAGAACCCGGCCGCCGACGTCGACGTACTGGCGCGGCTCGCTCGTGATCCGGAACCCCGGGTCCGTTTCGTCTACGCGGTGCTCATGGGCGACTTCGGCCGGCGCGTACCGGACGGAGTGCCGGAGATCCTGGCCGGCGACAGCGAGGCGAAGGTCCGGCGGACGGCCGCGCGGTGGCCCCTGCCGGTGCCCGTACGGGCGCGGCTCGCCCAGGACGAGGACGCGTCGGTACGGGCCGCCGCCCTCACCCCCGAACTGTGGCCGCAACTCCCGCCCGCCGTACGCGAGTTGCTGCTCGCCGACCCCGAGCCCCAAGTCCGCGCCGCGGTGGCCGAGTTGTTCCCGAACGAACCGGAACCCCGGCCCCATCCTCAGCCCGACCCCGCCGCCCGAGTCCGCGACCCCGATCCGCTCGTACGGGCCAAGGCCGCCCAGGACCCCGGTGTCCCCACCGCCCTCGCCCTGCGCCTCACCGACGACCCCGACGACCACGTCCGGCTCTGCCTCTCGATGCGTGAGGACCTCACGGAGGAGCAGCGCGCCGCCATCGCGTATGTCGTGCCGGGCGGGTACCACACCGCTCCGCGCTGGATCGTGGAGCGCGGCCACGAACCGGAGGTCGCCCGGCGGGCCGCCGCCTCCGGGCACGTCCTGCTGCGGCGGAGCATCGCCGGACAGCGGCTGTTGCCCGCCGACGTGGTGGAACTCCTGGCGGCGGACGAGGACTTCTTCGTCAAGCTCACCCTGTGCGAGTCCTGCCAACAGGCCCCGCACGAACTCGTACTGGAGATGTACACCTACTGGCACGGCCTCAAGTGGAGCTTCCTGACGAGCCACCCGAACTTCGCCAGAGCCGGCCTGGCCCGTTTCGCCGACCACCCCAACCCCCGCCTGCGCCACGCCGCGCTGTACGACCCCGAGGCCGGCCCCGACCTGATCCTGCGGCTGATCGACGATCCGAACGTCGGCGTCTGGGCCCGCCGGGACCCCCGACTCCCCACCCAGGAACTGCACCGCCGCCTCGGCCTCCCCGACTCGGCCCGAGACGCCGCCGCGAACCCGGCCCTGCCACCCACAACCATGCACCGCCTACTCGACCTCGCCGGGGTACCGAATCCGCCGACTGCCGACTGACCTGGTGTCATTCCGTGCCGCCGCGCAGGGTGGCTCCCGCAGGACACCGAGGGCCTGTGGGCGACGCGGCTCGGCGGCGAGGTCTTCAGCGAGGACTTCGCCGGGATCAAGGCCCTTCTTGCGCGGGGCCAGGAGGAGGGCTGGTGGCACTACGAGGTCGGCTGCGGCACCGACGAGTGGTGGAACGCCTGAGCATGCCGCTGCCGCTGCCGCTGCCGCTGCCGCTGTCCCCGTCCCTGACGCTGGCGGAGCCGGAGTCGCCCCTGCTTCCAGCGCCCCTCGTGCCCCCTCACCCCAGAACCCCCCTCACGAACCCCCCGCCCCCACCACCCCCCTCAAAAACCCCACATCCCCCCGCCCCACCAACCCCCAAGGCCCCGCAGCCCGCAGCACAACATCCAGCACGCCCTCCACCCCCGCCGCGTAACTGTGCGAGAACCAAGGCATGTTGGCCTCCACCACAGCCCACCGCTCACGCCCGCCCCGGTCGGGGTCTTGGACGAGGCCGACGTCGACAGTGACCGCGCTCGGCAAGGAGTGCCGTTGCTCCGTGAGCAGGCGGTCGGCGAACTCCCGTACCTCCCGCTCGCGTTCGTCCCCGTCGAGTGGTGCGGGGTCCAGGTGGCCGTACACCGCGTAACGGCTCCCCGCCGACACCCGCCCGTCCAGCACGAACAGGCGGTACTCGACGGCGAAGGTGACGACCTCCGACACCAACACCGGTGTCCGAGGGCCAACTCCCGTGCCCGTACGGGGCAGTCGCGAGCCGTCGGCGTACACCGCCGCCGGGAAGGACTTGTCGCTCGGGGGCTTCGCGAACACCGGGTGCCGGCCCTGCCACGCCTCCGCGAGCGTCGTCAGCCGCACGCGGCGCCCGGTGTACTCCTCCGGCAGCCCGGCCAGCCAGCCGTCCGGCGGTTCGAGCAGGCCGAGGCAGAGCGGGGCGGCGATCCGGTCGGCCGCCAGCGGGCCCCCGTACCAGTGCACCGCCCGCCCGGCCAGCGACGCCGGCGAGACCCCCGGCTCGCCCAGCGACCGCACCTCCATGCCCCGCCCGGCCGCCGCCTCCGCGAGCAGCACCGTCGTACTGGTCCGCTGTCCCGAGGTCAGGAACACCGGACCCCGCCGCCGTCCGTCGCCGCTCACCAGCCGTCCCCTCGTGCGTCAGGTTCCGTCCCGGGACAGGTACTCCCTCACCCGCCCCACCCCCCAAACCTCACCGATCTTGTGCCGGATGTCGAACAGATTCGCCGCGTGCACCCCCGGATCCCGGTCCCCCACGGCCTCCTCGACGACCACCGGGACGAACCCGTGCTGCATGGCGTCGAGCGCCGTCGCCCGTACGCAACCGCTGGTCGTCAGGCCGGCGATGAGGAGGGTGTCGATGCCGTGGGAGGTGAGGTACGCGGACAGCGCGGTGCCGAAGAAGGCGCTCGGGTACTGCTTCGTCACCGTCAGGTCCGAGTCCGCCGGTGCCAGCCCCTCGATGAACTCCCCGTACGGGCTCCCCTCGACGAACGCCCGCAGGCTCGGCACCTTGCGGTAGAAGACGCCTCCGTCGCCGCCGTCGGGGCGGAGGATGACCCGCGTCACGATTACGGGGATCCGTGCGTCCCGGGCCGATGCCAGCAGGTCCCGCATCGCCTCCGCCGCGTTCTCCGCGCCCGCCCCCGCGTAGAGGGGGCAGGCCGGATCGACGTACGCCCTGGCCGGGTCCACGAGGAGGAGGGCGGGGGAGCTGCCCGGCGTCAACTCGCCCGCCAGCCCCGCCCGTTGGTAGTCGTCTTCCCGGGAACCCGTCGGGCTCACGCCGAACTCCCCCTACCCGCACGCGACTTCATCAGCGGCTGGATGCGGGTGCCGAAGTTCTCCAGGCCCTCCAGGAAGTCGTCGAAGACCAGCATGATCCCCTTCGTGCCCGGCACCGCCGCGACCTCGTCGAGCATCCTCGCCACGCTCTCGTAAGAGCCCACCAGCGTCCCCATGTTGAAGTTGACCGCGCCCTCGGGCAGCGCGATCGTCCGCGCCGTCGACGTGCCCGTGGACGTCGTGTCCGCCTCCGTCTCACCGGCCATGTACGCCAGCGCCGCGCGGTCGGCGTTGTCGTGGTAGTCCTGCCAGGTGGCCTGGGCCTCCTCGTCCGTCTCGGCCGCGATGATCATGAACAGGGAGAGGGCTCCTACGTCCCTGCCGGTCCGTTCCGCCTCCTCCACCAGCGTCGCCGTGCTGCCGGAGAGGGCCGTGGGGGTGTTCACGCCGCTGCCCAGGATGAAGTTGTACTCGGCGTGCTCGGCCGCGAACTTCATGCCGGTGCCGCTCTGCCCGGCCGCCACGATGTCGATGTGGCCGTTCTCCGGGCGCGGCGAGAGGACGCAGTCGTCCATCTCGTAGAACTCGCCCTTGAAGTTGCTGACGCCGTCGCGCCACAGGTCCTTCATCACGGTGACGTACTCGACGGCGCGGCCGTAGCGGTTGCCGAAGTGGTCGTCGCCGGGCCACAGGCCCATCTGCGCGTACTCGCCGGGCGCCCAGCCCGTCACGATGTTGATGCCGAAGCGGCCGGGGGCGATCGAGTCGACCGTGACCGCCATGCGCGCGACGATCGCGGGCGGCAGGGCCAGGATCGGGGTCGAGGCGTAGAGCTTGATGCGGTCGGTGACCGCCGCCAGGCCCGCCATCAGCGTGAACGACTCCAGGTTGTGATCCCAGAACTCCGTCTCGCCGCCGAAGCCCTTGAGTTTGATCATCGACAGGGCGAAGTCCAGGTCGTGGGCCTCCGCCTTCTGCACGATCGCCTTGTTGAGGTCGAAGCTCGGCAGGTACTGGGGCGCGCTCTTCGAGATCAGCCAGCCGTTGTTGCCGATGGGGATGAAAACACCGATGTCCATGCCACCACTCCTCAGTCGTTCCAGGTCGTTCCGCAGTCGTTCCACGAACCTCTGCGGGCAAAGTGAAGTCCTTGTCGGTCAGTTACGTTCAAATCTCAACTGTCCGTCAACGGCACGCTACATCGGTGCCGTGACAGTGAAATGTCGCACAACTTGCCCCAGAATCACGGCTGTTGATGCTTCTGCGGCACTCGTACGGGCTGGTGAAGGTGGCTGTGGGTGTCGGTGAGATTCCTGCAAAGTCGCGCATCAGGTGGGATGGAAACGGTAAAACTTCAAGCATGAACGCACGGCTGGCACTGCTCAGCTCGGTGGACCCCGGGGTTGCCGAGAGCGAGGTCTTCCGACTGGCTCTCCAGCACTCGGTGGCGGAGCTGGGCGCGCTCGGGGGGACGATCCACCTCCGTGGCCCGATGTCGGCCCTGCGCCTGGTCTCGGCCACCGGGCTGCCCACGGCCCTCACCGGCCCCTGGGAGATCATCGACCAGGAGGGCCCGCTGGCCCCCGCCCGCGCCCTCCAGCAGGAGTACCGCACCGGTCACGGCGTGTGGATCCCGGGCGTGGCCGCCGAGCGCGCCGACCCCACGGTCCCCATCTGCCCGTCCCGCGCGCCCATTCCGGGCAGCGGACTCGCCGCCGTGCCCGTCATCCGCGGCGAGCGCAGCATCGGCGCCCTCACCGTCATCACGGGCGACAACGGCGAACCGACGTCCGCCCAGTGGCGGTTCCTGCGCGCCGTCGTCGCCTGGAGCGAGGAGCGCATGGTCCAGGCGCCCCCGCCGGCCGGCCCCGTGCACTCCGAGCTGAGCGGCGACCGGCTGCGCCAGGCCCTCAAGGAGGTCCGGGTCGGCTCCTGGGACTGGCACATCACCAACGGCGAACTCATCTGGGACGAGGCCGCGTTGGAGCTGTACGGCACCCGGCCCGAGGAGTACACCGCCCGCGTCGAGAACTGGATGCGCTGCGTCCACCCCGACGACCTCGGCCCCACCCTCGCCCTCGTCGACCAGGCCATCCGCGGCCACACGGTGTTCGAGGCCGAGTACCGCGTACGGGGCCTGGACGGGACGTACGGCTGGCACCAGGCGCGCGGCCGGGCCACGTACGACGAGAACGGCGAGCCCCTGCGCATGATCGGCATGGGCTGGGACAGCAACGAGTCGCGCACCGCCCGCGACGCCCTCGGCCGCGCCCTGCGGCACATGAGCGACGGCTTCCTCGCGGTCGACGACACCTGGCGGATCACCTTCGCCAACCTGGAGGCCGAACGCACCCTCGGCCTCTCCGAGGAGGAGCTGTTCGGGCGCGTCCTGTGGGACCTCCCCACCGTGCGCCAACTGCCCGGCCTGGAACGGCGCTGCCGCAAGGCCGCCGCCGAGGACAAGCCGGCCGGCTTCGACATCCGGGTGCCCGGCACCGGCCGCCGCTACCACCTCCGCCTGGTCCCGGGCCCCGACGGCCGCACCCTCTACCTCCAGGACGTCACCGAGAAGCGCCGGCTCGCCGAGGAGAGCCAGGCCGCCGAACGCGCCGCGTCCGAACGCGCCGCCCGCATAGCGGAGTTGACCGCAGCCCTGGCCAAGGCGACCACCGCGCGGGACGTCGTCGACGCGGTCGCGCGGCGCGTACTGCCGCCGTTCGCCGCCGCCGGCCTCATCGTCCAGACCATCGAGAACGACCGGCTGTGCACCGTCGGGGCCATCGGCTACGAGGAATCCTTCCTGAACATCATCAGCGACGCCCCGCTGACTCCCGGCTGGCCCAGCTGCGACGTGATCGCCACCGAGACCCCCGCGTTCTTCTCGTCCGCGGACGAGTTCGCCGCCCACTACCCCGCGCTGACCGGCCTGCCCCGGCGCAGCGGCAAACAGGCCTGGGCGTTCCTGCCGCTGACCGCGTCCGGCAACACCTTCGGCGTCTGCTCGATCAGCTTCGACCTCCCGCGCGGCTTCACCGACGAGGAACGCACCCTCCTCACCACGATCAGCGCCCTCGTCGCCCAGGCCCTGGCCCGGGCCCGGCTCTACGACGACGAGCGCAGCCGCTCCCGCGAACTCCAACGCGCCCTGCTGCCCAGCGAGTTGCCCGACCTGCCCGCGTGCACGTCCGCCGCCCGCTACCTCCCCGCCGCCCAGGGCGTGGACGTCGGCGGCGACTGGTACGACGTCATCCCGCTCTCCGGCGGCCAGGTCGCGTTCGTCGTCGGCGACGTCATGGGCCACGGCCTGCCCCAGGCGGCCACCATGGGCCGGCTGCGCACCGCCGTCCACACCCTCGCCGACCTCGAACTGCCGCCCGACGAGATCATGAGCCACCTCAACGACATCGTCGCCAACATGGGCGAGGAGTCGTACGTGACCTGTCTGTACGCCCTCTACGACTCCATCACCCAGACCTGTTCCATCGCCCGGGCCGGCCATCCCCCGCCGGCGGTCGTCCACCCCGACGGCACGGTCTACTTCCCCGACCTGACCGCCGACCCGCCGCTCGGCGCCGCCGAACCCCCCTTCGAGACAGTCGAGTTGAAGGTCCCCGAGGGCAGCCTGCTGGTGCTGTACACGGACGGCCTGGTCGAGTCGTCGAAGCGCGAGATCGACGAGGGCATGGGACAGCTGGCCCGCCTCTTAAGAGGTGCGTACGAGGCCGGTGAACAGGGCGACCTCGGCCGGCTCTGCGACCGGCTCACCGCGGGACTGCTCCCCGCCGACCAGCCGAACGTGGACGACGCGGCAGTCCTCATCGCCCGCCTGCACGCCCTGACCGGCGACCGGGTCGCCTCCTGGCCGCTGCCCGAGGACCCACGGGCGGCCGGCCAGGCCCGTCGCCACGTCCGCGAACAGCTCGCCCTCTGGGGCCTGGACGACCTCACCGCGACGACGGAACTCCTGGCGAGCGAGCTGGTCGGCAACGTCGTACGGCATGCCAAGGGCCCGCTCCAACTCCGGTTGCTGCACGGCGCGGAGCTGATCTGCGAGGTGTTCGACGGGAGTCTGACGATGCCGCGGATCCGCCGGGCGACGGAGACGGACGAAGGGGGGCGGGGGCTGCAGCTGATCACCGCGCTGTCGCAGCGGTGGGGGACTCGGTACACGCGCAACGGCAAGTGCATCTGGACCGAGCAGGCGTTGCAGCCGCCGGAGAGCGGGCGGGGGGAAGTGGCGGCGGACGCGCTGGAGTTGATGTTCCTGAACCCCGGGGAGTTCGACGACTTTCCGGAGTTGAGAGGGCTCGGTGACCTGAACTGAGCCCTCTCCGGTAGTTGGTTCGCTGCGGGGCGGTGGCGGGCTGGCCGCGCCCCGCGGCGGAGCCGCAGATCGATACAGCCCCGCGCCCCTGAAGACAGGCTAGTTCTGGTAAACCCTGTCCGATCCCGGGCCGCCGGACAGTTTGTCCTTGCCCGCGCCGCCGTACAGGACGTCGTTGCCGCTGTTGCCCCACAGGGTGTCGTTGCCGGCGTCGCCGTAGAGGCGGTCGTTGCCCTTGCCGCCGTAGAGGACGTCGTCGCCCGACTTTCCGCGCAGGACGTCGTTGCCGTCACCGCCGTTGAGGATGTTGTCCGCCCCGTCCTCGTCGACGTCGCCGGTGAGGGAGTCGTTGCCCGCGCCGCCGTAGCAGGCGACCGAGCAGCCGGTCTGGACGTCGTTCCCGGCCCCGCCCCACGCGCCGAGACCCCAGACCCCGCCGCCGCCGACCGTACGGTCGCTGCCGTCCTGGCCGTACAGCACGGTGTAACCGTTGCCCACCAGCACGTCGTTGCCCTTGCCGCCGTAGATCGTGGCGTAGGCGTGGTTGTTGGCGGCGATCGTCGCGGTGTCGTTGCCGTCGCCCAGGTCGACGTCGTAGATGTCGGAGTCGTCCGAGCCCACCGGGATGTGGACCGCGCAGCGCGCGACCGTGCGGTCGGTGGCCGACGGGTAGACGCACTCGTCCTTGTCGGCCGCGCTCTTGTCGATCGTGATGGGGGCGCGGTCGCGGAAGGTGAGGATGTAGTAGGAGTCGGACTCGTTGTCGCGGGTCTCGATCCTCATCGAGACCGTCAGCCGGTTCGTCTGGCCGGCGGCGCCCTTGTACCAGAGCTCGCCGTTCGTGTGCCGCAGCGTGGCGGCGCTCGGGGTGGCCGCCTGGGCGGCCGGGACCGTGAGCGCGGCGGCGCCCAGGGCGAGAGTGAGGGTGAGGGCAGCGGTCGTACTGATCGCGACCCTTCTGTCGACGCTGTTCGTAGGCATGCGGGAGCAGCCCCTTCGCGGGTGTCGTGAGGTGGATTCTGATTACCCGTTAGACAGCGGATCAGGGACGGAGGTTGTACTCCGGAGCGAACCTTCGTGACCGTTCGTCCCTCTATAGGAGGGGGAGTTGGGGAGGAAGGGGGCCGAGCGAGGCGAGAGGACGAGGAGCACGTGCCGGTCATGGGCCAGCGGACGCACCTCGTGCTGCTCACCGCCTGGACGGTCCTGTGGTTCGCCCTCGTCGAACCGCACGGCGGCTTCTCCTGGCACTACCTGCGCACCGGCGGGGAGTTGATCTACGAGAGCCCGGAGAGCCCCGACGGCGGCCTGAACCTCTACGCCCACATAGCCCTGGACCCCGGCGTCTACACGTACTACACGGCCTCGGTCCTCCTGGGCACCCTGCTCTGGGACGTGATCGGCCAGCGCCGCCTGGTCCCGTGGTGGAGCTGGATCGCCCTGATCACCCTGTACGGCAGCGTCTTCACCGTCCCCGACGACACGGCCCGGGGCCTGGTCCGCCTGGGCTTCGTCGTCGTCTCGACGTCGTACGTCCTCTTCTGGCCGGTACGGGACCGACGGCGCGGGCGGACGACCAGTGTGCCGAGGGTCACCGTTCGGTGAGCGGAACCGAGGGGGAGGCTAAGGAGCACGGGGCGAACTCCTGCTCGACCGGACCCACAGCGAGGTGGACATGGATCGAGGCAACTCCCTTACGGACAAAGGGCTCAGGGTCGTGCAGTGGGCCACGGGCAACATAGGCACCGGCGCACTACGAGCCGTACTGGGCCACCCCGGCATGTCCCTGGCAGGCGTCTACGTCCACTCCCCGGAGAAGGCGGGCAGAGACGCGGGCGACCTGTGCGGAGCGGAGCCTACGGGCATCAGATCGACGCACGACATGGACGAGATCCTCGCCCTCGGCGCCGACTGCGTCCTCTACATGCCACGCGCCTGCGACGTGGACGAGGTCTGCCGAATCCTGGAGTCGGGCGCGAACGTGGTGACGACGAGAGGCGAGTTCCACCACCCCCCGAGCATGGACCCGGCGATACGGGACCGGGTCGAGGCCGCCTGCGCACGGGGCGGCACCTCGATCCACAGCACGGGCAGCAGCCCCGGCTTCATCACCGAGGCCGTCCCGCTCGTCCTGACGTCGATCCAACGCCGCCTGGACCGCCTGACCATCGACGAGTACGCCGACCTGTCGCGCCGCGACTCCCCGGGCATGCTGTTCGACGTCATGGGGTTCGGCAGCGCCCCCGCCGACTTCGACGAGGCCCGCGTGGCCCACGTACGCGACAGCTTCGGCCCGTCCCTGAGCCTCCTCGCGGACGCCCTCGGCCTGCCGCTGGACGCGATCACGGCAACGGCCGAGGCGGCGACGGCAGCCCACCCGACCACGATCGCGGCGGGCACGCTGGAGCCGGGCACGGTGGCAGCACAGCGAATGACGGTCACGGGCCTGCGCGGCCCGGAACCGCTCCTCCAGTTCCGGGCCACCTGGTACTGCACGCCCGACCTCGACCCCGCCTGGGACATCCGCCCCACAGGCTGGCACCTGTCGGTCGAGGGAGACGCCCCCCTCGACGTGGACATCCGCCTGGCGGTCCCGCTGGAACGGATGGCGGCGATGTCCCCCGGCTACACGGCGAACCGGGCGGTGAACGCGGTTCCGGTGGTGTGCGCTTCGGCGCCGGGGATTCGGACGACGGTGGATATGGCGGGGGTCAGGGCGAGGTTGGGCTGAGGGAGGAGGGAGGAGGGGGAGGAGGGGGAGGAGGGAGGAGAGGGAGGAGAGAAGGGGGCGGAACGAAGACGAGACGGAGACGAAGATCAACGCCTCTTCTTCGTCTTCTTCTGCTGCGGCGGGGTCCACTCGCCCCGGTGCAACTGGCAGCGGGAGTAGCCGATCATCGCCGGCTTCTGGCACCGCTTGCCGGTCTTGGTGTTGGTCGACCCGCACTTGACCTGCTTGCCCATGAGCCCCCACCTGTCCGGCCGAAGGTGTCGCATGCCCACCCATCGTCACCGGCCGCAGCCACCCGACGCCTGCCTCTCCACCGCAATCGTCCGGTTCGCTCCCCTTTATGCGTGGATGACGACGCTCACCGACTCCCCGCCGAAGGAGCTGACGGAGCCGACGGCTTTGCCGACCGTGGTGAAACCGTGGTGCGTGGTGCGACGTCTTGATGTACAAGACCGGGAGAACGTATCCGAGTTACGCCATCTCGGGCCTGTCTGGATGTATCAGAGAGGATGGTGCGAAATGGCGCACCGGAACCGTTCCCGTCGCTTGTCCCGCGCTGCGGCTCTGGGCGTGGCCGCCACGGCGACGGCCCTGCTCACGAGCTGCACACCGAACAGCAGCCCACCGCACGACACGGCACGAACCCCCTCGCCGTCGGCCACGGCGTCAGCGTCGCCGGGTACTTCGGCGGCCACGTCTGGCGGTGGCTGCCGGTCACTGCCGGTGGCGCCCACCACCAAGGCCGACGTCACGGCGGCCTACCGCGACCGGACCCAACCACCTCTCGTCCACATCGCTCCGGTCAAGGGCACGTTCTACTACGGCAGTTGTGACGGAACCCTCTATGCCGGAACCCGATTCCAGCTCACTCCCGGCAGCACGGAGACGGAGCAGGTCGCCCTCCAGGACGACGGAGCCGCGATGAAGTACTTCGTCGACCGCCCCGACACCGGCTGGCGCTACACGGCAAGCGACGGTTTCCCCGCCGACCCCGACGGCTGCGCCGCCATCACCCAGATCCCGCCCCGCCTCGCGGCCCTGTGGAACGACTGCGAGCAGTGACGCACAACTGACGCAACGATGGAGACGGCGATGAGGGGACTGAAGGAGCCGTCGCCGTTGAGGTCGCCGACGCCGACGATTCCGGAAGGGTGCTTGCGGGACTTTCGTTGGGAACGGCACTCTCTAAATCGCTATGCACCTTGGGAGAATCACTCGCCCGGACGGCCGGTACAGCGCAGATGGCGAGTTCGCTCACCCAGTCCAACGACGTTCCGAAGATTCCATGCCTGACGCTCCTCACCGCCGGCAGGAACTTCAAAGCGCATTCGCAGGTGAGGAGCAAGCCGGTGCATGAGATCCACTCCGTGTTCGAGCCCTTGGCCAGGCGGAGGATCCGGGACGTCCAAGTACCCGGCTTCGTCGACCGTGATGAGGCCGTTCCACGGTTCACGCCGCTGGCGGACAGCGTCTACCTGGCCCTTGACGAGGGATACTTCCGGCTCGACTCGGTCGGCAATCACGGACAGTTGGCCATGAGCCTGGTCACGGCGACCGAACCTTCTCCGGCGCTCCAGGGCGAGGACGAGGAGTTCACGCTCGCTTCCTGCGGCGATTCCTTCCTTGCCGACTCCCACTCCGAGTATCGGATCACACGGATTCGCTATGCACTCAACAACGAGTCCGTACCTGGCAGCGGAACGGTGAGGTGCGCAGAGTTCGAGTTCGAGAATCACTTCATCGTCTTCGCCGACCCGATGTATCACTTCGGAATCCGGTTGGAGGGCGTGGGCGCCTACGACCGCTGGATCAACGACAGCCGAGATGAGCCGGCCACATTCGGGCCGACCCGTGAGGGGGTCTGGGTGCCGGCCACGATCACCTGAATCCAGATATCCACGCCGAGGCGCTCCAGAAAAGTGTGACCGAACGTGCAGAAGCTCCGTTGAGACAGGCGCGACCTCAAATCGCCTGTCTGCAACGGAGCTTCGGCAGTTCGTGGCTCTGAACTCGCGGTCGGCCGCGCTCGCCAGGAACCTGGAAGAAGAAGAGAAGCTGCCCGGCTCAACCCCTGAACTGCCGATCGTGGTGCTCGACGCACTCATGCTCACGACTCAGCGCATGGTCATCAACCGTCAAGGCTCCACGGTCTGGGAGGCGGAGAGCCACCGGGGTCACTACACCGTGAAGACTGCGCCGAACCCGGCCGGACCAGCAGTCTCCCGCTGTCTGATCTCAGCAACCGCACCCTCGATGTCGAAGGGCCCCGCTGCGAACAGCGGGGCCCTTCGACATCGTGCCCGGTGAGGCACTGGCGGAGGATACGAGATTCGAACTCGTGAGGGGTTGCCCCCAACACGCTTTCCAACTCTGCTGGTTGCCGTTCCTGGTAGTTCAGACCCGTTCAGATCCTGTGTGTCGCAGTCTGCTGACACGGCCTTGAACGAGCACGAACTACCAGGGATGAGACTGCCGTTGAGACTGAGCGACAGCGTCAGGGGCACCACTCCTCCGCAACGTCAGAAGTCGCTAGGCCTCCAACCTGTCGCATAGAGATCGAAAGTAGCGAGAGCTCTCTGAAGGCGCACGCTAACTTCTTGGTTCCCGATCGATTCTTTGAGCTGGTCGACTGCAGAAGAAAGTCTACTTTCGCCACCATAAACAGAAATAAGAGGTTCCCAAGCGAGTCTATCCTCAGAATTAACGACAACACTGCCAAGGGTGTTGCGCTTACTGGGGGAAAGTGCCGTTTCGAGGAGTCTAGCGGTCACGTTTGGTGAATCAGCTGATGCGATAGCGAGTTCTCCTGACTCGGCATCGCAATCGATTGCCTGAACCACCGTTAGAAGCAACTCTCTCTCCGTTTGCAGAGCATCGGCAGGTGCTGACTTCAGGTACTCTTGTAGGTCGGCTCGAAGTTCAGCTTCAAGCTCTGGGGTGATTACTTGTCCTTCCGAATGCTGCTGCTTCCCCACCAAGGAGAGGAATCTGAGACGCGCATATGGACTTTTGGTGGCTTGATAAACTACCCGTGCCACGAGGTCCGCATTTTCTGGTTCAACTCTCTGCATCAGTTTTTTCGCTGGCCGAAGTGCGGTATATTCACGCCTGCCGAGGTCGAACATGCCAGATGACTCCTCACTAAATCGGGGGAGTAGGTCCAACAGAGCGACCACGATTGGCGGGATGCGACTAATATCGATCGTTTCCACATGTGAAAGGAAGCGGTCGAGTGCGTCTTCTAGGTGAAGATCCGGGATGGCGGAAAGGGCATTTCTGAATTCTTGTTCATCTCCTGTTGCATAAACAATCGAGTCAACCTGACTGCTCGGAGCAGCGCCAGACGGCAACTCGCGATGCAAGTAATACTTTAGAACAGTAGCGTGTGCCACTCGACGGTCGCGGCGCCATTCTTGTAGGGAATCGTTGCCGTGCCACATGTTTTCCGTGTGGACCTGAGCTGCTGGAAAGACGAACCGAATTATGGCCCGCCCCACGTCATCTGGTAGCTCTGCCTGGAGGGCAGTCACTACTTCAGCGTCAGCAGCCAAAATGGCTTGGTTGCGTGTTTCCGATTGCCAGCTGTGGATCGCTGTCAGCGCGCGAACGTTCTGCGATATTAGATCATGTGCGGCCGGTTTCATCACGCGGACTGCTTCGAGGGCTACGAGATCTGGAATGGCCACCTCGCCAGCCGCAGAACGGACTGTGAGCGTGAGTGACGACAAGAACCTCTTTACATCCCTGACCGTGGAGAAAAGAGGCCTCACTACTTGCCAAAAAACGTCCGGGAACCGGTTCTCGTCCGGCGCTGTGATTGTTGCATTGGTTAGAGCCGTAAGCATCCCTATGCGAAGAACGGAAGCAAGAGCCTCGTCTGCAGCCGGCGGTACTTCGACGGACGTCTTTACGATCTTCTCTAGATAGGCGGCACCATTTAGCCCTTCTTCGCCCAGAGCATTTTCTACCACCTGCCTGTCAAAGCATAGAAGGTAAACGACGTTTGGGAAGGAGCCGTTGAGTCGAACAAGTCGGAATAGGTCGCGGATCTCTTGGCGCGTGAGTCGGTCGATATCGTCGATTAGGACAACGATTCTTCCGTCTAGACTACTCAAAGCTTCGGAGATTTCGATTCTTTGGTCGTGGACACTTGTGGCAAGTGCTTGAGACACTCCTTCTGCAGTCTTCTGTGCAGCGTCAAATATTTGCCCGACGCCCGGGATGAATTTGACCGGAGATAGCGACGTGGAGTACCTGCTGAACTTCTCGGCGATACTCGCAGTAGCATCCTTGAGTCGTTTTTTTCCGCTCCTTTCACTTCTTAGCTGCCTGGTCATTTCATCGAAAAAGAACCGCATTAGCTGATCGGTCCCTGAGAAGAACCAAGGGTTGAAATCGATAACTTGGATGGAATCTTGTTCGCGTAGGATATTCGCGGTCAGGTTTAGTAGCGAAGTTTTGCCAGTCCCCCACTTTCCAGTAATAGCTACTACAGCGCCGCGTTGGGCATTCATCTCCCGTACTTCGTCGGCTATGGCAATTGCCAGGCGTGACCGGTTTAGAAGGTCGTCGCCGGAGCTGAGAATGGGGTCGTCACCTGTGAATAGGGCCGATTGATCGTTGTTGCCGAGGAGCGGATCAGTCATGACATCACCTGACTTGAGAGGCACGGCGGAGTCGCAGCCTATGCCGCAGCGGCGACGTTGTCCGGAGGTTGTGGTTCTTCAGTCAGAAAGGTGCACATCTAGGTTGACGGAGCGGCTTTGAGACGAGTGATCATGGCTCTGTAAGCTTCCGGCGAGTCGGCAGTCCGTAGACCGGCCAGTTGGGGCACGACGTTGGGACCATGATCTTCGAGGCTCGCCCCATGGTGACTTGCCTAAAGCTGTGGAGCCGACCACCCCAGCCAAAGGGTGCCTCCCCAAGCTTCATACGGGCAGCTCGCGTCGGGCGTGGGCCTTTGTGGAGGGGTGGGAAGTTCACCGGGCTCATGCGGCGACGGCTTTCAAGACCGTTCCCTTAGGCCGCTCGGGCAACCCACCTACGTCCCGCTCACCAGGGGCGGAGCGGGTACAGCGTACCGGCACCGAGCGTTTCGCGTGTTGCTGGCCCGCATATGGCCCGCAGACCAGCGATCATGAGGTGAATCGCCAGCGGTTGGCGGCGGTAGGTGCCCGTCCGACCGCGAGCAGATGAGAGCTGGCTGCCAGCAACTCAGGGTACGGCTCAGCCATCCGGGCGGCGGTCATGGCGGACGCAATCACCACTGGCAGAAGGCCAGTGCGGCATCGTCGCCGGACTTGTAGCGTGGCCATCGGCGACCGGTCGGGTCCGTCGCCTCAACCTTCCGTACATTGTCGATCAGCTCGCGGGGTCCACCGGTGCGGAGGGTCGCGAAAACCTCAGACCATGTCGCCATTTTGTACTCGCTGACGAGCCGGGAGACACCGTCGGACATGACGAGTGCGGCTTGTGCGTCTCGGAGCGGCGTCGTTCCGGTCAGCGCGTGCTCAGCCGCTTCCGGGCCGGCCGAAGCGACCCAGTAACCGTCTGCGGTGTTGCGGATCTGTCGCTGAGCATGCACGAAGCGTTTCAGGGCTTCCTTGTGCTCCGGTGTGTCCGTCTCGTGCTGTTCGACCTCGGCTCTCAGATGGGGAAGAACGTCGTCGACGCGTAGATCCGTGATCACCGAGTAGTCCGCATGGCCCTCGATGACGATCGGCGAGTCTGCGAGAACGAGGTGGTCAAGGTCTCTGTCCCGATGCCGCAGGACTGCGACCGTGGCTGAGGGTGTCCCCGGATTGTTCAGGTCGCACTCGGGGTGCATCGCGGCGACCTGTTCGAGAGCATCAGCCAACCCCTCTGAGAGCGGCCGTTCTGGCGCTGCGAGTGCGGCCACAAGCTGACTACCGAGCCGCGCGACGTACCACGGGACGCCGTGACGGCATCCCGTGTTCAGACCCGCCGTACTCAGTCCGTCCAGCACGATGGCGAGCGTGGACGTACCAGCCACCCAGTCTTCATTGGGATTGGCCCCGCCAGGGTGGGTGTCGATGGAGACTCGCATGATCACGCCTCATGTCGATACAACGGGGTGACACGCCGACTCTCCAGCACGTCAAGCGTCTTCGGATCGTAGCGGCATGAAATGAGTGTCGAGAAGCGACGCGTACGCACCTCTCGGTACAGCTCTGCCAAGTTGTTCTCCAGGTAGTGAACAACGCCGTTCGCGCCGATCGCGTGGACTCCTGCGATGTACAGGAACGTCCCCTTGCCGTCCAGACGGGGGAGTCGACCGAGGTAACCGAAGTCACCGGCCGTGCCGTCCTCATCCATCGGAGACCGGAACTGCTGACCCGTGTTCTGGTCCACCAGGTGCCAGGCTCGATCCTTTTCAAACCGCAGGTTGTCATCCCCTTCGAGCACCATCGCCACGATGGGGGACAACCGTGGGCCGCATATGACGACGTGGTTGTCACGGTTGAGGTTGATCATTCCGGTTGGCGGGACCACCTCGTACTTGCTCTCAAGTTTCATGCTGCTCAGCAGCGATCGCAGATGATCGAAGTTGCTGATGTCCTCCCTGGTGACCACCTCGCTGGGGTTCTGTTCGGGGGTCTTGCCGGCCTCGTACTTGCCACCTAGCGACACGGTCACCAGGTCCGTGCCGAAGAACGCGCGTTCGGGGGGTGGGCCGGCGGATGCCAGTTGTCCTACCCGGCCGCGACTCACTCCGAGCCGCTTGGCGATCTCGGCCTGAGTCATGCCGGACGCCTGTGCTTCCTCGATGGCCTCACGCCGGATGCGTGACAACTCCAGCACCCAGCCCTGATACGTAGCCATCAGGTCTATCGCGGCTTTGGCTCGGTCGACCGGGTCGGTGGTCCCTGAGACCTGCTCCATGTCCTCGTGCACGAGTCTCCATCCATTGCTTAGGGGGGCTGTCGAACTCTATCGCAAGAGGGGGTTGCGCGACGGTTCGGCTTTGCCTATGGTCTCTAGCAAGCAGGACGGCAAGCCCCCCTAAGCAAGCCGGGTGGAGCTGTCTTAGCTGGTTTGACCTGCACGGATGTAGTGCCGTTGTTTGAGAACTGAACAGTGATCGTGCGGGGCTGACGCGAGGGCGGCGGTCACGGTAGGTGCCTAGGGCGAGGGTCCGGGGGCAAACCGTCGTGATGTACGCAGCTCTCCCCCTATGCGCCTGGCAGGCGCCATCCGGTGACGGGTGTGGGGTAGTACAGCGTGGCTCCAACGCACGTGGCGGGATGAGACAGACCGCCCCCGAGACGACCGGGTGACGTCGTCGGCGGCACGCCACTCTGCACCGTTCGTGCAAGCCGCCTGCTGGCGTCAGAGCAGTGACGATGACGCACCCGAATTCACCGGCTCGGGACCGGTCCGCCCCGCAAGGGCCGACCGGTGAAGCCGTTTCCCCTTCTCGCTGAGGGAGGTCGGTGTGAGCCGACGACATCCCCAGGCGCCGCCGTGAGGACCGACCGACGGCGCCGTACCTCCCCGGTCCATCCCTGTTCCGCAGCGTGAGCGCTGCGGCCGGCTGCCTCTCCCACCCGTCCGGGCCCGCTTCACGCGGGGACCGTACGGGTGGGAGCGCGGGGAGCCGGAGCCGTTCGTCCGCCTGCTCCACACCCCGACCACCAACCCGGAGGAGAACCCCTTGTCCCGACGTGAGAGCACCGGCGGAGTCTCGTTCCGTGAGCGGGTCAGCCGCCGACTCCAGGCCACCGGTCAGCAGGTCGCCGGTGAGCGCGGGGCCCGGATCGCCAATCGGATCTCGGAAGCCGTCGGCTGCGGGCGCATCAACATCTGCGGCGACCCGAACTGTGGCGACTGCGCCCCCACCACCGACCTGACCTCCCCGGAAGCCGTCCAGATCGGCCAGGCGGTCTACGACCGGATTACGTCCGGCGAGTGCACGGACGCGGTGGCGGAACTGAACGAGGCATACGGCCGCAACGCCTGACCAACTCCCCCTCGACACCCAGGAGTTCCTGTGATCACGACGCTCATCGCCGTGTTCGGCACGCTCGCCGGCGCTACCGTCGCCGGGGTCATGCAGCACCTGACCGCGACCCGTACCGCCCGCACCGCCACAGCGGAGCAACGCCGCAAGGCACTGGCCGACGCGATACCGGCCCTGCTGGCCGCGCTGGTCCGTCACCGCGAGCAGCAGTTCCTGAAGATCGTGGCCCGCCGTGAAGGGCAGGCGGACACGACGGAGGCACGCCAGGCCCGTTACGCGGCCCGGTCGGCGGTCACCAGCGCCATGGACGTCCTCCACATGACCACCCGGGAGGGCGGGTTGCTCGCCATCGCGCAGGAGGCCGTGGACGCTGCCTTCGCGCTCGGTGACGTGCCGGATGCCGAGGTGGACGCGGCGGGCCTGCGGGCCCGCAAGGCGCACACCGCGCTGCGCACCGCCGGCGGCGCTCTCCTCTACACCTGACCACTGCTCGGCACATCAGCCCCGGTCTTTGGCCGTGAGGGCGCCCGATCGGATCGGGCCCGGGGCACTCCGGCCGCTGCTCAGCGGTCGTGCCGCGCCTTTGCGCGGCCCACCATCCCCTTCAACGGCGCGCGGCGCCCGGGTTGCAGCCCGGGCGCCGCTGTTCGGGCCGTTGCACCTGCTAGGGAGACCACGACCCATGAACCCCATCGTCACTGTTCAGGATGCTGTTACCGCGTTCGCCGACTTCATCGAGCCGACGGCTGCTGAGTTGGACGCCATCGAGCGCGAGATGCCGCTCATCTTGGCGCAGGTCGACCTGTTGGACGCGCAGATCATCACCATGGACCGCACCCCGACCGAGTTGGACGTGCGGCGTGTCCGCCGGGCCCGCCGCCGGGTGCTGGCCGTCGGCCGCACCCTGGCCAACGGCGTGCAGCTCGTTCCGGGGGTGGGCGCGTGAGCACCACCCCGGAGGAGAACCTGACGGCCGCGCACGCTGAGGTGAAGGCGGAGATTGCGCGGACGGATACCAAGACCGGTCTGTTGCTGGCGTTCGTCGGCGCGGTCCTGGCCGGCACGTGGACCGTCGCCCGGGAGCTCCCGCTCACCCCCGCCGTGCTCGCGGTGGGCGGTACGGGCGTCCTCGCGCTGGTCGCGGCGGCGGGCCTGCTGCTGCGCTCGGTCCGCCCGAACCTGAGCGGTGGGCGGGGGTTCCCGCTGTGGGCCACCCTCACCCCCGACCAGATCACCGCCGTGCTCGCTGAGGACATGGTCGCGGACGTCGCGGGTCTGTCCCGGATCGCGGTGGTGAAGTTCACCGGCCTCAAGCGCGCGGTCGACCTGACCTGCACGGGCGGCGCCCTGCTCATCGCCGCCGCCCTGATCGCGGCGGGGGGTGCGGCATGAACGCCAAGACCGTTCTGCCCGCTGTCGCGATGACGGCCGTGTCCATGGTCCTCACCCTGGCTGTGGTCATGATGTGGCTCGGCACGGCTGTGCCATGGCCGGTTGCGCTGGTCGTCGGGGTAGGGATCGACGGGGGCTGGCTGGCCACCCTCGCCTACGAACGCCGCCTCGCGGCCCAGGGCGACCACAACCGCACCGTCACCGCCGTCGGTTGGTCGTTCGGTCTGATCGCGGCCGGGGTGCTGGTCGCGCACGCGCTCACCGCTGAGGAGTCCGCCGGCGCGTGGCTGGCAGTGGCCTGGCTGCCGATCGCGGCCAAGGCCCTGTGGCTCGTCCACGGGCTGTGGGAGCGCACCGCGCTCACCCCCACCGCCCTCGGAGCGATCCGGGACATCCAGCAGGAGGCCCGTGACGAAGCCGCCGTTGCCCGCGCCCGACTTCGGGCCGAGGCCGCGACCGAAGAGACCCGGCTGACGGCCGTGACGCACGCCGGGGCGCGCGTCGCACGTGTCCAGGCCAGGACGGCCAAGTCTCTTGCCGGGGCGTGGTCGACGCTGGAAGCGGCGCGGCAGGGAGACGACACTGGTAGGGCGCTGAGCAGCGTGACGAGCCGCGTCACACCCGACGTCACACCCCGCTGGGACCTGCCCGTCTGGGGACCCACCGAGCCCCTGACGGCCCGCTCGCTCGAAGCGGCGCCCTCGCTCACCGACCAGGAGCTCGACACGCTGGTCGACGAGATCCGGCTCAGCGAGACCCCGGCCCTGTCCTACCGGGAGATGGCTCTTCGCTTCCGTACGGCCGGCCACTCCGCTTCCGAGGTCCGCCTGCGGGCGGCATGGAAGCGGGTGGCCTGATGTCCGCCGCCTACGGCAAGTGCTACGACCCGTCGGGTGCCCTGTACGGGGTGCCCACCTTCCCGTGGAAGTTCGCCCCCGACGACGACCAGTTCGCCACCCGCCGCCAACTGCGGGCCAAGGGCTTGCGTCCGGGCGGTCAGCCGATAGCGGCGCAGGTCATGCGCGTCAACCGGCGCGCCGGCGGGGTCCGGGTCGCCTACCTCTACCGGATCGACCTCGCCAAGCCGGTACGGCCGATGACCTCGCGGAAGTGGGGCGCCCTCGCGCTGGCGATGCTGGCCCGCCGCACCTGCCCCAACTGCCAGGTGATCTACGACTACTGCATGCCCCGCTCGCTCGGCATGTGCGTCCCGTGCGCCTTCCCCGAGCCGATCCCGAACGGGAGTTGACCGTGTCCAAGTCCGATATCCGTCGTCTGGACCGTGAGATCCAGAAGGTCGCCGCGAAGCTGGAAGCGGTCAAGCGGGGTGAGTCGTGGCCCCTGAACGGTGCCGAGCGCCGGGCCATGGCCCGCGCCACCGTCAGTGGCTCCTACCGGGTCGTACGCGGCAAGAGCACCGCCCGCGCCGAGCGGCAGATCGACACCACCACCGCCAACGCGGAAATGCGGCTGACCGCCGAACTCACCGCCCTGCACGGCGAGAAGCAGCGCGTGATCACGGAGGCCGCGCGTGAGAAGGCGGCGAAGAAGCGTTCCGGCTGGTTCTGACCAGCCAACCCAGCACGACCAGGCGTCGGGGCGGCCCGCTCTTTCCACGGACCCGGCCCGCCCCGACACCCCTTCCTCCCAACTCCCGCCCCCCGAAGGGGGCAGTCAGGAGCAGTACCAGCATGACCGAGAACGTTGTACGTCTCGTCAAGACCCCGCCGACCGACCCCGAGTCGGAGGTGACGCCCACGGTGTTGACCGTGGTGCCCGACGCCCCGCCCGCGCCCCCGGTGCCGCTGGTGCCGTTGTGGGTGCGCTCGGGGCGGGCGGTGAAGACCGTGGTGACGCACGAGGGCACCAAGTCCGCTGTGCGTGCGGTGGCGCGGCACAGTCTCTACACGTTCAACGGCGGCCGGATCGTGGCCCGCCGGACGTGGGACGGGAAGACCGGGGCCCGGTACGAGCGCATGATCCGCACGGCGGAAGCGGCCGGGAACCTGGAAGCGGCCGAGGAGTGGGAGGAGCGACTGTCGCGGTTCCGCCAGGCCCGCCACCACCGCCGCATGGACCTGCTCCACTCCCCTGTGGAGGCCGCCAAGGGCCTCGCGGTCGGCACCGGGGTGGGCATCGGCGTGCTGGTCGCGCTCGGGGTCGTGATGGCGATCAACAACCACGACATCGGCGACGTCATCACCCCGCTGAAAGCCACGATCGAGTTCATCGCCCTGCTCATCCGGATCGTCCAGGTCACCTGGGGCACCGCCCTGATCGTCGGCCCACTCCTCGCGCTGTTCGCGCTGTGGGCGGTCGGCAGCAAGCAGCAGGCCGCACCCGCGTGGGCGCTGCCCGCCAACGTCCGCAACGGCGAGGGTGAGCCGATCACCCCCTCGATCGTGGTCAAGGCCCTGCGGGATCTCGGGGTGCCCGCGCTGCGCAACGCCATCAAGGACATGGGCGACGCCGGCGCGAGCATGCTGGGTCCGATCCGGATCGCCGGATGCGGCGTCGAAGTCGACGTCACCCTCCCCTCGGGGGTGTCGACGATCGAGGTGCAGCAGCGGCGCCGCAAGCTCGCCGAGAACCTCGCCCGGCACGAGCACGAGGTGTTCATCACGATCCCGCAGGCGGCTCGCACGGTGCGGCTGTGGGTGGCCGACTCGGGTGCGCTCGATGAGCCGATCGGGCCGTCTCCGCTGGTCACGGACGAGACGATGACCGCCGACTACGGCAAGGGGAAGGCCCCGTGGGGGCAGGACCTGCGCGGCGACATGGCGGCGCTGAGCGTGTATCAGCGCCACCTGCTGATCACCGGGCTGTCCAACCAGGGCAAGACCGTCGCCCTGCGCTCCCTCGCCCTGTGGCTCGCCCTCGACAAGTCGGTGCAGTTCTGGATCGGCGACCTCAAGGGCGTGGGCGACTGGGGCATGTTCGACGGTCTGGCCACCGTGCTCATCCAGGGGCCGACCGATGACCACGTCATCCAGGTCACGGAGATGGTGGAGGACGCGGTGGAGGAGATGAACCGCCGTATCCAGGCGCCGCCGGGAACGGTGTTCCCCGCCCTGATCGTGATCGTCGACGAAGCACAGATGGCGTTCATGTGCCCGGTCGTCGACGACGAGAAGCGGCCGTACGGCGGGGCGAAGGCCACGTCCCGGTACTTCATGGCCGTGCGCAAGATCCACAACCAGGGCCGTGCGGTGAACGTGCTGATGTGGCAGGGCACGCAGGACCCCACCGACCAGAACCTCCCCAAGCTGGTCCGGGAGGGTGCCCACACCCGTGCCTCGCTCGCGCTCGGGACGGAGTCGCAGGCTCGGATGGCGCTGGGTGACAAGGCAGTTGACGGGGGCGCCGCCCCCAACCTGCTGCGCCCGGGGCTGGACCAGGGAACGCTGGTGCTGGCGTCCTCCGGCATCGACATCCCCGCCGGGCAGGCGTCCATCACGGTGCGCACGCACTACATCGACGACGACGCGGCCGAAGCCATCACCGACCGCGCCAAGGCCATGCGCGACGGCATCACCACCCTGCGGGTCATCGATCGGGCCGAGGAGCGAGACGCGCTCGCCGACATCGCGAGCGTGCTCGGGGACACCCCGCGTGTCCTCACGCAGGAAGTCCTCAAGCGGCTCACGGTCCTGGACACGGACACCTACGGCGGCTGGTCGTTCACCGACCTCACCCGCGTGCTGGACGGCACCGGAGCCGAGCCCTACAAGTCCGACGGCCGCAAGGTCGTCGGCGCCGAACGCGTCGCCCGCGCCCTCGCCAGCCGCGACACGGACGGTTCCGCTTCCGCCGCCGAGTGACAGGGAGGCGACCCCCGGCGGGTCAGGGAGGCAGGGAGAACTCCCTGACCCCCTCCCTGGCCCGCATCCCTGGCTCTGACCTGCACAAATGATCGTCAGGGAGGCAGGGAGGCACCGCAGGTCAGCCCCCTCAAACCCCCTCCACAGCCCACCTGTCAGGGGGTGTCCCCGCCTCCCTGGCCCACTGCCGGAAGGGATTCCGCATGTACCCCAACCACCTCCCCCACGCCCCCGAACAGCGGGCCGTAGACGTCCACTACCCCACCCCGATCCAGCCCGCCACCGCCGCCCCGGCACCCCTCGTTCCCGTCCAGCCCGGCACGGTCCCGGCGGTCGCGTCCGTCGTCCTGCCGGACGGACGGGTCGTCACCGGCTACGCCATCACCCCCGTCCACCCCGACCCGGTCACCGCCACCCCGCCGGCCGTCTCGCGTGCGGCCGTCAACGTCGCCCTCGGGGGCGTCGGGTTCCTCGCCGTGTGCGGCGGACTGCTCCTGCTCACCACGTTCATCACCGCCCTCACTGCGCTGATCACCCAGCTCATCACCCTCGCCGCCGTGATCTTCGGCGGCTGGATCGCCATCCAGGTTTTCGGCGCGAGCGGCCACAAGAGCGCCACCACGGTCCACATTCGTAAAGCGATCTTCAAACGCAACCACTTCCACGGCTGATCACAGCCTCACCACGTCAGAGCCGATCCGTGGTTACTGGCCATGCGTGTCCCGGGCACCCAAGTCATCACGCATTGCGCGCCGCATCTCCTGCCAGCGTCGCCAGAACCAACCCAAGTACGCCTCGATTTCCTCGAAGGATCCCTCTGGGCCCGGATGGCCTTCCTCCAAGTCTTTCGTCCTGCCATACGCAATTCCCAAGGCGATGGCCAACTGGTCCAAATGATCAAGAACAGCGTCAGAGGCAACCATCTGCGCCTCGGCGAAGGCCGCGTGATGCGCATGGCGTGCTGCCTCAAGCTCCTGCTTGGCAGCGTCGTCGACCTCTTCTCGACGAACACGCCAGAGATAGATCATCAATTGGACGCGATACCTGCTCATAGCGGCGTTCGCCGCGATGTAGCACGCACGCCGCTTCTCGAACTCCATCTGGAACCGCTCCCGCTGCCACGCTCCCTGGGCCGCTCGCTGCTGCCGATCGAAGTCCGCAGCCAGAGCTTTCGCCTGTGAGCGCTGCGAGAGCACGGGCGCCAACAAGGTTCCCGTCACACCGAACACCGCTGCAATCAGCGCGATCAGCGCACTACTCACGGCTCCCCCGTCTCCCAAAAAGCAGGGCGGCCCCACTCTCGCCAAAGAACTGGGACCGCCCTAGCCCAACCCGTCCTGATCAGACCCGTTGGAGGTCATCCAGCATGACGCAACCCACCCCCATCCGGCGAGCCCTACCGCCAGCCGCCCGCCCGCTCGCGGCGGGAGCTCCCGCCGCGCCCCGGATGCGGTTCTACCTGACCACCCACAAACGGCACTGGCTGCGCCTCACCGACGTGCCGCTGTTCCTGAAGTCCGAACACTTCGCGCGCGCCGTCAAGTGGGACGTGGCCCAGGGCCCTTACGCCATCGACTCCGGGGGCTTCATGGAGTTGAAGGACAAGGGCACCTGGACCCGCCCGCCCCGCCAGTACGTGCAGGACCTGCGCCGCATCTGGGAACACGTCGGCCCCTACGACTGGGCCGCCCCGCAGGACTGGATGTGCGAGGACGCCATCATCCACGGCGGCTGGTTCGGCGGACAGTACTTCGCTGGCACCCACCTCAGCGTCGCCGAACACCAGCGGCGCACCGTGGCCAACTTCCTCGAACTGCGCTCCCTCGCCCCCGACCTGCGCATCGCTCCCGTCCTCCAGGGCCGCAGCATCCCCGAATACGAGCACTGCGTAGAGCTGTACGAGAAGGCGGGCGTCGACCTACGGGCCGAACCCGTCGTCGGGCTCGGCTCGGTGTGCCGCTTGCAGTCCACCCGTCAGGGCGCCGCGATCGTCACCGCCATGGCCGCACACGGCTTCAAACTGCACGGCTTCGGCTTCAAAATCCTCGGACTCGAACGCATCGGTCACCTGCTGGCCTCAGCCGATTCTGCCGCTTGGAGCTCCCACGCACGCCGCCGCCCGCCCCTGCCCGGCCACACCCACAAGAACTGCGCCAACTGCATCGACTACGCCCTGGCCTGGCGCGAACGCGTCATCAACGCCATCCCCACCCACCACCAAATGCTCCTGACCGACCGGAGCGCAGCATGACCCAACCCACCACCATCCGACGAACCCCCGGCTCACGGCCGCGTCTGCTGGACGTGTTCTCCTGCGCCGGCGGCGCCGCAACCGGCTACCAGCGAGCAGGGTTCGACGTCGACGGCTGCGACATCGCCCACCGCCCGAACTACCCCTTCCCCTACCACCACGGCGACGCCCTCACCTACCTCGCCCACCTGATCGCCACGGGCGAGATCCGCCGGTACGCGTTCGTGCACGCGTACCCGCCGTGCCAGGCCGGATGCGCGCTGACCGTGGGCACCAACGCCTCCCAGGGGTGGGGCGGCACGCACGTCGACCTGGTCGCCCCGACGCGCGTTCTCCTCGAACGGACCGGGCTGCCCTACGTCATCGAGCAACCCAACGGCCGCGCCGAGATCCGCAAAGACCTCACCCTGTGCGGGGAGATGTTCGGACTCGGAGTCATCCGTCACCGCAACTTCGAGTTGGGCGGCTGGACCGCCGCACAGCCGGCGCACGTCCCCCACCGGGGCCGCGTACGCGGCTGGCGACACGGTGAGTACTTCGACGGCCCGTACGTCGCCGCGTACGGCAACGGCGGCGGCAAACCCACCGTCCCGGAGCTACAGGCCGCCATGGGGATCACGTGGACCGACGTGCGGGAGGAACTCACCGAAGCCATCCCACCCGCCTACACCGAGTTCATCGGCCGCGCCTACCTCATTACCGCAGTGCTGGACGGGAGGGCCGCCGCATGAGCGACCACCTGCGGACCGCGCTCAGTCTGGCGGCGGCCGGTGTGCCGCCGCTGCCGCTGCGGGCGGGGAAGGTGCCGTTCGGCAACTGCCGCACCTGCGCGAACAACGCGTGCGGCGGACGGCCGAACATGAAAACCCCCGGCCCCTGTCACTGCCCGGCGCCCTGCCACGCGTGGGCCGCCGCCACCACCGACCCGGACGTCCTCAACTCGCCTGCGTGGGCGCGGGCGTGGCGCGAGGCGGCGGCGGTGGCCTACCACCCCGGCGGCGCCGGCCTCACCATCGTCGACCTCGACAACGAGGACGCCATCACGTGGGCCCGTACGACCCTGCCCGCCACCCTGACCGTACCGACCACCCGGGGCGAGCACTGGCTCTACCAGGGCGCCATGCGATCCGCCAACGCCGTACGGCCCGGTGTCGACATCAAGTCCCTTATGGCGTACGCCCGTTGGCTCGGATGGGGCAGCGGCGCCATGGCCGCCCTCCCGGACGCTGTGCGCGCTCTGGCACTAACGGATCCCCCTCCCGCCCGTTGGACGCCACAGACCCTCTCAGCGCCCCTGGGAGGCCAGGGCGGGGTGTGTCGTCACCGCTCGCCCGTGTTCCTGGACCGGGGCATCGCCATGGCCGTACAGAGCATCACCGGCGCCCGTGAGGCGGTGCACGCGACCGTCTACCGGACGTTCCTCGCCGTGCTGTCCACGCACGGCCGGTGCGGCTGCCTCACCCACACGCACGTCGCCCGGCTGTTCACCGCAGCGCAGGCCAAGGGCGAAACTTCCCGGCACTGCACGGACGCGTGGACCAATGCCCTCACCACGTTGGGACTGTGACCATGGCTGACGAAGAGAAGAACCCCGCCCGCCAGATCATCACCGACTACGCGCAATCCCACTTCCGCTACTTCCGCACCCCGGACGGAACCGTCTACGCACAGAAGAACGGCCAGCCCATCGCCCGCCCGATCCGCTCCCAGGGCACCACCGGCAGCCACCGCCAGGAACTCATGGTCGGCCTCTACCGCGACGGACGCGGCGCCTTCAACGGGTCGGCCCTGAAAGAGGCGCTGGACCTGATCGAAGCCCTCGCACTGACCGAGGACGTACAGCCCGTACACATCCGCGTCGCCCCCGGATACGAAGGCGCAACCTGGCTTGACCTAGGACGCGACGACGGACGGTCCGTGCGCATCCACCCCACCGGATGGGACATCCTCACCCCCGACCCCCGCGAGGTCTGCTGGCGGCGCACCCAGCTCACCGGCGAACTCCCCCTGCCCGTCAAGGACACCAACGGCAAGGGCATCGACCTGCTCATGCGGCTGTGCAACTTCGCCGGCGCGGAGAACGAGTGCCTGGCCATCGCCTGGCTGATCGGCTGCCTCGGACCGTCCGTCCCGGTCCCCGCCCCGTTCCTCACCGGCCCGCAGGGCGCGGGCAAGTCCACCGGCGGACGCATGCTGGTCCGGATCATCGAGGGCATGAGCGGGGACCTGCGCCGCGCCCCCAAGGATGAGGAGAACCTGATCGCGGCCGTCGCGGCGGGATGGGTCACCGCACTGGACAACCTCTCCCACATGTCACCGGACCTGTCCGACGCGATGTGCTGCATCGTCACCGGAGCCGAAAGCGTCAAACGCGCCCTGTTCACCGACGGGGACGTCTTCCGCGTCGGCTACCGCCGCCCCCTGCTCCTCACCGGCATCGACGTCGGCGTCATCCGGCCCGACCTCGCCGAACGCCTGCTCCCGCTCCGCTTGGAGCGACCCCGCGTGCGGCGCACCGAGGCCGAACTGTGGGCGGAATACGCGGAAGTACTGCCCGTCGTGCTCGGGTCCCTACTCGACCTCACCGTCAGGGTGCGCGCAGCGCAGGCGGAGACCCCCACCGACCTGCGCATGGCCGACTTCGCCCACCTCTGCGCGCAACTCGATGCGGCCACCGGGCTCGGAGCGCTGGCCGCGTACCGGGCCCGGCTGGACGACCTCAACGACGACGTCATCGAAGGCGACCTGCTGGCCCAGACCGTCCTCCGGCACGCCGACACCATCGAACCCGGCAGCGCGCAACGCATGACGTCCACCGAGTGGCTGGCCTGCCTCAGCCGCCTCTACGCCGGCGACGAACTGCGCGCCCTACCCAAAGGCTGGCCGACCACCGGCAAGGTGCTCTCCGACCGCCTCAAGCGCCTACAGCCCACCCTCGCCGCCCGGGGTGTACTCATCGACTCCGGCCGCACCAGCCAAGGCCGGTACCTCGAAATGACCCGCCCCGCCCCGGCACCCCCATTCGACCAACCCCGGATGCACTGACCGCCCTCCCCACCCTCACCCGGACAAGCAAGAGGAGCACCAGTCGCCCCGACGACGCGTGCTCCTCTTGCTTGTCCGGGGCGCAGCCCCGCCCCAAGGACGCGCCGCGAAGCGGCCCCTTCTTCGCGTTCCGAACAGCACCGCACCACACCAGAACACCCCCTCTCTTTGTCCTAAGAGGGAAGACCCTGCGTCATCCGCGTCAGGCGAGCCCGGAAACGGCACCTGACCTGCGGCTACAGGCATGCCGCAGACGGCCGCGCCTGCGTCATCCTGCGTCATCCGCGTCATGGGCCACGTCACGGATGACGCTGCCCATGACGCATCCATGACGCAGGCCCCACCCCTCGCGTCACCTAAAACCGCAGGTCAGAAGCTTGAATGACGCTGCCGACGCAATGACGCAGAAATCCACACCTCGGACAGACACGCGCATCCGCCACCTCCGCAAGGCCCCTGAGAAGCAAGGAGTCGTGCCCCGTGACAGGCGACCAGACACGCAACCTCGCCCTAGTCCGTACCGAAGTCGAACTCTCAGAAGACGCTTTCGACCCCACCCTCCTCGCGGTGAGGGTGGAAGAGGCTGCCCGCCGTCTGAGCATCGGCCGAACCACGATGTACGCCCTCATTCGAGATGGCGCCGTGCAGACCGTGCCGATCGGTCGGTCCCGTCGAGTTCCCGTCCAAGCACTCAGCGACTACCTCGCTCAGCGCATGCAGTCCCGTCCCATAAACGCAGTCGCGTAAGGAGTCCCATGGCCAAGCGCGCCAAGCGCCCCGATGGCGCATCGTCCATCTACTTCGGCAATGACGGTTACTGGCACGGCCGCGTCACGGTCGGCGTCTGCGATGACGGGAAGCCCGACCGGCGCCACGTCAGTAGCAAGGTCAGTGAAGCGGAGGTCATCAAGAAAGTCCGTGCGCTGGAGAAGCAGCGCGACGAGGGGAAGGTCCGTAAGCCCGGCCGGCCGTGGACCGTTCAGGCATGGCTGCTGCACTGGGTCGAGGAGATCGCCAAGCCGTCCGTACGGGAGAACACCTATGCCGGGTACGAGGTGGCCGTTCGGGTGCACTTGACTCCCGGGTTGGGTGCCCACCGGCTGGACAAGTTGGAGCCTGAGCACCTGGAACGCTTCTACACAAAGATGCAGGCCAACGGCAGCAAGGCTGCCACGGCTCACCAGGCGCACCGCACGATGCGTACGGCCCTGAACCATGCCCTTCGACGCGGCCATGTGACGCGGAACGTCGCGACGCTCGCAGTGCCTCCCAGGATCGAGGAAGAGGAGGTAGAGCCGTACGACATCGAGGAAGTGCAGCGTCTCCTCTCCGAAGCGGCCAAACTGCGCAACAGTGCCCGCTGGTCCATCGCTCTCGCCCTGGGACTGCGGCAGGGCGAAGCTCTCGGACTGCGCTGGTCGGACGTCGACCTTCAGAACGGCATTCTCCGAGTCAGAAAGAACCGGCTGCGGCCGAAGTACCTGCACGGCTGCGGGGGAGAGTGCGGCCGAAAGCCCGGGTACTGCAAGCAGCGGGTCCGGAAGAACGAGGACACGGCCCCCACCAAATCGCGGGCCGGCCGCCGGGTAATCGGTGTGCCCGGCGAATTGGGCCGACTGCTGGAACTGCACCGCAAGGAGCAGGACCGGGAACGTCGCCTGGCCGCAGACGAGTGGCGCGAGACCGGTTTCGTCTTCACCTCTCCCTTGGGTGAGCCGCTGGTGCCCAGCACGGACTACGACGCGTGGAAGCAACTCCTCACCGACGCCAAGGTGCGGGACGGCCGGTTGCACGACGCCCGGCACACCGCCGCCACGGTCCTGCTCATCCTCGGTGTTCCGGAACGGGTCGTCATGCAAATCATGGGGTGGTCGTCGACCGCGATGGCTGCCCGCTACCAGCACGTGACGGGCGGGATCCTGGCCGACGTGGCGCAGCGGGTCGGCGGTCTCATCTGGGAGGTGGCCAAGGCTGCCGACGAGGGCGGCCCGAAGGGCTCCGCAGGGTCGCGTTGAGACTGTAGATGAGACTGCAACCGTCGAAGGGCCCCACCGCGAACGGTGGGGCCCTTCGACATCGTGCCCGGTGAGGCACTGGCGGAGGATACGAGATTCGAACTCGTGAGGGGTTGCCCCCAACACGCTTTCCAAGCGTGCGCCCTAGGCCACTAGGCGAATCCTCCGCCGGGAACATTACATGACCTGAGGGGGTGGTTGCGAACTCGTTCGGGCCCTCCGCGATCAGGTACGCTGGGCCTCAGCCCCTCACGCGGCGCTATCTGACTGAACTCCCCCAGGGCCGGAAGGCAGCAAGGGTAGGTTGGCTCTGGCGGGTGCGTGGGGGGTCTTCTGTTTGGCCGCGGTCGGGCACGGGACCGGCGCGGCGGGAGCCGTCGTCAGGGTGCGGCTGTGGGCGTGCAGGAAGACGCGTTCGTCGATGTACACCGCCAGGAAGAAGACCAGCGCCACGCCCAGGCCGATCACCGACGGGTGATGGCCCGTGGTCGGAGCCAGTACCGCAGTCATCGCGAGCCACAGGAACACGTTCGGTGTGTTCTGGGTGATGAACATGTCCCGCCCGAGACCCGCGCCGTGCGGGCGTACCCGCAGGAACAGCGTCGTCAGCAGGCGCAGGGCCGCCAGTGCCGCACCCGTGACCGTCATCGTCAGGAGCAGCCGTGCCGCAAGGCCCGCCGTGTCCGGGCCGGTCAGGCCCACCGGTGGGGTGAGGGCGAACGTCGCCACCGCCGCCAGGGGGACCAGGGCGAGGCCGCCGAGCCAGTTCCAGTTGGTGCTCAGGGCGCCCGCGCGGATGGGGTCGCGGTGGCGGAGGGTCTGGGCGGCGACGCCGGGGAGGGCGAGGGCGGCGACCAGGACCACCGCGTACGTCAGGAGCGCCGGGCCCAGTGCCGCCAGCGTGTGCGCGGCGTGCGTGCCGGGGAGGGCGAGCGGGAGCGCCAGTCCGGCCAGCAGCAGGGCCGGGAGGGCCAGCGAGGCGGCCACTGTGTGCCGTATCGCGAAGAAGTAGTCGCCGCCCCAGAGGAGCGACAGCGTCGGCGCCATCAGGGCCGGGGGCAGGAGCAGGAACAGGCCCGCGAGCTGGAGGGGGAGCGCGTGGGTCGTCCAGAGGAGGGCCAGGCCCAGGGCCAGGCGCGGTAGGAGCAGCGGCCACGCGGTGCGCAGGCTCGCGACCGGGCCGCGCAGGGCCGGCGGTGCGACGCGCAGCATCGCGAAGAACGAGCCTATGGAGAGGAGGACGGTCAGGGTGAGGGTGAAGGCCCACGGGGGGACGCGTACGCCCAGGAGCAGTTGGGCGGCGACCCCGGCCGTCGCCGCTCCGGCCACCAGCAGGGGCAGTCTGATCTCGACGATCTCGCCCAGGTCGTTGAGCAGCCCGGCCGCCGCCGGGGCCGCGACCGCGCGGCGCAGGTCCTGTTCGGAGAGCGGGCGGGCGTTGGGGATCTTGAGATCGCGGTACGCGGACGGGTCCGCGTCGGCGACCACCAGCGCGAACATCTCCACGATGTACTTGTGAGCGACGACCAGAACCGTACGTCCCGCGCGCGAGGCGGGCAGCAGTACGTCGCGGTGGTACGCGGCGACCCGGTCGTACATCTCCCGCCAGCTCTCTCCGCCGGGCGGCGTGCCGGTCGGGGAGTGGAACGCCTCGGTGTAGCCGGAGAAGCCGATCGACTTCTTCACCAGGCTCTTGTTGCGCCCGCTGTAGCTGCCGAAGTCGCGTTCCACGAGCGCCTCCTCGGACGTGATCAGGGCCGGTCTCGCGGGAAGGCGGTCGATGATCATCCAGGCGGTCTCGCGGGCGCGGCGCAGGGTGGACATGTGCACCTCGTCGATGCGTACGCCGGACTCGACCAGCGCGGCGACGCGTTCGGCCGTCTGTTCGGCCTGTTTGATGCCGAGGTCGGTGAGGGGGGAGTCCAGCCGTCCAGCGAATCGGTTCTGCTCATTGGCGCCCGATTCGCCGTGGCGGATGAAGTAGAGCGGCATGTGGTCGTTCCTCAGGGGTGGGGGTGAGGGTGGGGGTGAGGGTGGGCCAAGAGGGAGCAGAGGGGGTGGTGGGGGTGTTGGGGAGCGCTCCCACTCTTGAGCTTTCAAGTTGATGGTGGGTTCTTTGTGTTTCATGTGAAATGCGCCAAGGGGAACTTTTGGGGACTCTTTGCCGTCAGGAGAGGCGGTGGCGGAGGCAGCGGGGCGGCCGTGGCGCAGGGCGCTGGGTGCCCGGTATGCGAGGGGTGAGCCGGGCGGGCGGGGCCGACTGTCAGTGGGGCCCGATATCGTCGTATGCGTGTCGTCCCTTGCGCTGTACCGCCGCTACCGCCCGGAGTCGTTCGCCGAGGTCATCGGGCAGGAGCATGTAACCGACCCGCTGCAGCAGGCGCTGCGGAACAACCGGGTCAATCACGCGTACCTGTTCAGCGGGCCGCGCGGCTGCGGCAAGACGACCAGCGCGCGCATCCTGGCGCGCTGCCTGAACTGCGAGCAGGGCCCGACGCCGACGCCCTGCGGCGAGTGCCAGTCCTGCCAGGACCTGGCGAGGAACGGCCCGGGGTCGATCGACGTCATCGAGATCGACGCCGCGTCGCACGGTGGCGTGGACGACGCCCGTGACCTGCGAGAGAAGGCATTCTTCGGACCGGCGAGCAGCCGCTACAAGATCTACATCATCGACGAGGCCCACATGGTCACGTCGGCCGGTTTCAACGCGCTGCTGAAGGTCGTCGAGGAGCCGCCGGAGCACCTCAAGTTCATCTTCGCGACGACGGAGCCCGAGAAGGTCATCGGGACGATCCGCTCCCGGACCCACCACTACCCCTTCCGCCTGGTCCCGCCGGGCACGCTCCGCGAGTATCTGGGCGAGGTCTGCGGCCACGAGAACATCCCGGTCGCCGACGGCGTCCTGCCCCTGGTCGTGCGTTCCGGGGCGGGATCGGTACGAGACTCGATGTCCGTCATGGACCAGCTGCTGGCCGGTGCCGGTGCCGACGGTGTGACGTACGCCATGGCCACCTCCCTGCTCGGTTACACGGACGGCTCGCTGCTCGACTCCGTGGTCGAGGCGTTCGCCTCCGGGGACGGCGCGGCGGCCTTCGAGGTCGTCGACCGCATCATCGAGGGCGGCAACGACCCGCGCCGTTTCGTCGCCGACCTGCTCGAACGTCTGCGCGACCTGGTGATCCTCGCCGCCGTGCCCGACGCGGCGGAGAAGGGGCTCATCGACGCCCCCGTGGACGTGGTCGAGCGGATGCAGGCCCAGGCCGGCGTCTTCGGCGCCGCTGAACTCAGCCGCGCCGCCGACCTCGTCAACGACGGATTGACGGAGATGCGCGGCGCGACCTCGCCCCGACTCCAGCTGGAACTGATCTGCGCGCGCGTGCTGCTGCCCGCCGCGTACGGCGACGAGCGCTCGGTCATGGCCCGGCTCGACAAGCTGGAGCGAGGCGTCAACTTCGCCGGCGGCCCGGCCACGGGCCCGGGCGGCGCCGGCATCGCCATGGGGTACGTGCCGGGTCCCGGCGCACATGGCGGTCCGGCGGCGTACGAGGGCGCCGTGCCCGGGGGTGCGCCGGTCGGGGGTCCTGTGGGGGCCCCGATGCCGGCGGGCGGCGGAGTCGCGGCGGCTCGGGCGGCGGTACGGGGGCCTGATGCGCAGGGCGGGGGAGCGGCGAGTGCGTCCCCGGTTGCGCCGGGGGTCTCGGGCCCGGCGGGTGCGTCGTGGGGGGCGGGTGGTGTGCCGGCCGGTGCGGCGGACGCGGGCGGCGTGCCGGTTCCGCAGCCCCAGCAACCCCAACAGCCCCAGCAGCCGCATCAAGCGAATCAACCTCAGGTCCAGCAGCCTCCCCAGCACCAGCAACCTCAGCCCCAGCCCCAGCCCCAGGCTCCCGCCGCTGCGGCCCCCGCTGCCCCCGGCGCCTGGCCCACCGCGTCGCCCGTGGGCGGTGGCCGACGCCCCGGTGGCTGGCCCACGGCAACTCCGGCGGGCGGCGGACAGCCCCCGGCCCCGGCTGCGCCCCAGGCCCCGTCCTACGCCCAGCCTCAGCCCCAGGCCCAGCCCGCTCAGCCCCAGGCTCAGGCGCACGCGCCCGTGCACGGCGGTCTCGACCCCCGCATGCTCTGGCCCAACATCCTGGAGTCCGTCAAGAACCGCCGCCGGTTCACCTGGATCCTGCTCAGTCAGAACGCCCAGGTCAGCGGCTTCGACGGCACCACACTCCAGCTGGGCTTCATGAACGCGGGCGCGCGCGACAACTTCTCCAGCAGCGGCAGCGAGGAAGTGCTGAAGCAGGCGCTGATGGAACAGTTCAACGTCCAGTGGCGGATCGAGGCGGTGGTCGACCCGACGGGGGGCGGTGGCCAGACGGCTCCGGCGACCGGGGGTTACGGGGGAGGCGGCGCCCCCGGTGGATACGGCGGCGGAGGTGGAGGCGGGGGCGGCTATGGCGGCGGCGCCGTGTCGACGCAGGCCCCGCCCCAGCAGTCGGCGCCCCCGACACCGGCACCCGCACCGGCGCCCAGTGCTCCCCGCCCGCAGGCCTCCGCTCCGGTACCGCAGCCCTCGTCGGCCCCGGAACCCCCGCCGGTCTCCCCCGAGGACGACGTCCCTGAGGACGACGACCCGGACCTCGACGAGACCGCGCTCTCCGGCCACGAACTGATCGTGCGGGAGTTGGGGGCGACGGTGGTGGAGGAGTTCTCCAACGAGTGAACGAGTAGCTGTCCTGGGGTGGGGATGGTTCGGTCCAGGGCAGGTTTTCGCCCCCGCCGCCCCTACCCGTCCCATCCCGTTCCTGGGGGCTGCGCCCCCAGACCCCCGCTTGTCGCGCTGACGCGCTCGTCCTCAAACGCCGGACGGGCTGGGGGTGGGGGCGGCCATGTGGGTGGGTGGGAGATCGGCCTGGACGGCCTCGCCCTCAAACGCCGGACGGGCTGAGATGCCCCGGCCTGGGCTGGGTGAGAGGCAGTAAACGGGTGGGTGGGCGGGAAAACTCCGCCTGACCGGCCTCGCCTCGCAGCACCCTGTCCGGCCACCCCGGCCACCCCGGCCACCCCCGCCAACCTGCTGTCGGTTGAGAGGCCGGTAGTCAGCCCGTCCGGCGTTTGAGGACGAGGCCGTTCAGGCCGACAGCGGGGGTCTGGGGGCGCAGCCCCCAGCGAGGCCCGCACCAGCCCCGGTAACCATCCCACCGCCGCCCACTAAACTGACCCCGTGAACGTCCTCCTCATCGGCAACGGCGCCCGCGAACACGCCCTGTGCCGCTCCCTGTCCCTCGACCCCGACGTCACCGCGCTCTACTGCGCCCCCGGCAACGCCGGTATCGCCGAGGTCGCCGAGCTGCGTCAGGTCGACCCCCTCGACGGTGCGGCTGTTGCCGCGCTGGCTGTCGAAGTGGGCGCCGACCTCGTCGTCGTAGGGCCGGAGGCGCCGCTCGTCGCCGGGGTCGCCGACGCCGTGCGAGGCGTGGGCATCCCCGTCTTCGGACCCTCCAGGGAGGCCGCGCAGCTGGAGGGCTCCAAGGCCTTCGCGAAGGACGTCATGGCGGGCGCCGGTGTACCCACCGCCCGTTCCTACGTCTGCAGCGCTCCCGACGAGGTGGATGAAGCCCTCGACGCCTTCGGTGCGCCGTACGTCGTCAAGGACGACGGACTCGCCGCCGGCAAGGGCGTCGTCGTCACCGACGACCTCGCCGCCGCCACCGCGCACGCGAACTCCTGCGACCGCGTCGTCATCGAGGAGTTCCTCGACGGCCCCGAGGTCTCCCTCTTCGCGATCACCGACGGCGAGACCGTCCTCCCGCTCCAGCCCGCCCAGGACTTCAAGCGCGCGCTGGACGACGACGAGGGCCCGAACACGGGCGGCATGGGTGCGTACTCGCCGCTCCCCTGGGCCGACCCGAAGCTGGTCGAGGAGGTCCTCCAGACTGTTCTGCAGCCCACGGTCGACGAGCTGCGCCGCCGGGGCACCCCCTTCTCCGGCCTCCTCTACGCCGGTCTCGCGATCACCTCGCGCGGCGTCCGCGTCATCGAGTTCAACGCCCGTTTCGGCGACCCCGAGACCCAGGTGGTCCTGGCCCGGCTGAAGACCCCGCTGGCCGGCATCCTCCTCGCGGCGGCCAACGGCACCCTCGCCGATCTGGAGCCCCTGCGCTGGAGCGACGACGCGGCGGTCACCGTCGTCATCGCCTCGCACAACTACCCCGGCACCCCGCGTACCGGCGACCCGATCACGGGCCTCGCCGACGTGGCCGCCGAGGACGCCCCGCACGCGTACGTCCTGCACGCGGGCACGAAGCACGACGGCGACGAGGTCGTCAGCGCGGGCGGCCGGGTGCTCTCCGTGACGGCGACCGGCAAGAACCTGGGGCAGGCGCGCGACCGCGCGTACACCGCCCTCGGCCGTATCCACCTGGACGGCTCGCAGCACCGTACGGACATCGCCGCGAAGGCGGCGGCGGGGGAGTAGGCCACGCCGCCCGGATCGCGCCGCGATCCGCCCGCACACACCGATGAACCTCTCGGGCCCCGCATCCGTCTAAGGATGCGGGGCCCGAGAGCCGTTCAAAGGCCGCCACCCCGCCTCTGTCTCACTCCCGAACTCTCTCCGAACCCACTCCCGACCCCTCTCCGAACCCTCTCCGAACCCACTCCCGAACCGCCTCCCACCTGCCGATTCCCCGCCGCTTCGTCGCCGCCGCGCGTCACCCACCTTTCCCCAAAGCCATTCCATCGAGTGACCGATCCCCCATCCGGCTGACGAGGACCGGGCCCCCAACTATGGTGCGGCGCAAGCGTTCCGGCACTTGGCCCACCGGCATTGCGATGTCAGTGGTGGGTGCCACAGTGGGGGAGTGAGCAACGTCAGCGTGTGCGGAGACGGTGAGAAGGCAGGGGGTGGCATCCGGTCGTGACCGGTATGGGTGTGGAGGCAGGCGCGCAGGTCGCGCGATCCCGGGCCCTCGCCGTGCTGCGCATCCGCAGCAGGGCCCTGGCCGTCGCCCTGCTGCCCGCGGCCGTCGCCGTCGTGCTGCTGGCGGGCGGCTCCACCGGCCACCTCGTGGGCGCCGGCTGGGACCTCGCCCGCTGGATCACGGGCGGCGCGGCAGTCGTCGTACTCCTCGCGGCGACCGTCATCGCCCTGGTCGTCGCCCGCGCCCGCCCCGCCATGAGCCCCACGGTCGCGATAGCCGAGGAGTCGGCGCCCGACCTCTATCACCTGGTGCGCGACCTGGCCGACCGCCTGGGCGTCCCCGCACCCTCCGCGATAGCGCTCACCCCGGACTGCGACAGCTGGCTGGAGGACCGCACCCACCGCGCCCACGCCCTGCCCCCGGCGGAGGGCCGGGACGAGATATCGGGTGTACGAGGCCTGCGCCCCGCCCTCCAGGGACAGCACCGGCGCGCTGCCGCCGCCGCGGCGCCCGTCCTCGTCATCGGCTCGCCGTTCCTGTGGTGGATGCGCGTCGGCGAGCTGCGCGCGGTCCTCGCGCCGGTCGTCGCCGGTACGGGACCTTCCGCGCACCCGGACATCGCGGCGGCGCGGCGCTTCGTCCGGGGCCTGGACGCGGCGGTGGCCGTCGCGGCGGCGCCCCAGCGCGGGCCCGTCGGCCGGGCTGCGCTCGCGGGCGTCGGCTGGGTGTCGAGGCTGCTGCTGCGCAGCTGCCGGGTGCACGCGGCCGAGATGGAGCGCGGGGTCGCCTCGGCGGCGGCCGAGCGTGCACAGGCTGTGGACTACGGGCTGCGGATCGTCGCACAGGAGCAGGTCGGGCTGGCGTACGCGGGCTGGGACCGCCTCCTGACCCGGGTCGCGCTGCCCGCCTGGCGGATGGGCCGCTGGCCCGCCCGGCTCGACGCGGGAGTCGTCGCGGCGCTCACCGAACTGTCCCGGCGCGACCGCCTGGCCGAGGGCTTCACGTCCCGCCTGGGCGAACGCCCGGCCTGCGACCTGCTCGAAGAGCCCGGCGCGATCGACGAGGCGGCCTCGCTGCTCGCCGCCCGGCTTTTCCACGGGGGCCCGGCCGAGTCTGGTCCTGACTGGGCGCCGGTGGACTGGCAGGAGTATCCGGAGGAGGTGGTCGACCGCAAGTGGCGTACGGACGCGGCCCGTCTACACCGGGTCCTGGACACCCTGGGCGTCCACCACACGACGACACCGGCCCGCCAGGGCCCCGACGCCCCGACGCTGTCCCGGGTACTGAGCCACTTGACGACGCCGCAGTCGCCCGGGACGCCCGCGAGGGAGCACGAAGGAGAGGTCGAGGGCGAGAGCGAGGGCGAGGGCGAGTGCAGGGACGGTGACGAGTACAGGGACGGTGACGGGTACGGGGACGAGGGCGAGTACGGGGACGACGGGGACGGCGAGCGGGTGGGGAGTGAGCGCAGCGAGGCGCTGGCTGCGGGGATCAGTGCGGAGGTCGCCCGCGAGGAGGCGGCGGTGCCGGCGGGCCACCTGACCGGCCAGGGCCCGGACACGTCCGGCTGGGACGACGGCGCGTTGCCGCTGTTCCCGCTGCAGCCGCCGCGTACGGGGCGTGAACTGCTCGCGGATCACGTCACGGCGATGGTGTGCTGCGCGGCGATGGACACGGCGGGCGCGACACCGGGCCTGGACTGGCTCGACGGCCCGTCCCTCCTCCTGAACGGCGAACGGGCGGTGGACCTGGGCCCGAGGGTGCTGACCCTGATAGAGAGGGGCGATCCGGGGCCGTTGGAAGCGTGGCTCCGCACAACGGGAGTACGCCCGGAGAAGCCGGTACGCCTGGTGTAACCGGCCTTTTCCTCGCCCCCGCCGCCCCTACCCGTCCCATCCCTGGGGGCTGCGCCCCCAGACCCCCGCTGTCGGCCTGAACGGCCTCGTCCTCAAACGCCGGACGGGCTGAAGATGCGGACCGGCACTCAAAGATCAAGCCCCGGCCTGCACCCTCAAGCGCCAGCCGGCAGCCTCCGCCCCCTATCTGCACCCTCAAGCGCCAGCCTGCACCCTCAAGCGCCAACCGGCAGCCTCCGCCCCCTATCTGCACCTTCAAGCCCCGGCCTGCACCACTCAGCCCGTCCGGCGTTTGAGGACGAGGCCGTTCAGGCCGAACTCCCACCCACCAGCCCCGCTTCACCCACCCACTCCAGGCACCCACCCTCCAGCCCGTCCGGCGCGTGAGGACAAAGCGGGGGTCCGGGGGCGGCAGCCCCCGGGGATGGGACGGGGAGGGGCGGCGGGGGCGAGGAAAAAACCGGTCGGAGCCCTCCCTTCCGCTTATGGTCAATTCGCGACGAACGGTGACGGACTGCGTGCGTAATGTGATGTGCTGGGACCGATCGCGCACATGGCAATCGCTCGGGACATAAGACAACGGGACGCAAGGCCGGCACGCACGCACCTGACGGGGGAGCCAGGGAGGGAAGCAGTCATGGGGTCGCAGCCGATCCGCCGCTGGGAGTCGGGAGCACTCGCGCACGCCGTCACGGACCCCTTCGGCCTGGGCCCCGTCCCCTGGCTCCGAGGCAGCGAGGCCTACTTCGACGACACCGGACACGTAGTCCCCTGGTACGTGGACCCGGTGGATCCGACCCCCACGCCCACCGCCACCGGCACCCCAACCGCCACCGCCGGAATCCCCACCCCTCGGGTCCCCCCGGTCCCCCGCACCACGCCCCGCCCCACCGGCGGCCCCCGAGCCGCCGACGACGTACACCGGCAGATCAAGGGTTTCACCTCCACCGGCCCCGCCGCCCCCGGCGAGTCCATCGACTTCCACATCACCGTCGACCCGCCGCAAGAGTTCGCCGTGGACATCTACCGCATCGGCCACTACGGCGGCGACGGCGCAGCGAAGATCACCACCAGCCCCCGCCTCTCCGGCATCGTCCAGCCCCCGCCCCTCACCGCCGACCGCACCGTCTCCTGCCACCACTGGTGGCTCTCCTGGCGGCTGCAGATCCCGTCGTACTGGAACATCGGCGCGTACGTCGCCGTCCTCACCACCGCAGACGGCTACCGCTCCCACATCCCCTTCACCGTCCGCGACAACCACCCCGCCGACCTGCTCCTCCTCCTGCCCGACATCACCTGGCAGGCGTACAACCTCTACCCGGAGGACGGCCACACCGGCGCGAGCCTCTACCACGCCTGGGACGACGAGGGCCGGCTCCTCGGTGAGTCCGACGCCGCGACGACCGTCTCCTTCGACCGGCCGTACGCCGGCGCGGGCCTCCCCCTCCACGTCGGCCACGCCTACGACTTCATCCGCTTCGCCGAGCGCTACGGCTACGACCTCGCCTACGCCGACGCCCGCGATCTGCACGCCGGCCGCGTCGACCCCACCCGCTACCGGGGCCTGGTCTTCCCGGGTCACGACGAGTACTGGTCCGCCCCGATGCGCCGCACCACCGAACTCGCCCGCGAGAACGGCACCTCGCTCGTCTTCCTCTCCGCCAACACCATGTACTGGCAGGTCGACCTGGCCCCGTCCCCGTCCGGCGTCGCCGACCGCCTCCTCACCTGCCGCAAGCGCCGAGGCCCCGGAAAACCCGCCCTCTGGCGTGAGATCGACCGGCCCGAGCAGCAGTTGATCGGCATCCAGTACGCGGGCCGGGTCCCCGAGCCCACCCCCCTGGTCGTCCGCAACGCCGACCACTGGATGTGGGAGGCCACCGGCGCCCACGACGGCGACCAGATCGACGGCATGGTGGCGGGCGAGGCCGACCGCTACTTCCCGCGCACGCAGCTCCCCGAGCACGAGGACCGCATCCTCCTCGCGCACTCCCCGTACGCCGACGCCGAAGGCGCCCTCCGCCACCAGGAGACCTCCCTCTACCGCTCCCCCTCCGGCGCCCTGGTCTTCGCATCCGGAACGTTCGCGTGGTCCCCCTCCCTGGACCGCCCCGGCCACGTGGACCCCCGTATCCAACGAGCCACCGCGAACCTCCTGGACCGCATCTGCAAACGCGACTGAGCCCCACCCCGGAACCGAAGCCGAAGCCCCCGGCGAAAAAGGTGTGCTCCCCATACGGGAGAATCAAGCCACTTGGACATTGGACATCACCACGGGGAGGAACCGTGTCCGGATTCGTAGAAAAGCCCGAGCCCCTCCAGGTTCCGGGTCTGGTGCATCTGCACACCGGCAAGGTGCGCGACCTGTACCAGAACGAGGCGGGCGACCTCGTGATGGTCGCCAGTGACCGTATCTCCGCCTTCGACTGGGTGCTGCGCACGGAGATCCCCGACAAGGGCCGCGTCCTCACCCAGCTCTCGCTCTGGTGGTTCGACCAACTCGCCGACCTGGCCCCCAACCACGTCCTGAGCACCGAACTCCCGCCGGGCGCCCCCGCCGACTGGGCGGGCCGCACCCTGATCTGCAAGTCCCTGCGCATGATGCCGGTCGAGTGCGTGGCCCGCGGCTACCTCACCGGCTCCGGCCTCACCGAGTACACCGCGTCCCGTACGGTCTGCGGCCTGGCCCTCCCCGAGGGACTCACCGACGGCTCGGAACTCCCCGCCCCGATCTTCACCCCGGCCACCAAGGCCGCGGTCGGCGACCACGACGAGAACGTGTCGTACGAGGAGGTCGCCCGCCAGGTCGGCGCCGACACCGCCGCCGAACTCCGCCAGGCGACCCTCGCCGTCTACGCCCGCGCCCGCGACATCGCCCGCGACCGGGGCATCATCCTGGCCGACACGAAGTTCGAGTTCGGCTACGAGAGCACGGCGGCGGGCGAGACCCTGATCCTCGCCGACGAGGTCCTCACCCCGGACTCGTCCCGCTTCTGGCCGGCCGCCGAGTGGGAGCCCGGCCACGCCCAGCCGTCCTTCGACAAGCAGTTCGTACGGGACTGGCTCACGTCCGCCGAGTCCGGCTGGGTCCGCGCCAGCGAGCAGCCCCCGCCGCCGCTCCCGCAGGAGGTCACGGACGCGACCCGCGCCAAGTACATCGAGGCGTACGAACGCCTGACGGGAGTCAGCTGGACCTGAGCCGGACGCCCCCGGCACACGCCGAAGGCCCCGGTCCAGTGGACCGGGGCCTTCGACTTCCGAGCGGACGACCAGGTTCGAACTGGCGACCTCAACCTTGGCAAGGTTGCGCTCTACCAACTGAGCTACGTCCGCATCGCGCCCCGCACACCGCCGTACGAACCTGCCGTACGTGCCGTGGCGCGAGACCAACTATACCCAACCCCGAAGCCGTGCGATCCGTACCGCCGCATGCCGGTTCTCCGCCCCGAGTTTCGAGACGGCCGACGACAGGTAGTTCCGTACGGTCCCCTGCGACAGGGCGGCCCGCTCGGCGATCTCGGCGACCGGGGCGCCGTCGGCGGCGAGTTCGAGCACCTCGGCCTCGCGCGAGGTCAGCGGCGAGTCCCCGGCGGAGATCGCGTCGGCGGCCAACTCGGGGTCGACGTAACGGTTTCCGGCGTGCACGGTACGGATGATCTCGGCGAGCCGCTGCGCGCTGACCGTCTTCGGGACGAACCCCCGCACACCCGCCTCAAGCGCCCGCTTCAGATGCCCGGGGCGGCCATGGCTGGTGACGATCAGCACCCGGCACTCCGGGAGTTCGGCCCGTAGCGATGTGGCGACCTTCACACCGTCGGCGCCCGGCATCTCCAGATCGAGCACGGCGACGTCGGGGCGATGCGCCCGGGCCATCGCCAGCGCCTCGGGCCCGGTGGCGGCCTCGGCGACGACCACGAGATCGTCCTCCAGCGCGAGCAGCGCGGCCAGCGCACCCCGGATGAGGTGCTCGTCGTCGGCCAGCAACAGCCGCACCCCACTCATGAAGTCACCTCACTCACAACGAACCCGCCGCCAGCCCCCGACCCGGAGCCGGACCCGGACCCAGCCCCCGACCCGGACCCGGACCCAGCCCCCGACCCAGACCCGGAATCCGACCCAGACCCGGACCCCGACCCAGACCCCGACCCAGACCCGGAATCCGACCCAGACCCGGACCCCGACCCAGACCCCGACCCAGACCCGGA
>NZ_PJME01000009.1 GCF_002954775.1 Streptomyces geranii
GGGCGGGTGAAGGCCTCGGCGAGGAAGATGACGTCGGGGTCGGTGCGGTTGATGTCCGCGATGACCTGTTCCCAGAAGACGACCGGTTTGGTGTGGGGGTTGTCGACGCGGAAGATCCGTACCCCGTGGTCCATCCAGTGCCGCAGGACGCGGACGGTTTCGGCGATCAGGCCGGGGAGGTCGGCGTCGAAGGCGATGGGGTAGATGTCCTGGTACTTCTTCGGCGGGTTCTCCGCGTAGGCGATGGTGCCGTCGGGGCGGTGGTGGAACCACTGCGGGTACTTCTGCACCCAGGGGTGGTCGGGGGAGCACTGCAGGGCGAAGTCGAGCGCGATCTCGATGCCGTGCCGGGCGGCCTCGGCGACGAAGAAGTCGAAGTCGTCCAGGGTGCCGAGGCCGGGGTGGACGGTGTCGTGGCCGCCGTCCGCGGAACCGATCGCCCACGGGACGCCGACATCGTCGGGGGTGGCGGAGAGGGTGTTGTTGGGGCCCTTGCGGAAGGTGTGCCCGATGGGGTGGATCGGGGGGAGGTAGAGGACGTCGAAGCCCATCGCGGCGATGGCGGGCAGCCTGCGGACGGCTGTCCGGAACGTGCCGTGAGGCTCCTCGGCAGTGCCCTCGGAGCGGGGGAAGAACTCGTACCAGGCCCCGTACAACGCCCGCTCCCGCTCCACGACCAGCGGCAAGGTGTCGGAGGCGGTGACCAGCTCCCGCAGCGGATACCGGTGCAGCACCTTGTCCACAGCGGGGGTGAGGGCCGCCGCCAGCCGGGCAGCCGGCGGGCGTTCGGTGTCCCGGAGGGCCTCGGCGGCGGCCAGGAGCACGTCTCGTTTGCCCCGGTTCTTCTTCGCTACGCCGGCCGCGGCCCGCTCGTACAGGAGCGCGCCCTCCTCCAGCACCAGCTCGGTGTCGATCCCGGCCGGGATCTTGATGCCCGCGTGATGCCGCCAGGTGCTGATCGGATGGCCCCAGGCCTCCACGGTGTACGTCCACTCACCGGGCGCGTCGGCCTCGACGGAGGCGCCCCAGCGGTCGGTACCGGGGGCGAGTTCACGCATGGGCGTCCAGCGGCCGGGCCGGCCCTTGGGATCACGCAGTACGACGTTGGCGGCGACGGCGTCATGGCCCTCGCGGAACACCGTGGCCGAGACCTCGAAGGCCTCCCCGACCACGGCTTTCGCCGGGCGGCGCCCGTTCAGGACGAGGGGGAGCACGTCCAGGACGGGGATACGTCCGACGGCGGTGCCCGAGACAGGGCTTGAGGCAGGGCTTGAGGCAGCGCCTGAGGAAGCCCGGGTGCTGGAGAGCGCCTCTGGAGCCGTGGGCCCGGCTACCGAGGGGCTCTCCGTGGCCGTCGCCGCAGCAGGCGAAGGGGTCTCCTGCGTCGGCTCGGCCGAGTTCTGTGTCGGCCGCGTCGGAGGGCGTTTCTCCGGCGTGAATGGCGGGGCTGTCGTGTCCGGCTGGGGTATCGGGGGTGTGCCGGGGGTCTGGGGTGCTGCCGGGTGGTGCTTGGCGGGCATGACCGCTCCTGTCCGCGTCAACTCGGGTGGGCGGATGGATATGGGGAGGGGGGGTCCAGCGGGGCGTGCTGCGTCGGGTACCGGGGAGCCTTCCCACCCTATTCGGGTGAGCAATCCGGCACTTTGCCAACTACTCGCGCGTATGTCCGCACCCAGGATCGGCCACGTCCGCGAACGACATCGGCCCCGTCCGGCGGACGGGGCCGACAACGGCACACTGGCCCTAGGGAAGCGGTGTCCGCAGGAGTTTGTTCGGTGAACCCGGCCTCTTGTCGGAGACTTTCCCGGTCGTCGCCAGCGACGTCAGCGCCTTGGACACTTGCGCCGGACTCGATTTCGGTCGTTCCGCCAAGTAGAGGGCCGCCGCCCCCGCCGCGTGCGGCGCCGCCATCGACGTACCGGAGTAGGCCACCCGGCCGGTGTCGCTCGCATATGACGCCGACACTATCGACACCCCCGGAGCGAACAGATCCAGAGTCGAGCCCCAGTTCGAGAACGCGGCCCGGGTGTCCGACCGCCCGGTCGCGCCCACCGTGATCGCCTGCTTCACGGCGGCCGGGGAGTACGATCCCGCCGACTCCCCGTCGTTCCCGGCCGCGACCGTGTACGTCACCCCGGACGCGATCGAGTTCCGTACCGCCGCGTCCAGCTGGGCGTTGCGGTGGCCGCCGAGGCTCACATTGGCGACCGCGGGCTTCCGCGCGTGCCGGGTCACCCAGTCGATACCCGCGATGACCTGCGACGTCGTACCGCCGCCCGCGTTGTCCAGGACCCGTACGGAGACGACCTTCGCCTTCTTCGCGACGCCCAGGGACGACCCGGCGATCGTGGCGGCGACATGCGTGCCGTGGCCGTTCCCGTCGCCCGCCCATCTGTCGCCGTCGACGAAGTCCCAGCCGTAGCTCGCCCGCCCGCCGAAGTCCTTGTGCGAGATCCGGATGCCGGTGTCGATCACGTACACCGTGACGCCCTTGCCCGCCGAGTCCGGCGCGGCGTAGCTGTCGTCGAGCGGCAGGCCCGTCTGGTCTATCCGGTCCAGGCCCCAGGACGGCGGGCTCTGCTGCTCGCGCCCGCCGACGAGGTCGGACGTGATCCGGGTGTCCTGGACGACCGAGGCCACGCGGGAGTCCGCCGCGAGGCGTTCGGCCTGTCTCTCGTCGGCCTGTATGGCGTAGCCGTTCAGGACGGTGCTGTAGGTGTGGCTTATTTTCGCCCCGTACTCCGCGGCGAGTCTCTTCCCCGCCGCCGACGGAGCCGCCGTACCTCCCTTGAGTGTCACCAGGTAACTTCCGCCGACGGAGCCGGGCCCGCCGGCGCCGACTATCCGTCCCGCCGGGGCCGCCTGGGCCGGTGCGGTGGCCGAAAGCACCGAGGCCGTGGCCACGGCCGTCAGGCCCGCGGCCCAGCGCAGACGTCTTGTGCGCGTCCGTTTCATGGTTGGAGTTCCCCCTCCTCGGCCGCCAACGCCGGGCGGCCTTCTGCGCAGCCTCTCGTGCTGGGAGAAGTGCCACAAGGTGGCCTACGGGGGTGGAATCGGCCATATCGTCCGTACGGATGCGCGATCATGTCCTCGGAGGCGTTCGCCATGCCCCGTGGTTCCCGCGCCTCCGCCCCGATACCGTCAAGGGGTTGATGACGACGGGGCGCACATCGCCGTGCGTCCTGGTAAGGCTTGACATGGCGTACGACCACCGAGGTGGCATGTGAAGGCGATCCGTCGGTTCACCGTCCGTCCCGTTCTCCCCGAACCCCTCCGGCCGCTCAGCGACCTGGCCCGCAATCTGCGCTGGTCCTGGCACGCGGAGACCCGTGAACTCTTCCAGTCCGTCGACCCCGAGAGCTGGGCCGCCTCGGACCGCGATCCCGTACGGCTGCTCGGCGGCCTCTCTCCCGAGCGGCTCGCCGAACTCGCCGGCGACCGCGATTTCCTGCGCCGCCTCACCGCGGTCGCCGACGACCTCCACGACTACGTCACCGGCCCCCGCTGGTACCAGACGCAGACCCAGGTGCAGGGGCAGACCCCGGAGGGCGAGCTGCCCGCCGCCGTCGCCTATTTCTCCCCCGAGTTCGGCATCACGGCCGCCCTCCCGCAGTACTCCGGCGGCCTCGGCATCCTCGCCGGCGACCATCTGAAGTCGGCCAGCGACCTCGGCGTACCGCTGATCGGCGTCGGCCTCATGTACCGGCACGGCTACTTCCGGCAGTCCCTCTCCCGGGACGGCTGGCAGCAGGAGACCTATCCGGTCCTCGACCCGAACGAACTCCCCGTCGCCCTCCTCAAGGAACCCGACGGCTCCCCGGCCCAGGTCTCCCTGGCCCTGCCCGGCGGCCGGTCGCTGCGGGCCCGCGTCTGGCTGGCCCAGGTCGGCCGCGTGCCGCTGCTGCTCCTGGACTCGGACGTCGAGGAGAACGACCTCGGCGAGCGGGGCGTCACCGACCGGCTCTACGGCGGCGGCAGCGAGCACCGGCTCCTCCAGGAGATGCTGCTCGGCATAGGAGGGGTGCGCGCGGTCCGGACGTACTGCCGCCTCACTGGCCACCCCGCCCCCGAGGTGTTCCACACCAACGAGGGCCACGCGGGCTTCCTCGGTCTGGAGCGGATCGCCGAACTCGGCGACGAGGGGCTGGACTTCGACGCCGGGCTGGAGGCTGTCCGTGCGGGGACCGTGTTCACGACGCACACGCCCGTCCCGGCCGGGATCGACCGCTTCGACCGGGAGTTGGTCGCCCGGCACTTCGGGCCCGACGCCGAACTCCCGCGCATCGACGTGGAACGCGTGCTGAGCCTGGGCATGGAGACCTATCCGGGCGGCGAGCCCAACCTCTTCAACATGGCTGTGATGGGGCTGCGGTTGGGCCGCCAGGCCAACGGGGTGTCCCTGCTCCACGGGCAGGTCAGCCGGGAGATGTTCGCCGGACTGTGGCCCGGCTTCGACCCTGCCGAGGTGCCCATCACCTCCGTCACCAACGGTGTGCACGCGCCCACTTGGGTCGCGCCGGAGGTGTTCCGGCTCGGCGCCCGGCAGATCGGCACCGAACGCACCGAGGACGCGCTCACGGTCGGCGGCTCGGACCGCTGGGACGCCGTCGCGGACATCCCGGACCAGGACATCTGGGAGCTACGACGGTCCCTGCGCGAGCAGTTGGTGGTGGAGGTACGGGACCGGCTGCGGGCCTCCTGGCGGCAACGCGGCGCGGGTACAGCCGAGTTGGGCTGGATCGACGGGGTGCTCGATCCGGACGTCCTGACCATCGGATTCGCGCGCCGAGTCCCCTCGTACAAGCGCCTGACGCTCATGCTGCGCGACCGGGACCGGCTGCTCGACCTGCTGCTCCACCCCGAACGCCCCATCCAGATCGTCGTCGCGGGCAAGGCGCACCCGGCGGACGACGGGGGCAAGCGGCTGATCCAGGAGCTGGTGCGCTTCGCGGACGACCCGCGCGTGCGGCATCGCATCGTCTTCCTCCCGGACTACGGCATGGCGATGGCGCAGAAGCTCTACCCGGGCTGCGACGTCTGGCTGAACAACCCCCTGCGCCCGCTGGAGGCGTGCGGGACCAGCGGGATGAAGGCGGCCCTCAACGGCTGTCTCAACCTCTCGGTGCTGGACGGCTGGTGGGACGAATGGTTCCGGCCCGACTTCGGCTGGGCCATCCCCACGGCGGACGGCGTGGGCACCGACCCCGACCACCGCGACGACGTGGAGGCCGCCGCCCTGTACGACCTGCTGGAGCAGCGCGTCACCCCGCGCTTCTACGAACAGGGCCGGACGGGCCTGCCCGACCGCTGGATCGAGATGGTCCGCGAGACCCTCACCCACCTCGGCCCGAAGGTGCTGGCGGGCCGCATGGTGCGGGAGTACGTGGAGCGCCTGTACGCCCCCGCCGCGCGCGCCCATCGCGTCATGAACCCGGACACGGCAAGGGAGTTGGCGTCCTGGAAGTCCCGGGTCCGGCACGCCTGGCACACGGTGACCGTCGACCACGTGGAGACCTCGGCCCCCTCCCTGACGGCCGAATTGGGCAGCACGCTCTCGCTCCGGGTGCGGGTGGGACTCGGTGAACTCGGCCCGGACGACGTCGAGGTGCAGGCGGTCTCCGGGCGCGTCGACTCGGAGGACAGCATCACGGACGCGACGACCGTGCCGCTGAAGGCGGTCGGCGGGCCCGACGCGGAAGGAAACTGGCTGTACGAGGGCCCCCTGTCCCTGCACCGGACCGGGCCCTACGGCTACACCGTACGGATCCTGCCCGCGCACCGACTGCTGGCGTCCAGCGCGGAGATGGGGCTGGTGGCGGTGCCTTCGGAGGAGTTGGGGGAGGGGGCGGGGGTGCTCATGCGGTAGCCGCGGGGCGGTCGCAGTTACCGCGAGACTCTCGCCGTGATGATCGCGAGGCTTTCGCGGTAACTCCCGTACTGCCAGCTGGTCCTGACAGTGTGTCAGCGTGTCAGGACCAGCTCCAGGCCTGGTTGCCGTTGCCCGCGCAGGCCCAGCCCTGTACGTTCCGGCCCTCCTGCTCGGACGTCGCGGCCTCCGCGTCCAGGCAGAAGCCGTTCGGGACACTGACCAGGTTCTGGCCCGCGTACTCGCCCGCGTCGCCCAGCCGCCACTGCTGGGCGCCCAGGCCGTCGCAGGCCCTGACGTGGATCTTCTGGCCGTTCTCGAAACGGGTGGCCGCGTCTGCCTCCAGGCAGCGGTGGCTGCCCCGGTTGACGACCAGGTACGTGGACGCCTGGCCCGGCACCCGGTACAGGGCCCACTTCTGGGTGGACGTGCCCGCGCACGTCCACACCCCGACCGTCTGGCCGCTGCGGCCGTCCAGGCAGCGGGCGTTGAGGTTCTCGGTGACGGTCAGGGCGCCGGAGCGGGTCGGGGCGAGTGCCGTGCCGTAGAGGAGTTTCTTCGTCTCGGGGCCGACCCTGCCGTCGGCGGGGGTGCCGGCCGCCGCCTGGAAAGCTTGTACGGCGGCGACTGTTTCCTGGCCGAGCTGTCCGTCGATCGTCACGTCCAGACCGTGGTTGCCGAGGAGCCGCTGCAGGGCCTCGACGCAGTCGCCGGACGCGCCCGACACCAGCTCCGCCGCGCACGCGGAGGAACGGAGGTCCAGCGCACCGGAGTTCTGCTCGGACGGCTGGTCCGGGTCCTGCTGCGCCGCCTGCTCCTTTGTCCTCGACGGGGTCGGCGCGGGCGAGCTGCGCGGGGTGGCCGACGCGGCGGTGCTCGGGTTCCCCGTCGCGGACGGCGGTGGCATCAGCTCCGGGGTGGCCGTCGTGTTCGGGTCGGCGTCGGTGCCGGTGGCGGCCGAGGTGCTGCCGTCGTCCTGGCCGAGCAGCGCCAGGGAGATGCCCCCGGCGGTCAGCACGACCGCCGCCGCGACCGCGAGCACCGTCGCCCTCCCGCGCGAGCCGCGTCTCTCCCGTCGTACGGGCGGGGCGGACACGGCCGAAGTGCCGGGTGCCGGTGCCGGGGTCGGTGCGGGCGCCTGTGGCTGTGCCTGGGCGGGCAGGGGCTTCGGGCGGTGTTCGCGCGGCGGTGCGGACGGTGTCGACGGTCCTGACAGCTGGTGGCCGATGGCCGTCCTGAACACCGTCTCCGGGGCCGGGCGCCGCTCGGGGTCCTTGTCCAGGCAGGTCCGGATGAACGCGGCCAGCTCCGCGTCCACGGCCGCCACCCGGTCCAGCACCTCGTCCCGGGGCGGCTCGAAGGCCACCCCGAACAGCACGTCCACGCCGGTGCCCTCGCCGAACGGCGCCTGGCCCGTGACGGCGTACGTCAGGGTGGAGGCCAGCGAGAACACGTCCGAGGCGGCGGTCACCTCGCGGCCCCTCGCCTGCTCCGGGGACATGTAGGCGGGCGTCCCGACGTTCTGGCCCGTGGCGGTGATCGCGGTGCCCTCGGGGGCCTGGACGACGCCGAAGTCGATGACGCGCGCGCCGTCCGCACCCAGGATCACGTTGGACGGCTTGAGGTCGCGATGGACCAGCCCCGCCTGCCAGATGGCCTCGATCGCGCGTCCCACGTCGGCCAGCAGCCGCCAGGCCGCCGCCGGGTCGATCGGGCCGCGCGCGGCGACGACCTCGGCGAGCGTCGGCCCGGGTATGTACTCGGTGGCGACCCACACCAGGTCGTCGTCGGCGCCGCTGCCCAACAGCCGTACGATGTGCGCCCCTTGGATCCGGTCCAGGGCGCCGATCTCGCGCTCGAAGCGCTTGCGGAACATCGGGTCGTCCGCGTACTCGGGCCGGACCACCTTGACGGCGGCCAGGCCGGTCCCGCCGACGGTGTCGCGGCCCAGAAAGACCCGGCCCATGCCACCGCTGCCGAGCAGCGCCTCCAGCCGGTAAGGGCCCGCCTGCCGGGGGTCGTTCCTGCGGAGCGGCACCACCGGAGGCGGTTCCATACCGGCCGCCGCATAGGCCATGGCTTCGTTGCGGCTGCGGTGCTGGGGTGGCATGAGGGCCCTGGTCTCTCGCGTGTCACGTGTGACCGCGAGATTAGCGCAGCACGCCTGTGCGAAAAGGGGAGTTGGACCGGTTTCCCGGCCAGGAATTCGCGCAACCCCGCCCACTCGGACATACGCGGCGCTCAGTCCTCGCCGTACTCCCCGCACAGCCGCCGCAGGACCACCCCGCACCGCCGGGCGTACGCGTGCTGCAGGCCCCTGGCCGCGGGTCCGGCCGCCCTGGCGTACCACTTGGCGCCGCGGCTGAACGCGCTGACCGTCAGCCACACCGTGCCGTCGCCGGTGCGGTCCACGAGGAACGCCTCCTCGCCGCACTCCGGATGACCGGCCAGCGTGCCGTACGCCCAGCCCGCGCTCCGGTGTTCGTCCACCGTCCAGACGATCCGGCAGGGCGCCTTGACGATCCCGGCCAGGGAGACCGTGACATCGACGTCCGGGGCCGCGCGTTCGGCGTTCGCGTCGATGCCCACGCCCATCGCGCGGTGCATCTCCCAGGTGAGCACGGCCTCGGCCGCGCGCCGGAAGACCGCCTCGCCCTCGCCTATGCGGGTGCGTACATGCAGGTGGTGGAAGCCGGGCGGACAACGGAAGCCGCGTTCGCGGGTCGCGCCGACCTCCGCGTACGTGAAGGACATGGGACCCAAGGGTAGGGCGGGGGGTGCCGGTCACCCCGCGGCGGGGGTGCCCACGGACGCACGAGGGGGCGGTACCCGGAAATGCCTTCGTTCCGGGTACCGCCCCGCCGCTCACCTACACCTCAGCCGTTCTTCACCAACTGCGGTGTCACGCCGTGACGTTGACCGCCGCCCAGGCCGCGTTCACGGCCGCGTACTCCGTGCTGCTCGCGCCGTACAGGGCCGAGGCCGCCGACAGGGTCGCCGTGCGGGCGCCCTTGTAGTTGGTCGTCGACGTCATGTACGTGGTCAGCGCCTTGTACCAGATCTGTACGGCCTTGGCGCGGCCGATGCCCGTGAGCGTGGAGCTGTTGTACGTCGGGGAGTTGTAGCTCACCCCGTTGATCGTCTTCGAGCCGCTGCCCTCGGAGAGGAGGTAGAAGAAGTGGTTCGCCGGACCCGACGAGTAGTGCACGTCGAGGTTCTTCACCGTGGACGACCAGTAGTTGGCGGAGCCGCCGTCCTTGCTCGGCTGGTCCATGTAACGCAGCGGCGTGCCGTCGCCGTTGATGTCGATCTTCTCGCCGATGAGGTAGTCGCCGACGTCGGAGGAGTTGGCCGCGTAGAACTCGACGGCCGTACCGAAGATGTCGGAGGTCGCCTCGTTCAGCCCGCCCGACTCACCGCTGTAGTTGAGGCCCGCGGTGTTGGCGGTGACGCCGTGGGTCATCTCGTGACCGGCCACGTCCAGCGAGGTCAGCGGGTTGACGTTGCCCTCGCCGTCGCCGTACGTCATGCAGAAGCAGCTGTCGTCCCAGAAGGCGTTGACGTACGCGTTGCCGTAGTGGACGCGGGAGTACGCGGCGACACCGTTGTTCTTGATGCCGGAGCGGCCGAACGTGTCCTTGTAGAAGTCCCACGTCTTCTGCGCGCCGTACGCGGCGTCGACGGCCGCGGTCTGGTCGGTCGTCGAGCTGGACGCCGCGCCGGTGCCCCAGGTGTCGTCGGCGTCCGTGAACAGGGTGCCCGCCGAGGAGCTGGTGGCGTGCGCCTTGTTGTACGTCTTGTGGCCGCCGCGGGTGCCGTCGGTCAGCTGGTACGTCGAGCCCGACAGGGTCGTGCTCAGGGCGACGGTGCCGGAGTACAGGCTCTTGCCGGTGCCGGTCTCGATGCCCTGGTACTCGTACAGCTTGGCGCCGGTGGCCGCGTCGGTGATGACGTGCAGCTCGTTCGGGGTGCCGTCCTCCTGGAGGCCGCCGACGACGGTCTCGTAGGCGAGGGTCGGGGTGCCCGAGGCGGCCCAGATCACCTTGCGGGGGGCGCTGGACGCCTTCGACTCGGTGGAGCCGGCCTTCTTGGCGAGCGTGACGGCCTGCTTCTCGACGGCCGTCGTGGTGACCTCGGGGGTGAGGTCGGTGACGTTGATCGCGGCCTTCTGGGCCTTCGTCACGCCCTCGGTCTCGCCGGCCGGGCTCTCGTGCACGACGAGGTCGCCGCCGAGGACCGGCAGGCCCCCGTAGGTGCGCTCGTAGCGGGTGTGCAGGGTGCCGTCGGCGTCCTTGACGACGTCACGGACGACGAGCTTCTCCTTGGCGCCGAGGCCTATCTCGTCGGCGGTCGCCGGGGCTTCGGCGGCGGCCTCCTTGATGAGGGCGGTGCGCGCGGCCGGGGTGAGCGTCACCGGGACGGCCGCGGCCTTCGCCCTGCCGCCGGCCGGCTCGCTGTCCGCCGAGGCGCCGGTGGTCAGACCGGTGGTGATGAGGGCTCCCGCCGCGACGGCGGTGGCGATGGCGAGCGTGGTGCGCTTGTGACGCGCGTAGAGGGGGGTCACGCGAACTCCTTTGTGGGGGATCCGGACGGTCTTGGGGTGATCGTCCGGAGGTCGTTGTGAAGTTGGAGCGCTGTTGCTGCGGCGTGCGGTGGAAGAGTGACATTGAGGGCGCGTACATGTCAGGACCCCCAAGTGATGTTGGCCGAAAGTCGACTGTCCGGTGAACGTTTCGTGCATGTAACACGGTGCGATCTTGGTAAAGCGACGACAAAGATCAGGCACGCTGACAACAAAAGCGCAGTACAGGGGCCGTAAAGGAGGCGCCGCCCCGGTGAGTTGATCCACCGGGGCGGCGCCCTGCCGCTTACGCGTCCTGAACGGTGCTCGAACGGGCCCTTACGGGCGGTGTGTTCAGGCCGTCGGGAACGTGAGACTCCAGCCGTTGATCCGGCCGGTGTCCTGGGCCGCGTTGTCCTGGACCCTCAACTGCCAGATGCCGTTGGCGACCTCGGAGGAGGCGTTCACCGTGTACGTGGTGTTGATGTTGTCCGTGCTGCCGCCGGTGCTGTACGCCTTCAGCGTGTACGCCGTGCCGTCGGGCGCGACGAGCTGCACCTGAAGGTCGCCGATGTAGGTGTGGACGATGTCGACCGCCACCGGGAGGCTTGCCGGCGCGTTGCCCGTCCGCCCGGAGACGGTGATCGACGACGTGACCGCAGCCCCGTTGTCCGGAATCGATACGTCGGCGGTGTTCTCGAACACCGTTCCGCCGCCTCCGCCGCCGGGTCGCGCGCCGACCGCGATGCCCGCCCACGCGTTCTGCACGGCCGTGTACTCGGCGCTCGTCGTGCCGTACAGCTCACCTGTCGCCGCGAGGGTCCCGGTGCGGGCCGCCGCGTAGTTGGTGGTCGAGGTGAACTTCGTGGTGAGCGCGCGGAACCAGATCTTCTCCGCCTTGTCCCGGCCGATGCCGGTCACCGGGAGCCCGTCCGAGGTCGCCGAGTTGTAGGTGACACCGTTGATGGTCTTGGTGCCGCTGCCCTCGGAGAGGAGGTAGAAGAAGTGGTTCGCCGGGCCCGACGAGTAGTGCACGTCGATCGACCCGATGCCCGAGTACCAACTGTCCTTGGACGAACCGTCCTTGCTCGGCTTGTCCATGTAACGCAACGGCGTGCCATTGCCGTTGATGTTGATCTCCTCGCCGATGAGGTAGTCACCGACGTCGGAGGAGTTGTTGGCGTAGAACTCGACCGTCGAGCCGAAGATGTCCGAGGTCGCCTCGTTCAGCCCGCCCGACTCACCGCTGTAGTTGAGGCCGGCCGTGTTGGCGGTGAGGCCGTGCGTCATCTCGTGCGCGGCCACGTCGATCGACGTCAGCGGGTTGGCGTTGCCCGAGCCGTCGCCGTACGTCATGCAGAAGCAGGCGTCCTGCCAGAAGGCGTTGACGTAGTTGTTGCCGTAGTGGACGCGCGAGTACGCGCCGACACCGTCGCCGCGGATGCCGGAACGCCCGTGCACGTTCTTGTAGTAGTCCCAGGTCAGCGCCGCGCCGTACGCGGCGTCGGCGCCGGCCGACTCCAGGTTGGACGCGAGGCCGTTGCCCCAGATGTCGTCCGGGCCGGAGAAGAGGGTGCCGGTGCCGGAGGTGCCGCGGTTCAGGTTGTACGTCTTGTGGCTGCCGCGCGCGGCGTCCGTCAGGTTGTACGTCGACCCGGACTGCGTGGAGCCGAGTTCGACCGTGCCGGAGTACACCGTGTTGCCGGTGCCGGTCTCGATCGCCTCCCACTCGAACAGCTTCGCGCCCGAGGTGGCGTCCGTGATGACGTGCAGCTCCTGCGGGGTGCCGTCGTGCTGGAAGCCGCCGACGACCGTTTCGTAGGCGAGCACGGGAGTGCCGCTCGCCGCCCAGATCACCTTGCGCGGCGCCTTGTTGATGTCGGGGCTCTTGGCCTCCTCGGCCTTCGCCGCGCCCAGCGCCTGGGTCTCGGCCTTGGCGGCGGCGACCTTCGGCGTGAGGGAGGCGACCTTGATGGTGGCCCGGGACGCCTTCACGACGCCCTCCGTGGCACCGGACTTGTCGCTCGCGACGACCAGGTCGCCGCCGAGGACGGGGAGTCCGTCGTACGTGCGCTCGTACCGCGTGTGCACGGTGCCGTCGCCGTCCTTGAGGACGTCACGGACGACGAGCTTCTCCTTGGCGCCCAGGCCGAGCCCCTTGGCGGTCTCCGCCTTGGTGGCGTTGGCCTCGGCGAGCAGCGCGGCGCGCTGGGCGGGGGAGAGCTTGACGGACTCCGCGCCCGGTATGACCTTGCCCGCGGCCGACGGTGCCTTCTCCGGTGCCGCGGTGGCCGCGCCGGACTGAACGGCCGCTGCCAGTAGGGCTGCTACGGCGACGAGGGCGCCGGTGGCGACCCGTCGCTGGGTGGTGACGTGGGGGGTGCGTCTGTGGGACTGGCGTCTCAACACTGACTCCTTCTGCGTGGCCACTGGTCGAGCGGCCAGGGGGGACCGGACGGTGGTCGTCCGTCCGGGGCAGAACAGGTGCGTGCGGATACGTGGCGAAGAACACAGCGGTGTTGCTGTGGAGCCGCTGTGAAGGTGCCGTGGGAAGAGTGCCAGGCGAGCGCATATGCTGTCAGGAGCGCGTCAATAAGTTGGCTGGAAACAGTCCGTTGCCCGGATGGTCATGTTCGCTATACGGACTATTCACCCGGTAGGGGTGCTCGGCTGTCAGGGGCGTTCGTCCTTCGAGGGCGCGGGGCGCCGCTCGCCGTGCCACGACCGCCACAGTGCCGCGTACGCCCCGTCCGCCGCCACCAGGCCCTCGTGCGTGCCGAGTTCGGTGAGCAGCCCCTCCTCCATCACGGCCACCCGGTCCGCGTCGTGCGCGGTGTGCAGCCGGTGCGCGATGGCGATCACCGTGCGCCCTTCCAGTACGGCGGCCAGCGCGCGCTCGGTGTGACGCGCGGTCGTCGGATCGAGCAGCGCCGTCGCCTCGTCCAGGATCAGCGTGTGCGGGTCGGCCAGCACCACGCGGGCCAGGGCCAGTTGCTGGGCCCGCGAACCGTCGGTCGCCTCCCCGTCGGGGCCGAGCCCGGTGTCAAGCCCGGCCGGCAGCTCGCGTACCCAGTCGGCGGCGCCGACGGCGGCCAGCGCGGCCCACAACTCGGCGTCCGTGGCGGCGGGTTCGGCGATCAGGAGGTTGTCCCTGACCGTGCCGAGGAAGACATGGTGCTCCTGTGTGACGAGCACGACCTGCCGGCGCAGCTCCTCGGGCCCGAGCGAGGCGATCGGTACGCCGCCCACGGTCACCGAGCCCGAACGCGGCTCGTCGATCCCCGCGAGCAGCCGGCACAGCGTCGTCTTGCCCGCGCCCGAGGGGCCCACCACCGCGAGCCGTTCCCCCGGCCGCACGGTCAGATCGACCCCGCGCAGCACCTCGCCCCCGCGGTCGTACGCGTACCGCACCCCGACCACGTCGATCCGGTCGCCGACGGGCACCGGCGAAGCCTCCGCCGCCCCTCTCGGCGCCTGCCCGAGCCCCTCCACCCGGGCGAACGAGGCGCTGCTGGACTGCAGTTGCTCCATCCAGGTCAGCACCTCGTCGAGGGGCGCCTCCAGTTGCCGCAGATAGAGGGCAGCCGCCACGACGGCCCCCAGACTGACCGCCCCGTGCCCGTGCAGAACACCGCCGACCATGAGCACGGCGACCACGGGAAGGACGTACGACACCTCGACGGGCGGGAAGAACACGGTCCGCAGGTACAGCGTGTGCAGCCGTCGGCGCCGGGAGTGGTCGAGGGCGTCGCGGCTCACGGCCACCCGCCGCCCGGCCAGTCCGAACGCCTCGACCGTGCGCGTGCCCGAGGCGGTCGCCGCGAGGATCTCCGCGACCTCGGAGTTGGCGGCGCCCTCGGCGAGGTACGCGTCGCGGGCCCGGCGCAGATACCAGCGCAGCGCGAACCAGATACCGGACTGCGCGAGCAGCGAGGCGAGCCCGAGCAGCGGGTCGAGCGCGAACACCGCCCCGGCGATGAACAGACACTGCACCGAGGCGACGAGCAGCTCGGGCCCGGCATCGCGCAGGGTCGTGCCGACGGTGCTGACGTCCGCCGTCCCCCGGGCCGTCAGATCCCCGGTCCCGGCACGCTCCACGACGGACGCGGGCAGGGCGAGCGCCCGGTCCACGAACTCCTCCCGCACCCGCGCGAGCGTCCGCTCCCCGAATCGGTACCCCACGTACCGCGCCCACCGCGCCAGCAGCAACTGCGCCACCGCGCAGACGACGATGACGGCTCCGAGCCGGTCCACGACCGGGACCCCGGCCCCCGCCCGCACCTCGTCGATGATCCGCCCGAGCAGCCAGGGCGCGACGAGCCCGGCACCGGCGGCGAGGGAGTTCAGCAGCAGGAGCGCGGCGAAGGCGGGCGCGTCGGCACGGACGAGCCGGACGGCGGCCCGGCGGACGTCGGCCGCGCCGGCGACGGGGAGTTGGGCACTCATCGGACGGTCTCCTTGCCGCTCGTCGGCTGTCGGCCGCGGGTGTTCGCGGTGTGGGTGCCGGTGCGCATGCCGGTGCGGATGCCTGTTCGGGGGGCGGTTCCGGGGCCGGTTCGGGGGCCGCCGGTGTTCCGTGCGGGTGGGCGGGGTGCGAGGGGGCCGGGACGGGTGGCGGCCGGGGCCGGTCGGCGGCGGCGCCGGGTGTCGGGCGTGGCGGCGACGGGGAGGCGAGGGGTCACCTGACCGGCTCCCCGATGTTCTCCAGGCCAGGTCCGTCCGCCAGATCCTGCCCGTCGACATCTTCGTCGGCCCCTTCGTCGGCCCCTTCGTGGGCCTCGTCGCCGGTCTGCTCGCCAGTCTGTCGGCCGGGGTCTTCGTCGAAGTTGTCGCCGAGGTCGTCATCGGGGTTGTCGTCGGGGTCGTCGTCCGTGTCGCGGGCCACCAGGGACCGGTAGCCCGGTTCCTCCGCGAGCAGCCGCTGGTGGTTGCCGACGGCCGCCGTCTTGCCGTCGACCAGGTAGTACACGGTGTCCGCGCGGTCCAGCAGCAGCGGGGAGGTGGCGGCCACGACCGTGGTGCGGTCCGCGCGTTCCGTGCGCAGGCGGTCCGCCACCGCGGCCTCCGTGTGGGCGTCCAGGGCCGACGTCGGCTCCACCGCGAGCAGCACCTCGGGGTCGGCGAGCAGGGCCCGCACCAGGCGTACCCGCTGGCGTTGGCCGCCGGAGAGGTTGCGGCCCTGGGCGTCGACCGCCGAGTCCAGCCCGTCAGGCAGGCCCAGGACGATGTCCTCGGCGACGGCCGCGCGCACCGCCCGCGCGATCGCCGCCTCGCTCGACTCCCCACGCCCGGAGACCAGTTCGCGCAGGGTCCCGGCGAACAGGTCGGCCTCGTTGTCGGCGACCAGGATGCGGGCCCGCACCTGCCCCAGGGCGATCTCGTCGAGCCGTACGCCGCCCCAGGTCGCCGCCGACGGCGCGAACCGGCCGAGCCGGTCGACGACGGCGACGGCGTCGGCAGGGCGGGCACCGGCCAGCGCGGTCAGCCGGCCCGGTACGACGGTCACGCCGGACTCCGGGTCGTGCAGCGGGGCGGGTGCCGCGGGCGCGTCCAGTACGCCGCTGTCGGCGTCCGGCTCCAGCGCCAGGAACCGTACGACCCGCCGTGCGGCCACCAGCGCGCGGCTGATCTGGAAACCGCACTCGATGAAGAAGGCCACCGGCACGATCAGTACGGCGACATAGCCGTACACCGACACCAACTCGCCCACGGAGATGTCCCCTTGGGCCGCCAGCCGGGCCGCCAGCCAGGTCACCAGGGCCAGGAACAGGGTCGGCAGCCCGACCCCGAGCGCCTGGATCCAGCTGCTCACCGCCCCGACCCGGTACCCCTGTTCCTGCAGCCGGCGCGAGTCACTGCGGAACGCGTCGGCGAACAGCCCTTTGCCGCCGAGACCGTTGAGGACCCGCAGCCCGCCCGAGAGATCGCCGATCCGGGCGGTCAGGACGCCCTGGCGCTCCCGGTACGGCGCCTCGACCGACTGGAGCCTGCCCAGCAGTGGTCCGATGAGCACGGCGACGACCGGCACCCCGAGCAGGATCACGGCGGCCAGCGTCGGCGACACCGACAGCAGCAGCCAGGCGACCACGCCGTAGGAGACGATCGCGCCGACGCCGGGACCGACGAACGTCAGCGACTGGGCGATCGTCGACACGTCGCCGACCCCGATCGTGACGACCTCCCCGGCCGTGACCTGCCGGGGCAGCGCCGCCCCCAGCCGCACCGCCTGTCCGATCACCACCTTGACCGTACGGAAGTTGGCGTCCATCCGGACCCGGGTCATCGTCCGGTGCCGCATGATGCTCAGCCACGCGCTGAACGTCCCGACGGCGAGGATCGCCACCGCCCAGCCCGCCAGCACCGCCTGGTCGCCCGGTTCGAGACCGTCGTCGACGGCCCGGGACAGCAGATACGGCGTCAGCGCCATCAGCGTCGTCCAGCTGCTGCCCAGCAACGCCCCGAGCGCGCACCGCCGCCACTGCTGCCGCACCAGCCACAGCAGATAGCGGGCGGGGCCGCGCGAATCGGGCGTGCCGGGGTCCTCGTACGCGTCGATCATTTCCCTCTCGTCCCCCGTCGCGTCCTGTTCCCGTAGCGTCCTGTTCGCGTCGCGTTCCGGTCCTGTCGTGCGCGGACTCAGACCAGGCTCTCCCGCCAGGCCCGGTGCAGCTGGGCGAACCGGCCCGTACCGGCGACGAGTTCGGCCGGCGGGCCGTCCTCGACGACCCGGCCGTGCTCCATCACCAGCACACGGTCGGCGATCTCCACGGTCGACAGCCGGTGCGCGATCACCACCGCCGTACGCCCGTTCAGCACCGTCGACATCGCGCGCTGCACGGCCCGTTCACCCGGGATGTCCAGCGAGCTGGTCGCCTCGTCGAGGATCAGCACCGCCGGATCGGCGAGCAACGCCCGCGCGAACGCGACCAGTTGGCGCTGCCCGGCGGAAATGCGGCCACCTCGTTTACGTACGTCCGTGTCGTAGCCCTCGGGCAGCGCGCTGATGAAATCGTGCGCGCCGATCGCCTTCGCGGCCCGCTCGATCTCCTCGCGCCCGGCGTCCGGGCGGCCGATGGCGATGTTGTCGGCGACGCTCCCTGAGAACAGGAACGCCTCCTGCGTCACCATCACGACCCCGCGCCGCAGTTCGGAGTTGGCGAGGTCGCGCAGATCGACGCCGTCGAGGAGGATGCGGCCCTCGGTGGGGTCGTAGAAGCGGGCGAGCAGCTTGGCCAGCGTGGACTTGCCCGCGCCGGTCGAGCCGACGACCGCGACGGTCTGGCCGGCCGGGAGGGCGAGGTCGAAGCGGGGCAGCACCTCGCCGCCGGTGCGGTACGCGAACCGGACGCCGTCGAACACGACCTCGCGGCCCGGGTGTTCGGACTCCCGCACCGGCAACTCCCGGGGCGCCGACGGCTCCTGGACGGACGGGGTCTGGGCGAGCAGGCCGGAGATCTTCTCCAGGGACGCGGTCGCCGACTGGTACGAGTTGAGGAACATGCCGAGCCGGTCGATCGGGTCGTACAGGCGGCGCAGATACAGCACGGCGGCGGCCAGCACGCCCAGTTCGAGGGAGTCGGCGGCGACCCGGTGGGCGCCCCACAGCACCATCGCGGCGACCGCGGTGTTGGCGACGACCCGGGAGCCGACGACGTAACGGGCCATCTCCAGGATCGCGTCGCCGTTCTTGCGCTCGTGATGCCGGTTGAGGGCCTCGAACTCCGCGTCGTTGGCGGCCTCGCGGCGGAACGCGCGCACCGGGCGGATGCCGTTCATCGTCTCGACGAACTTGACGATGACGGCGGCGATCGCGGTGGACCGCAGCGCGTACACCCGGCCGGCCCGGCGGCGGTAGGACCGGATGAGGAGGTAGAGCGGGACCAGGGAGGCGACGGCGACCCCGCCGATGCCGAGGTCCAGCCAGAGCAGCGTCGCCGAGATGTACGCGAACGACAGGGCGACGGTGGCGAGTTCCTGCAGCCCGTCGTTGAGCAGCTCGCGCAGCGACTCGACGTCCGCGGTGGAACGGGAGATCAGCCGGCCCGAGGTGTAGCGCTCGTGGAAGTCCAGGCTGAGCGCCTGCGCGTGCCGGAAGATCCGCCCGCGCAGATCGAGCAGCGCGTCCTGGCTGACCCGGGCGGCGGATGAGACGAACCAGTACTGCAGCCCGCCCGAGGCCAGCGCGCAGAACAGATAGCCGAGCCCGACGGCGACGAGCGGGCCGTTGTCGTGGTCGCGGAAGGCCGGTACGGCACGGTCGATCGCGTACGCGACGAGCAGCGGGCCCGCCTGGACGGCCGCCTGCTGGAGCAGCAGGAGCACGACGGTGAGGGCGACCCGGCCCTTCATGGGCGCGAGGAGGGAGCGCAGCAGGCCGGCGGTGGCGCCCTTGGGGGTGGGCAGGGCGTCCTGGCCGAAGGGGTCGTCGGTGTCCTCGGGGGCGCGGGCGGGGGCGGGGAGGGAGGTGGTGGCGAGAGCGGGCTGCTCGTCGTCGGGAGTCGGCGCGGTGGTCGTGGGCGCCGTCATCGGGCGGCCTCCTCGAAACTGTCGGTGCTGGTGCTGTTGCTGCCGTTACTGGTGCCGGTGCCGGTGCCGGTGCCGGTGCCGGTGCCGGCACCGGTGTCCGTGCGGGCGTCGGCGTGGCCGTGCCTGCCGTCGTCCGTGAGGGCGCCGGTGCCGCGCTGCGTGCCGCTGTCGGCGTCGCCGTCCGTGCCGGTGTGGGTGCCGGATTCCGCGGCGCCGTTGGTGTCGTCGTCTTCGTCGCCGGGGGCCCGCGCGGTGGCGTCCAGGGCCGTTTCCTCTTCCGCGCCGGCCATCAGCCAGGCGTACTCGGTGTTCGTCCGCAGGAGTTCGTGATGCGTGCCCACGGCGGTGATCCGGCCGCCGGAGAGCAGGGCGACCCGGTCGGCGAGCAGGACCGTGGACGGGCGGTGCGCCACGATCAGGGCGGTGGTGTCGGCCAGCACCCGGCGCAGCGCGGCCTCGACGGCGGCCTCGGTGTGCACGTCCAGCGCGGACAGCGGGTCGTCGAGGACGAGGAACCTGGGCTTGCCGACGACCGCGCGGGCCAGCGCGAGCCGCTGCCGCTGGCCGCCGGACAGGCTGAGGCCCTGCTCGCCGACCTGGGTGTCGGTGCCGTGCGGCAGCGAGTGCGTGAAATCGGCCTGGGCGACGGAGAGCGCGCGCCGCAGCTCGGCGTCGCCCGCGTCGTCCCCGGCCCCCATGAGGACGTTCTCGCCGACGGTCGCGGAGAAGAGGGTGGGTTCCTCGAAGGCGACGGCGACGAGGGAGCGCAGCTGTTCTCTGGGGAGGGCGGAGATGTCGTGGCCGTCGAGGGTGATGTGCCCGGAGGTCACCTCGTGCAGCCGGGGGATGAGTGCGGTGAGTGTCGTCTTGCCGCTGCCGGTGGTGCCGACGAGGGCCATGGACTCGCCGGGGCGGATGTGGAGGTCGACGTGGGCGAGGACGGGTGGGGAGTCGGTTGGGGCGTCTGGGTAGCGGAAGGTGACGTTGTGGAACCGGAGGCCGCGGTCGACTTCGGCCGCGGGTCCGGTGGGGGCTGGGCGCGCAGTTCCCCGCGCCCCTTCGAGGACCCCCTCAAGGGTGCCCTCCGGCGGCTCGTCCATTACCTCGAAGTACCGCTCCGTGGCCGTCGCCGCGTCCTGGCTCATTGCCAGGAGGAAGCCGATGGAGTCGACGGGCCAGCGCAGGGCGAGGGCCGTCGACAGGAAGGCGACCAGGGTGCCCGCCGACAGGTCGCCGTCGGCCACCTGCACGGTGCCCAGGATCAGCGCCGCCCCGATCGCCAGCTCCGGCAGGGTGACGATCACCGCCCAGATCGACGACAGCAGCCGGGCCTTGTGCAGTTCCGTCCCGCGCAGGGTCCGCGCCAGCTCGTGGAAGGCCCGTGCCTGGCTCCGGTGCCGGCCGAACCCCTTGATGATGCGGATGCCGAGCACGCTCTCCTCGACGACCGTCGTCAGATCACCCACCTGGTCCTGGGCCCGCCTGGCCACCAGGTGGTAACGCCGTTCGAAGACGATGCACACGATCAGCACGGGGACCGCGGGCCCCAGGATGACCAGCCCGAGCGACCAGTCCTGGACCAGCATGATGATCACGCCGATCAGGATCGTCACCGCGTTGACCAGCAGGAACGTCAGCGGGAAGGCCAGGAACATACGCAGCAGCATCAGGTCCGAGGTCGCCCGGGAGAGCAGCTGTCCGGACGGCCACCGGTCGTGGAAGGCGACCGGCAGCCGCTGCAGCCGCCGGTACAGATCCGCCCGCATCGCCGCCTCGACCCCGGCCAGCGGCCGGGCCACCAGCCACCGCCGCAGCCCGAACAGCAGTGCCTCGCCGAGCCCGAGCAGCAGCAGCCACAGCGCCCCGAGCCACACGCCCCGGGAGTCGCCGTCGGCGATCGGCCCGTCCACCATCCACTTCAGGACGAGCGGAATCACCAGCCCCATGCACGACGCCAGCACGGCGACGAGCGCCGCGCCGAACAGCCGTACGCGCACCGACCGTACGTAGGGCCACAGGCGCAGCAGAGTGTGTACGGCGGAGTGACCTCGGCCGTTGCCGTCGCCGTTCGCGGTCTCGGGTTCCTTGGTGATTGCACGTGTCGTGGACATCAGGGCGAGCCTACGGACCACCACTGACAGTGCCTACCAAATTTCGGTCGGGATGGGCTCGGCCGGAGGTCCTACGACCTGCGCGTCAGTGAGGTCGTACCGTCGCATCAGCCGATCGGTTGATGCCGGTTCGAGCGCGTCGGCCGATGTCCCGCCCGCGCCCCTCCCGCGACCCTGAGAGACATGTCCGTCATCGAAGTGAGCGAACTGCGCAAGTCCTACGGGGGCCGGCCGGCCGTCGACGGTGTCTCCTTCGCCGTCGAGGAGGGCGAGATCTTCGGCATCCTCGGCCCGAACGGCGCCGGCAAGACCACCACCGTCGAATGCGTCGAGGGCCTGCGGACACCCGACGCGGGCCGGGTCCGGGTCACCGGCCTCGACCCCGTCACCGACCACGAGGCCACCAGCCGGGTCCTGGGAGCCCAGCTCCAGGAGAGCGAACTGCAGCCGAAACTGACCGTCCGCGAGGCCCTGGAGCTGTACGCCGCCTTCTACCCGCGCCCGGCCGACTGGCGCCCGCTGGCCGAACGCCTCGGCCTGACCGACCGGCTCTCCGCCAGGTTCGGCAAGCTCTCCGGCGGCCAGAAACAGCGCCTGTTCATCGCGCTCGCGCTCATCGGCAACCCCCGGATCGTTGTCCTCGACGAACTGACCACGGGCCTCGATCCCCGCGCCCGCCGCGACACCTGGCAGCTCATCGAGGACGTACGGGCGAGCGGGGTGACCGTCCTCCTGGTCACGCACTTCATGGAGGAGGCGCAGCGGCTGTGCGACCGGATCGCCGTGATCGACAAGGGCCGGATCGCCGCCCTGGACACCCCGGCGGGCCTGATCCGCCGCTCTGCGGGCGCCACGATGATCAGCTTCACCCCCTCCGAGCCGCTGCCCGAGGACGCGCTCACCGCGCTGCCCGGGCTCGCCTCGGTCGAGTACCGGGACGGCCGCGTCACCCTCGCCGGCACCGACGAGACCGTCAACGCCGTCATCACCCTCCTCGCCCGCAGCCATGTCACCGCCCACCAGCTCCGCGTCACCGACGCCACCCTGGACGACGCGTTCCTCGACCTCACGAAGGGAGAAGCGGCATGACCACCGCCGTACCCAAACCGATCACGGCCGTACCGAAACCGAACGCCTCCGTGCTGAACACCGCCGTACTGAGGTCCGAGGTCCGCCTCTTCCGCCGCGAACCCGGCGCCCTCTTCTGGATCCTGCTCTTCCCGGCCCTCCTCCTGGCGATCCTCGGCTCGATCCCCGCCTTCCGGCACGCGGACCCCGACCTCGGCGGGCTGCGCACGATCGACGTGTACGTCCCGGTGGCTGTCCTGCTCGGCCTGATCGTCGGCGGCCTCCAGTCGATGCCGCAGACCCTCACCGGCTACCGCGAGCGCGGCATCCTGCGCCGGATGTCCGCCACCCCGGTCCGCCCGGCCGCCCTGCTCTCCGCGCAGATGCTGGTCTACGGCGGGGCGGCCCTGGCATCGGGGCTGCTCGCCCTCGCGGTCGGGCGCCTGGCCTTCGGCGTACGACTGCCAAGGCAGCCCCTCGGCTACCTGCTGGCCCTCGTGCTGGCCGTCCTCGTCGCCCTCGCGCTCGGCGCGGTGATCTCCGCGCTGTCCCGGACGACGAAGATCGCGGGCGCGATCGGCTCGGCCGTGTTCTTCCCGTCGATGTTCTGCGCGGGCGTGTGGGCGCCGGTGCAGACCATGCCCGACCTGCTGGCCAGGATCGTCGGCTGGACCCCGTTCGGGGCGGCGGCCGAGGCGCTGAACCGGGCGGCGGCGGGGGACTGGCCCGGCTGGGGCCACCTGGGCGTGGTGACGGCCTGGACGGTACTGCTGACGGCGGCTGCCGCACGCTGGTTCCGGTGGGAGTAGGGGACGGGGACGGGGACGGGGACGGGGGCGGCCGACGGGCGGTGCAGACTGGGGGCATGACCGCGGCGGACACTCATCGCGACCAGAGCATGGAGCGGCTGCACATCTGGGCGCCGTACGGACTGCTCGGCACCGGCGGCGTCCTCGCGGTGGTCTCCGCCGGTGTGCTGATGGACGGCCCCGGCGAGCGGCCGGCCGCCGGGGCCCTGTTCGCCGCCGCGCTCGTGCTCCAGCTCTGGTGGCACGGCACCCGCTCCCGCCGGCCGAACCGCGGCCGGACCCCCTCCCCGGCCGGGACGGTGTACTACGTCCTGCGCTGGGCGCTCGCCTTCGCGCTCACCTGGATCAACCCGTTCTTCGCGTTCTACGCCGCCGCCGGCTACATGGACGCCGACGAGCTGATCCCCGGCTGGTGGCGGCGGCTCGGGCTGTTCGCCAGCGCGGTCACCGTGGCCGCCGCGCAGGCCGGCGGGCTGTGGTTCGGGGGCGCGGCCCAGTGGGGCGGGTTCGCCGCACTCCTGGCCGCCAACTTCGGCCTCCAGGCGGTGGTCGCCCATGCCACCGAGCAGGAGGAGCGACGCAGCCGCGAGCGTACCGAGACCATCGCCGAACTCGAACGCACCAACACCGCCCTGCAGCAGGCCCTCGACGAGAACGCCGCCCTGCACGCCCAACTCCTGCTCCAGGCAAGGGAGGCGGGCGTCGCGGACGAACGCAGGCGGCTCGCCGCCGAGATCCACGACACCATCGCCCAGGGCCTGACCGGGATCATCGCCCAGCTCCAGGTGGTGACGAACACCCCGGACCAGGCCCTGGCCCGCGAACACGTGGACCGCGCCGTCCGCCTGGCCCGGCACAGCCTCGGCGAGGCCCGCCGCTCCGTGCAGAACCTCGCTCCCGTCGCCCTGGAGAACGCGGGCCTGCCCGAAGCCCTGAAGAAGACGGTCGCCGAATGGGCCGAACGGACGGCCGTACGCGCCGAGTTCACGGTCACGGGCCAGTCGGAACCCCTGCACGCGGAACTCTCGGCGACCCTCCTGCGCATCGCCCAGGAGGCCCTGTCGAACGCCGCCCGCCACGCCCGCCCGACCAGGGTCGGCGTCACCCTCACCTACCTGGGCGACGAGGTCATCCTCGACATCCGCGACGACGGCACCGGCTTCGACCCGCTCGCCGTCCGCGAACGCACCGGCACCGGCGGCTTCGGCCTCGACGGCATGCGGGCCCGCGCCGAACGCATCGCGGGCACCCTCACCCTGGAGTCCGAACAGGGCCACGGCACGGCGGTCTCGGCACGCGTACCGTTGGTACCCCATGACCACTGACGCGCCGATCACCCTCCTCATCGTCGACGACCACCCCGTCGTACGGGACGGCCTGCGCGGCATGTTCGAGTCGGCACCCGGGTTCACGGTCCTGGGCGAGGCGTCGAACGGCGTCGAGGCCCTGACCCGGGCCACCGCCCTCGACCTCGACGTGATCCTGATGGACCTGAGGATGCCGGGCGGGGGCGGCGTGGCGGCCATCGCCGAGCTGACGAGGACCGGCGCCCGCGCGAAGATCCTCGTCCTGACCACGTACGACACCGACTCCGACACCCTCCCCGCGATCGAGGCGGGCGCGACCGGCTACCTCCTCAAGGACGCCCCGAGGGACGAACTCTTCACAGCGGTACGGGCCGCCGCCCAGGGCCGCACGGTTCTCTCACCGGCGGTGGCCTCCCGCCTGGTCTCGGCGGTCCGCGCCCCCGGCAACGAACCCCTCTCGGCCCGCGAACGGGAGGTGCTGGCCCTGGTGGCCAAGGGCACCTCGAACCGGGAGATCGCCCGGGTCCTGTTCATCAGCGAGGCCACGGTGAAGACCCATCTGACCCACCTGTACGGCAAGTTGGGCGTGAAGGACCGGGCGGCGGCGGTGGCGACGGCGTACCAGCGGGGCATCCTCGGCTAGCCGACCGGACCGGGACCGGGCTGACCGGGCTAGCTGGGCCGACCGGGCTAACCGGGGTACGGCAGAAGGCTGTTGGCGATCGTCTCCCAGGCGCCCTTCAGCTCGGCGAGCAACTCGGGCCGGTCCGGCGCGAGATCGGCCTGCTCACGCTGGTCGGCGGCCAGGTTGTACAGATGGTCGGTCTTGGCGGCGTCCTGGTAGTACTTCCAGTCCCCGCGCCGCAGCGCCCGGTTGGCCCGCACCCGCCAGAACAGGTCGCGCTCGGGCGGCTGTTCGCCCCGCAGCAGATACCCGGCGAGGCTGCGGCCGTCCAGCGGATAGGCCGGGTCGGGCCGCGCGCCGCCCAACTCAAGGAAGGTCGCCGTCCAGTCGGGGGAGAAGTTGGGTACGTGGCTGACCTGACGCCCGTCGATCCCGGCGGGCCAGCGCACGATCGCCGGCACCCGGATGCCACCCTCCTGGAGCACGAACTTCTCCCCGCTCAACGGCCACAGATAGGACCACCGCTCCCCACCGTTGTCACTGGCGAAGTACACGACCGTGTTCTCCTCCTGCCCCGAGCGGCGCAGCGCGGCGAGCACCTCGCCGACGGCCGCGTCGAGACTCTGCACCATCTCCGTGTACTTCTCGACGGAACCGCCGTCGTAGTGGTTGAGGGCCCGGCTGACCTCGGCCTGGCTCTTGGCGGCCCGGATCTTCGCGGCGATCTCGGCACCGGTCGCCTCGTCGCCCTCGGCGAGCCAGGGCCAGTGCGGGGTGGTGAAGTTGAGGTTGAGCAGCCAGGGCCGGTCCCCATGGTCCCGCCCGACGTACTCGACGGCCCGCTCGGTGAGGACCTCGGTGTAGTACCGCAGATCCTGGTACTCGGCGTCGCCCTCGTAGAGGTCGTGGTCGCCGAGCTGGCCGAGCTTGGAGAAGTACTCCAGCACGCCTCCGTGATTCCCGAAGAACTCGTCCCAGCCGGACTTGGTGGGGCTGTAGTCGGGCAGCCAGCCGCAGTGCCATTTCCCGATGAGCGCGGTGGCGTACCCGGCGCCCTTCAACAGGGAGGCGAGGGTGGGGTGTTCGGGATCGAGCCCCTGAGTCCGGTTGGCGATGGGCTCGGCGAGCCCGCCGGGGGTACGCCCCGGATACCGCCCCGTGTACAGGCTGAACCGGGTCGGCGAGCAGGTCGCGGACCCGGAGTACGCGTCGGTGAACCGCACCCCCTGCCGGGCCAGCCGGTCCAGATGGGGCGTCTTGATGTGCGGGGCGCCGTAGGACGAAAGGTCGGCCCAGCCGAGGTCGTCACCGAGGATGACGAGAAAATTGGGGCGGCGCCTGCCGTGCGGTTGTCCGGCGGTACGGGCCTGGAACGGGCGCTCGTCGGGGGCGGCAGCGGCGGGGGCCGCACCGGCGGCACTCACGGCGGTGACGGCACCGCCACCGACGAGACCACCGAAGGCACGACGGGATATTTCGGGCATGCGGGAGTTCCTTAGGGCAGAGGGGGCCCACGAGAGGGACACCTAAGGGAGGGGGGAGGAGATCGAGGAAGGGACCGCGGGCTCAGCGACAGATGGCGCTGGACTGCCGGCACAGGTCGACATGCCGCCGCTCCACGAGCGCGACGTGCGCGCTGGGGTGAACGGCGGAGTTCCTCATGGTCAAGGACGGTGCCAGGGGGACGAGGGAGGCGTCAAGAAGGTGTCCACGGACCGGAACCGCCCCTGAATTCAGGCGACACGAGACACCCGCTCTGGAACGCTACGGAACCGGAACAGACGACGTCGTGCCGCACTGAACGGGTGATCAATGAGCTTCAAGCTTGCCGGACCGGTTCTGGAGGGCTCCCGGGTACGCCTGGAGCCCCTGGACCACCGCCACGCACCGGACCTGGCCGAGGCGGCGGAGCAGAACCGCGACACGTACGGCTTCACCTCGGTACCGAGGGCGGCCGGGGTCGGCGGGTACATCGACGCGCAGCACGCCCGTGCCGCCGCCGGACTGCTGGCTCCGTACGCGCAGGTGGACCGTGCCTCGGGCCGCGCGGTGGGCGCCACGGCCTACTGGGAACCGAGGCTGTGGCCGTCCGGCGACGGCCTGTGCGCGATCGAGATCGGCTACACCTGGCTCGCGGCCTCGGCCCAGCGCACCGGCCTGAACACGGAGGCCAAGTACCTCCTGTTCCGGCACGCGTTCGAGACCTGGCGGGTGGCCCGGGTCGACCTGAAGACGGACGCCCGCAACACCCGCTCACGCACGGCGATCGAGCGAACGGGCGCCCAGTTCGAGGGCGTACTGCGCAACTGGTCCCAGTCCTGGGCCCCCGGCGAGGAGGGCGGCCTCCGGGACTCCGCGATCTTCTCGATCACGGCGCAGGAGTGGCCGGACCGCCGGGCGGCACTGGAACGCCGAATGGCGTCCCGACAGCGCGGATGACGGCCCGGCGCGGTGGTGGACTTCGTCGTCGCGTCGGCGAAGGCGTACTCGTGCGGCTCGCCCTACTTCGACGAGGAGACCACCCGCGCCCTGGTCGAACAGGACGTGGCCCGCCCCCGCGACCTCGCGGCCACCCTGAGCACCCCGACCCTGGTGGTCCACGGCGACCACGACCTGCCGAGGCAACTGTGGACCACCTTCGTCCCGGCCCTGCTCCAGCACACCGGTCCGCCGCCCACATCGACGGGGTTTGTCAAGCGGACCGAGTGAAGCGGACCCACCGACAGCTCCAGTCGCCGTCGGCGTACGACCTCACAGGTCCGAAGGCCTCGTCCTTAGGCGTGTACCGTCCCCGAGTTCCCCCAATTCCTCCGCCTCGGCCGCGGACGCCCCGCCGCACGCCGCCGACTCCGCGCCGAATGGGACGGCACCGACGTCGCTGGTCAGCCGGACGTGCCCGAGCCCGGTACCGGCAGTCCGGCTGGAGTATCAGGCCCGGCCCATGACATGAGCGGTGCCGGGGGAGGTCTGCGTGGACTTTCGGCAGTCCGGTGCGGTCGGGGGCACAGGGTGGCCGTCGAGGGCGCGGCACAAAGCCGCGTGCAGGTGTTCGGCCTCGGCCGTGGTGAGCAGAAGCTCGACCTCCGCCGTGGTCTCGCCGTTCCGGGACAGTCGTAGGGGCAGGGCCAGCCGGTCGTCGTCAGTGCGGTGAAGCGGGCGGCCGGGAATGCGCTCGGTCTTCCAGGTCACGGGGTCCCCTCGATCCGTGCGAGTCGGTAGGTGCCCCACAGCGTGCGCCCGTCCTCGCACCCGTCCTGCGCCCTTTTCACCTGCTTGCAGCCGTCGCACCTGCGGGCATGCTCGAACCAGAGGCGATAGGCACGCAGCATTCCGTCCTCGACGCGCTGTACGGCTGCTCGCGCCATTCCGCCGTTCGTCGGGCCTCTGTCCGTGTCGTGGGTTTCGTTCACAAATCGAGAATCGTCGAGTTGGACGAACTGCGGTATGACCAGCGGGTGTTACCGACTCGGTAATACACTCGTCCGCAGTTCAGCGCGGTGCGTCAGAGTGGATACCATCACTCCGGAAGTCGGTCCCATGAATGCCACCACCCCCGGCCCACTCGCCCCGGAAGTCCTTGACAGGGATGACGTAAGGCGGGCCCTGGCGGAGCACGACTTCGCTGCGGCATTCGCCCTGTTCAAGAAGTGGGGCGGGCTCTCGCAGAACAGGATCGCCCTTGCCTGCGGACTCACCCCCGGCAAGGTCTCCACGATCATCAGCGGGCGGCACCGGGTCACCAGCTTCGATGTCGTCTGCCGCATTGCTGACGGGCTTCGCATTCCCGGACGCATGCTCGGTCTGGCGGACCGTTCTTGGGAGCATCGGTCAGAAGGGAAACCCGTCCCGCCGACACCGTCGGCGCGGCAGCCGTCCGAGGATGCTTCCTGGCACTCCACGCGGACAGTGGACTTGGCCGCGGATCTGACCAGAAGGGACCTCGCGATGGATCGGCGTGCTGTGACACGTGCCCTGGCCGGAGCTGCCCTGACCGGCGCGTCCCTCCTGGAGTCGCTCGATGCTTGGCTGGAACCGCCCGAGCGTGACCGGGCCCGAGGCCGCCGTGGACGTCTCGGAGACCGTGAGGTCCAGGAACTGGAGGCGACCGCACGTGCTTTCCGCGCCTGGGACCACCAATTCGGCGGCGGCTTGCGCCGGAAAGCTGTCATCGGGCAGCTCAATGAGGTGGCCGGCCATTTGGAGGAGCGCCAATCACCGGCCGTTGAACAGGGTTTGTTCCGTGTGATGGCCCATCTCGGCGGCACCGCCGCCACTATGACTTGGGACTCGGGGCTGCAGGAGCGAGCCCAGACGTACTATCTGCTTGCGCTCCGCGCGGCACATGCCGGCGGCGATGCCGTGTTCGGCGCCAACGTACTGGCAGGAATGGCACGGCAGATGCTCTGCCGGGAACGTCCTGGAGACGCTCTGGCGCTTGTGCACCTGGCCCAGAAGGGCGTACGCAGTACGGCGGGCCCGCGTGTTCGGGCCATGCTCCATACCCGTGAGGCCTGGGCCTACGCCGCCATGGGCAGGGGTGCTGCATTCCGGCGGGCCACAGCTGAGGCGACCGATGCCCTCGGCGACGCCGGAGCCGAGGAAGAGCCGTACTGGATCGCCTACTTCGATGATGCGGAGCTGGCGGGCGTGACCGGTGGCCGTCTGCTCGAACTCGCCCGCCAGGACCCACGGCAGTACGCCGATGCCGCCGCCGACTCCATTCGGCACGCGCTCACCACACGCGGCCCCGAAGCCGGGCGCAGCCACGCCCTGGACCTGATCGGCCTTGCCGAGTGCCACTTCCTCCAGGGAGATGTCACCAGCGCCGTCGACCGAACTCGTGCTGCCGCCGATGCCGCCGGGCGGACTCGGTCCAACCGAGTGCGAACGCAGCTTGGTCAGCTGTATCCGTACACAGTGAGCGGGGGTACGTCTCGGGCCATGAGTGGGGCACGCACCATGATCCGCGACGTGTTGGCCGGCTGAGGGAACCGAGAGGTAGAACAACAACATGACCATCATCGCCGTCACCGGCCACATGGATCTGACCGACACCAGCACAGCCCTGGTGCGCGAAGCCCTCCGAGAGACGCTGAAGCCGTACGCCGACGGTCGACTGACCGGTGTCTCCTGCCTGGCCAAGGGCGCCGACGCCCTGTTCGCGGAGGTCGTCCTGGAGCTGGGTGGACGGCTGGTCGCGGTCATCCCCTCCCAGGACTACCGGCAGAACAAGGTCAAGCCGGACCACGCCGAGACCTTCGACCGCCTCACGTCAGCGGCCGACGAGGTGCTCGTGCTCCCGCACGAGACGGCCGACCGGTCGGCGTACGAGGACGCCAACCGCACCCTGCTCCGGCGTGCCGACAGACTCGTCGCCGTCTGGAACGGCGAACCTCCCACCGGGAAGGGCGGCGGCACGGCTGACACGGTCCTGGAGGCACGGGAGGCGGGGCTGCCCGTGGAGGTCGTATGGCCCGAGGGCGCTGCCCGCCGTCGGTGAGTGACGTCGGCCCTTCACCCCACCACCCGCAACAGAACAACAGCCCGCCCCGCGACCCCCATCACATCCCCCGCCGCATACCCCACCCCCGGCGCCTCCCCCTGCTCCTCCCGCGAGGTGTCGACGACCACCTCGTACCGCTGGGCCCAAGGCGCCCCCGGCAGCACGAAGTTCGTCGGGTGCTCGCCCGCGTGCAGGACCGCCAGGAAGCTGTCGTCGACTATCGGGGCGCCCCGGGCGTCGCGGCCCGGGATGTCGCGGCCGGACAAGTACATGCCCAGGGTCGACGCGGGTGCGTACCAGTCCCGTTCCGTCATCTCCGTGCCGTCGGCGGTGAACCACGCCAGGTCCCGCAGCCCGTCCGCCGAATGGGCCCGGCCGGAGAAGAACGCCCGGCGGCGGAGTACGGGGTGCCGGTGGCGCAACCTGATGAGGCGGGCCGTCAGTTCGGTCAGGGCTTGCCAGCCCGGGTCCTCCAGGAGCGACCAGTCCAGCCAGCTGATTTCGTTGTCCTGGCAGTACGCGTTGTTGTTGCCCCCCTGGGTGCGGCCCAGCTCGTCGCCCGCGACCAGCATCGGAACTCCCGTCGACAGCAGGAGAGTTGTCAGCAGGTTGCGCAGCTGGCGGCGGCGCAGGGACCGTACCCGCTCGTCCTCCGTCTCGCCCTCCGTGCCGCAGTTCCAGGCGCGGTTGTCGTCCGTGCCGTCCCGGTTCCCTTCTCCGTTCGCCTCGTTGTGCTTGCGCTCGTACGACACCAGGTCCCGCAGGGTGAAACCGTCGTGCGCCGTCACGAAGTTGACCGAGGCGTAGGGGCGCCGGCCGCCCCAGGCGTACAGGTCGCTCGATCCCGACAGGCGGTAACCGAGGTCCCGTACGTCCGGCAGTGCGCCGCGCCAGAAGTCCCGTACCGCGTTGCGGTAGCGGTCGTTCCACTCCGTCCAGAGCGGGGGGAACGCGCCCACCTGGTAGCCCCCTGACCCCACGTCCCACGGTTCCGCGATCAGTTTTACGCGCCGCAGTACCGGGTCCTGGGCGATCACCGCCAGGAAGGGGGACAGCATGTCGACGTCGTGCATCGAGCGGGCCAGGGCCGCCGCCAGGTCGAAGCGGAAGCCGTCCACCCCCATCTCCGTCACCCAGTAGCGCAGCGAGTCCGTGATCAGGCGCAGTACGTGCGGCTGGACCACGTGCAGGGTGTTTCCGCAGCCCGTGTAGTCCGTGTAGCGGCGGGCGTCGTTCTGGAGGCGGTAGTAGCCCCTGTTGTCCATACCGCGCAGCGACAGTGTCGGGCCGTGTTCGTCCGCCTCCGCCGTGTGGTTGTAGACCACGTCGAGGATGACCTCGATGCCCGCCGCGTGCAGCGCGCGCACCATCCGCTTGAACTCGCCGACCTGCTGGCCCGCCGTACCCGTCGCCGCGTACCCCGCGTGCGGGGCGAAGTAGCCGATCGAGTTGTAGCCCCAGTAGTTCTTCGTGCCCCGGCGCAGCAGGTGGTCCTCGTGGGCGAACTGGTGCACGGGGAGCAGTTCCACCGCCGTCACGCCCAGTCGCACCAGGTGTTCTATCGCCGCCGGGTGCGCCAGGCCCGCGTACGTGCCCCGCAACTCCTCCGGGATGCCCGGGTGGAGCTTCGTGAAGCCCTTCACATGGACCTCGTAGATCACCGAGTCCGCCCACGGCGTCTTCGGGCGGCGGTCGTCCGCCCACTCGTCGTCGGTGGTGTCGTCATGGACGACGACGCCCTTCGGGACGAACGGCGCCGAGTCGCGGTCGTCGCGCACGGTGTCCGCGATCTCACGCTGAGGCCAGTCCCGGACGTGTCCGTACACCTCCGGCGGCAGCCCGAAATCGCCGTCCACCGCACGCGCGTACGGGTCCAGGAGCAGCTTCGCCGGGTTCCAGCGCGCGCCGGTCCACGGGTCCCAGCGGCCGTGCACCCGGTAGCCGTAGCGCTGCCCCGGCATGACCCCGGGCACGAAGCCGTGCCAGATCTCGTGCGTCAGTTCGGTGAGCGGGACGCGGGTCTCCACCTCGCCCGGCCCGCCCTCCACCGCCCCGAACAGACACAGCTCCACCGCCTCCGCCCCGCCCGCCCACAGCGCGAAGTTGGTGCCCGACACCCCGTCCGGGCCCGTGCGGAAACGTGCCCCCAGCGGCATCGGCGTCCCCGGCCACACGGGCACCGCGGGCAGCGCGGCCCGTGGTGCGCCGGTCAGCACGGTGACAGGGTGCCCCTCATCGACGGCGCGCTGATCCGCCACCGCCTTCTCATCCGCTGCGCTGGACACCTTCTGCCTCCTGCGGCTCATGGAACAAGTGTGCGGCGTCCCGGCCGCGATGCCTGTTCCGTCGTTCTCTGCGCCGTTTCTTCCCCCTGTTCTGCCCAGAGCATGGCTCGCACTCACGTTTCCCCGGGGCGGGCCGCGTCGTTGGGTCCTGCGTGAGGCACGTAACTGGGCGCGCTCGGCGCGCGAGGGCCGGGCTGGCCGCCGTACTGACATGGGCAGGACTGCTGGCCGGAGCCGCCGGCTGCACTTCGGAGGGGGTGGGCGGGACGGACTCGATGTTCGGGAAACCCGGGGCGCGGCAGGACGTGATCCGCGTCTCCCCGGACGACGGCAGCCGCGCCGTGCGCCCCGACAACCCCCTGCTCGTACGGGTGCCCAGCGGGCGCCTGGAGTCGGTGAGGGTCGTCAGGGCGCAGGACGCGCAGGAGACGGTGGTGGCCGGCCGGATCGCCGAGGACGGCCTGTCCTGGCGGCCCGACGACGCACGGCTCGCGCTGGCCGCCAGATACACGGTCGACGTCGTGGCCCTCGACGGCCACGGCCGCCGCTCGGCCCGGCACACGACCTTCACCACGTACGTCCCCGATGAGCGGTTCATCGGATACGTCACACCGGAGAACCGTGCCACCGTCGGCACCGGAATGATCGTCTCCCTGGAGTTCAACCGGGAACTCAGGAACCGCGCCGCCGTCGAACGCGCCGTCCGCGTCACCGCCGACCCGCCCGTCGAGATCCGCCCCCACTGGTTCGGCGCCGACCGCCTCGACTTCCGGCCCGAGGAGTACTGGGCCCCGGGCACCGAGGTCACCGTCGAACTCGCCCTGCGGGACGTCGAGGGATCACCGGGGGTCTACGGCATCCAGCACAAGACGTTCACCTTCACCGTCGGCCGCAGCCAGGTCTCCCTGGTCGACGCCGCCGCGCACACCATGCAGGTCCGCCGCGACGGCGAACTGCTCGCCACGGTGCCGATCACGGCGGGCGCCCCGAAGACCACGACGTACAACGGCAAAATGGTGGTCACCGAGATGCTGGAACTGACCCGGATGAACGGCGCCACGGTCGGCTTCAAGAAGAAGGACGGCAAGGGGGAGTACGACATCCCGGACGTGCCGCACGCCATGCGCCTGACCAGCTCCGGCACCTTCCTGCACGGCAACTACTGGGCGCCGGACGCCTTCGGCAACGCCAACGTCAGCCACGGCTGCGTCGGGCTGAAGGATGTGAAGGGCGGCAGTTCGGACAGTCCGGCCGGCTGGTTCTTCGACCGCAGTCTCATCGGTGACGTCGTCGAGGTCGTCCGCAGCCACGACAAGAAGGTCGCTCCCGACAACGGCCTCGGCGGCTGGAACATGGGCTGGATGGAGTGGCAAGCGGGCAGTGCCGTGAAGTAGCGGTCGCTGAATCGACGTAAACAGTCGGGTCCGGCCGTCCGATGATGTTGGGACGGAATGGTGACCTTCAAGGCCCGCCGGGGGGTGTGACCTTGTGGTTAATATGCGCCGGGGTGCGCGGTACGCGCCGGGGAAGTGGGCCTGACCAGGCCACGGGAGGGGAGCAGGTTTGAACGCGCGACCAATATCGCGGCCGATACCGGGGGTTGTGTCCAGGGCGGCGGGGGCGCTGCTGGCCGGGGTCATGCTCGTCGCCGTCACCGCGTGCAGCGGGGGCGGCGACTCGGGCTCCGGATCCGACGACGCCAAGCCGAAGAGCACGGAGTCCGCCGCCGCGCAGACCCGGCAGTCGGAGGCCGTCGTCACCATCGCGCCCAAGGACGGCGCCAAGGCCGTCGACACCAGCGGCGCCCTCACCGTCAGCGCCGCCAAGGGCAAGCTGACCGAGGTCGAGGTCAAGGACGGCAAGGGCAACCCGGTCGCGGGCACCCTGACCGCCGACGGCACCAAGTGGACGCCCGCGACCCACCTCACCGCGTCGACCACCTACAAGGTGCACGCGGAGGCGAAGGACACCGAGGGGCGTACGGCGGCGGAGGAGTCCTCCTTCACCACCCTCACCCCGAAGAACACCTTCGTCGGCACGTTCACCCCCGAGGACGGCTCCAAGGTCGGCGTCGGCATGCCCTTCTCGATCCGCTTCACCCGGGGCATCACGCACCCCGAGGACGTCGAGAAGGCGATCACCGTCAAGACCGAACCGGCCGTCGACGTCGAGGGCCACTGGTTCGGCAACGACCGCCTCGACTTCCGCCCGGAGAAGTACTGGAAGCCCGGCACGAAGGTCACCGTCTCCCTCGCCCTCGACGGCGTCGAGGGCCGCCCGGGCGTCTACGGCAAGCAGGCCAAGCAGGTCTCCTTCACCATCGGCCGCAGCCAGGTCTCCACGGTCGACGTCAAGACGAAGAAGATGGTCGTACGACGCGACGGCAAGGTCGTCAAGACCATCCCCGTCACCACCGGAGCGCCCGGCTACGAGACGTGGAACGGCCAGATGGTCATCACCGAGCGCCTCGAAGTGACCCGGATGAACGGCGAGACCGTCGGCTACGGCGGCGAGTACGACATCAAGGACGTCCCGCATGCCCAGCGTCTGACCACCTCCGGCACCTTCATCCACGGCAACTACTGGGGCGGCGACGCCTTCGGCAACTACAACGCCAGCCACGGCTGCATCGGCCTGCGGGACGTGCGCGGCGGCTACGACAAGGGGATCGCCGCGGCCTGGTTCTTCGACCGGTCGATGATCGGCGACGTCGTGATCGTGAAGAACTCCAACGACCGGATCGTCGACCCGGACAACGGGCTCAACGCCTGGAACATGTCCTGGGAGAAGTGGAAGGCGTAGCCGCCCGCTTCTTTTCCTCCTCTCTTTCCCTCCTCTGCTTTTCTTCATCTACGACGTTCTGCGGGCCCGGTGTGACTGACAGCACCGGGCCCGTACCCGTTAGTCCCCGTTAACCTGCCTGCATGACTGTGCATCTCGAAGTCGCCGAAGGTGTGGGCACGATCCGGCTGGACCGGCCGCCCATGAACGCGCTGGACGTCGCCACCCAGGACCGCCTCAAGGTCGTCGCCGAGGAGGCCACCCGACGCGGCGACGTACGGGCGGTCGTCGTGTACGGCGGGGAGAAAGTGTTCGCGGCCGGCGCCGACATCAAGGAGATGCAGGCCATGGACCACGCGGCGATGGTCGCCCGGGCCAGGGACCTCCAGGACTCCTTCAGCGCCGTCGCCCGTATCCCCAAGCCGGTCGTCGCCGCCGTCACCGGCTACGCGCTGGGCGGCGGCTGCGAGTTGGCGCTCTGCGCCGACTACCGCATCGCCGGCGACAACGCCAGGCTCGGCCAGCCGGAGATCCTGCTCGGTGTGATCCCCGGCGCAGGCGGCACCCAGCGGCTGTCCCGGCTGATCGGCCCGTCCAGGGCCAAGGACCTGATCTTCACCGGCCGGATGGTCAAGGCCGACGAGGCGCTGGCGCTCGGACTGGTCGACCGGGTGGTGCCGGCCGCCGACGTGTACACCGAGGCGCACGCCTGGGCGGCGAAGCTCGCGCAGGGCCCGGCCATCGCGCTGCGCGCGGCGAAGGAGTCGATCGACGCGGGCCTGGAGACGGACCTGGAGACGGGGCTCGCGATCGAGCGGAACTGGTTCGCGGGACTGTTCGCCACGGAGGACCGGGAGATCGGGATGCGCAGCTTTGTGGAGGAAGGCCCCGGTAAGGCCAAGTTCCGCTGACCGCCGACAACTTCCGTCGAAGCACTTGCAGTTGACGCGATGTCTTATCCGGGTCCCTCGATAGGGCGGTTTATGGGAGCCTTAATGCAACCTTAAGCCCGTCGTGTCGAGGGGGCCTGTCGCTTGCCTGAAAGTGAGCTTCCGTCGCAGGTCAGAGGCCCTTTAGGGGCCGCCGAAATACCTCCGGCATATGCCGGAGGGTCTAAACGGAATGGTGCGCTCCGGGGGGCGTATTCCTCGGGAACGGCCCCGGCGGGTGGTCCGGGCGGCCATGATGGGGGCATGGCGGGGCTGGAGGGCATCGATCAGCCGCGGGGACACGGCCGTGCGACGGCAGCGCGGTGGTCGCCTGCGGTGGAGGACGAACGGGCGCTCAAAGCGCTGGAGTTGTTCGGAAACCCGACGGAGCACGAGGTGCAGCTCCCGTCCCGCCCCGAGTCCGCCGCGACCGCGCGCAGGCTCGCCCAGGTGGTGGTCCTGCGCCACTGGGGACTGACCCCCAAGATGACCGAGGACGCGGTCCTGCTCGTCTCCGAACTCGTCGGCAACGCCGTACGCCACACCGGCGCCCGGATCTTCGGCCTGCGCATGCGGCGGCGCCGGGGGTGGATCCGGGTCGAGGTCCGGGACCCCTCGCGGGGGCTGCCGTGTCTGATGCCGGTCCAGGAGCTGGACGTCAGCGGGCGCGGGCTGATGCTGGTGGACAAGCTCTCCGACCGCTGGGGCGTCGACCTGCTGCCGCGCGGCAAGACGACCTGGTTCGAGATGCGGGTCGCCGACAGGTAGAGGCTGTTCGCGCGGTAGCACCCTGGTGCTACGGCCGGCCGTAGCACCAGGGTGCTACGACACGGCGGAAGGGTTGCCGGACGGACGGGCAGCCGACAGCCGGACAGGCAGACGGTCGGTCGGGCGGGCCGCCGATCGGGCTAATCGCCCGTTTTCCTCCCCAACCCCCCTTAAATGGTGCGGGTGACCACGACCGACCGCCGGGCGCTGCTGCGCGCGGGCGCCGGGATCGTTGCCTCGGGGGCGCTGACCACCGGGTGCGCGACCGCCGTCGCCCCCTCATCCCGTACGTCCCCTCCAGCCGCCCGCCAGACCCCCGCCCCCGCTCCCGCCCCTCTCCTCCGCTACCCCGCCCAGATCCTCCACGGCCCCCGCGACCGCCCCCGGGTCGCCCTCACCTTCCACGGCAACGGCGACCCCGCCACCGCGCACGCCCTGCTCACCGCCGCCGAGGAACACGGCTCCCGGCTCACCGTGCTGGCCGTCGGTACCTGGCTCGACGCCCACCCCGCCCTGGCCCGCCGCATCCTCGACGGCGGCCACGAACTCGGCAACCACACCCTCCGCCACCTCGACATCAACACCATGCCGGAGGCGGACGCCGACGCCGAGATCAGGGGATGCGCCGAGCGGCTGAAGGCGCTCACCGGGTCGATCGGCACCTGGTTCCGCCCCTCGCGCGCCGCCCGCGCCTCCCCCCTCGTCGAACGGCTCGCCCGCCGCGCCGGCTACCCGCACGTCCTCTCCTACGACGTCGACCCCCTCGACTTCACCTCGCCGGGCGCCCCCGCCGTCGTACGCGATGTCATGACCGAAGTCCGCGCCGGATCGATCGTGAGCCTGCACTTCGGGTACGCGGACACGGTCGCCGCGCTCCCCGGCCTCCTGCACGAACTCGACCGCCGCGGCCTGCGCGCGGTGACCACCACGGAGCTGCTGAGCTGATGCCCCCCACCACGACCACTCTCATCGCCCGCACCCTGGTCGCGGGAACCACCCTCACCGTCCTCGCCGCCCTCACCGCCTGCGGCACCGAGACCCGCGACCGGCCGGACCGAACCCTCGCGGCGGTCAAGCCGGTGAAACCCGCCGCGCCCGCCGAACCGGTCGTCCGGGGACTGCCCGGAATGCCACCGGTCCTGCACCCACGTGACGTCTACGCGGCCGATCGTCCCCATCAACTCTCCCCGGTCGTACGGGACTTCCCGTCCCGCGTGTACGTGCCGAACACCGAGTCCGACACCGTCTCCGTCATCGACCCGAAGACGTACGAGATCGTCGAGACGATCCACGTCGGACGCCAGCCCCAACACGTCGTGCCCTCCTGGGACTTGAAGACGCTCTGGGTCAACAACAACCGCGGCAACACGCTCACGCCCATCGACCCGAAGACGGGGAAGGCGGGCAAGCCGGTCGACGTGCACGACCCGTACAACCTCTACTTCACGCCCAACGGCAAGTACGCCGTCGTGATGGCCTCCCTGGACCGGGAGTTGGTCTTCCGCGACCCGCACACCATGAAGACCGTCAAGACCGAACCCGTCAGCTGCTACGGCGTCAACCACGCCGACTTCTCCCTCGACGGCCGGTACTTCATCGTGTCCTGCGAGTTCAGCGGCGAACTCCTCAAGGTCGACACGGAGAAGATGGAGGTCGTGGCGCAGCAGAAGCTGCCCTTCGAGGGCGCGATGCCGCAGGACGTCAAGATCTCGCCGGACGGCAAGCGGTTCTACATCGCCGACATGATGGCCGACGGCATGTGGGTCCTGGACGGCGACAAGTTCACCCGCCCCACCCTCCTGCCGACCGGCAAGGGCACCCACGGCCTGTACGTCGGCCGCGACTCCCGCGAGATGTACGTGTCCAACCGGGGCGAGGGCAGCGTCTCCGTCTTCGACTTCACCCAGAACAAGCTGACCAAGAAGTGGCACCTGCCCGACGGCGGCAGCCCCGACATGGGCGGCGTCTCGGCGGACGGCAAGGTCCTCTGGCTGTCCGGCCGTTACGACGCCGAGGTGTACGCCATCGACACCAGAACGGGCAAGCAGCTGGCCCGAATCAAGGTGGGCGACGGCCCACACGGCCTGGCGGTGTACCCACAGCCCGGCCGCTACTCACTGGGCCACACGGGCATCTTCCGCTGACTGAGGACGCGCCCCAGAGGGGCGCGGGGCTGTATCTGATCTGCGGCTCCGCCGCGGGGCGCGACCAGCCCCCACCGGCCCGCGGCCAAAGAACTACCCACGGGCGAGCAGCAACGCCTCCCCACCCACCGGCACAAACCCCGCCCCCAGGAACGCCCGCACACTGCGGGCGTTCCCCGGAGCCATCTGCGCCCACACAACCTCCCCACCACTCAACTGCCGCGCCGCCGAGGCCAACGCACGCCCCAGCCCCCGGTGTCGTACCCCTTCCGCCACCTCCACCGCGGCCTCCAGCCGCCCAGCGACCCCGCGCCCCAGGATGAGCACACCGCCGTCCGCCGCCCACACCCGGACGTCGTCCCGGTGGCGGTGGGCCCGGGCGACCCGGTGGTGGCCGGGATCGTCGATCTCCGTGAGCGTCAGCGGCGGTTCGCCCGGCAGCGGGGAGGCGACGGCCAGCAGATCGATCGTCTCGTTCGTGCGGTCCGTACGGTCCATCAGCGCGGCCAGGAAACGCGGGTTCATCGGGGCGGAGAGCGCGTCGCTGTCGACGCCGGCCAGGGTCCGGCGTACCCACTCGGGGTCCTCGTCGGTGAAGACGACCGCGTGCGCCGTGAACGCGAGGACCCCGGCGTCGCGGTGGCAGGCCTGCGGCACGACGGTCGTACGGCCGTCCGGCGGTGGGAAGACGCCCCGCGCGACGGCGTCGAGAATGTCCTTCAGCTCCTGCCCCACTGTGCTGCCCCTCCCGGCCTCTTGAGTCTCCACCCACTGGAAGGCACAGACTCGCCATCATGATCGACGACGGCACCGGACATCTCACCATCGGCGAACTGGCCCGGGCCACCGGACTGACCGTACGGACCATCCGTTACTGGTCCGACGAGGGCGCCCTGCCGCCCGTGACCAGGTCGGCGGGCGGCTACCGGCTGTACGACGCGGGCTCCGTGGCCCGCCTCGAACTGATCCGCACCCTGCGCGAGCTGGGCCTCGGCCTGGACCACGTACGCGCGGTGCTGGCCGGGGAGACGACGGTCGCGGAGGTCGCCGCCGCGCATGTGGCGGCGCTGGACGCGCAGATCCGGACGCTGAGGGTGACCCGTGCGGTGCTGTCGTCCGTGGCGAGACGCGGTTCGACCGCGGAGGAGATGACGCTGATGAACAAGTTGGCGCGGCTGTCGGCCGCCGAACGCAAGCGGATCATGGAGGAGTTCGTGGCGGAGCTGTTCCACGGGCTCGACTCGGTGGACCCGGAGATCCAGGACCGGATGAGGGCCACCGCCGTGGACCTGCCCGAGGACCCGACCCCCGAACAGGTCGACGCCTGGGTGGAGTTGGCGGAGCTGGTCCAGGACCCGGGGTTCCGGGCGCAGATGCGGCAGGTGATCGAGTTCAACGCGGCGGACCGGGACTCCGCCGCCGCCGCTGCCGGGCGGTCCGTGTGGTTCCCCATGCGGCTGGTGCAGCTGGCGTCGGAGGCCCGCGAGCGCGGGATCGCCCCCGAGGCGCCGGAGGCGGCGGCGATCCTGCGGGAGGTGGTCGGGGACGGCGACCCGGCCCTCGTACTCGCCCGCATGGAGTCCGCCTCCAACGACCGGCTCGCCCGGTACCGGGAGTTGCTGACCAGGATGAAGGGCGCGAGCCCGGCCGCCGTGCACCGGGAGGAGTTCGCCTGGGTGGTCGCCGCGCTGCGCGCCCGCCTGGCCAGCTAATCTGACCCCGTCAGTAGTACGTACAGAAGGGGCGGGTCCCGGTGGCCGACATCGAGGAAGCACGCAAGCAGTTCGACCGGATCGACACGAACGGTGACGGGTTCATCACGGCCGCCGAGTTCAAGTCCGCCCTCGCACAGGAGGGCGACTGGAACGTCACCGAGTCCGTGGCCGAGGTCATCATCGCCTCCCGCGACCTCGACGGCGACAAGCTCCTGTCGTTCGACGAGTTCTGGACGTACCTGAACAAGTGACGTACCTGGACAAGTAGCGCGCTGCCGTACGCGGAAAGGGGCGCCCACCGGAGATCCGGCGGGCGCCCCTCGCATGTGCCGTCACTTGAAGTCCGCCCACTCCTGCAGCGCCTTCTTGGTCGCGAAGTCGGCGACGTTCGTGTCGACGGGGTCGTCGGTGTACTGGTGGAAGAGCCACTTCGCCTCGATGCGGGGCTCGCCCGCCGTCACGTAGTCGGCGATCCACAGGCCGTCGCCCGCGTAGGACGTCGAGTCGACGTTGAGCCAGTAGTTCCTGTTGCAGTAGAGGACGACGCGGTTGTTCGGGCGCAGTTCCTTCAGCTTGCGGATGAAGGTGTCCTTCTCGGCGTTGGTCGCGTGGGTGCCGTCGCCCGTCGTCTCCCAGTCGACGGCGAGGATGTCGGCGTTCTCCCGCTCCGGGGCCTTGCTGACGAAGTACTCGGCCTGGGCGGTCAGGTTGCCGGGCCACAGGAAGTGGTAGAAGCCGACCACGCAACCCGCCTCCCGGGCCCGCGCCGTCTGGGCCGTGAGCTTCGGGTTGACGTACGAACGGCCCTCCGTCGCCTTGACGAAGACGAAGGAGAGGCCGTCCGTGGCGTAGGTGTCGGACTGGTACGCGCTCACATCGATGCCGCGCAGCATGCGGTGCTCCCTGGAGTGCGGGTCAAGTGGGTTGTGGGGGACAGGAGTTGCGCCTGCCCCCCGCCACCTTTGCACACGTGATTCCGGGGCGTCCGCGATTCGCGGTTCAGCCCCGCGTCGTCACCGAACTCAGCACCGACGCCGACTTCCCCGACCAGTCCGAGGTGATCACACTCGCGTGGTCCGCCGCCAACAGGGCGAGACGGGCGGCCACTTCGGCGTCCGTGGGGGCCGTCGACGAGATCGCGGGGGAGACCCCGTACGCGTCCGTCATGATCAGGATGTAGTGGTTCGTCGAGTAGAACGACGTGTCGTAGGCGTTGTTGACGTACGTTGCCGCGTCGCCGTCGAAGAACACGAACCACGGGCGGATCGAGGCGTCGTAGCGGCTGGTGCGCGGGTCGCCCGACTCGGCGCCCAGGACCGCCGGGAAGGCCTGAGCCGCCGAGATGTTCCCGGCCGCGTACAGATCGCGCAGGTGGTCGCCGTACTCCTCGTCCGTCCAGTACGAGTCGAAGGGGTTGGCCTCCTCGACGGTGCCCGGGATCAGTTCGAGGATCACCTTGCCCGCCAGGGCGTCGCGCGAGGGCCAGGCGTTGGCCTTGGCCGCCGCGTCGAGGGTGGAGTACGTCGAGCCGAGCAGGTCGGACGGCTTGAAGACCGTGCTGCCCAGCTTCTGCTGGACGAGGGTGTCGAACTCGTCCGGGCCGAGGCCGGCGTCATTGTTGAAGCCGTTCTTCATCTCGACCTTGAAGACGATCGGTGCGTGGTCGGGGTGCAGTTGCTGCCAGGCGGCGATGTTGTCGAGGCAGCTGCCGAGGTCCTGGTTGCGGTCCTTGCTGTACAACTCGTCGGGGCTGTCCGCGTATTCGCAGTTGTTGTCGTTGCCGAGCGGCTTGCTGTGGCTCACCCGCCAGCGCTTGCTGACGCTGTCGGTGTACACGTCCAGTTCGAGCAGCGAGGCGCCCGAGTCCAACGCCTGTGCGAAGTAGGTGTACTTGTCCTTCTCGTACGCGTTGTGCGTCCCGATCGTCGTCGTCTCCGAGAACTTCGGCGCCGCCGCCCCGGCCTGCGCCGCCGGTGTCGCCACCAGCACCGCCGCCGTCCCGAACAGCGCCGCCAGCCGTCTCGCCGTACGCGCTCCACGAACCGTCTTCACGTGTCAACTCCCCTTCGCCGTCACCGGATCGGCGGCAGCCTAGGAGCGGTTGATTGCTGGGCGGTAGATCCGGGAGGAACAAGAGGAGCGATTCCCTCCGTTCTTTGCAAACCCTTTCTCAAGCCCGGCTCCGGACCCCGGGAACGGCTCCGAACGCGATGTCGGAAAGCCGCCAGCGCCCGCGGGTGCCGGTTGCGAGAATCGGGTGGTGAACAGAGGATCCGTGTCCGGCGAGCCCACCCTTTTCGAACTCGAGGGTGAGAGACACCCGGCTCCGGGCGGCGGCTGTGGCGGCACCGGCCTGCCCGGGGTCGCCGGGCTCGACTGGAACGCCCTGTACGACGAGCTGAACGCCCGCGGCGTGGCCCTCACACCCCCGCTGCTCTCCCGGGAGCAGTGCGAGGAACTCGCCGGTGCCTTCGACCGGCCGGGGCTCTTCCGGTCGTCGGTGGTGATGCGACGGCACGGGTTCGGGCGGGGCACCTACAGGTACTTCGCCCACGCCGGCACCCCGGACCTGGTGCGGGCGCTGCGCGAGGAGCTGTACCCGGGCCTGGCCTGGATGGCCAACCAGTGGGCGCCCCTCCTCGGCGAGCGGACCTTCCCGCCCGTCCTCGACGAGCTGCTCGCCGAGTGCGCCGCCCAGGGCCAGCTGCGACCGACCCCGCTGCTGCTGCGCTACGGCCCCGGCGACTACGCCACCCTCCACCAGGACGTCTACGGCGAGCTGGTCTTCCCGCTCCAGATCGCGTTCATGCTCAACGAGCCGGACACCGACTTCACCGGCGGGGAGAGCGTGTTCGTCGAGCGGCGGCCCCGCGCCCAGTCCCGCGCCGTGGTCGTACGGCCGCGGCTCGGCCAGGGCGTGATCTTCCCCGTACGGCACCGGCCGGTGCGGGGCGACGGCGGAGTGCGCCGGTGCGCCGTCCAGCACGGCACGGGGGAGGTGCTCAGCGGCCGGCGCAATGTGCTCGGGGTGATCTTCCACAATGCCCGCTGACGGGCCGCGGGGTCCGGTTCTCGCCGTGCCCTGCAACCCGGGAGGCACATTGTGGTGTTACAGGGTTATGGAACCGTCTGACGAGGAACCGCGATGACCACACTTTTCACCACGCTCGACAGCCCGCTCGGCGAACTCCTGCTGGTCGGCGAGCGCAGCACGACCGCCCCGGGCGGCACCGCCCTCGCCTCGCTGTCCGTACCCGGCCAGAAGGGCGGCGCGACCGTCGCGCCCGGCTGGACCCGGGACGCGGACGCGTTCACCGGGATCGCCGGGCAGCTGGCCGCCTACTTCGAGGGCACGCTGACCGACTTCGACATCGAGTACGTCGCCTCCGGCACCCCCTTCCGGCGGCGCGTCTGGGAGGCGCTGGAGAGCATCCCGTACGGGACGACCTTCACGTACGGCGACATCGCCGCCCGGATCGGCGCACCGCGCGGCGCGGCCCGTCCCGTCGGTACGGCGATCGGTGCCAACCCGCTGCTCGTCGTGCGGCCCTGCCACCGCGTCGTCGGGGCGAACGGCTCGCTCACGGGGTACGCGGGCGGCCTGGAGCGCAAGCAACTGCTGCTCGCCCTCGAAGGCACGACCTTCGCGGGCACAACCTCCGCGGACCGGCCCGACCGGCCCGGCAGGGCCGGATGACCGCCGGCCTGCGGCCCGTCGACGTCAGCCGCAGCGTCGACGCGACGGACTGGGCCGCGCTCGCCGACGGCCTCGACGCGCAAGGCTGCGCCCTCACCCCCCGGCTGCTCGACCCCGAACAGTGCCGGGAGATCGCCGAGTTGTACGACCGGGCCGAGCTGTTCCGCAGCACGGTCGACATGGCCAGACACCGCTTCGGCTCGGGGACGTACCGCTACTTCACCCACGACCTGCCCCCGGTGGTCGCCGCGCTCCGCGAGGCCCTCTACCCCCGGCTGCTGGTCGTGGCCCGCGACTGGGCCGCCCGGCTCGGCAGGCCCGCGCCCTGGCCCGACGACCTCCAGGAATGGCTGGCGCGGTGTCACGAGGCCGGTCAGGACCGTTCCGCGCAGATCCTGCTGCGCTACCAGGAGGGCGACTGGAACGCCCTGCACCGCGACGTCTTCGGCGATCTCGTCTTCCCGCTCCAGGTCGTGATCGGCCTGGACGAGTACGGCGTCGACTACACCGGAGGGGAGTTCCTGCTCGTCGAGCAGCGCCCCCGGGCCCAGTCGCGCGGCACCACCGTCGCGCTGCGCCAGGGGCACGGGCTCGTCTTCACGACCCGGGACCGGCCGGTGCGGACCAAACGGGGCTGGTCGGCGGGGGCCGTACGGCACGGGGTGAGCACCGTGCACTCCGGCCACCGGCGGGCCCTCGGGCTGGTCTTCCACGACGCGTCATGACGGGCGCCCCGGCCCGCGCGTACCGGCTGCTGGGGCCGGACGGGACCCCGTACCTCAGCCCGCTGCCGGGCACCCTCGGCGGACACCGGCGCGGACGGCTGTACGGTCGGCTGGACTGCCCGTCCGCGGCCCGGGTGCTGGCCCGGGGCGGCTACGTCAGGGAACGGGTCTTCTTCGCCGACGAGGCCACCGCCGTCGCCGCCGGATACCGGCCGTGCGCGGTGTGTCTGCCGGAGGAGTACCGCCGCTGGAAGGCCGGCCAGAGCGAGGACCCCTCCTGATGCGCCACCCCGAAGAGACCGGCGAGGGCATCGCCCGACGGTCCCCCCTCCTCGACCCCGCCGACTGGGACACGTACGGCGAACCACCCCCTCCCGTCCCGCCCACCCCCGCCGAACTCACCGCGCTCCTCGGCCTGTTGACGATGCCCCGGGCCCGGATCGCCACCGTGGTGACGGGGCACAGCCGGGACACGGCGTCCGTGTCGGCCGCCGAGGCGTTCCGCGCGGCCTGGGAGGCGCGCGGCGGCACGGTGCTCGCGGACGTCGACTGGCCCGAGTCGGCGGCGTCCTGGCTGCGCCCGGCCCGTCGGCTGGCCGCCCCCGCCCCCGACGCCTGGGTGATCGCCGCCGCCCCGCCCGGCTTCGTCCAGCTCGCCCGCAGACTGCGGCACAGCACCGACTGGGACCCCTCGCGCACCTACGCCTTCGGCTCGCTGTCCGACTCCAGGGTCCCGGCGCTGGCCGGCCCGGGCACCCTGCACGGTCTGCGCGGCGCGACGCCCGACGGCGGCACCTGGACGGTACGCGGCGGCTGGGTCACGAGCCTGCCGGGCCGAACCAGCGGGTGAGGGCGGTGCGCAGCGAGCCGGTGTCCCGGCGGTCGGCGCGTGCCGACCAGAGGGCGTAGCCGTCGGGGCGGACCAGGACGGCGTCCGTGTGCCAGCTGCCCGCGGCCGGGGTGGCGGTGACGACGGTGACCCGGCCGGCCCACGGGGCCGCCACGGTCCGCAGCGCGGTGTCCCCGGTCAGGTCCAGCAGGAGCGGGCGGGCGTCGTGCAGCAGTTCGGCCAGTGAGGTGGGGCCCTCGGCGGTCTTCAGGGGCAGGCTGGGCACCATGCGTCCGGCCAGCGGATCGTCGGCGCGTCCGCCCACCGGGTACGTCACCCCCGTACCCGTGATCATGGTGCTCAGGTAGGCGTTCACCTCGTCGAAGCGCATCAGTTCCGTGAACAGCTCGCGCAGCGCGTCCGTCCGGGGGTCGGGGTCCATGAGGGCCACCTGGGCCTTCACGTTGTGCAGCACCGCCGCCGCCACCGGGTGCCGTTCGGCGTGGTAGGTGTCGAGGAGTCCGTCCGGTGCCCAGCCGTGGATCTCGGCCGCCAGCTTCCAGCCGAGGTTGACCGCGTCCTGGAGGCCCAGGTTCACGCCCTGGCCGCCGGCCGGGAAGTGGACGTGCGCCGCGTCGCCGGCCAGCAGGATCCGGCCCTTGCGGTACCGCTCCGCCTGGAGCGACGCGTCGCTGAAGCGGGCGATCCAGTCGGGGCGGTCCATCGGCACGGGCCGGCCCGCGATGCGTTCCACCTCGCCGCGCAGCTCGTCGAGGGTGACGGGGGAGTGCCGGTCCCGGTGCGGACCCCGGTAGTCGTACGTGCACACCCGGCTCGTCCCGTGCGGGTCGACCCACAGCAGGGTCCAGCCGCGCGGTGTGCGCTGCCAGCCGCCGGGCGCCCCGGCCGGGTCCAGCAGCCGCACCTCGCCCATCAGGGCCGCGACGGTCGGCCCGTCGCCCAGGAACCGGATGCCGCTCAGCCGCCGCACGGCGCTGCGCGCCCCGTCCGCGCCGACCACCCAGCGTGCGGTGAGCGTCCGTTCGGCGCCGGACACGGACCTCAGCCGCAGCCGTACGCGGCCGTCGCCCTCTCCCTCCCCCTTCTCCCCCTCCTTGTACCCCTCCTCCTTGTGCCCCTCCTCGTCGAGGCCGACCAGTTCCGCGTCGCGCATCAGCCGGGCGCCGAGCCGTACGGCGTCGGCCGCGAACACCTCCTGGGCGAACGCCTGCGGACTGCCGACGATCGCCGGACCCTCGTCGAGGACCCGGGACAGGTCCAGCTCGAAGATCGAGGCGAAGTGGAAGCGGGCCGGGCCGCGCGTCCCCCGGGCGGCGGTGTACCGGCCGGGCTGCACGGCCTCCAGCAGCCCCCGCCGGTCCAGCGTCTGGGCCGTACGGGCGTGCAGGGTGCCCGCCTTGGAGACACCGTCGGGCTTGGGCAGCCGCTCCAGGACCGTCACGTCGACGCCCAGCAGGGCCAGTTCGCGGGCGAGCAGCGTGCCGACCGGCCCGCCGCCGACGACGGCGACCTCCGTGTCGGCACCGCCGGTGCCGCCGTCACCGCCGGTCCGTGCCGCCGAGTGTCCTGTCGCCCGCATGGTGTCCCTTTCGTGGCCGCCGCCCCGGGAGAACGAACACCGCAGCCGCGTGAACGGTTGCCGTACGGCCGACCTCTCCGGCGCCCACCCCTGTCACCAGCGGAAACGGGTTGGCCCGATTCTTCAGCGGCCCTTGCGAGAGTGCAGCCATGAGACAGAGCTGTCGCGAACGAAGGGGCGTGTCATGACGACGATGCCACTGACCGGGAAAGCGTTGCGCCTGGCTCGACTGTCCCGCGCGGGTGACGGGCGGTATCTGTTCGTCCCGCTAGATCACTCCGTCTCCGACGGACCGATCGTGAGCGCGGCGGGATTCCCGGAACTGGTCACGGACATCGCGGCGGGCGGCGCGGACGCCGTGGTCGTGCACAAGGGCAGGGCGCGGCTGATCCCGCCGGCCGTGCTCACGGGCACCGGGCTCGTGGTGCACCTCAGCGCCAGTACGAACGCCGGTCCCGACGCCGACGCCAAGGTGCTCGTCGGTGATGTCGAGGAGTGCGTACGCCTGGGCGCGGACGCGGTGAGCGTGCACGTCAACATCGGGTCCGACACCGAGGCCGGGCAGCTGAGCGACCTCGGTGCCGTCGCGGCGGCCTGCGACCGCTGGGGCATGCCCCTGATCGCGATGGTCTATCCGCGCGGTCCCCGGGTGGACGACCCGACCCGGCCCGAGCTGGTGGCGCACGCCGTGAGCGTCGCGGCCGACCTCGGGGTCGACATCGTCAAGACGGTGCTGGCCGCGCCGCCCGAGCGGATGGCGGAGGTGGTGGAGAGTTCCCCGCTGCCGATCGTCGTCGCCGGTGGCGGCGGGACCGAGGCCAGCCTCGAAGCGTTCGCCGCGTCGGCCCTGTCGGCGGGCTGTGCCGGACTGGCCGTCGGCCGGCGCGTGTTCACCAGCCCGTCCCCCAGGCGGGTGGTGCAGCAGCTGGCCGCGATCGTGCACGGGCCCGCAAGCCCGTCGGAGACGTCGCGGTCCGCAACCTCGTCTTCCTCGGCTGCTTCTCCTTCCTCTGCTTCTTCTTCCTCTCCTCCTTCCTCGTCCTCCTCTCCCGAACTGGCAGGTGCTCTGTGAAATTCGCCTGGATCGACCTCCGCAACGTGTCCGCCGAACAGCGCGAAGCGGTCATCGACGCGGCCGTCCACGCTCGGGTGGACGGCATCGTGGACCGTGACGCGGCCACGCTCGCCACCCTGCCGGTCACCGTCAAGCGCGTCCTGGCCGGTGCCGGGCGCCCCGAGGGCGAGGGGTCCGACGACCTGATCGTGCTGCGCGAGGTCGGCGGCACCGAACAGCTGAACAAGCTCCGCTCCGAGCACCTGGCGGGCCGGAAGGACGTCGCCGGACTGGTCGACGTCGTCGACGACCCGACGCTGAGCCTGGCCTGCGAGACGGCCATCGCCCTGCCGTACACGGTCGTGCAGTTCAAGGACCCGACGAAGATCCCGCTGGAGATCGTGATCGCGGCGGCGGACCGTTCCCCGGGCCAGCTCATCTGCCGGGCGGACGACCTGGAGGAGGCCAGGGTCATCATCGACGTACTGGAGAAGGGGTCCGAGGGTGTCCTGTTCGCGCCGCGCGACGCCAACGACGTCTTCGGGCTCGTGGAGCTGCTGCGGGTCAAGACCCCGGACCTGAGCCTGAGCACCCTGACCGTCGAGTCGATCGAGCACCTCGGCCTGGGCGACCGGGTCTGCATCGACACCTGCACGCACTTCGAGAAGGACGAGGGCATGCTCGTCGGCTCGTACGCGCACGGGTTCGTCCTGTGTGTGAGCGAGACGCATCCGCTGCCCTACATGCCGACCCGGCCGTTCCGCATCAACGCGGGCGCGCTGCACAGCTATGTGTTCGGCCAGGACAACCGGACGAACTACCTGAGCGAGCTGAAGGCCGGGTCCGCCGTCCTCGCGGTGGGCGCCGACGGCCGTACGCGCCGGATCGTGGTGGGCCGGATCAAGCTGGAGTCCCGTCCGCTGCTGAGCATCAAGGCGGTGTCGCCGGAGGGCGTCGAGGTCAATCTGATCGTCCAGGACGACTGGCACGTCCGGGTCCTCGGCCCCGGCGCGAGCGTCCTGAACGTGACGGAACTCAAGAAGGGCGACCAGGTCCTCGGCCATGTCGCCACCGACAAGCGGCACGTCGGCTGGCCGGTCGGCGAGTTCTGCGTCGAGAAGTGAGCGCCGGGCCCGCCGGGCCGGTGGGCCCGCGTACGGCCGCAGGTGGCCGTGCGCGGGCCACGGCACCGGCCCGGCGGGCCCGACGGGCCGGAAGGCCGGAGGGAGGGCGGCGCGGACATGACGAATGACGAGAGCTGGTGGGGCGAGCGGCTGCTGGCCGCCGCCGACCCGCGGGGGGTGTGGGCACGGTCCGGCGGTGACCCGGGGGTGTCGTCCCGGTCCGGCAGCGCGGTCACGTTCGGCGCGCTGCGGGCGGAGACGGCCCGGCTGGCCCGCACCCTCGCCTGCCACGGAATCCGCCCGGGCGCGACGGTCGCGGTGCACGGCACGCCGAGCTTCACCCAGCTGTGGTGCGTGTTCGCCCTGTGGTCGATCGGCGCGCAGGTGATCCTGCCGGAGCCGGCGCTCGGCCGCGCGGAGCGGGCGGCGCTGCTGGAGCTGAGTGCCCCGCAGTACGTGATCAGCCTGGGCGAACGCCACGCGGGCGAGGGCCGGTTCGTGCCCGAGTGCGAGGTGCTCGTACGCCGCGGGCGGGGCGGGCGGCCGGCGCGTACGCCCCACTGCCTGGTGCAGTTCTCCTCGGGCACCACGGGCCGCCCCAAGGCGTCGGGCCGCACGGCCGCCTCGCTGCTGACGGAGGTGGCACGGCTCGGCGCGCTCCCCCTGATGCCCAGGGCCGGCGAGGAGGTGGCGGTCCTCGAACCGGTCGCGCACTCCTTCGCGCTGATCGCGGGAGTGCTGCACGCGCTGGCGACCGGCGCGACCGCCGTCCTCCCGGCGACGGACGACAGCGCGGGGGTGGCGGCGGCCGTGGCCCGTTCCCATGTCGCCCTGGGCCGCCCGCACCACTTCGCCCGGCTCACCGAGGCCCCGCCAGGCACCACCCTGCCGTTCCTGCGCCTCGCGGTCTCCGGCGGCGACACCCTGCCGGCCGAGACCGCGGGAGCCTTCGCCCGCAGATACGGCGTCCTGGTCGGCCAGGCGTACGGCACGACCGAGACCGGCATAGTCTCCACCGACCTGGCCGGGGTGTACGGCCCGGAGTCGATCGGCGTACCGGTACCCGGCGTACGCACGAGGGTGACGGCCGGAACCCTCCAGGTCCAGGTCGAACGCTTCCCCCACCCCTACGAAGACCACGAAGACCACGACGCCGCCGATGACGACGGCTGGCTGTCGACGTACGACCTGGTCACCCGGGACCCGGCGACCGGCTCCCTGTGGCTGCGCGGCCGGGCCGGCCGGACCGCGTCCGGCGCCCGTCTGCTGGACATCGAGGCGGTGCTGCGGGCCCACCGGCATGTCACGGAGGCGGTGGTGCTGGGTCCCGACCCGGTCGAGGCCCATGTGACGGGTTCCGCCGAACTGGCCCGCACGGACCTGTCGGCCTGGTGCCGCAGATTCCTCACGGAACAGTCGGTGCCCCGCCGCTTCCACAAGGTCCCCGAACTCCCCAGATCGGCAAGCGGCAAACTCCTGCGCGACCGCGACCGCCTGCACGAACGGGGCTGGGCCCCACGCCCCACCACCCTGACGGGCCGCCCCCGATGACACCGACCACCCGGGGACAGCGGGCCGGCCGTGTCCCGGCGGTGGCCGGCACGGTGCCGACCCGCCCCGCCATGGCGCCGCCCCGGCACAGAGCCGACCGCACCGGAGCCTGAGACGCGGGTCGCCCGGAGGCCGCGGGCCCGCCCCGCCACCGTGTCCGACGCCCGGAGCCTGGCGGTACGGGGCAACTCCCCGTACCGCCAGGCTCCGTGTCCCTCAGCCCCACATTCCCTTTCGCCGGTCGCGCAGGTCCTTGAAGGAGTCCAGGTCGGGGACCGTCCAGCCGTCCAGGTCGTACTCCTCCATGCAGGACTCGGCGAAGCCCTTGTACGCGTCGAGCTGGCCGCTCGCCTCCTGGGCGTGCAGGATGTCCGTCCGTACCTGTTCGTGGTTGCCCGAGTAATTGCGCTCGTACAGCTCGTGCCGGCCGCCGAACTCGGTGCCGATCGCGTCCCACAGGAGTTTCATGAGCTTTACGCGGCTCACCGAGTCGTAGCCGTTCGAGCCGCGGACGTATTTGTCGAGGTACGGCCGGATCTCCGGGTTCGAGAAGTCCTCCGCGCTCGAATTGACGTAGATCAGACCGCTCGCCACGTCCTGCATGATGATTTCCTTGATGCGCGGATAGCCGATGGTCATGAACCAGCGATATGCCATTCCGTATTCCAGCCGCGGCAGCAGCGCACCGTCCTTCCACTGCTGTGGATTTCGCGCGGCGGCGTCGCTCAGGGCCCAGAACATGTTCCGCCAGGCCAGTACCTCACCGATGCGGGACTGGATGCCGCGGAAGTCCTTGCTGCCGGTCATCTCCACGGCCTTGAGCAGCAGACCGGCGATGAAGTCGATCTTCACCGCCAGCCGGATCGCGCCGTGGAAGGTGAGCCGCTCCAGGAAGCCGGACTGCGGGGCGAAGTCGTTCACCCGGTCCACGTCGCCGTAGAGGAACACGTTCTCCCAGGGGATGAGCACCTTGTCCAGCACGAAGATGGTGTCGTTCTCGTCGAGCCGGCTGGACAGCGGGTAGTCGAACGGGCTGCCCGTCGCCGCCGCGTTCGCGGCGTACGACGGCCGGCAGATCAGCTTCAGGCCGGGTGCGCCCATCGGCACCGTCGCGACCAGCGCGAACTTCTTGTCCCGCAGGGGCAGGCCGTAGTGCGAGATGAAGTTGAAGTGGGTGATGGCCGAGCCGGTGGCGACGACCTTCGCCCCGGAGACGACCAGCCCGTTGTCCGTCTCCTTCTCCACATGGACGAAGACGTCCTGCACCTGCTCGGTGGGCAGATGGCGGTCCACCGGCGGGTGGATGATCGCGTGGTTCCAGAAGAGGACCTTCTCCTGGGACTCCTTGTACCAGCGGCGCGCGTTCTCCTCGTAGGGCGCGTAGTACTCGCTGTTGGCACCCAGCGTGCCGAGGAACGCGGCCTTGTAGTCGGGGCTGCGGCCCATCCAGCCGTACGTCATCCTCGCCCACTCGGTGATCGCCGCACGGTCCGCGACCAGGTCGTCCACACTGCGCGGGGTACGGAAGAACGCGTGCGTGAACCCGTCACCGCCGGTGTCGGTGCGGGTGGTCAGCACGTCCCGCTTCGCCGGGTCGTGCAGGGCGTTGTACAGCCGGGCCGTCATCAGCGCCGAGTTGCGGAACGCCGGGTGCGCGGTGACGTCCTTGACCCGCTCGCCGTAGAGGTAGATCTCACGGTCGTCTCGCAGGCTCTCCAGGTACTCGTCGCCGGTCAGAGGCCGCGTCACCGGTGCGTGGGGGGCGTCGGGTCCCGCGTCGCCGTTCTGTCGCGTCATGTCTTCTTCCTTGTCCGGTCAGTGACCCAGTGGTCGGTGGTCATACGTGTTTGCCGGTGGCCGCCAGCGCGCCGAAGTCCGCCGCCCAGCCGTGGGCCGGCCCGTCGAGCGACCCCGTCCAGGCCGCCGAGCCGGACGGGCGGCGGAACCCGCCGAGCACCCCGGACGAGAAGACCAGCGGCTCCCCGCCGAGAGCCTCGAACTGCACCACCTCGCCGACGTGCAGCACATGGTCACCGCCGTCGTACGCGGCCCACGGGACGCAGGTGAAGTGCGCCACGGCGCCCGCGAGCCGGGGCGCGGCGGGGTCGCCCTCCCAGCGGATCCCGGTGGCGGGTGCGTCGGCGCGGCCCGCGAAGAGCAGGGCGAGACCGTGCTGGTCCGCCGCCAGCACGTTGATCCCGAACGCGGCGCACTCCCCGAGCCGCCCGCAGCCCCGGCTGCGCCGGTCCAGGGAGACCAGGACCAGCGGCGGGCTCAGGGACACGGAGGTGAAGGAGCTGACGGTGACCCCGTGGACGGCACTGCCGTCGCCGGTGGTCACGACGGTGACGCCCGAGGCGAACCGCCCCAGACAGTCCCGCAACGCGCGCTGTTCGAGGCCCACGGAAATATTCCCCCTCCTGGCGAAATGAACGTGCTGTGAAACGGAATGCAATCGGCGCGCGCTCTCCGAATGCATTGTGCGGGCATTGTTCCAGCCGCCGCTGAAGAACCGATCCAGGAATATCGACCCCCTGATTCTCCTTGACGGGAATCCGTCCGGCGTTCTAGCTTTCCAGACCTAGAGCGCGATCCGACCGGAATCCAGGGGGGACCCATGCGTATTCAAGTCGATGTCAACGAGGCTCTGCAGGACTATGTGGCCGATATTTCCCTGCGGGAACCCGACCTGCTCCAGGAACTCCGGATCAGGACGTCCGAACTTCCGCTGGCCCTTATGCAGATCTCGCCCGAGCAGGGCCAGTTCATCTCGCTGCTGGTGAAGGCGACCGGGGCCAGGCGGGCGCTGGAGGTCGGGGTGTTCACCGGCTACAGCCTGCTTTCGACCGCCCTGGCCCTGCCCGAGGGCGGCAGCGTGGTCGCCCTCGACATCAGCGAGGAGTGGTCCGCCATGGCCCGCGACTTCGCCGAGCGGGCCGGCGTCGCCGACCGGATCGACCTGCGGATCGGCGACGCCCGCACGTCCCTCGACGCCCTGCTGCTGGAGGAGGGCGCCGCCGGGTCGTTCGACTTCGTCTTCATCGACGCCGACAAGGAGAACTACGAGGCCTACTTCGAGGCCGCGCTCAAGCTCCTGCGCACCGGCGGCCTGATCGTCGTGGACAACGTCCTCTGGCACGGCGCGGTGCTCGACGAGACCCAGCAGGACTCCGAGACGACGGCACTGCGGGCCTTCAACGCCAAGGTCCGCGACGACAAGCGGGTGGACCTGAGCGTCCTGCCGTACGCCGACGGCCTCACCTTCGCCGTCAAGCGCTGACCGCCCGCCCGCACACCGCCCCACAACGCCCCACACCGCCCCCACGCCTCCCCCCACTCCACCTTCATCTGGCACGAGTCCCAAGAGGTATGACCATGGATCAGAATCCACCCGGCATAGGACGCCGTCTCCTTCTCGCCGGCGCCGCCGGAGCGGGCGGAGCGGCGGCGCTGGGCCTGGGCGGCACGGCCCACGCGGCGGAAGCCGTGGCGGGGACGCTCGCCGACGTGGAACCGGCGCCGGCGGCCGGCCCGGTCGCCGTCACGCCCGCGGACCAGCAGTACCCGGACCTGGTGCGGGCCCTCAACGCCCGCTACACCGCGAAACCGGAGTCCGTACGCGTCGTCGACGCCCCCGGGCAGGTCGCCGCGATCGTCGCCGAGGCCGCCCGGGCGGGCAAGCGGCTCACCATCCGCAGCGGCGGGCACTGCCTGGAGGACTTCGTCTACAACCCGCAGACGCAGCTCGTCCTCGACCTGTCGAAGATGAACGGCATCTACTTCAGCGCCCGCCTCAACGCGGTGGTCGTCGAGGCGGGCGCCCAACTCCTCGACGTGTACGAGAAGTTGTACTCCACCTGGGGCGTCACCGTGCCCGGCGGCATCTGCTACTCGGTCGGCATGGGCGGCCACGTCTGCGGCGGCGGCTGGGGCATGCTCGTACGGCGCGACGGGCTGGTCGTCGACCACCTGTACGCCGTCGAGGTGGTGACCGTGGCCGCCGACGGCACGGCCAGGGCGATCGTCGCCACCCGCGAGGCCGACGACCCCCACCGCGAGCTGTGGTGGGCCCACACCGGCGGGGGCGGCGGCAACTTCGGCGTCGTCACCCGCTACTACTTCCGCTCCCCGAACGCCACCGGCACCGACCCGCGCAAGCTGCTGCCCAAGCCGCCCGCGGAGGTCCTCTTCAGCGCGGTGTCCTGGTCCTGGAGCGACCTGACGAAGGACGAGTTCGTCCGGCTCGTACGCAACTACGCCTCCTGGCACGTCGCCAACATCGGGGCGGACAGCCCCACCCGCTTCCTCACCAGCTTCCTGCTGCTCAACCACCGCTCCAACGGCCAGATCGGCATGATCACCCAGGTCGACGCGGCGGCCCCCGACGCCCAGGGCATGCTCGACGCCTACCTCACGCACATGAGCGGCGGCATCAACACCGAACCAGGCGCGCTGACCGAGCAGATGGGCGACATGGGCCCCATGCCGCAGTTCGCCGCACCCCGCCGGCTGCCCTGGCTGCAGGCCACCCGTTTCGCGGGCACCACCAACCCGCTGCTCAACGACCCGACCCTGCGCGCCGAGTACAAGTCGGCGTACATGAGAGCCGACTTCCCGCAGCGGCAGGCGGAGGCGCTGTACAAGCACCTCTCCCGCACGGACATCGACAACCCGAAGATCAACATCCAGCTGACCCCCTACGGCGGCCGGACCAACGCCGTCCGCGAGGCGGACACCGCGCTGCCGCACCGGGGGGCGGCGTTCAAGATGCTCTGGTCGGTCCTGTGGAACGAGCCGGCGGACGACGCCAAGTACATCGCGTGGACCCGGGAGAGCTACGAGGAGACGTACGCCGACACCGGCGGCGTACCCGTCCCGAACGCCGTGACCGACGGCTGCTACGTCAACTACCCGGACGCCGACCTCAGCGACCCGCAGCGCAACCGGTCGGGGGTCGGCTGGGCGACGCTCTACTACAAGGGCAACTACCGCCGCCTCCAGCAGGTGAAGGCGAAGTACGACCCCGGCAACTTCTTCCGCCACCGTCAGTCCGTGGAACTCCCCGCGCCCTGATACCCCCCCCGCACCGACACCCGCCAGGGCACAACCACGCTTGATCACCGAGGAGTTGAGGACATGGCACAGGGCACGGACGGCATGCGGCGCAGACACTTTCTCGCCGGGGGCGCCGCGGCCGGCGGCGCCGCGCTGCTGACCGGGACGGGTCTCGCCGCACCGGCCGCCGCGGCCGACGAGGCGGGCGCGGCAGCCGCGGCGGCGGAACCCGTCACCGTGGTCACCCCGGCCGACAAGCGCTACGCGGACCTGGTCCGGGGCTGGAACCAGCGCTGGGTCGCCGCACCCGAGCGGGTGGTGCTGGCCGAGACGACCGCCCAGGTCGTCCAGGCCGTGCAGAAGGCCGTGGCGGGCGGCAAACGCCTGACCGTCCGCGGCGGCGGCCACTGCTGGGAGGACTGGGTCTTCAACCCCGAGGTCCGGGTCATCCTCGACATGACCAAGATGAACAAGGTCACCTACGACCCCCGGATGAACGCCATCGCCGTCGAGGCGGGCGCCCAGCTGCTGAACGTCTACGAACGCATGTACCGCACCTGGGGCGTCGTCGTCCCGGCCGGCATGTGCTTCCAGGTCGGCGCGGGCGGCCATGTCAGCGGTGGCGGCTGGGGTCTGCTCTGCCGCCAACTGGGCCTGGTCGTCGACCACTTGTACGCCGTCGAGGTGGTGACCGTGGCCGCCGACGGCACGGCCAGGGCGATCGTCGCCACCCGTGAGGCCGACGACCCCCACCGCGAGCTGTGGTGGGCCCACACCGGCGGGGGCGGCGGCAACTTCGGCGTCATCACCCGCTTCTGGTTCCGCTCGCCCGGCGCCACCGGCACCGATCCGGCCGCCCTGCTGCCGCAGCCGCCGGCCGAGGTGCTGGTCAGCGCGGTCGCCTGGCCCTGGGCCGAGATGACCGAGGCCCGCTTCACCCGCCTGGTGAAGAACTACGGTGACTGGCACGCGAAGCACCTCAGGCCCGGCACCCCCAACGACAACCTGGTCAGCATGCTGGCCCTGAACCACAGGTCCAACGGCTACATCGGCCTCATCACCCAGGCCGACGCCACCGTCCCGGACGCGGAGCGCGTCCTCGACGACTTCCTCGCCGCCATGACGGCCGGCCTGGACCTGGCCCACGTACCGCTCAGCACCCCGATGGGCGAGCTGCCCGCCATGCCCGAGCTGGCCGAGCCCCGGCGGATGCCCTGGCTGCAGGCCGCCCGGTACCTGGGCACCACCAACGCGACCCTCAACGACCCGAGCCTCAAGGGCGACTTCAAGTCGGCGTACTACCGCACGGCCATGCCGGACGCGCACATCGCCGCCTTCTACCGGCACCTCGGCGACGACCTCGTCAACCCCACCGCTTCCGTGCTGCTCAGCTCCTTCGGCGGCCAGGTCAACGCCGTCGCCCCGGACGCCACCGCCGCCCCGCACCGCGAGGCCGCGTACAAGGCCGCCTGGATGATCTGGTGGACCGACCCGGCGGACGAGCCCAGGTCCCTCAGGTGGATACGGGAGTTCTTCCACGGGGTCTACGCCGACACCGGCGGCGTACCCGTCCCGAACGCCGTGACCGACGGCTGCTACGTCAACTACCCGGACATCGACCTGCACGACCCGGCGTACAACAGGTCCGGAGTGCCCTGGTACACCCTGTACTACAAGCACGCCTACCCCCGGCTCCAGCAGGTCAAGGCCAAGTACGACCCGACCGACGTGTTCCGGCACAGCCAGTCCGTGCGCGCCGCGAAGCCATGACGGCGCGGGCGGCGGGGGAGACACGGGAAGCGGGGAAGGCGGGTCACGCGCGGCGCGGTGGCATGCCCGCCGTGGTCTCGGTGGCGCTCGGCTCCTTCGTCCTGGTGCTCTCCGAACTGCTGCCGGTCGGCGCCCTCACCGGCATCGGCGCGGACCTCGGGGTCTCGACCGGCGTCACCGGACTGCTCGTCGTGACACCCGGGCTCGCCGCGGCCGTCGCCGCCCCCGCGCTGACCCTCACGGCGGGGCGCCTGGACCGCCGTACCGTCCTGTGGACCCTGGCCGCCCTGACGGCCGTGGCCGATCTGCTGTGCGCCGTGTCGCGGGACCTGGCCACGATGCTCGCCGGGCGGGTCCTGCTGGGCGCGGCGCTCGGCGGGTTCTGGGCGGTGGGCGCGGCCGTCGCACCCCGCCTGGTGCCGCCCGGGTCCGCGCACCGGGCCGCCTCCCTGGTCACCGCCGGCATCTCGGTGGGCACCGTGGCGAGCCTGCCGCTGGCCGCGCTGGCGGGCGGGAGCACGGGCTGGCGTACGGCCTTCTGGGCGGCCGGTCTGGTGGCGCTCGCCGCGCTGGCCGCGCAGGTGCGGTACCTGCCGCCGCTGCCCGCCGGTCCGGTGCTCGGCCGGCGGGCCCTGGCGGCCGTCCTGCGCAGCCGCGCGGCCCGGGGCGGGCTGCTCACCACCGCCCTGCTGTTCCTCGGGCACTTCGCCGCGTACACCTATGTCGGGCCCTACCTGGAGCGCGAGGCGGACCTGGGCGGCGCGGCGGTCGCCGCCGTGCTGCTCGGGTACGGGATCGCCGGGATCGGCGGCAACTTCCTGGCCGGGGCGACGCTGGCCCGCTCGGTGCGGGGGACCGTCGCCGGGGCCGCCGCGGCACTCGCGGCGGCCGTCGCGCTGCTGCCGGTGTGCGCGGGCTCGCCGGTGCTGGTGACCGTGCTCGTCGTGGTCTGGGGAGCGGCCTTCGGGATGGTGCCGCTGAGCCTGCAGACCGCGATGGCCAGGTCCGTGCCGGAGGCCGCCGAGAGTTCCCTCGCCGTCTTCGTGACCACCGTGCAGCTGTCGCTGGCGACGGGATCGCTGCTGGGCGGCCTGGTCGTCGACGGGTACGGCGTCCTGGCCGGGCCGGTGCTCGGGGCGGCGCTCGCCGCGCTCGCGGTGACCGTTCCGCTGCTGTCGTCCCGCAGGCGCTCCCCGGCGCGGCGGCAAGAACGCAGCCCGGCCGGAGAGCCGGCCGGGCGTACCCCCTTGGAGGAGATATGACAGTCCGCCCGGGCGAGGTCTACTACAACCCCAGGTGCCGGGAGAAGATCGTCATCAGGACGCCCGCCGCGCACACCGGCGGTGAACGCGCGGTCATGGACCTCTACGTCGAGCCCGGCGGGTTCGCCGCCGGGTACCACACGCACCCGTTCAGCGAGGAGATATTCACGCTGGTGCGCGGCAGTCTGCGGGTGCACGTCGGGGGCCGCGACGTCGTTCTCGACGAGGTCGGGCAGACGGTGACCGTGCCGGCCGGCACGGTGCACCGCTGGTTCGGCAACACGGAGAAGGAGACGTCCTTCGCGGTGGTCGAACTCGTCAACCGGGCCGACCGGTTCGAGCAGCTGATCCTGCGTCAGCTGTTCGGACTCGCCCAGGACGGCAAGACGGACGCGGAGGGACGGCCGAGCCTCCTCCAGCACGCCGTCACGATGCGGGAGTTCTCCGACGTCCTGCGCTTCACGGACCGGCCCTGGCCCGTTCAGCGCCTGGTGAACGGCGCCCTCGCCCCGCTCGCCAGGCTGCTCGGCTACCGGGCCTGCAACCCCGAGTACATGGAGCGCGGCCCGCTGGAGGTCGCCGAACTGGAGCCGCTGCCCGACGAGGTGGGCCGGCGGTTCGCGCAGCAGGCCCACGACCGGGGCGCGGCACCGGGCGCGTAGCCGGGGCCGGACGGAGACAGAGGACCCCGGTGGCCGGGTGACGGCCACCGGGGTCCTGCCGTACCGGACGGCGGGTCGGATCAGACGCTCTTGTGGAACCCGGCGTCGACCGCGTAGTCCGAGCCCGTGGTGCTCGCCGAACGCGGCGAGGCCAGCAGCAGGACGGCGTCGGCGACCTCCTGCGGGTCGATGAGACGGCCGGTGACCTGGCCCATCATCTGCGGCGCGATGCTCTCCATGACGCTGTCACGGTCGGCGCCCGCCATACCGGCGATGATGTCGGCCGCGCCGCCCTCCTCGGTCCACCACGCGGTCAGCACGGCGCCCGGGGAGACGGTGTTGAACCGGATGCCCTTGGCGCCGAACTCCTCCGACAGCGCCTTGGTCAGGTTCGACAGACCCGCCTTGGCGGCGCCGTACTCGATGTTGACCGGGGCGGGCTGACGGGCCATGCCAGTGGAGACGTTGACGATGGAGCCGCCGCCGCGCTCGATCATCGCGGGGACGGCCGCGCGGATGGCACGGACCGCCGAGAACAGGTTGAACTCGAAGATCGCCTGCCACTGCTCGTCGCTGCTGTCGAAGAAGCCGGTGCGCGGCATGGAGATGCCGGGGGGCGGCCCGCCCGCGTTGTTGACCAGGATGTCGAGGCCGCCGAAGTGCTCGACCGCGCGGGCGACGACCTGCGCCGGCGCCTCCGGGTCCATCAGGTCGGCGGGGACGTGCAGCAGGGCCGGGCCCGCCAGCTGCTCCAGTTCCGGGGTGCCCTTGCGGGAGACCGCCACGACCTTGGCGCCCTCTTCGAGCAGCGAACGTGTGACGGCCAGACCGATGCCCTTGGAGGCTCCGGTCACCACGGCCACACGGCCGGAAAGGTTGAGATCCATGCTTGTCCTTCGCTAGATCGATGCCCTGGCCCGGGAGGCAGGGGAGAACCCGGTGCCGCGCTCTCACTGGGTTGAACACCGGCGGCGCCGGACGGGTTGCACGGGCCCGGGGCGGCGACCGGCACTGCAACCGGCGCCCGGACGGCGGGGTTCTGAACACCGTCCCCTCCGGCCCCGCCTCCTCCCAGGAGTCCGCATGCCCTCATCGGCGTCCCGCTCGCACGGCCCCGTGGTGCTGCTGGTCTCCTGCGCCCCGCTGCTGGCCAACGCGGACGCCGGCCTCGTCGCCCTCGCCCTGCCGGACATCCGGCGCGACCTGTCCATGAGCCTGGCGGAGGCGCAGTGGGTGACCCATGTGTACGTCGTGCTGGTGGGCGGCCTGCAACTGCTCGGGGGCCGGCTCTGCGACCGTTACGGCGCGCGCCGTCTGCTGCGCGGCTCCCTGGCAGCCTTCGCCGCCGCGTCGCTGGTGTGCGCGCTGGCGCCGGGCGCGGCGGTGCTCCTGGCGGGCCGGGCGGGTCAGGCGGTGGCCGCGGCGGCGATGGTCCCGGCCGCGATGTGCGTGCTGTTCACCGTGGTCCCGGGGGAGGCCGAGCGGCGCCGGGCCCTCGCCCGGTGGACGGTGTCCGGCGGCGTCGGCGCGGTCGCCGGTGTGCTGGCGGGCGGTCTGGCCGCGGGCGGGCCCGGCTGGCGCTGGGCGTTCCTGCTCCACGTCCCGCTCGCGCTGGGCGCGGCCCTGGCCGCCCGACGGCTCGGCCCGGACACACCCGCCCGCCACCCGGACACGGCGCTGGACGCCCGGGGCGCGCTGCTGACCGCGGGGGCGCTGCTGGCCCTGGTGTACGCGCTGGTGGGCGCCGCCGAGCACGGCTTCGGGCCGCCCACGTGGACCGCGCTGGCGGTGGCGGCGGTGCTGGGCAGGCTGAGCAGGACCGGCCCGACGGGCCCGCTGCTGCCACCGGCGGTCCTGCGGAACCGCCCGCTGGTGGCGAGCGCGCTGGGCATACTGTTCGTCGCCGCGTCGACCGGCCCGGTCGTGTTCGTGGCCAGCCTGTACCTCCAGGAGGCACGCGGCTACGACGCCTGGCGGGCCGGCTGCGCCCTGCTGCCGGTGGTGGGCGGAGTACTGCTGCTGGGCCGCTGCTGCGTCCGCGCCCTGGCCCGCTTCGGCCCACGCCGCTGCTGCCTGGCCGGCTGCGCCCTGACCGGCTCCGGCCTGGCACTCCTGACGGGACTGTCCCCGGACGCGCGCTACGCGACGGAGCTGCTCCCCGGCCTGCTCCTGACCGGCGCGGGCCTGCCGATCCTGTGGATGTCCTGCGAGCTGGCCGCCGTGTCGACCCTGCCCCGGTCGGCGACCGGCACGGCGGCGGGCGTGGTCCAGTGCGCGGGCCAGCTCGGCGCGGTCCTGGGCCTGGTCCTGGCAACCACCCTGTACACCGGCCCGCTCACCCCACCGCCCCCGGCCACGGGCGCGACACGGGTCTTCTGGTGCTGCACGACACTGATGGCCTGCACGGCCGTGACGGCCTACCTGGGCCTGCGCCCACGCCGACGCAGGCCCGGGGCCCGGGCGCCGGAGCGGTCGGCCGGTTCGGCGCGGGGCGGGCGGGGCCGGGCTGCGGGTGGTGCTGTTCGGCGCTGATGGCGTGTACGGCGGTCAGGGCTTGCGTGGGCTTGCGCCCGCGTCGGCCCCGGCGGCGGTCAGGTGCCCAGTGGCACGGGTCGGGTGCCGGAGTGGTCGGTCGGTCCCGTGCGGGGGTGGGCGGGACCGGGCTCCGGGTCGGCCCCGCCGGTCGGGCCCGGGGTCTCTCCCCCCGGGTGCTCGCGTCGCGGCCCCTCGCCCGCCCGCCCCCCCGTTACGCGCCCAGCAGTATCGGGCGGGCGCAGGACCAGGTCGTCGGTGTCGGTCCGGGGCGGGGGGTGGACGGGGTGCGGATGCCCGCGTCCAGGGACGGGCGGAACTCGCCCGCCGACGGGGGCTCCAGGCGGGGGTGGCCGGACAGGATGTCGGTGATCAGGTGGTGGATGCGGCGGTGCGGCGACGTGCCCAGTTCCGTGCGCAGCACCTCGCGCAGGTGGTGGAAGACGGCGAGCGCGTCGGCCTGGCGGCCCGAGCGGTACAGGGCCAGCATCAGCTGGCCGGTGAGTTCCTCGTTGGTGGGGTCCCGGTGGACCAGGGCGTGCAGTTCCGCCAGCAGCTGGTGGTGGCGGCCCAGCCGGAGTTCGGCGTCCATGCGCTGGACCACGGACTCGGTGTGCGCCTGCCCGATCGCCGCGAGCGCGGCCCGCAGCAGCGGCCCGGTGGGCGCGTCGATGAAGCCGGGCCCGCTCCACATCGCGTGCGCGGCCCGCAGCTGCCGGGCCCCCTCGTCGAGCTTCCCGGCCTCCAGGGCCGCCCGGCCGGCGCGGATCCGGTGTTCGTAGGCGTTCAGGTCGAGTTCGCCGTCCCGGACCCGGAGCAGATAACCCTGGTCACGGGTGACGATCCGGCCCGAACCCCTCGACGCGGGTGACGCCTCGCTCTCCTTGAGCAGACGGCGCAGCTGCATGACATAGGTGTGCACCGCCGCGACGGCACGCGGCGGCGGGCTGTACTCCCACAGCTCCTCGACGAACTGCCCCATGGAAACGACCCGGTTGGCGCTCATCAGGAACAGGGCGAGCATCTGGCGGTGCTTGGGTGCGCTGGGGGTGCGGTAGCTGCCGTTCTCGGTGACGGACATGGGGCCAAGTATCGAGAAACGCATTTTCTCTCCCCGTAAATGTGCCGATACGTCAACTCCTCCAGAGTAACGACGTTCCGGCACAGAAGAACGGTCCGTGCGCTACTTTGCCAACTCTTCGGCACGCATTCCCGACCGTCTCCCGAAAGGGGACTCCGAATTTCCGTTTCCTATGTCCGCGACGCGGACGGACAGTTACCGCCCGGTGACTGCCGCCAGCACTTCCGCCGGATTACGCGGCGCCCGGTTCCCGCGCCAGGCGACATGCTGATCCGGTCGTACGAGGACCAGGTCCCGCCCGTACAATTCCCGCCCCGCCGGATCATCGACCCGCACCACGGAAAACGGAATACCGGATTCTCTGGCGGCCTTTTCGAACCCGGCGGTGTCCTGCCGGACGCCGCACAGACTCAGCAGCGTGAACCCCGGCCCGATCCGGTCGAAGAGCGAGCCGCCGAGGCCGTGCCCCGCGTCCAGCCACAGATGCGGCGCCCGCCCGCCGGGCACCCCCGACGGGGTGTACGTGACGAAGTCGTCCGGCGGTGGCGCCGTGCCGTCGGCGACGACGACGGGCGAGCCGTCGTAGCGGGCGCCCAGCTGCACCCCGAGCGTGTCCATGGTGAGCCGCCCGTACGCGGCGAGTTCCGCGCCCGTCCGCCGCCGCGCCGCCTCGCCCGCGGCGCCGTCCTCCTCCAGCGAGGCCGGCCGCCCGACCGCTCCGAGGGCGACGTTCAGCTCCCGCGCGGCGGCGGTGTTGCGCAGCGCGACGGGCCTGCGCTCGGCCCCGTACGAAGGCAGCAGCCCCGGACCCGCCCACCCCTGCACCGCGCCGGCCAGCTTCCACGCCAGGTTGGCCGCGTCGTCCGCCCCCGTGTTCATGCCGAACCCGCCGTTCGGCGTGAACAGGTGCGCCGCGTCGCCGGCCAGCTGCACACGCCCGGTGCCGAACCGCTCGGCGACCAGCGCGGCCCCCGGGGTCCAGGCACGCCGCCCGAGCACCTCCACCTCGACCGGGACCCCCACGGCCCGGCGCACCAGCTCCACGACCGCGCCCTCGTCGGGGTCGTCCGGATCGGCCGAACTCGTCAGCAGGAAGAACTCGTCGACGCCGTCGAGGGCGATCAGGTTGAGCGCGATCTCGCCGTTGAAGACCCAGTTGCTCCACGCGGCACGCTCGCGCAGAAAACGCCCGTACAACCCCGGCACCCGCAGATGCGCCGCGGTCGCCCGGCGCCCCAGCACGTCCTGGTCGATCGAGCCCTCGCCGGTGTACGAGATCCCCAGCGAGCGCCGCACCAGACTGTGGCCGCCGTCGCAGCCGACCGCGTACCCGGCCTCCCAGACCCGGGGCCCGTCCGGGCCCGTCACGGCGACGGTGACGTGGTCGCCGGTGTCCCGGACGGCGGTGACCCGGTGGCCGTAGCGCAGGGTGATGCCCGGCCGGGTGCCGGCGTGGGCCAGCAGCAGCCGCTCGACGTACATCTGGTTGGCGCGGTGCATCGGCTCGGGCACCTGGTCGGTCCGGTCGGCCGCCGCCACCCGGGCCCGCACCTCGTCGGCGCCAGGCCAGGGCAGCTGGGCCAGCAGCCGGCCGGCGTAGCGGGTGAAGAAGGAGATGCCCGCGCCGTGCCCGCCGGGCAGCCCCAGTTCCCGTACCCGCGAGGCCAGTCCGAGCCTGCGGTAGTGCTCCATCGTGCGGGCGCCGTGGGTGCTGCCGCGCGGCTCCGCCAGGACCGAGTCCGCGCTGTCGAAGACGACCGACTCGCACCCGTGATGGTCGAGGAGAAGCGCGAGCAGCAGTCCCACCGGACCGCCCCCGACGATGGCGACCGGTGTACGCGAAGGACGGTCACGGTCCATCGAACTGGCCTCCAGCCTGAGTTCAGCAAACAGGTCGGCGGCATCTTCTCAATGCCTTCTGAAGGATTAATGGAGATGCTGCTCAGGGAAATACCGGAGTTTGTCTCCAGGGAGTCTTTAGAACCTTCCTGGACACTCTGTCCCGCCACTCGTCCGACTTCTCCGAGCCCCCCGAGTGTGAGGTATTCCATGTTTCTCCTCGGCACCCATCGGTCGGTTGTACAGCGCCTGCGCCTCTACACCAACAGGAATCTGGGGGCGGGAAACTTCTTCTGGCACGCCTGGCGGATTTCGCAGGACCGGGACCGGCCACTCCTGTTCCATCCGGACGTCACCCAGCCGTCCTGGGAGGACCGCGAATGGCAGGGCTTCTCCCTGAACGACATCCGCCGCTCCGTCCTGCGGTACGCGAACTGGTACCGCGAGCAGGGCGTCACGAAGGGGTCGCACGTCGGGCTGTACACCGGCCACGGGCTGTACGGGCTGCTCCACCACATCGCCGTCACCTCGCTCGGCGCGGCGGCCGTCCACTGCAATCCCCGGATGGCACCGCAGACCGCCGCCGAGTACTTCCTGCGCACCGGCTCCGGACTCGTCGTCGGTGACGCCGACCTGCTGAAGGACCTCACCTCGGCCTGGCAGACCGCGGGCGCCGCCGCGCCGCTCCTGCAGGACATCCAGGTCCTCGACGCGGAGGCCGTCCGGCCGCAGGCCCCCATCCCGTCCTTCCCGCACCGGCACGCCGACGACGACCTGGTCATGGTCTCCCACTCATCGGGCACCACCGGCCGGCCCAAGGCACCCGTCTTCCACCACCGGTCCTTCTTCGCGGGCAAGCGCGAACGGCTGTGGACCTTCCCCTCCCTGCGCACCGACCGGCTCCTCACCGCGCTGCCGCACAGCCACTCCGCGGGCATCAGCTATCTGTCCATGGCCCTGCTGCTGGGCATCCCCACGCTCGTCCTCGACGGCGCGGACGGCGACCGCGTGGCCCGCGCGGTCAACGCCTTCAAGCCCACGATGGTCCTGGGCTTCCCGCTCACCCTCGCCGAGATCGACCCCGCCGCCATCGGCCCGGAGGCGGCCAGGCACGTACACACCTGGAACGGCATGGGCGACGCCTCGCACGAGCGGCACATCCGTCCGCTGACCGCCCTCGGCGCCGCAGGCACCGGCTCGGCCTACATCGACGGCCTCGGCTCCTCCGAGATGGGCATGGTGCTGTTCAAGGCCGCCCACACCGCCCGCTCCGACCACTACGGCCGCTACATCGGCAGGCCCGTCGGCGTGGTGCGCGAGGCGGCGGTCCTCGACCCGTCCGGACGCGAACTGCCCGACGGCCGGGCCGGGATGCTCGGCGTCAAGGGGGCGAGCGTCACGCCCGGCTACTGGGACGACCCGGGACTCACCAAACAGTCGATCCTCAACGGCTACTTCCTCACCGGCGACATCGTCCGCAAGGACGGCGACGGCAACTGGTACCACCTCGACCGCACCCCCGACGTCATCCGGTCCGCCGCCGGCGACATCCACAGCCTGCCCCTCGAAGAGGTCGTGCTGAACACCACCCGGGCACTGGACGCGGCGGTCGTCGCCGTCGACGACCCACAGCAGCCCGGCAGGTCCTGCCCCGCCGCCGTCGTCTACTACGCGGACGGCACCGAGCGCGAGGCCGCCGACCTCCTCATGGTGTGCAACGCCGCCCTCGACGAGGCCGGCCTGCCGCGCCTGAACGCCCTGATCCTCACGGCCCGGCGGGAGCAGCTCCCCGTAGGCGTGACCGGAAAGGTCCTCAAGCGGGCGCTGCGCGAGACCCACCACGACGTACTGAGCCGGCCCGCCGGCAAGACCGTGGCGAAGTCCGCGTCCACGTCCGCGCCCTGAGCCCGCGCCAGCCCGCCGACGGAGAGGGAACGAGCATGCCCGACCAGAAAGCGGTGCGCCGGGTCGTCGACATCATCACCGGGACCTGGCAGGCCCAGGCGCTGTACGCGGCCGTGGCGCTGTGCGTCGCCGACCACGTCGCGGCCGGCCACACCACCGACGAGGCGCTCGCCGAACAGACCCGGTCCGACCCGGACGGCATCCGGCGGCTGACCCGGCTGCTGACCGCGATGGACGTCCTGGACCCCGTGGCTGGGGGCCACCGGCTCACCTCCACCGGGGAGTTGCTGCGCTCCGACGCCCCGCACTCGATGAGCGACATGGTCCGCATCTACGGCGAGGAGTTCCACCGCGCGTGGGGCGCGGTCGTCCCCGCCGTACGCACCGGGACCTCGGGGTTCCAGCACGCGTTCGGCATGACCCTGCACACCTATCTGCGCGACCCCGAACTCGGCGCCAAGTTCCAGCGCGCCATGAACGCGGGCAACGTCTTCTTCCCGGACGTCCTCGACGCCTTCGACTTCGGTGGCCACCGCACCGTCGTCGACGTCGCGGGCGGCAGCGGGGCGTTCCTCGGCACGGTGCTCGACCGGCACCCCCTGCTGTACGGCGTCCTCTTCGACCAGCCGCACATGGTGCCCGTGGCCACCGCCCACCTCGACGCGGCCGTCGGACCCGGCCGTTACGAGGTCCGGGCAGGGGACATCTTCGAGGAGGTCCCCGGCGGCGGCGACCTCTACCTCCTCTCCCGCGTCCTCCAGGACTGGGACGACGCCCGCTGCGCGACCCTGCTCCGCCACATCGGCGCGGTCCTGCCGCCCGGCGGCCGGCTGCTGATCGTCGAACGGGTCGTCCCCGAGCACGGCGAGACACTCCTGCCGCTGTTGTACGACCTGCACCTGCTCATGGCCGCCGGCGGACGCGAACGGGACCTCGCCGGCTATCGCGACCTGCTCTCGGCGGCCGGGCTGCGGCTGGAATCCGTACACGGCCTCTCGCTGGAGACCACCCTCCTGGTCGCGGCTGCCGCCTGACCACGCGTGCACCTGCCCCTTCCACCTGTATCGGATGTATCGGAGTAGCGAGATGAGCAGCGGGGATCTCACGGTCTGCATCGTCGGTGCCGGCCCCCGTGGACTGTCGGTACTGGAGCGGATCTGCGCCAACGAGCGGAAGTCCCCCTCCCGTGCCTCGGTGGTCGTCCATGTGGTCGACCCCTTCCGGCCCGGCCCCGGACAGGTGTGGCGCACCGCGCAGTCGCCGCACCTCCTGATGAACACCGTGGCGTCCCAGGTCACCGTCTACACCGACCACAGCGTGGAGATGGAGGGACCCGTCGAGGAGGGCCCCAGCCTCTACGAGTGGGCGTCCGCGCTGTCCCTGCCGGGAGTCCCGGCCGAGCCGCGCGGCCCGGCCGACGCCGCCTTCCTGGCCGAGGCGCGGCGCAGCGGCCCCGACACCTACCCGAGCCGCGCCCTGTACGGCCGTTACCTGGAGGAGTGCTTCGACCAGATCGTCGGCCGCGCCCCCGGCCACGTCACCGTCCACGTCCACCGGGCCACCGCCGTCGCCCTCGACGACACCGGGCAGGGGTCCGCCCAGACCCTCACGCTCACGAACGGCGTCCGGCTGACCGGCCTGGACGCGGTGGTGCTGGCCCAGGGACACCTGCCCGCCCGGCCCACCCCGCAGGAGACGAGCATGGCCGAGGAGGCCCGGGCCCGAGGGCTCACCCACGTCCTGCCCGCCAACCCGGCGGACGTGGACCTGCCCGCGCTGCGGCCGGGCGAACCCGTGCTGCTGCGCGGCCTCGGCCTCAACTTCTTCGACCACATGGCCCTGCTCACGGTCGGCCATGGCGGCCGGTTCGAACGGGCCGGCGACCGGCTGCGCTACATTCCCTCGGGCCGCGAACCGAAGCTGTACGCCGGCTCCCGGCGCGGTGTGCCCCACCACGCGCGCGGCGAGAACGAGAAGGGCGCGCACGGACGCCACCTGCCCCGGCTGCTCACCCCCGAACGCATCGGGGAACTGGCCGAACGGGCGGTGGACGGCGAGCGGATCCACTTCAGCGGCGATGTGTGGCCGCTGATCGCCAAGGAGGTCGAGAGCGTCTACTACGCCACCCTGCTCACGGCGACGGGCCGGCCCGCGCAGGGGACGGACCTCGCCGCCCGCTACCTGACGGCGCCGGCGGGCGAGCCCGAGCAACACCTCCTGGACGAGTACGGCATCGCAGCCGCCGACCGCTGGGACTGGCAGCGCATCTCCCTGCCGTACGGCGCGAGGGTCTTCACCGACCGGGCCGACTTCCACGGCTGGCTGCTCGCCCACCTGGCCGAGGACGTGCGGGAGGCGCGGGCCGGGAACATCAGCGGCCCGCTCAAGGCGGCCCTGGACGTGCTGCGCGACCTGCGCAACGAGATCCGCATGGTCGTGGACCACGGCCGCCTGGAGGGCAACTCCTACCGGGACGACCTCCAGGCCTGGTACACCCCCCTGAACGCCTTCCTCTCGATCGGCCCGCCCGTCTCCCGAATCGAGGAGCTGATGGCCCTGCTGGAGGCCGGCACGGTCGAACTGATCGGCCCGGGCCTGCGCGTCGCGGTCCGCACCGACGTCCCAGGCCCGCCCGTCTTCGAGGCGACCTCGGACCGGGTGGGCGGCCCCCCGGTCCACGCCCGCGTACTGATCGAGGCCCGCCTGCCGGAACCGGACATCCGCCGCACGGAGGACCCCCTGCTGCGCCACCTTCTGTCGACCGGCCAGATCACCCCGTACCGCATCACCGGCACCTGCGGCACGACCTACGAGACGGGCGGCCTGTCCGTGACCGAACGTCCGTACAACGTGGTGACCGCCGACGGCCGCACCCACCCACGCCGCTTCGCCTACGGCGTCCCGACCGAGGCAGTCCACTGGGTCACCGCCGCGGGCATCCGCCCCGGCGTCAACTCGGTGACCCTCGGCGACTCCGACGCGATGGCCCGCGCGGTACTGAACCTGCAACCGACCAGAACCACCCCCGCCCACCACCCACCCACCCGGGACCGGACACCCGGGGCGACCGCGGAGAAGAGGGTGGGCCGATGACCGCCGCACGGGAGCGACGCCTCGCGAGCGCCCGGCCGCTGTGCCGGGGGCTTGGTGGAGGAGGCGGCGGGTCGATGACTGCCGTGCGGGGAGCGGGACTTGGCGGGTGCCCGGGGCCTGGTGCCGGGCCGGGCCCGGGGCAGGGGCGGCAGGTCTCTGTTGCTGGTTCGGGGTGGGGTCGCTGTGGAGAGGAGGGCGGGTTGATGACCGCCGTGGAGGGAGCGGTGCCTCGCGGGCGCCCGGAATCCGACGCCGGGACGCGCCGGGCCCCGGATGTGGGGCCGCCGTGCCGGGGGCGCGGTGGAGGAGGCGGCGGGTCGATGATCGCCGTGCGGGGAGCGGGGCTTCGCGGGTGCTCGGGGCCTGGTGCCGGGGCGGGTCCGGGGGCGGACAGCGGGCCGTTGGCCCTGGTCCCTGGTGGGGGCGCTGCGGAGAAGGAGGTGGGGTGGTGACCGCCGAGGCCCGAGCGGTGTCCCGTCAGACCGTGGGGGTCGGTGACTGGACCGATCCGGGGCCTGACAGTGGGCTGTTGTCGCCGGTTCGGGTCGGGGTTCCCGTCGAGTGGGCGGTGGCCGATCTCGTGTGGCTTCAGGGCATGCTCGACGCGGAGGCCGCGTTGGCCCGAGCCCAGGCCGGGCTCGGTACCGTGCCCGGCTTCGCCGCCGAGGTGATCACCGAGGCGGCCGACGCCCGGCGGTTCGACCTTCGTGCCCTCGCCCTCGCCTCCCGGGAGACCGCGAACCCCGTGGTCGGACTGGTCCAGGAGCTGGGCCGGGCGGTCGCCGCCATCGACCCCGAGGCCGCCGAGTACGTGCATCGCGGCTCCACCAGCCAGGACGTCCTCGACACCGGGGCCATGCTGGTCGCCCGGCGCGCGCTGCGCCTGATCCGGGCCGACCTCGACCGTACGGCCGTGGCGCTGGCCGGTCTGGCCGAGCGGCACCGTGACACCCCGATGGCCGGACGCACCCTCGCCCTGCACGCCGTACCCGTCACGTTCGGGCTCAAGGCGGCCGGCTGGCGCGAGCTGGTCCGCCACGCCGACCGGCGGCTGGCCGAGGTCGCGGACGCCCTGCCCGTCTCGCTCGGCGGCGCCGCCGGAACCCTCGCCGGATACCTGGAGTACGCCCGCCTCGAAGGCGCGGCCGAGGACCCCGGCCACTACGCCGACCTGCTCCTCGACGCCTTCGCGGAGGAGACGGGACTCGCCCGCCCGGCCCTGCCCTGGCACGCCCTGCGCACCCCGCACGCCGACCTCGCGGCGGCACTCGCCCTCACCGCCGGCGCACTGGGCAAGCTGGCCGTCGACGTACAGACCCTGACCCGTACCGAGGTCGGCGAGGTCACCGAGCCCCCGGTCACCGGCCGGGGCGGCTCCTCGGCCATGCCGCACAAGCGCAACCCCGTCCTCGCCACCATGATCCGCAGCGCCGCCCTCCAGGTACCGGCCCTGGCCGGCGCCCTGACCCAGTGCCTGGTCACCGAGGACGAACGGTCCGCCGGCGTCTGGCACGCGGAGTGGCTCCTGCTGCGCGAGTGCCTCCGCCTCACCGGAGGCGCCGCCCACACCGCCGCCGAACTGGCCGAGGGGCTGGTGGTCCACCCGGAACGGATGCGCGCCAACCTCGGCCTCACCGGCAGTCGGCTGGTCTCCGAACGGGTCGCCGCCGTCCTCGCCCCGTCGCTCGGCCGGGCCCGCGCCCGGCAGCTGCTCACCGAGGCCTCCGCCGTCGCCGAACGCGACGGCACCCCCCTGCACACCGTGCTCGGCGCGCTCGCGCCGGTCGCCGCCCACCTCGACCCCCAGGAGCTGGCCGCACTCCTGGACCCGGCCACCTACACCGGTGCCGCCGGCGCCCTCGTCGACCGGGCGCTGAGCCCGGCCCCGTCCTCGCGGCCGTCCGCCGCCGACCCAGGGAGCTGACATGTCCCGCCGCCTCTTCACCTCGGAGTCCGTGACCGAGGGCCACCCCGACAAGATCGCCGACCAGATCAGCGACACGATCCTCGACGCACTCCTGCGGGACGACCCGGCCTCCCGGGTCGCCGTCGAGACACTCATCACCACCGGCCAGGTCCATGTCGCGGGCGAGGTCACCACACGGGCGTACGCGCCGATCGCCCGCCTGGTCCGCGAACGGATCCTGGAGATCGGCTACGACTCCTCCGCCAAGGGCTTCGACGGCGCGTCCTGCGGAGTCTCCGTCTCCATCGGCGGACAGTCCCCGGACATCGCCCGGGGCGTCGACACGGCGTACGAGTCCCGCGCGGGGGAGGGGGAAAGGGAGGGGGAGGAGCGGGTCCGTCAGGGCGACGTGGACGCCGTGGGCCGCCAGGGTGCGGGCGACCAGGGCCTGATGTTCGGCTACGCGACGGACGAGACCCCGGAGCTGATGCCGCTGCCGATCCTGCTGGCCCACCGCCTCGCCCACCGCCTCACCGAGGTCCGCAAGGACGGCACCGTCCCCTACCTCCGCCCCGACGGGAAGACCCAGGTCACCCTCGAATACCTGGGCAGCCGCCCGATCCGCCTGGACACGGTGGTCGTCTCCTCGCAGCACGCGAGCGACATCGACCTGGACTCCCTGCTCGCCCCCGACATCCGGGAGCACGTCGTGGAGTCCGTCCTCAAACAACTCGCCGAGGACGGCATCGACGTGGAGACCGACGGCTACCGCCTGCTGGTCAACCCCACCGGCCGCTTCGAGATCGGCGGCCCGATGGGCGACGCGGGCGTGACCGGCCGCAAGATCATCATCGACACGTACGGCGGCATGGCCCGCCACGGCGGCGGCGCCTTCTCCGGCAAGGACCCGTCCAAGGTCGACCGCTCCGCCGCCTACGCGATGCGCTGGGTCGCGAAGAACGTCGTCGCCGCGCGCCTCGCCTCCCGCTGCGAGGTCCAGGTCGCGTACGCGATCGGCAAGGCCGAGCCGGTGGGCCTCTTCGTGGAGACCTTCGGCACGGCGAACGTGGCGACCGACCGCATCGAGCAGGCGATATCCCGGGTCTTCGACCTGCGCCCGGGCGCGCTGGTCCGGGACCTGGACCTGCTCCGCCCGATCTACACCCGGACAGCGGCGTACGGCCACTTCGGCCGCGAACACCCGGACTTCACTTGGGAACGCACCGACCGCGCGGAGGCCCTGCGTGAGGCGGCCGGGTTGTAGGCGGCGTCGGGGGTTCGGCGGGCAGGGGCGGGAGCCGGGCGGGGCGTACCCGACCGAGCCGCGCGCCCTGGGCAGGTCACCCCGCACCGGCCCCGGCCGGAGCCACCGCGCCCGGCCCCTCCTCCCCTTCTCGCACCGAGGAGGGGAGGACCGAGAGGGGAACCCCGTCGCGCCGCCCGTCGCGCCGCCGCACCGGCGGCCAATGGCGCACCCCACCTCCGACCCGCAGCCGCCACCCCCGCCCCGGAACAACCCCCACCCACCCCACAACCCGCCCCCGACCCTGCCCCAACCCCAACCCCAACCCCAACCCCCGCCCCGAAAAAAAGGAGCCCCCGTGCGTATCGCCGTAACCGGATCCATCGCCGAGGACCATCTGATGGCCTACCCGGGACGCTTCACCGACCAGCTGCTCGCCGACCGGCTCGACCAGGTGTCGCTCTCCTTCCTCGCCGACTCCCTGGAGATCCGGCGCGGCGGCGTGGCCGCCAACATCGCGCTCGGGCTCGGTCGGCTCGGGGCGCGACCGCTGCTCGTCGGGGCGGTGGGCGCGGACTTCGCCGAGTACCGCGCGTGGCTGGAGCACGCCGGTGTCGACACCGGCCTCGTGCTCGTCAGCGACTCCCTCCACACCGCCCGCTTCGTCTGCACCACCGACGCCGCCCAGAACCAGATCGCCACCTTCTACGCGGGCGCCATGTCCGCCGCCCGGGACATCTCCCTGGCACCCGCCGCCCGTTCCGAGGGCGGACTCGGACTGGTCGTCGTCGCCCCCAACGACCCCGAGGCGATGCTCCGGCACACCGAGGAGGCCCGCACGCTCGGCGTCCCCTTCGCCGCCGACCCCTCCCAGCAGCTCGCCCGCGTCTCCGGCGCCGACGCGCGCGCCCTCGTCGACGGGGCCCGCTTCCTGTTCACCAACGAGTACGAGTCCGCCCTGCTCCAGCGGCTCACCGGCTGGACCGAGGACGAGATCCTCGGCCGGGTCGGCAGCTGGCTCACCACCCTCGGCGCACAGGGCGTGCGGATCGCCCACGCCGGCCTGCCCCCGGACCTCGTGCCCGCCGTCCCGCCCGCCGCCGTCGCCGACCCCACCGGCGCGGGCGACGCCTTCCGCGCGGGCTTCCTCGCGGGCGTGGCCCGCCACTGGCCGCACCGCCGCGCCGCACAACTGGGCTGCGCGCTCGCGGCCCTGGTCCTGGAGTCGGTCGGTACGCAGGAGTACAAGCTGTCCGCCGCCGACCTGCTGCTCAGGATCGAGCAGGCGTACGGCCCGGCCGTCGCCCAGGACATCGCGGCACGGTCGGCCGGGGCGGCGGCATGACTACCGGGGCCGGCGGGGTACGGGCGGTCCTGGCCCGGGGCGAGCGCTCCTTCTCCTTCGAGTTCTTCCCGCCGAAGAGCGAGGCCGGGGAACGCACCCTCTGGAACGCCCTCCGGCGCGTCGAGGCGTTCGCGCCCTCGTTCGTCTCCGTGACCTACGGCGCCGGCGGTTCCTCCCGGGAGCGCACGGTCGGGATCACCCGGCGGATCGCGACCGAGACGACCCTGCGTCCCGTCGCGCACCTGACCGCCGTCGGCCACTCGGTGGCCGAGCTGCGGAACGTCGTCGGACAGTACGCCGACGCCGGCGTCCGGGATGTCCTCGTGCTGCGCGGAGACCCGCCGGGAGACCCGCGCGGCCTCTGGGTGCCGCACCCGCGGGGACTGCGGTACGCCCATGAACTCGTGCGCCTGGTGCGGGAGTCGGGCGACTTCGGCGTGGGCGTCGCGGCCTTCCCCGAACGCCACCCCCGCTCGGCCGACTGGGACAGCGACATCCGGCACTTCGTCGCGAAGTGCCGGGCGGGCGCCGACTACGCCGTCACCCAGATGTTCTTCCACGTGGAGGACTACCTGCGGCTGCGCGACCGCGTCTCGGCGATCGGTTGCGACACCCCGATCATCCCCGCGATCATGCCGGCCACCGACGCCCGCCAGATCCGCCGCTTCGCCGAACTGAGCGACGCCGCCTTCCCGCAACCCCTCGCCCAGCGGCTGCACGAGGCCCGCGACCGCCCCGAGGACGGTCTGCGCATCGGGGTCGAGCACGCCACGGCGATGGCCAGGCGCCTCCTCGCCGAAGGCGCCCCGGGCCTGCACTACATCACCCTCAACCGCTCCACCGCGACCCTCCTGATCCACCGGAACGTCCTCGGCACGACCGCCCCCGCGGCAGGCGTCCCGGCCCGCGCGGGCGCCCGCTGAGCGGCGCCGCGCGCGGGCCCCGGCCCGGGACCCGCGGGCCTCACACCGACACGGGCCGACAGCTCTTGCAGGCCCGGTAACCCGCCCGCCGGGCATCCCGCGCCGTCGCGAACGGCACCCGGTGCGGCGGAGTGATGCGGCGGGCGTGCGCGCAGGTGGGATGGCAGTAGATGTGGGTGGTGTCGCTGCCCAGGAACACCGCGCCGCTGTGCGACCACTGGCGGACCCCCGCCATGTCGATCCCCTCGGCGGCCCGCAGCGCGTCCCCGACGGCGGGGAGATACGCGGCGTCGCACGGGGCTCCGTTCTCGTACGTCACCCGGTGGCAGGGGACGAGCACGACGAACGGGTTGCGCGCGAGCATCCCCACGACGGCGTCGGTGTCCGCCCCGGTCCGCGCGGACGCCTCCCGGGCGACCCAGGACAGCGGGCGCAGCTGCCCGGCGGGGATGGCCCGTACCGCCTGGAGGACGGCGGCCGTCGCCCCGTCCAGCGGACCGGGGTCCAGCGGCAGCTTCCCGGCCCGGCCGGTGCGCAGGGCCGTGGTCAGCCCGGGGAACGGCTTCGGCGTCGGGATCGCGGACCGGCCGGTGCGCGCGCGGTGCGACTCCTCGAACCGCTCGGCCGTCAGGCCCGGTGTCACCAGCGCGGATCCGGTCACGTTCTCCGGCGCGAAGGCCACGAACAGCCCGCCCGTGGGCGAGTCCAGCCGTACGTACGTGTCGTAGCGCTCGCGCGGGACGCCCACCCGCTGCAGGACGCGCAGCGCGAAGTCCGCCGGTGCCGGCGGTGTGCCCAGCAGCCCGGCCGGTTCCTCGCCGTTGCGCGACACGGGCGGCCCGCCGTGATCCTTCCTGTTCATGAAGTCACCTCCCTCAGCTCCCCTTCCGTCCCCAGCAGCCGGCGCAGGTCGCCCATCCCTCGCGAGACCTGGGCCTTGGCCGTCCCGACGGGACAGTCCTGGACCTGGGCGACCTCCGCGTAGCTCATGCCGACCACGTGCCGCAGCACCACCGGTATCCGGTAGTACTCCGGCAGCTCGGACAGCGCGGCGACCAGCCGCCCCCGGTCGTCCGTGTTCAGGGCCCGTTCCGCCGGGCCCGGAGTCACGTCCGGCCAGTTGTCCTGGGCGTCGTCCACCCGGATCGCGGAGACCGGACGGCGCGTACTGCTGCGTACATGATTGCGCCACACGTTCGCCGCGATGGTCATCAGCCAGGCCCGCGGGTGCAGCGCCCGGCGCCGCTCCGGTCCGTAGTCCCGCAGTGCCGTGTAGGCGCGCAGGAAGGTGTCCTGGCCGAGGTCGTCGGCCTCCGCGGCGGATCCGGACACACGTAACAGGAACGCGTGCACGCTCTTCGCGTGGACGCGCACCAGTTCCGTGAAACCGTCGTCCAGATCCGCCGCCAGCAGATCGGTCAACTGTTCGGCTGCGTTGTCCATCACCGGTTAGAACACCATTCCCGGAAAAAGGGTTGCCGGTCGGTCGGGCGGTCGGTCGGGTCGCCGGTCAGGTGGCAGGGCAGGCCGACAGCCGCATGAGCGCGGGCTCCTCCGCGTCGATGGCCTCGTACAGGCGCCGCAGCCGTGGCACCGGCTCGATGCCGAAGGAGTCCCGCAGCCGGCAGCGGAGCCGGTGGAACACGCCCAGCGCCTGGGTCCGCATGCCGGAGCGGTGCAGCGCGAGCATGTACTGCGCCTGGATGTTCTCGTGCGTCGGGTGCAGCGTGGCCAGGGTGCCCAGCTCGTCGAGGAGGTCGCGGTGCCGGCCCAGCTGGAGATCGGCCTCCACCCGCCACTCCAGCACACCCTTGCGGGCCTCTTCCAGCTCCACGACGTGCGCGGAGCTGAGCGTGCCCGACGGTACGTCCGTCAGGGCGGGGCCCCGCCACACCGCGAGGGCCTCGCCGAGCAGCTGGGAGGAGCGGGCGTAGGCGCCGGTCACGGACGCCTCCCGGCCGCGCTGGGCGAGGTGCTCGAACCGGAGCCGGTCGCTGGCCTGCGCCCCCACGGTGAGCTGGTACCCCTGGTTGCGGGTCACCAGGGTGTGGCTGCGGTCCGCGGCGGCGTTGCGCAGGATCTGCCGGATGTACAGCACATGCGTCTGGAGCGTGGACAGCGCCGTCTTCGGCGGCCGGGACCCCCACAGCTCGGCGATGCACTCGTCGGCCCGGACCAGCCGGTTGGCGTTGAGGATCAGGAAGGCGAGGAGCTGGCGGGGCTTGGGCGCGCTGGGAGTGCGGTTGCGGCCGTCGACGACCAGGGACAGCGGGCCGAGGACACCGACCTGGAGCGGGGCCTCGCCGGGCTCGGACGACGCGAGCACGCGGTGCGTGGTCCGCCTCGTCATACGAGGTCCCGTAAACACGCGGACCGTGCGGACTGTCCGGCGTGGCGGGAGTGAGAACGGGAACGGGCGGCTCGCGGCTGGCGCATGACGAACTTCCTCCACTGAATCAGGTCCTGGTGAATCAGGTCATGGGGGTCGTTTCCGGCTTGCGTGGCAACTTTCGGACGGGGAGAGAGATCCACGCAACGCCGACTTGCGAAAGATGCGACGGCGGCTGCTCTTGGCGGAATGACGACCGTCGTACGAAGCGGTAGGCAACCGTTCCGGGCCCGGCGGGGTTTGTCTCCGTCGAGGAACCTGCTGCCCTGCGGGCGCCGGGTCACCGCTGATCACGGGGAGAGCGCATGACCACGAACCGCACACCGTACGACCAGGATCCGGCCCGCCAGGAGGCGTTCGCCGAGTTCGGCGCGGCCGTCTTCGGCCACCTGCCCCGGCAGGACCAGCGCCGGTGGGCGCGGACGTATCTCACGGGGCTGCTCGGCACACCGGGCAAGAAGTCCCTGCGGCGCATGGCGGCGGCGGTCTCCGACGTGCCCACCGCGTCCCAGTCGCTGCACCAGTTCATCAGCATGAGCCCCTGGCCGTGGGAGCCCTCGCGCACCGCCCTGGCCCGCTGGACCGAGCAGCGGGCCGAGGTGCGCGCCTGGAGCCTCCTGCCGGTCGTCACGCCCAAGCGGGGCCAGTACTCGGTGGGGGTGCAGCAGGCCTTCGACGCCGAGGCCGGGCGGGTCGTCAACTGCCAGGTCGGTGTCTCCCTGCTGCTGTCCACCTGCTGCGACGACCTCCCGGTGGACTGGCGGCTCCAGCTGCCCGAGGCCTGGTGCGAGGACCCGGGACTGCGCCGCCGGGCCCGCCTGCCGGACACGGCCGCCCCCCGACCGCTGTGGTCCCTCGGGCTGGAACTGGTCGACGCCCAGACCCTGCGCGCCGAGGGGCCGCCGCTGCCGGTGGTGGCGGACGCCCGCGAGTTCACCGACGTCAGAGCCCTGGTCAACGGACTGGGCGGACGCGGAACGCGGTTCGTCGTCGCCGTCGCCGACAATCTGACGATGCGCGTCGGACCCCACCTCGGCACCCAGCGACGGGCGGGTACGCCGCTGCCGGCCGGGCGCCTGTGCGTCGACGACCGGCTGCTGCACCGCAGCGCCCCGACCCGCGCGCACACCTCGCAGGGCCGCCACGGCCAGGCAGCCGTCGTATGGACGCTTTCCGGTCCGGTTCATCTGCCGCGCACCGACCAGACCCTGCGTCTGCTGGCCGCCTGGTGCCCCAAGAACAGCAGGCCGACCGGCATCTGGCTGACCAACCTCCCGTGCGCCGACATCGACGAGATGATCGCGCTGGCCGGCACCCAGCCCGGCACCGCCGGGGTCACCCAGCCGCTGCGCGAACACTTCGGGCTCAGCGACTTCGAGGGCCGCTCGTTCCCCGGCTGGCACCACCACAAGACGCTCGTCTCGGCCGCGTACACCTGGCACCGCCTGTCCACGGCGACCACCTGCACGCACACGTCCGGATCGCAGGCCGCGGCCTAGGTATCCGTCGGCCGCCCCGACGCGCCGCAGACCGGGCCGCACGGCTCGACACCACGACACCCACCGAAGGCCGCCGACCTCCCGATCCCGCTCCGCCAGGACCGCCGGGGAAGGCCCTGACAGCGCGCAAGACCAGGAAAGCGCCGGTCAGGGCCTGCCCGCCCTCAGCACTCGATAATGTTCACCAGCCTGCCCGACGGCCGCACGGCGATGATCGTCTCCTCCCTGGCCGGCTCACCGCTGCGCCGACCTCGTGATGCGCTGCTGAGGTCTGACCGGTGCATCCGGAACGAATCGCGGTACACATCGTCACCGGTTGTCATGTACCGCCACGCGGACAACGGCCTTACCCGGCGGGTGCCCCGTATGCGTTTGGTCAAGGCCGTGGGCCAGGATGGCTGCATGACGACCTGGTTCCGCACCTACTACGAGGACGAAGATCTGTGGCTGTATTTCGAGGCTGATGACGGGGGCGGCGATGGGCCGCCATGAACGGCAGTACGGCGTTCTCGCCGAAGGCCCCATGGACGGCTGGCAGGATCAGCCCGAGGCAGCCGAGATCTCCGCGGAGGAGTTCGAGCGACTGTGGGCTGAGGCAAGGCGGGCTCTCGGCGGTTCAGTCTGACCTGGCCGGTCACCGTCATCGCCCGCGCCGCCGACCGTCATGGGCCCGCAACAAGCCGCGTAACCTCTCGTGCTCCCTGGAGAAGCTCCTCGATCGAACGCCCACCGACGTCCATGTCAATGGCCCCCTGCCCGGACGGCCTCAACTTCTGTTGCGGCGGAACTTCTGGAAACACGCCTGTATCACCCGTCCCAGTGGTGAGCAAGACCATCTCTTGAGTCATCTTTTGACGAATTTTGAATGTAAAGCGATATAGGGCCCCACTCTCCTGTTGAATCGTTGCAAATCCCATTCGCCGCATGCCGCAGGAGAGTTGATATGCGCAGTTTACGCCACCTGCAACGGCAGACAGATAAACCTGGCTGACGGTTGGCAGGGTGCACAGGCTTGTACGGAAGTCCCGAGTGGAGAGGTCTTCTGCTACGACAGCACCGAAGAAGCGGATGCAGCTCTTCCGCTCATCGACCCAGCGGGGGAAGAGCTCCGCGCCGCCGCGGCTGACGCAGCCGCCAAGACCGACGCGGGCATATTGGCCTTCGATGACTGTCTCTACCCGTTCGTCTGCCTCTTTGAGAACGGAAACGGTGGTGGCCGCAGGCTTCAGTGGTCTGCGGACGGCACCAAACAGCTGGGCGACTGGGACTTCAGAGACAAGGCAAGTTCCGGATGTGTCAACCGGCTCACTGGGGGCGCAACCGTCTATGACGCCCGGACCGGCCTGCCCGACCCGTACATGAGTCTCGCTAATAACTTCTGCTACAACTTCATCACTGCCGGCTATCCGGGCGGGGGAAGTTTCAACGACAAGGCCGACTACTTGAGCCTGTAGCCGGGATTTCGAGGATGCCTCAGATGGCCTGTGGGTCAGCCGAGGCATCGTCCTCTTCGTCAGTGCTGATCTGTCGCGGCAGCGGCCGGTTCCTGACGAGTTGTGGGATTCGGTCGCCGCTCGCGTTGCGCTGCGACCTGCGGAGTACTTCGTCTCCGAGATCTCCGGGTGGTGCGCGCCGGTGTCGCTTCGGCCGGGAATCAGCTGTTCCTGCTGCTGGCCGCGATCTGCCTGGCCATCGGCGCCGCTGGCATCGCCACCACCGCTTTGGTCACGGTACTGGAGCGAACCGGGGAGATCGGGCCGCGCCAGGCGCTCGGCACACCGACCGTCCCTGTCGTGGCTGTGACCTGCCAGTGGGCCCCGTCATCCCGCCCCTCGTCGTCGCTCTCGCCCCGGCCACCGGTCTGCTCGTCGGCCTCTGTCCGGCCTCGCGCGCCGGGCGCATTCAGTCCGCCGAAGCTCTCCGCCGCTGAGCCGATGCCACATGCACCGGTGCGGCTGCGGAGTTCGTCCGATCAACCGCTCTTCCGGACCTTGGAGAACCTTTGAGACGAAGAAGCCGATACAGAAGAGCATGGGCCGCCGTGGCGGCGTGTGCCGCCCTCACCGGTGGCCTCCTGCAAGCCGCCGGGCCCGCGACCGCGGCACCCGAGCCCGGCCGCGCAGGCGAACAGGCCACGCCGACGCCTTCGGGCCAGGTCGAGGAGCCGGGCAAGAAGCTCGGCAATGGCTGGAAGGCCTCGCCGGACCGCGCCGTCACCTCCGCGGCCGATACCGACGGCCTGCACATCCTCACCGCGGACAGCGCCGAGGCGTACACGTGGAAGACTGCCGCCGTACTTGCCGAACCGGGCATGCCGGCGGACACATGGATCGGCAACGCGTGCGTGATGGACCGCTCGCACGTCGCGGTCGCCTACGCCCCGCGCACCTTCACCAACCATCAGGACATGATGCTGGGCGGCGCGTTCACCGCCGTCGTCGACCTGGAGACAGGGCAGGTGACGAAGCTGCCGTTCACGGCTTCCCTGGCCTACTTCGACCCGTCCTGCAACCCTGACACGCACACGGCCGCCTTCACGTCCTTCCGGGACAGCAAGAGCCGTATCGTCACCGTCGGCACATCCGGTGACACCGTGGCCGACACGGTCGCCGACGGACAGGTGACCTCGGCCGTCCCGGTCACGGACGGTGCGGTGGCCGCGCGCGGCAGCCACCTGGTGCACATCGGCCGGTCGGGGAAGGTCAAGAACCTGGCCGACGCGGAGAACGTGCCGTTCGACATCCGGGTGGTGGGCAAGAACCGGGTCGCCTTCCTCGACCGCGAGGGCGACGACACGGCACACGCCAAGCTGTGGGGAGGGCAAGGGCGCCCTGCGACGTTCGCCTCGGGCAAGCTCGGTGACCTCGCCCTCAAGCAGGGCGGCACCGGGCGGGTGTTCCTCACCGGTCACCCCACCGGCACGCCGGACACCGAGGGAACCGGGGTTACGCGCCTCGACGTGCCGTCCGATGCCGATGTCTCCAGCCATGGCCGGCTTGCCGTCGACCCGGTCATCTCGCCGGGAGTCCGCTCCGGTCTGGAGCGGATCAAGGGAGCGGGCAAGGGTTTCACGACGTCCGAGCCGGCGCCGCAGGAGGACGGTGCGCAGCCGCCGCAGACGGGTGACGAGGAGCCGCTGACGCTGACGGCCACCGTGACCGCGACCGCGGACACGATCACGCAGTCCGTGCCTGGACAGGACAGCGGATCCGGCACCGGTACCCTCTCGCCGGCACTCACCGGGGCCGACACCGAAGGCGGGACGCACACCCAGCTGACGCCCGCCACCGTGGCCGCCAGTGTCTCCACCAACCCGGTCGACACCGACCGCTGGTGTTCCGTACCCCGCAACGACGTGGACAGCATGGCGCTTCAGCCGACGTCGAACCAGGTCGAGTGGGCCGTCGACATGGCCGTCCGCGGTGCGCTGCGGTCCAGCTGGATCACGCAGGGGGGCTGGCGCTCCCAGGCCGGTCTTCTCGGCAACATCGACCCGCAGGGCTTGTTCCCGCCGCGGACGCTGGCAGGTGGCGGGCGTATCCCGGCCCAGGTCATGCTGGGCGTACTCGCCCAGGAGTCGAACCTGTGGCAGGCGGAGTCGGGCTCGGTACCGGGTCAGATGGGCAACCCGCTCGCGGCTGTGGCCGGTTTCTACGGGCACACGGGCGACACCGCCGACGAGTACTGGAAGATCAACTGGGACAAGTCCGACTGCGGTTACGGCGTCGGCCAGGTCACCGACGGCATGCGCATGGCCGGACACGAGAAGACGGACGAGACCAGCCTGGACCCGAACGTGCAGCGGGCTGTCGCCCTCGACTACACGGTCAACATCGCCGCTTCCATGTACATCCTCGCGGACAAGTGGAACGAGGTCCACACCGCGGGTCAGACCATCACCGTCAACAACGACGACCCGGCCAAGCCGGAGAACTGGTTCGCCGCCCTGTGGAACTACAACCTCGGCTTCAACCCGAACAAGGGTGACGGCAAGCCGTGGGGTCTGGGCTGGTACAACAACCCGGCCAACCCGCTCTACCCGGCCTCCCGGCTTGCCTTCATGGACACCTCGCTCGACCCGGACGCCAACCAGGACGCGGCGCACCCCCAGTACTGGCCGTACCAGGAGAAGGTGATGGGCTGGGCCGCCTGGTCCATCGACGCCGGCTACTCCTACGCCACCTCCGGACGGCAGGACTGGCCGGGCGAGAGCGGCTTCTCCTCGGCCGGCTTCCGCCCTGCCTGGTGGAACACCGAGGGCCAGCGCAGCCTCATCAAGCCGCCATTGAGCGCGTTCTGCAACTCCGCCAACGCATGTGACACCAGCAACCCGCCGGACTGCCCGGACGCGGCCTGCTACGAGCAGTACTGGTGGCGCGGGTCGAACGTGACCTGGAAATCCAACTGCCCCAACGACTGCGGCAACGAGAACATCAAGTACCAGACGCTCGTCAGCGAGCCCGGACGCGGCTACCGCCTCCAGTACGGCGCCCCCGCATGCACCACCACCGGGCTGCCCTCCGGGGCTCTGATCGTCGAGGCGATCGCAGCCTCCAAGCCCACCTGGAGCGACTGCGGCGCGGTCGCCTCAAAGGGCAGCTTCCAGTTCTCCTTCTACTCCGACGCCGACAACGAGTACGAGGCCAAGGGTGACCTGCACCAGATCGGCGGCGGCTACGGCGGCCACTTCTGGTACACCCACACCCGCGACACCGCTCATCTCGGAGGCACCGGCGGCCGGATGACCATCGACGGCACGTGGACCCTGGGGCAGAGCCTGAACCAATGGTCCCGTGTCTTCGCGCACATGCCGGACACCGGGGCCCACACCCAGCAGGCCCACTACGTGATCAAGGGGGTCGCGGGCGGCGCCCGCGACCGCTACATCAACACCCACTACAGCAAGAACACCTGGGTGGACCTCGGGGTCTACCACTTCACCGGAACCCCCACTGTGACCCTGACGAACACCACCGACGACGGCACCGCCGACGAAGACGTCGCATGGGACGCCGTGGCCTTCCAGCCGCTGCCGGGCAAGCCGCAGCACATGGTCGTCGCCATGGGTGACTCCTACACCTCCGGTGAGGGTTCCGGAGCCTACTCGCCCGAGTCCGACAGGGGTCACGGGAAGACCAGTTGGAACGCCTGCCGGCGCAGCGCCAACTCCTGGCCGCGCAAGATTCTGTTGCCCGGCCAGAGCACCACCCTCGGCGCACTCGCAGACAGCCACAGCTCCGCCGCCGACCTCCTGAACGTCAGCTGCTCCGGCGCGCACACCTGGCAGATGACCACAGGAGACCCCACACCATGGGGAAAAATCGGCAACTACCGCGAGAAGAGTCAGATCGACTCCGGCGTCCTCAGCCCGGACACCACACTGGTCATGCTGACCATCGGCGGAAACGACGGCGAAAACTTCACCAACGCCGTCACGAAGTGCTTCATCATCGGGGTTTGTGACCCGGCCGACTACACGGGCAAGGCTGACCAAGCGGTCACGGACACCGGGCAGCTCATCCGCCAGATCGCGAGCGCCGCGCCGAACGCGCAGATCGTGCTCATGGGCTACCCCCGCCTGGTCAGTGACGAGCCCTGCGTGACAGCCGACTTCGACGCCCTGAACTATTTGGCCGACTACGTCCGCGACAAGCAGAAAGCCAAAGTGGAGGAGCTGAACAAGGCCGGGACCAAGGTGGCTTTCGCCGATCCCATCCCCGCGTTCCAGGGGCACGGAATCTGTGACAGCAGCGAATGGATCAACCGCGTCGTCGCGGGCCCGAACGGTGACGGCGACTTCCACGACGGGGACCCAGCCAACCAGGTTCCATGCATACCCTGGCCCGGGCAGAACATCTGCGCCAGCCTTGAGTCGTTCCACCCGAAGAGCGCCGGCACCACGGGCTACTCCCAGGTAATGGGTCAGGCGCTGGCCGACATCGGATACCAAGGCGGCTAGTGGAACCTGACACAACTGGCAGTGCGGTGGTCACGGGACGGGCGAACCGCCTCGTGACCACCGGCTGCCTGACCATCCTGATCGCGCTGATCATCGTTCTCGGCATCGTCGTCTCCTGGTTGTGGTACCGGACCTGGCACGACGAGAACGTCAACAGCGAGCGCGAGGAGAAGGTACTCGCATCGCTCCTGCAGCAGGCCCGTGATACGGCAGACGCCACGGCCCGCGCACTCGACACGAGCGGCACCACCGACGCCGACGCACTCACCGAGGTGATCTGGCGCCATACCGAAGCACCCGTGATCACCTACGACACGTCCCGCCGGGAGTTCACCGCCACAGCCGCAAAATCCGCCCAGTACGACGAAGAGGTCATCGTCCCCGGAGGGGGGCCCGTCGAGATGACCCGGTGTTTCGTCTTCACCTACATCCACCGCCTCGGCCAGGAGTGGACGTCGCGGGTTTCCGAGCGGGACGACAAGATGTGTCGTCCAGGCACCGATGTCGGAGGCATGGTCCGCCTGGCATTGACGCGCGTTTCGAACATGTACGCCGAGGACCTGACGCGCGCCGGGGTACAGAAGGTCCTCGACCCCACCGGAAGGCGCTTCTACGACGTCAGGAACGTGGTGCGCGGCGGGGACACGGTGACCGTCTTCGTCCTCGTCTCCAGTTCGGAGGGAGCGGTCGAACAGTGCTACCGCTTCACCCGGCCCGTCTACGGGGACGACAGACAGGGCTCCGCCACCGCAGTTCCCGCATTGTCCTGCTGAGCCCCTCAGTACTCGCTTTCAGGGCGACGACCGCGTGTTGCCTGCGCCCTGTTGCGCAGCACGTTCGTGGCGATACCCAGCAGCCAGGGCCTGACGCCGACCACCTCACCCCGCAACTTGGCGCGCAACCGCCATGCCTCCAGGCAGGTCAGTGACATCACATCCTCGGCGACGGCCCAGTCGCCCGTTGTGCGTAGGGCATGGGCGTAGACCACCCGCGCATGTTGATCGAAGATCTCGGCGAACGCATCGCGCTCACCGGACCTCACCCGCTCGTTCAGTGAAGACTCCACGCCTGCAAGTGTCCGCAGAGCTCAGCCGGTTCCACTTCCGTTCCGGACAATCGACTCTGCGTCTTCACCGGCAGCAGCATCCGGATCTTGAACGGACAGTGAAAGTGCCCTCTGGACTGGGAAGATGAGGCGCGGTGAAGAGATCTGCAGTCTTCGGAGTCGTGTCGATTTTCTTGCCGGGCAGTTTTTGTCTCCGCAGCAGCCCACGGCCGGAACCGAAGACCGCACCGGGCCGTCAGCCGAGGGTGTCTTCCGGCGAGCGCACCCCCGATGCGGCCCTCGCCAAGATGTGCATCGGCTCGCGGTGGGGCAACACGGCACTGATTCCTAATGCTGTCTGTCAAGCCGAGGGAGCGGTGGGCGGCACGGCTTGGTAGGTCCGTCGATCGCGCAGGAGGGCCCAGAGGACGTTGACCCGGCGGCGGGCCAGGGCGAGAACGGCCTGGATGTGGCGCTTGCCTTCGGAGCGTTTGCGGTCGTAGAACCGGCGGGAGTCCTCGCAGTGTCGGATGCTGAACAACGCGGAGGTGTAGAAGACTCGTTGGAGTCGGCGGTTGTAGCGTCGTGGGCGGCGGAGGTTGCCGCTGATCTTGCCGGAGTCGCGGGGAACAGGAGCAACGCCGCCGAAGCCGGCGAGGCGGTCAGGAGTGCCGAAGAAACTCATGTCCCCGCCGGTCGCGGCAAGGAACTCAGCACCGAGGATCACGCCCAGGCCGGGCATGCTGGTGATCACTTCGAAGTCCCGATGTTCGCGAAACCGGGCCTCGATCGCCTTGTCGAGCTCGGCGACCTGCTGGTTGAGGGTCATCACTTTCCGCGCGAGTGCGTGCACCATCTGGGCGGTCAGTTGTTCGCCGGGCAGGCTGGTGTACTGGCGTCCGGCGGCCTCCAGAGCTGTCTCGGCGAGCCGGTCAGGGCGCAGGACCTTGCGGTTGCGCAGCCAGGTCTCGAGCCTCTTCTTCCCTGTCCGGCGCAGGGAGGCCGGGGTCTGGTAGCCGGTGAGCAGCATGAGTGGGCCGGTGTTGGTGAGGTCCAGTGCCCGTTCCAGGCCGGGGAAGAGGATCACCTCCAGAGGGTCGTCCGCATCGTCTGGGTAGGGGGTCTGATCCAGCAGGGCAATGGAGCGGCTCAGCTGCGCGTAGGCGTCCTCCTGCCACGGGCCCTGGTGGTGGATGGTCCGCTGCAGATACCCCTCCCAGCGCTCCATGCCTTCCGGTTCCTGGGTGACCGGGTCGTCTAGGGCCAGGAACAGGTCGAGAATCTGACCGAGGTCCGCGTTGGTCGCGCTGGGTCGGCCGTCCCGGCCCCGAGCCAGAGAGGCCCAGGCCGCGTCGAGCAGGGCCCACGGTGCATACAGGCTGAGGCCCTGGGCGGCCAGGTCACGGACGGGCGGAAGGCTGGCGCTGGTGGCCGCGATCAACTGCGTCAGCGAGTTCGGGTCGTGACGTAGGACCCGCTCGAAGTACTTGGTCTCCGGAACGGGGTAGCGGGAGAGGGTTCGCCGCATACCTGAAGATATTCCGCCTCTACCGAGCGGGTGCGCGACGGGTTTTCCCGCACCGGGCGCCTAGGTCCGTCCGCCGCTCGCTGGATGACCGTGCGCCGGGTGATGACGGTGTCCGCGGACCGTGAGGAGCGGGTGCTTGGCTACCGGCCGCAGGGAACACCGGCACAGTGGTTGTCGGTGAGAACGAACGTGGTCCGGGTGGCGCGCGCGTGCCGACCCGGTTCTCGTACTCGTCCCGGGCCTTGTGCTGGGCGGGGACCGTCCGGGCGCCCGGGGAGCCGACCGTGATCAATCTCAGCGCCAACTGCCGTACCAGTCCCGAGACCGCCGGTTCGTACACTGCTGAGGGTGGAAGACCATACGGCCACCAGGATCTGTGCACGTCCGGCGCCCGCCTTGCGGCGGTACGTCGGCTCGTATGTCGGTTTCGATCTTCGTGGGTTCCCGGCGGGGGTGCACTGCGGTCCGCCGGGCCGCGTGCTCACTGCGGTGATCAGTCTGTCCGGCCCCCTGGAGGTGGCGGCGGGCGTCGACGACGGGTCACCGGTCACCCGATTCGGCAGCGTGGCCGGCGGTCTGATGCGCCGGTCCGTCGCGATCCACCACGACGGACGCCAGGAAGGCGTGAAGGTGTCGCTGACACTGCTCGGGGCCCGGGCCGTCTACGGCATGCCCGCCGCGGATCTCGCCCACCGACTGGTCCCACTCGACGAGCTTCTCGGAGCGCTCGGCGTCGAGCTGGTCGACCGGCTCCGCGCGGCGACGACATGGGCCGCGCGGTTCTCCGCGCTGGACGAGTTGCTCCTGCGAGCCGTCGGCCGCGGCGCCGTCGGCGACCCCGTGTCCTGGGTGCGCCCTGAGGTGGCCGAGGCATGGCGCCGCCTCCTGGCCGCGCGGGGCCGCGTCCAGGTTGGGGCGATCGCCGCAGAACTGGGCTGGAGCCGTCGGTACCTCACCGAGCGGTTTCGCGGTGAGGTGGGCCTGTCGCCGAAGACCTTCGCCCGGGTTCTGCGCTTCGAGCACGCGCACGAACTGGCCACCATGCACGACCCGCTTCCGTGGGCCGATGTGGCGACCGTCTCCGGCTACGCCGACCAGGCCCATCTCGTCCGGGACTGGAGCGAGTTCACGGGCCGATCGCCGACAGCATGGCGTCGCGGCGAAGTCCTGCTCGGGACTGAGTAGTCGCCGACCGGCCGCCCATCGCGTCGGCTTCCGTTCCCTTTCCTTCAAGACCACCTCATTGCTGTCCTGTGACGATCGTCGGCATGAGACTCGTCAATCACGAACCCAACGCCATCGACCTGCGGACCACCCCCGTGCACCTCGGGCTGGGGTCGAGAGCGAAACCCGTCGAGGGCTTCGCCTGGGACCCGGAGGTGCTTCATGCCTACAGCGCCGCGGTCGCGGCGGACGGCGCTGAGGGCCGGATGGTGACGATCTTCGACGGCGACGGCCTCGGCGGCCATTGGGAGCGCCACCCCGCCGGCGACGAACTGGTCGTCTGCCTCAGCGGATCGGTGACGGTCACCCGCGATGTGGACGGAGGGCCCGACCGGGTTGTGCTCGGGCCGGGCGAGGCCACCGTCAACCCGGCCGGGTCATGGCACGCGGTCGACATGGCGGGACCGGCGTCCATCCTGACCATCACCGCCGGCCTCGGCACCGACCACCGTCCCCGGACCGAAGCCCGCCCGACCGAGCACGCCGGCACGTCCGGCCCGCGAACACCGTGACGACCCGTGTCGCGTGCCTCGGCGACAGCCTCACCCGCGCGCAACTCAGCGTCGACTACCTGGACCTTCTCGAACGACGCCGACCTCCCGGCGACGTGCAGCTTGCCCGCTTCGGCGTCAACGGCGACTTCGCCCACAACCTCTCACGGCGCCTCGATGCCGTCGTCGCGGACCCACCCGACGTGATCACCGTGCTGATCGGGACCAACGACGCCCGAGCAAGCCTCGCCGGCTACCCCGTCGAGCGGGCCATGAAGCGCAAACAACTCCCCGAGCGCCCGTCGGCCGGCTGGTTCCAGCAGTGCCTGGGAGCCGTCGTCGAACGGCTGCGAACGCAGACCGACGCGACGATCGCCCTGCTGTCCCTCCCGGTCCTCGGCCAACAACTCGACGGAGCCGCGGCGCGGGCATCACAGGCCTACAGCCGCATGATCGCCGAGGTCGCGACCACCAACAAGGCGACCTACCTCCCGCTCCACGAACGCCAGACCGAGGAACTACGCCAGGCGGACCCGCCGCCGATCCCCTACCGGGGCCCGACGCCCGCAGCGAGCGTCAGCGTCCTCGTCCAGCGCGCCTTGCTGCGCCGCAGCCTCGACACGATCTCACGGCGCCGGGGTCTCGTGCTCACGACCGACCACATCCATCAGAACAGCCGCGGCGCCGCCCTTGTCGCCGAGGTCATCGACACCTGGCTCCCGACCCGGAGCGCGTAGCCGGTTCCGGCGGCGGCCCCTTTCCAGCGGATTCGGTTCCCACCCCTACCGGGCAGGCAACGACGACCGGACCATCTCGAACGCTCTCGGCTACCACGACAAAACCACCACCCGCCGGCTCGACGAGACCGGCGGGACCTGGAGCCGATACGCCGTTGGGGATCACACACGGTCACCGGCAGGTTGGGTTCGTCATTTCACACCCGAGGTAAACCTCCAGGGGTGCTGCTCACGGGTAGACAGCGCAGGGCAGAGGCTCATCCCGCACGGGATTTCCCAGGGAGTTTCCAGGGACTTTCCGTGGCGTAAGCAGGGAAGGCCCTGATAGGGCTGACAGATAAGAACGCGCTGGTCAGGACCCACCCCCTCAGCACTCGATGATGTTCACCGCAAGCCCCCCGCGAGCCGTCTCCTTGTACTTCACACTCATGTCGGCCCCCGTCTCCTTCATCGTCTTGATGACCTTGTCCAGCGACACCTTGTGCGACCCGTCCCCCCGCATCGCCATCCGCGCCGCGGTCACCGCCTTCACCGCCGCCATGCCGTTGCGCTCGATGCACGGGATCTGGACCAGGCCGCCCACCGGATCGCAGGTCAGGCCGAGGTTGTGCTCCATGCCGATCTCCGCCGCGTTCTCCACCTGCTCCGGACTCCCGCCCAGCACCTCCGCCAGCGCTCCCGCCGCCATCGAGCAGGCCGAGCCGACCTCGCCCTGGCAGCCGACCTCCGCGCCGGAGATGGACGCGTTCTCCTTGAACAGCATGCCGATCGCGCCCGCGGCCAGCATGAAGCGGACCACGCCGTCCTCGTCGGCGCCCGGCACGAAGTTGATGTAGTAGTGCAGGACCGCCGGGATGATGCCCGCGGCGCCGTTCGTCGGGGCCGTGACCACCCGGCCGCCCGCCGCGTTCTCCTCGTTCACCGCCATCGCGTAGAGCGTGATCCACTCCATCGCCCGCGCCAACGGCTCGCCCTCCGCCCGGAGTTGGCGGGCCGACATGGCCGCCCGGCGGCGGACGCGCAGGCCGCCCGGCAGGATGCCCTCCCTGGACATGCCCCGCGACACGCACGCCTGCATCACCCGCCAGATGTCCAGCAGCCCGGAGCGGATCTCGTCCTCGGTGCGCCAGGCGCGCTCGTTCTCCAGCATCAGGGCGGAGATCGACAGGCCCGTTTCCCCCGCCAGGCGCAGCAGTTCGTCGCCCGTGCGGAAGGGGTACTTCAGCGGGGTGTCGTCGAGCTTGATCCGGTCCGCGCCCACCGCGTCCTCGTCGACGACGAATCCGCCGCCCACCGAGTAGTACGTCTTCGACAGCAGCTCGGCGCCCGCGGCGTCGTACGCCCACAGGGTCATGCCGTTCGCGTGGTAGGGGAGTGTCTTACGGCGGTGCAGGACCAGGTCGTCGTCGAAGGAGAAGGCGATCTCGTGGTCGTCCAACAACCTCAGACGGCCCGACTCCTTGATCTGCTCGACCCGTACGTCCGCGCCCTCCACGTCCACCGTGCGCGGCGAGGCGCCCTCCAGGCCCAGCAGCACCGCCTTCGGGGTGCCGTGGCCGTGGCCGGTCGCGCCCAGCGAGCCGTACAGCTCCGCCCGGACCGACGCCACCGCCCCGAGGACCTCCTCGCCCCGCAGCCGGCGGGCGAACAGCCGGGCCGCGCGCATCGGGCCGACCGTGTGGGAGCTGGACGGGCCGATGCCGATCGAGAACAGGTCGAAGACCGATACGGCCACGGTGACTCCTCACAGAGGGCGGGGACACACGTCGTCGGGTGCCCCCGCCGGGACGAACTACTTGATCAGGCCGATCTCAGCCGACTTCAGGCTGACTTGAGGCCGGGGTACAGCGGGTGCTTGTCGGCCAGCGCCTGCACGCGGGCCTTCAGAGCGGTTGCGTCGTACGACGGCTTCAGGGTCTCCGCGATGACGTCCGCGACCTCCGTGAAGTCCTCCGCCGTGAAACCGCGGGTCGCCAGCGCCGGCGTACCGATCCGCAGGCCCGACGTCACCATCGGGGGACGCGGGTCGTTCGGGATCGCGTTCCGGTTGACGGTGATGCCGACCTCGTGGAGGCGGTCCTCCGCCTGCTTGCCGTCCAGTTCCGAGTCGCGCAGGTCGACGAGGACCAGGTGGACGTCCGTACCGCCGGACAGCACGGACACGCCGTGCTCCGCGACGTCCGACCGCACCAGCCGCTCCGCGAGGAGCTGTGCACCCTCCACCGTACGCCGCTGGCGCTCCTTGAACTCCTCGCTCGCGGCGACCTTGAAGGAGACCGCCTTCGCCGCGATCACGTGCTCCAGGGGGCCGCCCTGGAAGCCCGGGAAGACGGACGAGTTCAGCTTCTTCGCGAACTCCTGCTTGGCGAGGATGATCCCGCCGCGCGGGCCGCCCAGCGTCTTGTGGGTCGTCGAGGTGACGACGTCCGCGTACGGCACCGGGTTCGGGTGCAGGCCCGCCGCGACCAGACCGGCGAAGTGCGCCATGTCGACCCAGAGGTAGGCCCCGACCTCGTCCGCGATCCGGCGGAACTCGGCGAAGTCCAGCTGCCTCGGGTACGCCGACCAGCCCGCGATGATCACCTTCGGGCGGTGCTCCTTGGCGAGCTGCTCCAGCTCGGCCATGTCGACCAGACCGGCCTCGTCCACGTGGTAGGCGACCACGTCGAACTGCTTGCCGGAGAAGTTCAGCCGCATCCCGTGGGTGAGGTGGCCGCCGTGCGCCAGGTCCAGGCCGAGGATGGTGTCGCCGGGCTGGGCCAGCGCGAACAGCGCGGCCTGGTTGGCGGAGGCGCCCGAGTGCGGCTGGACGTTGGCGTACTCGGCGCCGAACAGCTCCTTGACCCGGTCGATCGCGATCTGCTCGGCGACGTCGACGTGCTCGCAGCCGCCGTAGTAGCGGCGCCCGGGGTAGCCCTCGGCGTACTTGTTGGTGAGGACCGAGCCCTGGGCCTCCATGACCGCGACCGGAGCGAAGTTCTCCGAGGCGATCATCTCCAGGGTGGACTGCTGGCGGTTCAGCTCGGCGTCGACGGCGGCGGCGATGTCCGGGTCCAGCTCGTGCAGGGGAGTGTTCAGAAGCGACATGGGGTCAGTACGTCCTTACGTCCTTGTGCCTGGCCTGGTGCGGGGCCTTGTGCGGGGAATCCCGGCCCGGTGATCTCAGCTGCCGGAGAACTCGGTGTACTCGTCCGCGGAGAGCAGGTCGCCCGGCTCGCCCGTGACCCGCACCTTGAAGAGCCAACCGCCGTCGAAGGGGGCCGAGTTCACCAGCGACGGGTCGTTGGAGACGTCCTCGTTGACCTCGGTGATCTCACCGGAGACCGGGGAGTACAGATCGCTGACCGACTTGGTCGACTCCAGCTCACCGCAGGTCTCGCCCGCGGCCACCGTCGTACCCACCTCGGGAAGCTGGACGTACACGACATCGCCGAGCGCGTTGGCCGCGTGCTCGGTGATACCGACCGTCGAGACGCCGTCCTCGGCGCCCGACAGCCACTCGTGCTCCTTGCTGTAGCGCAGCTGCTGGGGGTTGCTCATGGCCTGAATTCTCCTGTACGCGGGGGACTGGTCCTGCATGGGGTGTTACGGAGGGAAACTGGCTGCCCGTGAGCAGCCAGGACACGGGTCGCCGGCGACTCCCGAGTGGAACCCGGGCTACTTCTGGCGCTTGTAGAACGGCAGCGCCACGACCTCGTACGGCTCGTGACTGCCCCGGATGTCCACGCCCACGCCCGCCGTGCCCGGCGCCGAGTGCGCGGAGTCGACGTACGCGATGGCGATCGGCCTGCCGAGCGTGGGGGAGGGGGCGCCGGAGGTGACCTCGCCGATCACCCGGCCGCCGGCCACGACCGGGTATCCCGCGCGCGGGACGCGACGGCCCTCGGCGATCAGGCCGACCAGGACGCGCGGCGGCTCGTAGGAGGCGCGCTCGGCGGCCTCGCGCAGGGCGGCGCGGCCCACGAAGTCGCCCGCCTTGTCGAACTTGACGACCCGGCCGAGCCCGGCGTCGAAGGGGGTGAGGGCGGTGGTCAGCTCGTGCCCGTACAGCGGCATGCCCGCCTCCAGGCGCAGGGTGTCGCGGCAGGACAGTCCGCAGGGAACGAGCCCGACGGGCGTACCCGCGTCGGTCAGGGCCTGCCACACCTTCTCCGCGTCGCCCGGCGCCACGAACAGCTCGAAGCCGTCCTCGCCGGTGTACCCGGTGCGCGCGATGAGGGCGGGGACCCCGGCGACCGTGCCGGGCAGGCCCGCGTAGTACTTCAGGCCGTCGAGATCGGCGTCGGTGAGCGACTTCAGGATTCCCGGGGACTCGGGGCCCTGTACGGCGATCAGCGCGTACGCGTCCCGGTCGTCGCGGACGACCGCGTCGAAGCCGTCGGCGCGCTCCAGCAGGGCGTCGAGCACGATCTGCGCGTTGCCCGCGTTCGCCACCACCAGGTATTCCGTCTCCGCCAGGCGGTAGACGATCAGGTCGTCCAGGATGCCGCCGTCGGCCCGGCAGATCATCGTGTAGCGGGCACGGCCCACGGCCACGGACCCGATGTTGCCGACGAGGGCGAAATCGAGGAGGGCGGCGGCCTCCGCCCCCGTCACGGTGATCTCCCCCATGTGCGAGAGGTCGAAGAGACCGGCCTTCGTGCGCACGGCCAGATGCTCGTCGCGCTCGGAGCCGTACCGCAGGGGCATGTCCCAGCCGGCGAAGTCGGTCATCGTCGCGCCGAGCGAACGATGCAGGGCATCGAGCGCGGTCGTCCGCGGAAAAGAACTGACAGAGCTGCTGCTGCTCATCGGTTGTGCTCCCAGGGCATGACGGCGAGGTCGTTCCTCCCCATCTGTCATCGGAACCTGAGAGGTTCGCCATGACCGCGAGGGACATGGCTTGCACCGTGGGTGGAGCCGCAGGTCAAGGACCGGCGGCCCGCTTTTCAGATGTGCCTCGCCCGCGCGGTAACGGGGCCTGAGAGATTCAAGGGAGGGACTTGCTCCTTCGGCGCCCGGCCACCCGTAGGTGTCCGGAACTCTCCCGCGCGGATTCAAGCGGCCGGTATGCAGTTGGCGGGCACATCATCGCACGCATTCCTTCGGCACGGCAGGGGGACCCTTCACAGAGGGGGCACAGTCTCGCGACGGGCACGCATACCGGCCTGTAGCAGGCCTGTTGCAGTAATAGGACCGCAACGAGAGACACCGCGTATTACCTTCTCTTTACACTCGACGGGGACGGTACTTCCCGACCCCATGGGAGGACGATCACGGTGAACAGGACCACGGCGTACGCGACGACCTCAGCCCTCGCACTGACCGACGCGCTGCCCACGCAGCCCGCCGCCCCCGCCCGGGAGGCGTGTGCCCCGCGCCCGGCGCCCGTGATCCGCGATCTGCGGGAGCGCTCGGGCCACAGCCCGCACGGCCTCACCTTCGGCGCCCGCGACCTCGTCGTGGTCACCGGCCTGCCAGGCAGCGGCAAGTCGACACTGATGCGCCGGGCGGTACGCGGCCCCGGCATCGACTCCCAGAACACCCGCGACCGCTGGGACGCCCGTACGCCGTCCTTCCTCCCCTACGCCGTCTACCGCCCCCTCGTCCGCCTCGCGCACTACGCCGGACTGCGCCGCACCCTGCGCTCCGGCGCCGGGGTCGTCGTGCACGACTGCGGCACGCAGGCCTGGGTGCGCGGCTGGCTGGCCCGCGAGGCCCGCCGCCGGGGCGGCACCCTGCATCTGCTCCTCCTCGACGTCACACCCGGCCAGGCCCTGGAGGGCCAGCGCGAACGCGGCCGGGGCGTCTCGCGGTACGCCTTCCTGCGCCACCGCCAGGCCGCCTCACGGCTGCTGCGCTCGGTGGAGAAGGGCAACCTGCCGGACGGCTGCGGCTCGGCGGTGCTGATCGACCGGGACGCGGCGGACACCCTGCGCAGGATCGACTTCGCGGACTGATACCCGTACCCACCGCGGCCGGTTAGGGTTTTGCCCATAAAGAGACTCAGGGACTCACGGCAGCCGAGAGACTCAAGGCAGCGGTTCACAGCAGGCGGTAGGCAGCAGATGGACATCCCGGCGGACCTCCCCCCGGACTTTCCCGGGGGCTTCCCCGCACAGGCGCACACCCGTTCGCACGGCGGCTGGCCCGGCAACGAGCTGGAGGAGGTGCTCTCGGCCTCCCTCGGCGTCCCCGGCGCGGGCGCCCGGATCGTCGAGGCCCTCGGCCGCAGCTTCGTCTGGGTCCCCCTGCCGTCCGGCGGCGGCCCCCACTCCGGCCCGCTTGACCTGCCCACGATGGAGATCGACGGCCAGGCGTACGTGCCTGTCTTCACCTCCGAGGAGCAGTTCCGGCAGGTCGTCGGCGGGCACCTGGCGTACACCGTGGCCCCCGCCGTCGAGTTCGCCCGGGGTCTGCCGCCCCAGGTCGGCATCGCCCTGAACCCGGACGGCGTGGTCGGCGTCCCGCTGCCCCCGCCCGCCGTGGCCGAACTCTGCCGCTCCGGCCGCACCGTCCTCGACGGCGCCGGCGGCGGCCGGGTCCGCCTCTACGAGCCGCACTGGCAGGAGGACCCGGTCGACTTCCTCACCGCCACGGCGACGGAGTTCGCGGGCACGGGCGTCGTCAGCACGGCCCGCCGCTGCCTGGCGACCATCGAGACCTCGGCTCCCGTCATGTTCATCGGCGTCGAACTCTCCCCCTGGGACCCCCTGGCCCGCACGATCCCCATGGACGCGGTGGCCAGGGCCCTGGGCCGGTCCCCCTCCCCCTGGCCGGTCAACCTGGTCTTCCTGGACGCGGCCCGAGACCCGGTGACGGACTGGCTCAGGGACCGGGTCCGCCCCTTCTACCAGCACGGTTACTGACAAACGCGCCCCAGGGGGCAGCGCCCCCCAGGGGCGCGAGGAACCGCGCGACCAGCCACGACGGCCCGCAGTCGCCGAAAAACCGCAAGTCACGAGTTCCTGGGCGCCTTCGACAGACCGTGTCTGTCAGCGGCGCCGCTTAAGCTAGAGAACGCACAACTCAGCAGGGAAAACGAAGGGGCGGTAATGGTGAGCGCGTCGGGCACGGCCGCGGCCGGTCAGGTCGAGCACATGCTGCGCCAAGTCACGCCCGGGCGCTACGACGCCTACGAGGCGCTCCTGCGCGCCCTCGCGACCCCGTCCTCCGGCCAGATCTGGATGCTCCTGTGGCACGGCCAGGCCGGCTCCCCGGACGCCCAGTACGGAAACATGCAGGTCGAGGGGTACGGCTACGCCCCCTGCGTGACCTCCGCCCAGGAGCTGTCGGTCAGCGGCTGGAACCGGTCGTACGAGGTCGTCGACGGCCTCGACGTGGCCCGCACCCTCTACCCCGACCAGTACGGCCTCTGGCTCAACCCGCACTCCCCGGGCGGCGGCGTCGGCATCCCCTGGCTCGATCTGCGCCGCATCGCGACGGGCCTGGAACGCCAGCCCGCGGGCCCCCTCCGGCTCGCCGAACCCGGCATCGAGATCCCCCAGTTCTACGCCCTCCTCTCGCAGAACGCCCACCGCACCCCGGCGGTCCGCTCGCTGCGCCGCGCCTGGGTGCAGCCCGCGCTCGGGGCGCCGTATCTCGCCATCGGCCTCGATGTGTACGACACCTCGCCGTCCGCCGTGGACTCGGTGCGCGCGATGATGCAGCAGTCGATCGGGGCGGTCCCCGACGGGCTGCCGGTGTCGACGGTCGCGATGTCGGACGAGCAGGACCCGGTCGTGATGTGGCTGCGCGCCAACGCCCGCCCGTTCTACGACCGCGAGGCCCACGCCATCGCCGCGCCGCCCCCGGCCCCCCAGTCGCCGGCGGCCGGGTACGGCTATCCGCCCGTGCAGGGTCGTTACTGAGCGCATCATCATGCGGACGGCGGAATCCGCGCGCCACGATCTTCGCGCGTAGATCGCGACGGATCGTCGCGATAGTATCCGTATGTCCTTTCTGCCTCAACTGCCCCGCGTCCGAGAGTCGTTACCCGCTGTTCGGATAACGGAATCCACAGGACAGCATCACGGTTGCGCATACTTTCGCCGACAGACCTTCCGTGTGATCGCCGAATCGCTGAAGACTCGCCTGTCAGACGATGGGGGCAGCGGTCCGAGTGGCCGTCAGCTCATGGTTAAGTCGACTAATCAGCACAGATTGTCAAGCAGGACCAGCAGATCAGCCGGTACCCGGCGAGCAAGCGAATCAAGCCGCGTACAGCGGCAGGCGTAGGCCGGTCACCACCGGCGAGAGGGGTCGGGTCACTGTGACCGCACCGATCGAGACCACCGCAGCGGCAGCCGAGGCACAGCCGGAGGCTGTGCTCGCGGGTGCCGGTAAGGGGCAGATCGAGGGCCGTTCCCTGGGCCAGATCGCCTGGGCCCGGTTCAAGAGGGACAAGGTGGCGGTCGCCGGCGGGGTCATCGTCATCCTGCTGGTGCTGACCGCGATCCTCTCCCGGCCCATCCAGGCACTCTTCGGCCTCGACCCCAACGCCTTCAACCAGGACCTGATCGACCCCAACACCTCGCTGCCCAAAGGCGCCTGGGGCGGAATGAGCTGGGACCACCCGCTCGGCGTCGAACCGAAGTTCGGGCGCGACATCGTGACCCGCATCCTCGAAGGCTCCTGGGTCTCGCTGGTCGTCGCGTTCGGCGCCACGATCCTGTCCAACGTGATCGGCACGATCCTCGGCGTCGTCGCCGGCTACTACGGCGGCCGGGTCGACACGATCATCAGCCGGCTGATGGACACCTTCCTCGCCTTCCCCCTGCTGCTCTTCGCCATCGCCATCTCCGCCACCCTCCAGGGCGGCGCGTTCGGCCTCGAAGGGCTGCCGCTCCACATCACCGTGCTGATCTTCGTCATCGGCTTCTTCAACTGGCCCTACCTCGGACGCATCGTCCGCGGCCAGACGCTGGCCCTGCGCGAGCGCGAGTTCGTCGACGCCTCCCGGGGCATGGGCGCCAAGGGCCCGTACATCCTCTTCCGCGAGCTGCTGCCGAACCTGGTCGGCCCGATCATCGTCTACTCGACGCTGCTCATCCCGACCAACATCCTCTTCGAGGCGTCCCTGAGCTTCCTCGGCGTCGGTATCCAGCCTCCGCAGGCTTCCTGGGGCGGCATGCTCAACCAGGCGGTCACCTACTACCAGGTCGACCCGCAGTTCATGATCGTGCCCGGCCTCGCCATCTTCGTGACCGTCCTGGCGTTCAACCTGCTCGGCGACGGTCTCCGGGACGCACTCGACCCGCGCAGCCGCTGATGCGGCCGTGGCGGGAGTTCGGCAAGTTTCCACTAATGGAGGAGAAGCAGACCATCATGCGAAGGTCAGCGCTGGCCGCGGTTGCGGCGATCGGATCTGTGAGCCTGCTGCTCGCGGGTTGCAGTAAAGCCGATGACGGCAAGACGGACGACGGTACCAAGGCGGCCGGGGCCAACGCGGCGACCAAGGGTGTCGTCAACGCCTCCACGCAGGCGGGGGGCACGGTCACCTACGAGTACTCGGACGTCCCGGACTCCTTCGACCCCGGCAACACGTACTACGGGTACATGTTCAACTTCAGCCGGCTGTACGCCCGCCCGCTGATGACCTTCAAGCCCGGTCCGGGCGAGAAGGGCAACGAGCTGGTCCCGGACCTCGCCGAGAGCGCGGGCGTGCCGAGCGACGGCGGCAAGACCTGGACGTACAAGCTCCGTTCGGGGCTGAAGTACCAGGACGGCACCGCGATCACCTCGAAGGACGTCAAGTACGCCGTCGAGCGCTCCAACTTCGCGCGTGACGTGCTCTCCCTCGGCCCGAACTACTTCCAGCAGTTCCTGGACGGCGGCGACAAGTACAAGGGTCCGTACAAGGACAAGAGCGCCGGTGGTCTCGCGTCCATCCAGACGCCGGACGACACCACGATCGTCTTCAAGCTCAACCGCGCCTTCCAGGAGTTCGACTACCTGGCCGCGCAGCCGCAGACGGCGCCGGTGCCCCAGTCCAAGGACAAGGGCATCGACTACGTCAAGAACATCGTGTCCTCGGGCTCGTACCAGTTCCAGAGCTACGACGAGGGCAAGCAGGTCGTCCTCGTCCGCAACAAGAACTGGGACGCCGCGACCGACCCGCTGCGCAAGCAGTACCCGGACAAGATCGTGGTCAACCTGAAGGTCAACGCCGAGACCATCGACCAGGACGTCCAGGCCGGCAACGCGATCGACCTCGGTGGTACGGGCGTCCAGGCCGCCACCCAGGCCGATGTCGTCAACAACGCCGACAAGAAGGCCAGCACCGACAACACCTACGGTGGCCGGCTCGTCTACATGGCGATCAACACCAAGCTGAAGCCGTTCGACAACGTCGAGTGCCGCAAGGCCGTGCAGTACGCGATCGACAAGGTCTCGGTGCAGACCGCCGAGGGCGGCCCGATCCGCGGTGACATCGCCACGACCGTCCTGCCGCCCGACATCCCGGGCTACCAGAAGGCGGACCTCTACGCGACCGACGGCAGCAAGGGCGACCCGGCCAAGGCCAAGGAGCACCTGAAGGCCTGCGGCCAGACCACGATCAACACCAACATCACCGCGCGCAGCGACCGGCCGGCGGAGATCGACGCGGCCACCGCGATCATCAACTCGCTGAAGACCGCCGGCATCAACGCGACGCTCAAGCAGTTCCCGTCGGGCAAGTACTTCACCGACTACGCGGGTGTCCCGAAGTGGGACGCGGACAACAACGTCGGTCTGATGATGATGCAGTGGGGTGCCGACTGGCCGGCCGGCTTCGGCTTCCTCCAGCAGATCCTGAACGGCTCCGCCATCGGTGCCTCGGGCAACACCAACCTCTCGCAGTTCGACGACAAGGAAGTCAACGACCTCCTTGGCAAGGCGATCGGCACCGAGGACCAGGCCACGCGTGAGGGCATGTACGCCGAGGTCGACGCGAAGACGATGGACGCGGCTGCCCTCGTCCCGCTGACCTACTTCAAGGTCCTGCTCTACCGCCCGGCCAACTTCACCAACCTGGTGTCCACGGCGGCCTTCAGCGGTCAGTACGACTACCTCAACATCGGCACGACCAAGAAGTAGCCCCGGAAGGCAGGTGAAGGCATTGGTGCCCGCGGGCTTCGCAGCCCGCGGGCACCAGGCCGATCCCCGTGATCTCGTACATCCTCCGTCGGACGTTCGCGGCAGTGATCCTGCTGCTGGTCGTCACCGCGGTGACCTTCGCCATCTTCTTCCTGCTGCCACGGCTCGCCGGCCAGACGGCCGACCAGCTGGCCCAGCAGTACATCGGGAAGAGCCCGTCGGCGGCGGACATCGCTGCGGTCAAGAGCAACCTCGGTCTGGACGACCCCCTCTATCTCCAGTACTGGCACTTCATCAAGGGGATCGTGTCCGGTGCCACCTATGACCTGGGACCCACCACGACACAGTGCAACGCGCCGTGCTTCGGTTACTCCTTCAAGACCCACGTCGAGGTCTGGCCGCAGCTCACCTCCCGCCTTCCGGTGACGATCTCGCTCGCCGCCGGTGCCGCCGTGATGTGGTTGGTGTCCGGCGTGGCCATCGGCGTCATCTCCGCCCTGAAGCCGGGGTCGTTCTTCGACCGCTCCTTCATGGGCGTCGCCCTCGCCGGTGTCTCGCTGCCGATGTTCTTCACCGGCAACCTGGCCCTGCTGCTCTTCACCTACCAGTGGCCGATCTTCGGCAGAACGTACGTACCGTTCACCGAGAATCCGGCCCAGTGGGCCAACACCCTGTTCCCGGCGTGGTGTTCACTCGCCCTGCTGTACTCCGCCATCTACGCGCGGCTCACCCGCTCGGGGATGCTGGAGACGATGAACGAGGACTTCATCCGCACCGCCCGCGCCAAGGGCCTGCGGGAGCGCAAGGTCGTCGTCCGGCACGGTCTGCGGGCCGCACTGACGCCGATCATCACCGTGTTCGGCATGGACCTGGGTCTGCTCCTCGGCGGCGCGCTGATCACCGAGACGGTGTTCTCGCTGCACGGGGTCGGTGAGTACGCGGTGCAGGGCATCAAGGACAACGACCTGCCGCCGATCCTCGGGGTCACCCTGCTCGCGGCCCTCTTCGTCGTTGTCGCAAATCTCCTGGTGGACCTGCTCTACGCAGCCGCCGACCCGCGGGTGAGGCTCTCGTGACCGAACTGTCCAAAACAGGCGCCGCGGTGGGCGAACCCTCGCCCTCCGACGCGCCCAGCGCCTTCCTCGAAGTCCGCGACCTCAAGGTGCACTTCCCGACCGACGACGGCCTGGTCAAGTCCGTCGACGGACTCAGCTTCCAGCTGGAGAAGGGCAAGACCCTCTCCATCGTGGGCGAGTCCGGCTCCGGCAAGTCCGTCACCTCGCTCGCGATCATGGGCCTGCACCGGCTCGGCGCCCGCGGCAAGAACGTACAGATGTCCGGAGAGATCTGGCTGGACGGCAAGGAACTGGTCGGCGCCGACCCGGACGAGGTCCGCAAGCTGCGGGGCCGCGAGATGGCGATGATCTTCCAGGACCCGCTGTCCGCGATGCACCCGTACTACAGGATCGGCAACCAGATCGTGGAGGCGTACCGCGTCCACCACGACGTCAGCAAGAAGGTCGCCCGCACCCGGGCCATCGAGATGCTCGACCGGGTCGGCATCCCCGAGCCCGGCAAGCGCGTCGACAGCTACCCGCACGAGTTCTCCGGCGGTATGCGCCAGCGCGCGATGATCGCGATGGCACTGGTCAACAACCCCGAGCTGCTCATCGCGGACGAGCCGACGACCGCCCTCGACGTCACCGTCCAGGCGCAGATCCTCGACCTGATCCGCGATCTGCAGAAGGAGTTCGGCTCGGCGGTCGTCCTCATCACGCACGACCTCGGCGTGGTCGCCGAGATCGCTGACGACGTCCTGGTGATGTACGGCGGCCGGTGCGTGGAGCGCGGTCCGGTCGACGAGATCTTCGAGCAGCCGCAGCACCCGTACACCTGGGGTCTGCTCGGTTCGATGCCGCGCATCGACCGGGAGACCTCGGACCGGCTCATCCCCGTCAAGGGCCAGCCGCCGAGCCTCATCAACGTCCCCTCGGGCTGCGCCTTCCACCCCCGCTGCCCGTACGCGGACATCCCCAAGGGCGACGTCACCCGTACCGTGCGCCCGGAGCTGCAGCAGGTCGACGGCGGGCACTTCTCCGCCTGTCACCTCTCGCAGGAGGACCGTACGCGGATCTGGACCGAAGAGATTGCGCCGAAGCTGTGACCGATACCAAGAAACAGGAGCAGGGGCCGGCCGACGGGGCCGACGAGCGCGAGGTGCTGCTCAAGGTCGAGGGCCTGGTCAAGCACTTCCCCATCAAGAAGGGGATCCTGCAGCGGCAGGTCGGCGCGGTCAAGGCCGTCGACGGCATCGACTTCGAGGTGCGCAGGGGCGAGACGCTCGGCGTGGTCGGTGAGTCGGGCTGCGGCAAGTCGACCATGGGGCGGGTCGTCACCCGGCTCCAGGACCCGACCGGCGGCTCGATCCACTTCGACGGCCAGGACATCACCCGGCTGAACGCCGCCGGGATGCGCCCGCTGCGCCGCGACATCCAGATGATCTTCCAGGACCCGTACGGCTCCCTGAACCCCCGGCACACCATCGGCTCGATCGTCTCGGCGCCCTTCCGGCTCCAGGGCGTGGAGCCCGAGGGCGGGGTGAAGAAGGAGGTCCAGCGGCTCCTGGAGCTGGTGGGCCTGAGCCCCGAGCACTTCAACCGCTACCCGCACGAGTTCTCCGGCGGCCAGCGCCAGCGCATCGGCATCGCCCGCGCGCTCGCCCTCAAGCCCAAGCTGGTCGTGGCCGACGAGCCGGTGTCCGCGCTGGACGTGTCGATCCAGGCCCAGGTCGTCAACCTGATGGACGACCTCCAGCAGGAACTCGGCCTGACGTACGTGATCATCGCGCACGACCTCTCCGTCGTACGCCATGTCTCGGACCGGATCGCGGTGATGTACCTCGGCAAGATCGTCGAACTGGCCGACAAGACCTCCCTGTACGAGTCGCCGATGCACCCGTACACCAAGGCCCTGATGTCGGCGGTCCCGGTCCCCGACCCCAAGCGCCGGGGCGCGAAGAGCGACCGCATCCTCCTCAAGGGCGACGTCCCGTCCCCGATCTCCCCGCCGAGCGGCTGCCGCTTCCACACCCGCTGCTGGAAGGCGACGGAGATCTGCAAGACGACCGAGCCCCTCCTCCTGGAACTGAGGCCCGGCCAGCAGGTGGCCTGCCACCACCCGGAAAGCGCAGAGGACCAGGCCCCCCAGGACACGGTGCTGTTGAGCGCCGCCAAGGAGGCCGCCGCAGGGGCGCGAGGAACTGCGCGACCAGCCACAACGGACCCGCAGCCAAAAGACGACCAAGAGGCCCCCACCGACAAGTAACGGCAAAGTCATGCACATGCTCGAACGGGAGAATGCAGAGTCGTCCGTGTAGGTCCTATCCGACCGTTACACGCTCGAAAGGGACGACTCATGGCACTCTCCCGTTCGGCACGTTTAGGGGCCGTCGCCACCGCGGCGGCCTCTTTCCTCGTCATCGCCGCCTCCTCCCACCCCACCCCGGGAGCAGACGGCATCGGTGACTCCTACTTCCCCCAACTGGGCAACGGCGGCTACGACGCCCGCCATTACGCCCTGGACCTCGCGTACGACCCTGACACCGACCGCCTCGACGGCCGTACGACCCTCACCGCCCGCGCCACCCAGAACCTCTCGTCCTTCGACCTCGACCTCCAGAAGCTGGAGGTCACCCGCGTCGAAGTGAACGGCAGACGCGCCCAGTTCACCCGCGAGGGCGACGAGATCCGCGTAACGCCCCGTGGTTCCCTGTCCAAGGGGCGGGAGTTCAAGGTCGCCGTCACCTATGGTGGCGTACCCGAACCGCTCGGCGGGCCCATCGTCTTCGGCTCCCAGTACGGCTGGATGAAGACCGCCGACGGCGTCTTCGTCGCCTGTGAGCCCAACGCCGCCTCCACCTGGTTCCCGTCCAGCGACCACCCTTCCGACAAGGCCGCCTTCGACATCCGGATCAAGGCGCCGAAGGGGCTCACCGCCGTCTCCAACGGCCGGCTGGTCTCGACGTACGACAAGGGCGGCTCGACGTACACCCATTGGCGCGAGAAGAAGCAGATGGCGACCTATCTCGCGACCGCGACCATCGGGAAGTTCGACGTGAAGACCGGTGTCACGCCCGGCGGGACGCCGATCTACGTCGCCATCGACCCGGTGCTCGCCAACAGCAACAACGTCGACGTGTACGCCGTGACCGCCGAGGCCACCGACTACTGGTCGAAGGTCTTCGGGCCGTACCCCTTCGAGGAGACCGGGGCGATCGTCGACGACATGCCGGCGGCCGGGTTCTCGCTGGAGACGCAGACCAAGCCGGTCTACTCGGCCGTGCGCAACGAGACGACCATCGTGCACGAGCTGGCCCACCAGTGGTTCGGCGACTCGGTCTCGGTGGACCACTGGAAGGACATCTGGCTCAACGAGGGCTTCGCGACCTACTCCCAGTGGCTGTGGGCCGAGTACAAGGGCACCCGCTCGGCGCACGACTCCTTCCTCGCCGGATACAACGCCCGCCCCGACACCAGCGCCTTCTGGCAGACAGTCGTCGGCGACCCGCAGCGCGACACCATGTTCGCCTCGGCCGTCTACCAGCGCGGCGCGATGACCCTCCAGGTGCTCCGCGAACGCATCGGCGACACGGCCTTCTTCAAGCTCCTGCCGACCTGGACCGGACTCCACCGCTACGGCAACGCGAACACGGCCGACTTCGTGCGGCTCGCGGAGCGGATCAGCGGCCGGCAACTGGACGACCTCTTCCAGACCTGGCTGTTCACGACGGGCAAGCCCGCCCTGTAGACCGTCCCGCAGACCGTCTCCGGTGAGAATGAGGGGGTGATCCAGCAGCTCTTCAGCCCCTCCGTCCAGCACACCCTCGACCTCGTCGGCATCTTCGTCTTCGCGATCTCCGGCGCCCTGCTCGCCGTACGCAAGAACTTCGACGTCTTCGGGATCGCGGTACTCGCCGAGGTCACCGCGCTGGGCGGCGGGCTGCTGCGGGACGTCGTCATCGGGGCGGTGCCGCCGGCCGCGTTCACCGACCTCGGGTACTTCCTGACCCCGCTGCTCGCCGCGCTGCTCGTCTTCTTCCTCCACCCGGAGGTGGAGCGCATCCAGACGGGCGTCAACGTGTTCGACGCGGCGGGGCTCGGGCTGTTCTGCGTCACGGGCACGGTGAAGGCGTACGACTACGGCCTGGGCCTCACCGCCTCCGCCGCCCTCGGCCTCGCGACGGCCGTGGGCGGCGGGGTGCTGCGGGACGTGCTCGCCAACGAGGTTCCCTCGCTGCTGCGTTGGGACCGCGACCTGTACGCGGTTCCGGCGATCGTCGGCTCCGCGCTGGTCGTCCTGTGCATCCGCCACGACGCGCTGAACCCCTTCACCAGCGGGCTGGCGGTCGTCACGGCCTTCGTACTGCGGCTGCTCGCGATGCGGTACCACTGGCGAGCGCCGCGCGCGTGGCACCGCCGGTCGACGGCTCGTGACGACGAGTCCGGCCTGCGGACGTAGTACCGGCCGTCTTGTGGCCGCCCGCGTCGAACTGCTGGGTGAGCCAGCGGAAGACGGTGGTGATCTGGGGCCGCCACAGCGCCATGTTGTGCCCGCCGTCGCTGCGCGGCAGATATACGACGTCCACCGTGGTCGGCGCCTTCGCCACCTTCTGCAGGGCCATGCCGGCCTCGTAGCCGTCGCCGGACTCACCGGAGGCGTAGAGCGCGACGGCGGGCGCCACGCGGTCGTGCTTGAGGAGCAGATACGGGTTGTTCGCGGCCCGGAGCTGCGGCGTCTGCGCGGCCAGCGACAAGGGCTCGCCGATCGGGTCGTTGTAACCGGACATGGAGACGGCCGCCCGATAGCGGTCGGGGTGCGCCACCGCGAGCTTCGTCGCGCAGTGGGCGCCGGCCGAGTACCCGGCCACGGCCCAGCCGCCGGGCCCGCCCTCGGCGCGGAAGTTGTCGGTGACCATTTTCGGTACGTCGACACTGAGCCAGGTGTCCGCGTTGACCCGGCCCGGGATGTTGGCGCAGCCGGTGTCCGCGTCGGCGATCAGGGTGGTGCGCGGCGACACCAGGATGAACGGCGTGATCTGGCCGCTCTTCATCAGCGGGAGCAGCTGTTGGGGCGCGTGCAGCGAGCCGAACCAGGACTTCGCCGAGCCCGGATAGCCCGGCAGCAGCTCCACGACCGGGAAGCGGCGGTGCCGGTAGGCGGCCTCGTGGTACTGCGGGGGCAGCCAGACGTAGACCTCGGCGTCCACCCCCGAGACCTGGCCCCTGAGGTCGGTGACCCGGACGCCGCCGGCCGCGTGCATGCCGGGGCCGTTGGCCTCGCGGAAAGCCTGCCTGACCTTCGGCAGCGAGCGCAGGGAGATACCGCCGGTGCCGTCGGCGCCGAGGTTCGCGGCGGCCTGGACGTGGTCGCCGGTGCCGAGGAGGTCGCCCCAGTTGTCGTACAGGTTGTTGGAGTTGTTCACCAGCAGGAAGACCAGGGTGACCGCCGTGGCCTGGGCGAACAGCACCATCAGCAGCCGGGCGGCACCGCGCACGAGCGCGGGCCCGCGCACCCGGGACCAGAGGGCGAGGGGCAGCAGTACGGCGACGGCGGCGAGGGCGATCGTCGTGACGAGGAACGGCGTACCGGTGAGGCTCATGTCAAGGAGGAGGCCGAACGGGCGGGCCGGGTCACGGCGCCGGGCGAACCCTTACCCAAGACATTCGGGACACTTACCAAGGGGGTGCCGTGGCGGGCCGACGGTGCGGGGGAGGGGCGGCGGGTGACTGAAAAAGCTACCGCTTAGTATTTATCTGCTGTACCGTTCACGCATGCCAGAAGCAGCTTCCGCCCAGGCCGAGCGGGCCACCATCGGCGACAGTGAGTTCGACCGCGACACCGCCGTCACCCGGCGCGAGACCGGCGTCTACGACATCGACCTCTCGCCTGGCTGGACCATCCTGAAGAACGCCGTCAACGGCGGCTATCTGCTGGCCGTGCTGGGCCGCGCCCTCGCGGACGCCCTGCCGCACGGCGACCCGTTCAGCATCTCGGCGCACTATCTGACCGCGTCCAGCCCCGGCCCGGCCGTCGTCCGCACGGAGGTGATCCGTACCGGCCGCACCCTCTCGACCGGCCAGGCCTCGCTCTTCCAGCACGACGAGGACGGCCAGGAGGTCGAGCGGATCCGTGTCCTGGCCTCCTACGGCGACCTGGACGCCCTGCCCGACGACGTCCGGACGACCGCGCAGCCGCCCGTGCTGCCGCCGATGGACCAGTGCTTCGGCCCGCAGGACGCCCCGGAACGCACCCCCGGCCGCTCCGCCATCGCCGACCGCCTCTTCCTCAAGCTCGACCCGTCCACCCTCGGCTGGGCCCTCGGCGCACCCTCCGGCAAGGGCGAGATGCGCTCCTGGTTCGGCCTGGCGGACGGCCGCGACGCCGACCCGTTCTCCCTGCTCCTGGCGGTGGACGCACTGCCCCCGACCGCCTTCGAGATCGGCCTCTCCGGCTGGGTCCCGACGGTCGAACTGACCGTGCACGTCCGCTCCCGCCCGGCCCCGGGCCCCCTGCGCGTCTCGATAACGACCCGCAACCTGGCGGGCGGCTTCCTGGAGGAGGACGCCGAGGTCTGGGACAGCACCGACCGACTCGTCGCACAGTCACGGCAGTTGGCGAGCGTACGGCTCAACTGAGGTGGCGAAGCCTGACGGAGACGGGCACGGCTTGTCGGCTGCCGGGCTCGACTCAGTTCGGGTCCCGCCCGTTCACCGTCACCGTCGCGCCCCCGCGACCGCGTAGGCAGCCGTACCCGTCACCGTGAGGAGCAGGGCCGTCCAGGTGCCCGTCGCCGTGTCCGGCGGCAGCAGCATCCAGGCCACCAGCCGCGTCGGCGTGCTCGTCGGGGGCGGCGCGAAGAGCGCGAGCGACAGCCAGGCGAAGGGCAGGGTCCAGGCGTACTGGGCGCCCGCGAGGGTCGCGCCCAGGGCCGCCAGGCCCATCAGGCCCGCGCCGTTGCGGACGGTACCTGTCTCAACTCCGGTGCCAGGCACCGCAAGGCGTCCCCGACCTCGCCGCCGACCGTCCCCGCGAGCGCCAACTCCTCGGCGGCGGGCGCCTGTTCGGGCACGGCGGCGGCCGGTGGCGGCTCCGCATGGTGCGCCCGGCGCCGGAACGCGTCGACCAGTCGGCGCGCGGCGATCGTCCACAGCCAGCCAGCCAGCCAGCCAGCCAGCCAGCCGACGGCCGTGCCGCCGACCGCGGCCCCCGCGAAGGCGCCCGCCGCCCGCCACACCGCCAGCCATGGCGACGTACGCCGGTACAACTCCTCGAACGCGCTCCGGTCGCCCTTCGCCACCAGCCGGACCAGACGTTCCTCGTCCACCTCGGCCACCTCGGGCACCTCGCGCGGCGCCGCCCTGAGTGTTCTCACACCGACCAGACGCCCGAGCGGGGCCGCAGGTTTGCCCCAGGACGTGACGCCCGCCACACGGACAAGCCCTCTCTCACGCTTCTGTCACGGCCCTGTACCAGCGGGTAATCCGCCCTCTGCGACGAAAGGCAAGGTCAGAGCGGTTTCTATAGGGCCGCTTTGCCTGACGCACAGGCGGGATACAGGGCGGGCCCAAGGAAGCGCTAGGTGCCGTTGATTCGATGCCCGCCTAGAAACTCCCTCATCTTCCTGCGCCTTTCCTGGAGTTGTTTCTCATGAAGCGTGTGCGTCTCGTCCCCGCCGTGGCCCTGCTGGCGCTCTCCCCGCTGCTCCTCACCGCCTGCGGTTCGGGTGACTCGTCGACCTCGACCAGCGGCAACTCCGGTACCTCCGGCCAGAGTTGCCAGGCCCCCTCGGGTGCCCCGTCCGGTGCTCCCTCGGGTGCGCCCAGCGGTGCCCCCTCCGGTGCCCCGACCGACGGAGCGTCAGGAGCCCCATCGGGTGCGCCGACCGGCGCCGCTCCGTCCGGCGCCCCCTCGGGCATGCCGTCGGGCGGCCCCGGCGGTGGCGGCGGCCAGGGCGGCGGCGGTGGCTGCGGCGGCGGCCCCGGCGGCGGTGGCCAGGGCGGCCAGGGACAGGGGCAGGGTCAGCAGGCCCAGCAGCAGGGCTGACACACCGTAGGGACAATCGCGGGTACGGCATGGGCGGCACGCTCCGAAAGACGGGGCGTGCCGCCCCGTCTTTGCTTTTAGGGGCGCGGGGAACTGCGCGACCAGCCCCCACCGGCCCGCAGCCTCACTAATACGAGTTCATCCCAACCAGTGCCGACGCCCGATGGCAATCAACCGCATCCGCCGCACAGCCACCCGGGCCACCTGATCCCGCTCCACCCGCGACGCGTCCAACGTCTCCAGGAACTGCGACGCGGTCATCAGCATCTGGTCGACATACAGCCCCGCCAGCATCAGCAGATCCTCCTCCGACCACCCCTCGGCCTCCGGCTGCAAGGCCAGCGCGTCGCGCACCTCCTCGGCGAACCGGGCCAGTTGGTCCCGGATGGCCTCCCGGACCGGCTGCACCCCGCCGTGCCGTTCGCGGGCGATGAAGCGGACGTGCGCGGGCTGCGTACGGACATGACCGGCGATCAGGTCGACCGCGCGGACTATCCGGTCCTCGCTGTCGCCCGCCCCGGAGACCGTCGTACCGATCATCGGGTGCAGGCTGCCGAGCGCCTCCTCGACCAGCGCGACGCCCAGATCGGCCGTGGAGTGGAAGTGGCGGTAGAAGGCGGTCGGGGCGACGCCGACCGCGCGGGTTACCTCCCGCAGGCCGAGGCTGCTCAGGCTCTGGTCCTCCAACAGGGCGAGCGCCGCGTCCAGGAGGGCCTGGCGGGTCTTCTGCTTCTGGGCCTGTCGGATGCCGAGAGTGTGACTCATGCCATGCAGTTAACAACTGTTCTCTGTAATTGAAAAGCCGGGCCGCGCGCTAGACTATGGAGTCAGTGAACAAGTGTAACCACAAGCGTTCACTGAACTGTAACGAAAGGGAACTCCTCCCATGTTCTTCCTCGTGGCCGTCCTTCTGCTGCTGGGCATGATGCTGGGCACCGTCGCCCACGTCCCGTTCTCGTTCACCGTCCTGGCCGCCGCCGGCATCGCCGCCTGGCTCGGCATCTTCGCGCTCCGTGAGCGCCTCGCCCGTCGGAGCTGATCACCATGCAACTGACCGCGTCGGCCACCGGCCGCGACACCCGCAGCACCCGCACCGAGCGCACCGGCCCCCGCGACGCCGACGGCATGGCCGTCGCGTCCTTCGTCCTCGGGCTGCTCGGCCTGCTGGTCCTCAACGTCTTCCTCGGCCCCATCGCCATCGTGCTGGCCGTCGTCGCCCTCTGGCGTGGCACCAAGCGACCGGGCAGGGCCTTCCTCGGCCTCGGACTCGGCATCGCCGACCTGGTGGTGCTGGTCACGCTGATGCAGCTGGACAACACCGTCTCCTGGAGCTTCTGACCGCTCCGGGCCGCCGACCGCCGTCCCTGCACCCGTCCAACCCCCACGCGCCCCCGGTCCCGTAACCGGAGCGCCGTAGAATCACGGCACCATGGCATACCTCGACCACGCCGCGACCACCCCGATGCTTCCGGAGGCGGTCGAGGCAATGACCGCGACGCTGGGCGTCACCGGTAACGCCTCCGCCCTCCACGCGGCCGGGCGCAGAGCCAGGCGTACGGTCGAGGAGGCCCGCGAGACGCTCGCCGAGTCGCTCGGCGCCCGCCCCAGCGAGGTCGTCTTCACCTCCGGCGGCACCGAGGCCGACAACCTCGCCGTCAAGGGCCTGTACTGGGCCCGCCGCGACGCCGACCCGGCCCGCGTCCGCATCCTCGCCAGCCCCGTCGAGCACCACGCCGTCCTCGACGCCGTGCACTGGCTCGGCGAGCACGAGGGCGCCGACGTCGAGTACCTCCCGGTCGACGCGTACGGCCGCGTCCACCCCGAAGCCCTGCGCGAGGCCATCGCCCGCAACCCCGACGATGTCGCCCTCGCCACCGTCATGTGGGCCAACAACGAGATCGGTACGATCCTGCCGGTCCGCGAACTCGCCGACGTGGCCGCCGAGTTCGACGTCCCGCTGCACGCCGACGCCGTCCAGGCCTTCGGCCAGGTGCCCGTCTCCTTCGCCGACTCCGGGCTCGCCGCGATGACCGTCTCCGGCCACAAGGTCGGCGGCCCGTACGGCATCGGCGCGCTGCTGCTGGGCCGCGAGTACAGCCCCGTACCCGTGCTGCACGGCGGCGGCCAGGAGCGGCACGTACGCTCCGGGACCCTGGACGTACCCGCCGTCGCGTCCTTCGCGGTGGCCGGGCGGATCGCCGCCGAGCAGCAGGAGTGGTTCGCGCACGAGATCGGGGCGCTGCGGGACTCGCTGGTCGAGGAGGTACGCCGGCTGGTGCCCGACGCCATCCTGGGCGGCGATCCGGTGGGCCGGCTGCCGGCCAACGCGCACTTCACGTTTCCCGGTTGTGAGGGTGACTCGCTGCTGCTGCTGCTCGACGCGCAGGGCATCGAGTGCTCCACGGGCTCCGCTTGCACGGCCGGGGTGGCGCAGCCCAGCCATGTGCTGCTGGCCACCGGTACCGCTCCGGACCTCGCTCGGGGCACGTTGCGGTTCTCCTTCGGCCATACCTCCACGCAGGCTGACGTGGAGGCGGTGGCGAAGGCGATCGGGCCCGTTGTGGAGCGGGCTCGGGCGGCGGGGCTCAGCTGAGGGCTCCGCCGGGGTGCCGTGATGGGTTGTCGGTCAGGTGCGACGCCGTCGTGGCTTGTCGCGCCCACGCGGCGGAGCCGCAAATAGATGCAGCCCCGCGCCCCTTAGGACGTCCCGCTTAGCGGCGTGTTCATCTCCGGCTTCTCCATCGGGTCCAACAAGGCCGTCTTGGTGCTTGCACCCGGCCAGATCGCCGGGCAGTGGGTGTTCTTCGCCGGGGGTGTCAGGGTCGTCAGGTAGGTGTCCGTCGCCGCTCGCACGCACGGGCTGCGCCAGTACGTGATGTGGCCGACGCCGTCGTACGTCAGGAGTCGGGCCTCTCTGCCCATCTGGCGGGCCGCGTTCGCCGCCCAGGCGTGCGGAGTCGCCACGTCGTACCTGCTGTTGGTCAGGAGGATCGGCGGGGTGCCCGTCACCCGGAGCGGGTGTTGCGGGTTGGCCACCCGGTCCGTCCAGTTCTGGCAGCTCGTCATGTACGACCAGCCCAGCGAGGCGACCCGGGTGAGCGGCGCGATCCGGGCCAGCTCGGTCTCGTAGCGGGTCATCGTCGCGTACGACGGGACGTCCAGGTCGAAGTCCTGGCACAGGACCGGGTCGTAGGTGAACGCCACCGGGTCGTCGGCCGCCGCCGCTGCCGGGGAGGTGGTGCCGGAGGCCGTCGTCGTCGGCGGCTCGGGGACCACGCTCAGGTACGACAGGACCAGCGCCAGCGTGGACCAGTTCGCCGGCTCGTACATGTAGCTGTAGGCGATTCCCCGCAGCGTCGAGGCGGAGAAGGGGAGGCCCGACAGCGTGTAGACGAGGCGGCCCTGCTCCGCCGCCGCGTAGTACGTCCGGAACAGCTCGCGCACGTCCTTGCCGTACAGGAGGCAGCTCGGGGTGCGTTCGCACCAGTCGGCGAACAGGCCGAAGGATGCCTCCAGGGTCTCCGTACGGCTCTTGAGGATGCCCCAAGTGCCCAGGCTGTGGTCCATGTTGGAGTCCAGCACCATCGCGCGCACCCGGTGCGGGAACAGTTCGGCGTACTGCTGGCCGATCAGCGTGCCGTACGAGCCGCCCCAGTAGCTGATCCGCCGCTCGCCCAGGGCCGCGCGGATCGCGTCCATGTCCCGGGCGACGCTCCCGGTGTCCATGTGGTCGGCGAGCGGCCCGGACACCTCGCGGCAGTTGTCGGCGAGGGCGCGGTTGGCCTGGCGGAGGGTCTGGAAGGAGGCCTCGTCGGTCGGGCCCAGCGCGGCCCGCCTGGCCTTCACCACCGTCCCGGAGCACTTCAGCTCGGCGCTGGCGCCGATACCGCGCGGGTCGAAGCCCACGAAGTCGAAACGGGCGGCCAGTTCGGGCGAGAAGGAGAACGGCGCGCTGAGGCCGAGGTTCACCCCGGACTGGCCGGGGCCGCCCGGGTTGAGCAGCAGCGGGCCGAGCCGCCGGGCGGGGTCGGGATCGGTGGCCCGGTGCCGGACGAGCGCCAGGTCGACGGTCGTACCGTCCGGGTGCTGCCAGTCCACCGGGACGGCGAGGCTCCCGCACTCGAACTCGCCTTCCCCGTACGGGGATTCACAGGGCTGCCAGGCTATGGAGCCGGCCGGGGTGGGGGTGGCCGCGGCGGCGGTGGGGGCGCCGGTCAGTAACTGGCCGAGGAGCGCGGAGGCCGCCACGGCGACGGCCGCGATCGTGCGGCCGGGGGTGGGGGAGGAGGTCGACATGGATCACAGCATGACCCCAACTGCCCGACCGGCAAAGGAAACTGATGGACCGTCAATAACTCGCGGATGACTTCGTCAGGTCATTCGGACGAGTGTCGACACTCGGACTGAATTAAAGTGATCCTGCTCAACATCTGCGTCAACTGTCGACAGTGACGCACTGTTGGTCTACCTTCCCAGCAGGTTGCCGCCGGCACTTCCACTGCCGGCGGCAACCGTCCCGGGGAGGCGGTGAACCCGTGCTAGCTGTCCAGCACCATGAGGGCGGCCATCATGCCCTCGTCCTCGTGCTGCAGCAGATGGCAGTGGAGCATGTACATGTACGTGTCGTCGGTGAAGTCCGTGAACTTCATCGCGATCTTGATGGAGCCACCGCCGACCACCTCGAAGGTGTCGTACCAGCCGAGATTGACGCCGGTCGGTGCCGCGCCGTTGATCTCCATCACCTGGTAGGGCACGTCGTGCAGATGGAACGAGTGCTCCAGCTGCGTGTTGTTCGTGATCGTCCAGATCTCCTCGGCGTCCAGCGTGGTGCTGATCATCGCCATCCCGGCCATGGTGGTGCCCGCCGATCCGTTGATCAGCATGGTCGCCCCGTTCTGGCCGAGGGTGATCGTCCGCGCGGTGAAGGCGCTGGTGTCGTAGCGGGTGATGGTGTTGAGCGTGCTCGGCAGGTCGGCCGGCGTGTCGGTGGCGTCCGGGGTCACGGTCAGGAAGTCGTACGTGCCGCTGCCGCCGCGGATCCAGCCGGTGGTGACGACGGCCTGCAGCGTGACGGCGTCCGCCAGGTCGAGGACGAACTCGGCGCGGCCTCCGGCCACCAGCCGGATCGTGGTCACCTCGGTGGGCTCGGCGAGATAGCCCTGGTCGCTGGCGATCTGGGTGAGCGTGCCGCCGTCGCTGCGCTGGACGGTCATGATGTCGGCGGGGGAGGCGTTCAGGACCCGGAAGCGGGTGCGCTTCTTGGTGGCGGTGAAGCCGAGGGTGGTCGCGTCGACGTTGGTGCCGTTGACCAGCACCGGGAAGGTGGTGGTGGCGAGTCGGTAACCGGCGGCGTCGTACTTGATGTCGCCGGCGGTGTCCACCGCCAGGCACTGCAGGATGAGCGGGATGTCGTCGACGCCGTACTCGCTCGGCAGCGCGGCCGAGACCTCCGAGTCGTCCTCGACGATGATCAGACCGGCCAGGCCGTGGACGACCTGCTCGGCGGTGGTGCCCAGGGCGTGCGGGTGGTACCAGAGGGTCTTCGCCTCGTCGAGGACCTCGAAGGTGGGCGACCAGGTGACGCCGTCGGCGAAGGAGTTCTGCGGGCCGCCGTCCATCTTGGGCGGGATGTGGGCGCCGTGGAAGTGGACGGTGGTGTCGTCGCCCAGGCTGTTGGTGATGTTCAGCAGGACGGTGTCGCCCTTGGTCCACTTCATGGTGGGGCCGAGGTACGAACCGTTGTAGCCGGCCGTGGTGCTGGTGACGCCGCTGATCACCTCCGACGTACCGGTCTTCGCGGTCAGGGTGAACGTCGTGGTGCCGTCGGCGGTGGTGCCCTCCAGCAGGTCCGGGATGTTCAGGGTGGCGTCGGCCGCCGATGCCTTGAAGCCGCTGCCGTTGGACAGCAGGGCGAAGGTCGCCCCCGCCGCGCCGACGGCCGCCAGCCCCGCCGCCCCGGCCATGCCGCCGAGGAACGTCCGCCGGTGCAGGCCCTTGCCGGACCGGCTCCTGCTCTGCTGGGTGTGCTCGCCCTTCTCGCCCCGGTCGCGCTTGGCGTGGGTGCCCTTGCTCTGCTGTCCGGCCGGGTTCTGCTGCTCCGCCGGGCCTGCGGGTTCGTGTGAGTAGGTCATGGCTGCGGAGCTTTGAGCTAAGGACTGTGTAAAGACTGAGGCGAACCTAGGAAGCCAGGCAAGAACCTGTGCAACCTGAAGCCACCCTTTGACTTGGCAACTCCATGAGAGCGAAGGCGAGTTGGCGTCCCGCAGGTCAGGATCAGCGCGCGGGACACTTCGGGCGGCCCGCACTCATCAAACGTTCATGATCCAATCGCCGTGATGTGCGTCACTTCTGTTCCTGTGTGGAGGCGGCGCTCGCCCGCGTCACGAGCCGCATGTACTTCGCCCAGTCCCAGCCCTTGCCCGGGTCGGTGTGGTCCGTGCCCGGAACCTCCACATGCCCGATGATGTGCTCCCGGTCGACGGGTATGCCGTACCTCGCGCAGACCCGCGCCGTCAGCCGCGCCGAGGCCTCGTACATCGCGTCCGTGAAGTCCTCGGGCTTCTCCACGAAGCCCTCGTGCTCGATGCCGACGCTCCGCTCGTTGAACTCCCGGTTGCCCGCGTGGAAGGCCACGTCCAGCTCGCGGATCATCTGCGTGACGTGCCCGTCCTTGCGCACGATGTAGTGCGCCGCCGCGCCGTGCGCCGGGTTCTGGAAGACCTTCACCGCGCTGTTGAAGCTGCCCTGTGTGACGTGGATGATCACCCGGTCCACGCCGTAGTCGTCGGGCCGGTCCGCCATCCGCCAGTTCGCAGAGGAGGCCGCCACCCAGCGCGCCCCCGCGTAGTCGACCTCGCCCTCCTTGCGCGGCTTCGCCACCCCGGGCACCCGCCACCACATCCGCGCCAGCTCGTCCCGCGCGAGCACACCCGTGGCGACGGCGGCCACCGCGCCGCCGATCAGCAGCGCGCGCCGCCCGATCCGCCGGTCGCCGTCCTTCGGCGCGGCTCTCCGGTGGCCCTCGCTGCGCAGCTGCCGGGGCACGTCCTGCGGAAGGCCGCGACCGGTCTCCCGGCGAGCCTGTGTTTCCTCCATGTGATCGCAACGGATACTCGCGCGCCCCGGTTCCCGGCGCCCCGTACCCTGGAAGGGTTATGACTCACACCTCGATGACCCACACCGCGCAGCAGCCCCTCCGCGTACTGGCCGCCATGTCCGGCGGCGTGGACTCCGCCGTAGCCGCCGCCCGGGCGGCGGAAGCCGGCCATGACGTCACCGGCGTCCATCTCGCCCTGTCCGCGAACCCCCAATCGTTCCGCACGGGCGCGCGTGGCTGTTGCACCATCGAGGACTCCCGCGACGCCCGCCGCGCGGCCGACGTCATCGGCATCCCGTTCTACGTCTGGGACCTCGCCGAGCGCTTCCGCGAGGACGTGGTGGACGACTTCGTCGCCGAGTACGAGGCCGGGCGGACCCCGAACCCGTGCCTGCGCTGCAACGAGAAGATCAAGTTCGCCGCCCTCCTCGACAAGGCCCTCGCCCTGGGCTTCGACGCGGTCTGCACGGGCCACTACGCGCAGGTGATCACGCACGAGGACGGCACCCGCGAACTGCACCGCGCCTCGGACATGGCCAAGGACCAGTCGTACGTCCTCGGTGTCCTCGACGACCGCCAGCTCGCGCACGCGATGTTCCCCCTCGGCGACACCCTCACCACCAAGGACGAGATCCGCGCGGAGGCCGAGCGGCGCGGCCTCGCGGTCGCCAAGAAGCCCGACTCGCACGACATCTGCTTCATCGCCGACGGCGACACCCAGGGCTTCCTCGCACACCGCCTGGGCAAGGCCGAGGGCGACATCGTCGACGAGTCCGGCGCGGTCGTCGGCACGCACGAGGGCGCGTACGGCTTCACCATCGGCCAGCGCAAGGGCCTGCGCATCGGCACCCCGGCCGCCGACGGCAAGCCGCGCTACGTCCTGGACATCTCCCCGGTCGACAACACGGTCACGGTAGGCCCGGCGACGGCCCTGGACGTCGACGCCCTCACCGCGATCCGCCCCCGCTGGTGCGGAGCGGCCCCCACCGGCCCCGGCACCTACACCGCCCAACTCCGCGCCCACGGCGGCGAGACCGAGGTGACCGCCGCACTGGTCGACGGCACTCTGGAGGTCACGTTCACCGAGCCCGTGCGCGGGGTGGCGCCGGGCCAGGCGATCGTCCTGTACGACGGCACGCGGGTTGTGGGGTCGGCGACTATCGCGACTACGGTGCGGGCCACCGCGGGCGTGTCCTGAAACAGCCGTCCCGTCAGCCCCAGTGCAGGGGATGGGACAGCGTGACCCCGTGCGTGGCGAAGTCGATCGTCACGCGGTCGCGGTCGGTGATCGTGAAGCCGTGGTGGAAGCTGCTGCGGTCCGCGCCGAGGTAGACGTAGTGCACCCGGCCGGGGTGCAGCAGCGACGCGTTGGCGAAGAGGCCGGCCGTCATGTCCCGCAGCCCGTAGTGCAGGGCCTTCACCCCGGTGGTGAACGGCCCCTGCCAGGCGGCCTCCTCGTCCCGCTCGACCGTCACCTGCCCGGTGACCTGCTGCGGCGGGGTGCCCAGGAAGAGATACGGCGCCACGCCCGCGTCGCACAGCTTCGCGTACGACAGATGCCCCGCGTGCCGCTTGAAACGGCCGATGTCGGTGAGGTCGTTGCCGAAGGTGTACCCGGCGTACTTCGGGGTGCCGTCCGCGTCCCCGACGTACACGAGGACGACCTCCGCCTCCTCGGTCACCGCGATCGCGCCCCGCGGCACCCGCAGCGGCTCACCGGAGACCTTCAGCACCTCGCCGAGCCCCTTGAAGAACCAGTTGGGCTGCGTGGGCGCCCCCGAGTCCGCCTTCACGTTGTGGGTGGCCATGAAGCCACTCACCAACGCGTCCCCGACGGAGTCGGGCAGCAGCGGTGGCCGGAACCGCACGTCCGCCACGGCCGCGCTCACCGGCTCGCGGCCCTCGGTCAGCGCGGCGAGCAGCGCCGGAGCATCGCCGTCGGCGGCCAGCACGGCGGCACGCGGATCGGCGCCGCCGAGGGGAAAGAGGGTGAGGACGTCGTCCTCCGGGGCGCCGTGGCCCACATACCGCTCACCTTTGTACGTGCATTCGAACAGGGCAGTCATGGGGTGCTCCTCTCGGTGGAACTGATGACAGGGGGGAGGGACGCGCCCCTCAAGGGGCGCGGGGAACTGCGCGATCAACCCCCACCGGCCCGCGGTCGAAACGCTTCCCACCGCCGGAGGCAACCCGCAGCCACGACCTACCGTCCGCCCAGCTCAGAGCCGTCCACCGCACAGCCTGATCAGTCAGCCGCAGACCGAAACCGACCCCCTCGACGGGCCCGATCGTGTTCGTACGCCGGTCCACCACCGGCCAAGGAGCCACAATCGCGTCCGCTTCCGCGAAGAAGCGGTCGGACTGTCCGCCCTCGACGGTCAGGGCACCCGGAGAGCGCAGCGCCAGCGCCCTGCTCGCGTTGATCAGCGGTCCCGTCTCGGCGACCTGCACGCCGATCTGGAAGCCCAACCCCTCGGTGCGGGCGTACTCGATCAGGCGGGCCGAGGCGACCGGCCCGCCGTTCTTCGACACCCGGACGTTCACCGCGTCGCACGCCCCGGCCGCCACCGCCGCCCGCGCGTCCGCCGCCGTGCACACCGACTCGTCGAGCAGGACACGGACGCCCGTCTCCTGGCGCAGGGCGCGCAGCGCGGCCCACGAGCGGCGGGGGAGGGGCTCCTCGACGAGGTCCATGCCCGCCTCGCGCAGCCGGCGCGCGTACGGCGCTGCCGTCCTCGGCGTCCAGCTCATGTTGGCGTCGACCATCACCGGCACGTCCGCGCCGAGCCGCCGTCTGATCGCGGCCACCGTGCGGACGTCCCGCTCGATGTCGTCGGACGCCTTCACCTTGACGAAGTGGAAGGGCCCGCGCGTGTCCAGGAACTCCTCGACGCCGATGCTCAGATCCAGCACCTGGGAGACGGGGACCGAGTCGAGCACAGCGGCCCCCGGGAACAGCAACTCGCCCACCGGGAGCAACAACTGACGGCACAACAGGTCCAGTACGGCCGTCTCCAGCAGGCACACCAGATTGGTGCCGGGCGGTGTCCCCAGGGTGTGGGTGAAGAGTTCCGGGAACGTCGACTCGAAGCCCTCGGCGCGGAGTTGGGCGGCCAGCTCCGTCGGAGGAGTGGTGTGCAGGCGGTCGAACAGCGCGTGCAGCGGGACGCGTTGGAGGGCCTCGGTCACGCTGTCGGTCGTCTCGCCGGTGACGTACGAGCGGGGGGCGCACTCCCCGATGCCGGACACGTCGTCCACGGTCAGACGCAGGACCAGGCTGTCGCTGGTGCGGCGGCGGGCCGCCGGGTGGTCGAAGCCGACGCGCATCGGCAGCGCCACCCGGTACAGCCGCGCCTCAGACGCCACGGTCGAGCCCCTGCAGCAGGGTGTGCGTGGACGTCCAGTCGACCAGGCTGCGGCTGACGTCCGTGTAGAAGAGGTAGTGCCGGTCGGTGGGGAACTGGACGGCCAGACCGCCGTCCGCGAACAGGCCCTGGAAGACCTCGCGGGTCGCGTCCAGGTCGATGATCGGGTCCGTCAGGCCCGACACGAACGCGGCCGGGACGTCCGGGAGTCGGGGGCGGGACGGGTCCAAGTAGAGGGATTCCAGGGCCAGCAGGACCGCCCGTGAGCGGCGGGTGAGGGTACGGGCGGCCAGGTCGTCGTTGTCGATGAAGTCCCGGTAGCGGGCGTCGTCCGTGAAGTCCGCCGACCTCAGCCCCGCGTCCCACGGCTCCGTGCTCGTCTCGGCGGCGAGAGCGGCCCGCTCCTCCTCGCCGAGCACCGCGTGCAGCCGGCCCAGCCAGGTCGAGCAGAAGACGGTGGCGTCGTAGCGGACGGTGAAGTCGGGGCGGTGCAGCAGGGCGGCCAGGAAGGAGCCGCCCAGGCAGTGCCCGAACAGGGTCAACGGGACGTCGTCGCCGATCAGTTCACGGGTGTGGCCGATCGCGGTGACGTAGTCCGCGACGATCGTGTCGACGTCCGGGACGTCCTGGCGCTCACCGCCGCTGATCCCGCTGCCGCGCCGGTCGAGCACGAAGAAGGCGATGTCGTTGTCGGCGAACTGCGGCCCCACCTCCCACAACCAGCCCGCGTGGGACTGCAGTCCGTGGAAGTAGAAGACGGCGCCCTTGGTCTCCCCGCGCGGTCGCCACAGGTGCAGCGCGAGGTCGATGCCGTCCACGGAGAGCGTGATGATCTCCCGGCGCACGTTCTGCGGCGGCCTCTTCGTCTCGATCACCGGGGTACTCCCGCCCCGCCGACCAGGTCGGCGACGAAATCGGTGTCCTTCTGGAAGGGGCTGTACTTGTACTGGGTGGCGTTGCCGAGCTGCCGCCGGGACTCGGTGTAGGCGGCGATGGTGTCGCGGCCGACCGTGCGGAACTCCAGGGCGCCGAGCCGGCCGCTGGTGCGCTTGCTCGCGTACTCGATGTTGATGGCGGCGAGCGCGCGGTCCACGGCGTCGGAGAGCCGGTGGTCCAACTCTGCGCCCGGGCGCGGGACTTCACCGACCACGACGTAGTGCGGGGGCTCTGCCCAGCGGGGCCCGCAGAGATAGAGGCCGCCCGCCAGGCCGTACGCGGCCAGCGCCTGCTCGATCGCCTCGGTGACCTGGGCCTCGGTGATCTTCTCGCCGGTGAAGGAGTGGAAGACACCGTCGCGGTGCACGAAGTGGACCCACGGGACGCCGTTCCTGACCGCGTCGACGCGGTAGATGTCGCCGCTCCACAGCCGGTAGAGGCCGTTGCCCTGCGTCATGATCAGGTGGTAGTCGCGGCCCGCCTCGACCTCGTCGAACAGCAGCGTGTCGACCCGCTCGCCCGCGTCCAGCAGCCTGCCCAGCTCCACCTCGGCCGGCACGAACTCGAAGAACGCCTGCCCGACCGCCAGCGGTTGACTGTCCAGGGAGCGGTCGACGGGGACCGTGGTGACCCCCTCCGTACCGCAGCTCATGAACGGCATCGCCCGCGCCCCGGGCAGCACCCCGTCCAGCTTCGACCGGTACAGCCCGGCGGAGGAGGACAGCCAGCAGCTGTACGCGCCGAGCGAGGGCCAGACGTCGGTGAGGGTGAACTCGCCCTGGTCCAGCACCGATTGGAGATGCCGGGCCGCCGAGGGATCGGGCTCCCCGTACGGCCGGCCGGCCAGCGTGCCTGCGGCCAGGTCGCGGACGAGTTCGGGACCGTGCTCGGCGATCAGGTCGCGCAGCGAGATCAGCGTGCTCGGGTTGATCGCCGACACGAACTCCAGGCGCCGGCCCACGAGATGGCGGATCCGGTGGTACATCCGGCCCGCGTGCGCGGACGGCGCCTCCAGGCCGAACCAGGGAGCGGTCGCCCAAGGCGGGTTCCAGTCCCGGCTGTTGATACGCGGATGCCGGTTGCTGATCGCCTGGTACTGCACCCCGTACAGGAAGTCGTCCACGCTCTCGTGCACGGTCTGGGTGTCCAGGGTGGCGTACGGATGGTCGAGGATCGCGGGGTGCAGGTCCAGATAGGTGCCCCACATCGCCTGCATGGCCGGAATCCGGTAGGTCAACAGCCAGTGCAGCGTGTACGGCACCCGCTTGGGCGCCCCCGTCGTCCCGCTCGTCTTCAGCCAGCGCAGCACCGGGCTGCACGACAGGACGCCGCCCTTGGTCCGGGTCTCGCGGTCGATCTCGGGCACGAAGTCGTCGTAGCGCCTGACCGGGAGGACCTCACGGAAGCTCTTCGCGTCGGCGCCGACGGTGTCGTAGCCGCGCTCCTTCCAGTGCAGGGAGTCCCGGCACACGTCCACGATGTCCGCGAGGACCCGCCGCTGGGCCGCCCCCGGGTCCCCGAGGTCGGCCAGCAGCGCCGCCCGGGCCCGCCGGCACTCCTCCTGGAAGGGGACCCGACGGCTGTTCCAGTGCTCTTGCCAGTGCTGCGAACCGCCCACGGCTTCAGCATCTCCCTCAGCTTGTTGGCTAGTTCCGACCTGTGGTGCCGCTACTTGCTCCGGCGGGCGATCGCCCACTCGACGGCCTCCCGCGGCCGGTCGGCGGCACCGGTGAGCCGCGGGGCCACCTGCCGGGCCAGCAGCTCCAGACTGCGGTTGGTGTTCTCGTACGAGGTCCAGTCGGCGACGTAGACGAGCAGCGTGCCGAAGCCGCCGGTCGCCTCCTGGATCCGGCGTACGCCGTCCACGACGTCGTCGACCGAGCCGACCAGCGCGCCGCCCGCCTCCACCCGCGCCTCCAGGGCCGTCGCGCGGGAGGCGCCCGGCGCGAGGACGTCACGGCCGGCGGCCTTGGCGAAGTACTCGAAGAGCCAGCGGTCGTAGCCCTCGCGGACCTCGGCGAAGGCCTGCTCACGGGTCTCGGCGACATGTACGGGGAGGGCGACCCGCCAGTCCTCGCGGCGCAGCGTCCGCCCGTGCTCGTCGGCCGCCTCCTGCGCGTGCTTCCACTGCTGGGCCAGCCCCATGTGCTCCGGGGCGCCCGGCGTCAGCAGCGCGAACGGCAGCGCGAAGGAGGTCATGCTCAGGCCGTAGCGGCCGATCAGCCGGGGGCTGGTCACCGAGGTGCCCGAGGTGGCCAGCGCGACCTCGATCGGACCGGGGCCGAAGCGCGGCAACTGCAGCTTGGCGTCGACCAGTTCGTACCAGTCGGTCTTCTGCGTGACCCGTTCCTCGCCGTTGACGAGTTCCAGCAGGGTCGGCAGCGCCTCGTCGAGCCGCTTGCGCTGCTCCTTGCCGTCGAGGCCGAACATCGTCGCGTCGAAGGGGACTCCGGGGCCGACGCCCAGGATGTAGCGGCCCCGGGTGAGGTGGTGCAGATGGACGGCCCGGCTCGCCACATGGAAGGGGTGGTGCCCGGAGAGCGGCACCACCCCATGGGCCAGCCTGATCTGCCGGGTGCGCTGGCTCGCGGCGGCGATCAGGGTCTCCGGGGCGCCGACCAACCCCCAGCCGAGCGTGTGGTGTTCGCCGAACCAGGCCTCGTCGAAGTTCAGCCGATCGGCCAGTTCGACCAGGTCCAGACTGCGGTGGAGCGCCAGATGAGGGTCCTGGCCCGTCTCGTGAACGGGCGACAGGAAGAGGCCGATTCGGCTGTGCACGGTGTTCCTCCAGAGAGGGCTCGGAAGTCAGTTCACGCGGTAGACCGCGTCCTTGAGGGCGCGTGCCCGCTCGTAGTCGGCGTCGAGCAGGGTGTCGTCGGGCGAGGTCAGATAGATCCGCACGGCGGCCGTCATCAGGTCGTTCGTCGGCCGGATCCGGGAACCCGGCTTGTACTTGACCGCGGTGACGACCGTGCTCGGCAGCGCGTCGATCGCCGCCACCGTCTCCTGGTCCACGGCGGATACGACACCGTCCAGGACGGTGGGCGCGTTGTAGGTGTACGCGGACTGCAGCTTGCGGTACACGCCGTCGCCGTACCGCTCGACGAACTCGGCCGGGCGGATGTACGCCAGCGCGGCCAGCCCCGCCTGGTTGTGGCCCAGACACCGGTCCTGGAAGGCCGGGTTGAGGTTGCCGTTGAGCCGGGTGGCGATCTCCACGAGCACTGGGCCCTCGTCCGTGACGATGACCTCCGCGTGCGTCGGCCCCCAGCGCACGTCGAGCGCCGCGAGGACCTCGGTGACATAGGCGATCAGGGCCGGCACCGGGTCGGCGTCCGGGGCGACCAGGATGTCCCGGTTGTAGATGTTCCGGCCGGTCGGCAGCAGCGTCTTCTCGTACTCCCAGACCCCGCACACGTACTGGTGCCCGTCGGCGCTGACCGTGTCGACGATGTACTCGGTGCCCCTGAGGTACGACTGGACCAGCGCCTCCGCGTTGGCGTTGCCGAAGATGGTCTTCCCCGCCAGCACGCTCTCGGCGGCCGTCCGAGTCTCCCCGGAGTCCTGGCAGACGAACACCGCGTCGGACCCGGCCGAGTCCAGCGGCTTCACGACCACCGGCCAACGCCCCTGGTCCTCGGCCCACTTGACGATCAGCGAGGCGTCGTCGCTCTTGAACTGGTCGGCACAGCGCACCCCCGCCCGGCGCAGCGCCTCGATCATCTCGTACTTGTCCCGGCGGGCCGCCGACAGCGCGGTCCCGTTGGACTTCACCCCGAGCGCCTCGCTGAGCCGGTCGGCGGCCCGTACGGCGGACTCCTGGCCCGGCACCACCGCGGCCGGGGCGTGGGCGCGCAACTGCTCGGCCAGCGCGGCCTCGTCGGTGTTCACCAGGTTCCGCTCGTACGCCGTCAGGTCGGGCGCGAGCATCGTCGGGATCAGCTCCGCCGTGGTCTGCGCGTGCAGCACACGGGCGCCGAGCGCGGCGAACGCCGCCGGATAGAAGTTGCCGGCGGAGTAGCCGTCGACGACCACGGCGACGGTCGCGGCGCTGCCGGTGCCGTCAACAGCCGCTGCGGGCGCGGGAGTCGCGGTAGGGGAAGCGGGGGTCTGGGAAGCGCTCATGCCTGTCCTTCGGGTTATTCGGGTATCTCGCGGGGAGTGTCCGCGACAAAGCGTGCCAGCCTGGCGATGCCCTCCCGGATCGCGTCGGGAGCGAGGTTGCTGAAGCCGAGCCGGATCTCGCGGTCGCCGCCGCCTTCGAGGTAGAACATGCTCATCGGCGCCCAACTCACCCCGAAATCACGGGCGGAGCGCTCCATGGCCGCCAGGTCGGCGGTGAACGGCACCTTCAGCACCAGGAAGAAGCCGCCGCGCGGGGTGTTCCAGCTGACACCGTGGCCGCCGCCGGCCGGGAACTCCGCCGCCAGCGCGGCCAGCACCGCGTCGAGCCGCTCCAGATAGACGGCCGCCAACTCCCGGGTCGCGGACCGCAGATCGTAGCCCTGCTCGACCAGGAACCCGCCGATCACGGCCTGCGAGAGGGTGGACGAGCCGACGCTGTACATCGCCTTCGCCTTGGACAGGGTCTGCGCCAGCGTGCGCGTGGTGCCGCCCGCGCCGGTCGCCTCGGTGACCTCCTGGTCGGCGACCAGATAGCCGAGCCGGGCGCCGGGGAAGGCCGACTTGGCGAACGAGCCGAGGTAGACCACCCGCCCTTGGGTGTCCAGGGACTTCAGGGTGGGCATCGACTCGCCGTCCCGCGCGAACAGCCCGTAGGGGTTGTCCTCCAGGATCAGGAAGTCCTCCTCGGCGGCGACCGCCAGCAGCCGCTCCCTGGCCGCGAGCGGCAGCACCGTCCCCGAGGGGTTGGAGAAGTCCGGCACCAGGTAGAGGGCGGCAGGACGCCTGCCCTCGGCGCGCACGGCACGGGCGGCGGCGCGCACCGCCTCCGGGTCGAGCCCCTCGGGGCCCTCCAGGACGCCCCGTACGGGGATGTCCAGCATCCGGGCCGCGCCTAGGATGCCGACGTACGCGGGGGAGACCGACAGCAGCACGTCGTCGGGGGAGGCGAACAGGCCGCGCAGGGCGACCAGGGCGGCCTCCTGGAAGCCGTGTGTGATCATGATCGCCTCGGGCGGGACGTCGATGCCCTCGTCCTGCCTGAGCATCAGGGCGACCTCGTCCTGGATCAGGCCGTTGACGGGTCCGTACTGGAACAGCAGCCGGGTGATCCGCTGTTCGGGGAGGCCCTTGTCGCGCAGGTGCTTGATATAGCGCTCGGTGTAGAAGGTGAGATTGGCCAGATCGTGGTTTCCGTCGTAGGGCGCTCCCGAGGAGAATGAGAGCGCGTCCGGGAAACGCAGTGCCGTCTCGCTGAGGATGCGCATGGAGTCCATGCCCGGATCGGCAATTCCGGCGTGCAGCGAATCGAGGGTGAAAGAGACCTGCGTCATATCAGTGCGCTCCCTCGGTGATCCAGCTCCCCTTGCCCGGCGCCCATTCCTTAATTCGGGTCCGGGCCACCACACCACCCTTGACATAGGGTTCCTCGGCGAGAATCAGATCAAGTTCGGCACGGGATTCGACTTCGTACACCAGAAGTCCGGAGTTCTCGCCGACGAGCGGTCCGCCGAGCAGCAGGACACCGTTGTCGGCCAGCCGGTAGAGGTTCTCGGCATGCGCCGGATGCAGGCCCTGGCGGCCGGCCCGGTCGACGTTGTACTCGAATTCGACGACAAACTTCGCCACACCCAGCTCCTTGCGATGAGAATCAGGACTGACGCGCGTAGCGCGGACTCACATGTAGAGGCCGCCGTTGATGTCGATCACGGCTCCGGTGGAGTAGCCGGCGCTCTCGGAACACAGGTGCAGCACACTGCCGACGGCCTCGGCGACCGTGCCGTAGCGCCCCATCGGCAGCCGCCCGAGGACGTCCTTCTTCGACTCCTCGGTACGCCGTTCGAAGGCGCCGGCGACCCGGTCGGTGGCGATCGGTCCGTGCGCGACCACGTTCGCGACCACTCCCGTGCCGGCCAGTTCGTACGCCAGCTGCTTGGTCATGCCGATCACGGCGGCCTTCGCGCCCACGTACGCCGCGTTGTTGAAGTGGCTGTACGTACGCCCGCCCGCCGAGGCGAAGTTGACGATCCTGCCGTAGCCGGCCTCGGCCATCCGGGGTGCGCAGACCTTGACCGCGATCCAGGTGCTGATCACGTTCTCCAGATGGGTCTGTTCGAAATGGCTCCGGTCGAGGTCCGCGTAGCCGATGACGCGGGTGTCGCCGCCGACGCCGTTCACCAGGACCGACGGCGCGTGCCTGGCCACGATCTCCGTCAACTGCCGCTCGGCGGCCGGGATGTCGGTGATGTCACCGACCACGGCCTCGGTCTTCGTCACCCCGGCGAGTTCGTCGGCGAGACGGGTGACCGTCTCCTCGTTCCGGTCGAAGAGGACCAGTGAGGTCCCGTCCTTCGCCAGGCCTCTGGCCACCTCGGAGAGAATGCCCCCGGCGGCACCGATCAAGAGCGCGGTACGAGCAGTCACTTTGCTTTTCACCCAAACTTTACTGAAGTCGGCGACCCTGAACGAGCAGGGCCCTGGTGAGGGAAGCTCGGTAGAACGCCACGCCAATCGGCCCGAATGGTGATCGGGCTGCGGCGGCGATGGTGTGTGCTGATTCGCATTCGAAGTGTGCTGTGTCGCAAGTACGGTTCGCGGTGTCGCTCCGACGCACGCAACAAACTGGCACAGAAGGGTGGCCGCCCCCTCGGCACCTCCCCGACGATCACATCTGTCTTCGGTCGTTGTCAACGATTTTCGGAAATTCAGTTGCCCGCTTGCCGCGACACGCAGATACCGGAGACCCTTGCACTCGGACCGCACCGACCGGGTAGTGTCCATCGGTCGTCCGAGCACCTCGAAAGTATGCTGCACCGCTCGGCCAAGTACTGTGAACAGTCGATGAAATGGCGTCAAGAACCTGGGAGGCGATCAGGTTCCGGCGCCATCCTCTAGGGGTCGTCTTCGGCCACTCCGAAGAGGAAGAAGCGGAACGGGGGCTTGAGTGAACAATCAACCGGCGGGTGTTTTCCGGCCAAGAGGGCGCGGAATTGCGCCTTTCTGCCGGAGCACACCGGACCCACCGGCCGGCCAGGCCCAACGACGGCCCGCGCCATGGCCGGATCCAGCGCACGGGTAGGTCTCCGGGAGCCCCCCACCCGCTCCCGCCCCGCCCACGCGCACCCCTTTCCCTCTGCTCTCGCCGCCTTCACCGACCCCACCGGACGAACGGATCATGCGACCCGACTCCCCATGGCGGACAGCCGACTTCCGCACGCTGTTCACCGCATCCGCGCTCAGCCAGCTGGGCAGCAACGTCAGTTACGTCGCCGTACCCCTGGTCGCCGTGGCCGCACTGGACGCCGGACCGGGCCAGGTCGGCGCCCTTGCCACCCTGAGCACGATCGCCTTCCTGGTCATCGGCCTGCCGGCCGGTGCCTGGGTGGACCGGCTCAGTCACCGCAGGGTGCTGATCGCCGCCGACCTGTGCCGCGCCGCGCTCTACGCCTCCGTGCCGCTCGCCTGGTGGCTGGACGCGCTCACGCTCGGCCAGCTCTACGCGGTCGTCCTGCTCAGCGGCTGCGCGACCGTGTTCTTCGACGTGGGTTCACAGAGCGTGCTGCCCCAACTGGTCGGCAAGGAGGCACTGGTTCAGGCCAATGCCGACATCAACACGCTGATCGCCGCGGGCAACGTCCTGGGCCGCAGCGCGGGCGGCGGGCTCGTCTCGCTGCTCAGCGCACCGGCGGCCGTGCTGGTCTCGGCCTGTACCTATCTCGCCTCCGGCCTCGGACTCATCGCGATCCGCCGCACTCCACCGGCCGGGAACGCGAAAAGCGGGGCGGGCAACCGGCTTCGTACGCAGATCGCCGAGGGCGTACGCCATGTCTTCGGCAACCGGGAGCTACGGGCACTGGTGCTCACCGCGGCCCTCGCCAACCTCGGCTCGTCCGTCATCAACACCATGCTGCCGATCTGGTTCGTCCGCGAACTCGACCTGCCCGGCGCCGCGTTGGGCCTGTTCTGGGGAGCCGGCGGGATCGGTCTGCTGATCGGCGCCCGCAGCGCACGGCCCATCGCGGCCCGGCTCGGCTTCGGCCGTACGCTCGGTCTCGCCGGGCTCTGTCTGGCCCCGGCCGGCCTGCTCGTGCCGCTGGTCGACCGGGGTGCATGGCTCTATCTGGCGGGCGTGGGCTGGTGTTTGGCCATGTTCAAGGTGGGCATGGACAACGTGCTCGGAGTCAGCCTGCGGCAGCGGATGACCCCAGGCTCGCTGCTCGGCCGGATGAACGCGACGTTCCGGTTCCTGCTGACGGGCGCCCTGGCGGTCGGTGCCGCGATCTCCGGTGTGCTCGGCGAACTCGTCGGCGTCCAGGCCACGTTGTGGGTGGGCGGGGTGTTCGTCTCGACGGCCTTCCTGCCGGTCTTCCTCTCACCGGTCCGGGCTCGCAGGGTCCTGCCCGACCCCGTGCCCGAGCCGGCCCGTGCCCAGGACGCACCCACTTCGCCCGCGTGAATTCGCGCGCGCATTAAACACATTCTTCCCGACCGTTGTTCTCTCATTTCTCCAACAAAAGGTTGACCCTGTGGGCGACCGCCTGTCAGGATCAACCACGCACCCAGTCACAGACCTTTCGTGCGCCGATATCCGGACCCGACCGGGCCACCGCATATCAGGCGCCTCAGATCCCTGACCTAGAGGAGTGCGATGGCAGCCATCGACAGTGGCTACCGGACCGAAGGCATCGCCGATTATTCGGACCCCCGCGAAACCATGCGCGCCCTGCCCCGGTTCACCCAGTACCCACTCACCATATTCACCGGAAAGGCGCTGCCCGGACAGGGTTCCATATCCTGGTGGACGCCCGGCTTTCACTTACTGACGGCCTATCTCTCCATGGCTCTCGGCGTCGCCGCCGGCTGCACCGGACTCGCGCTGGGCGGCGCCTGGCTGCTGCTGGTGCCGGTCGGCTGGGCCGTCACCCTGCACGGCATGCGCAACCTGCGCATGATGGTCTACCACCAGTGCTCGCACCGGAACATGTACCGCAGACGACGCCTGGACACCGCGATCGGCCGGCTCACCTCCAGCGTCCTGGTCATCCAGAACTTCGTCCGCTACAGCCGCGAACACGTCAGCGACCACCACGCCGCCCACCACATGACCCTGCGCGACCCCACCGTCCAGGCCTTCCTGGTCAGCCTGAACCTGCACCCCGGGATGACCCGCCGGCAGATGTGGCTGCGGGTCCTCGGCAAGCTGGTGTCGCCCTGGTTCCATCTGAACTTCCTGGTGGCCCGCGCCCGTTCGTTCTGGCACGGCTCGGCGCGCACCGAGAAGGCGTCCTTCCTGGTCCTCTACACCACCGCGGTCACGGCCACCGTCGCCACCGGCACCTGGCCCGCCCTGCTGATCGTCTGGTTCGTCCCGCTGATCCCGCTCTTCCAGGTCAGCAACACCCTGCGGCTGTGCGTCAAGCACACCTTCCCGAGCCGGGACCTCGCGATCAGGCGCGGCAAGGAGTACTTCGGCGGCCTCACCAACGCCATCTTCATCGGCGAGGCGGCCCCCACCCCCGAACTGCCGCCGCTGCGGAGGGCCGCGGCCTGGGGGGTGTGGTCCCTGCGGATGCTGTTCGTGCACGCACCGGCGCGCTATCTCGTCCTCACCGGCGACACCGTCGTCCACGACTTCCATCACCGGTATCCGGCGACACCGCAATGGCCGAACTACATTTTCGAACGCCAGGCGGACCTGGAGAAGGGCAGCCCCGGCTGGCCGCCCTACACCCATGCCTGGGGCCTCGTACCCGCGATCAATCTGGTCTTCGACTCGCTCTCCGCGGCCGACCCGGAGGAATTCAATGTCGCGCGCCTTCGCGAGGTCAGCAAACGGGAACTGTTCGCCGCGTTCGACGACTGAACACCATTCCCACGATTCCGTCCGAAGATCCCGGGGGCTCACCATGCGGCAGAACGAAGAAAAAGCAGGAAAAGAAACAGCGGGAAAAGGAAAAGCGGGAAAAGAAGCAGAGGTTCGTACGGTAATTCTCGGGGTGGCGGCCAGTGACAGTCACGTCGTGGCCAATCACCTCATCGCCCACGCGCTGCGCGCCGAAGGATTCCAGGTCGTCAATCTCGGCGCCTGCACCTCGGTCGCCGAATTCGCCGAAGCACACGCCGACCACCCGGACGCCGAGGCCGTCATCATCGGCAGCCTCAACGGCCACGCCCACGCCGACCTCCAGGACCTGCCCACCGCCCGCGCCGCAGGCCGGCTCGGCTGCCCGGTGATCCTCGGCGGCAACCTCTCCGTCGGCAGCTACAAGGGCGCCGCCGACCACGAGCGGCTCTACGCGCTCGGCGTCGACGTCGTCCTGTCCGACCTCGACGAACTCTCCCTGGTCCTCGACGAGTTGCGGGCCCGCCGCACGACGGCGGCCCCGGTCGCCGCCTCATGAGCGGCGACACTCCCGAGCCGCTCCCCGAACTCGCCGAATCCGTCGCCTACGTACGGCAGTTGGGGAAACCCACCGTCGCTGAGGTGCTCGGGGCCGCGCGGGCGGCGGGGCGGCTCGCGCTGCAACCCAGGTGCGGGGTCGGCTCGCACGCCCAGATGACGACCCTGCTCCAGGACCTGGAGCGACACGCCAGGCCCGACATCCTCACGCTCACCATCGACTCGTACACCCGGCTGAAGCAGTTCGACAGCGCCCGCCGGGTTCTGGAGCGCAACCCGGCCGACCTGAACGGGTATCCGCTGGTCACCCACGGCTGGGTGAAGGGGCGTCAGCTCAACGAGGCGGTGGCCGCGCCGCTGGAGATCCGGCACGGGACGCCCGACGCACGGCTGCTGTTCGAGGTGACGGTGGCGTCCGGCATCACCTCCTTCGAGGGCGGCGGGATCTCGTACAACCTGCCCTACTGCAAGGACGTCCCGCTCGCCGAGTCGCTCGCCGCCTGGCGGGACGTGGACGCCCGGTGCGGTGAACTGGCCCGGCACGGACTGGTGGTGGACCGCGAGACCTTCGGCACCCTGACCGCCGTACTCGTGCCGCCGTCCATCTCCCTCGCGATCAGCGTCCTTGAGGCGGTGGCGGCGGCGCGCGAGGGCGTGCGCTGCATCTCCGTCGCCTATCCGCAGGGTGGCCACTTCGAGCAGGACGTGGCCGCCCTGCGCGCCATCCCGCGCCTCGCGGCCCGCTATCTGCCCGACGACGTCGAAGTGCACGCCGTGCTCCACGAGTTCATGGGCGTCTTCCCGAAACTGCGGCCCCACGCCGAGGACCTCATCCTCTACGGCGCCCTCGTCGCCCGGCTCGGCGGCGCGAGCAAGCTGATCAGCAAGACCTACCAGGAGGCGCACGGCATCCCCGACACCCGCGCCAACATCGACGGACTGCTGCTCGCCTCGCGCGCCAACTCCCCCCTCCTGGACTTCATCAAGCTCGACGAGGACCGCATCGGCACCGAACTGGAGTGGATCCTGCGGGAGGTGGCCGAGATCGTCGAACCGATCCTCTCGACGAGCGATCTGCACAAGGAGATTCCGGCCGCGTTCGCGGAGGGACGGCTCGACATCCCGTTCAGCGCGAGCCGTTCGGCACGCTCGGCGGTCATTCCGCGCCGGGCGGGCGACGGTGCCATACGCTACTTGGCCTCGGGTTCCCTGCCCTTCTCCGACCGCACGCGCAGGCGCAACGAGCAGACGCTCGCCGTGGGCGGAGGGTCCCGGCTGGGGGACATGGTGAAGGGGCTGACGTCCGACATCAACTATTTCCTCGGCGTCTTCGGCGAAAGCACCAGCGCGAGCACCAGTACCAGCACAAGTACCAGTACAAGCACGAGCACCTGACCCAGGAGTGGGAAGAGAACCATGCAGTCCATCCGCGTCACCCGGCCCGGCGGCCCGTCCGAACTCCGCCTGGAGCAGACCGAGTCGCCGGTCCCCGGCCCCGGTCAGGCACTGGTCCGCAACACCGCCGCAGGCGTCAACTACATCGACGTCTACTACCGCGACGGCACCTATCCCGCCGAACTCCCGTTCACCCCGGGCCAGGAGGCCGCCGGTGTGGTCGAGGCGGTCGGCGAGGGCGTGAGCGGGTTCGCGCCGGGTGCGCGGGTCGCGTACGCCTCCCAACTGGGCGCCTACGCCGAGTACACGGTGGTCCCCGAGGCCAAGCTGATCCCGGTGCCGGACGGCGTCGACCTCACCGAGGCCGCCGCGGTGACCCTCCAGGGCCTCGCCGCGTACTACCTCACCCACGAGACGCACCCGGTCGCCAAGGGCGACACCGTGGTCGTCCTCGCGGCGGCGGGCGGTCTCGGCCGGCTCCTGGTCCAGCTGGCGGCGGCGCGCGGGGCGACGGTCGTGGCGGTCGCCTCGACCCCCGAGAAGCAGGCGGTGGCCCGCGAGGCGGGCGCCCACCACACTTTCGGCTACGACGAATTCGACGTCGCGGTAAGGAATGTGACGGACGGTCAGGGCGCGCAGGTCGTCTACGACTCGGTCGGCGCCACGACCCACCTCACCAGCCTGCGCAGCCTCGGCCGCCGGGGCACGCTCGCCCTGTGCGGGCTGTCCAGCGGTCCCGTGCCACCGCTGGACATCGAACTCCTACGGGGCGGCGGCTCGTTGTTCCTGACCCGCCCCACGATGAAGGACTACGTGTACGACGCCCGGACCCTCCGCGCGGCAGGCGGCGCCGTCTTCGAGTACCTGGCCGCCGGGGTGCTGAGGCCGCTGATCCACGCGGAACTCCCGCTCGCCGACGCGGCCGAGGCACACCGCCTGCTGGAGAGCCGCGCCACGACGGGCAAGCTCCTGCTGACCACGTCCTGAGCGCGGACACGCCTGCGCACAGGCCCCAAAACCCCACCACCGCAAGCAACTTCACCACCCGGGAGCAGACATGGCCGAGGCGAGCAGCCCTCACCTCCTCTTCGTCGGCGGCGCAGGAGACGCCACCCTCGCCGTGGACGTCGTCGAGAACGCGCTGCGGCAGGCCCGCGCACGCGGCCTGACCATCCACCTCACCAACCAGGAAGCGACCCTGCCCGCCACCCCCACGGTCAACGCCCTCGCGGACACGGTCTCGGCGGTCGACTTCTCGGTACGCGGCGCCAGCGCCGAATGGGTCCGCGAACGCACCTCGGCGGGCGACCGCTACGAAGTCGTCTTCGGCGTACGGGAGATGGCACAGGAGGCGGTCGCCGAGGTCGCCGACGCGCTCGGTCTGCCGGGCAACGCGCCGGAGGCGGTGCACCGGGTCCGTACGAAGGACGAGGCACGCGCCCATCTGGCCGCCGCCGGATTCCGCCAGCCCCGCTTCCGGGTCTGCGCGACGGAGCCGGAGGCCCGCGGGTTCCTGGCCGGCTCGACCGGCCCCTGGGTGGTGAAGCCGCGCGACGCCATGGGCAGCGAGGGCGTGACGCGGATCGACGGCCCGGCGGAACTGGCGGCGGCACTGGACTTCCTGCCGGCCGGACACGGCGGCGACGACGGCTCCGGCGGCGAAGTCTCCTTCATCGTCGAGGAGTTCGTGGAGGGCACCGAGTACAGCGCGGAGGGCGTCTTCCTCGGCGGCGCCCCGCACATCCTCGCCCTGACCTCGAAGGAACTGCTTCCACCGCCCAACTTCTTCGAGATCGAGTACGTCATCCCGGCGATCCTGCCCGAGCCGACGGCCACCGAGATCGAACGCCAGGTCGAGGCGGCGCTGACGGCCCTCGGCCTGCGCTTCGGCCAGTTCCATGTCGAGCTGTGGTGGACCGAGCACGGCGTCGTCCTGGGCGAGGTCCATGTGCGCAATGCGGGCGGCTGGATCCACCGCATGCTGCCGCACGTCATCCCGGGCCTGGAGTGGTTCGGCCTGGTCTACGACGACGTCCTGGGCAACCCGGTCGACAAGGCGGCCCTGAAGCCCGTACGAGGCTCGGCGATCCGTTTCCTGACCCCGCCGCCGGGACGCCTGCTGGCGATCGAGGGCTGGGACGAGGTGCTGGCCCACCCGGCGGTGCTGCACGCGGAACTGGCGATCACCCCCGGCACCGTCGTCGAGCCGCACCGCTCGGTCGGGAACCGGGTCGGCCACATCGCGGTCGGCGCGGACACCCCGGAGGAGGCGCAGGCACTGGCGCGGAAGCTGGAGGCCGGGGTGCGGTTCGTGACGGAGCCGGTGGAGGAGAAGTAGGAAGTAGCAGGAAGCAGAAGTAGGAGAAACGGTAGGGGACTAGGCGGTCTGCACCTCGTAGAAGCAGAGGTGGTCCTTGATCGACGCGACCTCGGGCTTCGGCTCGGGGTACGCCCAGACGAGGTCGGCGGCGTCCGGGAGGGACCAGTAGGACGCCGTGCCCTTGAAGGGGCAGTACGTGTGGGTCTCGGAGGGCGTCAGCAGGTCGAGGCGGACGTCCTCCGCGGGGAAGTAGTACCGCGGAGGGCAGCCGGTCTCCCGCAGGACGAGGGCCCGCTCGCTCTCGGCGAGCACCTCGTCGCCGTGGACGGCGCGGACGCGGTCGGAGGTCTGCTCGATGGTGATCGTGTGTCCTTGAGCCCTGTCAGCCATACCCGAAAAGCGTTTGGAGGGCCCGGGATGTTCCCGCGTACGGTGACCGCATGAACATCTGTGTCTTCCTCTCCGCCGCCGACCTGGACGACCGCTACACCCGCCCTGCGCGCGAGTTCGCGAAACTGCTGGGCAAGGGCGGGCACACCCTGGTCTGGGGCGGCTCGGACGTCGGTCTGATGAAGGTGGTCGCGGACGGCGTCCAGGAGGCGGGCGGCCGGCTGGTGGGCGTCTCGGTGGAGTTCCTGGCGGCGAGGACGCGGCCGGTCGCGGACGAGATGGTGATCGCGAAGGACCTCGCGGAACGCAAGCGCCTGCTCCTGGAGAAGGCGGACGCGGTCGTCATCATGGTCGGCGGCACCGGAACGCTCGACGAGGCCACGGAGATCCTGGAACTGAAGAAGCACGGCAAGTCGGACAAGCCGGTGGTGCTGCTGAACACCGCGGGCTTCTACGACGGCCTGAAGGAACAGCTCCGCAGGATGGACGCGGAGGGCTTCCTGCCCCGCCCGCTGACCGACCTGGTGTTCTTCGCGGAGGAGGCGGTGGGGGCGCTGGCGTACCTGGAGGAGAGCCAGGGCGTGGCCTGAGCGCCGGGCGGGTGAGCGGGTGAGCGGGTGATGCGAGCATGGCGGGCATGGCTACTCATGTGATCACCGGGGCGGGTTCGGGTATCGGTGCGGCGGTCGCGCGGCGGCTGCACGCGCGCGGGGACGAACTCGTGCTGCACGCGCGTGACGCGGGGCGGGCGAAGGAACTGGCGGCGGAGTTCCCCGGGGCTCGGACCCTGGTCGGCGACCTGTCGGACCCCGACCGCCTGTCCTGGGCGTTCTCGCACCAGACGCTGCCGGACCGGGTGGACTCCCTGCTGCACATCGCGGGCGTGGTGGACCTGGGCCCGGTGGGCGACCTGACCCCCAAATCCTGGCGCCACCAACTCAACGTCAACCTGATCGCCCCCGCCGAACTGACCCGGCACCTGCTGCCCCAACTCCGCCTCTCCCAGGGCCAGGTGATCTTCGTCAACTCGGGCGCGGGCCTGAGCGCGGGGGCGAACTGGTCGGCGTACGCGGCGTCGAAACACGGCTTGAAGGCGCTGGCGGACTCGCTCCGGCAGGAGGAACGGGGCGCGGGGGTACGGGTGACGACGGTGTACCCCGGCCGCACGGCGAGCCCGATGCAGGCGAAGGTGCACCAGCAGGAGGGCAAGGAGTACGACGCGTCGAAGTGGATCGACCCGGAGTCGGTGGCAACGACGATCCTGCTGGCGCTGGACCTCCCTCGGGACGCGGAGATCAACGACGTGACGGTACGCCCGGGCAGCTGACCAGGTCTTTTTCGCCCCCGCCGCCCCTACCCGTTCCCGTCCGCGGGGGCTCCGCCCCCGAACCCCCGCTCCTCAAACGCCGGAGGGGCTGAATACGCAGCCCCCAGGAACGGGATGGGACGGGTCGGGGCGGCGGGGGCGAGAAAACCACGCCCCCCGACTCCGTACGCTTCCCCACGTGAACCCAAACCCCACCTTCGGCCCCGCCACCGGCATCGGTTCCCTCCCCGGCGGTGATGCCCGGGAAGCCGTCAAGGCGGCCACCGGGTCCTTCGAGGACTTCCCCTTCCTCCCCGAACTGCCCGCCCGCGGCCCCGGCGCCGACATGATCGGCCGTACCGCCGGCATGCTCGTCGAGATGTACGCGCGCGTGGAGCCCAGCGGCTGGCGGCTGGGGGACCGCCCGGGGCGGGACACCAAGCGCGCCCGCTCCTGGCTCGGCGAGGACCTCGACGCGCTGGAGGAGTTCACCCAGGGGTACGAGGGCCGGCTCAAGGTCCAGGCCGTCGGGCCCTGGACCCTCGCCGCCGCCATCGAACTCAGGAACGGCGAACTCGCCCTCTCCGACCCCGGCGCCTGCCGCGACCTCGCCGGCTCCCTCGCCGAAGGGCTCCGCCTCCACCTCGACGAGCTGCACCGCCGCATCCCCGGCGCCCAACTCGTCCTGCAACTCGACGAACCCTCCCTCATCGCCGTACTCCGGGGGCAGGTGAAGACCGCCAGCGGCTACCGCACCCACCGCTCCGCCGACCGGCAGGTCGTCGAGGCGACCCTCCGGGACGTTCTCGGCGTGCACTCCGACGGGCCGACCGTCGTCCACTCCTGTGCCCCCGACGTCCCCTTCGCCCTCCTCCGCCGGGCCGGCGCCGCCGCCGTCTCCTTCGACTTCTCGCTTCTCACCGAGCGTGACGACGACGTGATCGGCGAGGCCGTCGAGAGCGGTACGCGGCTCTTCGTCGGTGTCGTGCCGGGGACGGACACCGCATTGTCAGACCCTGCCGGTAGCGTCAGTGGTGTCAGGTCGCTGTGGCGCAGGTTGGGGCTGCGTCCGGGGCTGCTCGCGGAGGCGGTCACGGTCACCCCGGCGTGCGGACTCGCGGGCGCTTCCCCGCAGTACGCACACAAGGCACTCGCCCACTGCGCCCAGGCGGCGAGATCACTCGCGGACAACCCAGAGTAACGGGAGGAAAACACGGTGGCCGGCGAACAGCACGCACAGTCCACATCGGTGCCCGCCGAGGCGCGCGACAGGCACGCCCAGCTCGCCGAGCAGATCGAGGAACACCGCTTCCGGTACTACGTGAACGACGCTCCGGTCGTCAGCGACGCGGAGTTCGACAGGCTTCTGCGCTCACTGGAGGCGCTGGAGGAGGAGCATCCGGAGCTGCGCACCCCCGAGTCCCCGACCCAGAAGGTCGCGGGCGCGTACGAGACGGACTTCGCCTCCGTCGTGCACCGCTCCCGCATGCTCTCCCTCGACAACGCCTTCGACGACCTGGAGTTGGCTGCCTGGGCCGAGCGCGTCCACAAGGACGTCGGCGCCTCCGAGCACCACTTCCTGTGCGAGCTGAAGGTCGACGGCCTCGCCGTCAACCTGACGTACGAGCACGGCCGTCTCACCCGCGCGGCGACCCGCGGTGACGGCCGCACCGGCGAGGACATCACGCCCAACGTCCGTACGATCGCCGAGATCCCCGACCGGCTGACCGGCGACCGCGTCCCGGACCTGGTGGAGATCCGCGGCGAGGTCTACTTCCCGATGGACAAGTTCGCCGAGCTGAACGCCCGGCTCGTCGAGAACGGCGACAAGCCCTTCGCCAACCCCCGTAACGCGGCGGCCGGTTCGCTCCGCCAGAAGGACCCGCGCGTCACCGCCACCCGCCCGCTGCACATGGTCGTCCACGGCATCGGCGCCCTGGAGGGCTTCGACCCGCTGACCCGCCTCTCCGCCGCCTACACCCTGCTGCACGAGTGGGGGCTGCCGACCACGCGGTACGGGAAGGTGGTCGACGACCTCGACGGCGTACGGGAGTTCATCGCGTACTACGGCGAGAACCGGCACTCCGTGGAGCACGAGATCGACGGCGTCGTCGTCAAGCTCGACGAGATCCCGCTGCAGGGGCGGCTCGGGTCCACCTCGCGTGCCCCGCGCTGGGCCATCGCCTGGAAGTACGCGCCCGAGGAGGTCAACACCAAGCTCATCAACATCCGCGTGGGCGTGGGGCGTACGGGCCGCGTCACGCCGTACGCCCAGGTCGAACCGGTCACCGTCGCCGGCTCCGAGGTCGAGTTCGCCACCCTGCACAACCAGGAGGTCGTCAAGGCCAAGGGCGTACTCATCGGTGACACCGTGGTGCTGCGCAAGGCCGGCGATGTCATCCCGGAGATCCTCGGCCCGGTCGCCGACCTGCGCGACGGCACGGAGAAGCCCTTCGTGATGCCCGCCGAGTGCCCCGAGTGCGGTACGCCGCTGCGGGCCATGAAGGAGGGCGACATCGACCTCCGCTGCCCCAACGCCCGCACCTGCCCGGCCCAGTTGAGAGAGCGGCTGTTCTATCTCGCCGGGCGCAAGAGTCTCGACATCGAGAACTTCGGCTATGTGGCCGCCGCCGCGCTCACCAAGCCGCTGGAGCCGTCCGAGCCGCCGCTGCTCGACGAGGGCGACCTCTTCGACCTCACCATCGAGCGGCTGCTGCCCATCAAGGCGTACGTCCTGGACCAGGACAGCGGGCTGCCCAAGCGGGACCCGAAGACCGGCGAGGAGAAGATCGCCACCGTCTTCGCCAACCAGGAGGGCGAGCCCCGGAAGAACGCGGTCTCGATGCTCGCCAACATCGCTGCCGCCAAGGACCGGCCGCTCGCCCGGGTCCTCACCGGGCTGTCGATCCGGCATGTCGGGCCGGTCGCCGCCGAGGCACTGGCCCGGGAATTCCGCTCGATCGAGCGGATCGAGCAGGCCTCCGAGGAGGAGTTGGCGACCACGGACGGGGTCGGGCCGATCATCGCGGCCTCGCTCAAGGAGTGGTTCGCGGTCGACTGGCACCAGGAGATCCTGCGCAAGTGGCGGGCCGCCGGGGTCCGGATGGTGGAGGAGAGCTCCGGCGAGGACGAGGGGCCGCGCCCGCTCGAAGGGCTCACCGTCGTCGTCACCGGCACCCTCGAACACCACACGCGGGACGGCGCGAAGGAGGCGCTGCAGAGCCGTGGAGCAAAAGTGACCGGTTCTGTTTCGAAGAAGACGTCATTCGTGGTTGTGGGTGACAATCCTGGTTCGAAGTTCGACAAGGCCATGCAGTTGAAGGTGCCCGTCCTGGACGAGGCCGGGTTCGCCGTCCTGCTCGAACAAGGACCAGAGGCCGCTGCCGAAGCGGCACTTCCGACCGAAGAGACACTTCCGGCAGAGGAGTAGCGGTTGAAGACCACCCGATCGGCGCATACCAGATGCATACGGGTGGCCGGGTCGCATTCGGGCAACCGTCGACGACCGCTGCCCGTGGAAGCCTTCTGCGGCCTACTGTTGACGTATGCGCCTGCCGTGCCCGGATGTGGTTCGGACGCGGTCCCGTCGGACTTCGGCGGACATCGGACCGCGTGGCGTGGGCACAGCCGGCTGTGAGAGGGACGGGAATGGAACCGACCGATAGCGCCGCCCCTCGTTCAAGGCTGCGCGGAGGCCGGATATCCGGCGCCTGGCGCCGGGGTTCCGCCCTTCTCACCCGCCGCCCCGAACCCGAACCCGGCTGCGAACCGAGTCCGGCCGGTCGCACTGCACGGTTCCTGGAGCGGGCGGGCGTCGGCGGCCGGAGCACCGGACCGGTCGGCGGGAGCGGCCGGAGCGGCACCGGTCGGCGCATCGTCGCCGACAGCCGCGTCTCCGCCCAGATGGCCCCCCAGCTGACGGCCCACCTCTCCGCCGAGGAACGCGCGGCCCGGCTCCACGCCCAGGACCCCGAACGCCAGCTGTCCTGGCCCGCGCTGCCCGCGGCCGTCGTCGCGGCGGGCGGGTTCGTCCTCGGCGCCGGCCTCTACCGCGGCTTCACCGGGCACAACGCGCTCTTCCCCTCCGGCACCGCGGGCTGGGCCCTCGCCGTCCTCACCGGCGTCATCGTCGGCCACCTCGTCGCCCTCGGCCGGGCCCGCTGGTGGGGCGGCACCGGATCGGGCGCCGCCCTCACCCTCGCCGTACTCCTGCTGTACGGCTGGGTCCCGGCCGGCATGGTCAGCCTCACCGTCGTCGTCCTGGTCGGCATAGCCAGGCGCCACCGCTGGCGGCAGGGCATCCTGCACGGCGCGGTGGACATCCTCGGCATCGGCGCCGGGGCGCTCGTACTCGCCGTGTTCGGCCGGGTCCCGTCCGTCGAGACCCCGTGGAACCCGCAGACCTGGAGCGTCTACACCGCGCCCGAGGTGATCCTGGTCGCGGTCACCTACCTCGCGGTCACCCGCACCCTCCTCTGGTATCTGCACACCCCGCGCGGCGGACTGCCCACCGTCGCCCGCTCGGCCCTCGTCAGACAGGGCCTGGTCGCGGTCGCGCTCCTCGCCATCGCACCCCTGATCTGCGTCGTCGCCGTCGCCCTGCCGGTCCTGCTGCCGCTGTTCGCCATCCCCCTCATCGCCCTCGACTCCACCCTGTGGATAGCCAGGGCCCGGGCCGAGGAACAACTGCGCGACCCGCTGACCGGACTGCCCAACAGACAGTGGCTCCTGGAGCGCACCTGGACGGCCCTCGACGATGCCGAACGCATCGACGCAAGGGCCGCGTTGATGCTCATAGACCTCGACCGCTTCCGCTCCGTGAACGACACCCTCGGCCATCTCGCCGGGGACCGCCTCCTCCTCCAGATAGCCGACCGCCTGCGCCTGGCCCTGCCGCGCGGAGCGGAGGCCGCACGGCTCGGCGGTGACGAGTTCGCCGTGTTACTGCCGGTCGTCGACTCCACGACCTCCGCCACCCGCGTCGCCCGCAACCTGGTCACGGTCCTCGGCTCCCCGCTCGACCTCGACGGACTCACCCTCGTCCTGGAGGCCAGCGCGGGGCTCGCCGTCTTCCCGGAGCACGCCCTTGACGCCGAGGGTCTGCTGCGCCGCGCCGACGTCGCCATGTACCAGGCGAAGCGGGACCGTACGGGCGTAGAGGTGTACGAGTCCAAGCGGGACTCCAACACCCCGGACCGCCTCGGCCTGCTGGGCGACCTGCGGCGCGCGCTGGACGCGCACGAGGTCGAGCTGCACTACCAGCCCAAGGTGCGCTTCGACGGACAGGTCGCGGGCCTTGAGGCGCTGGTGCGCTGGGTGCACCCGGAGCGCGGGAAGGTGCCGCCGGACGAGTTCATAGCGATCGCCGAGTCGTCCGGGCTGATGCCCCACCTCACGGAGTACGTGCTGGAGACGGCGCTGGCGCAGGTCGCCAAGTGGCGGGCGCAGAAGCTGTTCGTCCCGGTCGCCGTCAATGTCTCCCCGCGTGACGTCCACACCCCCGGCTTCGCCGGTTCCGTAGCCGCGCGCCTTGCCAGGCACGGCGTACCGGCGGGGTCGCTCCAGCTGGAGATAACGGAACACGTGCTCCTGGAGGACCCGCAGAAGGCGGCGGACACCCTGGCCGCGCTCACCGGGCACGGCGTGAAGATGTCGCTTGACGACTTCGGGACCGGGTACTCGTCGCTGGTGCATCTGCGGCGGCTGCCGGTGAGCGAACTGAAGATCGACCGGTCGTTCGTGGCCCGGCTCGCGGTGGACACCGAGGACGCGGAGATCGTGCGGTGCACGGTCGATCTCGCGCACTCGCTCGGGCTGCTCGTCGTCGCGGAGGGCGTGGAGGACGACGAGACGTGGGAGCGGTTGCGGGATCTCGGGTGTGACGCGGTGCAGGGGTGGCTGGTCGCCGCGGCAATGCCTCCGGAGGAGGCGACGGCGTGGTTGCTGGCGCGGGGGACGCGGGGCTGGCAGCGGCCCCGGGCGGCCCTGCCCGCCGCCGAATAACAGCGGGATCTCCCGCCCGCGCACCCCACCCGTGGCAAACCCGTGCGCGGGGTGGTTCGTCCGCCCCCTAGGATTGGGGCCAAAACCACACCGCAACTCACCCCAGAGGATCGCTGCATGCCTGGCATCACGCGCGAGGAGGTCGCCCACCTCGCACGGCTGGCGCGTCTGGAGCTGAAGGGCGAAGAGCTCGACCACTTCGCAGGCCAGCTCGACGACATCATCGGCGCGGTCGCCCGCGTCAGCGAGGTCGCCGACCAAGACGTACCGCCGACCTCGCACCCGCTGCCGCTGACGAACGTCATGCGCGCGGACGAGGTCCGTCCGTCGCTCACCCCCGCGCAGGCGCTCTCCGGCGCCCCGGCCCAGGAGCAGCAGCGTTTCAAGGTGCCGCAGATCCTGGGGGAGGACTAATCACCATGACGGACCACAGCAGCATCATCCGGCTCACCGCCGCCGAGACCGCCGCGAACATCGCCTCCGGCGTCCTCACGGCCGTCGAGGTCACCGAGGCCCACCTCGCCCGGATCGAGGAGGTCGACGCGAAGGTGCACGCCTTCCTGCACGTCGACCGTGAGGGCGCCCTCGCCCAGGCCCGCGCCGTCGACGCCAAGCGCGAGCGCGGCGAGCAGCTCGGCCCGCTGGCCGGCGTACCTCTCGCGCTGAAGGACATCTTCACCACCGAGGGGATCCCGACCACCGTCGGCTCCAAGATCCTCGAAGGCTGGATCCCGCCGTACGACGCGACCGTCACCCGGAAGCTGAAGGCCGCCGACGTCGTCATCCTCGGCAAGACCAACATGGACGAGTTCGCCATGGGGTCGAGCACCGAGAACAGCGCGTACGGCCCGACCGGCAACCCCTGGGACCTGACCCGCATCCCCGGCGGCTCCGGTGGCGGTTCGTCCGCCGCCCTCGCCTCCTTCCAGGCGCCCCTCGCGATCGGCACGGACACCGGCGGTTCCATCCGCCAGCCCGCCGCCGTCACCGGCACGGTCGGCGTCAAGCCGACGTACGGCGCCGTCTCGCGGTACGGCATGGTCGCCTTCTCGTCCTCCCTCGACCAGGGCGGGCCCTGCGCCCGTACGGTCCTGGACGCCGCGCTCCTCCACGAGGTGATCGCCGGGCACGACCCGCTCGACTCGACCTCGATCGACGCCCCGGTCCCGCCGGTCGTCGAGGCCGCCCGCAACGGCAGCGTCGAGGGCATGCGCGTCGGCGTCGTCAAGCAGTTCCGCGGCGAGGGCTACCAGGCCGGCGTCATCCAGCGCTTCGACGAGTCCGTGGCCCTGCTGAAGGACCTCGGCGCCGAGATCGTCGAGCTGGACTGCCCGTCCTTCGACCTCGCCCTTTCCGCCTATTACCTGATCGCGCCGAGCGAGTGCTCGTCGAACCTCGCCCGCTTCGACGGCCTGCGCTACGGCGTCCGTACGGGCGACGACGGCACGCACTCCGCCGAGGAGGTCACCTCGCTGACCCGCGCGGAGGGCTTCGGCCCCGAGGTCAAGCGCCGCATCATGCTCGGCACGTACGCGCTCAGCTCCGGCTACTACGACGCGTACTACGGCAGCGCCCAGAAGGTCCGTACGCTCATCACGCGCGACTTCGAGAAGGCGTTCGAGTCGGTGGATGTGATCGTGTCGCCCACGACGCCGACCACCGCCTTCCCGATCGGCGAGCGCGCCGACGACCCGATGGCGATGTACCTCGCGGACCTCTGCACCATCCCGACCAACCTGGCCGGCAACTCGGCCATGTCCCTGCCCTGCGGTCTCGCACCCGAGGACGGACTGCCGGTCGGGCTCCAGATCATCGCCCCGGCCCTCAAGGACGACCGTCTTTACAAGGTGGGTGCTGCTGTCGAGGCCGCCTTCGTGGAAAAGTGGGGGCACCCGCTGCTAGAGGAGGCTCCGTCGCTGTGAGCAATGCTCTTTCGAAGGCCAAGGGCTTCAAGAAGTCCAAGTCCGGCACGTACCTGTCCATCGCGACCACCGCGTTCGGTGCCCTCAGCGTCGCCAAGCAGGCCAAGAAGGCCCGCTCGGAGAACGACACGCTGCGCCTCATCGACGCGGCCGTGTCCGCCGCCGCCATCGTCACCGGCCTCGCCATCCTCTACCGCGAGCTGAAGCGGCTGGGCGACGACGACGTCCTGCTGGGCTGAGAGGGAAGTTTTCACCGTGACCACCACGACCGACGAGTTGGTGTCGTACGAGGACGCCCTGGCGACCTACGACCCCGTCATGGGCCTCGAAGTCCACGTCGAACTCGGCACCAAGACCAAGATGTTCTGCGGCTGTTCCACCGAACTGGGCGCCGACCCCAACTCGCAGACCTGCCCCACCTGCCTCGGCCTGCCCGGCGCGCTCCCGGTCGTCAACGCGATCGGCATCGAGTCCGCCATCAAGATCGGCCTCGCGCTGCACTGCGACATCGCCGAGTGGTGCCGCTTCGCCCGGAAGAACTACTTCTATCCGGACATGCCGAAGAACTTCCAGACCTCCCAGTACGACGAGCCGATCGCCTTCAACGGCTACCTCGACGTCCAGCTGGAGGACGGCGAGACCTTCCGTGTGGAGATCGAGCGCGCCCACATGGAGGAGGACACCGGCAAGTCGCTGCACGTCGGCGGCGCGACGGGCCGTATCCACGGCGCCTCGCACTCGCTGCTCGACTACAACCGCGCCGGCATCCCCCTCATCGAGATCGTCACCAAGCCGATCGAGGGCGCCGGTGAGCGCGCTCCCGAGGTCGCCAAGGCGTACGTCGCCGAGCTGCGCGAGCTGATCAAGGCGCTCGGCGTCTCCGAAGCCCGCATGGAGCAGGGCCAGATGCGCTGCGACGTCAACCTGTCGCTGCGCCCGCACGGCCGCGAGAAGTTCGGCACCCGGAGCGAGACGAAGAACGTCAACTCGCTGCGTTCCGTGGAGCGCGCGGCCCGGTTCGAGATCCAGCGCCATGCCGCGGTGCTCAATGCCGGCGGGACGATCATCCAGGAGACCCGGCACTTCCACGAGGACACCGGGTCGACGACCTCGGGCCGCGTGAAGGAGGAGGCCGAGGACTACCGGTACTTCCCCGAGCCGGACCTGGTGCCGGTCGCGCCCTCCCGTGAGTGGGTCGAGGAGATCCGTGGCGGGCTGCCCGAGCTGCCGCTGGTCCGCCGTAACCGGCTGCGCGAGGAGTGGGGCATCAGCGCCACCGACATGCAGTCGATCCTCAACGCCGGTGCGATCGACCTGATCGTCGCCACGATCGACGCCGGAGCCGACGCGGCCTCCGCCCGCAAGTGGTGGATGGGCGAACTCGCGCGCAGCGCCAACGAGTCGGGCACCTCGCTCGACGAACTGGCCATCACGCCCGAGCAGGTCGCCCGGGTCACCGCGCTGGTCACGGCCGGAGACCTGAACGACAAGCTGGCCCGTCAGGTCATCGAGGGCGTCCTCGCGGGCGAGGGCACCCCGGACGAGGTCGTCGAGAAGCGCGGCCTGAAGGTCGTCTCCGACGACGGCGCGCTCAACACGGCCGTCCAGGAGGCCATCACCGGCAACCCGGGCATCGCCGACAAGATCCGCGGCGGCAAGGTGGCCGCAGTGGGCGCCCTGGTCGGCGCGGTCATGAAGGCGACCCGAGGCCAGGCCGACGCGGCCCGCGTCAAGGAACTGATCCTGGAGCAGCTGGGCGTCAGCGAGGGCTGAGCCGAGCGGTGACAGTGACTGAGGGGCGCATCGGGATTCCGATGCGCCCCTCAGCCGTAGACCTGCTCGATCACGTACGAAGGCTGATCACATACGGCAGCTGATCAGGTACGGCGGCCCACGACCCGTACGAAGCCCAGGGACCGGCCCTGGTCGGCGCGCACCAACTCCACCGACTCACGGGCCATGTTCGCCATGAACTCCTCGCTGCTCTCCTCGGCGCAGACCTCGCTCCACAGCAGCCAGTCCCGCCAGCCGTCCGTCAGCCAGTCTGCGGCCTCCACCGTCACGGCGCCGCTCCGGGTCCACTGGCGGCGCCACCAGTCGGCGGAGTGGAACGCCCAGAACCCCGGGTCCCAGAACCGCTTCAGGTGCTCCGGCGGCTCGGCGCCCGCCAACTCCTCGCGCAGGGCCGGTACGACGACACCGATCCGGCCGCCGGGCTTCAACAGCCGGGTGAGGGTGGGCAGATACAGGTCGTTCGTGCCGAAGTACTGATAGGCGTCGATGCTCACGATCGCGTCGAACGACTCGTCGCCGAACGGCAGTTGATGCGCCTCGGCGTACACCGGCAGCACCCGGTCGGCGACGCCCGCCTCGGCGATCCGGCGGGCGTTCTTCGCGGGTTCGATCCACAGGTCGGCGGCGGTGACCTGGACGTCGTACTCCTTGGCGAGGAAGACCGACGTCATGGCCTTGCCGCAGCCCAGGTCGAGCACCCGGGCGCCCGGCGGCAGGGTGTCGAGGCCGAGCGCGGGGGCCAGCCACTCCAGCAGCCAGAGGGCGTGCGGGCCCATCTGGTTGTCGATGGTCCAGCGGGCGTCGTAGCGGCTGCTGCGCGGGTAGTGCGGGTGGTCAAGCCGGTCTGTCCTGGAGGTGATGTCGGACATCGGTGAACGGGCTCCTCGAGTTCTGTGAAGGCGAAGGAAGGGACGCTTCGGAACTCGGTCGGACCTTCAAAAAACGCACCCGCTCGGGTCGCCGGCGAAGCCGGATACGGACAGTCGACAGCCGGACGCTAACAGTGGGCCTCCGCGACCCGCATCCGAATTCTCAGGCGGGCGCGCTACGCTCCCGCGCCATGGACGCGGACATGGATGTGGACGACGAGGAGGAGTACGAGGACGACGGCCTGGACGCCCGGCGGGCCCGCTGGACGGCGACCGGGACCGGGGCCCTGCTGGCCCTCGTCGGGCTCGCCGCCTCGACGCTCCGCTTCACGGGCTCGGCGCCCGTGCTCGTACCCGGCGCGTACGCCTTCGGCGCGGGCGTCTGCGGGCTCGCGTCGGTGCTGGGGGCACGGGGGCGGACCCGGCGGGCGCTGTGGCTGCTGATCGCCGGCGTGATGGTGATGGCACTCGGGGACCAGTTCGACTGAGACGCTTATGCCGTTCTTACTGGGACGACAGAGTTCATCTGATTGTCTTGTGATGTGACTCGCAGTCTTGTGAGTAAGGGCACGAACGTCTCAAACGATCATCACCGCCTGCGACAGTGGTTCGGCATCGACCTTGCCGTTTTTCGTTTCTTTGCGGGCCGTTCTGTTCATTCACGACTGTTCCCGGTCAAAGAACCACATGTCATCCCGGGAGCACGTCTGTGGCAGCCCTCGCACGCTGGTGTGTCAGGCACCGCCTCGTCGTCGTACTGATCTGGCTCGCCGCCTTCGCCGGTGTCACCGCCGCGGCGGCCGTCGCGGGCTCGGCCTACTCGAACGACTACGAGGTCCCCGGCACCGAGTCGGGCCGCGCCACCCAGCTCCTTGAGGACGGCTTCCCCGGCCTCGGCGGCGACACCGACACCGTCGTCTGGCACACCACCGACTCCGGCACGGTCCGCGCCGCCGACGTCGAGCAGGCCATGGGCGACACCCTGGACCGGATCGCCGACCTGCCCGGTGTCGCCTCGGTCGTCAGCCCGTACGAGGGGCGCGGCGGCAGCCAGATCAGCGCCGACGGACGTACGGCGTACGCCACCGTCACCTTCGACAAGTCCGCCGAGGACATCGACAAGGGCCAGGCGCGGGCCGTCGTCGACGCGGCCGAGGCGGCGCGGGCCGACGGGCTCCAGGTGGAGCTGGGCGGCAGTGCCATCGCGCTCACCGAGTCCTCCGGCGGGCATGTCGCCGAGGCCGTCGGGGTGGTCGTCGCGGCCGTCGTGCTGTTCCTCGCCTTCGGCTCGCTCGCCGCCTCCCTGCTGCCCATCGCCACCGCCCTGGTGAGCGTCGGCACGGCCTACGCCGGGATCGTGCTCCTCGGCCACGCGATGACCGTCGCCGACTTCGCGCCCATGCTCGGCATGCTGATCGGGCTCGGCGTCGGGATCGACTACGCCCTGTTCATCGTCACCAGGCACCGGCGCGGCCTCAAACGCGGCCTGTCCGTCGCCGAGGCCGCCGTCAACGCCGTCACGACCACCGGACGGGCCGTCGTCTTCGCGGGTGCGACCGTTTGCATAGCCCTGCTCGGGATGCTGATCCTGCGCCTGGGCTTCCTCAACGGCGTCGCGATAGCGGCCTCCCTCACGGTGATCCTGACCGTCGCCGCCTCCGTGACCCTCCTCCCCGCCCTGCTGTCGTTCATCGGGCCGCGTGCCCTCAGCCGCCGCGAACGGCGCAGGCTGGCCGAGCACGGCCCCGAACCGGAGCTGCCCACCGGGTTCGCCGCGCGCTGGTCCGCGTTCGTCGAGCGGCATCCCAAGGTGCTCGGCGCCGCCGCCTTGGTCGTCATGGCGCTGCTCGCCCTGCCCACCCTCTCGCTCCACCTCGGCACCTCCGACCAGGGCAACAACCCGAGCACGACGACCACCCGCCAGGCCTACGACCTGCTCGCCGACGGCTTCGGCCCCGGCGTCAACGGCCCGCTCACCCTCGTCACCCCCGTCGCCGACGCCGAGGACAAGCTCGTCCTCGACAACCTGGCGGCCACCATCCGGACCACCGAGGGCGTCGCCTCGGCCTCCCCGGTGACCTACAGCGCGGACGGCACCACCGGCTACCTCACCGTCGTACCGGAGTCCTCCCCGCAGTCCGCGAGGACCAGCGACCTGGTGGAGCGGCTGCGCGAAACGGTCCTCCCGCGCGCGGAGACCGGCACTTCGCTCGACCTCCAGGTCGGCGGGGTCACGGCGAGCTACGACGACTTCGCGGATGTGATCGTAGGCAAGCTGCCACTGTTCGTGGGTGTGGTGATCGGCCTGGGCTGCCTCCTCCTGCTCCTGGCGTTCCGCTCGATAGGCATCCCGCTCAAGGCAGCCGCGATGAACGTCGCCGCCGTCGCCTCGGCGTTCGGTGTAGTGGTCGCGATCTTCCAATGGGGCTGGGGAAGCGAACTGCTCGGCCTGGGCAGCGCGGGACCGATAGAACCCTTCCTCCCCGTGATCATGGTCTCGGTCCTCTTCGGCCTCTCCATGGACTACCAGGTCTTCCTGGTCAGCCGGATGTACGAGGAGTGGCTGGAGACCGGCGACAACCGGCGGGCCGTACGGGTCGGCCTCGCCGAGACCAGCCGCGTGATCAACTCGGCGGCGGTCATCATGATCTCGGTCTTCCTCGCCTTCGTGTTGAGCGGCGACCGAGTGATCGCCATGTTCGGCATCGCCCTGGCCGCCGCCGTCGCCCTCGACGCCTTCGTCCTGCGTACGCTCCTGGTGCCCGCGCTGATGCACCTGCTCGGCGGCGCCAACTGGTGGCTGCCCCGCTGGCTCGACCGCCGCCTCCCGCGCATCAGCATCGAGCCGCCCGAGTGCCGCGCCGCCGCCGCGCAAATGCCGGGCTTCGACGAGGCCGCCCGTGCGAGCATTCCGGGGCCGCGCGCCACGGACGGCGCACGGACAGACGTACTGGTGAAGGAGCGACCGCAGGATGTACGCGATATCCCTGGGTGACGACGGCGCCGAACTGCGCCCCCTGGACCCCTGGCACGCCGAGGAGTTCCTCGCCCACCTCGACCGTGGGCGGGACTTCATCACCCACCACATCCCCTTCGGCATGAAGTCCACGGACGTCGACTCCGCGCGCGAACAGCTCCAGCGGTACGCCGACCAGCGCGCCGCCGACACCGGCTCCCTGCACGGGATCTGGCTGGACGGGAAGCTCGTCGGCGGGGTCCTCTTCCTCAACTTCAGCGCGGAGCACGGCAACTGCGAGGTCGGCTGCTGGCTGGAACCGGCAGGCACCGGACGCGGCCTGATCACGCGCGCGATGCGCGTCCTGATCGACTGGGCGATTGACGAACGCGGCATGCACCGTGTGGAGTGGCACGCGTCGTCCGTCAACGAAGCGAGCATCAACGTGGCGCGACGGCTGGGCATGAGCCGTGAGGCCCTGTTGCGGGAGAACTATCCGCACCGGGGGGTCCGCGCGGACACCGAGATCTGGTCGGTACTCGCGCCCGAGTGGCGTGCCGCACGCGCGCGTGCCGCTCACAAGGACCTTTAAGGAACTTCTCAGACGACGTCCGTACGGTGCGAGGCATGGGAACCAAGACAGCAGACGAGACCGGCGCCGAGACCGGTACCGAGGCCAAGAGCGACGATGTGAAGAGCGGTAACGAGACGGTGGACATCACCAAGGACGAGCAGCCGACGGAGACCGCGGCCGGGGCCACGGCCGACACCGAGGCCCAGGCCGAGGTCGAGGTGCTGGGTGACGCGGACGAGTACGAGGGCGACGACCTCGACGAGGCGGAGTTCGCGCCCGAGAAGGAGGGGCCCTCCGGCGTGGGCCAGGGTGCCGCCGCCGTCGTGTCCGCCGTGCTCGGCTTCATCTCGCTCACCGGCAGCTGGCTGGGCACGGTCGCCGGTGCGCGCGAGACGCTCGTCGGGCAGCTGGAGACCTCGTCGTCGGCGAGCGTGGCCACCCAGATCAAGGAGGTCTACGGCGACGCCTGGCAGACCACCGCGCTGTGGGGCGGCATCTTCGCGCTGGCCGCGCTGCTGGTCGGCGTCGCCGCCCTCGCCCGGCCCGCGTTCGGCACCCCGGGCAAGCCGCAGGCCGTATGGATCAAGTCGGTCGCCTGGGCGGGCGTCTCCATCGCCGTCCTCGGGCTGCTCATCGCGGTCCTGAAGTACACCGACGTCCTGCTCAGCCTGCCCCCGGCGAGCTGACCCGGAGGCGGAATCACCGCAGGTCAAGAGGGGCCTTAGGCCGGTCGTAAGCACCTTACGGCCCGCCCGGGGCCCCTCACCCGTTTCTAAGGCCCCCACCCCCTCGGAAGATGCGGAACTCTCCCGATGTGGCGGACCCCCCTCGGAGACGAAGGTTGAGACATCGCAAGAAGCGATGAACGACCGGAGTCACCAGGGACCCGAGGGGTACGACATGTTCGAGTACGAGCTTCAGCAGCTGCGTTCCGCCGAGCTGCGCCGCGAGGCCGCCAACGAGCGCCTCGCCCGGGAGGCCACCCGCCGCGCCCGTGCCGCCCGCCGCGAGGCGGTCGGCCGGGCCGCCGAGGGCGAGGTGCATCCCGACCACCGGCGCCGGCACTGGTTCACCCGGGCCGCGTGAGCGCCCGGGGCCGGGCGGCCGGGCCGACCGCCATCCGGGCCGTCGGCCGGTCCGTCGCCCCGCTCGTCGGCCCGATAACCGGTCCCGCGATGTCAGAGCCCTGTGCGATGCTCTGGCCCGTGGAGACCAGGTCCGTCTGTCCGGTGTTCGTCGGTCGTGCCGATGAGTTGGGGGTGCTGCGCGACGCGCTCGACCGTGCCGCCGCCGGTGAGCCGCAGGCGCTGCTGCTCGGCGGGGAGGCCGGGGTCGGCAAGACCCGGCTGGTCGAGGAGTTCGCCGAGGTCGCCGACGGCCGGGGCGCGGTCGTCGTGCTCGGCGGCTGCGTCGAGATCGGCGCCGACGGACTGCCCTTCGCGCCCTTCTCCACCGCCCTGCGCGCCCTGCGGCGGGCCCTGCCCGACGAACTGGCCGCCGCCGCTGCCGGACAGGAACAGGAACTGGCCCGGCTGCTCCCCGAGTTGGGCGAGACCGACACCGGACGGCACGACGAGGAGGGCATGGCCCGCCTCTTCGAACTCACCGCGCGCCTGCTGGAACGGGTCGCCGCGGACCGTACGGTCGTCGTCGCCCTCGAAGACCTGCACTGGGCCGACGCCTCCACCCGCCACCTCCTCGCCTACCTCTTCCGCACCCTGCGCACCGGCCGCCTCGTCGTCCTCGCCACCTACCGCGCCGACGACGTCCACCGCCGCCACCCCCTGCGCCCCCTCCTCGCCGAACTCGACCGCCTGCGCACGGTCCGCCGGATCGAGCTGAGCCGCTTCAACCGCGCCGAGGTGTCCCGGCAGATCGCCGGCATCCTCGCCGCCGAACCCGAACCGGCCCAGGTCGACGAGATCTTCGACCGCTCCGACGGCAACGCCTTCTTCGTCGAGGAACTCGCCGTCGCCGCCCACGAGGGCTGCCGCACCCGGCTCACCGACACCCTCCGGGACCTCCTCCTCGTCCGCGTCGAGAGCCTGCCCGAGAGCGCCCAGCGGGTCGCCCGGATCGTCGCCGAGGGCGGCTCCACCGTCGAGTACCGGCTGCTCGCCGCCGTCGCGGGCCTCGCCGAGGACGACCTGATCGAGGCGCTGCGCGCGGCCGTCGGCGCCAGCATCCTGCTCGCCACCCCGGCCGGCGACGGCTACCGCTTCCGCCACTCCCTGGTCCGCGAGGCAGTCGGCGACGACCTGCTCCCCGGCGAGCGCTCCCGCCTCAACCGCCGCTTCGCCGAGGCCCTGGACGCCGACCCGACCCTCGTCCCCGCCGACGAACGCGCGATGCGCCTGGCCAGCTACTGGTACCACGCCCACGACCCCGCCAAGGCCCTCCCCGCCGTCCTGGACGCCTCGGTCACCGCCCGCCGCAGGTACGCCTACTCCGAGCAACTCCGGCTCCTGGAAAGGGCGATGGAGCTGTGGGACGTCACCCCCGACGCCGTACGCGCCACCCTCCGCCCGGTCGACTACACCGAGGTCTACCCGCCCTGCGGCTGCCACCCGGCCACCACCCCCCTGCGCTACCTCGACCTGATGGCCGAGGCCGCCGTCGCGGGCCGGCTGTGCGGCGAGCGCGAACGCGCCCTGAAGATCATCAAGCGCGCCCTGCACCTCCTGGAGGACGACGGCGACCCCCTGCGCGCCGCCTGGTTCTGGTGCCAGCGCTCACGCCTGGTCCAGTCCCTCTCCCGCGGCGACGGCTGGCAGGAACTGGACACCGCCCAGAACCTCGTACGGGGCCTGCCGCCCTCGGAGGTCCACGCCGAGGTCCTGGCCAGCGCCGCCGTCTGGTCGATGCTGCACTGCCCGGGCCCCGACGCCCTCGCCGCCGCCGAACAGGCCGTGGAGTACGCGCGGATGGTGGGCGCGCACGAGACCGAGCTGCACGCCCGGCTCACCCACGGCGGCCTGCTGATCGACGCCGGTGCCACGGAGACCGGGTTCGCGGAGATGGAGGCGGTGAAGGAGCGGGCGGTCGCGGAGGACATCTTCTTCGTCGCCGGACGCGCCTACATCAACCTCCCTTCCGGGCTCGAAGCGGTCGGCCGGTCCCGGGAGGCCGTCCCCGTCTTGGAAGAAGGCATCGCCTACACCCGCAGGTTCGGGCTGCTGGACTCCGAGGCCTGGGTGTGGGGCAACCTCTCCGACTCGCTGTACTCGCTGGGCCGCTGGCGGGAGGCGGCGGAGGCCGCGACCAACGCGCTGCGGCGCGGTCTGAGCGCCAAACCGCAGGGCGCGAGCGCCATCTGCCTGGCCCGGCTCGCCCTGGGCCGCGGCGACCTGCCCGAGGCGGCACGCCAACTGGCCACCGCCCACGACTACTTCGGCACCCACGACCCCATGCCCCAGCACGACCTGATGCTCGCCCTGGTCACCATCGGCGTCGCCACGGGCGAGGGCCGCCTCGTCGACGCCCGCACCCGGCTGGGCGAGGTCCTGGACACCGGCTTCGCCACCGGCACCCAGCCCTACGGCTGGCCCCTGCTCCTCGCCGCCGCCACCGCCGAGGCCGACGCCCGCGACCTGCCCGCCGCCGAGGAGGGCCGCCGGGAGACCTGCGAACGCATCCTGGACACCGTCAAGAAGCTCACCACCGGCGCCCCCGTCTGGCACGCCCACGAGCAGTGGGTCCGCGCCGAACTCCGCCGCGCCGAGGGCACGGCCGACCCCGCCACCTGGTCGCCGATAGTCACCGCCTTCGAGGCCCTGGACCGCCCGTACGACCTCGCCCGGGTCCGCCACCGCCTCGCCGAGGCCCTGCTGACGGACGGCGCCGACCCGGACGACCGCCACCGGGCCACCGACCTCCTCCGCCTGTCCGCCGCGGTCGCCGACCACCTGGGTGCCCGCCCCCTCGCCGACGCCGTCACCCTCCTCGCCCAGCGCGCCCGCCTGACCCTGACCGGCACGCCGACCGGTCCCGCGCCGGACCCGGCCGACACCCTGGGTCTCACCGGCCGCGAGCGGGACGTCCTGCGGCTGGTCTCCGCGGGCCGCACCAACCGCCAGATCGCCGAGGAACTCTTCATCTCCCCGAAGACGGCGAGCGTCCACGTCTCCAACATCCTGGGCAAGCTGGGCGTCGCCGGGCGCGGCGAGGCGGCGGCCGTGGCACACCGCCTGGGCCTGTTCCCGCCGGGGGCCGCGGTCCCGGCCCGGACGGCCGGCTGAGCGCGAGGGTTACGCTGCAAGAGACCCAGGCCCACGGGAGGCCCCGTGTTCAACATGTTCGAGGAACTCTTCGCACCGGGACGCAAACACCAGCGCGACGAACAGAACCGCCTGGAACTGACCCGCGAGGACGTCGGCGACGCCGACCCGGGACGCGGCCCGATAGACCTCGCGTCGGGAAAGGTCGTCGTACGCCGGTCGGAGCACCCGGAGCACCCGGAGCACCCGGAGCAAGCCGAGCAGCAGTCGGAGGGGCCGGAGGAGCCGGCCCGGTCCGATCAGCCGCCGCCTCACGTCACCTGAAGCTCCAGAATCCGGTCGTCCCCGTCCTTCGGGTCGCCCCGGCCGTCCGTCGCGCTCGTCACCAGCCACAGTTTGTCGCCGCCCGCCGAGACCACCGTACGGAGCCTGCCGTACTCGCCCTCCAGGAAGGCCTGCGGGTCGGCCGCGGCCTCCGTGCCGTTCAGGGGGACTCGCCACAGGCGCTGGCCCTTCAGGCCCGCCATCCAGATCGAGCCCTCCGCGTACGCGATGCCGCTGGGGGAGGCGTCGTCCGTGCGCCACTGGGCGAGCGGGTTGTGGAAGGCGTCGTCGTCGCTGTCGCCCTCCGCCTCCGGCCAGCCGTAGTTGTCGCCCGGCGCGATCTGGTTCAGCTCGTCCCAGGTGTCCTGGCCGAACTCCGAGGCGAAGAGGCGCTGCGCCGAGTCCCAGGCGAGGCCCTGGACGTTGCGGTGGCCGTACGAGTACACCGCGGAGTCGGGGAAGGGGTTGCCCGGGGCCGGTTCGCCCTCCGGGGTCATCCGCAGGATCTTGCCGCCCAGGGAGTCCTTGTCCTGGGACAGGCCCGTGTCACCGCTCTCGCCGGTGCCCGCGTACAGCATCTTGTCGGGGCCGAAGGCGATCCGGCCGCCGTTGTGGATGTATCCCTTCGGGATACCCCGGAAGACCGTGTTCGGGGCGCCCAACTGCTCGCCCGCCGGCTTCTCCTCCTCGTAGAGCATGCGGGCTATGCGGTTGTCCGACTCCGTCGTGAAGTAGGCGTAGACCAGGTGGTCCGACGCGAAGGTGGGGGAGAGGGCCAGGCCCATCAGGCCGCCCTCGCCCGCCGGGGAGACCCCGGACACCTCGCCCAGCTCCGTCTTTTCGCCCGTCTCCGTGTCGACCCTGGTGATCGTGCCCTCGTCACGGGAGGAGACCAGCAGATCGCCGTCCGGGAGCGCGGCCAGGCCCCAGGGGGACTTCAGGTCCTCCGTCACCGTGCGCAGCACCTTCACCGTGCCCTTGGCGGGCGGGACGGCCTGCGTGGTCGCCCGCCCGGTGGGCGACGACGTCGGCCGTGAGGCCGTACCGCTCGGTGTCGCGGTGTCGTCCTCTCCTCCTCCCTCGTCGGAGGAGCAGCCGGCCGTGAGCAGGAGCGTGGCCGCGGCCAGTACGGCCGTCACAGCTCGATGTCGCACGATCATGGTCCTCAGGGTCCCTTCGACGAAGCGGGTTCTCCTTGTCATACACCGCTCGCGCCCCACGAGTTCCCGATCTCCGAAGCCCGCTGTCTCCGGCGGCCGGTCCCGGTCCCGCTCAGTCCCATGATCCGCGCGCCCTGGGCAGTCCCGCCACCTCCGCGAGGTCCGCCGCCGACAGCCGCAGCCCCGCCGCGCACGCGTTCTCCGCCACCCACCGCTCCCGCTTCGCGCCCGGTACGGGCACCACCTGCCGGCCCTGGGCCAGCACCCACGCCAGTGCCACCTGACCTGGGGTGACCTCCGGACCGAGCCGGGCCGCCACCCGGCGCAGGCCCGCCACGATCGGCTGGTTCGCGGCCATCATCTCGGCGGTGAAACGGGGATGCCGGGCCCGGATATCCTCCGGCTCGAAACCCCCGCCCGGGGTCAGCGTCCCGGTGAGGAAACCGTTCCCCAGGGGCATCGCCGCCAGAAAACCGATCCCGCGCGCGGAGCACCACGGCAGCAGCGACTCCAGCGCCTCCCTCGACCACACCGACAGCTCGGCCTGCACCGCGCTGACCGGAAACACCTGCTGCACCCGCTCCAGCTGCCGGATCGTCCCGTCGTGCAGCCGAGCCCCCGGCCGGCGCCCGGCCCGCGCGCCCATCGCGGACAGCCCCAACGACCGTACCTTCCCGGCCTGGACGAGTTCCGCGAGCGCGCCCCAGGTCTCCTCGACGGGCACCTCGGGGTCCGCGCGGTGCAGCTGGTAGAGGTCGATGACGTCCGTCTGGAGGCGCCGCAGCGAGGCGTCGCAGGCCCGTTTCACATACCCGGGGCGGCCGTTGGCCACGATGTGCTGATCGCCCACCAGCAGCCCGGCCTTCGTCGACACGAAGGCCTCCCCGCGCCGCTCCCGCAACACCCGCCCCACCAGCAGTTCGTTGGTGAACGGGCCGTACATGTCGGCGGTGTCCAGGAGCGTCGAGCCCTCGTCGAGGGCCCGGTGCACGGCCCGTACCGACTCCTCACCACGCTGCCGGGAAGCGCTGTACGCCCAGCTCATCGGCATGCACCCGAGGCCCACGGCCCCCACTTCGAGCGCCGCCGCGCCGATCGTCCTGCGCTCCACCTGGTCGTGAACCTCTCTCTCCTGCACCCCAAACCTAACCTCTGTACGCACACCCGTTCGCAAAGCGCTCGGCGGAGAGGTTCGCTTAGCCTCGTGACCATGACTGCTGACGTATGGCTCCCCATCCCCCCGGAGGAGATCGAGGGCCTCCCCGAAGGGCCGAACTACCTCTTCTGGAACGGCGATCAGGACTACCCGGGAGACCCGGCCGACTGCGCCTTCTATGTCGTGCCGTACATGAGGCCCGTCGAGGTGTGTGTACGTCCCCTGCCGGACATGACCGGCGTCCAGGTGCTGCAGACCCTCTCCGCGGGCGTCGACAACATCCAGCCGGGGCTCGCGCGGCTGCACGCGGGGGTACGGCTGTGCAACGCCCGCGGGGTGCACGAGGCGAGCACCGGTGAGCTGACCCTCGCCCTGATCCTGGCCTCGCTGCGCGGCATCCCCGACTTCGTGCGGGCGCAGGACAAGGGGGAGTGGCTGGGCGGCTTCCGGCCCGCGCTCGCCGACAAGAGCGTCCTCATCGTCGGATACGGGTCCATCGGCGCCGCCATCGAGGACCGGCTCGCGCCCTTCGAGCTCGCGCGGGTGGCGCGCGTCGCGCGCTCTGAGCGCACCACGGCGCGCGGACCGGTGCATCCGCTCACCGAACTGCCCGCCCTGCTGCCCGCTGCGGACGTCGTGATCCTCGCCACGCCCCTCACCGAGCAGACGAGAGGACTGGTGGACAGCGAGTTCCTCGCGCGCATGAAGGACGGCGCGCTCCTCGTGAACGTGGCCCGCGGGCCCGTCGTCGACACCAAGGCGCTCCTGGCCGAGCTGGAGTCCGGACGCCTCACCGCCGCCCTCGACGTCACCGATCCGGAACCGCTGCCCCCGGGGCACCCCTTGTGGCAGGCGCCCGGCGTGCTCATCAGCCCGCACGTCGGCGGACCGACCTCCGCGTTCCGGCCACGGGCCGAGCGGTTGCTGGCGGACCAATTGAGTCGTTTCATGAACCAGGAGCCGTTGCGGAACGTGATCCTTACGACAGGGACGATCGACGCATAATCCGTTTCGGGCACCCTCCGCATTCCCCCGGATGCGAGGTGTGTCCGTGTTGCCGCTGATCGTCACAGAGCGTAGAGGAACTATGTCCCTGAGTGACGAGACTGGTGTATCGTCCCGACAGGGGCTGCGCCGCGTACCGATCGGCGCCGGGGTTGGAATTTCAGACTTGTGAGGGGGGCGACGGGCGATGCACGGTCTATGGGCGAACGATCCGACGCGGCGGGGCCGCCGACGGCGACCCTGGCGCACGGCCGCGCGCAGACGCGGCCACAGCGGCCATCACCACCACCGCCGGCACAGCGGTCGCCGGCGGCATCCGCACACCGCGCACCCGGCCCCCGCCGCGCACCCGGCGCGGGCCCACCGGAGCACGCGGGACGCGGGAGCGGCGCGGGTCCGGAGGGTCCGGTGAGTTCCCCCGGGGCGCTCCTGACCCGCCGCCGGCCGGTCTCCGGCGGGGGCTCGAACCTGGTCTCCCAGCTGGTGCTGGCCCTGGTCTGCGCGGGATACGCCGTCGGTTCCGCGCTCGGCTGGGGTTCCCCCCGACTCGCCCTGATCATGGGCGACTTCGGGCTGAGCGCGGCGGCGGGCACCGCCGCCGTGTCCTGTTTCCTCTACGCCCGTAGCCGGATCCGCTTTCGACCCGCCTGGCTGCTGTTCGCACTGTCCTCGGCCATGGCCTCCCTCGGGAACCTCATCTGGGGCTGGTACGAGGTCGTCCTCGCCGTGCCCGTGCCCAGCCCGAACCTCGCCGACCTGTTCTTCCTCTGCTTCGCCCCGCCCGCCATCATCGGACTCCTGGTCCTTGCCAAACGGCCGGTGACCAAGGCCGGCTGGGTCTGCATGGTCCTGGACGCCTGGCTGATCGGCGGCTCGCTGCTCACCCTGTCCTGGAGCCTCGCCCTGGCCCAGACGGCGAAGTTCGACGGGCCGAGCGTCGCGCACACCGCGCTCTCCCTGGCGTACCCGCTGCTGGACATCGCCCTGGTCAGCATGGTGCTCGCGCTGCACTTCAGGCGCTCCACCGTGAACCGCTCCGCCGTGAACACCGCGATCGGCGCCCTCGCCCTGACCGTGGGCTGCGACGCCCTGTTCACCTCGCCCCTGCTGCACAACAACTACCACTCGGGCCAGCTGCTCGACGCGGGCTGGTTCGCCGGCTCGCTGCTGCTTGCGTACGCGCCCTGGGTGGGCGCCGGGCACGAGGGGCCCGGTGAGTCAGGCGGGCACACGCGCGTGGTGCACGAGCACCTCCCCGGACAGCAGCGCCCGGGCGGCCGTCCCGGCGGCCACCAGCACACCCCGCCCGCGTCCCGCCAGGGCCACCCGCCCGCGCCGGGCGGTGATCACGGCCGGTATCCGGCCACCCGCCCCATCACCGGCTCGCTCGCCGCGCTCACGCCGTATCTCGCCGCCGCGGTCTGCACGCTGGGCATCCTCTACAACGTCCTCAACGGCCGCAGCCCCGACCGCGTCGTCCTCATCACCGCGGGCGCCGTCGTCCTCGCGCTGGTCGTGCGCCAGGGCATCATGCTGCTCGACAACATCACCCTCACCCAGGAACTGGCCCAGAAGGAGAACCACTTCCGCTCCCTGGTCCAGGGCTCCAGCGACGTCATCATGATCGCCGCTCCGAACGGCATGCTGCGGTACGTCAGTCCGGCCGCCGCCGGGGTCTACGGCCGGTCCGCTGAGGAACTCGTCGGCACCGAACTGGCCCATCTCATCCACCCGGAGGACCTGGGCTGCGTGGTGCACGAGGTGCGCCGCTTCCTCGCCGCCAGCCCGGGCGACGAACCCACGACCCGCATCGAGTGCCGCTTCAAGTCCGGCGACGGCGGCTGGCTGAACGTGGAGTCGACGGTCAACCGGCACCACGGCGGCCTCATCTTCAACAGCCGGGACGTCACCGAACGGGTGCGGCTGCAGGCCCAGTTGCAGCACAACGCCGAGCACGACCCGCTCACCGACCTGCCCAACCGCGCTCTGTTCACCCAGCGCGTGCAGCAGGCCCTGTCCGGCCGCCGCTCCACCGACCGCGGCACGGCCGTCCTCTTCATCGACCTCGACGGCTTCAAGGCCGTCAACGACACCATCGGCCACCAGGCCGGGGACGAACTCCTCGTCCAGGCCGCCCGCAGACTCCAGGACGCGGTCCGGTACGGCGACACCGCCTCCCGGCTCGGCGGCGACGAGTTCGCCGCACTGATCGTCGGCGACGGCACCCGGGACCGTACCGCCCGCGAACGCCACATAGTGGAACTGGCCGACCGGCTGCGGCTCACCCTCTCGCAGCCGTACGACATCGACGGCAACGACGTCCGGGTCAACGCCTCCATCGGCGTCGCCTTCGCCGAACCCGGCCTCGGCGCGGGCGAGCTGCTGCGCAACGCCGACCTGGCGATGTACCGCGTCAAGGCCTCCGGCAAGGGCCGCGTCGAGTTGTACGCGCCGCAGATGCAGCAGGACGTCGTCCGCAAGGCGGAGCTGGCCACCAGGCTGCGCGCCGCCCTGCACGACGGCGAGTTCGTGCTGCTGCACCAGCCGGTGGTGGCCCTGGAGACCGGCCGGATCACCTCGGTCGCCGCCCAGGCGCGCTGGCGCTCCTCCCAGGGCGTGCTGTTCACGCCCGCCGAGTTCCTGCGCGTCGCCGAGGACAGCGACAAGACCGCCGAGCTGGACCGCTGGATGCTGGAGGAGGCCGTAGGACAGGCCGCCGAACGCGCGGCGACCGGGCTCGCCGTACCCGTCTCCGTCCGGATGAGCGCCCAGCGGCTCCTGGACCGCTCCCTGCCCCTCGGGTCGATCGAGACGCTGCTGACCCGGCACGGGCTGCCCACCGGCGCCCTGGTGATCGAGCTGGCGGACACCGACCCCCGGGTCTCCCTGGACGAGCTGGAGCGCCGGCTGAACGCCTTCCGGCGGCTCGGCGTACAGATCGCCCTGGACGGCTTCGGCAGCGGCTACGCGGCGATCACGGCACTGCGCAGGCTCCCCGTCGACGTACTGAAACTCGACCGCGGACTGGTCGAGGGCGTCGTCGAGTCCACGCGGCTGCACAAGATCACCAGCGGGCTGCTCAGGATCGCCTGCGACCTCGGGCTGCAGTCCGTGGCCGACGGCGTGGACCTGCCCGAGCAGGTCACCGCCCTGCGCGCGATGGGCTGCACACACGGCCAGGGGATGGCCTTCTCCGGGCCGCTGGACGAGTACCGGCTGCGCCGGGCCCTGTCCACCGGCCGCTATCCCGTGCCCAACGGTCCGGCCGAGCCCGCGTTCGCGGGTGGGGGCTCCGGGGTGTACACAAGTACAGGTGTGCCCGCCGTTCTCGGGGGTGGAACCGCCCTCCGCTCACATAATGAGACTCCCGTCCCACCCACTTGACAGTCGGTGCGTGCCGGGGGGAGGGTCGACCCCATGCGCACCCGAATTCTCGTACTTGGAAAGCGCGTCGGCTGACGCTGGTGAACGTTTCGGACGGACCCGGAACTCCCAGCGACCGCACCCGGCGCGCTCCCCTCGCTTGCCTCACGGCACGAGGGGTTTTTTGTTGCACCGACACCAGTCGGACCGCGACAAAAAAGCAACGCACACCGCACAGAACACGCAAAAACCCTCAGCATCGAGAAGAGAATGCCGATGACCGAGCAGGCCACCGGGGCCCATCACCCGCAGCCGCGGCCCCGTTCCGGAGGACAGCAGTCCGCCCCCGAGCACGTCACGGGTGCGAAGTCCCTCATCCGCTCGCTTGAGGAGGTCGGGGCCGAGACGGTATTCGGCATTCCCGGCGGTGCGATCCTTCCCGCCTACGACCCGCTGATGGACTCCACGCGGGTGCGGCACGTGCTCGTGCGGCACGAGCAGGGCGCGGGACACGCGGCCACCGGTTACGCGCAGGCCACCGGCAAGGTCGGCGTCTGCATGGCGACCAGCGGACCCGGCGCCACCAACCTGGTGACCCCGATCGCCGACGCGCACATGGACTCGGTGCCGCTCGTGGCGATCACCGGGCAGGTCGCGTCGAAGGCCATCGGCACGGACGCCTTCCAGGAGGCGGACATCGTCGGCATCACGATGCCGATCACCAAGCACAACTTCCTGGTCACCAAGGCCGAGGACATCCCGAAGACGATCGCGGAGGCATTCCACATCGCCTCCACGGGCCGTCCCGGGCCGGTCCTGGTCGACATCGCCAAGGACGCCCTCCAGGCCCAGACGGTCTTCCAGTGGCCGCCGGCCGCCGACCTGCCCGGCTACCGTCCGGTGACCAAGCCGCACGCCAAGCAGATCCGCGAGGCCGCCAAGCTGATCACCGCCGCCAAGCGGCCGGTCCTCTACGTCGGCGGCGGGGTCATCAAGGCCCAGGCCACCGCCGAGCTGAAGGTCCTCGCAGAACTCACCGGAGCGCCCGTCACCACCACCCTGATGGCGCTCGGCGCATTCCCCGACAGCCACCCGCTGCACGTGGGAATGCCGGGCATGCACGGTGCGGTCACCGCCGTCACCGCGCTGCAGAAGGCCGACCTGATCGTCGCCCTCGGAGCCCGCTTCGACGACCGCGTCACCGGCAAGCTCTCCAGCTTCGCCCCGCACGCCAAGATCGTCCACGCCGACATCGACCCGGCGGAGATCGGCAAGAACCGCGCCGCCGACGTCCCGATCGTCGGGGACGCCCGCGAGGTCATCGCCGACCTGGTCCAGGCCGTGCAGAAGGAGCACAGCGAGGGCCAGACCGGTGACTACACCGCCTGGTGGAAGGACCTCAATCGCTGGCGCGAGACGTACCCGCTCGGCTACGAGCAGCCCGACAACGGCTCGCTCTCCCCGCAGCAGGTCATCGAGCGCATCGGACAGCTCGCCCCCGAGGGCACGATCTTCGCGGCGGGCGTCGGCCAGCACCAGATGTGGGCCGCGCACTACATCCAGTACGAGAAGCCCGCGACCTGGCTGAACTCCGGTGGCGCCGGGACGATGGGGTACGCGGTCCCGGCCGCGATGGGCGCCAAGGCCGGTGCCCCGGACCGTACGGTCTGGGCGATCGACGGCGACGGCTGCTTCCAGATGACCAACCAGGAACTCACCACCTGCGCACTCAACAACATCCCGATCAAGGTCGCCATCATCAACAACGGCGCCCTCGGGATGGTCCGCCAGTGGCAGACCCTGTTCTACAACCAGCGGTACAGCAACACCGTGCTGCACTCGGGTCCGGGTGACGTCAATCCGAACGCCAAGGGCACCCGCGTCCCCGACTTCGTGAAGCTGTCGGAGGCGATGGGCTGCTACGCGATCCGCTGCGAGTCCCCCGACGACCTCGACAAGGTCATCGAGGAGGCGAACTCGATCAACGACCGCCCTGTCGTGATCGACTTCATCGTCCACGAGGACGCCATGGTGTGGCCGATGGTCGCCGCCGGCACCTCCAACGACGAGATCCTGGCCGCCCGGGACGTCCGCCCCGACTTCGGCGACAACGAAGACGACTGAGCGAGAGAGACGTAAAGAGACATGTCCAAGCACACCCTCTCCGTCCTCGTCGAGAACAAGCCCGGTGTCCTCGCCCGGATCACGGCCCTGTTCTCCCGGCGCGGTTTCAACATCGACTCGCTCGCCGTCGGCGTGACCGAGCACCCCGAGATCTCCCGCATCACCATCGTCGTCAACGTGATCGAGGAACTCCCCCTCGAACAGGTGACCAAGCAGCTCAACAAGCTCGTCAACGTGCTGAAGATCGTCGAGCTGGAATCCGGCTCGGCGGTGCAGCGCGAACTCGTTCTGGTGAAGGTGCGCGCGGACAACGAGACGCGCTCCCAGATCGTCGAGATCGTCCAGCTCTTCCGCGCCAAGACGGTAGACGTCTCCCCGGAGGCCGTCACCATCGAGGCCACCGGCAGCAGCGACAAGCTGTCGGCGATGCTCAAGATGCTGGAGCCGTACGGCATCAAGGAACTGGTGCAGTCCGGCACGATCGCGATCGGACGCGGCGCGCGCTCGATCACCGACCGCTCGCTGCGGGCCCTCGACCGGTCGGCCTGACCAGCTTCCGGTCCGGCTTCAAGACCGGCTGAACCGGGCGGTCGGGTGACACCGGCCGCCCGTATACCGAGACCCCGAAACTTCGCTTCCCCCCGCCGTCATACGGTGGGACGCAACACCTGCACTCAAGGAGAGAACCCAAAGTGGCCGAGCTGTTCTACGACGCCGACGCCGACCTGTCCATCATCCAGGGCCGCAAGGTCGCGGTCATCGGTTACGGCAGCCAGGGCCACGCCCACGCGCTGTCGCTCCGTGACTCTGGTGTCGACGTCCGTGTCGGTCTGCACGAGGGCTCCAAGTCCAAGGCGAAGGCCGAGGAGCAGGGCCTGCGCGTGGTGACCCCCGCCGAGGCCGCCGCCGAGGCCGACGTCATCATGATCCTCGTCCCGGACCCGATCCAGGCCCAGGTCTACGAGGAGTCCATCAAGGACAACCTCAACCAGGGCGACGCGCTGTTCTTCGGCCACGGCCTGAACATCCGCTTCGACTTCATCAAGCCCCCGGCCGGCATCGACGTCTGCATGGTCGCCCCCAAGGGCCCGGGCCACCTCGTCCGCCGCCAGTACGAGGAGGGCCGCGGCGTTCCGTGTATCGCGGCCGTCGAGCAGGACTCCACCGGCAACGCCTTCGCGCTGGCCCTGTCGTACGCCAAGGGCATCGGCGGCACCCGCGCCGGCGTCATCAAGACGACGTTCACCGAGGAGACCGAGACCGACCTGTTCGGTGAGCAGGCCGTGCTCTGCGGTGGTACGGCCGCGCTGGTCAAGGCCGGTTTCGAGACGCTGACCGAGGCCGGCTACCAGCCGGAGATCGCGTACTTCGAGTGCCTGCACGAGCTGAAGCTGATCGTCGACCTGATGTACGAGGGCGGCCTGGAGAAGATGCGCTGGAGCGTCTCCGAGACCGCCGAGTGGGGCGACTACGTCACCGGTCCCCGCATCATCACGGACGCCACCAAGGCCGAGATGAAGAAGGTCCTCGCCGAGATCCAGGACGGCACCTTCGCGCGTGAGTGGATGGCCGAGTACCACGGCGGTCTGAAGAAGTACAACGAGTACAAGCAGCAGGACGAGCAGAGCCTCCTGGAGACCACGGGCAAGGAGCTGCGCAAGCTCATGTCCTGGGTCAACGACGAGGCGTAAGCCTTGAGGGATGGGGCCGTGGCGCATGCTGCGGCCCCATTGCCGAACCCGGGCAAGGCCTCGTTCGCGGTGTCCACCACGGATGAGTGATCCTTCCGCGCAGGCGGGAGAACGGCCTCGCCGCGCCACTACACTGCCGTACTACATTCGCGTCAGGCCCACAGCGTCGTGCGTCTTCCACGCGGCTAAGCGACACCGGGGAATTTCAGGCACGCCCCCACGCCGCCCGGCACGCACTCTCGCCGCACCGACCGAAGGCCCTGGTAGCTCCGCTACGAGGACCTCCACCCGGCGCGCCGAGAGCACGCACCGACCAACGCGGGAGCACACCTGAAATTCCCCGGCGCCACTTCCCCCTCCACACCGCCTGCGGCCGTCGGGACGGCCGTCCGCAAAGGACTGAGTGAGGACTCACGTGAGCTCGAAACCTGTCGTACTCATCGCTGAAGAGCTGTCGCCCGCGACCGTCGACGCGCTCGGCCCGGACTTCGAGATCCGGCACTGCAACGGAGCGGACCGAGCCGAACTGCTCCCCGCCATCGCCGACGTCGACGCGATCCTGATCCGCTCGGCCACCAAGGTCGACGCGGAAGCGGTCGCCGCCGCCCGGAAGTTGAAGGTCGTCGCACGAGCCGGCGTCGGCCTCGACAACGTGGACGTCTCCGCCGCCACCAAGGCCGGCGTGATGGTCGTCAACGCCCCCACCTCCAACATCGTCACCGCCGCCGAGCTGGCCTGCGGTCTGCTGCTGGCCACCGCGCGCCACATCCCGCAGGCCAACACCGCGCTCAAGAACGGCGAGTGGAAGCGCAACAAGTACACCGGCGTCGAGCTGGCCGAGAAGACCCTCGGTGTCGTCGGTCTCGGCCGGATCGGCGCGCTCGTCGCGCAGCGCATGTCGGCGTTCGGGATGAAGGTCGTCGCGTACGACCCCTACATCCAGCCCGCGCGAGCCGCGCAGATGGGTGTGAAGGTCCTGTCGCTGGACGAGCTGCTCGAAGTCTCCGACTTCATCACCGTCCACCTGCCGAAGACCCCCGAGACCCTCGGTCTCATCGGTGACGAGGCGCTGCACAAGGTCAAGCCGAACGTCCGGATCGTGAACGCCGCGCGTGGCGGGATCGTCGACGAGGAGGCGCTGTACTCGGCGCTCAAGGAGGGCCGGGTCGCGGGCGCCGGTCTCGACGTGTACGCGAAGGAGCCCTGCACGGACTCCCCGCTGTTCGAGCTGGACCAGGTCGTCTGCACCCCGCACCTCGGTGCTTCGACGGACGAGGCGCAGGAGAAGGCGGGCATCGCCGTCGCCCGTTCCGTGCGTCTGGCCCTCGCCGGTGAGCTGGTCCCGGACGCGGTCAACGTCCAGGGCGGTGTCATCGCCGAGGACGTCAAGCCGGGTCTGCCGCTCGCCGAGAAGCTCGGCCGCATCTTCACCGCGCTCGCGGGCGAGGTCGCGGTCCGCCTCGACGTCGAGGTGTACGGCGAGATCACCCAGCACGACGTCAAGGTGCTCGAACTCTCCGCGCTCAAGGGCGTGTTCGAGGACGTCGTCGACGAGACGGTGTCGTACGTCAACGCCCCGCTGTTCGCCCAGGAGCGCGGCGTGGAGGTTCGGCTCACGACCAGCTCGGAGTCGGCCGACCACCGCAACGTCGTGACCGTGCGCGGCACGCTCGGTACCGGTGAGGAGGTGTCGGTCTCCGGCACGCTCGCCGGTCCGAAGAACCACCAGAAGATCGTCGCGGTCGGCGAGTACGACGTCGACCTCGCCCTCGCCGACCACATGGTCGTCCTCCGGTACGTCGACCGCCCCGGCGTCGTCGGCACGGTGGGACGAGTCTTCGGCGAGGCGGGCATCAACATCGCCGGGATGCAGGTGTCCCGCTCGGTGGCGGGCGGCGAGGCGCTGGCTGTCCTGACCGTGGACGACACGGTCGAGCCGGGTGTTCTGGCGGAGGTCGCGGAGGAGATCGGCGCGACGTCCGCGCGCTCGGTGAACCTGGTCTGAGGGTGACTGTCGGTCTGGGGGCTGCCGCCCCCAGACCCCCAGCCAGGCCGAAACCCCTTGGTCCGTCCGGCACCCCCCAGGAAGGGATGGGTACAGACCCGCCAAGCCCCCTCACCCCTCCGGCGACTTCAGACGAACCGCCACCACCGCCGCCCCCAGCAACACCACCACCCCCGCGACAGCAGCCCCCCGCATCCCGTCCACGTACGCCTCCCGCGCCGCGACCACCAGCGCGTCCCCCACCCGCACCGGAAGCCCCCGCGCCACCGCCAACGCCCCACCCAGCGTCTCCAGGGCCTGCGCGGGCGCCGAGGCAGGCATCCCGTGGCGGTAGACCGCCGTACCGATCGAGCCCAGTACGGCCATCCCCAGCGCACCACCGAACTCCGCGCCCGTCTCCAGCAGGGACGACGCCGCGCCCGCCCGCTCCACCGGCGCGCTGCTCAGCCCCAGGTCCATCAGCTGCGACATCACGGTGACGATGCCGGCCGCGAGGACGCCCGCGCCCGCCAGGACCAGCCACAGCGAGTCCGTGCCGACCAACGCCAGCAGGCCGTATCCGCAGGCCGCGATCACGAAGCCGCCCGCGACCACGTGGGCGCGCGGCACGCCCCGCCGGACCAGGGCGGCGGAGACCGGTGCGGCCACCCCGACGAGCACCGTCGGCAGCAGCCCCCACAACGCGGCCTCCAGCGAACTCTTGCCCAGCACCGACTGCAGATACTGCGTGGTGAAGTACGCCGAGCCCATCATCCCGAACGCCGAGACCAGGTTCAGGGCGACCGCGGGGGCGAAGCCCCGGCCCCGGAACAGTGCGGGGGAGATCAGCGGTGAGGCCGCAGTGCGCTGCCGCTGGACGAAGAGGTACGCGAAGAACAGGCCGACGGTGACCGAGACGACGTACTCCGCGTGCCAGCCCTCCGACGGGATCTCCTTCAGCCCGTAGATCACGGGGAGGACCGCCGCCATCGACAGGGGCACGCTCAGGAGGTCGAAGCGGCCGGGGTTCTCGGACCTCGACTCGGGGAGCAGGGTCGGGCCCAGGACCAGAAGCAGCGCCATCGCGGGCAGGTTGACCAGGAAGACCGAACCCCACCAGAAGTACTCGACCAGCAGCCCGCTCAGCACCGAGCCGAGGGCGACCCCGCCGGTCATCACCCCGGACCACAGGCTGATCGCCTTCGCGCGCTGGCCGGGGTCGCGGAACATCGTGCGGATCAGGGCCATCGTCGACGGCATCAGGGTCGCGCCGCCTATGCCGAGGACCGCGCGGGCCGCGATCAGGGTCCCGGCGCTGTCCGCGTAGGCGGCCAGGAGCGAGCCCGCGCCGAAAGCCGCGGCGCCCGTCAGGAGGAGCCTGCGGCGGCCTATGCGGTCGCCCAGCGAGCCCATCGTCATCAGCAGGCCCGCCAGGACGAAGGCGTAGATGTCGAAGATCCAGAGCTGCTGGGTGCCGGTCGGCTCCAGGTCCGCGCTGATCGCGGGGACCGCGAAGTAGAGGACGGAGACGTCCATCGAGACCAGCAGCAGCGGGAGCATCAGGACGCCGAGGGCCGTCCATTCGCGGCGGCCCGCACGGGTTTCCGGCGGCGCGTTCGTCGTGTTCTCGGTGTTCGTCACGTTCGGCGTGTTCGTCATGGCGGTGACTGTACAAGCGTATAAAACAACTGTCTATGACGGTCGTATAAATCGCTTGTCTAGATAGGGTGTGCGCATGGGACACCGTGAGGATCTGCTCGAAGGCGCCAAGCGCTGCCTGCTGGAGAAGGGCTTCGTGCGCACGACCGCGCGCGACATCGTCAGGGAGTCGGGGACCAACCTGGCGTCGATCGGCTATCACTACGGCTCGAAGGACAAGCTCCTCGCCGAGGCCTACGTCGCCCTGGTGGAGCAGCTCTCCGACGACTTCACGCCCGCCGTGGGGACGGCCGGCGAGACCGAGGCCGGTTCGCTCGACCGGTTCCAGGAGGTCTGGGCGAACATCATCCGCACCATGCGGGGGCCCGGTTCGCTGTGGCGGCTGAGTGTGGAGATCGTCGCCATGGGGGACCAACTGCCCACCGTTCGCGACCACTTGGCGCAGGCCCAGCGCGAGGCCGGGCGCGGGATCATTCCGCTGTTCCTCGGCGGGGTCGAGGAGGACGTCCGGGAGGAGGACGTGGACTCCGTCGGGCAGTTCTACAACACCCTGATGACCGGGCTCATCTGCCAGTACGTCTTCGATCCCGCCACCGCGCCGACCGCCGACCAGCTCACCGAGGGGCTGCGGCGGGTGATCGGGGCCGCCGCCGACAGTCGTAAGTGACCCGCGTGCGTTTCGCGCCACGTCCGGCGGACGTCCGCTGAACCTTCCATTTTCAAGTGACCTCCCGTTCTTCCGCGTTGCCCGCCCGGGCCGCCACCGTTCTCCGTCGAGCAGAGTTGACGGGTTCTTTACTAGTGGCGCGTGCATGCCACCCAGCAGGATTCGTGTGCGTTAGGTGTGGCCTGTGTGTGGGTTGTGTGCACGGACAACTTCCGAGTTCGCTGTTGCTGCGAAGGGTCGGGGCTGGTCATGGCCGGTCGGGTGTGGGGACACAGACGCTTTATTCCGCTGCTGCTGGGCATCGCCCTGCTGGTCTCGCTGCTCTCCGGCAGCGGTTGGCGGGCCGTCGACGACCCCGTGCCCGTGGCCGACGCGCAGCCGCTGGGCGGCTGTGTTCCCGGCTCGGAGGCGACGGAGAAGGGGCCGATCGCCGCCGAGTCCGCGCCGGTGACGACGGAGTGGGTGGTCCCGGGCACCGGCGTCACCAAGGTCGTCGCGCGGGACGGCGCCGAGGCGGCGCTGGCGCCGGAGGCGGTGGACCGGCCGACCGAGATCGGCGTCCAGCCGCTGACCGAGAGCAGCCTGCCGAGCCTCGGCTCCGGCATGGACAACATGACGGCGGGGCCACGCGGTTACCGGTTCACCCCGACCCCGCACACCTTCGAGACCGACCTCACGGTGACCCTGCCGTACGACCCGGACGCGGTGAAGACGGCCGGGCTCACCCCGAACGACGTGCGGACCTTCTACTTCGACGAGGCGGCCGACTGCTGGCAGCCGCTGGAGCGGATCGCGGTCGACGAGGAGAAGCAGGTCGTCGTCTCGCGGACGAACCACTTCACCGACATGGTGAACGCGACCGTCACCGCGCCCGAGGGCCCCGAGCAGATCAGCAACGACCCGAACCAGCTCAAGGGCATCCAGGCCGCCGACCCGGCCACCGGTGTCAACCAGATCTCCGCCCCGGCCCCCAACAACCAGGGCGACGCCCGGCTCGCCTATCCGCTGGAGCTGCCGGGCGGCCGGGCAGGGCTCGCGCCCTCCCTCTCCATCGGCTACTCCTCGGCAGGTACCGGCAGTTGGCTGGGCAGCGGGTGGGAACTGGCCGCGCCGTCCGTCTCCGTCGACACCCGCTGGGGCGTCCCGCGCTACGACGCCGCCCGCGAGACCGAGACGTACGTCCTCGGCGGCGAGCAGCTCACCCCGGTCGCGCACCGGTCCGAGCCGCAGCCGCGAAGCGAGGGCGACAAGGTCTTCCACACCCGGGTGGAGGGTGGCTTCGCCCGCATCGTCCGCACCGGTGACTCGCCCAAGACGTACGGCTGGGAGGTCACCGACAAGTCCGGGGTCCGCTATGTCTACGGCGGCGAGGGCGCCGTCCTCACCGACGACGAGGGCCGGATCTTCTCCTGGGCGCTGCGCGAGGTCCGCGACCCGCACGCCAACACCGTGCGCTACGACTACGCCACGGTCGAGGACGCGGGCGTGGCCGGCGGGACGGTCGCGGGCCGCGAGCTGTACGTCAAGAAGATCGCGTACACCGGGCACGGCGACACCGACGGCCCGTACACCGTGACCTTCGTCCGGGACCGTGAACTGGCCGAGGAGCGCCGCCCGGACGTGTCCATCGACGCGCGCGGCGGCTTCAAGCGGGTCACCGCCGATCTGCTGCGCCGGGTCGAGGTGCGGTTCCGGGACGAGCTGGTGCGCGGCTACGAACTCACGTACCAGGAAGGCGCGTTCCACAAGACGCTGCTCAAGTCGATCGGCCAACTCGACGCCGAGGGGCGGGTCTTCACCGAGCACGAGTTCTCGTACTACGACGACATCCGGGACGCCGACGGCGCCTACGACGCGTTCGCGCGGGTCGACTGGTCCTCGCCGGACGACAATGTGCGCAACAGCCGGGTGAACGGCGTGCGTTCGGGCGCCGGGGAGGCCGGAGCCCTCAACGGCAACACCTCCACCGGCGCGGGCGGGCATCTGTACGTCGGCTTCGGCGCGCGGCCCTCGAAGAGCGGGTCCGTCGGGGTCAAGGCGGGCTACAGCCGGTCCACCGACGAGGGGCTGCTGGCCCTGCTGGACGTGGACGGCGACAACCTGCCCGACAAGGTCTTCGAGCGCGGCTCCGGCTACGTCTTCCGCAAGAACCTGTCCCGTCCCGGCGGCCGGCCCAGGTTCGCCGAGTCCGTGACCGCGCTGCACAACCTGCCCGGCCTGTTCCGGGAGTCCGCCAGCAGCCGTACCGCCGGCATCGAGAGCTATCTCGCGGGCGCCCAGCAGCTCGACTACGTCAGCACCGTCTCCACCACCCGGCGCTACTTCGCCGACGTCAACGCCGACGGCGTGGTCGACCTCGTCAACGGCTCCTCGGTGCTGTTCGGCCGGGTCGGCACCGACGGCGAGGTGACCTACGGGTCGGCCGCCGACACCCCCGCCCCGATCGGCACCGGCACGGTCGACGTGGCGGGCGCCCTGCCCGACCTCGCCGCCGAGCGGGAGCGTCGTATCGCCTCCTTCCCGCTGGTCGACTCGGTGCGCAGATGGACGGCGCCGTACGACGGGACCGTGGCCGTCACCGGTGGGGTGGCCCTGGAGGAAGTCGCCGCCGCGCTGCCCGAGTTCGCCGATCCGGACGGTGTGCGGGTCGCCGTGCAGCACGAGGACCGGGAGCTGTGGTCGGCCCGGATCGCGGAGAACGACCGCACCGAGCGCGTCCCCGAGGGCATCGACGCCATCGAGGTGAAGCGGGGCGACCAGCTGTACTTCCGGGTCGGGTCCGTGTTCGACGGCGCCGCCGACCAGGTCGCGTGGGACCCGGCGATCACCTACACCGGCTTCGCGGCGACCGACGCCAACGGCCTTGCCCTGCACGCCTACCGGGCTTCCGGCGACTTCACCCTCGCCGGGCGCGCGGGCAGTATCGAGGCGCCCGTCGCGGGCACCCTGCGGCTGACCGGTGACGTGACGAAGACGGCGGCCCTCACCGACGACATCACCGTCCTGATCACCCGCGACGACGACCCGGTGGTCGAGCGGACCATCGACGCCGCCGACACCGGCACCTTCCCCGTCGACACCTCGGTCACCGTCACCAAGGGGCAGAAGCTGTCCTGGCGGATCAAGGCGGACTCGCCGGTCGACGTCGGCAAGGTGGAGTGGGCGCCCCTGGCCGAGTACACCGAGGGCGTCGAGGGCGAGCAGAGCTTCAGCCCGCCGTACGACATCGACACCTACGCCACCGGCGGCGCCGTCCAGCGCGCCTACACCGCCCCCGGCGGCCCGCTCACCGTCACCCCGCGTATCGAGGGCGACGCCGACACCGTGGTCCTCACCGTCAAGAAGCACGGCGCGCTGCTCGCGAAGCGGACCGTCCGACCGGGCACCGAGGAACCGTCGTTCCAGGTGGCCGCCGAACCGGGCGACGACCTGTACTTCGACGTCACCGGCACCGGTGTCACCTCGGCGCAGGTCACCGTCAACGGCGACACGGACAACCCGGTCGCCGCGACCGTGCACACCCGGATCACCGAGGGCGTCTTCGCCCGCCCGTACCGGGGCTGGTCCGCCGTCGGCTACAACGGCAACGGCGACCGCGCCGAACAGCCCGTCCGCCAGGCCGACTTGACCGGCGAGACCATCCCCTCGCGGCTGCCCGAGGACGTGGACCCGGAGCGGGACCGCGAGGAGTTCGAGCAGGACCCGAGGGTCACCCCGCCGGACGTCGTGCCGTTCACCCCGGAGCCGGCGCGCGGGCGTTGGTCCTCGGGTGACGTGTGGGTGGCCGGCGGGAAGGTCGCCAGTTCGCGCTACGGCGGCCAGACCATCGGCCTGCCCACTGCAGCCGCGCTGGCCTCCGTGCAGGCCGTGCCCCGCATCTCCGAGTCGAAGCAGATATCGCTGACCGGGTCGCTCGGCGGGCCCGTGGGCAGCGTCGGCGGCAGTGTCGCCCGGGGCACCTCCCAGGGCGTCCTCGACTACCTTGACATGAACGGCGACGGCTATCCCGACGTCGTCGGCGCGGGCGGCGTGCAGTACACCGACCCGACCGGTGTCCTCGGCGCCACCAGGGGCAGCGTGCCCGGCGGTTCCGTGCGCGAGTCGGAGAACGTCACCGGCAACGCCAGCGCGGGCAGCGCGGCCCGCACCATCACCACCGGCCGGGGCCATGCCGCCCCGCCCGCGGGCGGCACCGCCAACACCTCGACCTCGGGCAACGACATGCCCCCGCTGGGGGTCGGCGGCAACCTCGGCACCGGCAAGTCCGACGGCCGCTTCGACCTGCTCGACATCAACGGCGACGGACTGCCCGACCGCGTGTACGAGGACGGCCGTGCCGCCCTCAACCTCGGCTACCGCTTCGCCGCCGCCGAACCCTGGCCCGGCGGCAAGCTCAACGAGGGCACCAGCTCAAGCTCGGGCCTCAACATCGGCTTCAGCACCGACTTCTACGCCTTCGGCGGCGGCGCCTCCTTCGACCAGACCACGTCGTCCACCAAGAACTCCCTGGTCGACGTCAACGGCGACGGCCGCGCCGACCGCGTCCTCACCGGCAACCCGATCCGGGTCGCCCTCAACACCGGGTCCGGGTTCGCCGAGCCGGTGCCCTTCAACGGCAGCCTCAACGGCATCAACGAGGACTCCAACGCCCGTCTGGGCGGCGGCGCCTACTTCACCGTGCCCTTCTGCCCGCTGTTCATCACCGGCTGCATCATCGTCAACCCGGGCGCCAACGTCTCCACCGGCGCCTCGCGCGCCGAGCAGATGCTGCGCGACATCGACGGCGACGGCCTCGCCGACCACCTCGCCTCCACGAACGACAGCCAGTTGACGGTCGCCGCCAACCGCACCGGCCGTACCAACCTCCTCAAGTCCGTTGCCCGGCCGCTGGGTTCGCGCATCGACCTCGACTACTCGCGCGACGGCAACACCTACGACCAGCCCGGCACCCGCTGGCTGCTCAGCGGCGCGAAGGTCCACGACAACCTGGCAGGGGACGGCCCCGACACCCAGTCGCTGGCCTTCACCTACCAGGACGGCGCCTACGACCGGCTGGAGCGCGAGTTCCGCGGCTACGGCACCGTCACCACCACCCAGGACGAGCTGCGCGCCTCCACCACGCGGTACGAGACCGGCAGCCACTACACGCGCGGCCTGGTCAAGAGCCAGACGGTGGCGGACAGTTCGGGCGCCCTGTTCACCGAGACCCGCAACACCTACGCCCTGCGCGATGTCGCCACCGGCGAGCCCGCCGACGGCGGCTCCACCGGCGCCACGCTCTTCCCGCAGCTGGTGAGGACGGAGTCCCGCTGGTACGAGGGCGAGGCGGAACCCGGCCAGAGCACCTCCGTCGAGCTGTCGTACGACGAACTCGGCAACGTCGTCCGCACCATCGACCACGGCGAGGCGGGCGCCGCCGACGACCTGGTGACGCGGACCCGGTACACCGAGTGCGCCGACACCCACATCGTCGGCGTCGCCCGGGCCGTGGAGGTCTTCGGCGGCGGTGAGCGGAGGCGTTCGCGCGAGTCCGAGGTGGACTGCGCGACGGGCGACATCACCCGCCACACCGCCCGACTGGCCGACGGCACCGAGGCGGTGACCGATCTCGAGTACCACGACACCGGCACCCTGAAGTCGGTCCAGGAGCCGGAGAATCACCGGGGCGACCGCTACCGGCTGAGCTACGGGTACGACGAGCCGACGGGCACCTACGTCACCTCGACGAAGGACAGCTTCGGCTACCGCTCGACAGGCTCGTACGACCTCAGGTTCGGCGTCCAGACCGAGTCCGTGGACATCAACGAGCAGCGGGTCGGCACGACTTACGACCAGGTCGGCCGGGTCACCTCGGTGACAGGACCGCACGACCACAAGGCGGACCGCCCGACGATCGCCTTCGCCTACCGGCCCGACGCGGAGGTCCCGTACGCGGTCACCCGCCACCTCGACCGCGACTCGGACGGCAAGGTCAAGGGCGACACGATCGACACCGTCACCTTCACCGACGGCCTCGGCCGCGTCGTCCAGACGAAGAAGGACGCGGAGGTCGCCGGCAAGGACGTCATGACGGTCTCCGGCCGCACCGTCTACGACGCCCTGGGCCGCGCGGTCCGGCAGTACTACCCGGTCACCGAACCGAAGGGCGACGCCGACACCGCGTACAACCCGGCCGTCGACACCGTCCGCCCGACCACGGTCGCCTACGACATCCTGGACCGCCCGCTGCGCACGGAGCTGCCGGACGGCACCGTCTCCACCCAGCGGTACGGCTTCGGCACCGACCGGTCGGGCGAGACCCGGTTCGAGACGGTCGCGACCGACGCCAAGGAGAACCGGACCAGCGCCTACACGGACGTACGGCAGCAGAAGACCGCCGTACGCGAACCGGGCGCGAAGAAGGACGACGCGCCGATCTGGACGTCCTACGAGTACGACGCCCTGGGCCAGTTGACGAAGGTCAGGGACAACAGGAACAACACGACGAGGAGCGAGTACGACGACTTCGGCCGCCGCACGGCCGTCGACACCCCGGACACGGGCCGCACCACGACGGTCTACGACCCGGCGGGCAACGTCGTCCGCACGATCACCGCGAACCTCGCCAAGAAGCACAAGGCGATCGAGTACAAGTACGACTTCAACCGGCTGGAGGAGGTCAGGTACCCGGTCTTCAAGGACAACAACGTCCGCTACACGTACGGCGATCCGGGCGCCAAGCACAACGCCGCCGGCCGGCTGACGAAGATCGAGGACGCGGCGGGCGTGGTGAAGCGGGAGTACGGCCCCCTCGGCGAGGTCGTCGAGGAGACCCGCACCCTGCCGGGCCCCCTCCACACGACCAGCGTCTTCACCACCGGCTACCGCTACGACAGCTTCGGCCGGGTCCTGTCGCTGACCTACCCGGACGGCGAGCGGCTGGCGTACACCTACGACAGCGGCGGCCAGGTCACCGCGGCCACCGGCACCAAGAAGCACCACAGTTACGACTACCTGACCTCGCTTGACTACGACAAGTTCGGCCAGCGGACCCGCGTCGAGCTGGGCAACGGCACGGCGACGAACTACACCTACGACGCGGAGGACCGGCGTCTCGCGGCGCTCAACTCGACGCTGCCGAAGGGCGATTCGTTCCAGAACCTGGCCTACGCCTACGACGCGGTCGGCAACCTCACCCGCCAGGAGAACGCGACCGAGCCCGTCACGAGCGGTTCGGAGGCGAGTGGTCCGACCGTCCAGACGTACGAGTACGACAACCTGTACCGGCTGACGAAGGCGACCGGCGCGTACGACTTCGCGAAGAAGAAGTCCGACACCTACTCGGTGTCGACGACGTACGACACGATCCACAACATCACCGGCAAGGCGCAACGGCACGCCATCGTGTACGGGGACGGCGACTTCGAACACGTCCAGAAGGCGACGACCTACACCAACGGCTATGCCTACAAGGGCCCGAGCCCGCACGCGCCCTCACGGGTGGGCGAGGAGTCCCTGAAGTACGACGCCAACGGCAACCTGATCGACAGCGACTCCGACACCTTCGGGCACCCGCGCCGCCAGCAGGTCTGGGACGAGGCGAACCGGCTGGCCTGCGTCCACGACTTCTGGAAGTACGAGACGGTCGACCAGGACCCGTCGTCCTGCGACAAGCCCGGCAAGTCGCCCAACGTCCGCTTCCTGTACGACGCGGACGGCGAGCGCGTGGTCAAGGACGGCGCGCAGACCACCCTCTACCCGAACCAGAACTACTCGGCGCGCGGACTCCAGGAGTTCAAGCACGTCTTCATCGGCACGACCCGCATCGCCACGAAGACCGTGAAGCCCGCCGTCTTCTACGAGAAGGACCAGTTCTACTACCACGCCGACCACCTGGGCTCGACGTCGTACGGCACGGACGAGAAGGGCCGGATCTCCGAACACCTCGACTACTTCCCGTCGGGCGAGGTCTGGGTCGACGAGAACAAGGGGGCCGACAACCCGTACCAGTTCACCGGCAAGGAACTGGACAAGGAGACCGGCTACACCTACCACGGGGCCCGCTACTACGACTCCCGGATCGGCCTGTGGCAGTCGCCCGACCCGGTCATGGGCGACTACCTCAACGGCGAGGGAAACGGGGGCGTCTACCGGTCGGCCAACCTCAACTCCTACGGCTACGCCTACGGAAACCCGGTCGGGAGTCTCGACCCGGACGGCAACATCGTCTTCATCCCCGTCCTCATCGCCGGTGCCAAGCTGGTCGGTTGGGGCATGACCGCCTACAGCGCCTACCAGGCGGGCCAGACCGTCTACAACACCGCGCAGGATGTCGCGGCCGGCCGCAAGACCCTCGGCGACGCGGCCCTGGACGCGGCGCCGGTCCTCGCCGAGAAGGCCGCCGACGTGGCGCTCGGCAAGGTCAAGGCCGTCGGCCGGGTCGGCACCTACCTCGCCGACAAGGCGGGCGACGCCTACCGCCGGGTCGCCAAGCAGGACGGCGCCCTCGACACCGCCGCCGGCTCCCTGGCGAAGACCAAGCCGGGGGACTGCAACAGCTTCGTGCCCGGCAGCGGGGTCGTCATGGCCGACGGTTCCGCGAAACCCATCGAGGACGTACGGGCGGGCGATCTGGTCCTGGCCACCGACCCGGAGACCGGCCGCACCGAGGCCCAGCCGGTCACCCGCCTGATCGCGGGCGAGGGCGAGAAGAACCTGGTCAGGATCACGGTCGACGTGGACGGCGACAAGGGCGACCGCACGGCCCCCGTCACCGCCACCGACGAACACCCCTTCTGGGTCGAGGCACTCGGCCGCTGGCTGAACGCCGAGGACCTGCGGCCGGGGATGCTGCTGCGCACGAGCGCGGGCACCTATGTCCAGGTCACGGCGGTCCAGGCGTGGACGGCACGGCACGAGCGGGTGCACAACCTCACCGTCGGTGAGCTGCACACGTACTACGTGCTGGCCGGCGACGTCCCGGTCCTCGTCCACAACACCGGACCGTGCAACGTCACCCGTGGCCCGGACGGACGCTTCCAGCCGGATCCCAACCGCACGGACACGGACGCGACGTATGATCGCGTCAAGCTCCGCTCGACGACCAAGCAGGACATCCAGAACGCGGCGGTGCGGGACGCCGACGGCAACTTCATCGACCCGAACACCGGCCAGGTCATTCCGGCCGAGGGACCCTTCCACTACGGCCACAAGCCGGGCCTCGAGTACTGGAAGAACCGGGACATGGCACAGCAACAGGGCTGGACCCGCGAACAGTTCGTCGAGTTCGAGAACAAGGCGAGCCACTACCAGATCGAACTTCCCGCCAACAATATGAGTCACAAGTATGAGCAACCGTGATCCGCGTGACCGTCAGGGCAGAACCCCGCTCCACACCGCGGCCTCGCGCGGAGACCTCGCCGAGGCCGAGCGGCTGATCGCCGCGGGCGCCGACCCCGGTGCCGCCGACCGCGACGGCTTCACCCCGTTGCACCTGGCGGCACAGGAGGGCCACGCCGAGGCGGTACGGCTGCTGCTGGACGCCGGTGCGGAGACCGACGCGCGAAACCGGTACGGGAACACCCCGCTGTTCGTCGCGGTGTTCAACTCCCGGGGCAGGGGAGACCTCATCCACCTGCTCCGGGAGCGCGGCGCCGACCCGAGGGCGGAGAACACGAGCGGACAGACCCCGCTGGGGCTGGCCCGCCTGATCGCCAACTTCGACGTGGCCCAGCATTTCGCGGACCTGGACCCCTGACGGATCCCGACTCCTGACGGAAGCCGACTCCTGACGGAACCGTCAGAGCCGCGCCCCCTTCAGCGCCATGTGCAGCAGCAGCCGGTCCTCGCCGTCGTCCAGGTCCAGGCCCGTCAGCCGCTCCACGCGGGACAGGCGGTAGTAGAGGGTCTGGCGGTGGATGCCCAGCTCCGTCGCCGTGCGCGTCGCCTGGCCCGCGCAGTCGAGATACGTCTCCGCCGTGCGGGCCAGCTCCTGGTGGGCGGGGACGAGGAGGGGCGTGACCGCCGGGTCGTGGGTCGCGTCCGGCGGGAGTGCCGTCAGCAGGCGGTACGGGCCGATCGACCGCCACTGCGCGACGGGCCCGAGCCTGGGCTCCGCGCCCACCGCCCGCGCCGCGGCCGACGCCTCCCGCCAGGCCGCCCCCAGCTCGGCCAGCCCGACCCGGGCCGCCGCGACACCGGCCCCGCCCCGCTCACCCGCCCGCTCCAGGAGCCGCCCGGCCGCGTTCGTCGCCGGCGCCGGGGAGTCCGGTGCGCGCAGCCGCAGCAGCACCGCCAGACACTGGGCCGAGGTGCCCCACGGCAGCGTGCACAGGGCGGTCGCGCCCTGCACCGTACGGACGGAGGGGGCGTCGGGCGACGGCCAGGGGGCCACGCAGATCAGCGTGTGCGGGGCGTCGGCCCGGGTGCCGAGCGCCGAGCGGAGTTCCGCGACAGCCGTGTCCCGCTGCCAGTCGCGCTCGGCGGTGAGGACGGCCCGCAGCTCCCGGGTCAGATCGGCGCCGTGCTGCGCCTCGTCGGCCAGCAGCGCGCCGATCCGCGCCGTCACCTCCATGGCGGTCGCCAGCTGCGCCTCCGACGGCCCCGGATCGTCGTCCAGGAGCCAGACATAGCCGAGGACGACACCCCGATGGCGTACGGGGAGACAGATCCGTCCCCGGTAGACCCCCGCCTCCGGGGTGGGCGGAATACGGACCGGCCCGGTCGCCCGGGTGATCCCGAACCCCTCGAACCACTCCCGGACCACCGTCGTCGAACGCCGGGTCAGGATCGAGCGCGTACGCACCGGGTCCAGCGCCGACTCGTCCAGCTCGCCCTCGCTGTCGTACGTACCGAACGCGATCAGCTCGAAATCCCGGTTCTCCAGGGTCGCCGGGGCGCCGAGCAGCTCGGAGATCTCGTCGACCAGGTCCTGGTAGTCACCGGCGTGGTGGGGGGAGGGGGAGGAGGCGGCATCGGCGGTCACCCGCCCATTCTCCCCTTTTCCCCGCTCCCCTTCATACATCTGTCTGAGATCTGTGGCACGGATGCGTGACAGCTGTCGATGGCAGACGATCGGAGCAGTCCCTAGGTTTCACGGTGGTTCTCCGTTTACCGGCCTTTGTGGAGGTGCCCCGTGCTGGGTCCCGTGATTCTCGCCGCCTCGCGCAGCGACCGGCTGCGCCGAGCGATCTCGGCCGCCCCGGTGACCAGGCCGGTCGTCGACCGCTTCATCCCCGGCGAGACGGTCGACGACGTCGTCCCGATCGTCCAGGACCTCACCGACCACGGCCTCGAAGTCACCCTGGACGTGGTCGGCGAGGACATCACGACTCCCGAACAGGCCACCGCCGCCAGGGACGCCTACCTGGAGCTGGTCGAGCGCCTGGGGGACCTGGAACTGGGTACCAGGGCCGAGATGTCCGTGAAGCTGTCGCTCTTCGGCCAGGCGCTGCCCGGCGGCCACGAGCTGGCCCTCGCCAACATCCGGCCCGTCGTCGAGGCGGCGGCGGCGATCGGTACGTCGGTCACGCTGGACGCGGAGGACCACACCACCCTGGACTCGATGTTCGCCATCCACGACGAACTCCGCAAGGACTTCCCGCAGACCGGCTGCGTCATCCAGGCCTACCTCTACCGCACCGAGTCCGACGCCCGCCGCCTCGCCGACAGCGGTAGCCGCGTACGCCTGGTGAAGGGCGCGTACAAGGAGCCCGCCGAGGTCGCCTACCAGCAGAAGTCCGAGACCGACAAGGCGTACGTCCGCGTCCTGAGGACCCTGATGGAGGGCGAGGGCTACCCGATGATCGGCTCCCACGACCCCCGCCTGATCTCCATCGCCCAGGAACTGGCCCGCCGCGCGAGCCGCAAGCTCGACGAGTACGAGTTCCAGATGCTGTACGGCATCAGGAGCGAGGAGCACCTGCGCCTGGCGGCGGAAGGCCACCGGATGCGCGTCTACACGGCCTACGGCACGGACTGGTACGGCTACTTCATGCGGAGGCTGGCCGAACGGCCCGCCAACCTCCTCTTCTTCGGTCGCTCGATTCTCACCAAGGGCTGAGACCAAGGGAATTGGCCCCCGACAACACCCGCTCGCTCGCCCCTCAAGGAGTCACGGAACCCATGGACGCCGTCACCCAGGTCCCCACCCCCGTCAACGAGCCGGTGCGCGGCTACGCCCCCGGTTCGCCCGAACGCGCCCGGCTCGAAGCCAAGTTGAAGGAGCTGGCCGAGAACCCGGTCGACCTGACGATGACCATCGGCGGCGCACGGCGCATGGGCGGCGGCGACCGCGTCGACGTCGTACAGCCGCACAACCACAAGGCCCGCCTGGGCACTTACGCCAACGCCACCCAGCAGGACGCCCAGGACGCGATCGACGCGGCCCTCGCCGCCGCGCCCGCCTGGCGCGCGATGGCGTTCGACGACCGCGCCGCGATCATCCTGCGCGCCGCCGAACTCCTCGCAGGACCCTGGCGCGAGACCCTCGCCGCGTCCACCATGCTCGGCCAGTCGAAGACCGCCCAGCAGGCCGAGATCGACTCCTCCTGCGAGCTGATCGACTTCTGGCGCTTCAACGTCAAGTACGCCCGAGACCTGCTCGCCGAGCAGCCGCCCGCCAACTCCCCGGGCGTCTGGAACCGCCTGGACCACCGCCCCCTCGAAGGCTTCGTCTACGCGATCACCCCCTTCAACTTCACGGCGATCGCGGGCAACCTGCCCACCGCCCCCGCCCTCATGGGCAATGTCGTCGTCTGGAAGCCGTCCCCGACCCAGACCCACTCGGCCGTCCTCCTGATGCGGTTGCTGGAGGAGGCGGGCCTGCCCAAGGGCGTCATCAACCTCGTCACCGGTGACGGCATCGACGTCTCCGAAGTGGCCCTGGAACACCGGGACTTGGCGGGCATCCACTTCACGGGCTCGACGAAGACCTTCCAGTACCTGTGGAAGACGATCGGCGCGAACATCGAGAAGTACCGCTCCTACCCGCGTCTGGTCGGCGAGACCGGCGGCAAGGACTTCGTCGTCGCCCACCCGAGCGCGGACCGGGCGGTCCTGAAGACGGCGCTCACGCGCGGTGCCTTCGAGTACCAGGGCCAGAAGTGCAGCGCGACCTCCCGCGCCTACATCCCCGCGTCGATCTGGAACGACGGTTTCCGCGAGGAATTCGCCGCCGAGGTCGACCAGTTGACGATGGGTGACGTCACCGACCTCACCCACTTCATCGGCGCGGTGATCGACGAGCGGGCCTTCGCCAAGAACAAGGCCGCGATCGACCGCGCGAAGACCGACCCGACCTGCACGATCGTGGCGGGCGGCGCGTACGACGACTCGGTCGGCTACTTCGTCCGCCCGACGGTCGTGGAGTGCACGGACCCGGCCAACCAGGTCTTCACCACGGAGTACTTCGGCCCCTTCCTCGCGGTGTACGTCTACGAGGACGAGCAGTACGACACGATGCTGGCCCAGATGGAGTCGGTCTCGGACTACGCGCTCACGGGCTCGGTGATCTCGGCGGACCGCGCGGCAGCCGCGTACACGATGGAGAAGCTGCGCTACGCGGCCGGCAACTTCTACATCAACGACAAGTCGACGGGCGCGGTCGTCGGCCAGCAGCCCTTCGGTGGCGGCCGGGCCTCCGGCACCAACGACAAGGCGGGCGCCCCGCAGAACCTGATGCGCTGGACGCTGACCCGGGCCATCAAGGAGACGCTGGTCGCCCCGACCGACTACACGTACCCGCACATGGGCTGAATCTCCCTCACGATCTCCCTCGCGCAACGGGTTGTGGGCCGGGCAGACTTCGGCCCATGACCCGGACGGAGCGTGTGCTGACCGATGACGGGACCGCGCTGTGGGCCCACCGAACCGGGCACGGCGCGGAGCCACTTGTGCTCTGCCACGGCGGACCCGGCCTGTGGGACATGTTCGAGGACGTCGCCGAACTCCTCGGCGACGCCGCCTCGGTGATCCGCTGGGACCAGCGCGGCTGTGGCCGCTCGGCCCCGTCCGAGGGCCCCTGGACGACCGAGCGGGCGGTTGCCGATCTCGACGCCGTACGGGCCCACTTCGGCCTGGAGCGGATGACCCTGCTCGGGCACTCCTGGGGCGCGCAGCTGGCCCTGTCCTACGCGCTGGCCCGTCCCGAGCGGGTCCGCGCCCTCGTCTATGTGAGCGGCACGGGAATCGGCCCGGACGCCGACTGGCACGACGCCTACCGGCACAACTTCCGTGCCCGGCTCGCCGAGTCACCCGAACTCCTCGCCCGCTGGAGCGAGTTGACGGACCGTCGGCCGGAGCTGTCCGAGTCCGAGGCGCGGGAGAGCGCCGTACTCCAGTGGTCGGCCGAATTCCCGGACCGGGAGCGGGCGTTGGCGCATGCCCACCGCATGGCCGAGCCCTGGTTCGGCGTCAACCTCGCCTGCAACCAGGCCTTCAACGCCGAGCGGAGGCAGACCTGGGGCACCCCCGACCTGTACGAGCGCTGCCGGGCGCTCGACGTCCCCGTGGTCATCGTCGACGGTCCTGCCGACCTCCGCCCCCGTACGGCGGTCGACTCCCTGCAGCGGGCCCTGCCGCGCGTACGGCGGGTGGTCCTGCCGGAGGCCGGTCATCTCCCCTGGGTCGAGGATCCGACCGGCTTCCGGCAGGCGGTCAGGTCGGTAGTCTGAATCAGTTCTCGCAGGTCGTCCGGCCCGGGTGCCACCGGCAGGCCAGCGCGGCGAAGCCGCCGTCCGTGATCACCGGTACGGCGATGGTGGCACCCCCCTTCGCGACCCGCGTCCCGCGCACCAGCCCCGCCGGACCGTCCGTCACCGTCTCCACCAGCCAGCGCCCGGCGCCCAGCCGCAGCGGCACGTCCGCCGTGTGCGCCGCGCCCGCGAACGTACCGCCGATGAACCACCGTCCGTCCGCCGCCCGTCGGGCGAGCACGGCGGCCCTGCCCGGGTCACCGGTCAGCAGCCGCGTCTCCTCCCAGCGCGCCGGCAACTGCTCCAGATAGGCGCGAGCCTCGGGACGCGCCTCGTACGACTCCGGAGTGCCGGCGAGGTTCTGGATGCCCGACTCGTACAGCACCGTCAGCCCCAACTCACCCGCGTCGGAAGCCACGTTGGGGCGGAACGGGCGGTGGAAGGCGCCCGGGGTGAAGTCCATCGAGCCGATCACGTTCCGGGTGAAGGGAAGCGAGGCCAGCTGCTCGGCGGTGTTGTTGCGCTTCTCCTCCCCGCCCACGCCCTCCATGGTCATGACCTGCGGCCAGGTGCGCTGCATGCCCTTCGGGATCGTGGAGCCATGGAAGTTGACGAGGAGGTGGTGCCGGGCCGTCGCTTCCAAGGCCTCGTCGTACCAGCGCATCCGCGCCTGCGACTCCGAGTCCATGAAGTCGATCTTCACGCCCTTGACGCCCCAACTCGCCAGCGTGCCGAGCCACTTCTCCCGCTCGACCGGGTCGGTGAGCAGCGTGTAGTGCAGCCACACCTGGACCCCGACGCCCTTGGCCGCCGCGTACCGCACCAGCTCCGGCATCCAGCTGTTCGTCTGCCAGTCGGGGTCGATGACGTCCCACTCGCCGGGCTTGTAGTACCAGCCCGCGTCCACGACCTCGTACGGCCACTTCCGCTCGGCCGCGTAGTCGACATACCTCTTCTGCGCGGCCAGGCTCTGCCCGGCCTCCTTGCCGCCCGCGAGCCAGGTCCACAGGGCCGGGCCCGGCTTGATCCAGGAGGTGTCCCGGACCTTGGAGGGCGGGGCCAGGTCGTCGACGAGGGTCGACTCGGTCACGGTGGCCAGATCGCCCGTGACGATCGTGCGCCAGGGTGTCCTCAACGAGCCCTCGACAGCGACGGGTTCGTCGTTCCAGAGGCTCACCCTGTACGTCGGCGAGTTCGCCTCGTGGGTCAAGTGGGCGCCCGAATAGGTGCCGTTGAGGTCGGACTCGGCGATCAGCGCGTAGCCGCCGGGGGTGTTGAACAGGGCCTGCATCGAGTAGGAGCCCGCCGGGGCGGCAGCCGCCGACTCGTAGCGTTTGAAGGGGAGTTCGTTGTCGGCGCGGTAGGCGTTGATGACGGCCTGGCTGCCCGTGGGGAGCGTGAAGGCGGACGTCTCGCGCAGGACGTTCCCGGTGGAGCGCGGCAGGACGTAGCGGTAGGCGACACCGTCCCCGGCGACCCGGACCAGCAGATCGAGCCGGGCACCCTCCGCCGTACGGAAGCGGAAGCGGGACTCGGTCATCCGGGCAACCCGCGCACGGGACTTGCCCGTTGTGGACGCATAGCGCTCGGTGACCGTCCGGGTGGTGCGGCCGGTCAGCTCCAACCCCTTGGAGAAGTCGGCCTGTTCGGTGACCAGGCCCAGGGGGGAGGGGGCGAGGATCTGCTCGCCGGCCCGTCTCACCGTGATAGTCGGCTGCCCGTCGGCCGGGTCCAGCGCGACGACGGCCGTGGGGGAGGAGCCGGGCGGGGCCTTCACCTCCCAGGCCGCCGCCGGTCCGCCGGTATGCGCACCCGCCGGGACGGCGGTCACCGCCGCGGCGAGTAACGCGGAACACAGAGTCAGCGCGATCGACATGAAGTACCCCTTCAGTCGTTCAGTCATCCGATGACTGTGAGGCTGCTGGGTGACAATGGGCCTGTCAAGGTGTCAGGCAGCGCTTTCTGTGTGTTGGAGATCCGATCAATTAACCGCGCAGTATCCGGACATGCCCCGGGATACTGGACCCATGGCCCCCACCCCGCGCACCGCGCACACGGCCGACCTCACCTCCGCCGAACTCGCCGCCGCCCGTGACCTCATGGGCGCCTCCTTCGACGGCGGCTTCGCCGACGAGGACTGGGAGCACGCGCTCGGCGGCATCCATGCCCTTGTCCACGACGAGACGGGCCGCCTGCTCGCCCATGGCTCGGTCGTCATGCGTCGCGCGCTGCACCGGGGCCGCTGGCTGCGCGTCGGCTACGTCGAAGCGGTCGGGGTCCGTGCCGACGCCCGCCGCCACGGCCTCGGCGGACAGGTGCTGGGCGCGCTGGAGCGGATCGTCGACGGCGGCTACGACCTCGGCGCGCTGTCCGCGAGCGCCGACGGCGCCTCCCTCTATCTCGCCCGGGGCTGGCAGCGCTGGCCGGGCCGGATCGGCGCCCTCGGTCCGCAGGGCGTCGTCCACCTCCCGGACGAGGAGGGCGACGTCTTCGTACGCCCGGCGGCCGTCGGCTCGCTCGACCCGTCCGACGGTCTGGTCTTCGACTGGCGGGACGGCGACGTGCTGTGACCTGGCGCATGAGGCGGCACAAAAGGGCAGGTCGGCAGGGGGTGGCCCAATCGGCCGTCTCAGATAGTAGGAAGTCCGAGTAATTGTGGAGACAGATGCCCTGTCCTCACCTAGCTTTGTAGAAGCCGAACGTCTCGCTAGACCAAGCGAATGACGGTCGTGAGCCGGAGCCCGTGCAGGCAACCCCTGCGGCACCGTCGCTCCCCGTCCCACCCGGCGTCTCGTATTCCCCCCGCCCTCCTCCCTAGGAGTCGATTCCCCATGGCCGAGACGACCGTCCGCCGCCGCGTCCGCCACGTCTCCCCGACGAGCGAGTCCGACCGCAAGAACGCCGCCGCAGCACTCCAGCGCGCCCTCGACCGCCGGGACAACGGCGGCCAGACCGGCCACTGAACGCGGCCGGTCACGCCCGCCGCACCTCGAAGTGGTCGATCCGCTCCCCGTTCTCCGCCAGAGCCGACACCTTGAGCCGGGGAGCCGCGCCCGGAGCACCGGTCTGCGCCTCCACCGAGAGGAACGAGTAGCCGGTGTAGCGCACCCGGGACCACTCCACGGTGTCCTCGTGCCGCTCCTGCGACTTCGTCCAGTAGTAGCTCTCCACCGACTCCCGGTCGACGACCTTCCCCTCGAAGCTGTCCTTCACCCCGACGGGGAAGCTGTACAGGCTCCGCCCCGCACCGCCCGCCGTGACGTACACGGTCCCGTCCCGCGTCGGATCGGTGGTCGCTCCGACGGGCACCTTCCGGCCCACCCGGCCGCCCCTGAGAGCGTCCGTCCGCTCGTACACATGGTTGTGGCCGTTGATCACCAGATCGACCCGGTACTTGTCGAAGAGCGGCAGCCAGGCGTCCCGTACCCCGCCGTCCGAGGCATGGGTGGACGTCGAGTAGGTGCAGTGGTGGAAGAAGACGACGACGAAGTCGATCCCGTCCGACGCCCGCAGCTCCGCCAGCCGCCGGTCCAGCCACGCCGTCTGGCGGCCGTCCGTGTGCCCCAGGTTCGCCGGGATCTCGTACGACACGTCGTTCGCGTCCAGCGCCACGACGCCGACGTTGCCGTACGTGAAGGAGTAGGCGCCCGGGGTGTTCCGGGGGTCGAAGCCGTTCTCCGGGAGCGACCAGCGGGCCGACTGGCCGCCGTAGCCGTTGGGCGAGTACCACGCCTCCATGTCGTGGTTGCCGGTCGTCACCATCCACGGCACCGACTTCGCGACCGTCTCCGTCTGCTTCAGGAACAGGTCCCAGGCGGTCGGGTCGTAGGTGTCCGACTTCTCGCCGTGGCCGGTGACGTCCGCGTAGCAGATGTCCCCGGCGTGGAGGTGGAAGGCGGGGTCCCGGCCGAGGATCAGCTTGTCGTTGGCGAGCGCCTCGGGGGTCACGCCCTGGTCGCCGAAGGCCGTGAACACGAAGCTCGCGGGCGCGGTCGCGGGCGCCGTACGGAACGTGCCGAGGGCGGACCGGTGCGCGCTCGACGCCGGGTCGAAGCCCTCGTGGCCGACGCCGTAGTAATACGTCGTCCCGGGGCGCAGTCCGTCGAGGGCCGCGTGGACGTAGTACTGGTCCAGGTCGAGGCGGATGCCCGTCAGGCCCGGCGTGTGCAGCGCGCGGACCTCGGCGTCGATGCGGCGGCTCAGGTCGCCCGGCGTCGGCCCGACCCGCACGTACGGCTTCCTGACCGCGAACGGCACCTGCCAGGAGATCCGCATCTGCGTCTTCGGGTCGGCGCCGAAGGCGAGATGGCGGCCGAAGGGCGTGACGGCCGAGCCGGGCACCTTGCCGGTCGCCGGGTCCGCCGGGCCCGTGCTCGACGAGCAGCCGCCGACCAGCCCGGCACCGGCCAGCGCGCCCGCCGTCACCAGCGCACGGCGCCGGGTGAGACGCGTGCGCAGGTACTCGTACTGCTCCGCCATGCTCAGCCGTCCTGCGAGCTGCGGCGGGATGCCGACGTTCGGGGTGTCCATAGGATGCGAACTTCCCAGCAAACCCCAACGCCCGCCACACATACGGGTGAACTGCAGTCGAAGAGCGGTCGCCGCAGGACACTCTCGTGTCCGTATCGCGGACAACGTGTGTCATCCCATGGGACCAGGAGTACGGTGCCGGTATGTCTCGCAGCATCAATCTCGCAGTGATTCCCGGTGACGGCATCGGCCAGGAGGTCGTGGCCCAGGGGCTCAAGATCCTCTCCGCCGTCCTTCCGCAGGATGTGAAGCTGGAGACCAAGGAGTTCGACTTCGGTGCCCGGCGCTACCACGCCACCGGTGAGACCCTCACCGAGGCCGACCTGGACGCGCTCAAGAAGCACGACGCCATCCTGCTCGGCGCGATCGGTGACCCGAGCGTGCCGTCCGGTGTCCTGGAGCGCGGCTTCCTGCTGAAGCTCCGCTTCGCCTTCGACCACCACGTCAACCTGCGTCCGTCGAAGCTCCTCCCCGGTGTGGCCACCCCGCTCGCCGGACAGCCCGCGATCGACTTCGTCGTCGTCCGCGAGGGCACCGAGGGCCCGTACACGGGCAACGGCGGCACGATCCGCAAGGGCACCCCGCACGAGGTCGCCACCGAGGTCTCCGTGAACACGGCCTTCGGTGTCGAGCGCGTCGTCCGTGACGCCTTCGCCCGCGCCCAGGCCCGCCCCCGCAAGAAGCTGACGCTGGTCCACAAGAACAACGTGCTGACCTTCGCGGGGCACCTGTGGACGAACATCTTCAACAAGGTGGCCGAGGAGTTCCCCGACGTCACCACGGACTACATCCACGTCGACGCGGCGACGATCTACCTCGTCACCGACCCCGCCCGCTTCGACGTGATCGTCACCGACAACCTCTTCGGCGACATCATCACCGACCTCGCCGCGGCCGTCTCCGGCGGCATCGGCGTCGCCGCGAGCGGGAACATCAACCCGTCCGGCGAGTACCCCTCGATGTTCGAGCCCGTGCACGGCTCGGCCCCGGACATCGCCGGTCAGGGCAAGGCCGACCCCAGCGCCACCGTCCTGTCCGTCGCCCTGCTGCTGCGCCACCTCGGCTACGAGGCGGAGGCCGTCCGCATCGAGGACGCCGTCACCGCCGACCTCGCGGAGCGCGGTACGACGACCCGTACGACCGACGAGATCGGCGACGCCCTCGCCGTACGAGTAGCGGGCTGACCCCGCGGCGCTCACTCGATACCCCGAAGATCTCCCGAAGATCTTTCGAAGCCGCCGGGTCGCATACGCACCCGGCGGCTTTTCTTATGTCCCCGCCGGGTGTCACCATCATCCCCTGGGTCGCATTCACGCCCTTTTCGTCCATGGCCCCGCCCACGCGATAATCGAACGCGGAGCCGCGGACCGAGGGAATGCTCGGACGTCCTAACACTGGCCACTGGCAGTAGCAGGCGTGAGCGCGGCCCGTCACACACAACCGGTGAAGGACACCCACTCATGACGACGCCCACGATCGAGCTGAAGCCCTCGGCCTCGCCACTTACCGGCGCGGAGCGCGAGGCGATCCTGGCCAGCCCCGGCTTCGGCCGCCACTTCACCGACCACATGGTGACGATCAAGTGGACCGAGGGCCGCGGCTGGCACGACGGCCAGCTCGTCCCGTACGGCCCGCTCTCCATCGACCCCGCGAACATGACCCTGCACTACGCGCAGGAGATCTTCGAGGGCCTCAAGGCCTACCGCCGGCCCGACGGCTCCGTCGCCGTCTTCCGTCCGGAGAAGAACGCCGAGCGCTTCCAGCGGTCCGCGCACCGGCTCGCGATGCCCGAACTGCCCGTCGAGACGTTCATCGAGGCCATCGACGCCCTGGTCCGCCAGGACCAGGACTGGGTGCCCGCGCACGGCGGCGAGGAGTCCCTCTACCTGCGCCCCTTCATGATCGCCACCGAGGTCGGGCTCGGCGTCAAGCCGGCCAACGAGTACCTGTTCCTGGTGATCGCGTCCCCCGCGGGCGCCTACTTCCCCGGTGGCGTCAAGCCCGTCTCCATCTGGCTCTCCGAGGACCGCGTCCGCGCCGTCCCCGGCGGCATGGGCGACGCCAAGACCGGCGGCAACTACGCGGCCTCCCTGCTCGCCCAGGCCGAGGCCGCCGAACAGGGCTGCGCCCAGGTCTGCTACCTCGACGCCGTCGAGCACAAGTGGATCGAGGAACTCGGCGGCATGAACCTGTACTTCGTGTACGGGGACCGCATCGTCACCCCCTCGCTCACCGGCTCCATCCTGGAGGGCGTCACCCGCGACTCCCTCCTCACCGTCGCCCGCGACCTCGGCTACACCGCCGAGGAGGGCCGCATCTCCATCGACGACTGGCAGCGCGACGCCGAGAACGGCACCCTGACCGAGGTCTTCGCCTGCGGTACGGCGGCGGTCATCACCCCCGTCGGCACGGTTAAGCGCACCGGCACCGAGTGGCAGCAGAGCGGCGGCGAGCCGGGCGAGGTCACGCTGCGGCTGCGTGAGGCGCTGCTCGACATCCAGCGGGGGACGGCGGAGGACACGCACGGTTGGATGCATGTTCTCGGCTGAGGGCTCGGCGGGGTAGGTGGGTTCGTTTGCTGCCGGTCGGTGCGGGCTGGTCGCGCCCCGCGGCGGAGCCGCAAATCGACACAGCCCCGCGCCCCTTCGGGGCGCGGGCTCGCACCCGGCATAGCTTGCTCCCCCGGTGGGTATTCACTCATTTCCACCGGGGGAAAACGGGGTAAAACGTATGTTCGGGATCTCGCGTGCGACGACCGTCGCCGCACTCACCGCGGGGGCGGTGGTGCTGTCGGTGACCTCGGCGGCGCCGGCCCCCGCGCCGTCGCGCACGACCGAGCGGGTCACGGTGTCGGGCACGGGCGAGCAGGGTGACAGCTACTCGTCCGGGCCGTACGTCAGCGACGACGGCCGCTACGCCGCCTTCGGGTCGAACGCCAAGAACCTGGTGCGGGGCGACACGAACGGCGTGGAGGACACCTTCGTACGGGACCTGCGCACCGGCAAGGTGACCAGGGTCAGCGTCGCGACGAACGGCAAGCAGGCCGACCGGGGCAGCGACGTGGCGGCGATCAGTCCGAACGGCCGGTTCGTGGTGTTCGTCTCGACCGCGACGAACCTCGCCAAGTGGCCCGGGCCACAGCCCGAATGGGCCCAGGACGTCTACGTCCACGACCGCCGCACCGGCCGCACGGACCGCGTCAGCAAGACCCCGACGGGCGCGTCCGCCTACGCCCACGGAGTCGCGCGCATCTCCGACGACGGCCGTTACGTCGCCTTCAACGCCCGCCCCAGCCAGCTGGAGAGCCCCGACCAGCCCATCTACCCGGCGGTCTACGTCGCCGACCGCCGCACCGGGAAGATCGAACGGATCACCAACCGAGGCCACCCGACGCTGGCCGCCTACCACCTCGACCTGAGCGCGGACGGCCGCTATGTGGCGTACTCGCAGATCGAGCCGCGCGGCGGCGGGGGCCGACTGTGGGTGCACGACCGCCGCACCCGCACCGAGGAACTGGTCAACGTCAGGCCGGACGGCACCCTGTCCGCCGCCTACGCCCTCGCCCCGTCGCTCTCGGCCGACGGCCGGACCATCTCCTTCGACTCCCACGCCGACGACCTGGTGCCCGGCGGCGCGGTCAACACCCACACCTATGTACGCGACCTGCGCACCGACAGAACCCGGGGCGTGACCCACGCCGGAGCGGGCGGCTCGGCGATCTTCGGCCCCACACTGAGCCGCGACGGCCGGTACGTCGGCTATGTGTTCGCGACCCCGCAGGGCAAGGACAACGCGTACGTACGGGATCTGCGCACCGGAAAGTCCCAGCTCGCGAGCCCCGCCACCACCGGCGGCCCGGTCACGGACGACTCGGTCTACATCACCGGGTTCGGCGGCGGAGGCCGTCTCCTGGGCCTCGGCAGCGCGTCCGCACAGCTGGTCAGGGGCGACACCAACGGCGAGACGGACGGCTTCGTACGCCGCCTGCGCTGACGTTCCGGGGATACCTCCGCGGGTTCGCATACTGAGACACCGGGGAGCACGGGGGCAGAGCTGTGCCAGACTGCCCCCGTGCTCTCGTTCGCCACGATTATTGGCAGCAGGCGCGCCGGTCCGCAGTGACCGCCTCGTACGACCAGGTACGGGCGGCCACCGTCGTCTTCGACCCGCGCGCAGACCTCTCGCACCCGCGAGGGGTTTTTCGCTTTTCTGGCCCACCTTCAGCCGGAGAAGAAGCGTGAGGGATCATCGGAGGACGGTGGAGCCGGTCATTCCGGTACAGACCGAGATCGACATCCCCAGGAGCCTTGAGATCATGACGGAATCCAGCGAATCCAGCGGAACCAGTCGGCTCGACGACTCGTTCCACGTCTTCGACACCACCCTGCGCGACGGCGCCCAGCGCGAGGGCATCAACCTCACCGTCGCCGACAAGCTGGCCATCGCACGGCACCTGGACGACTTCGGCGTCGGCTTCATCGAGGGCGGCTGGCCGGGCGCCAACCCGCGCGACACCGAGTTCTTCGCCCGCGCCCAGCAGGAGATCGACTTCAAGCACGCCCAGCTGGTGGCCTTCGGCGCCACCCGCAGGGCGGGCGGCAAGGCGAGCGAGGACCCGCAGGTCAAGGCACTCCTCGACTCGGGCGCACCCGTCATCACCCTGGTGGCGAAGTCCCACGACCGGCACGTCGAGCTGGCGCTGCGCACCACGCTCGACGAGAACGTGGAAATGGTCCGCGACACCGTCGCCCACATCCGCGCCCAGGGCCGCCGGGTCTTCGTCGACTGCGAGCACTTCTTCGACGGCTACCGCGCCAACCCCGAGTACGCGAAGGCGGTCGTGCGGGCCGCGTCCGAGGCGGGCGCCGACGTCGTCATCCTCTGCGACACCAACGGCGGGATGCTCCCGGCGCAGATCCAGGCGGTCGTCGCCACGGTCCTCGCCGACACCGGGGCCCGCCTCGGCATCCACACCCAGGACGACACGGGCTGCGCGGTCGCCAACACCCTCGCCGCCGTCGACGCGGGCGCGACCCACGTCCAGTGCACGGCGAACGGCTACGGCGAGCGCGTAGGCAACGCCAACCTGTTCCCGGTGGTGGCGGCCCTGGAGCTGAAGTACGGCAAGAAGGTGCTCCCCGAGGGCGCGCTGCGCGAGATGACCCGCATCTCCCACGCCATCGCCGAGGTGGTCAACCTGACGCCGTCGACCCATCAGCCGTACGTGGGAGTCTCGGCCTTCGCCCACAAGGCGGGCCTGCACGCCTCGGCGATCAAGGTCGACCCCGACCTCTACCAGCACATCGACCCCGAGCAGGTCGGCAACACCATGCGGATGCTGGTCTCCGACATGGCGGGCCGCGCGTCGATCGAGCTGAAGGGCAAGGAACTGGGCGTGGACCTGGGGGACGACCGCGAGCTGGTCGCCCGGGTCGTCGCGCGCGTGAAGGAGCGTGAGCTGCAGGGCTACACGTACGAGGCGGCGGACGCGTCCTTCGAACTGCTCCTGCGCGCGGAGGCGGAGGGCAGGACCCGTACGTACTTCGAGGTCGAGTCCTGGCGTGCGATCGTCGAGGACCGCCCCGACGGCAGCCACGCCAACGAGGCCACGGTCAAGCTCTTCGCCAAGGGCGAGCGCATCGTCGCGACGGCGGAGGGCAACGGCCCGGTGAACGCCCTCGACCGCGCCCTGAAGGTCGCCCTGGAGAAGATCTACCCGCCGCTCGCCAAGCTCGAGCTGGTCGACTACAAGGTCCGCATCCTGGAGGGCAAGCACGGCACCCAGTCCACGACCCGCGTCCTCATCTCGACGACGGACGGCAAGGGCGAGTGGTCGACGGTGGGCGTCGCGGACAACGTGATCGCCGCGTCGTGGGAGGCCCTGTCGGACGCGTACACGTACGGCCTGCTGCGGGCGGGAGTGGAGCCGGCGAAGTAGCGGAGGGTGGTGGGGGGCCTTCACCCCCCACCAGTCCGGACGTCCGTTTCCACCCGACTTCAGGTAGCTTCGAAGGTATGAAGGCCGTACTGGTCGCCCGTCCTCTCGTACGCCTACTGCTGGTGCCCTTCGTCGCGACACTCGCGGTACTCGCGCTGCTGACGGCCGCCGCGCCCGGCGCGCGGGCGGCCACCGACCTCTCGAAGGTCGCCGAGGCACTGCGCGCGGACCCGGTGTACGTGGACCCGGCGGCCTCGGACCTGCTCTCCGCCGCCGACGCGCAGGCCCTGACGGCGAAGATCAGGCAAGCGGACAAGCCGGTGTTCGTGGCGGTCCTCCCGGCCGGCTACCCGACGGAGAACCTCTTCACGAACCTCCGCACGGAGACGGGCATCACGGGCCTGTACGCGATCCGCCTGGGCGACCGCTTCGACGCGCGGGCGGACAGCGGGGTACTGAGCAGGGCGGCGGTCGGCAACCTGGTGACGGCGGTACGGACGGCAGGCGACCCGAAGGCCCAGCTGAACGACTTCGTGGACGCGGCGCTGCGCGGCAACGTCGGCGGTTCGGCACCGGCGACATGGAGCGGGGGCGAGTCGGGCGGCGGGGTGGAAACGGGCGCGCTGATCGCGGTAGGGGCGGTACTGGCAGCGGGCGGAGCAGGGGCGTACGCCCTGATCAGACGCAACCGGCGCCGCCAGGAGGAGAACCAGAGAGCAGCCCTGGCGCAGCTGACGGTGGTGGTCGACGAGGACATCACGGCGTTCGGCGAGGAGTTGGACCGCCTCGACTTCCACCCGGCGGAGGCGGGCGCGGACGACGCGATGCGAGCGGACTACGAACGGGCGCTGGACTCCTACGACAAGGCGAAGTCGCTGATGGCGGCGACGCGACGCCCGGAGGAAGTAAGGGCGGTAACGCAAACCCTGGAGGACGGCCGCTTCTCCCTCGCCCAACTGTCGGCACGCAGAGAGGGCCGCCCCCTGCCGGAACGCCGAGGCCCGTGCTTCTTCGACCCCCGCCACGGCCCGTCGGTAGCGGACGCGACCTGGACCCCGGCGGGCGGCGCCCCCCGAGAGGTCCCGGTCTGCGCGGCGGACCGCACCCGCCTGGCCGACGGCCAGGACCCGGCGATCCGCGAGGTGCAAACGGCGTCAGGTCCCCGCCCCTACTGGGACGCGGGCCCTGCGTACGGCCCCTGGGCAGGCGGCTACTTCGGCGGCGGCATCCTCCCCGGCCTCCTGGTAGGCACAATGCTCGGCACCATGATGACCACCCCGACCTACGCGGCCGACTACGGCGACTCAAGGGACCCCGGCGGCTACGAGGGCGGCGACATGTCGGGCGCGGACTTCGACGCGGGGGATTTTGGTGGCGGGGGAGGGGACTTCGGCGGGGGGTTCTGAACGCCAGGGGCGGCGTTCGAGGACGTTTTTCCCGCCCACCCACCCGTTTACTGCGTCCATCCAGTCAAGGCCCGGGCACTTCAGCCCGTCCGGCGTTTGAGGACGAGCGCGTTCAGCGCGACTGGCGGGGGTCTGGGGGCGGCAGCCCCCAGGGATGGGAACGGGTAGGGGCGGCGGGGGCGAAAAAACGGGCCCGGCGCCCCAAAAGGCACCGGACCCGCGGACGCCGTACGAATACGACGCCACACCGCACAGATCAGAGAGTCGCCGCCGCCGCAGTGATCGCAGAGGCGAAGGTCGAGACCTCGGAGTACACACCAGGCGCGTTGGCCCGAGCGCACCCGATACCCCAGCTCACGATGCCGACCTGAATCCACGCGTTCGCGCTGTCCCGACGGAACATCGGACCACCGGAGTCACCCTGGCACGTGTCGACCCCGCCGGAGGCGTACCCCGCGCAGATCTCGTCGGCGGCCACAAGCCCGCTGTACCCGCTGTACGACCGGCAGGTCGCGTCACTCACGAACGGCACGGTCGCCTTGAGCATGTACCGCTGCTGCGCACCACCCTCGGAGGCCGAACCCCACCCGGCGATGGTGAAGGTCCCGGTGTTGTACTGCGTGGTGGTGGCGATCTTCAGGGTCGCCTGGGTGGTGATGGGCGAGGCGAGCTTGATGAGCGCCCAGTCCTTGCCGTTGCCGTTGTAGCCGGGGGCCCGGTACACGTACGTGGACCGAACCTGCACCCGGCCGGTGGTCGACTGGAGGTCCACGACACCGGCGGTGGCCGTGATGCTGGTGTTGGCGCCGGTGCCGCTCACACAGTGCGCGGCGGTCAGCACGATCTGCTGGGTGAGGAGCGAGCCTCCACAGCCCATGGAGAGCCGGACCATGAAGGGGAACTCGCCCTGCGCGGCACGGGTTCCACCGACGACGGGCGCGGGGGCGGCCTGGGCGGAGGAGAGGGGCTGAAGGCTGATGATCGCGAGAGCGGCGGCGCCGGCGGCGACGGTTCTCTTGAACGCGGTGATGAGCTTCTTCAACGTGATGCCTTCCGTGGGGGGTTGGACATACGCAGAAATGTCAGGCTCATGCCAAGGAAACAGAAAGAACTCGTGCGCTGGATGGCATGAGCTGGTCAAAATCTGTTGAAGGATTATGGGAACGCTGTGAGCGCGCCCACAAGGGGTGAAATCAGGCCACGGGTATTGAGTCAGGCGAGCGATGCCGAGTCGGGTGAGCAGTGTGGGGGTCAGGCGAGCCGGAGCCACTCCGCCCAGGACAGATCCCGCCCGATGAACCGAGGCCGCTCGAAGGGCCAGTCGTCACCGATCCACCGAGGCACCAGCTCGTCGAGCGCCTGCTCGACAGCGCCCCCCACGGCACTGTCGACGACCCACCAGGAGATCTCGGCGTCGGCGCCGTCCTTCTCGGGCGGATCGATGTAGACGCACCCGAGTTCGACGCTCTCGTCGTCATTGAGCAGCACGTAGTTGAACGACTGGTGAGCGTCGGCCTCGGCGGCATGCCGTTCCAGGTCGGCGAGATTGGCCTCGTAGGTGATGGAGGCGGCCGGCCACCCCCACGCCTCCCCGAAGATCCCCCACAACCGCTCGCGCGACCCCATGACGGTCGGATAGTCGAGGGCGGCATCGGTCCCGCGAATGGGCCGCAGGTGATACCCGCCGGGTACGTCGACGCGCAGCGGATGGACGAAGTCGCGGGGGAGCCAGGTCATGCCCGGAGGCTAACGCCGGGGCAGGCACCCCGCACGGAATTAATCCGGCGGAGCGGGCCACCGACGCCCGTACCGCTCACCCTCGGCATGCCACCAGGCGGGCGGGGAGACGGAGTTGGGGCACGCGAACAACTGCCCCGGATGAAGCCCGAGCCCGCGCAGAGCGCCCGCCGCGACGTACACGGTGAACCACCCACGCCAGTGCCCGTCGCCCCCGGGCCCGCACGAGAGGTCGTACCGAACCTCCTCCGGCATCTGACGACAACCCAGTCGGTGTCGCCGTCGATGCCGTCAATGCGCAGGTCCCGCAGTCAGGCCTGGTCGAGAAAAGCGGCCCAGGAACCGGGGCCAACGGTGAGGACGGGCCCGGAGGGGTTCTTGGAGTCCCGGATGTGGATGGCGGAGGTGTGGGCGGCGACTTCGAGGCAGTTGCCACCCTCGTCGCTGCTGTAGCTGGACTTGCGCCAGGTGCAGGCGACTTCAAGGCAGTTGCCGCCCTCGCTCCCGCTGTAGCTGGACTTGAACCACGCCAGGTCGTCCGTGGGGAGGTGCTGTCGCGCTGCGGTGTTCATGACTCTCCAAGCAGTCCGTCCAGGAGGCGCGCGCTCTCCTCGGGAGAGAGTGCCTGTGACCGCAGCATTCCATATTTCAGGTGATACAAGCTGACCTCGTCGGGGTCGTCCACGAGGAAGCTGGCACGCTGCACCTCCAGGTACACCAGCCGTTCGTGGTCCGGGGTTTCGAGCAGCACCATGGGTCCGCCGAGGCAGGCGTGGGGCGTGCGGTTCATAGGCATGATCTGCACGCTCATGTGGACCGGTTCGCAGGCTTCGAGGATCTTGCGGATCTGCTCACGCATCACCTCCGGACCGCCGACGTCCCGCTGGAAGATGCTCTCCTCCAGGACGAAGTGCCCCACCGGCGGCTGCTCCCGCTGCCACATCAACTGGCGTTCCATACGGGCGTTCACCCACTGCTCGGCCGTCTCGTTCCCGATCGCCGGATACCGGCAGTCGAAGAGGGCGCGGCAGTACTCCGGAGTCTGGAGCAACCCCGGTACCGCTTGGGCCTCGTACGACAGGAAGCTGAGCGCCTCCTGCTCATGCTCGACCAGCCCCTGCGCGAACTGGACGACTCGCTCCCGGACGGGCACCTTGACCACCATCACGGCCAACACCCCACCGGTGTCGAGCAGTTCGTCGAACTGCTCCGCCCGGTCGAGTTGCAGCGCAAGCCGCCCCTGCTCGATGGAGCCGACGGTGTCGACGTGGATGTTCGCGCGCTCCGCCAACTGCTCCTGCGTCAGCCGCGCCCGCTTCCTGAAGTGGGCGACCGCCGCCCCGATGGCCTGCCATGAACTGCCCCGCCGGGGCCTCTTCGCCGAATGCATGCCCGTCCCCTTCCCCCGCCGCCACCCGAACCCCTCGTAGTGAAGTCGTAGCAATCGGAACTACGACTTCACGTACTGCTCCACGATAGTGACTCCCTGTGACAGTGGCCCCATGAACGCACAACCCCAACTCCTCCACACCCGCGAGGCGTTCTACCGCCGCGACCGCAGGTCGGTACGCCTGGCCCGGGACTTCACCCGCGAGGCCCTCACCGACTGGGGCACCCCCGAGCGCACCGACGACGTGCTGCTCTGCGTGAGCGAACTGACCACGAACGCCCTCCTCCACGGCGTACCCCCGGGCCGAGGCTTCCTCCTCCAACTGGCCCTGGCCACCGACGGCGTACTGCGCGTCGAGGTCCACGACAGCGGTACGGGCGAGATCCGTACGCCGGACATCGACCCGGAGGTCGAGAACGGCCGGGGCCTGCTTCTTGTCGGCGTGCTCGCGGACAAGTGGGGGGTGGGGGAGCGGAACCCGGGCAAGTCGGTGTGGTGCGAGTTCGGGATGCGGCGGTGAGTCGGCCGTACGGCTCGCCTGCTACCGCGGGGCGGGTTTCACCGGTGGCGAATGAGCCCTGACTCGCAGTAGGACAGTTTCTGTCCTACTGACCTCCTACCGTCTTCCCATGACCACCACCCCCGGCACCCTTGACACCCTCAGCACCCTCGACGGCATCCCCGTCGAGCCTTTCGCCGACGCCCCCGACCTCGACGCCTGGCTCACCGCCCACCCCGCCCCTCGCCCCGCCGCCCTCTGGGTGAAGGTCGCGAAGAAGGGCTCGGGCCTGCCGTCCGTCGGCTTCGCCGAGGTCAATGACGTGGCCCTCTGTCATGGGTGGATCACCGGTCAGCGCAAGAGCCTCGACGCCTCGTACTGTCTGCAGAAGATCACTCCGCGTCGGCGGGGCAGTGTGTGGTCGATGGTCAATGTGCGGCGGGTGCCCGAGCTGGTCGAGGCCGGGCTCATGCGGGCCGGTGGGCTCGCCGAGGTCGAGGCCGCCAAGGCCGACGGGCGGTGGGAGGCGGCGTACGCGTCCCAGCGCGACGCCTCCGTCCCGGACGACCTCGTCGCCGCGCTGGAGCGCGAGCCCCGCGCCGAGGCGGCCTTCGAGGCGCTCGGCAGGTCGGTGCGGTACCAGACGGTCCTGCTGCCGCTGCTCACGGCCCGTACGCCGGACACCCGGGCCGCGCGGCTCGCGGCGGCCGTTGCGAGGCTGGCGGAAGGGGCGCCGCGTTCCCGGTCATGAGCGGGAGCCCGGAGTGGGCGTGTGGAGTGGGAGCCCGGAGTGGGTGTGCGAACCGGCGGTACCGACAGGTCCGCCCGCCTGGTCGTATGCCGACCGGGCGGGCGGTTCGTGTTCACCTCGGGGGCGCCTGCGGCTGGGCACCCGGTACGTCACGCGTTCCTGATCGCCGAGATGTCGAAGTTCAGCTTGATCTTGTCCGAGACCAGGACGCCACCCGTCTCCAGCGCCGCGTTCCAGGTGAGGCCCCACTCCGAGCGCAGGATCTCCGCCTTGCCCTCGAAGCCCACGCGCTCGTTGCCGAACGGGTCCTTCGCCGCGCCGTTGAACTCCAGGTCGATGGAGATCTCCCTGGTGGTGCCCAGGATCTCCAGGTCGCCGGTGATCCGGTAGTCCTCGCCGCCCAGGGACTCCGCCTTGGTCGAGCGGAACGTCATCGTCGGGAACTCGTCCGTACGGAAGAAGTCCGCGCTCTTCAGGTGGCCGTCGCGGTCGGCGGAGCCCGTCTCGATGCTCTCCATCTTGATGTCGAGGGACGCGGTCGACGCGGCGGGGTTGCTGCCGTCGAGGTGCAGGGTGCCCTCGAACTCCTGGAAGCTGCCCTTGACGTTCGTCACCATGGCGTGCCGGGCGACGAAGCCGATGGTCGTGTGGGACGCGTCGATCGTGTAGTCGCCGGTCAGCGCGGCCAGCTCGGGAGTGGCGACCGAGGTCGCCGTGGCTGCGTCGTCGTCGCTGCTCTTGCGGCCGAAGATGCCCATGATGATGCTCCTTGGGGGACGTGTTGTTGAAGCTTGAATCAGTTCAACGGGAGGAACCGTAGTCCTATTCCGTTCAATGTTCAACAGTGTGCGTTGAGTGTCCACGACGTTACTCCGAGTGGCGCAGTCCCGCCCGGTATGACAAGGGTGTCGTCATGGCCGCTTTGTATGACCCCTACAACGTGGATGCCCCCTGAGCAGTCGGGTCGGCTGCATGCCGACGTTGTTCTGTTCAGGGGTACCAGGAAAACGCGCCGGAGACTGTACGGAGTCGACGGCCCGGTTTTCTTGCCCGGCTTCGTAAGGTCACTACATGACCTTTATCGACGAGGCGCAGGGCGGGTCCGCGGGCGAGCCGACGGAGGAGCCGACGGACGCACGCGGGCGCGTGGCCGAGCTGCACGAGATCCGTGCGCAGGCCCTGGCCGGGCCCAGCGAGAAGGCCACCGAGGCGCAGCACGCCAAGGGCAAGCTGACCGCCCGGGAGCGCATCGACCTGCTCCTCGACCCGGACTCCTTCAACGAGGTCGAGCAGCTGCGCCGGCACCGCGCGACCGGCTTCGGCCTGGAGGCCAAGAAGCCGTTCACCGACGGTGTCATCACCGGCTGGGGCACGGTGGAGGGCCGTACGGTCTTCGTCTATGCCCATGATTTCCGCATCTTCGGCGGCGCGCTGGGCGAGGCCCACGCCACCAAGATCCACAAGATCATGGACATGGCCATCGCGGCCGGGGCCCCGCTCGTCTCGCTCAACGACGGCGCCGGTGCCCGTATCCAGGAGGGCGTCTCCGCCCTCGCCGGGTACGGCGGCATCTTCCAGCGCAACACCAAGGCCTCCGGGGTCATCCCGCAGATCTCCGTGATGCTCGGCCCGTGTGCCGGCGGCGCGGCCTACTCGCCCGCCCTCACCGACTTCGTCTTCATGGTCCGCGAGACCTCGCAGATGTTCATCACCGGACCGGACGTCGTCAAGGCGGTCACCGGCGAGGAGATCACCCAGAACGGCCTCGGCGGCGCCGACGTGCACGCCGAGACCAGCGGCGTCGCGCACTTCGCGTACGACGACGAGGAGACCTGCATCGCCGAGGTGCGGTACCTCCTCGCGATGCTCCCGCAGAACAACCGCGAGAACCCGCCGCGCGTCGAGTCCGAGGACCCGGCCGACCGGCGCGGCGAGATCCTGCTGGACCTCGTCCCGGCCGACGGCAACCGCCCGTACGACATGACCAAGGTCATCGAGGAGATCGTCGACGACGGCGACTACCTGGAGATCCACGAGCGCTGGGCCCGCAACATCATCTGCGCGCTCGGCCGGCTCGGCGGCCAGGTCGTCGGCATCGTCGCCAACCAGCCGATGAGCATCGCGGGCGTCCTGGACATCGAGGCGTCGGAAAAAGCTGCACGTTTTGTCCAGATGTGTGACGCTTTTAACATCCCGATCGTCACGCTGCTGGATGTCCCCGGCTTCCTCCCGGGCGTCGACCAGGAGCACGGCGGAATCATCCGGCACGGCGCGAAGCTCCTCTACGCCTACTGCAACGCGACCGTTCCGAGGATCTCGCTGATCCTGCGCAAGGCGTACGGAGGCGCGTACATCGTCATGGACAGCCAGTCCATCGGCGCCGACCTCACCTACGCCTGGCCGACGAACGAGATCGCCGTGATGGGCGCCGAAGGTGCCGCCAACGTCATCTTCCGCCGTCAGATCGCGGACGCCGAGGACTCCGAGGCGATGAGGGCTCGGATGGTCAAGGAGTACAAGTCCGAGCTGATGCACCCCTACTACGCCGCCGAGCGCGGCCTCGTCGACGACGTCATCGACCCGGCCGAGACCCGTTCGGTGCTCATCAGGTCGCTCGCGATGCTGCAGACCAAGCACGCGGACCTGCCCTCGCGAAAGCACGGCAATCCCCCGCAGTGATCCCCGCTCGGTAACCCAGCGGATCCTTCGCGGTCCATCCGCGGAAACCTCTCTCACGGAGACTGTGACCTATGAACACCTCTGACATTCGCGTCGAGAAGGGCCATGCCGAGCCCGAGGAAGTCGCCGCCATCACGGCGATCCTCCTGGCCCGCGCGGCGTCGGCCCCGGCGGCCCCTGTGACCCACCGACGCCCGAAGGCCGGCTGGCGCCGGTTGGAGCGCGAGGGCGGCTTCCGTGCCCCGCACAGCTGGCACTGAGCCTGAGCTTTGAGAGGGCCCCCTTCCCGAGATGTGGGAAGGGGGCCCTCTCGTGTGTGCTTCGGCTGCGGGCCGGTGGGGCTTCTCGCGCAGTTCCCCGCGCCCCTGAAGACGGGGCTGCGCCCCTGTCTTCGGTAAACCGAAGGGCTGCCGCGGACGGCGTACAACCGTCCGTGGCAGCCCAGTGGCCGCAAAAAACCACGTACCTACCGCAGGCGAGCCATCAGCGCGTGCTCCACCAGGGTGATGAGCGCCGACTTCGCATCGGCCCGGTGCCGCGCGTCCGTCGTGATGATCGGAGTGTCCGGGCCGATCTGGAGCGCCTCCCGGACCTCGTCCGGGTTGTACGGCTGGCTGCCGTCGAAGCCGTTCAGGGCGATGACGAACGGCAGACCGCTGTTCTCGAAGTAGTCCACCGCGGGGAAGCAGTCCGCGAGGCGCCTCGTGTCGACGAGGACGATCGCGCCGATCGCGCCGCGCACCAGGTCGTCCCACATGAACCAGAAGCGGTCCTGGCCGGGCGTACCGAACAGGTACAGGATCAGGTCCTGGTCCAGGGTGATACGGCCGAAGTCCATCGCCACCGTCGTGGTGGTCTTGTCCCCCGTGTGCGTGAGGTCGTCGATACCCGCGGACGCGGACGTCATCACGGCCTCGGTACGCAGCGGATTGATCTCCGAGACGGCCCCGACGAACGTGGTCTTGCCCACGCCGAAGCCGCCCGCCACCACGATTTTCGCGGACGTGGTGGAGCGGGAAGGCCCTCCGCTAGAGCTTGCGAAGTCCACTGAGCACCCTTTCGAGCAAAGTCACGTCTGGCTGGCCACCGGCGCTCTCGTCGCCGCCGGGCTGATGAATCGCGACCAGGCCTGCCTCCGCCAAGTCGGCGACGAGGATCCTGGCCACACCGAGAGGGATGGTCAGCAACGCCGAGATCTCGGCCACCGACTTGATCTCTCGGCAGAGGTTGCAGATCCGCTGATGCTCGGGCAACTGGCCCTGCATCTGGTGCGGCTGCGCAGTGGTGTGCACCAGCGCCTCGATGGCGAGCTGGTATCGCGGCCGGGTACGGCCGCCGGTCATCGCGTAGGGGCGCACCAGCGGGTTGCTGGCACCCCCCGCGGGCCCCGGTTCGGGAGAACGCCGCTGCGGCTGCACGGGCTGGATGCGCGGCGCCGCCGGCTGGTCGTACGGCGACGGCCCGGGACCCTGCGGGTTCTGGGGTGCGTACGGCTGCTGCCGACGGTGACTCGGTGCGGAGGGGAAGTTGTACCGGTTCTGGTCACCCTGACCCTGGCCCTGACCTTGGCCAGGGCCGTACGACCAGTTGCCCGAGGACGAACCGCCTGGGGGTGTTGCCACTTTCTTCTCCTCCTCCGACTGTGCCGGGCACCGCATCACTGTGGAGCCGCGTCCGAAACCTATCGTCCCGGGACGCCAAAACGCACCGTCTGACTGCTAGTTGAGAAGGCTCCCCTGGAGCTCCGCACGCAGATCGGGTGTCAGGACCGTACCGGCACGGTCGACCAGAAGCGCCATCTCGTACCCGATGAGACCGATATCGGCCTCCGGATGTGCGAGGACCGCGAGCGACGAACCGTCGGAGACGGACATGATGAAGAGGAATCCCCGCTCCATCTCCACGACTGTCTGGTTCACGCTGCCACCCTCGAAGATGCGCGAGGCACCAGCGGTGAGGGAGGTCAGACCGGAGGCGACAGCGGCGAGCTGGTCCGCACGGTCTCGCGGAAAGCCTTCGGACATCGCCAGAAGGAGTCCGTCGGCGGAGACCACCACCGTGTGCGACACCCCGGGGGTGTTGTCCACGAAATTGGTGATCAACCAGTTCAGGTTCTGCGCCGCCTGGCTCATCGGGCTCACACTAACGCTCCTGGTTGTAGGTGCTGTCAGGCCCACCGTGGTGATTCCTGGTGGCCTGGCCGTTCGTGTCACTACCTGCGGTGCGACCCCGCTGGACGCCCTGGCGCAGGTTGCTCAACCTGCCCCGGATGTCCTCGGGGGCGCGGGATACCGACGGGCCGCCCTGGAGAGTCGCTTCCGCGGCCCCCTCGATCAGATTGGCCTTCGGTACCCGGCGCGGCAGACCGGAGGAGGTCACCCCGCCCGCCTTGGGCTTGCGGAGCTGTGCGGCCTGCTGCCAGCGCTCGTCGTTCGCCGAGCGCCAGTCATCGGGACCGGTTCCATTGGCGTTGCCGTGGCCGTTGCTGCTGCCGTTCTGCTCCGCGGGGGCCTGCGCCGGTGTCTCCTGGCCCACGTGCTGCCGGGAGGTGCCGTTGCCGGTGCCGTTCGCGGTGGATCCGCGGCGGGGGAGTCCGGCATCGGTCATCGTGTGGGCGGCGGACGGCGCCGGTCCCGGACGCTCGAAGCCTACGTGATTCCGCTCACTCACGTCAGCGGCCTGCACGGACTCCGTTTCCGGAGCGTACTCGGAGCGGTGCCCGTTCTGGTAACCGTCCGGCTGCGGCCAGTCATCCTGGTAGCGCCGCTCCTCGAAGGCCGAGAAGGCCTCCGGGGCGGCGGCGTGCGCCGGCGCGGGCTCGTCCTGGGCGGGCTCCGCGTACGCGGGCTCCGGGTAGCCGCCGTTGCCGTTCGAGGACGGGTAACCGCCGTTCGTCGACGGGTAGTCGCTGCCCGCCGAGCTGAAGTCGTCCGTCTGCGGGAAGCCGTTGTTGCTCCCGTTGAAGTACGGCTCCTCGTACGACGGCTGCTGCCGGTCCTCGTACGCGGTCTGCTGGTCGTAGCCCGTGAAGGAGTCCTCCAGGGCCGGGCTCTGGCCGTTCTGCGGGGCGCTGAAGTCGTCGCCGTACGCGGGAGCCTCGGTACCGTCCTGCTGGCCCTGCTCGGGGTGCGTCTGGGCCTCCAGCTGCGCCCGGCGCTCCTCGCGCATCAGGGAGCGGCCGACGGGGTCCAGCTCGCGTATGTCGTCCGGGACGACCTCGGAGTAGCGGCTGTCGTCGAAGCCGAGTTCGGCCGCCGTACGCATCGGCTGCACCTGGGCGGCCTGGAAGTTCTCGCCGACGTACTGCTGCTGCTGTTCCGGGATGATCTGCGAGACGGTGAACTCGTCGCGCTGCATCTGCTGTTCGCCACCGCCACCGTGGGTGATGGCGTCGGGGAGCATGACCAGCGAGGTCGTACCGGCCTGCTCGCCCGAGGGGCGGAGCTGGACGCGGATGCCGTGCCGGTCGGACAGCCGGCCGACCACGAACAGGCCCATGCGCTGGGAGATCGCGGCGTCCACGGTCGGCGGGTTGGCCAGCTTGTGGTTGATGTCCGCGAAGTCCTCGGCGGTGAGGCCGATGCCCTTGTCGTGGATCTCGACCATGACGCGGCCGTCCGGGAGCCGGGTCGCCGTGACGCGGACCTTCGTCTGCGGGGAGGAGAACGTCGTGGCGTTCTCCAGCAGCTCGGCGAGCAGGTGCACGAGGTCGGTGACCGCGCGGCCGTGGATCTCGGCCTCCGGTACGCCCGACAGCTCGATGCGCTCGTACTGCTCCACCTCGGAGGAGGCGGCGCGCAGCACGTCGACCAGCGGGACCGGCTGGTCCCAGCGGCGGCCGGGCTCCTCGCCGGCGAGGACCAGGAGGTTCTCGCCGTTGCGGCGCATACGGGTCGCGAGGTGGTCCAGGCGGAAGAGGTTCTCCAGCTGGTCCGGGTCGGCCTCGTTGTTCTCCAGGTCGGTGATGAGGGTCAGCTGGCCCTCGATCAACGACTGGTTGCGGCGCGACAGGTTGGTGAAGATCGCGTTGATGTTGCCCCGGAGGAGGGCCTGCTCGGCGGCCAGTCGGACCGCCTCGCGGTGGACCTGGTCGAAGGCGCGGGCGACCTCGCCGATCTCGTCCGTGGTGTTGATGGGGATCGCGGCGACGCGGGTGTCGACGCGGCCGGGGTCGGTGCGCGAGAGCTGGTCGACCAGCATCGGCAGCCGCTGTTCGGCGATGCCGAAGGCGGCGTTGCGCAGCTGGCGCATCGAGCGGCTCATCTGGCGGGCCACCGCGCCGGCCAGGATGAAGGCGAGGAGCAGGGCGACCACGACGGCCGCGCCCACGATGAACGCGTCACGCTTGGCGTCGTCGGAGATGCTGGCGGCCTCGTCGACCGCCTTCTTGGTGAGGTCCGACTCCAGCTTGACGTACGCGTTGTACTTCAGCGTGTTGACCGCCCACCAGTTCTGCGGCGTGACACCGCTCGCCGCGATGGTGGCGCGGGCACTGGCGTCGGTCGTGGAGAGCGAGGCGATGGCCGAGATCATCTGCGTCGGGTCCGACGGCGGCGGGACGTACGTCTCGCCCTTGGCCTGGGCCTGCTGGGCGGCCTGCTCGGCCATCTCCTTGCCCTGGGCCGTGACCTGGACGGTCAGGTCCTCCAGCTTCTTGGCGTCCTGCTCGGTACCGCCCGCGATGTACTCCTCGATGGCGATCCGCTCGAGGTACGCGTACGAGGTGAGGGCGATGCGCTGGCTCTGGAAGCTGCTCGTGCTCGGGCCCGGCTTGAGCAGGATGTGCATGCCGATGGAACGCTCAAGCGACAGCGCGGCCTTGGTGAGCGAGAGCGCGTAGACGGTACGGCCGTAGGCGGTGATGTTGCCCGTGCCCAGGCCCAGCTCGTTGGAGAACTCCATGAGCGTGTGCGTGACCGCGGTGTAGCTCTCCTCGGACTGCACACCGGTGAGCTTCGAGGTGTACGCCGCCGCGCGGATCGTCTCCAGCTGGGGCTCGACCTCGCGGAACAGCTTGAGGCGGCGCTGGACACCCGGCTTGTCGGGGATGTTCTGGGCGGCGACGTCGAAGGCGTCCGCGGCCTTGTCGGTCGCGGCGCGGGCCTTGACGACCGTCTCGTCGTCCTCGCCCTTGCCCTGGAGCAGGGGGGCCGCGGTGACGTCGCGCTCCTGGAAGAGGGCGTCGCCGTAGACCAGGGCGGCCTGCACGAGGCGCGCGGTCTTCTCCGCGTCCTCGGCCTCCTGCCAGGTGTCGATCGAGCTCTTCACCTGGAAGCCGCCCATGATGAGGCCGACGACCACGGGGATGAGCAGGATCGCGTTCAGCCTGGTCGGCACGCGCCAGTTGCGCGGGGAGAAACGGCTGCCGCTCGGGGCGGGTGGCGCCATCGGCTCGGAGCCGGGCACAGGGGCGGGCGCCGCTCCGCGCGGGGGCGGGGTGAAGTTGCCCCGGGCCGACGGCTCGGGACCGTTCTTGCTTCGCCTCACTCGACCAACAACCTCTCGGCGGAAGGCACCAACGTTGTGCCGCAGTCTCTCAGAGCCGGTAAGTCAAAGACCCTCTACATGAGTACGTCTTTGACTATTAGGCAGTTCAGGCATTCCAGCACGTCAGGCTTCGCTCTTCCAAACAGTGGAATGCGAAGATCCATGGTGATGTAAGCCGCAGATAAAACGGTCATAAAGAACGAGCCCCGCCAAAAGGCGGGGCCGATGTGAGCGCAGCGAGACCAGGTGACCGCGACGCGTGGCCGTACCACCAGATATCTCTGTCGAAACGTTATGAACACCGGGGCCGACCGTGTCAAAGGCCACAGTCGGCTCCGGTGTATCTACGACAACTGCCGTACGGCATCGTTGACTTGGCTACCGAAGACGCGCCATGAGCGCGTGCTCCACCAGCGTGATCAGGGCGCTCTTCGCATCCGAGCGGTGCCGGGCGTCCGTCGTGATGATCGGGGCGTCCGGGCCGATCTGGAGCGCCTCGCGCACCTCTTCGGGGTTGTACGGCTGGTGTCCGTCGAAGCCGTTGAGGGCGATGACGAACGGCAGACCGCTGTTCTCGAAGTAGTCGACCGCAGGAAAACAGTCCGCGAGCCGGCGGGTGTCGACCAGCACCACGGCGCCGATCGCGCCGCGCACCAGGTCGTCCCACATGAACCAGAAACGGTCCTGGCCGGGCGTACCGAAGAGGTACAGGATCAGGTCCTGGTCGAGGGTGATACGGCCGAAGTCCATGGCCACCGTGGTGGTGGTCTTGTCCCCGGTGTGGGTGAGGTCGTCGATGCCCGCGGACGCGGACGTCATCACGGCCTCGGTACGCAGCGGGTTGATCTCCGAGACGGCGCCCACGAACGTGGTCTTGCCCACGCCGAAGCCGCCCGCCACCACGATCTTCGCGGAGGTGGTCGCCCGGCCCCCGTCAGAGCTTGCGAAGTCCACTGAGCACCCTTTCGAGCAGTGTCACCGCTGGTGCACCGCCGTTGTTCTCGTCGCCGCCCGGCTGGTGGATGGCTACCAGTCCGGCCTCGGCGAGGTCCGCGACCAGGATGCGGGCCACACCGAGCGGCATGGCGAGCAGCGCCGACACCTCGGCCACCGACTTGACCTCACGGCAGAGGTGGCAGATGCGCTGGTGCTCGGGCAGCAGTCCCATCAGCGCCGCGGGGTCGGCCGTGGTGCTGATCAGGGCCTCGATGGCGAGCTGGTAGCGCGGCCGGGTCCGGCCGCCGGTCATGGCGTAGGGCCTTACCAGCGGCTGGTCGCCCTCTTCCTCGTACGTATGAGCGTACGGATCATGAGAGGCGGTGGGCGGGGTCATGAATCCTCCGGGCGGGACAGCGTCGGTCAGTCGTGCCGTCTGACATGGCCGGTGGGGGGTTTGTGTCGGCCGGACGGTGTTTTGGTGAGACGGGTGGATCCGAAAGCGGTCAGTGGAGCAGACTGCCCTGTAGTTCGGCGCGCAGATCGGGGGTGAGTACCGCGCCCGCCCGGTCGACCAGCAGCGCCATCTCGTAGCCGACAAGGCCGATGTCGCACTCGGGGTGGGAGAGGACCGCCAGCGACGATCCGTCCGAGACGGACATGAGGAAGAGGAAGCCCCGCTCCATCTCGACGACCGTCTGGGCCACCGTGCCGCCCTCGAAGATGCGCGAGGCACCCGCGGTGAGCGAGGTGAGCCCGGAGGCGACGGCGGCGAGCTGGTCGGCGCGGTCCCGTGGGAAGCCTTCCGACATCGCCAGAAGGAGACCGTCGGCGGACACGACGACGGTGTGGGACACACCCGGGGTGTTGTCCACGAAGTTGGTTATCAACCAGTTGAGGTTTTGTGCCGCCTGGCTCATCTGGCTCAACTAACGCTCCTGCTGGTGAGTGGGGCTGGGGAAGCTGCCCGTCTGGTCGGAGCCGGTACCGGCCTGCCGACCCTGGGCGATGCCCCTACGGAGATTGGTCAGCCGGCCGCGCACGTCATCGGGCGCACGTGAGACCGCAGGACCGCTTTGGTGCTGTTGCTGCTGAGCCGTACCCGGTACGAGGTTCGCACGCGGGACCCGGCGCGGAAGGCCGGAAGTAGTGACGCCACCGGCGGCCGGCTGGCGGACCCGCTCGGCCTGCCGGACCAGCTCGTCGTTGGGCGAGGTCCGCCAGGAGCCGGTGGTGGCCGCGGGTGCGGTCGCCGGACGCGGGGGAGCGGGCGCGGCGGACGGCTGCGAAGGAGCCGCCGAACCGTTGCTGTTGCCGAGGCCGTTGCTGACGCCGTTGGCGATGCCGTTGCCGTTGGCCGGCCGGCCGTTCTGCGGCTGGCCCTGCTGACCCTGCCCGTGGAACCAGTTGGTCTCCAGGGTGTCGTACAGCGGGGTCCGGCCGTCGCCGGGACCGGTCGCCGGGGGCAGGGCCTCCGGCTGCGGCGGACGCGGCGGGACCGGCGGACGCGAGCCGCCGAAGTCGGCGGGACCACGCCCGGCGCCCGGCTGCGGGCGCTCGAACTGGCCGGTGGACGACGCGTCCTGCGGCCTGCGCGGCACCGGACCCCGGCTGTCGAAGCCACCGGGCGGCGCCGGGAACTGGCCGGTCGAGCCGTTGTCGTACGACGGCGGTGCGAACTGTCCGTTGCCCTGCGGGTTCGGCGGGGTCGGCCGGCCGCCGGGCGGGGCGCCGAAGACGTCCGAGCGGACGAACGAGCCGGTGTTCTGCTGTCCGTCGGTGTCGGCGGGAGAGCCGAAGCCGGGGACGGGGAACTGACCGGTGTCCGAAGGACCGCCGGGACGCGGGGCGTTGAAGTCGGGACGGGGGAACTCCGAGGTGCCGGCCGGGTCCAGCCGCGGCATCGCGGGCATCTCCGAGGTCGCGGCCGGGTCCTGCCGGCTGTCGACGCGCGGCATCCGCGAGGTGGAGTCCGGCTCCTCGTGACCGCGCGGGGTGTCCAGCGAGGCACGCGGCACCGGCGGCTGCGCGTTCTCGTCGCTCCAGCTCGGCCGCGACGGCGCGTTGCCGCCCGGCAGCTCCGGACGCGCGCCGTTGCGGGGCGGAAGCTGCGGACGGCGCCCGCCGCCCTGCCCCTCCGCGCGCTGCGGGGGTACGGGGGTGCGTGAGCCGCCGTAGCCGTCCTGGCGTCCGCCGGTGTTGCCGAAGGCGTCCTGGCCCTGACGCGGTCCTTCACCGAAGCCGCCGGCTGCCTGGAGGCCCTGGGGGGCACCCGGCGCCTGGCCGCCGAAGCCGCTCATGCTGCCCGCGCCCGCACCGGCCGGGGCCGGCCTGCCGCCCTGCTGGGGAGCGCCCGGACCCTGGGGTCCGCGCGGGGCTCCGCCCTGGCCGCCCGGGCGACCGCCCGCGTCCCGGCCCGGCAGCGCGGCACGCGCACCCGGGGCACCGGAACCGACCTGACCGCGCGGAGCGGCACCGGCACCGAGGAGTCCGCCACCGGCGGGAGCGCCCTGGCCGCCGCCTCGGCGGGCCGCGGCCACACCGGCTGCGGCCTGCGCGGCGGCGGGACCGCCGGGAGCGCCCTGTCCTGCCTTGCCCGGAGCGGGCTTCTTGCCGCCCTGGGCGACGTCGACGGGGAGCATGACCAGCGCGGTCGTACCACCGGAGTCGGAGGGCCGCAGCTGGATCCGGATGCCGTGGCGCTGCGAGAGGCGGCCGACCACGAACAGACCCATGCGGCGGGAGACCGACACGTCCACGGTGGGCGGTGCGGCGAGCCGCTCGTTGATCGCGGCGAGGTCCTCGGGGGAGAGGCCGATGCCGGTGTCGTGGATCTCGATCAGGACGCGGCCGTCGGGCAGCGCGTGACCGGTGACCTTGACCTTGGTCTGCGGGGAGGAGAACGACGTGGCGTTCTCCAGCAGCTCGGCGAGCAGGTGCACGAGGTCGTTGACCACGCGCCCGGCGACCTCGGTGGTCGGCACGGACGACAGTTCGATGCGCTCGTACTGCTCCACCTCGGAGGCGGCGGCGCGCAGCACGTCGACCAGCGGGACCGGACGGGTCCAGCGGCGGCCGGGCTCCTCACCGGCGAGGACGAGGAGGTTCTCGCCGTTCCGGCGCATACGGGTCGCGAGGTGGTCGAGCTTGAAGAGCGAGGAGAGCTGGTCCGGGTCGGCCTCGCGGGACTCCAGTTCGGAGATGAGCGAGAGCTGACGCTGGATGAGGCCCTGGGAGCGGCGCGAGAGGTTGGTGAACATCGCGTTGACGTTGCCTCGCAGGAGGGCCTGCTCGGCGGCGAGGCGGACGGCCTCGCGGTGCACGTCGTCGAAGGCCGCGGCCACCTGGCCGATCTCGTCCCGGGAGTGCACACCGACCGACTCGACGGAGGTGTCGACGTCCTGCGGGTCCGACTCCGACAGCTGCTTGACCAGCTCGGGCAGCCGGTCCTGGGCGACCTTGGTCGCGGTGTCCTGGAGGCGGCGCAGCGAGCGGATCATGGAGCGGGCGACGACGAAGGCGCCGACCAGCGAGACACCGAGGACGAGCAGGATCAGCGCACCGGAGATGATCGCTTCCTGCTCGGCGTCGTTGCGCAGCTCGCGGGCCTTCTGTTCCATCTGGTTGAGCAGCGTCAACTCGATGGTCTTCATCGACTGGATCTTCGTCGTGTCGTCGTCGATCCAGTCCTTGTAGGAGCGCTTCTGCAGCCCCTGGATGCCGTCCTTGCTCTGCAGGATGCGCTTGGCGTAGAGGTCGGCGGCCGTGATCGTCGGGCTGCCGTTCTCGATCGGGTCGAGGAGTTCCTCGGCGCCGTCGCCGTAGATGCTGGTGAAGCTCCTCAGCTCCGAGTCCTGGCTGCTCAGGGCCGACTCGGCGTACAGCCGGTCGTTCTCAGAGAGCTTGCCGATGGTCTTGTTGTCCTCGGGCAGCGCCGCCGCGATGACCGCGCGCTGGATGGACGCGTACTCCTTGGCCGAGGAGAAGGCGGCCAGCGAGCGGGTACGGGTGATCATCTCGGGGTTGCTGGTCGCCTCGGCCATGTCCTGGGAGAGGTCGAGCAGCTGGGTGACGAGCCGGTGGTAGGCCTCGACCGTCTGGGTCGAGTTGTTCCGGTCCTCGTAGGCGCCGAGGCGGATGTCGCTGATGTCGTTCAGCGCGCCGACGAGCCCGACCAGGTTGTCGCGGACGCCTTCGAGGTTGCCGCTCTTGCTGGCGGCGTCGATCTCCTCGGCACCGTCGATGAAGTTCGTCATCGCCCGGTCGGTCTTCTCGCGGACGCCCTTGACGCTGTAGTCGTTCGCCGAGGCGCCGTGCGCGAGCGGACCCGCCGACTGGTCGCGCTCCTCCTGGAGCGCGGCGGACAGTTCGGTGGCCTGCTTGGTGATGTCGGTCAGCAGCCGCATGTTGTCGAGCTGCTGGATGTCGTCCATGTTGTCGCTGATGCGCAGGGCACCGAGCGAGGTCGCCGCGACCACGGGGAGCGCGAGCAGCGACACCAGACGGGTCGAGATGCGCCAGTTGCGCAGCGCTATTCGGGTACCGGGTCCGCTCGGGCCCTTGGGGGGCTTCACGGGCGGAGCGCCGGCCGCGGGAGCGCCGCCGGCGGCGCCCTTGCTGCCTGGCCCACCGGGCGCACCACTGCCGAGGCGCGTCGACCGCTCGCCGTTGTCGCCGGTCAGAGCTGCCTGGCCCGGGTTCTGGGCGTGCTGGGGGGAGGAACCGTTACCGGCTCCGTTGTGTGGCTCCGGCTCCGCCGAAGCGCTGCCATCCCTCTTGAAACGTCCCTGCACTAGCGTCGCAACCTCTGGACCAGGCGCCCTTCCGCGTGAACGGACGGACGGTGTCGGCGTATAGGGGGCGCCCTGAAAAACGCCCCCCATGGTGGTCGTGAGTAACCCGGCGCTGGTTCCCCTCTCACGTGCCGCCGCTCGGCGCTGCTTCGCGCCCCCTGTGCGCCGGCTCGTATCCCGCGGCGGTCCGTGGAATTCCAGCACAGTGCCGGATCTCCAACAAGGCCAATGGGTCACGGTGTGACGACGATGACACCTCGTGACCGATGTGTCACGAGGCGTACAGAGCGAACCGGTATATATCGGACGGATTTCCACGAGTCGCATGGATAGTCGTGGTGTCCAGGTCGCCATGATCAGGAGCGGAATGAGGGCTTCAGTAGAGCAATGTCCGTTTCGTAGAGGGGGACTGAAGGCCGGAATTGACCGGTTTGCCCATGGATTCGTGAGCAAACTCACATGCTGTTCGGGGGGTCTCCGTGGCTTCCCCCGGGAATCGCATGTTTAGCCTGACGCTTTACAGGGATGGCAAATCCGACAACCCGCGCGCGGAGAGCGGCTCTCAGCCCCGCCGAGCGCCCGGACAAGACAGGGTCGAGGACTACAACAGTGAAGACGACGACGATGTTCCACAACATCGCAAACCCGCGGCGCACGACGCTGGCGCACCTCACGGACGCCGACGAACTGACGCCCGTCGAGCAGCCGGAACACTCCGTGGACCTCCCCACCCAGACCGCCAACCCCCGCCGCACCATTCTCATGGACGCCCCGGTCGCGGCCTCCGTCGCGGAGTAGTACGCACGGGTACCGCCCGGTTGTTCAGGGCGACGCCTGTGAATGCCTGTGTGTCAAGGGCGCCTCGCCTTATTGCGCGGGGCGCCCGCCCTTGTCGCGTTAGCCTGGACCGTCAGACTCCAGCCGGACCAGCAGAGGGGCGCAGGAATCCCGTGCGCATCGCCAGATTCTCCATCGACGGGAACGTCGCCTTCGGCGCGGTCGAGGGCGACAGGCCGGACGAACTAGTCCTGGACATCATCAAGGGCATCCCGTTCGCCGACTTCGAACTCTCCGGCACGAAGGTCCCCCTCGACAAGGTCCGGCTGCTCCCGCCGGTGCTCCCCAACAAGGTCGTCGCCTACGGCCGCAACTACGCCGAGCACGCGCGGGAGTTGGGTAACGAGGTGCCGGACGTGCCGTTCGCCTTCTTCAAGCCGTCCACCTCGGTGATCGGCTCGGGCGACGAGATCCAGTACCCCTCCTTCACCGAGGAACTGCACCACGAGGCCGAACTCGCCGTGGTCATCGGCCGGATGTGCCGCGAGGTCCCGCGCGAGCGCGTCAAGGACGTGATCCTCGGCTACACCTGCGCCAACGACATCACCGCGCGGGACGTCCAGAAGCGCGAGAAGCAGTGGGCGCGAGCGAAGGGCTTCGACACCAGCTGCCCCCTCGGCCCCTGGATCGAGACGGACCTCGACCCGTCCGACCTGACGATCCAGCTGACGGTCAACGGCGAACAACGCCAACTGGGCCGCACCAGCGAGATGATCCACTCGATCGAGGACCTGATCGTCAACATCACCGAGGCCATGACGCTGCTCCCCGGCGACGTGATCCTCACGGGCACCCCGGCAGGCGTCGGACCGCTCACCGTCGGCGACGAGGTCGCCGTCACCATCGAAGGCATCGGCACTCTCACCAACAAGGTTGTCAAGCGTGGCTAGCGCACCTGTACGCGTCCGTTTCTGCCCCTCGCCGACCGGTAACCCGCACGTGGGCCTGGTCCGTACGGCCCTGTTCAACTGGGCCTACGCCCGCCACACCGGCGGCACCTTCGTCTTCCGCATCGAGGACACCGACGCGGCCCGCGACTCCGAGGAGTCGTACGAGCAGCTGCTCTCCTCGCTGCGCTGGCTGGGCTTCGACTGGGACGAGGGCCCCGAGATCGGCGGCCCGCACGCCCCGTACCGCCAGTCGCAGCGCATGGACACGTACAAGGACGTGGCGGCGAAGCTCCTCGAAGCGGGCCACGCGTACTACTGCTACTGCTCCACGGCGGAGCTGGACGCCCGCCGCGACGCCGCCCGCGCGGCAGGCAAGCCCTCCGGCTACGACGGCCACTGCCGCGCCCTGACCGACGAGCAGGTCTCCGCGTACACCGCCGAGGGCCGCACACCGATCGTCCGCTTCCGGATGCCCGACGAGACGATCACCTTCACGGACCTGGTCCGCGGCGAGATCACGTACCTCCCGGAGAACGTCCCGGACTACGGGATCGTACGAGCCAACGGAGCCCCGCTCTACACGCTCGTGAACCCGGTCGACGACGCGCTGATGGAGATCACCCACGTCCTGCGCGGCGAGGACCTGCTCTCCTCGACCCCCCGCCAGATCGCCCTGTACAAGGCGCTGACGGAACTGGGCATCGCCAAGCAGACCCCCTCCTTCGGGCACCTGCCGTACGTGATGGGCGAGGGCAACAAGAAGCTCTCGAAGCGCGACCCGGAGTCGTCGCTGAACCTCTACCGGGAGCGCGGCTTCCTCCCGGAGGGCCTGCTCAACTACCTCTCCCTCCTTGGCTGGTCGCTCTCGGCCGACCAGGACATCTTCACGGTCGACGAGATGGTCGCGGCCTTCGACGTGTCGGACGTGAACCCCAACCCGGCCCGCTTCGACCTGAAGAAGTGCGAGGCGATCAACGCCGACCACATCCGCCTCCTGGACGTGAAGGACTTCACGGAGCGCTGCGCCCCCTGGCTCCAGGCGCCCTTCGCGCCCTGGTCGCCGGAGGACTTCGACGAGGCGAAGTGGCAGGCGATCGCCCCGCACGCCCAGACCCGGCTGAAGGTCCTCTCGGAGATCACGGACAACGTCGACTTCCTGTTCCTGGCGGAGCCGGCGTCGGACGAGGCGTCCTGGACGAAGGCGATGAAGGAGGGCAGCGACGCCCTCCTGATCACCGCGAGGGAGAAGCTGGAGGCCGCCGACTGGTCCTCCGCCGAGTCTCTGAAGGAGGCCGTCCTGGCCGCCGGCGAGGCCCACGGCCTCAAGCTCGGCAAGGCCCAGGCCCCCGTCCGCGTGGCCGTCACCGGCCGCACGATCGGCCTGCCCCTCTTCGAGTCCCTGGAGATCCTGGGCAAGGCGAAGACCCTGACCCGCATCGACGCGGCACTGGCCAAACTGGCCGCTTAGTCAAGGCACTTGGGAGGGCGGCGTCCGATCCGGGCGCCGCCCTCCGTGTTGCCGCATGATGTGTGTGCGCACTCCGGCGAAGGAGTGCCGAAGGGTTTCAGGGGGAGAAGAATGAGCCGTTCACGAAGACTCGCCAACATCGTCCTCGGCACAACCGTGGCGCTGTCCTGCACCACGATGACCACCCCGGCGCAGGCGGCACCCGCCGTCGACCCGCCCGCCGGCACGGTCCGGCTGGCCACGGAGACGCCGGCCACCGTCACCTACCGGTGGGCCGGCTCGTCCGGCTTCGAGTACACGTCCACCGGCACCGGTCCCGCCCTGTCGGCCGACTATCCGGGCGCCGTCCCGCCCGACCACGCGGGCCCGGACGACCTCGCCAGCGGCACCGACGTCCTGAGCACCGTCAGCGGCGCCACGGTCACCCAGAAGCACCGCTCCACGGGCGTCACCGCCACCGTGACCGTGCCGGCCGGCCAGAGCTACAAGGCCGCCTCCGGCTGGAGCGTGCTGACCCGCGACACCACCGGCACCCTGCACGTCCTGCGCGCCGCCGCCGACGGCACCACCACCGACACACCGGTCACCGGGTTTCCCGCGGGCGCCGAGCCCGTCACCTACGTCAAGGGCGGCTCGGTCCGCCGACTCGCGGTCGTCCACACCCTCGACGGTGTGACGTCCGTGGGCCTCGTCGACCTCGCGGACGGCACCTTCCGCACCTATGTCACCGGTGTGGCGACCAACCCTCCGGTCCGCTTCAACGACCGCTGGCTGGTGGCCGACTGGAGGTCGATACGCGTAGACGCCACGCCCGGCACCGAACCCACCGCCCTCACCCGCTGGGGCGCCGAGCTGGAAGCCGTCGTCGGCGACCAACTCCTCATCGGCAACCCGGAGTTCGTCACCGGCGGCGCCAAGCCCGCGCTGGCCGCCCTGTCGCTCGTCACCGGCTCGACGTACACCGTCCTGGCCGAGTCGTCCGGCGACTTCACCCCGACCCCGGACGGCGGCGCGCTCGCCACCGCCGGACCGTCGAGTCTCGACTGGAACGTCCACCGCGTCACCCCCACAGCTGACGGCCGCACGGCCACCGAGAAGGTCGTCAACATCCCGGCCTACTCGACCCGGGTGGACGGACTCGCCCTGGCCGGCGGCGAGTTGATGCTGTACGGCGCAACCGCGGGGGGCAGTGGCCACAGGTACAGCAGCTTCCAACTCGACGCCGCGGCCAGGCCCGTTGGCGGACAGACCCCGCGCGGCCCGGCCCTGAGCCCGTCGACCTGCCTGGCCGGCGACGCCGCCTGCCCCCAGTTGGAGGCCCTCGGCGACGGCCGGGTCGCACACCTGTGGACCAACGCGAACGGTCAGGAGTCCGTGATCACCGTCGGCCTCGACGCCACCACGATCGTCAGCGCGGGCACCGGAGACGCCGGCGGTCGTATCCCGAGTGCCACCGGCCGTTACGTCCTCTACAACGGCGGCAGCGCCGGCGTACAGAAGGTCGTCGACTTCCCGCGCGCCGCCACCGCCGGCACGGTCGCGCTGAGCCGCACCCGTACCCCCGCGGCCGTCTGGGGCCAGGTCCTGTGGACGACAGGCAGCACCCAGGGCTCGGTAGTCGGCACCCACCTCAAGACCCAGCAGACCGTGGCCACCATCGCGACCGGAGCGCCCTGCACCCCCACCGACATCCAGGCCGTGAACACCTGGCTGTACTGGACCTGCGGCACGGCGGGACCCGCCGGCGTCTACGACCGGGCGGCCAACCGCACCATCCCGGTCCCGTCCGACCAGGCACCGGCCCGCCTCGCCGACGGCTACCTCGTGCGCGAGAACCGCACCACCCACGAACTGCTGCTCACCGACTTCCACACCGGTACGGCGGTCACCCGCACGGTGGCCGTACTGCCCACGGCGGACCAGAACACCGGTGGCAGCAACGGCCGTTGGGCGGTCGACCGGTTCGGCGGCGACATCGCCTACCTCACCTCCGCATACGGTCAGGTGGCGCTCGTCGACAGCGGGGTCCCGACCTCGTCGCTGGCCCAGACGGAGGCCCAGACGGACCCCCAGCCGGGCGGCCCCAGCACCTTGTCCCCCTGGCGGCCCGTCTGGCAGCTCAACAAGCCCGCGACCTGGACCCTGACCCTGGCCAACAGCGCCGGAACGACGGTCCGCACACTCACCGGCAGCACCAAGGCGGCTGCGGTACGCGCTTCCTGGGACGGCCTGTGGTCCGACGGCCGCTACGCCACCGGCACCTACACCTGGAAACTGACCGCCGAACCCGACGACACCCAGGGTCCGGTCCTGAACCTCACGGGGACGACCACGGTCGGCTGAGCCCGCCGCGAAGGCGGTCCTCCACGGCGACGGCGGGGCCATCGGGCTCCGCCGTCGCCCGGCCGCGCTACCGTCGAGCCATGACGATCCGAGCCGTGGTCTGGGACATCGACGACACGATCTTCGACTACAGCACGGCCGACCGCGCCGGCATGCGGGAACAGCTCACGGCCGAGGGCCTGCTCGACGCGTACGCGAGCGTCGAGCAGGCCCTCGAACGCTGGCGGCAGGCCACCGACCGGCAGTGGGCGCGGTTCGCGGCCGGGGAGATCGACTTTCAGGGGCAGCGGCGGGAGCGGGTACGGCTGTTCCTGGGACAGGAGCTGACCGACGCCGAGGCCGACTCCTGGTTCGACCGCTACATCGGGCACTACGAGGCCGCCTGGGCGCTCTTCCCGGACGTCCTGCCCGTCCTCGACCTCCTCGCCGCCAGCCACCGGCACGGGGTGCTCTCCAACTCCAGCATCCGCGTACAGGACCGCAAACTGCGCGTCCTCGGCGTCCGCGACCGCTTCGAGTCCGTCCTGTGCGCGGCCGAGCTGGGCGTCCACAAGCCGGACGCCCAGGCCTTCCACGCCGCCTGCGCCGCCCTGGACCTGCCGCCGGAGCAGGTGGCGTACGTCGGCGACCACCCGGAGATCGACGGACGGGGCGCCGTGGACGCCGGAATGCTGTCGGTGTGGATCGACCGCACCGGCCTCGCCGACGTGGAGCGGGCCCCCGCGGGCCCCCACCGGATCGCCTCCCTCGCCGAACTCCCCGCGCTCCTCGGCGCCGATACCCGTTTTGGAGCGCCGTCCACCTTCGGGTAATGTTCTTCCTGCGCCGCCGGAGAGCGGGCCGGAAGGCCAGGCACCGGAGGCGCAAGCTAGAACAGGAGCTCCGCAAGGGCTCGCGTTCCAGTGGCCTATGGTGTAATTGGCAGCACGACGGTTTCTGGTTCCGTTAGTCTTGGTTCGAGTCCAGGTAGGCCAGCTCGCAGATTGCTTCAAATCTGCACTCGTGGAGATCCAGAATCCACACAAGCCCCCGTTGTGTAGCGGCCTAGCACGCTGCCCTCTCACGGCAGTAGCGCCGGTTCGAATCCGGTCGGGGGTACAGATCCTTCCCGGAGGGTCAGACAGGGTCGCACCCACTGACTCTCATGCAGGATCGCTAGGGCCCCCGTTGTGTAGCGGCCTAGCACGCTGCCCTCTCACGGCAGTAGCGCCGGTTCGAATCCGGTCGGGGGTACGCTTTACCTTGAATTGCCTTGGTCTATGGTGTAATTGGCAACACTACGGTTTCTGGTACCGTCATTCTTGGTTCGAGTCCAGGTAGACCAGCTCGGATCTGCGGCGACGCGGTTTGAACGCTCGCAAGATCCATGCCCCCGTTGTGTAGCGGCCTAGCACGCTGCCCTCTCACGGCAGTAGCGCCGGTTCGAATCCGGTCGGGGGTACGTCAGTGCACAGTGGCCTCCCGCTTCGGCGGGGGGCCACTCTGCATTTCCCCGACTACAGCCCGTACCGCCGCGCGGACTCCTCTTCCTGGGCCAGCCGGTGCAGTGCCGTGAGCACCGGCTCGAACAGCACCGTCGCCGCGACCGCCGTCTCCACCCGCTCCGCGTCCGACGCGTGCGTCTCCAGATAGTCCAGGTCCCTTCTCGCCACCTGGTGCATCAACTCCGCGTACGGCGCCATCAGTTCGGCGTCCCAGGGATAGCCCAGCCGGATCAGCGCGGCCACCGCCACCACCAGCGAACGGTGCACGGGGGACAGGGGGCTCAGCTCGCGTGCGGTCTCCCAGCCGAGGCCCGCCAGCAGCCGGTCCACCTCCCGGCGGGCGGCCACCACGGCCGGGTCCGCCTCGTCCGGCTCGGCGCCCTGCGGCAGCGCCCACAGGGCCGCGCCCAGCCGGATCGTCCGGCCCAGGGAGTCGTCGTCGACATGGCCGAGCACCTCACGGGCCGTGGCCACGGGGATACGCCCGACCTGGATCAGCGCGCGCACCAGCCGGAGCCGGCGCAGATGCCCCTCGTCGTACTCCGCGGTCGTCGTGTTGATCTGCCGTCCCGGCGCCAACAGGCCTTCGCGCAGGTAGTACTTGATGGTCGCGGTGGACACACCGCTGCGCTCGCTCAACTCCGCCAGCCGCATGCCTTGCGCCTTTCCTCGGACAACGGCACGATCCAAGCACCTTGTGGTCGGATAGTGCCGCTAGCCAACGGGAGGCGAGATGTTTGCGAAGCCCAACGCGGGTCGGACGACTGCGGCGGCCGAGGGGGATGTCGTCGTCCTGCTCATCGGGATGCGTATCAACCACTTCTGGGCCGTGCACCACTGGTTCCCGGTGCTGTCGGCGATGCCGCGGATGCTTCGGGAGCTGGCGAAGGATCCCTCGCGGGGGCTGCTGAAGCATGTGCTGCTGACGGCTTCACCCCGGACGTACTACGTCGTCCAGTACTGGGAGTCCAAGGAGAAGCTGTACGACTACGCCTCGGCGTCGGACATGTTCCATCACAAGGCGTGGGGTGCGCTCAACCGCAAGGAGCGGGAGGGGAAGGTTCGGCAGCATGTGGGGCTGTGGCACGAGACGTATGTCGTGCCTGAGGGGTCCTACGAGTCGATCTACGCGGATATGCCGGCCTTTGGGCTGGCTGCGGCGCATGGGGTGTTGCCGGTGGAGCGGCGGGGGCGTTCCGGTAAGGAGCGGTTCGCTCATCGGTCGGCGTCGTAGGGGGTCTGTCGTGGGGCGGGTGCGGGGCCGCTGTGGCTGGTCGCGCAGTTCCCCGCGCCCCTGGGTTGGCTGCCCCTCGGGAGGGTTTTTCAGTGAAGGTCTGCCGCGGCGTTGAGGCCGACCCTCGCTGACGTTCGTACCCTTGCTCAGCCCGTGCGGCGCAGGGCCTCCGACAAGCGGGCTGCCGCGTCGATGACCGCCTGGGCGTGCATGCGGCCGGGGTGGCGGGTCAGGCGTTCGATCGGGCCCGAGACCGAGACCGCTGCCACCACGCGGTTCGAGGGGCCGCGGACGGGGGCCGAGACCGAGGCGACGCCCGGTTCGCGCTCGCCGATCGACTGGGCCCAGCCCCGGCGGCGTACGCCCGACAGCGCTGTCGCTGTGAAGCGGGCGCCCTGGAGGCCGCGGTGCAGGCGCTCCGGCTCCTCCCACGCCATCAGGATCTGGGCCGACGAGCCCGCCTTCATCGTGAGCGTCGAGCCGACCGGGACCGTGTCCCTGAGGCCCGAGAGGCGCTCGGCCGCGGCGACGCAGATGCGCATGTCGCCCTGGCGGCGGTAGAGCTGCGCGCTCTCGCCCGTCAGATCGCGGACATGGGTGAGCACCGGGCCGGCGGTCGCCAGGAGGCGGTCCTCGCCCGCTGCCGCCGCCAGTTCCGCGAGGCGGGGGCCGAGAATGAAACGGCCCTGCATGTCGCGCGCCACCATCCGGTGGTGTTCCAAGGCCACGGCGAGGCGATGTGCCGTGGGTCGTGCGAGTCCGGTCGCCGCGACCAGACCCGCGAGGGTGGCCGGACCGGACTCCAGAGCGCTCAGGACAAGGGCTGCCTTGTCCAGAACGCCGACGCCGCTACTGTTGTCCATGAAACGATACTCGCGTCTCACTCTGTGAAACGCAAGTTCATTTTCCGGTGGAACGCGCCACTCTGGAAGACACAGTGGCCCGCCGACCAACGGGCCCGGTGGCGGATGTCCGGACTAGGGGTATGGGCGATCGCCTCCACAAGATCTCTATCTAGTTGGGCCGGCGCCCGTACGGACCGGCCTGGAGGGAAAGCGATGGGTAGGACACTCGCGGAGAAGGTCTGGGACGACCATGTCGTCCGGCGCGCAGAGGGCGAGCCCGACCTCCTTTTCATTGATCTGCACCTGCTGCACGAGGTGACCAGCCCGCAGGCCTTCGACGGTCTGCGCCAGAACGGCCGTAAGGTGCGTCGCCTCGACCTCACCATCGCGACCGAGGACCACAACACCCCGACCCTCGACATCGACAAGCCCATCGCCGACCCGGTCTCCCGGGTCCAGCTGGAGACGCTGCGCAAGAACTGCGCCGACTTCGGCGTACGGCTGCACCCGCTGGGCGACGTCGAGCAGGGCGTCGTCCACGTGGTCGGGCCGCAGCTGGGGCTGACCCAGCCCGGCACCACCGTCGTCTGCGGCGACTCCCACACCTCCACGCACGGCGCCTTCGGCGCGCTGGCCTTCGGTATCGGCACCTCGCAGGTCGAGCATGTGCTGGCCACCCAGACGCTGCCGCTGGCCCGGCCCCAGACCATGGCGATCACGGTCGACGGCGAACTGCCCGACGGTGTCACCGCCAAGGACCTGATCCTCGCGATCATCGCGAAGATCGGCACCGGCGGCGGCCAGGGCTACATCCTGGAGTACCGCGGCCCCGCCATCGAGAAGCTCTCGATGGAGGCCCGGATGACCATCTGCAACATGTCGATCGAGGCCGGCGCCCGCGCGGGCATGATCGCCCCCGACGAGACCACCTTCGAGTACCTCAAGGGCCGCCCGCACGCGCCCGAGGGCGCCGAGTGGGACGCGGCGGTGGAGTACTGGAAGACGCTGAGGACGGATGACGACGCCGTCTTCGACGCCGAGGTCGTCATCGACGGCGCCGCGCTCTCCCCGTTCGTCACCTGGGGCACCAACCCCGGTCAGGGCGCACCGCTTTCGGCGGACGTCCCCGACCCGGCTTCGTACGAAGACGCCTCGGAGCGCCTCGCCGCCGAAAAGGCCCTGGAATACATGGGGTTGGAGGCCGGGCAGTCGCTGCGCTCCATCAAGGTGGACACCGTCTTCGTAGGTTCGTGCACCAACGGCCGCATCGAGGACCTGCGCGCCGCCGCCGAGATCGTCGAGGGCCGCAAAGTCGCCGACGGCGTACGGATGCTGGTCGTCCCCGGCTCGGTGCGGGTCGGTCTGCAGGCCGTCTCCGAGGGCCTGGACGTGGTCTTCAAGGAGGCCGGCGCCGAGTGGCGGCACGCGGGCTGCTCGATGTGTCTGGGCATGAACCCCGACCAGCTGGCCCCCGGTGAGCGCTCCGCGTCCACCTCCAACCGCAACTTCGAGGGCAGGCAGGGCAAGGGCGGCCGTACGCACCTGGTGTCGCCGCAGGTCGCCGCCGCGACGGCCGTGCTGGGCCACCTGGCCTCCCCGGCCGACCTGTCCGACGCCGACACCCGTACGCCCGCTGGAGTCTGATCAGCCATGGAAGCATTCACCACGCACACCGGCCGGGCCGTCCCGCTGCGCCGCAGCAACGTCGACACCGACCAGATCATCCCTGCTCACTGGCTCAAGAAGGTCACGCGGGACGGGTTCGAGGACGGGCTGTTCGAGGCCTGGCGCAAGGACGAGAACTTCGTCCTCAACCGCCCCGAGCGCAAGGGCGCGACGGTCCTGGTCGCCGGTCCCGACTTCGGTACGGGCTCCTCGCGCGAGCACGCGGTCTGGGCGCTGCAGAACTACGGCTTCAAGACCGTCATCTCGTCCCGCTTCGCCGACATCTTCCGTGGCAACTCGCTCAAGAACGGCCTGCTCACGGTGGTTCTGGAGCAGAAGATCGTGGACGCGCTCCAGGTGCTGACGGAGAACGACCCCGAGGCCGAGATCACGGTCGACCTGGAGGACCGCGAGGTGCGCGCCGAGGGCATCACCGCCTCCTTCGACCTCGACGAGAACGCCCGTTGGCGGCTGCTGAACGGGCTGGACGACATCTCCATCACCCTGCAGAACGAGGACCAGATCGCCGCGTACGAGGCGAAGCGGCCCTCGCACAAGCCGTGGACGCTCAAAGTCTGAGGCCGTTTTCGCGGACGGTCGTCGTCCGAAGGCCGCTCGCGAGTCGAGTTTCGGCCACCACAACACCCCGTCTGTACCCCCGATCGCCACGATTGGGGGTACAGCTGTTTCTGCCTCCGGACCCCGTTGTGCGCCGTCACGCGACCCATCAACTCCCCATGTTAGAAAGGGTGTTGATTGGGTACCCGGGCCTTGACACCGCGACCGGCGAGTGGACACGGAAGGCGGTTCGAGGCGGCAGTTGCCCCCTGAGCAGGCGACAACTCGCCCCAGATGGCACAATCTGTGCATGGAACACGACGGCCAACTCAAGCTCTACACGGCGGTCGCGGCCCAACTCAAGGAAGCGCACACAAGAGTGCGCGCACTGCAAGTCCCGGAGGGCGTACGGATGGCGCTGACCCGGAAGCTGCTGGTCATTACGGCCGCGGCCAAGCACGATCTCGCCGACGCGACAAGGCGGCTGGAACGCTTCGCGGCGGACCTCGACGAGGGTCGATTCCCCGACGAGGACCGCTGAGGAACTCCGTGACAGCCCGAGTTCGTTGCGGCACAAGGGTGATTAGCCCGTTTCGTGTTTGATTTGCGGTATATATCTGCCTAACGTGCGAAAAAGCTTGAACACTTTCGTTCTGGCAATGTCTCCGAAGGGGAAGACGTGAACAAGGCGCAGCTCGTAGAAGCCATTGCGGACAAGGTCGGTGGCCGTCAGCAGGCCGCCGAGGCGGTCGACGCGGTCCTGGACGCCATCGTCCGCGCGACGGTCAGTGGGGACCGGGTGTCGGTCACCGGCTTCGGTTCCTTCGAGAAGGTCGACCGTCCGGCCCGTTACGCCCGCAACCCGCAGACGGGTGAGCGGGTTCGGGTCAAGAAGACCTCCGTCCCCCGCTTCCGCGCGGGTCAGGGCTTCAAGGACCTGGTGAGCGGCTCGAAGAAGCTCCCCCGCGGTGGCGAGGTCGCGGTCAAGAAGGCGCCCAAGGGCAGCCTGACCGGCGGCGGTGCGACCGCGACGGTCAAGAAGGCCGCGGCGAAGAAGGCCACCACCGCCAAGCGGGCGACGGCGGCGAAGAAGACCGTCGCCAAGAAGGCCGCGCCGGCCAAGAAGACGACGGCGACCGCCAAGAAGGCCACGGCCAAGAAGACCACCGCGAAGACCGCGGCGGCCAAGAAGACCACGGCCACGGCGAAGAAGACCGCCGCCAAGAAGGCCCCGGCGGCCAAGAAGGCGACGGCCACCAAGGCCCCGGCCCGCAAGTCGGCGGCTCGCACCACCACCGCCAAGAAGGCCACCGCTCGCAGCAAGTAGGGGCGCAGGGCACTCACGCGCCGGGCCGGACTCCCCGAGGGAGTCCGGCCCGCGGCGTGTTCGGGGAGGGTGCGGGTCGTTTTCCGCCGCGGCCCCGAACCCCCAGGGGCCGCTAGAAGGTCTGCAGGGTGACGAGCGTGATCCGGGGAGTCTCCCCGGCCCCGGCCCCGGCTCCGGCCCCGTCGGTCTCGTCGGGCGCCGCCACCTCGATGCGCACCCGCTGCCCGGGCCGCAGCAGCCTCAGGCCGCCCGCGTCGAACGCCGGCGCGTCGAAGGGGACGGGGGTGCCGTCGTCGAGCAGCACACTGCCGCTGCGTGTTCCGGCGTCGTACGTGTACGCGGTCGCCTGCATGGCGGCAGCCTACTGGCCCGCGATCAGCAGGCCCTCGACCGCGGTCGCCGTCCGCGCCCCGACGCCCAGGGCGAGCGCGGCCCGCAGATCGTCGCCGGTGTCCACGTCCTGGCGTACGGAATTCACCGTCGTGAGGCCGATTTCCACGGCGCCCGAGTCGCGGTGCCGGGTCCGGGAACGCGGGCCGAAACGCGGCAGCAGTTCCTGGCCGGGCCGGGCGGTCAGCAGAGTGGTGCCCACCGTGGCCGCGTCCGCGAGGAAAGCGCGCGGGAATTCGGCGGCGGCGTCCAGGACCAGGGCCAGCTCCAGGGGCCGCAGGGCCGGCAGATCGGCGTTCAGGGCCGCTACGGGGCTGTCGGGGCGGATTGTTCGTACGGTGGCCGCTCCGTGCGCCAGAGCGGCGTTCAGGCCGCCCAGGGGCTCGTCGGGGACGATCGCTGCCCCCAGCGCGGCCAGCTCGCGGGCGGCCAGGGCGTCGTCCGTGACCACCGCCACATCGCGGACCGCCGTGCAGGCGAGCACCGCGGCCACCGTGTCCTGCGCGAAGGCCAGGGCCAGACCGGGCCGCAGCCCGTCGTGGGCGGTGTCCGCCAGCCTGCTCTTGGCCCGCGCCAGAGGCTTGAGGGGTATGACCACTGTCCACTGCACGAGCGTCCCGTACCTCCCTCGCCGTCCCGGCTGCCCACCGGCGCTCTCCCGGTCGCGACCATTGTCACCTGGCTGTCATCAAAGCCCATCCGGCGGTGTCGGTACCGGGGCGTACGGTGTTCTCGACAGACCGGACGCCTGGGGCGACACTTGTGCGGCCCCCAGGTCAACCGGCCGACGTCCTGGTTCAGGCCTTAGAGGAAGGTGCGCGCGTGCCCCGCCGCAGAAACGGCTTCTGGTACCGCCTCGCAGAGGTGATCGTCAAACCGCCGCTGCTGGTTCTGATCAAGCGGGACTGGCGCGGAATGGAGCACATTCCGGCCGCGGGCGGATTTATCACCGCGGTGAACCACAATTCGCATGTCGACCCCTTCGCCTACGCCCACTTTCAGTACAACAGCGGGCGGGTTCCGAGATTCCTGGCGAAGAGCGGGCTTTTCAAGAAGGGATTCGTCGGCACCATGATGCGCGGTACCGGACAGATCCCCGTCTACCGCGAGACCACCGACGCGCTGAGCGCCTTCCGCGCCGCGATCGACGCCGTGGAGCGCGGTGAGTGCGTCGTCTTCTATCCCGAGGGCACCATCACCCGCGACCCGGACCAGTGGCCCATGACCGGCAAGACCGGCGCCGCCCGGGTCGCCCTGCAGACCAGGTGCCCGGTGATCCCGGTGGCGCAGTGGGGCGCGAACGAACTGCTGCCGCCGTACACCAGGAAGCTCAACGTCCTGCCGCGCAAGACCCACCACGTCCTCGCGGGCCCGCCGGTGGACCTGACGCGGTTCTACGGCAAGGAGATGAGCCCCGACCTCCTCAAGGAGGCCACGGAGGTCATCATGGCCGCGGTCACCCGCCAGCTGGAGGAGATCCGCGGCGCGAAGGCCCCGAAGACGCCGTACGACCCGCGCCAGGAGCGCATCGAGCAGCGCCGCAGGACAGCCGCGGAAGAGGCGCAGGACGCACAGGACGCGCTGGACGCCGCGCGGGCGGCGGCGGCAGCGGACACAGCCGTACAAGAAGCAGCGGGACCAGTGGCAGCGGGACCAGAAGCAGTGCAGGCACGGGAAGTTCAGGAAGAGGGGCAGGGCAAGTGAGCGAGCCGGTCAAGGTGGCGGTGTTCAGCGCGGGATCGTGGGGGACCGCCTTCGGCATGGTGCTCGCCGACGCCGGCTGCGAGGTGACCCTGTGGGCCCGTCGGCCCGAACTCGCCGACGCCATCAACTCCACGCGTACGAACCCGGACTACTTCCCGGGCGTCGAACTCCCGGAGAACCTCCGCGCCACCACGGACCCCGCGGAGGCCGCCCGCGACGCGGACTTCACGATACTCAGCATCCCCTCGCAGACCCTGCGCGGGAACCTCGCCGAGTGGACGCCCCTGCTCGCCCCCGACACCGTCCTCGTCTCCCTGATGAAGGGCGTCGAACTCGGTTCCGCCATGCGGATGAGCGAGGTCATCGACGACGTCGCCAAGGTCGGCCGGGACCGCATCGCGGTCGTCACGGGCCCCAACCTCGCCCGGGAGATCGCCGCCCGGATGCCGGCCGCCGCCGTGGTCGCGTGTACGGACGACGCCGTCGCCCAGCGCCTCCAGACGATCTGCCACACCCCGTACTTCCGCCCGTACACCAACAGCGACGTCATCGGCTGCGAACTGGGCGGCGCCGTCAAGAACGTGATCGGGCTGGCCGTCGGCATCGCCGACGGCATGGGCCTCGGTGACAACACGAAGGGCTCGCTCATCACGCGCGGCCTCGCCGAGACCGCCCGCCTCGGCCTCGCGATGGGCGCCGACCCGCTCACCTTCGCCGGACTCGCGGGCCTGGGCGACCTGGTGGCGACCTGCTCCTCGCCGCTCTCCCGCAACCACACCTTCGGCACCAACCTCGGCAAGGGCATGACCCTCCAGGAGACCATCGCGGTCACCAAGCAGACCGCGGAGGGCGTCAAGTCCTGTGAGAGCGTGCTGGATCTGGCCCGCAGGCACGGCGTCGACATGCCGATCACGGAGACGGTCGTCGGCATCGTGCACGAGGGCAAGGCGCCCGTGGTGGCCCTGAAGGAACTGATGTCGCGCAGCGCCAAGCCCGAGCGACGCTGAGCGACGCCGGGCAACAGGGGCCTGCGGGCGCTGACTCGGCGCCGTACCAACGGGTACCCTCAACCCGATATGAGCACCGAGAACCTCTCCCAGAGCCCCGAGCAGCCGTCTCGCAAGCCGCGTGTGGCCGTCGTCTTCGGCGGTCGCAGCTCCGAGCACGGGATCTCCGTGGTCACCGCCGGCGCCGTACTGCGTGCCATCGACCGGACGAAGTACGACGTCCTGCCGATCGGCATCACCCAGGACGGCCGCTGGGCGCTCACCGCGGACGAACCGGAGCGCATGGCGATCGTCGACCGCAAGGCGCCGAACGTCGACGACCTCGCCGAGTCGCGCGAGGGCGGCGTGGTCCTCCCCGTCGACCCCGCGAACCGCGAAGTCGTCTACAGCGAACCGGGATCGGTGCCCAAGGCCCTCGGCGAGGTCGACGTCGTCTTCCCCGTGCTGCACGGCCCGTACGGCGAGGACGGCACCCTCCAGGGCCTGCTGGAACTCTCCGGCGTCCCGTACGTCGGCGCGGGCGTGCTCGCCTCGGCCGTCGGCCAGGACAAGGAGTACATGAAGCGGGTGTTCACCTCGTTCGGCCTCAAGGTCGGCCCGTACGTGGTGATCCGGCCCCGCGAGTGGGAGCGCGACGAGTCCGCCGCCCGCAAGAAGATCGTCGACTTCGCCGCCGAGCACGGCTGGCCGCTCTTCGTGAAGCCCGCGCGCGCGGGATCGTCGTTCGGCATCACCAAGGTCGACGACCTGGGCGGCCTCGACGAGGCGATCGCCGAGGCCCAGCGGCACGACCCGAAGATCATCGTGGAGGCCGCGCTGGTCGGGCGCGAGATCGAGTGCGGGGTCCTGGAGTTCGAGGACGGCCCGCGCGCCTCCGTACCCGCCGAGATCCCGCCGGTCCAGTCGCACGCGTTCTACGACTTCGAGGCCAAGTACATCGACTCGGCCGACGGCATCGTCCCCGCCCCCCTCACCGAGGCCCAGACCGCGGAGGTCCGCCGCCTCGCGGTCGAGGCATTCGACGCGGCCTCCTGCGAGGGCCTGGTCCGCGCGGACTTCTTCCTCACGGAGGAAGGGGAGTTCGTCATCAACGAGATCAACACGATGCCGGGCTTCACCCCGATCTCCATGTACCCCAGGATGTGGCAGGAGACGGGCGTCAACTACCCCGAGTTGGTAGACCGCTTGGTGCAGGCGGCGCTGCGCCGCTCAACAGGGTTGCGTTGAGGTAGTCAGGGGCGCGAGGAACTGCGCGACCAGCCACAACGGGCCCGCACCCGACAACGCAACAGGTGAAACACGGCGCCTAGTTGGCAATCCCTTCAGGCACCGTCTTCTTGATAGCGGCAGCCAGATCAACCAACACCCCCGAGGTGTCCCGCCCCGCCGGAACAGTCACCTCGACATAGGCGAGCCGCGAGGAAGTAGTGAAACGGGACGACCCGTCGTCCCGTTTCTCCATCAGCCACCCGACCCCGTTCACCTCACCCCCCACCGCGTCCGGATCCGCACCGGTGGCGACCTTCGGATCGGTCATCTTGGGCGGCCGTACGACACCGCAGCGCAGTATGATCGCCGGGCTGCCCCAGCCCGCGGTCAGCGCGGACCGGGGCTCGGGGTCCTCCCGACCCAGACCGTCCACCTTCGCCGGCAGCGCGGCGTCCAGCTTCCGGCACAGCTTCGTCGTCTTCGCGTCCGGCTCGGGAACCGCGGCCGAGGCGCTGTCGTCTGCTGAGGAGCAGCCCGTGACGACGATCAACAGGGCGAGCACGGGCAGAGCGAACGGCCGGCGACGGAAGAAGTCCACCGGCACAGGTTAGACGGGGGCTACAAGTGCACCACCGGGCAGGTCAGCGTGCGGGTGATGCCGTCCACTTGCTGGACCTTCGCGACCACCATGCGGCCGAGGTCGTCCACGGTGTCGGCCTGGGCGCGCACAATCACGTCGTACGGTCCTGTCACGTCCTCGGCCTGGATCACCCCCGGGATCTTGCTGATCGTCTCGGCGACGGTCGACGCTTTGCCGACCTCCGTCTGGATCAGGATGTACGCCTGTACCACGGAACCTCCAGGGCGGCCACGAGGATCATGTGGGGAAAAGGAACGCCACGGTATCGCGTCGCCGCGCGCCACGGGGAGACCCGGGGCGCCGGTGCACCCGCGCCGGGGCACGCGGGCAGCACAGGTTGACGGCCACCTCGACCGTACCGAGGCCGACGGGGCCTCGCGACCGGGCACGGACGGCAGTACCGGCAGCGGCAAGGGCAGCGATACGGGCAGCAACGGGGACAGCACCAGAAGGGGACGTACGTCTATGAAGGGCACTGTGGGAGAGCTGGGGGAGTTCGGGCTCATCAGGGAGCTGACCTCCCGGCTCACCACCACCCCGGCGGTCCGGGTCGGCCCCGGCGACGACGCCGCCGTGGTCGCCGCGCCCGACCGCAGGGTCGTGGCGAGCACCGACATCCTCCTGGAGGGGCGGCACTTCCGCCGCGACTGGTCCACCGCGTACGACGTCGGCCGCAAGGCAGCCGCCCAGAACCTCGCGGACATCGCCGCCATGGGCGCCGTACCGACCGCGCTGCTCCTCGGCCTGGTCGTCCCCGCCGAACTCCCGGTCACCTGGCCCACCGAACTGATGGACGGTCTGCGCGACGAGTGCCAGGTCGCGGGCGCGGCCGTGGTGGGCGGTGATGTCGTACGAGGGGACACGATCATGGTCTCCATCACCGCGCTCGGCGATCTGCGCAACCATGAGCCGGTCATCCGGGGCGGCGCCCGGCCCGGTGACGTCGTCGCCGTGACCGGCTGGCTCGGCTGGTCGGCGGCCGGGTACGCGGTGCTGTCGCGCGGTTTCCGCTCGCCGCGTGCCTTCGTCGAGGCGCACCGGCGCCCCGAGCCGCCGTACCACGCGGGTCCGGCGGCGGCCGGGCTCGGCGCGACCGCGATGTGCGACGTGAGCGACGGGCTGATCGCCGACCTCGGGCACATCGCGGAGGCCAGCAAGGTCAGGATCGACATCCGCTCGGGCGCGATCGACATCCCCACCCAGATGAACGACATCGGGCAGGCCGTCGGCGTCGACCCGATGCAGTGGGTGCTCACCGGCGGCGAGGACCACGCGATCGTGGCGACCTTCCCGCCGGACGTGAAGCTGCCCGCCCGCTGGAAGGTGATCGGCGAGGTCCTCAACCCCTCCGCGCTGCCCCAGGTGACGGTCGACGGTGCCCCCTGGACCAGCAAGGGCGGCTGGGACCACTTCGCGGACATCGAGTCGTGAGCGCGCCCGCGCGCGTGCTGACGGTCGCGGGCTCCGACTCCGGCGGCGGCGCCGGGATCCAGGCCGACCTGAAGACGATGCTGGCGTTCGGCGTGCACGGCATGAGCGTCCTCACGGCGGTCACGGCACAGAACTCCCTCGGTGTGCAGGGTGCTTGGGAGTTGCCGGTGGACGCGGTGCGGGCCCAGTTCCGCAGTGTCGTGGACGACATCGGCGTACAGGCGATCAAGACCGGGATGCTCGCCTCGGCCGAACTGGTCGAGACGGTCGCCGGGTTGATCGCCGAGACCGGGGTGCCGACGGTCGTCGACCCGGTGGGCGTCTCCAAGCACGGCGACCCGCTGCTGGCGGCCTCGGCACTGGACTCCGTACGGACTCTCCTGCTGCCCACCGCCACCGTCGCGACGCCGAACCTCGACGAGGTGGCCCAGCTCACGGGCGTACGGGTCGAGTCGGAGGGCCAGTTGAGGGAGGCCGCGGCGGCTGTGCTGTCGTACGGGCCCAAGTGGGCGCTGATCAAGGGCGGGCACCTGCCCGGCGAGGCCGTGGACCTGCTCACGGACGGCACCGAGGAGCACTGGCTGCACGCCCCGCGCCACGACAACCGGCATACGCACGGTACGGGTTGCACGCTGGCGTCGGCGGTCGCGTCGGGGCTGGCGAAGGGGGAGCCGGTGCCGGTGGCGGTGCGGGCGGCGAAGGAGTACGTCACCGGGGCGATCGCGGCCGGGTTCGCGCTGGGGGGCGGGATCGGGCCGGTGGACCACGGCTGGCGGATGCGGGCCTAGCCGTGGCCTTGGAGGGCTTCCCGCGCGCGGGTACGGCAAAAAGCCGGTCCACCGAGGTGGACCGGCTCTGAGCAGCGAACCAGCAGTGGCCGCGCGCTAGCTGAGCGTCAGCGCGAGACCTTGCCAGCCTTGATGCACGAGGTGCAAGCGTTCACGCGCTTCGGCGTCCCACCGACCACGGTACGTACGCGCTGGATGTTCGGGTTCCAGCGACGGGGTGTACGGCGGTGCGAGTGGGAGATGGCGTTGCCGAAGCCCGGCCCCTTGCCGCAGACGTCGCAGTTGGCAGCCACGGGTCACTCCAAAGACTTCAGATGCTCTTACGGGTTGATCCCGGCATGCCGGGATCAAGATCGTAGGATCTGAGTGGCGCTGCCAGGGTAGAAGGCCCGATGTGGAAGACCATCTGGGATGGTCGTCTCGATCGGGCAACCGGAGCAGCATACAACGACTGCGCCAGTACAACGAAACTACCATGGCTGATCAGGGCCCCGCTCCCGGCCCCGGGTCACCCGCCATTCACCCGTGATCCACCCCGGGGTCTACGCTGCGTGCCACGTTCAGCAGCTCAAGGAGGCACAGGTGCCGCAGGTGCCGCAGACATTCTTCGATGCTCTCGCGGTCCGCACCTGGTGCGGACTCGCGCTGGCCGCGCTGGGGCGGGCGCGCGAGGAGATCGACGCGATCAATGTCTACCCGGTGGCCGACGGGGACACCGGCACCAACCTGTATCTGACGCTGGAGTCGGCGTGCGCGGCCGTGGAGGCGGCGTTCGCGGGGCACGAGGCGGCGGGTGCGGGCGCGGGCGCGGGTGGTGTCTCCGGGGTTCCCACGCTGGCCGACGCCGCCCGGGCCATGGCCCACGGCGCGCTGATAGGGGCGCGCGGCAACTCCGGGACGATCCTGGCGCAGCTGCTGCGGGGCATGGCCCAGGTGCTGGCCGCCGAGGCGGAGGGCGAGGCGGACGAGGCGGACGGTGACGCGCGGGGTGAGGGTGCTCACGTCGACGGTCCCGGTCTCGGCCTGGCGCTCCGGTCCGCCGCCGACGCCGCCCGGCTCGCCGTGGCCCACCCGGTCGAGGGCACGGTCCTCACGGTCGCCTCGGCCGCCGCCGACGCCGCGACGGAGGTGGATGCGGAGGGCGACTGCGGGACGGTGGCCAGGGCCGCGTACGAGGGTGCCTCGGCCGCGCTGGCCGCGACCCCGGGGCAGCTGGCCGTCCTGGGGCGCGCGGGTGTCGTGGACGCGGGCGGGCGGGGGCTGGTGACGGTGCTCGGGGCGCTGGTGGAGACGTTCCGGGGGGAGGCGCCCGGGGGTGAGGGCGCGGGGGCGGCACGCGTGCGCGTGCCTGTCCGGTCCTGCGACGTTCCTGAAGCTCCTGAAGCTCTTGGCGAGGGCGATGCCGCCGGTCCCGCCTTCGAGGTGATCTACCTACTGGAGGCCGAGGACGCGGCCGTCGACCGGCTCCGCGCGCGGCTCGACGGGCTCGGGGACTCCCTGGTGGTGGTCGGCGGCGACGGTCTCTGGAACATCCATGTCCATGTCGACGACGCCGGTGCCGCCGTGGAGGCGGGCGTCGAGGCCGGGCGGCCCCACCGGATCCGGATCACGCACTTCGGGGTGGGCGACGTGCACACCGGGGGTGCGGGACGGCCGCTCCGGGAGCGGGTGCAGCGGGCCGTGGTCGCCGTGGTGCCGGGGGAGGGGCTGGCCGGGCTGTACCGGGAGGCCGGCGCCACGACCGTGCTCGCGCGGCCCGGCGAGCCCCCCGCGAGCGGGGAGTTGGTCGAGGCGGTACGGCGGGCCCACGCGCGCGAGGTCGTGCTGCTGCCCAATGACGCCGACCTGCGCCACACCGCCGCCGCGGCGGCCGAACAGGCCCGCTCGGAGGGCATCCGCGTGGCCCTGATCCCGACCCGGTCCGCGGTCCAGGGCATCGCCGCACTCGCGGTGCACGAACCGGAACGCCGGTTCGACGAGGACGTCGTCGCGATGACCTCGGCGGCCGGCGCGACCCGCTACGCCGAACTCGCCGTCGCGGAACGCCAGTCCTGGACGATGGCCGGCATCTGCCAGACCGGCGACGTCCTCGGCCTGATCGACGGCGACGTCGCGGTGATCGGTTCCGACGTCACGGCCACGGCGGTGGCGGTGATCGACCGCATGCTGCAGGCGGGCGGCGAGATGGTCACCCTCGTCCTAGGGGACGAGGCGCCGGAGGCGATCGCGGGGCAGCTGGAGGCGCGGGTTCGCGAGGGGTACTTGGCTGTGGACACGGTGGTTTATCGGGGTGGGCGGCAGGGGGCGTTGTTGCTGATCGGGGTGGAGTGAGGGGCGGGAGGCATGGTTTTCTTCGCCCCCGCCGCCCCTACCCGTTCCCATCCCTGGGGGCTGCCGCCCCCGGACCCCCGCGTTGGGGGGGGGCGCCGGGGGGGGGGGGGGGGGGGGGGGG
>NZ_PJME01000010.1 GCF_002954775.1 Streptomyces geranii
CGAGTCGTTCGGCTGCGGGCCGGTGGGGGCTTGTCGCGCAGTTCCCCGCGCCCCTGAAAAGCAAGGGCTGCGCCCCTTGCTTTTCAGGGGCGCAGGCCCGGGTCTTTGCCTCTAGGGGCGCGAGGAACTGCGCGACCAGCCACGACGCACCCGCACTTCGAACTCAGGCCAGCAACCCCGACGCCCTCCACAGCCGTCGCCCGACACCCTGCAGCACACCTATGTCGTCCAGGAAGTCCGTCAGCTTCTTCGCGCCGCTCTGCATGACCTCCCGCCGATGCCCGCTCGCCCGCACCTGCGCCACCGCCTCCGCCTTGTCCAGCCCCACGTTCGCGTACACGTCCGGGTTGACGAAGGCGACCGAGAAGACGCGCGCGAACTCGCCCGACGTCACCCGGGTGAAGCTCTGGGACAGCCTGGGAGCCGTCACCATCTGGCGCCGGAGTTCCTCACGGGCGTACCGCACGTGCCGCGCCTCCTCCACCACATGGATCCGCGTCACCCCCCTGATCAGCGGCTGCACCCGCTCGTCCGGGAACGTCAGCCGCTGCATCCAGTCGAGGACCTCCTCCCCGAGCAGCGTCGCCGTGAACGAACCGGGGGTCGTGGACACCGTCTTGAAGAAGCGGCCCAGGTTCTGGTGGACGCGGCTGACCGGGTAGTACGGGGTGCCGCCCCGGCTGATCAGCCGGGCGAACATCTTCGAGTGCCGGCACTCGTCCTCGATCTCCGTCAGGGCGTAGCGGACGTGCGCGCTCGTCGCCGCCTTGTCGTAGATATGGCGTACGAGGAGCTGCATCAGGATGATCTCGAACCAGATCCCGAGCGAGGCGAGCGCCGCCGCCTCGTGCCGGGAGAGCAGGATGCGCTGCTCCTCGCTCATCCGCTGCCACATCGGGGTGCCGTACAGGGAGACCAGCTCGGGCGGCCAGAACCACTTGCCGTCCTCGAAGGGGGCGTCCCAGTCCAGCTCCTTGTCGGGGTCGAAGGAGTGCCTGGCGGACGCTTCGAGGAGCCGTTCGGCCACTTGTTCCCGGTCCTTGAGCACGCCCAGCGCGTCGCGGAGTATCTCGCCTTCCGTCACTGTCGTCACGCTCTTATGAGACCGCTTGTCAGCAAGCGGGTCAATCCCCTGGGCGCTACTTGCGCGTAGCTTCTTTTGCCGATCGGCTGACCGACTCCGACTCCGACTCCGACTCCGCCTCCGGTAGCGGGTTCGCCGGGCCCGGTGGGAACGACGTGCGCAGGGTGAACGCGTACTCGGTCGGTCCGTGTGCGCGCAGATGCAGGAGGCGGGTCTCCGCCTCCTCCACCGTCGGCCGGTGTCCCGCCGGTACCCACCACAGCGCGGTGACCGCCTCCTCCAGCCGCTCGAAGAACTCCCGGCGGCGGGCCAGCAACTCCCGGTGCTGCCCCTGGTACATGAACGCCGTGAGGGCGTCGGTGTCCCGCCACACCGACATGTTCACCAGGATCCACTCGTCGTCGAACATCCGGATGTCGGTCGCGTCGCCCGCCTCGCCCTCCAGCCGCCAGACGAAACCGTCCGAGGCGTCGGCGACGGCGTTGACCGGGTCGAGACCGTCGGCGAACGGCTTCAACTGAGGTGAATCCAAAGGGGCTTTGAGGAGACCGATGTTGACCTGGGCGAGTTCGTACGCGGCTCCGGTTGATGTCATGACCGAACGGTAGGTCGGGCGCCCGTCCGACGGCACCCCCCGTCTCACTCTCCGAGCACCGCCTCCATCACCCCCCGGGCGATCGGCGCAGCCACCCCGCCCCCGCTGATGTCCGTCCGGTCCGCCGACGCGTCCTCGACCACCACCGCGACCGCCACCGACGGCTGGACGTCCCGTTCGCCCTGCGCCCAGGACACGAACCAGGCGTACGGAACCCCCGCGTTGCCGATGCCGTGCTGGGCGGTGCCCGTCTTGCCGCCGACCACCGCGCCCGGGATCGCTCCGTTCCTGCCGGTGCCGCGTTCCACCACGTCCCGCATCAGCTCCCGCATCCGTACCGCCGTCGCCGGATGCATCGCCCGGTGCTGGCGGCGTACGCTCGAGGTCGCAACTGTCGTGCCGCGTGCGGTCGTTGTGCGTTCGACCAGGTACGGGGACGGCACCTGGCCGCCGTTCGCCACCGCCGCCGCGACCATCGCCATCTGCAGCGGCGTCGCCCGCGTGTTGTACTGCCCGATCGACGACAGCGCCAACTGCGCCTTGTCCACGGCCGTGTCGAAGGTGCTCGGCGCGACCGAGAACGGGATGCGCAGTCCCGGGTCGTTGAAGCCGAAGCCGCTCGCCGTCGCCGCCAGGTCGGTCACGCCCACGTCCACGCCCAGCTTGGCGAAGACCGTGTTGCACGACCAGGTGAACGCCTCCCGCATCGAGACGTCCGCGCAGCCCTCGCCCTCGTTGGTGAGCCTCGTCGACGTACCGGGGAGGCGGTACGGGTCGGGGGAGTGGGTCCGTTCGTCCAGGTCGGTGACGACGCCCGCGTCCAGAGCCGCCGCCGCAGTCACCACCTTGAAGGTCGAACCCGGGGGATAGGTCTGCCGTACCGCCCTGTTGAGCATCGGCTTGTCCGGGTCGGCGTTCAGGCGTCGCCAACTCCGTTCCACCGAGCGGCCGTTGCCGGAGAGGGAGGTGGGGTCGTAGGACGGGGTCGAGACCAGGGCGAGGATACGGCCCGTGGACGGTTCCACCGCCGCCACCGCTCCCTTGCGGCCGTCCAGGCCGTCGTAGGCCGCCTGTTGGGCCCGCGCGTCGATGGTCGTCACCACCTTGCCGCCGGGGTTCTGGGCCCGCGTCACGTCGTTCCACAGGGGGAGCGGGGAGAGGAGCGAATCCGTGCCCGAGAGGATGCCGTCCTCCGTGTGCTCCAGGAACGTCGTGCCGTACACCTGGGAGGCGAAGCCGGTGATCGGGGCGTACAACGGGCCGTCCCGGTACGTGCGTTCGTAGCGGAGCCGCCCCCCGGTGTCGGTGGACCCGGTCACCGGACGGTCGCCGACCAGGATGGCGCCGCGCGGCTGGCCGTAACGGGCGATCACCTGGCGGCGGTTGGCCGGGTTGTCGGCGTAGCGCTCCGCCTGGACCACCTGGACGCGGGTGATGTTGACGAGCAGGGCGAGCAGCAACAGGGCGCAGAAGACGGCCGCGTGCCTGATGCAGCGCGTCATCGGGCGCGCGGTTCTCTGCTTGACGGTTCTCCGCACGGCGCGGCTGTTCGCGGCGGTTCTCTTCATCGCGGTTCTCTTCATGGCGGTTCTCTTCATGGCGTGGGGCGCCCCTCGCCCTCGTACCCCCGCCTCGCCGAGTCGCTGATCCGGATCAGCAGCGCCACGATGATCCAGTTGGTCACCACCGACGAGCCGCCCTGCGCCAGGAACGGCATCGCCATGCCGGTCAGCGGGATCAGGCCCGACACCCCGCCCGCGATGACGAACACCTGGAGCGCCACGATCGAGGCGAGGCCGACCGCGAGCAGGCGGCCGAAGGGGTCGCGGAGGGAGAGGCCGGCCCGGTAGCCGCGCTCCACCAGCAGGGCGTAGAGGATGACGATCGCCGACAGTCCGGCCAGGCCCAGTTCCTCGCCGGCCGTCGCCAGGATGAAGTCCGACTTGGCCGCGAAGCCGATCAGGATCGAGTGGCCGAGGCCCAGGCCGGTGCCGAGGAAGCCGCCCGCCGCGAAGGCGAACAGCGACTGGGAGAGCTGGTTGGGGCCCTGGCCCGCCTCGATCGTCGCGAAGGGGTGCAGCCAGTCCTCGACCCGGCTGTGCACGTGCGGTTCGAGCGTGCCGACGGCGAAGGCGCCGAGCCCGGCCAGCAGCAGGCCGACCGCGATCCAGCCGGTGCGGCCGGTGGCGACGTACAGCATGACCACGAAGAGGCCGAAGAAGAGGAGCGAGGTGCCCAGGTCGCGTTCCAGGACCAGGACGCCGACGCTGATCAGCCAGATCGCGACGATCGGGCCGAGGACCCGACCGGTGGGGAGCTGGAGGCGGCTGAAGCGCCAGATGCGGCGGCCCGTGTAGGCGAGGGCGCCGCGGTTGGCGGCCAGGTAGGCGGCGAAGAAGACCGCCAGCAGTACCTTCGCGAACTCGCCCGGCTGGATGGAGAATCCGGCGATCCGGATCCAGATGCGGGCCCCGTTCACGGACGGGAAGAAGATCGGGAGGGTGAGCAGGACCAGGGCGGCGGCCACGGACACGTACGCGTAGCGCTGGAGGACGCGGTGGTCGCGGAGCAGGACCACGACCGCGATGAACAGGGCCATTCCGACCGTGGACCAGACGAGTTGGGTCGGCGCCGCCCGGTGTCCCGGCGTCTCCAGGTCCAGCCGGTAGATCAGGACCAGGCCGAGGCCGTTGAGCAGCACGCCGATCGGGAGCAGCAGCGGGTCGGCGCAGGGCGCGCGCCGGCGGACCGCGAGATGGGCGAGGAGCGCGAGGACGCCGAGCCCGGCGCCGTAACCGGCCGCGCCGGGCGGGACGGTGCCGGTCCGCGCGAGGCCGACGTCGCAGTAGCCGTACACCGAGAGGAGTACGGCTACGACGATGAGCGCCAGCTCGATGCCACGGCGCCGGGGGACGCGCGGGGCGGGAGCGGAGGGATCGGCCGGCTCCGAGAGCCAGGGCTTCGGGGATTCCTCGTACTCCGTCGCCACGGTGGATCCGGGCTTCGTCATGTCCGGAACTTACCCAAAGTTCACAGAATGTTGTGTGATGCGGTCTATGTGCGCCCGGTCAGCACACGCGCGGCGCGGGACCGATGTTGTCGATGTAGCGCGCGGCGCCCCAGGCCCAGGTGCCGTCCGTGAGGAGGTACCAGAGGGAGTTGCCGTCGACGTTCTCGCCGCCGGTCTTGCAGAAGATGTTGACGATCGCGCCCTGCGGGACGACCCGGATGATCGCGCTGCCCCGGTTGGGCGCGCTGCGCAGCCGCAGTCCGCCGTTGGCGGTGACGACCCCCTGGTAGGGCCCGGAGCTGCTGGTGCTGGAGTTGCCGTTGTTGTGCTGGCCCCAGTCGCCGCCACCGCTCTGCTGGCTGCCGGTCTGCTGGTTGCCGCCCTGCTGGTTGCTGTTCCCCTGGTTCCAGCTGCCGGTGCCGCTGCTCTGGTTCGGGTTCGGAGTGGGGTTCTGGTTCTGGTTGCTCTGCTGCTGCGGGTTCTGCTGCTGGGCCTGCTGTTGCTGCTGGTTCCAGCTGGTGCCCCAGTCGTCGTCGGCGGGGCTCGCGAGTGCCGGGGTGACTGCGCAGACGGAGAGCGCGGTGGCCGCGGCCGATATGCCGAGGCGGGTGAGGGTGGTCCGCGATGTCATGTTGGCTCCTTTGCCGGGGGCAGAGCTGACTACCCGCCACGCTAGGAGCGGCTCGTGTAAGGCGCCCGTCACGCTGGGCCGTTGGTGGCGGGCCCCCGTGATTCGGCCAGCGTGAGCGTGGCCAGCGCGCCGCCGCCGTCCGCCTCCGGCACATTGGCGAGGTCCAGCCGCGCGCCCAGTACCTCCGCCTGGCCCAACGCGATCGTCAGCCCCAGCCCGTGTCCGGTCGCCCCGCCCTCCGTACGGAACCGCTGCGGCCCGTGCTCCACCAGGTACTCCGGATAGCCGTCACCGTGGTCCCGTACGGTCACCACCGGACCGTCCACGGTCAGCGTCACCGGCGTACGGCCGTGCCGGTGGGCGTTGGCCACCAGGTTGCCGAGCACCCGTTCGAGGCGGCGTCGGTCGGTGTCGACGCGGCTGTCCCGGGCGACGACGATCTCCGTGTCGGCCCCGGCGGCACCCGAGGCCCGGACGACCCGCTCGGCGAGCGCCCCGAGTCGCTCGGTGCCGGCCTCCAGCCGCTCCCGGCCCGTGTCCAGGCGGGAGATCTCCAGCAGGTCCTCGGTGAGCGTGCGCAGCGCGGCGACCCGGTCGCGGACCAGCTCGGTCGGCCGCCCCGGCGGCAGCAGTTCGGCCGCCGCGTGCAGCCCGGTGAGCGGGGTGCGCAACTCGTGGGCCACGTCCGCGGTGAAGCGCTGCTCGCTGAGCAGCTTGCGCTGCAGCGAGGCGGCCATCGTGTCGAGGGCGGCGGCGACGGCGGCGACCTCGTCCGGCGGACGGTTCGGGTCCTGCGTACGGGCGTCGCCGACCCGGGCGTCCAGGTCGCCTGCGCTGATCCGGCGGGCCACCTGGGCGGTGGCGTGCAGTCTGCGGGTCACCCGGGTCACGGCGAAGGCGCCGACCAGCAGCGTCGTGCCGATGGCGGCGCCGGACGACCAGAGGATGGCCCGGTCGAGGCCCTCGATCGTGCGGGCGCTCTGCGAGTAGTCGAGCGCCACGGCGAGCGCGTGCCCGTCGGCGGCGGGACCGGCCGCCCACATCGTCGGCACGCCGTCGTGGTCGGTGACCATCGTGCCGCGCTCCCCGGCCGCCGCGAGCGCCCGTAGCGACGCGGGCAGCCCCTCGGGGTCGATCCCGGTGTGGGGCCGCAGCGCGTCCCCCGCCTCGTACGCCGCCGTCGCCTCCACCAGCCGGGACAGGGCGCGGTCGCGGGCCTGGTCGACGGTCTGATGGGTCACCGACACGTGTACGAGGATGCCGAGCAGCGCGGCGAGGGCGCAGCACATCCCGGTGATGAAGAGGGCGGCCTTGGCGGCGAGGGTGCCTGCCCAGGCGGGCAGCCCGACCCTCATCGGGCGCTCGCGGAAGCGGCCGACGGCGAGGCGGAGCCGGAGGCGGAGGCGAGGGGCGGGTGGGTGCGCTGGGGGCCGCCGGTGCGCAGGAACTCGTCCCGGGTCAGCAGCATCGCCTTCTGGTCGGCGTCCCAGGTCCACTGGGTGCGGTACTCGTACCCCGGGATCTGCGAGGGCGACCGGATGATCACGGCCCGCCCGGCCAGCTCGACGGCGGTCACGGCGTCGTCGTTCGCCATGATCTGCACCAGCTTGTGCCGCTGGAAGGTGTACACGCGCACGGCCGTGCCGTTGCCCGGCAGCAGCCGGAAGCCGAGGGCCATGTCGTCGCGGCCGTCGCCGGTGAGGTCGCGGTAGTAGGCCTTGAGGACGGGACAGGAGCCGGTGTCACGGGTGCGCCCGCAGGCCGCCATCCCGTCGGCCGTACCGGAGTACGGGGCGTTGGCCCCCGTGTACATGTCCGGATGCGCGGCGATCTCCGCCCGTACGACGGCCACCGGGTCGACCTGGTGGATGTCGTCGCCGGGGGCGGTGACGCCCTTGACGGTCTCGGTCTCGGCCTCGCCGTAGTCCCAGGCGGGGCTGGAGGCGGCGGGCAGATCGGGCCAGAGCCGGGCGGGGCTCACGGCGGTCGCGGTGGGCCCGGCGCCGCGCAGCTCACCGGCGTCGCCGCAGGCGGAGGTGAGGGCGGCGAGGGCGAGGGCGAGAAGTGCGACGCGGGAGGTGCGGCTGGGGTTCACTGCACTCCTGCGTCGGGCCGGGACGGACGTACACCACTTTATTCAGAGGGATGCCACCCGCACGGAACGGGTTGCTCCACCTGCTCCGCTCATTCCGCCGACTCTGCCGAGTAGGTCTATTCCGCCAGCTCCTCCAGCAGCCGGGCCGTGGACAGACCGGTCCGCAGATACTCCACGAAGAGTTCGTTGTGCAGGGCCCAGGGGGAGCGGCGGGCCCGTATGAGGCGGATGGCCTCGTCGGTGGTGTGTCCGTCGCGGACGAGGGCGTGGGCGACGACGAGACCCGAGCGGTTGTAGCCGCTGTAGCAGCGGACGAGGACCTTGCGCCCGTCCTCCAGCGCGGTGCACACGGCCTCCGCGAGGCGGATCACCCCGGCGAGCTGGGTCCCGTCGAGCGGCCCGTCCGGGACGGGCCAGACATGGTGCTCGACACCGGGGTCGGGGCCGTGCCCGGGCCGTCTCAGCAGGGTGATGACCAGGTCGAACTCATCGCGCACGACGGCGAACTCAAGCTCTCCCGGCCGTCTCGTGAACTCGTGCCCACCCATCCACAGGCCGGGCACGATCTCGCTCCACGGCTCCCCCGGAGCCGGTACGTCGGGCTGTTTCCTGCGGGTCCGCAACTGCGCCGCCTCCCCCACTCGGGCCGAACTCCGCCACCCAACTCCTCCCAAAGGTAACCGGCTTCTTGCCCCGGCAGCACCCCGCCTGTTCCCATGGTCATGCGGGGAATGGGGTGATGGCGGATGAGCGGACTGCGCGTCGTGCCGGCCTGGCGTCAGGGTCATGAGCGGCTGTACGTGTGCATGACGGACGGACGGAACATCGCCTGGTACGACCGTGAGTCGTCCCGGGTCAACCTGCTGAGCGAGGATTTCAGAGGCGACGTACTGGAAGCGCTGACCCCGTTCCTGACCGGCCCGGTGACGGTGGGTCCGCCCCCGGTGCCGACCCCGGCGGAGCTGGCCCGGCTCTCCCTCCACCCCGACGACGACCTGGCCCCGAACCGTCCCGGCGAGGCCCTCCAGGTCGCCCTGGACCGCGATCCGGGCCCCCCGCACCGGCTCCGCCCCGACCCCCGCAGGCGGGCGCTGGCGGCCGAACAGGCGGTGGGCGAGGCCCTGGAGGCGCTGGAGGGCGCGGGCTGGCACACCCTGCACTCGCTCCCGCTGCCCGGCGGCGACCGCATCCACCACCTGGTGATCGGCCCCGGCGGCCTGTTCGCGGTCCACACCCTGTACGCCCGCAAGCAGCGGGTCCACGTGGCCGACCCGATGGTGTCCCTGGGGCGCAAGGACCCCCGCCCCCTGCTGCGCCGGGTCCGCTCGGACGCCGACCGCGCCTCGTACGCGCTGACGGCCGAGGTCCACCCGGTGCTGGCCCTGGCGGGCCCGGCCGACCTGACGGTGACGGTGCTGCTGCGCGAGGTCAGGGTCCTGCTGGACGCGGACCTGTCGGGGCTGGCGCGGCTCGGGGGCGTGCTGAAACCGGCGGACGTGGAGGCGCTGCACGCGGTGGCTCGGGATCGGGGTACTTGGGGGCGCGTGTAGGGGTACTCGGGCTTCGGGCCGCCGGGTGGCTTTCGGCGCCGGGCGGAACGTTCAGGCGGCGGGGCAGAGCTTCGCGGGATCGGCCACGGGCGTGTGCGCGGGACGGGCGGTGCGGACGGTGGTCGCGGACTGCGAGCGGTGCTGTGCGAAGACGACGAGGCGCAGTACCGCGAACCGTGCGATGCCGGCGAGTGCGGAGGCGGACAGGTAGACGACCTGTTCGAGCACGGCACCGGGCGCCGCCACCAGTTGCTGCAACACGAGCATCGCCCCGCAGGTCACCGCGTACGCGGCTGCCGCCGACCCGGCCGACTGCACATGCTGACGCCGGGTCGCGCGCCCGCCCGCGCCGAAGGTGAAACGGGCGTGCAGCTCGGTGGCGAGGAGTGTGGAGGCCACGGTGACCAGGGCGTTGGCCAGGACCCAGGGAATCCACGAGCCGAGGCCCACGACGGCGAAGCTGGAGACGAGTCCCACCCCGCCGCCACAGAACACGAAGCGCGCGAAGGCGGTGACGGCGCTGGGCGCTGCCTGTTGTCGACTGTGTGCTGTCTCCATGGTCCGACCCCCTGAGGCTCACCTCGTCGAACGCACACCCCTCGGCCGGCTGGACGGAGGGGGTGCGCTACCGATGGCGCCATAGTGGCACATGCATGACGCCATTCGCCAGGCTTTTATGGCGCGAGTGGTGCCATTGATGGCGCCGTAAGAGTCTTACGTGGGGCAAGTGCCGGTGATCAGCTCTCCTCGCGGGCGGTGCGGAGTCGGACGTCGGTCATCAGTTTGTCCAGGAGGGCGATGAGGGCCGGGCGTTCGTCTTCCGACAGGCCGCTGACGAGTGCCGCCTCGCGGCCCAGGACGGTGTCGACGGATCGCTCGATGAGGGCGTGGCCCTCGGGGGTCAGTGCCACCAGCACGGTCCGGCGGCCGACGCTCCCGGGTGTCCGCCGGACGAGGCCGTTCCGTTCGGCGCGGGCGACCCGCTGGGAGATCGCACCGGCGGTGACCAGGGTGCGCCGGGCGATCTCGCGTGTGCTGAGCGTGTAGGGCGGGCCCGAGCGGCGGATGACGGCCAGCAGATCGAGGGTGGCCGCGTCGATCCCGGCCTCGCGAAGGGCCCGGTTGCGGTCGTCGGTGAAGAGCTTCGCGAGCCGCCAGATGGGGGTGACGATCTCGATCGACTCGGTCGGGGTTCCTGGCCGTTCCCGTTGCCAGGCGGTGGCGATGTCGGTCGCGGAAGGGGCGGGGTCGGGGGTGGGAGCGGGCACGGTGTGAATCCCTGTCGTCGTCGGCTACGTTTAGGCCTAAACATAGTAGGAACGCAGGAGGACTTGTGACCCGTACCGTGCTCGTCACCGGTGGCACCAGCGGTATCGGCCGCGCCATTGCCGAGAGGTTCGCCGCTGATGGGGAAGAGGTCCTCATCACCGGCCGGAACCCCGAGGCCGTCGAGCGGGTGGCCAAGGAGATCGGGATGCGCGGTGGTGTGCGCGGTGTGGTGTGCGACGCCACCTCGGTCGAGCAGGTCGAGGCGCTTGCCGCCCGGCTCGGCGACCTGGACGTCCTGGTCAACGCTGCCGGAGGACTGCCCGAGCCCGCGTCCGGTGACCCGTCGACGCTTGCGGCCCAACTGGCCCAGTGGCAAAGCAGCCTGGCCCAGAACCTGCTCACCGCGGTACTGACCACCGTCGCGGTCCAGAGCAGGCTCACCGGTGACGGCTGCGTCATCAACATCGGCTCGATCGGCGCCGAACGCCGAGGCGGCTCCTACGGCGCGGCCAAGGCGGCCCTGGCGGCCTGGAACGCCTCGCTGTCCGCCGAACTCGCTCCCAAGGGAGTCACCTGCAACGTGATCTCCGCGGGCTTCGTCACCGGCACGGACTTCTTCCGGGGCAACCTGTCCGAGGAACGGCACCGCGCGCTGGTGGAGGAGACCCACAACAAGCGCCCGGGCACGGTCGACGACATCGCCCGGACGGCGTACTTCCTCGCCTCCCCGGGAGCCCGCCACATCACCGGCCAGACCATCCATGTCAACGGGGGTGCCTTCACGACGCGTTAGGTCTCGGCTCGGTCTCCGTCTGTGATGGGTGCAGTCGCAAATCAGTCATGGCTGAGTAAAGGATGGCTGTCAGGATTCGGGGCATCCCCAAGGCGTGATCGTCAGATAGCTGATGAACGGGCCTAGTTGGGGCAACTCCCCATCATGAGCGGAATCATGTGATCCGATTGCCCGTGCGGTCGCGTGATTTGATCCCGCTACGAGGGCCTGACCAGCCCGAGCCACCCCGTCAACCGCGGCTTTCGGATCACCCGGGATCACCCGGGATCACTCGGGGCTGTCGGGAGCTGTCCGGGGTGGCCAAGAAGCGCACACAGGGGGAACCTCATGATCGCAAAGAAAGCCGCCGTGCTCGCGGCGGGTGTCTGCACCGTCGCCGGGCTCGTCAACGTGCCCGCTTCACAGGCCGCCGCCGGGGATCCGGTGGCGTTCACCGGACAGGTCGACACGGCGATACCGCTGGACCGGGCCAGGTTCACGCTGCGCGCGGACCTGCCCGCCACGCGGACAGCCGATCTCGCCGACGGCGCGAAGGTCCCGATGCTGAAGCTGCCCACGGCGGGGATAACCACCACGGGCAACTCGTTCAGCGTCGCGGTCGCTCCGGCCGACGTACCGGACGGCTACGTCGGCTCGAACGGCCTGGTCTCGCTGGAGCTGGAGATCTACGACGCGCAGAGCGACAGCTACGCGTGGACGACGCAGTCCGTACGGCTCGTCGGCACCGCGGCGGCCACCCGGTCAGCCTCGGCCCGGAGTTGGGCCGACCCGCTCGCCGCTGGCCGGAGCTCGACCGCACGCTCCGCCGCGAGCCGGACGCCACCCAAGGTCAAGGTGCACCTGGGCAAGGCACCGAAGGGAGCGAAGGCCGCCTTCACGTCCCGCGCGGACACCTGCACGACCACGAAGATCGGCCAGAACGACGCCTGGGCCACCATAGGCGAGGGCTTCCCGGCCGCCCCGGGCTACGGCACGAAGCGCGGTACGGCCTGGATGACCCACAGCAACGGCTCCGAGGTCACCTACGGTGCGGCGGTCACCACGAACGGCACGAAGTGGTCCGCGTCCGGCAGCGCCTCGGTCGCCAACACCAAGGGCTTCGACTTCCAGTGGGATCCGGACACCAACCCGAACATCGCGTACCGGGCCGAGGCTCGCTACTACAAGTACAAGTACGACTGCGGCGGCGTGATCATCAACCGCAAGGTGAAGGCCGTCTCGGAGACCGGCGGCGTCAGAACGATCCACGTGAACGCCAACGCGCCGTACTGGCTCTCCCGTGCGAAGTGCACCTTCGACATGCCCGCCGGCACCTGGACGAAAAGCACCGGCAAGGCGTACTCGAACTCCGGCGGCGTCAAGTTCGAGTCGGTGATCGGCATCGACCTGAGCACCTCGCGGGTCTACACCAAGGGCTCCACGCTCAGCTACAAGATGGACGCCGGACATGACTCGCTGTGCGGCAACACGGACAAACCGGCGTACGCCTCCAAGGTTCAGCAGTACTACAACCGCATCCAAGAGGAACTGTGACCAGGGGGCTTCCTCGCGAGGGCAGTGGGGGCGGCGCAGGCAGGAGAAAGGCCGTACTGATCCTGTCCGTGGCGGTGACGGCCGTGGTGGTGACTGTGGCTCTGCTGACCGGTTGGCCGTTCGGCGACAAGCGCGTGGAGCACGTCAGCGGGGACGGCCCGCTCCAGTCCCACACCGACACCGGCACCACCTCTGTCTACGCGCCGAAGAACATTCCGTGGGCGGTGACCTTCGGCAGCTATCTGCTCTGCTCGACCAGCGGGGACCCCATCACCATCGACGGCATCCGCTACCGAACGCCGGTCAAGCCGCGGTCGGTCTCCCTGAAGCTGCGCACCGTGACCCCCAAGATGTGGCGGGCGACCGTCGACGCCGGCCAGATCGGCGCCGCCCTGGGGGCACCGCCGCGCTTTGAGCAGCGCAAGGCGCCCGGCGACTACCAGGACGCCCGGGCGGGCAGCCGCATCACGCAGAGCTGCGCCGACCAGCACAAGGAGGGAGCGGGCTTCACCGAGCTCCTGTTCGTCCTGGACGTGGGCAGGCAGGGCGGCTACATCGACACCGCGTGGATCGATTACCACGTGAACGGAGACCCGTACACGCTGCGCCTCGACTGGAAGATGGTCGCCTGCGGCTCGCGAGTGCCTCGCACGCTGGACGGAACCGTCGTGTGCGAGGGAAAACAGAGCTGAAGACACACAGAACTGAAGACGCAGAACTGAAGACGCAGAACTGAAGACATTGAGCGCTGGCTCAAGGTGGCTGCGTCGGTAGCAGCGGTGCCAGCAGGTCCCCGTACGACCGAAGCCGGGCCGCGATGTCCTCCACCCTGAACGTCAGTTCGGTCGCGGTCGTGCACTCCGCCACCTCCTCCCACGTCACCGGTGTCGACACCGTCGGCTCGGTGCGTGCCCTGAGGGTGTACGGCGTCGCCGTCGTCTTTCGGGCCGCGTTCTGGCTGTAGTCGACGAAGACCTTTCCCGGGCGCAGGCTGCGGGTCATGCGGTGGACGACCAGGTGGGGGAGGGCGCGTTCCGCCTCCGTCGCCAGGGTCTTCGCGTAGGCCGTCACCTCCGACGAAGGGGTTCGGGCCGGTAGTGGCGCCAGTACGTGCAGGCCCTTCGAGCCCGACGTCTTCGCGTACGACTCCATCCCGTCCGCCGCCAGCCGCTCCCGTAGCCAGAGGGCCACCTCGCAGCACTCGACGATCGTCGCGGGGGCGCCCGGGTCCAGGTCCAGGATCAGGCGGTCGGCCTCGCCGGGGGCGTCGATCAGCCACTGCGGGGTGTGGAACTCCGTCACCAGGTTCGCCGCCCACATCAGCGAGGGCAGGTCCTGGACCAGGATCATGCGCGCCGGGCCCTCCGAGCGCGGGACCTCCGCCGTCGCCACCCAGTCGGGCGTACCCGGCGGCACGTTCTTGGCGAAGAAGGTCTGGCCGTCGGGGCCGTCCGGATAGCGCAGGAAGGACAGCGGGCGGTCGTGGAGGTGGGGGAGGAGCGCGTCCGCCGTGGTCGCGTAGTAGTGGAGCAACTCGCCCTTGGTGAAGCCGGTCGCCGGGTGGATCACCTTCTCCAGGTTGGACAGGGCCACCCTTCGCCCCGCCACCTCCGTGATCGGCGTCATACGATGAGAATCCCATGAAAATGGGACAAGAGGAGGGTTTCTCGTGCGATCCATATGGAACGGTGCCATCTCCTTCGGGCTGGTCAGCATCCCGATCAAGCTCGTCAACGCCACCGAGAGCCACGCGATCTCCTTCCGGCAGGTCCACGTCGAGGACGGCGGGCGCATCCGGTACCGCAAGTTCTGCGAGCTGGAGGACCGTGAGGTCGGCGGCGACGAGATCGGCAAGGCGTACGAGGGTGCCGACGGGGCGATGATCCCGATCACCGACGAGGATCTGGCCGGTCTGCCGCTGCCCACCGCCAAGACCATCGAGATCGTCGCCTTCGTGCCAGGGGATCGTATTGATCCGCTGCAGATGGACACCGCCTACTACCTCTCCGCCAACGGCGTGCCCGCCGCCAAGCCCTACACTCTGCTGCGCGAGGCGCTGAAGCGCAGCCAGAAGGTCGCCATCGCCAAGTACGCGCTCCGGGGGCGGGAACGGCTCGGCATGCTGCGGGTCGTCGACGACGTCATCGCCATGCACGGGCTGCTCTGGCCCGACGAGATCAGGGCCACCGACGGTGTCGCGCCGGACACGGGCGTCACCGTACGGGACCAGGAACTCGATCTCGCCGACGCCCTCATGGCCACCCTCGGCGAGGTCGACCTCGCCGACCTCCACGACGACTACCGCGAGGCCGTGGAGGAACTCATCGCCGCGAAGGCCTCCGGCGAGGAAGCCGCGCACGCTCCGGCACCGGCAGGCAGCGGCAAGGTGCTCGACCTGATGGCAGCCCTGGAGAAGAGCGTCAGGGAGGCCAAAGAGTCCCGGGGCGAGCAGTCCCAACCCCTGCGGGGGCGTCGTACACCGGCGAAGAAGACCACCGCCAAGAAGGCCCCGGCCAAGAAGGCCGCCACCAAGAAGACGACCACCCGCAAACGCCCTGCATGACAGCGCCCCGACAGGGGCGCGGGGCTGTATCTATTTGCGGCTCCGCCGCGGGGCGCGACCAGCCCCCACCGGCCCGCAGCCGACGAACCACCTAACCGACGGAGCGACCAACCGACGGAGCGACCAACCGACGGAGCGACTAACCGTCGGAATCCCCAGTCCGCCGCAGAGCCAAGACCGCATTGTGCCCCCCGAACCCGAACGAGTTGCTGAGCGCCAGATCCCCGTACCCGGGCAACGCGCGCGGCCCACCCCACACCACGTCCAGATCGACCCCCTCGTCCTGCTCCCCCGCCCCACCCCCGATCGTCGGCGGAATCGTCCCGTGGTGCAGCGTCAGCGCCGTGGCCACCGCCTCCACCCCGCCCGCCGCGCCCTGGAGGTGGCCGAGGTGGCCCTTCAGGGCCGTGACCGGGGCCGGTGTCGCGCCCAGTACCGCCCGGAGCGCGTTCGCCTCCGCCAGGTCGCCGTCGATCGTCGCCGTCGCGTGGGCGTTGACGTGGACGACGTCGGCCGGGGTCCCGCCCGCGTCGTGGAGCGCGCGGCGGAGCGCCAGGGCGACCCCCGTGCCGGACGGGTCGGGCGCCGCCATGTGGTGGGCGTCGGCCGACAGGCCCCACCCCGCTGCCTCGCAGTAGACGCGGGCGCCACGCGCACGGGCGTGCTCCTCGGACTCCAGGAGCAGGAAACCCGCACCCTCGCCGTTCACGAAACCGTCCCGGTCCCTGGCGAAGGGGCGGGACGGCAACTCCCCGGCGGGACGCGTCGACAGGGCGCGCATCGCGGCGAACGACGCCATGATCGCCGGGGTGACCACCGCCTCCGCGCCGCCCGCGATGGCGACGTCGACATGGCCGTACCGTATGCGGTCGATCGCCTGGCCGATGGCCTCCGTACCGGACGCGCACGCGCTGGTCACCGTGCGGGCCTCGCCCGTGATGCGCAGGGCCAGCGAGATCTGGGACGCCGCCTGCGACGGCACCGTCATGGGCGTGGTGAGCGGCGAGACCGCGCGCGGGCCCCGCTCGCGCAGTCTGCGGTCACCGCCGACCAGGACCGACGCGTCGCCCAGGATCGCGCCGACCGATACCCCTACGCGATCCGGGGCCAGGCCGCTCGCCGCCGTGCCCGAGTCGTCGAGGCCCGCGTCCCGCCAGGCCTCCCGCGCGGCCAGTACGCCGAACTGCGCGGCCCGGTTCATCCGGCGGGCCTGGGCGCGGGGGAGCAGTCCGGCCGGGTCCACGGGCACCGTGCCCGCCGAGCGGACCGGCAGTCCGGCGAACTCCTCGCCGGTCAACTCCCTTATCCCGCACCGCCCTTGGAGCAGGCCCTGCCAGAGGTCGGGGACTCCGACGCCCAGCGGGGTGACGGCGCCGAGGCCGGTGACGACGACCCTGCGGGCGTACGCGCGGCGGGTGAAGTCAGGCCTGGGGTACGGGATCTGCGGCTCGGGGCACATGGTGGAGCTGCCTCCCGGAGTGCGGCGCGGGACGGTCGGCGCACCTCAACTCTGCCCATGCCAGGGGCACTTCATACCGAAAACGCCCCGGATTGTTCACGATTCAATCGTGAACGTGCCTTCACTGAATGTCCCTTCACTGTCTGCACACGGCGTCGATCGTTCGCGCGGCCACGGCCGGCCGTCCAGTCGCTCCACATCCCGGTTGAGGCGGCTGAGTTGGGCCGCGAACTCCGCGACCTCCTCGGCCGTCCAGTCGGCCAGTACCTTGGCCAGGCCCTCGCGGTTCTCCGCGCGGTCGGCGGCCAGCCGGCGCTCGCCCTCCTCCGTCATCGCGAACTTGCGCGCTATGCCGCCCTCGGGGTCGGGGATGCGCTCGACGATTCCGGCCCGGAGCATCGCGGCGGTCTGCCGGTTGAGCGTCGATGTGTCCAGGCCGAACGCGGTGCTGAGCTGGCCGATGGACATCGGCCCCTCCGCCTGGATGCGGCTGAGCAGGATGTAGGCGCTGCGGTCGAGCCGTCCCACGGCCCCCCGCGCCTTCGGTGAGAGCAGATGCATGTACCGACCGAGGAGCATCGTCTCGAACTCGACCAGGTCAACGGGTTTCTCCATGCGGCTGCTTCCTTCGGCCTTCGGCTCCTGAACGGGTCCTCCCCGTGGCGGGCCCGGTCCCAAGTTAATGCGTTCACGAGAGATATGTAGGATGCACATCTCGTGCATGATGCACATCATTCGAGACTCCGAGAGGGAGTACCCCCGTGGACAGTTCCAAGCCCGACGCCGGCCCCGGCAGAGTTGTCGGCATCCTCGCCTTCGCCGGCATCGTGGCCGCGATCACGCAGACCCTCGTGGTCCCGCTGATCGGGGAGCTGCCGAGCATCCTCGACACCTCCGCCTCGAACGCGTCCTGGGTGATCACCGCCACCCTGCTCGCCGCGGCGGTCGTCACCCCGGTCGCAGGCCGACTCGGTGACATGTACGGCAAGAAGCGCATGCTGCTCGTCTCGCTGGTGCCGCTCATCCTCGGCTCCGTCGTCTGCGCGCTGTCCTCCGCCGTGCTCCCGATGATCGCCGGGCGCGGACTCCAGGGCATGGGCATGGGCGTCGTACCGCTGGGCATCAGCCTGCTCCGGGACGTCGTACCGGCGGAGAAGCTCGGCTCGTCCATCGCCATCATGAGCGCGTCGATGGGGGTCGGCGGCGCGCTCGGGCTGCCGTTCTCCGCGGCCATCGCCGAGAACGCCAGCTGGCGGGTGCTCTTCTGGGTGGTGGCCGCGCTGGCCGCCGCCGTCGCCGCGCTGATCGCCGTCTTCGTGCCCGCCGGGCGCGAGAACACCGCCGCCGGGCGCTTCGACGTCCTCGGCGCGATCGGGCTCGGCACCGCGCTGATCTGCCTCCTCCTCGCCGTGTCGAAGGGCGCCGACTGGGGCTGGGGCAGCGGCACCACCCTCGGGCTGTTCGCCGTCGCCGTCGTCGTGCTGCTGGCCTGGGGCCGGTGGGAGCTGCGCAACACCGAACCGCTGGTCGACCTGCGCGTGACCGCCCGTCCGCAGGTGCTGATGACCAACGCGGCCTCGGTCCTCGTCGGCTTCGCGATGTACGCGCAGTCCCTCGTCATCCCCCAGCTGATGCAGCTGCCCAAGGAGACCGGCTACGGCCTCGGCGAGTCCATGCTCGCGATGGGCCTGTGGATGGCCCCGGCCGGCCTGATGATGATGGTCATGTCGCCGATCGGCGCCAAGCTCTCCGCCGCCCGCGGCCCCAAGGTCACGCTCGCCGTCGGCAGCCTATTCATCGCCCTCGGATACGGCATCTCCCTGCCGCTCGTCGGCTCCGGCTCCACCTGGGCGCTGCTCGCGGTGACCATCGTCTGCAACACGGGTGTCGGCTTCGCCTACGGCGCCATGCCGGCCCTGATCATGGGCGCGGTCCCGCAGTCCGAGACCGCCTCCGCCAACAGCTTCAACACCCTGATGCGCTCGATCGGCAGCTCGGTCTCGGCTGCCGTCATCGGCGTCGTCCTGGCCCAGATGACCACCGACTTCGGCGGCTACGCGCTGCCCTCCGAGGCCGGTTTCCGGGCCGCCATGATGCTCGGCTGCGGTGTCGGCCTCGCGGCGGCGGTCGTCGCCTTCCTCATCCCGGTCCGCCCGGTGGCGACGGCGGACGAGCCCGAGATGTCGGAACCGTCCGAGCCGTCCGAGGCGTCGGAGGCCAAGGTCTGACCGCCGTCCAGCTCCCGAAACGAGCCGACCTCCCCGGGTTTCCGACGGGGAGGTCGGCTCGTTCTGCCGTGTCGTGACTCTTGTTAAAAAGGAATTTACAAGGTTTCCTTCGCCTGCTGATCGTGTTTCCGAGGCATGAGGCGGAAGTGAATTAAACCGGGAAACTGACGACTGCCTGACGCGAGGGGCCGGTTGCCGGGGCTGCGGTGACGTCCTCACCGAATGGAATTGGACGGTTTTTCGGGACTTGGGCGTCTGGTCGGTGCTGGCCGAATGGAATCGGCCGCACACGGAATGTTCCACGCCATGTTGACTCGCGAGTAATGACGGCGCTAACTTCCCGGTGGTTTCCCTCTGAGGTGAAGTGCTTCCGCGCCACTCAACCCCCCCACCGTGCAGTTTCACCGATTATTTCGGAGAATCATGACGTCTGTCGTGCGCGCCGTTGACATGATCATTGGAGTCACCCCTTTCGGAGAGCCCGACGCACGGCTCGCCGCGGCCGTCTGCCGCGCCGGTGGCCTCGGGGTACTCGACCTGGGCCTCGGCGACCGGAGAGCGAGAGACGCGCTCGCACGAATACGCCGCCTCGCCGCCCCCGACTCCGGTTTCCGGTACGGCGTACGCATCGGCCCCCACTGCCGACTCACGCCCGCCGACCTCACCGGCGCCGACGGCCCCGACACCGTGATCCTCGCCCCCGGCCTCCTGGACGCCCCCTGGACCGCCGCCCACCAGCGCGTCCTCGCCGAGGTCACCGACCTCGCGGAGGCCCTCGCGGCCGTCCGCGCCGGTGCGCACGGGCTGATCGCCCGGGGCAGCGACGGCGGCGGCCGGATCGGCGAACTGAGCACCTTCGTCCTCCTGCAACGGCTCCTCGCCGACCCGGCCGTCGACCTCCCGGTCTGGGCCCGCGGCGGCATCGGTCCCCGTACGGCGGCTGCCGCCGTCGCCGGTGGAGCGGCGGGCGTCGTGCTCGACAGCCAGCTGGCCCTGCTCGCCGAGTCGTCCCTGCCGGAGGCCACGGCAGCCGCGCTGCGCTCGATGGACGGCTCGGAGACCGTCGTCGTGGCCGGTCACCGCGTACTGCACCGACGCGGCCCCGACGCGATCCCCGCCCCGGCCGACGACCCGGCGGCCGTCGCGGCCCTGCTCGGCGCCCAGGACCCGCGCACCCAGCTCCTCCCGGTCGGCCAGGACGGCTTCCTCGCCGCCCGCTTCGCCGCCCGCTGGACCGACACCGCCCGCACGGTCCGCGGCCTCACCGACGCGATCCACGACGTCGTACGGGACGACGATCCCGTACGTGCCCTGCGCACCGGTTCCCCGATGAGCCGCGCCCTCGGCACCCAACTCCCCGTCGCCCAGGGGCCGATGACCCGCGTCAGCGACCAGGCGCGGTTCGCCGCCGCCGTCGCAGGGAGCGGCGCGCTGCCGTTCGTCGCGCTGGCCCTCGCCACCGGCGAGCAGACCCGGACCATGCTGACCGAGACCAGGGAGGCCGTCGGCGCCGACCTGCCCTGGGGTGTCGGCGTCCTCGGCTTCGCGCCCGAGGAGCTGCGCAACGCCCAGCTCGAAGCCGTACGGGAGCTGCGGCCCACGCACGCGATCATCGCGGGCGGCCGGCCCGCCCAGGCCGAGGCGCTGGAGCGGGCCGGGATCGCCACCTTCCTGCATGTGCCGTCGCCGGGGCTGCTGAAGCAGTTCCTGGAGGCCGGGGCCCGCCGGTTCGTGTTCGAGGGGTCCGAGTGCGGCGGGCATGTCGGCCCGCGTGGCAGCTTTCCGCTCTGGGAGGCCCAACTCGCCGTCATCGAGGACTGGTTGACGGGGGCCGGAGAGGGCGCCGCCGAACGGATCGAGGTGTTCTTCGCGGGCGGCGTCCATGACGAGCGGTCGGCCGCGATGGTCGCCGCGCTCGCCGCCCCGCTGACCGCGCGCGGTGCGGCCGTCGGCGTACTGATGGGCACCGCCTACCTGTTCACCGAGGAGGCCGTGGACTGCGGGGCGGTCCAGCCGCTCTTCCAGCGGCAGGTCGTGGACGCGACGAGTACCGCGCTCCTTGAGACGGCGCCCGGTCATGCCACCCGGTGCGTGCCCAGCCCGTTCAGTGACAACTACCGTGAGTTCGAATCGGAGTTGCGGGCGAGCGGGGTGCCCGAGCGGCAGATCTGGGAGCGGCTGGAACGGCTCAACGTCGGTCGGCTGCGGATCGCCAGCAAGGGCATCGAGCGGGGCGCCGACGGCGAGTTGGCGGCCGTGGACGAGCAACGGCAGTTCGCCGAGGGCATGTTCATGGCCGGGGAGGTAGTCGTACTGCGCTCGGCGATCACGACCGTCGACGCGCTGCACCACTCCGTGGCGGAGGGCGCCGCCGACTTCCTCACCGGCCGGGCGGCGGAGCTGCGGGAGCGGTTCGGGGTGCGCGCACCTGAGGAGGCCGAGGCCCCCGCGCCGCTCGATGTCGCCGTCGTCGGCATGGCCTGCATGTTTCCGGACGCCCCCGACCTCGCCTCCTTCTGGGCGAACGTCCTCGGCGGCCATGACGCGGTGGGCGAGGTACCGGCCGACCGCTGGGACCCCGCCGTGCACTACTCGGCGACGGACGGGGACGGCGGCGTCACGCCCTCCAAGTGGGGCGGCTTCCTGCCCCGCATCCCCTTCGACCCGCTGTCGTACGGCATTCCGCCCACCTCCCTCGGCAGCATCGAGCCCGTCCAGCTGCTGGCCCTCGAAGCCGCCCGGCGGGCCCTGGCGCACGCCGGATACGGCGAGCGGGGGCGGGAGTTCGACCGCTCGCGCACCTCGGTCGTCTTCGGCGCGGAGGCGGGCAGCGACCTGTCCAACGCGGGCACGCTGCGGGCCGTCCTGCCGTCGTACTACGGCAAGGTGCCGGAGGGTCTCGCCGACCAACTGCCCAAGCTGACCGAGGACTCCTTCCCGGGCATGCTCTCCAACGTCATCTCCGGGCGGATCGCCAACCGGCTCGACCTCGGCGGCGCCAACTTCACGGTCGACGCCGCGTGCGCCTCGTCCCTGGCGGCCGTGGACGTGGCCTGCAAGGAGCTGGTGGGCGGGACGAGTGACGTCGTGCTGTGCGGCGGCGCCGATCTGCACAACGGCATCAACGACTACGTGCTCTTCTCCTCCGTGCACGCCCTGTCCCCGACCGGGCGTTCCCGCGCCTTCGACAGCTCGGCGGACGGGATCGCGCTGGGGGAGGGCGTCGCGTGTGTCGTGCTCAAGCGGCTGGCCGACGCCGAGCGCGACGGTGACCGGATCTACGGCGTCATCAAGGGAGTCGGCAGCTCCAGCGACGGTCGTTCGCTCGGGCTGACGGCTCCCCGGCCCGAGGGGCAGCGGGCCGCGCTGCAACGGGCTTACCGCAACGCCGGTGTCTCGCCCGCCGAGGTCGGGCTCGTCGAGGCGCACGGCACCGGGACCGTGGTCGGCGACCGCACCGAACTCACCATCCTGAGCGAGGTGTTCAGCGAGGCCGGGGCCAAGTCGGGTGCGGTGGCGCTCGGTTCGGTCAAGTCGCAGATCGGGCACACCAAGTGCGCCGCCGGACTCGCCGGGCTCATCAAGACCGTCCTCGCCCTGCACACCGGCGTCAAGCCGCCCACCCTGCACGTCAGCAGGCCCAACTCCGCCTGGGAGGCCGACAGCAGCCCGTTCAAGTTCCACGACCGGGCACGGCCCTGGGCGGCTCCGGCGGGCGAACGCGTCGCGGGGCTCAGCGCGTTCGGCTTCGGCGGCACCAACTTCCATGTGGTCCTTGAGGCGTACGCGGACTCCGCGCCGCCCGTGCACGGCCTGGACGCCTGGCCGGCCGAGCTGTTCACCTTCCGGGCGGCCGATCCGGCGGGGGCGCGACGCGCCATCGAGGACGTGCTGAAGGCGGCGGAGGACGAGCAGTCCGCGTGGCGGCTGCGCGACCTCGCACTCGCCGCCTCCCGCCGCTCCGACGCCCGGCACGAGCCCGTACAGGTCGCGGTCGTGGCGACCGATGTGGCAGGGCTGGCCGTGCAGTTGCGGCGAGCAGTGGCGGGGGAGCACGACCCGCGCGCGGGCATCCATCTCGCCGCCCAGGACTCGCAGGGGGCTTCCGGCCAGGAGACCTCCGAACGGGACCCCTCGGGCCAGGTCGCCTTCCTCTTCCCGGGGCAGGGCAGTCAGCGGACCGGGATGCTCGCCGACGTGTTCGTCGCGCTGCCCGAACTCCAGTACTACCTGGAACTCGGCCGCGACCACGCCGACGCCCTCTACCCGCCCGCCGCCTTCGACGACTCCGCCCGCGACCGCCAGCACACCGCCCTCACCGACACCCGGGTCGCCCAACCCGCCCTGGGCATCGCCGGTCTCGCCGCGCACGCCCTGCTCACCACGGCGGGCGTCCGCCCCGACATGGCAGCCGGACACAGCTACGGCGAACTCGTCGCCCTCAGCGCCGCCGGGGCCATCGACCCCGAGGCCCTCCTCGCGCTGAGTGCCGAGCGCGCGACCGCGATCCTCTCGGCCGCCGACGAGGCCAACGGCGCCGACCCCGGCACCATGGCGGCGGTGTCGGCCGGTGCGGAGGAGGTCGCGGCGGCCCTGCGCACTGCCGACGCGCCCGCCTCCGTCGTCGTCGCCAACCACAACTCGCCGAAGCAGACGGTCATTTCGGGCCCGACGGAAGCGGTCGAGGAGTCCGTACGGCTGCTGCGCGCCGCCGGGCTCGGCGCGAAGCGTATCCCCGTCGCCTGCGCCTTCCACAGCCCGCTGGTCGCCGGGGCGGGAGAGCGGTTCGCGTCGGCTCTGGCCCAACAGCCGGTCCGCGCGCCGGAGTTCGCGGTGTGGTCGAACCGTACGGCAGCCCCGTACGGCACTGACGCCGACGCGGTACGTGCCGAACTCGCCGCCCAGATCGGCGCACCGGTCGGCTTCGTCGCGCAGATCGAGGCCATGTACGAGGCGGGCGCCCGGATCTTCGTCGAGGCCGGGCCCGGTTCCGTACTGACCCGGCTGGTCGGCCAGATCCTCGGCGACCGCCCGCACCGCACGGTCGCCTGCGAACCGCGGCCCGACAGCGGACTGCGCGGCTGGTTGGACGCGCTGGCCCAACTGGCCGTGGCGGGACTGCCGGTGCGTACCGGCTGGCTCTTCCACGGGCGTGACGCCGTCGACGCGACCCGGACCAAGGCGCCCAAGCGGCCCGGCTGGACGGTCGACGGCCACCTGGTCCGCACCGCCGCCGGAGACCTCCTCCCCGGTGCCCTCGCACCGGCCCGACGCGTACTGGAGACGACGACAGTGACCGCGAACCACCAGGACGGCGCCCAGGGGACCGGCGGCAGGGACGCGCTGATCTCCGAGTTCCTGCGCACCAGCCGGGAGATGGTCGCCGCCCAACGGGACGTACTCCTCACGTACTTCGGCGCGACGGCACCGGGCCAGTGGGTACCGGCACCGGGGCTGCCGCAGGTCGCCGCGGTCCAGTCCGTCCAGTCCGTTCAGGCCGAGCAGCTGGTGCCGGTACCCACGTATCCGCCCGCGCTCTACGCGGTGCCCAGCCCCGCTCCCGTCGTGGAGCCGACTGATGTGCTCGGGGTGGTGCTGGAGATCATCAGTGAGCGCACCGGCTACCCGGTGGACATGATCGAGCCGGATCTGGACCTGGAGGCGGACCTCAGTATCGACTCGATCAAGCGGGCCGAGATCGCAGGTGAGTTGGCGCAGCGGCTCGGGATCGGGGGCGCGGGTGACATCGCGGTGCTCGGCGACGCGGAGCTGGAGGAGCTGGCCAAGGCCCGTACTGCGGCTGCGGTGACCGGATGGCTGGTGGCGCGGGTGTCCACGACTGCCGGGTCCACGCCGGTACTTGCCGCTGCTCCCGCCACTGCCGGGTTCTCGGAGGCGGAGGTGCTGGGGGTGGTGCTGGAGATCATCAGTGAGCGCACCGGTTACCCCGTGGACATGATCGAGCCGGATCTCGATCTGGAGGCGGACCTCAGCATCGACTCGATCAAACGGGCTGAGATCGCCGGTGAGTTGGCGCAGCGGTTGGGCGTCGGCGGCGGAGACGTCGCCGTGCTCGACGACGCGGAGTTGGAGGAGCTGGCCAAGGCCCGTACGGCGGCTGCGGTGACCGGATGGCTGGTGGCGCGGCTCGCCGGACCGGCCACCGAGGCCCAGGAACCGCCGACCGCGCCGGGGACGCTCCAGCCGGAGGCCACCGGTGAGGCGCCGAAGCGGTTCCAGTTGCGGCCGGTGCTGCTCGAACAGCAGGACGGCGACGCCTCCGCCGTACAGGATGTCCGGGCTCTGCTGGCCGGAAAGCGGTTCGTGCTCCTCGGTGACGACGACGAGGGCACGGTGGCCCGTGAGGTCGAGGCGCGGCTCGTCGGGCATGGCGCCGAGGCGGTGGTCCTCGGGCCCGAGCAACTGCTGACCGGGGCGGACGGGCCGGTCGACGGGGTCCTGTTCCTCGACCCGCTGGCCGCGAACCGCCCGCCGGTGCTGCCCGACGCGTTCCCCGTGTTCAAGGCGGCGCTGGGGCTCGACCCGCGCTGGCTGTTCGCCGTCCGGGCGGCTGGCGAAAGCGCCCCGGACGGGGCCGAGTCGAGGTCGGCCGGGCTGCACGGTCTGTTCCGTACGGTCGCCCGGGAGTACCCGGAGACGGACGCGCGGATCATCGACCTGGGGGTCGGTGAGACGGGTGCCGCTGCCGTCGCCGATGCGCTGGTGGCCGAGCTGCTCGCCTCCGACCGGACCCCGGTCGTCCTGCGAACCGCCGCCGGGCGCCAGGGACTTGAGCTGGTCGAGAGCCCGCTCGGCGCACTCGGTACCACCGGCGCCGGACCCGCCGGGGACGGTGCCGCCGAGGCCGCCGCCGTCGGACTCGACCGCGACAGCGTGGTGTTGCTGGTCGGCGGGGCGCGGGGAATCACCGCCAAGTTCGCCGCCGCGCTGGCCGCCGCCTCCCGCTGCCGGATCGAACTCCTCGGCCGGACCCCCGCACCGGAGGGCCCGGAGGACGCGGCCACGGCAGCCGCCGGTACCCGGGCCGAACTGCGCGCGGTCCTCGCCGCCCGGGGCGGACTGAAGCCCGCCGAGATCAACCGCGAGGCCGAACTCCTGCTCGCCCAGCGGGAGATCACCGCCACCCTCGACGAACTCCGGGCCCTCGGCAGCCCCGCCCGCTACCACTCCGTCGACTTCAGGGAACAGGACGCGGCGCTCCAGGCCGTCAAGGAGATCCACGCCGAGTACGGCCGCCTCGACGGGGTCGTCTACGCGGCCGGGGTCATCGAGGACCGGCTCATCGCCGAGAAGACCACCGAGTCCTTCCAGCGCGTGTACGGCACGAAGACGAACGGCGCCGAAACCCTGCTCACGGCGCTGGAGCAGCTCCCCAACACCCCCACCTTCGCCGTCCTGTTCGGCAGCATCTCCGCCGTCCTCGGCAACCGGGGCCAGGTCGACTACGCCGCCGCCAACGACGCGTTGGAGAGCCTCGGTGCCGCCTGGGCCGCCCGGACCGGACAGCGGGCCCTGACCGTGCACTGGGGGCCGTGGGCGCCGACCGGCGGCCACACCGGGATGGTCACCCCCGAACTCGGGCGCGAGTACGCCCGGCGCGGGGTCAGGCTCATCGACCCGGAGGAGGGCACGGCCGCGCTGCTCCGGGAACTGGCCTGGGGCGAGGAGTCGGCGGGCGCCGTCGTCTACACCTCGTCGGGCTGGTAACGGACATGACGGATCGTCACTCGGAGGGGGCGGGCGGCACGTCCACCCCCGTCGCCATCGTCGGCATGTCGGTGCTGCTGCCCGGCGCCGCCGACCTGGACGCCTACTGGCGGAACCTGCTCGCCGGTACGGACGCCATCACCGAGGTTCCGGAGGGGCGTTGGGACGCGGACGCCTACTACCGACCGGACTCCGCCGGTGACCGGGCCGTCGCCGACCAGGTGTACTGCCGGCGCGGCGGGTTCGTGGACGAGCTGGCGGAGGTGGAGGTCACCCGGTTCGGGATCATGCCGAACTCCGTCCCCGGCACCGAACCCGACCAGCTCATCGCCCTCAACGTGGCCGCCGCCGCCCTGGCCGACACGCAGCAAGGAGGCGAGGGAGGCGAGGGCGGCGGGGACCTGACCGGCTGGCTGCCCGACCGCCACCGGATCGGCGTGATCCTCGGCCGGGGCGGCTACCTCACCCCCGGACTCGTCCGCCTCGACCAGCGGGTCCGCACGGCGAGCCAACTCGTCCGCACCCTGGGCGAGTTGCTGCCCGACCTGGACCCCGCCCAACTCGACCGCGTCCGCACGGCGTTCACCGACAGCCTCGGCCCCGACAGCCCCGAGTCGGCGATCGGCCTCGTCCCCAACCTGGCCGCCTCCCGGGTCGCCAACCGGCTCGACCTGCGCGGACCGGCGTACACGGTGGACGCGGCCTGCGCGTCATCGCTGGTGGCGGTGGACCAGGCGGTCAGCGAACTGGCGTCCGGCCGCTGCGACCTGATGCTGGCCGGCGGGGTCCACCACTGCCACGACATCACCCTCTGGAGCGTCTTCTCCCAACTCCGCGCCCTCTCGCCCAGCCAGCGCATCCGCCCCTTCCACCGGGGCGCCGACGGCATCCTGATCGGTGAGGGCACCGGCGTGGTCGTCCTCAAGCGCCTCGCGGACGCCGAGCGCGACGGCGACAGGATCTACGCCGTCATCCGGGGCACCGGCGTGGCCAGCGACGGCCGCGCCGCCGGGCTCGTCAACCCCGACCCCGGCGGCCAGACCCACGCCGTACGCCAGGCCTGGCGAGCCGCCGGACTCGACCCGGCCCAGCCCGGTTCCCTGGGGCTCCTCGAAGCCCACGGCACGGCGACCCCCGCAGGTGACGCGGCCGAACTGGCCACGCTGGCGGAGGTGTTCGGGGGAGCCGAGGCCGATGGCAGCGGTACGGCTGGTACGGCGGTGATCGGCTCCGTGAAGTCGATGATCGGGCACACCATGCCCGCCGCCGGGGTCGCGGGCCTGGTCAAGGCGGCCCTTGCCGTCCACCACGGCATGCTCCTGCCCACCCTGCACTGCGACGACCCGAACCCGGCCCTGGCGGCCACCCGTTTCCGCCCGCTGGACAAGGCGGCGCCCTGGGAGACGACGGCCGAGCAGCCGGTGCGCAGGGCGGCGGTGAACGCGTTCGGGTTCGGCGGGATCAACGCGCATGTGGTGCTGGAGGAGGCGCCGGGAGCGCGGGCGAGAAGGGCGGCACCCCCGGTCGTACCGACGGTGACAGTGACGGCGACCGTGACCGAGCCCGAGCGGGTCCTGCTGCTGGCCGCCGACACCCCAGAGGGCCTCGCCGCCCTCCTCGACGCGGACGACCCGACCGTACTGGCCGCCGGTCTGGACGCCACCCGTACGCATCCGGGGGCCGGTCCCACCCGCCTGGGCATAGTCGACCCGACCGCGAAGCGGCTCACGCTGGCGCGCAGGGCGGTAGCCAAGGGGCGGGCGTGGCAGGGCCGTAGCGATGTCTGGTTCCGCACGGGACCGCTACAGGCGCACACGGACGGGGAGTTGGGAGGCCTGGCCTTCGTCTTCCCCGGCCTGGAGGGCGACTTCGACCCCCGCGTCGACGACATAGCCGCCCACTTCGGCCTGGCCGGGGTACTGCCCGCCGGTGAACGGGCCGAGGTCGGGGACGTGGGCCGGCACGGGTTCGGCGTGGTCGGCGTCGGGCTGCTGCTCGACCGGGCGCTGCGCCGCATGGGCGTCGTCCCGGACGCGGTGGCCGGGCACAGCGTCGGCGAGTGGACGGCGATGGCCGCCGCAGGCCTCTACGACGCCGACGAGGTCGGCGCCTTCATGGCGACCTTCGACCCCGACTCGGTGACCGTGCCGGGGCTGGCCTTCGGGGCGATCGGCGCACCCGCCGAACGGGTCCTCACAGCCCTGGCGGAGGAGGGCTGGGCGGACGCCGGCATCGTGCTCTCGCACGACAACGCGCCCAACCAGTCGATGGTGTGCGGCCCGGAGGCGGCGGTCGACGAGTTCGTCCGAGCGTTCCGTGCACGAGGTGTGCTGAGCCAGGTGCTCCCCTTCCAATCGGGCTTCCACACCCCGATGTTGGCGCCCTACCTGGCCCCCATCGAGCAGGCCGCGAGCGGCTTCCGGCTGCGCCCGCTGACGGTTCCGGTCTGGTCGGGGACGACGGCGGCACCTTTCCCGGCGGGCGAGTCGGCGGTGCGTGAGCTGTTCGTACGGCATCTGCTGGAACCGGTGCGCTTTCGCCAACTGGTCGAGGCGATGTACGCGGCCGGACACCGGACCTTCATCCAGGTCGGCACCGGCCAGCTCGGCTCCCTGATCGGCGACACCCTCTCGGGGCGCGACCACCTGGTCGTCCCCGCCAACTCCCCGCACCGCGACGGCCTGGCGCAACTCCGGCGAGTGGCAACGGCGTTGTGGGTGACGGGCCGGGCGACGACACCGGCGCTGCCGTCGCCCGCCACCCACGCCGCCGGTCCCCCCGACCGCTCCACGGAACCGGCCGAGCCCGGCAGCCCCGTGCGGGGGGACCGGCCGGCGGCTCGTCCGCCGGTCCGCCTGGACCTGGACGGAGCCCTCGTCTCGCTCGACGAGGAGACGCTCACGCGACTGCGTGCGGAGCTGAGACATCCGGCCCGTCTGGGGGAGCCTGCCGACGAGGCCGTTCAGGCGAGTGCCTTGTCCCACCGACCCGTTGCGCTGTCCAGCCCACGCCCGGCACATCTAGCCCGTCCGGCGTTTGAGGACGAGGCCGTTCAGGCCGATCTCCCCGCCCATCCATCCCCGCTTCACCCACCCACCCCGGGCCCCCACCCCCCAGCCCGTCCGGCGTCTGAGGACGAGCGCGTTCAGCGCGACAGGCGGGGGTCTGGGGGCGCCAGCCCCCAGGGATGGGAACGGGTAGGGGCGGCGGGGGCGAGAAAAGCCGCCCAGGCCCCGGACAACTCCGCACTGACCACCTCCCTGGACGCACTCGCCACCCGCTTCCCCGCCGCCGCCGAACTCCGCGCCCTGCTAAGAGAGACCGCAGACACCGCAGCCGAACTGATCAGCGCGGGCCACCGCAGTCCGGTCCCCGCCGGACGCCGGCTCCCCCCACCCGCGCCCACGCCTCCCCCCACCGACGCGCCCCCACCCCCCACCCACACCACAGTCCACGTATCCCCGGACACCATGCCGTACCTCCTGGACCACTGCTTCTTCCCCCAGCGCCCCAACTGGCCGGACGTGGCCGACCGTTGGCCCGTGGTCCCGGCGACGACGATCGTGCAGCACATCATGGACGCCGCAGAGACGGCGGAACCCGGCCGGCACTCAGCCGCGGCCGTAGCCGTAGCGGTCGCCGTTCACAACGCCCGCTTCGACCAGTGGCTGACCGCCACCCCGCCCCTCGACGTGGCCGTGACAGTCACCCCCGTCCCCGGCACCCCCACCCACCGAGCCGTCACCTTCGGCCCCCGAGCCCGAGCCACGATCGAACTCGCGCCGACCTACCCGGAGTTGGAGTCCCACCCCACCCCCTGGCCCATCACCCCCACCACCGAACGCACCCCCGACCACACCGCGGCCCAGCTCTACGCCGAACGCTGGATGTTCCACGGCCCGGCGTTCCAGGGGGTCACCGAACTCACCGCCATGGGCGAGGCACACGTACGCGGAATCATCACGACCCCGCCCGCACCAGGCTCGCTGCTCGACAACGTCGGGCAGATCCTCGGGTACTGGATCATGGCGACCCGCACCGAGCGGACGGTCGTGTTCCCGGTCGGCATGCGGGAGATGAGGTTCTACGGGCCGCACCCCGCACCCGGCACCGACGTCCACTGCTTCGTACGGATCACCTCGCTCACCGACACCGTCCTCGAAGCCGACGTACAACTCACCGTCGGCGGCCGGGTCTGGGCCGTGCTGAGCGGCTGGCAGGACCGGCGCTTCGACAACGACCCCCAGACCAGGCCCGTCGAACGCTTCCCCGAGCGCAACACCCTCTCCCAGGCCCGCCCGGGCGGCTGGGTACTGCTCCACGAACGCTGGCCCGACCTCGCCTCCCGCGACCTCATCATGCGCAACTCCCTTGGCGGGGAGGAGCGTTCGCTGTACGAGCGGCACGCGCCGCGCGGGCGCCGCCAGTGGCTGCTCGGCCGGATCGCGGCCAAGGACGCCGTGCGGCGGTGGCTCTGGGAGCACGAAGGCGAGGGAGACGTGTTCCCGGCGGAGATCCGGGTGCACAACGACCCGAACGGGCGGCCGTACGTCACCGGCGTGCACGGCCGGACCCTGCCCCCGCTGGACATCTCCCTCGCTCATCGCGGAGAGGCGGGCGTGGCGATCGTGGGACCGCGCCGGACCGATCCCGAATCATCCCCTGCAACCGGACCCGGCATCGACATCGAGGAGGTAGTGGACCGAGACGCCTCCACCCTCACCACCGCCCTCTCCCCGGCCGAACTCGCCCTCCTCCAGGCCCAGTCCGCCGCAACCGGCGAGTCCGAGGCGCTCTGGTTCACCCGTTTCTGGGCCGCCAAGGAAGCCGTCGCGAAGGCGGAGGGCACCGGATTCGGGGGCAGGCCACGGGACTTCGCCGTACGGGAGGTACCGGCCGCCGACCGGCTGCTGGTCTCCGGGCGGCTCGCCCCCGCCTACACCGTGCACCACGAGCGGACCGGCAATCCCCCTGGGCTGCCGGACAGGGAGTACGTCGTGGCCTGGACGACCGGATCAGCCACAGCGGAGCAGGAACAGCAACAGGAACCGTACGAGGAAAGGGAGTTGCAGCGATGAGCCTCAACGGGCAGAGGATCGGAACCGTTGACGAGGAGGCGGTGCTCGCCGACATCGCGGGCATGCTCGCGACCCTCCTCGACGAGTACGGCCTCGACGACGTCGAGATCGGTATGGACACCACCTTCAACCGCGATCTGGAGCTGGAGAGCATCGACCTGGTGACCCTCGCCGGGCTGCTGGAGGAGAAGTACGGCAACCGGGTCAACTTCGCCGAGTTCCTGGCCGGGATGGAGTTCGACGAGATCATCGAACTCACCGTCGGACGGCTCGTCGAGCACGTCGTCGCCAGTCTCAAAGCGGCGGAGGCGGGCTGACCATGGCGATCGTCGACATCGGGGCCGGCCTGCGACTGCACACCCAGCGCATCGGCCCGCGCGGCGACCGCCCGGTCACCGCCACCGCCGTACTCGTGCACGGCCTGCTCACCGACAGCCTGGCCAGCTACTACTTCACCGTGGCACCGGCGTTCGCCGCCTCCGGCATCGACGTCGTGATGTACGACCTGCGCGGCCACGGCCGGTCCACCCGCCCCGCCACCGGCTACACCCTCGACGACAACATCGACGACCTCGAAGCCCTCCTCGACCGGCTTGAGGTGACAGGACCGGTCCATCTCGTCGGCAACTCCTACGGCGGCACAGTCGCGTTCGGCTACGCGGCCCGCCACCCCGAGCGCGCCGCCAGCGTCTCCCTCATCGAGTCGGAACCGGCAACTGCCGCCTGGGCGGGCAAACTCGACGGCATCCTCGGCCGCGTAATGCACGAACTCGCCCACAACGAGGCCGACGCCATCGCCTGGATCACCGCCAACCGCAGCCAGAACACCGCCCGGTTGGCCAAGGGGGCGGCCCGGCTGGCCCGCGAGACCACCCTCGCCCAGGACATCCCGGCCAGCCGGGTCCTGACCGAGGAGGAGATAAGTTCCGTACGCTGCCCGGTACTCGGCCTCTACGGGGGCGACTCCGACCTCGCCGAGCACGCGCCCTGGCTGGAGGCCGTGCTGCCCGACTGCCGGACCGTCGTCGTGCCGGGGCATGAACACTCCGTGCTCGTCGAGGCGTCGGGGACGGTCGGCGGGCACATCCTGTCGCTCATCCACGGCGCCACCGCCGCTCCGGTCGCGCTGGCGGGGGCGGACGCGCGGTGAGCCCTTCCAGCGCCAGTTCCACCCCCACCCCCGTCTCCACCTCCACCTTCAGATTCCTGTTCGTCGTACCGCCGCTCGTCGGGCACATCAACCCGGCCGTCGGTGTCGCCGCCGAACTCGCCGCGCGTGGGCACGAGTCGGCCTGGGCGTGCGCCGATCCGGAACTGGTGCGCAGGCTCGCCGGAGCGGACGCCGCCGTCTTCCCGTGCGCCGGGCCCGTCCCCGGCTCGGGGGAGGGCGTACGGCCGCCGGAGCTGCGCGGACCCGAGGCGCTGAAGTTCCTCTGGGAGAGGTTCCTCGCCCCGCTCGCCGAGGAGATGGCCCCCGGAGTCGCCGCCGCCGTACGGGAGTTCGCGCCGGACGTCGTCGTCGCCGACCAACAGGCCCTCGCCGGTGGCCTGGTAGCCGAGCGGCTCGGTCTGCCCTGGGCCACCTCGGCCACCACCTCCGCCGAGTTCACCGACGTACTGTCCGGCATGCCCAAGGTCGAGGAGTGGCTGGACGAGCTGCTGGCCGGGCTCCGGGACCGGATCGGCAGCACCGGGACCGCCGATCCCCGGTTCTCCCCGCACCTCGTACTGGCCTTCAGCACACCGGAGTTCGTCGGTCCGGAGGCCCGGACGGGTGAGCAGATCCGCTACGTCGGCCCGTCCGTCGCCGACCGGCCCGCCCCGGACGGCTTCCTCTGGGACTGGCTCGACCCGGCCCGTCCTACGGTCCTTGTCACGCTCGGGACCGCCAACACCGACGTAGGAGCACGCTTCCTGAGCGAGTGTCAGGCTGCCGCGCGTGAGCTGGCGGACCGGATGCAGACGGTGATCGTCGACCCGGCGAGCGTACTCGGCGGCACCCCGGGCGGGGAGGACGACAAAGGTGTGCTGATCGTTCCCTCCGTCCCCCAACTCCCGCTCCTCGAACGGGTCGACGCGGTCGTCTGCCACGCCGGGCACAACACCGTGTGCGAGGCGCTCTGGCACGGGGTGCCGCTCGTCGTCGCGCCCATCCGGGACGACCAGCCCGTGGTCGCCGGTCAGGTCGTGGCGGCCGGGGCGGGCATCCGGGTGCGGTTCGGGCGGGTCACCGCGCCGAAACTGGGCGCCGCGATCGACGCCGTACTGCACGAGCCGGGTTACCGCTTCGCGGCGGGCCGGATCCGTACCGCGTTCCGGGCCGCCGGGGGTGCCTCCGCGGCGGCCACCCATCTTGAGCAACTCGCCATCGGCGCGCCCGCCAAGGAGACGGTATGAGTGACGACGAGCACGGGACCAACGCACCGACGGCACCGGAAGCCCAGGCCACCCCGACCCGCACCGAGCAGGTGGCCGCCCTCCGCCCCACCTACCAGGGTGACCTGGCCTTCGGACTCGACCGCTTCTTCGAAGCCCCGCGCACCACTTGCCCCTGGTGCGGCTCGGCCCGTCTGGAGACGCGAGTCCGGACCACCGACCTGCTCCAGCACAAGCCCGGAGAGTTCACGCTCGACCGCTGCCAGGACTGCCGGCACACCTTCCAGAACCCCCGACTCAGCGCCGCCGGGCTGGAGTTCTACTACCGCGACTTCTACGACGGACTCGGCGAGAAGCAGCTCGGCAACACCTTCGCGGGCCGTACGAAGATGTACGAGCAGCGGGCCCGGGCTCTGCTCGCCTTCGACGACGCGCCGAAGACCTGGCTCGACGTCGGCACCGGCCACGGTCACTTCTGCGAGGCCGCCCGGAACGTCCACACCGGCACGACCTTCGACGGGCTGGACTTCACCGACGGCGCCGAACTCGCCGAGCGGGCGGGCCGGGTCGAGCGCGGCTACCGGGGGAGCTTCACCGAGCTGGCCCCCGAACTGGCCGCCCGCTACGACGTCGTGAGCATGTTCCACTACCTGGAGCACAGCACCGAGCCCCCGCGCGAACTGGAGGCCGCCCGGCAGGCGATCCGGCCCGGCGGTCACCTGGTGATCGAGGTCCCGGACCCCGACAGCCGGTACGCCCGCCTCCTCGGCCGCTGGTGGCTGCCCTGGCTTCAGCCCCAGCACCTGCACTTCGTGCCGGTCGACAACCTTCGGCAGCGGCTCACCGACCTCGGCTTCACGGTCGTCCTGGAGCAGCACGCCGAGCCGCACGACCCCGTCGACCTGCTGGCCGCGATCTGGCTGGCCCTCGACAACGCGGCCCCGCGCGACAACCTCCCGTGGCTGCCGACCCCGCCGAACGCCTGGCGCCGCACCCTGCGCGGAGCCCTGCTGCTGGCCGGCGTACCCGCCCTGATCCTGGGCACCCTGCTGGACCGTTTCGCCGTACGGCCGATCTCGCACCGCCTGGGCGTCTCCAACGCGTACCGCCTGGTGGCCCGCCGCGACTGACCAGGATGAGGACGAGGACGGCGGGCGACGGCGGACGTCACATCACAACACCTTGTTGCGCACCAGCAGCGACAGCACCAGCGCCCCCGGCAGCAGCGGCAGCCACACCGTCAGGACGCGGAAGCCGACGACCGTCGCCGCCGCCAGTGACAGCGGGGCGCCCAGTGCGGCCAGGGCGAAGACCAGGGCCGCGTCCACCGGTCCGATGCCCGCCGGAGCCGGTACCGCGCCGACCGCCGCGCTCGCCGCCAGGTAGGCGAACAGCACGTCCGGCCAGGGCACGGGCAGGCCCAGTGAGGCGCCGACGCAGGCCAGTACCGCCGCCTGGCACAGGGAGAAGCCCGCCGACCCGCCCCACAGGGCGGCCACCCGGACGGGCCTCTTGTGCAGGCGCCGCGCGTCGGTCAGGGCGGTGCGCAGACCGTCGAGCAGGGGGCGCCGCAGCGGACGTACGAGGGAGAGGATCAGGGTCACCGCCACCGCCGTGGCCGTCACGCCCACCGCGATGGGGATCAGGGTGCCCTTGCCCGGGAGCAGGTCCGTCGCGCCCAGGGACGTCGGGAAGGTGGCCAGCAGGGCGAGGATCACCAGGAGCTTCGCCACCGGTTTGACCAGGGAGTACAGGGCCAGGGAGGCCGTGGCGCGGGCCAGTGGGATGCCTCGGCCGGTCAGGAAGCGCAGGGTGACCGCGTGGGCGCCGAGACCGGCCGGGAGGACGTTGTTCGCGGCGCCCGCCGCGAACTGCGAGGCCAGCAGCAGCCCGGGCGGCAGCCGCTCCGGGATCGCGCCCTGGCGGGCGAAGGCGGCGGACACCCAGCACAGCAGCGTGAACGCACCCCCGATCGCCAGCCAGCCGGGGTCGGCGGTGGTGAGCTGCCGGGCGCCGTCGTGCAGCACCCGCCAGTTGTCCGCCGCCCACACCCCGATGAGCAGGAGCGGCAGCACACAGAGCACCCGGCGGGCGTGCCGGGCGCCGGGAAACCGGCGGGAGCGGGCGGCCGGAAGGGAAAGAGGACAGTCCGGGATGCCCTGGGGATGGGGCTGGACCGTCGGAGCGGGCGGGGCTATGGGGACTATCGGCAATGAGGACACAGCGCGCGTCGTCCTTCCGCGTGGCGCCCACGCGGAACGGGGCGAACGGGGGGAGATGAAGAGCGAAGCAAGCGGGACGGCAGGAGCGTTCCCAGTCCGCGTGACGGGATGGTGTCCAGGAACAGAAGGGGTGAGGGCGGACGGGTGACACAAATGATCCCTGCATCTTTATTTACGGAGTCTCCCCCCGACTCCACCGGTCGATGCCTCAATCGTGAGCCGGATCACATGGGCAGGCGAGGGGGAGCGACGGCGTCGGCCGCCCCGCCGAACTCGCTCAGCGCGCCCTCGACGATCGCCTCCAGCCGGGCGTGATGGGCGCCCCGCCAGTACAGACGCCCGCACTCCACGCACTGCGCGAACACGTCGTACGTCCGCCGCGTCCCGTCCTCCAGCCGCTCCCCGACCGTCTCCTTGGCGGCCCGCTCCAGCAGCCCGTTGCAGGCCGTGCACCGGCTCCAGGGCGCGAGCGCGGGCGCGAACCGGTCCAGTACGTCCCGGAGCTGGTCGTCCGGCCGGTCGCTGTAGATGTACGCGCCCGCCCACAGCTCCCGGCGCCGCAGCAGCCCCCGGTCCCGGGACAGCAGCACCCGCCGCTCCGCCGCCGACAGCGCGGCCAGCGCCGGATCGCCGATGTCCTCGCTCTCGTACGCCGCGTCCACGCCCAGCAGCCGCAGCCGGCGCGCGAGCGTGCCGAGGTGCACGTCGAGCAGGAAGCGCAGCGGCGCCCCCGGCACCGGCTGCGGTCGTACGACGGCGCAGACCTCCACCGTCTCGCCCGCGCCCGGCACATGGGAGACCGGCACCTCGCGGCCGTCGACCAGCAGCCGCCCGGCCTCGGTGAGCGGCACGCCCAGCGACTCCACCACATGCCCGAGCGAGGACGAACCGTCGGTGACCACGGTCGTGCGCCCCGCACGGCGCTCGGACGGGACGAAAAGCCGCAGCTCAGGGGCGAAACTGATGACGATCTCCGGTCTGCTCATCCGATCAGCATGTCATCGGGCGGACCGGGAGCGCCCGGGACTTTCCGGTGCACTACTCTCAACGCTCTCAACACGCCTCGCTGGTGGGGGAGTACGGCAGCATGCAGTTCGAACGTACGGGTGTGCCCGGCTACGAGGTCGTCGAGGTCCTCGGCCAGGGCGGCTTCGCCACCGTGTACCGGGCCCGCCAGCTGGCCGTCGGCCGCGAGGTCGCCCTCAAGATGGACAGCCGCGTCCTGGCCACCGACCGCGACCGGCAGCGCTTCCTGCGCGAGGTCACGGCGGCCGGTCAGCTCTCCGGCCACCCGCACGTCGTCGCCGTGTACGACGCCGGGGTGCTCGACAACGGCCGCCCGTACATGGTCCTGGAGCTGTGCCCCGGCGGTTCGCTCGCCGACCGGCTCCACGAACACGGGCCGCTTCCCGCCGCCGAAGCCCGGGACATCGGCGTACGCGTCGCCGACGCGCTGGCCGCCGCCCACGCCTCCGGGGTCCTGCACCGGGACATCAAGCCCGGCAACATCATGATCGACCGGTACGGCAATGTCGGCCTCGCCGACTTCGGGCTGGCCGCGATGCCCCGGCCCGGGCAGGAACTCTCGGTCACCCGCGAGGCGTTGACCCCGGCGTACGCTCCGCCGGAGGCCTTCCGGCTGGCCGAGCCGACGTACGCCGGGGACGTCTACTCCCTCGCCGCCACGATCTACGCCCTCGTGCACGGCAGACCCGCGCACTTCCCGGAGCAGGGCAGCCTCGGGATCGCTGAGGTCATCGTCCGGCACGACTGGCCCCTGCCCGACCTCCCCGGAGTGAGCCCGCGCCTCACCGAAGTACTCCGGCACGCGATGGCCCCGGACCCGGCCCACCGCATCCCGAGCGCGGCGGCGTTGCGGGACGCGCTGGCCGCCGTGGACCTGGCGAACGCGAGCGGCACCACTTTCGCGCCCGCCCCCGTCCCCGTCCCTGCCCCTGTCCTCACCCCCACGGTTGGCCCGCCCGTCGTGCTCTCCACCACCACCGTCCCGAGCCGGAAGAAGCGCGAGAAGGCGCGGCTGCGGGTGTCGATCGCGGCCGTGGCGGTGGTCGTCGTCGGCGGGGGCGGGACGGTGGCGTACCAGTACCTGCCGCCGTCGACCTCCGCCGCCCCGACCACCGGAGCCTCATCCTCCGCTTCCGGTACGGGCGAGGCGAGCGCGTCCGCCCAGGCCGGGAGTGCCGGGACCGCCGGTTTCGGCGTGCCGACCACGACCGAGGACTGTCCGGCGGCCGGGGTCGCGGACGTCGGCGGGCGCTGCACCACGACCGCCGAGTGCTGGGGCGGCATGGTCGTCACCGTGGGCATCGTCGCCGTGAACCGCACCGACTGCCTGGTGTCCCACCCGTGGGAGACCTTCGCGATAGCCCCGCTGCCGTCCGACGGCATGACCAACAACCAGCAGGAACTGATCAAGCACCCCGACGTGCGCAAGCTCTGCTCCCGCGAGGTCATGGCCGCGTCCCGGCAGGGCGACGCCCTCAAGATCGCCCCCGACCGCTGGACCATCGACGTACTCCCGCCCACCCAGACCCAGTACGCCGACGGACTGCGCGTCATGCGCTGCGTGGCGACCGTCACCGGGGTGGAGTCGACGGAGGCCCATTTCCGGCCACGGAGCTGACCGCCGGGCCGGTTGTGCCCCCGCCCGTGACCCGCTCCTAAAATCTGGTCCAACTGCCCAGTATCCGAGCGGTAGTTGACGTAGGGCGAGACGTACTGCTCAATTGTTCGCATGGATGCCCAGCAGCAGCGCTTGGTGACGCGCGGCCACATCGACCTCTGTCGAGTGTGCTCCGCCGCGTGTCGCGCCTGACCTGCTCCGACTCGGCAGCGGGCCGTCGGACCGGCCCCTCTCTCCATGTCTCCCTCTCCCTGATTCCTCCGCGCCTCCCCGTTTCCTGACGAGCCGTCAAGCACGGCCGTACGCGGGGCTGTTCCGTGCTGCCCCCGTGCGGGGCCCGCCGGGCCGGACGACTCAGGGGGCCCTCCGAAAGGCCCTCTCCCATGCCCGTGGAATTCCTTGGCATCGCCGCGACCAACGACGCCTCCGAGACCACCCCGCGCTCCGGCGCAGCCTTCGACCGGGACTACACCCTCCGGCTGGCCCGGGCCCACGAGGACCACGGCTGGGACCGCGTCCTGTTCGCCTACGGCTCAGGCTCGCCCGACCCCGCCCCGGCCGCCGCGTACATCGCGAGCAGACTGGACCGCCTCCAACTCCTCCTGGCCCACCGCCCCAACGTCTCCTACCCGACCTTCGCCGCCAAGACGTTCGCCACCCTCGACCAGATCAGCGAGGGCCGGCTGACCGTCCACTTCATCACCGGCGGCAACGACCACGAGCAGGGCCGCGAGGGCGACACCCTCGGCAAGGACGAGCGGTACGCGCGCACCCGGGAGTACATCCGGATCGTCAAGAAGATCTGGACCACCCATGAACCCTTCGACCACGAGGGCGACCACTACCGCTTCCACGACTTCGTCAGCGATGTCTTCCCGGTCCAACAGCCGCGCCCGAACGTCTCGTTCGGCGGCTCCTCACCCGCCGCGTACGCCGCCGGGGGCGCCGAGGCCGACATCTACTGCCTTTGGGGCGAGCCCCTGGAGCGGACCGCCGAGCAGATCGAGGCTGTGAAGGCCGCCGCCAGGGCCGCCGGCCGCACCGAAGCCCCGCGCATCCAGGTGGCGTTCCGCCCGATCATCGCCCCGACCGAGGAACTGGCCTGGGAGAAGGCCCACCGCACGGTCGGCGTGATCAGGACCCGCAAGGACAGGGGCGACTTGGTCAGCAAACGCCACAACGCCCAGGCCCAACCCGAGAATTCGGGCTCCCAGCGCCTGATCGCGATAGCCGAGGCGGGCGAACGCTACGACCGCGCCCTCTGGACCCCGACCGCCGCCGCCACCGGAGGAGCGGGCAACTCCAACGCCCTGGTCGGCACCCCCGAGACCGTGGCCCGCGCCCTCCTCGACTACTACGACCTCGGCGTCGACATCCTCTCCGCCCGCGGCTACGACCTCCTCGGCGACGCCATCGACTTCGGCCGCCATGTCATCCCGATCGTCCGCGAGGAGGTCGCCAAACGCGACGCCGAACGCGCGGCCCGCGGCCCGCAGGTGGTCCTGGCGACGGCGGTGAACGGATGACGTCGTTCGCCCAACCACCCCAGAGGGCAGGTGAATTGACGATCCGTTACGTCACCACAGCCGACCCCCTCGCCGAACCGCTGCTGCGCGAACTGGGCGACGAGTACTCGACCCGCTACGGCGAGGACGCCCGCGCCGAACTGGCCGGCTACCCCGACGAGGAGTTCACGGCACCGCACGGCGGGGTCCTGCTCCTGCTCCTGGAGCACGGCGAGCCGGTGGCGGGCGGCGCGTTCCGCAGATACGACGCGACCACGGCGGAGCTGAAGCGCATCTGGACCCACTCGTCCCACCGCCGCCGGGGCCTGGCCCGCCGGGTGGTGGCAGAACTGGAGCAAGAGGCCAGGACCAGGGGCTACAGCCGCATCTACCTCACCACGGGCCCCCGCCAGCCGGAGGCCCAAGGCCTCTACCTGTCCACGGGCTACACGCCCCTCTTCGACGCAGGGGCCGACCCGGAGTCGATCGACAAACTCCCCTTCGAAAAGCAACTCGGCTAGCAGGAATTGACGAAGGGCCCCACGAGCGCGCCCCAAAGGGGCGCGGGGAACTGCGCGACAAGCCCCCACGACCCCGCACCAAACCACCAACCCTGACCACCCCGACCCCCACCCCCAACCCCCGGACAGGAGCCCCACCATGGGCACAACCACAGACTCCACAGCGCCACCCGGGGACAGCAGAACCGCTTCCCCCGCCCCCCGTCCGGAGGACCCCACCTCCCTGAAAATCATCCCCGTACGCCACTACGCCCGCTGGGCGGCAGCCGCAGCCGTCACCATCCTCACCGCCCAGTTCGCCCATGGCCTGATCACCAACCCCGTATGGGAATGGCAGGTCTTCGCCGACTACGTACTCTCCGAAACGATCGTCCAGGCAGTCGGCGTGACCCTCCAACTCACCGCCTACGCAACGGTGTTGGGCTTCCTGCTCGGCGCCGTTCTCGCCTTCATGCGGCTCTCCAGGAGCCCGGTGCTGCAGACCGTCGCCTGGACCTACATCTGGATCTTCCGGTCGATCCCGATGATCGTCCAGCTCGTGTTCTGGTTCAACCTCGGTGCGCTGTACGACCGGTTGGGCGTCGGCATCCCCTTCGGCCCGGTGTTCTGGTCCGTCGACAGCAACACCCTGATCGGCACGATCGGCGCCGCCATCATCGGACTGACGCTGCATCAGGCCGCGTACGCCGCCGAGATCGTCCGGGGCGGGGTCATCGCGGTCGACCACGGCCAGCTGGAGGCCGCCGCCGCGCTGGGCATCCCCCGGCTCCGCCAGATCCGGCGGATCGTGCTCCCGCAGGCCATGCGCGCGATCCTCCCGACCGCCGGCAACGAGATCGTCGGCCTCCTCAAGGGCACCTCGGTGGTCTACGTGATGGCGATCGGCGAGCTGTTCTACCAGGCCCAGGTGATCTACGGCCGCAACGGCCGGGTCATCCCGCTGCTGCTGGTCGCCACCGCCTGGTACGTCGTCCTCACCTCCCTCCTGACGGTCGCCCAGTACTACGTCGAGCGCCACTACGCCCGGGGCGCCAACCGCACCCCACCGCCCACCCCGTTCCAGCGCGTCCGCCGCCACCTCGCCAAGGGAGTCTCATGAGTGCCGTCATGGTGGACGTCCGGGGCGTCCACAAGAGTTTCGGCCCGCTGGAGGTCCTGCGCGGTGTCGACCTCCAGGTCCGGGCCGGTGAGGTGACCGTGATCCTGGGCCCGTCCGGCTCGGGCAAGTCCACGCTCCTGCGCACGATCAACCACCTGGAGAAGGTCAACCAGGGCTGGATCAGCATCGACGGCGAACTGATCGGCTACCGCCGCTCCGGCCGGAAACTGCACGAACTGCGCGAGAGGGACGTACTGAAGCAGCGCACCCACATCGGGTTCGTCTTCCAGAACTTCAACCTCTTTCCGCACCTCACCGTGCTGGAGAACCTCGTCGAGGCCCCCGTCTCCGCCCTGCGCCGCTCCCGCAAGGAGGCCGTGGCCACCGCCGAACGTCTCCTCGAACGGGTCGGTCTGACGGACAAGAAGGCCGTCTATCCACGGCAGTTGTCCGGCGGCCAGCAGCAGCGCGTCGCCATCGCCCGCGCACTCGCCCTCGAACCGAAGGTGCTCCTCTTCGACGAGCCCACCTCGGCCCTCGATCCGGAGCTGGTCGGCGAAGTCCTCGACGTCATCAAGGACCTGGCGAGCACCGGCACCACCATGATCGTCGTCACCCACGAGATCGGCTTCGCCCGCGAGGTCGCCGACACCGTGGTCTTCATGGACGGCGGACTCATCGTCGAACAGGGCACGCCCACGGCGGTTCTGGACACCCCGCAGCACGAAAGAACCCGAGCGTTCCTCTCCAAGGTCCTCTGAACCAAGCCTCTTTGAACCGCCTCCGCCCGATCTTCTCCATCTCCCTTCTCTCTTCCGTCTCTCTTCCTCTGTACAAGGAGTACGCCCGTGACCAACACCCTCGCCCGCCGATCCACCGCAGCCGCCCTGGGCCTGGTCTCCGCCCTGGTCCTCGCCGCCTGCGCGAACCCCTCGGACGGCGGGACCACCGAGGTCGCGGCCACGAAGGGCGCCGGCAGCGGCACGAAGATCAACCTGAGCCCCGACCAGAACCGGGTCACCACCGAGAAGGTCGACTCCATCGCCGCCCAACTGCCCGCGAAGACAAGGGAGAGAGGCACCCTGGAGGTCGTCTACTCCTCGGGCAGCGCGGCCCCGCTCGGCTTCTACGCCACCGACAACAAGACCCGGATCGGCGTCGAGTCGGACCTCGCCTACCTCGTCTCCGAAGTGCTGGGCCTCAAGCCGGACTTCAACACCGTCTCCTGGGAGAACATCTTCGTCGGCCTCGACAGCGCCAAGTACGACGTCGGCTTCAGCAACATCACGGTCACCGAGGAGCGCAAGGAGAAGTACGACTTCGCCACCTACCGCGAGGACAACCTCGGCTTCGAGGCGAAGAAGGGCAGCGGTCTCAACATCACCGGGCCCAAGGACGTGGCGGGCAAGACCGTGGCCGTCGGCAGCGGCACCAACCAGGAGAAGCTGCTCATCGAGTGGAGCAAGGAGGCGGAGAGCGCGGGTCTGGAGCCGGCGGACATCAAGTACTACCAGAACGACAGCGACACCTATCTCGCCCTCCAGTCCGGCCGTATCGACCTCTACCTCGGCCCCAACCCGACCGCCGCCTACCACGCGGCAAGCACCGGCAGGACTGAGGTCGTGGGCACCTACTCCGGTGCCGGTTCGACCCTCCAGGGCCTCATCGCGGCGACCACCAAGAAGGACAGCGGCCTGGTGAAGGCGCTCGCCGCCGCGATCAACGAGATCATCGACAACGGCACCTACGCCCAGGTGCTGGAGCGCTGGGGCCTCACCGAGGAGGCGATCACCACCTCGGAGATCAACCCGCCCGGCCTGCCCAAGACCAACAAGTAGGCGGCCGGGCACAGCGCACCGCCCTCAAGTGCCCCGAAGACCGGGTCACTTGAGGGCGCCCATGGTGACGCCCGTACGCCAGTAGCGGCGCATCGCGATCATCATGATGGCCATCGGGACGATGGACAGCAGCGCACCGGTCAGCACCAGGCTGGTGAGGTCGACGCCCGACTCGGCGCGTTTGCCCGACCAGTTGTACAGGCCCAGGTTGAGCGTCCAGTTCTGCTCGCCGCGCAGAACGGTGAGGGGCAGGAAGAAGGCGTTCCAGGTGTTGACGAAGGCCAGCAGGAAGACCGTGGCACCGCCCGTCGTCATCATCCGCAGCACGATGCTGAAGAAGATCCGCAGTTCGCCCGCGCCGTCGATGCGGGCCGCCTCAAGGAGTTCGAAGGGGATCGTCGCCTCGACGTACACCTTGGCGAGATACACGCTGAACGGGTTGATCAGACACGGGATCAGCATCGCCCACGGGGTGTCGACCAGCCCGATCTCCGAGAACAGCAGGTAGAGCGGCAGCGTCAGCAGCGCGATCGGGATCAGGAAGGAACCGACCACGGCCGCGAACACCGCCCCGCGCCCGGGGAAGTCGAAGCGGGCCAGGCCGTAGCCGGTCGCGAGCGCGATCAGCGTGCCGCCGAGGGAGCCGACACCCGCGTACAGGAACGAGTTGGCCGTCCAGCGCAGGAAGATGCCGTCCTCGTAGGTGAAGACCTGATGCAGGTTGTCCCAGAGGTGCCAGCCGGAGAACCACAGGCCGTTGGACTGGTAGAGCCCCGTACGGTCCTTGGTGGCGGCGATGATCAGCCAGTACACCGGGAACAGGCTGTACACGCTGGCCAGGACGAGCCCGACCAGCACGAACCGCTGGCCACCGCGCGAACGCGCCCTGGGATCGGGCCGGCCCAGGCGGCGGGCGGTCGGAGGCGGAGGCTGCTTCGAGGAGTCTGCCGTGGTGGTCGTGGTTGAAGTGGTGGAAGCGGCGGTGGTGGCCATCAGTCGGTCTCCTTCGAAGTCAGCCGGTAGAAGAGGAAGGAGGCGACGCCGAGGATCAGCGCGAGCAGGACCGAAAGGGCGGCGGCGTAGTGGTAGTTGCCCGCGTTGAACGCCTGGTTGTAGATGATCATGATGGGCGTGAAGCTGTCGTCGACCGTCTGCGGGGTGATGTTCCGGAACAGCGCGGGCTCGTTGAAGATCTGCAGCATCTGGATGATCGAGAGCATGCCGGTCAGCACCAACGCCCCCCGCACGAACGGGATCTTGATGCTCGTCGCGACCCGCCACTCGGTCGCGCCGTCCAGCCGCGCTGCCTCGAACAGCTCGCGCGGGACACCCTGCAGCGCCGCGTAGATGATCACCATGTTGTAGCCGATGCCGTGCCAGGTCAGCAGGTTGCCGATGGACGGCCACACCATCGACGGCGCGAAGAAGTTCCAGTCCAGGCCGAAGAGTTGGCCGAGCGGGGTCAGCGGGCCGACGTCCGGGCTGTAGAGGTTGATCCACACGATCGCGGCGACCACACCCGGGATCATGTACGGCACCAGCAGCATGATCCGGAACCGGCCGGCGGCCTTGGACGTGAGCGAGTCCAGGAGCAGCGCGAGGACCAGGCTGATCACCAGCATGACCGGGATCTGTACGAGGGCGAACAGCACCACCCGCAGCACGGAACCCATGAACTTCGGGTCCGTCAGGCCCTGTTGGTAGTTGTCCAGGCCGGAGAACTCGTCCGTGGTGCCGCCCAGACCGAGACCGGAGGACTGCGACCGGTACAGCGACTGGTAGACGGCGTACCCGATCGGCAGCAGATAGAGGAAGACGAAGCCGAGCTGGAAGGGCACCGTGAAGGCGGCACCCTTCCAGCGCAGTGAGCGAATCATCAGATGTCAGCCTTAGGTCTCTAGCCCTTGACGTTGATACCGCGGGACTTCAGGTCCTTGACCGTCCACTCCTGCATGTGGGCCAGGAGTTCGGCGACCGTCTGCTTCTTGCCGACCACCTGGCCCCACTGGCTCTGCAGTTCGGAGAACATCGCGGTCCAGTCGGGCCCGAAGGTCCAGTCGGTGGTCACGGTCGACAGGCTGTCCTTCACGATCTGCTGCGCCGGCTGGTAGTTGGCGCCGAGCAGCTTCTCGGAGATCGCCTCGGGGACGTACGAAGCGCTGTCGGCCAGCGCGGGCATCACACCGCTGCCGGTCTCCGGGCTGGCCATCGTCTTGACCGCGCCGGTGTCGGTGGACATCCACAACGCGGCGTCGGCGGCCTGCTGTTGGTGCTCGCACTGCTTCGACACGAGCGTCAGGTTGCCGCTCTGGTTGGTCCCGGCCGGGGTCTTCGCGGCCTCGCCCTTGTACGTCGGCCAGGGCGCGAGCGCCCACTTGCCGAAGGAGTCGGTGAAGTTCTGCACCATGCCCGACATCTGCCAGGTGGAGATCTGCCGGGTCGCGGTGCCGCCCTTGTCGAAGTTGCGCTGCACGGCCGCGTAGTCGGCGAAGGACAGCGTCGAGTTGAGGTCGTTGTCGATGATGTCCTGGATCACCTTGGCGGCCTTGAGGCTGCCCGCGTCCTGGAAGTCCACCTTCCAGGCGTCGCCGTCGATGGAGTACCAGTGGGCGCCCGCCTGCATCGCCAGCACCTCCAGCGTGCTGGGGTCCTCACCGGCGTAGTTGGTGATCTTCACACCGTGCTTCTTCAGCACCTTGCCCGCCGCGATGAAGTCGTCCCAGGTCGCCGGGGCCTTCAGCCCGTACTTCGAGAAGATGTCCGTACGGTAGATCGTGAACGCCGGTGCCGAGGCCGTGGGCACGCCGTAGATCCTGCCCTGCACCTGGCCGACGGCCCACGAACCCGGGTTGAACTTGTCCTTGCTCGACTCGACGTACTTCGTGATGTCGGCCAGCGCGTCCTGAGCCACCCAACTCGTCACGTACTCACCGGTGTTCTGCAGCAGACAGGGAGCGTTGCCCGCCTTCACGGCGTTGCTCAGCTGCTTCTGCATCGTCAACTGGTCGGTCACCTTGGTGTACTTCAGCCGGACGTCCTTGTGCGAGGCGTTGAACGCCTTGACGACCGCCTCCTGACCGTTGGCCCAGCCCCAGAAGTCGAGGGTGACGGGACCGGACGACCCCGAGGCGTCGTCACCGGAGTCGGACCCGCCGCAGGCGGAGGCGGTGAGCGCGAGGGCGCAGATGACTCCGGCGAGGGCGGGGCGCCTGAATCGGACGGACATGAGCGTGCTCCTTAGGTGTCACCGGGTATCACCAGGTATCGCCACGAGGCCGAGAGCGACTTGAGGCCGAGGGCCGTATGAGGCCGAGGATGTAACCGTTTGCCGTGCTGGACGGTAGGCCGGGTCCAGCCGAGAAGCAAGAGGTCGTCAGATCTCTGTTTCGCCTGCCTTGCGGGCGAGTTACGGCTTGGCACGGATGACCTGCGGTTCTTCTCCCGCAACGGTTCCGGCGGATGTGGCACGCGTGATCGCGTCTCACCCCGGGGCATTGACCGGGTCGGAGCAGCGGTCCTAGCTTGGAATACGTTTACATCCCGCACCTCCGTGGTGCGTGTCCCGCCCCGAAGCAGGAGTCCCATGCCCCTCGCCGCCCCCCGCCTTCCGGTCGCCCTGTTCGCGATGGACCCGGTGCACCTGCCCGAACTCTTCCCGCCCGCCCTGATGGCACGGCTGCGGGAGCTGGTACGGATCGATCCCGCCCTGGTCGTACGGGACTTCACCGACCCGGGTGCCGCCGCCGCGCTGGCCGAGGCGGAGGTGCTGATCACCGGCTGGGGCTGCCCGCACATCGGCGCCGCCGCACTGGCCGCCGCACCCCGGCTGCACACGGTCCTGCACGCCGCGGGCAGCGTCCGCAGCCTGGTCGGTGACGCGGCCTGGGAGCGCGGCCTCGCCGTCTCCAGCGCGGTCCGGGCGAACGCCCTCCCGGTGGCCGAGTACACCCTGGCCGCCGTCCTGCTGGCCGGCAAGGACGCCTTCGGCCTGCGCGAACGCTTCCGCCGCGAGCGCGTCTACCCGGCCCCCGCCGACTACACGGCGGTGGGCAACCTGGGCCGGCGGGTCGGCGTGATCGGCGCCTCCCGGGTGGGCCGCCGGGTCCTGGAACTGCTGCGCCCCTTCGAGCTGACGGTGACGCTGTACGACCCCTACGTGGACGCCGACGAGGCCCGCTCCCTGGGCGCCCGCTCGCTCCCGCTGGAGGAACTGCTGCGCACCAGCGACATCGTGACCCTGCACGCCCCCGACATCCCGGAGACGTACCGCATGCTCGACGGCGACCGCCTCGCGCTGATCCCCGACGGCGGCGTCCTGATCAACACGTCGAGGGGCGCGCTGGTGGACCACGACGCGCTCACCGGGGAGTTGGTGTCGGGTCGGCTGGGTGCGGTGCTCGACGTGACGGAACCGGAGCCGCTGCCCGCGGGGTCCCCGCTGTACGACCTGCCGAACGTGTTCCTCACCCCGCACATCGCGGGGTCGCTGGGCAACGAGCTGGCCCGGCTGGGGCGGACCGTGGTGGAGGAACTGGCGCTTCTGGGGGCGGGGTTGCCGTTGGGGCACCGGGTGCGGCGCAGTGATCTGGCCCGGAGTGCGTAGGCGGGGGAGTGGGGGGAGCGCGGGGCGTACGAGCACTGCGGGGCGTACGCGAACTGCGGGGCGCACGCGAACTGCGGGGCGTACGCGAACTGTGGGACGTACGAGCGCTGTGGGACGTACAAGCACCGCTGGGGGTACGGGCACTGCCGTGACCAGCCCTGTGGGATGTAACGGGTTTCATCGCGAGGGGAGGCAGTTGCTGCACAGCCACCGGTCGACGTACCGGCGATGCAGTAACGTCGGAACGTGACGGAGAACGGAACCGAAGCCCGGAATTCGGGCCCTCGCGGCGGTGCGGGCAGGCGCAGACGGAGCGGGGCGGACGGCGACCGGCCCAGCACGATCCGCGATGTCGCGGCCCGGGCGGGCGTCTCGGTGGCAACCGTTTCCAGGGCCCTGGCCGGCAGCCACCCCGTCTCGGCGGCCACCCGGGCCCGCGTCATGGCGGCTGTGGAGTCCCTGCACTATGTGGTGAACGTCCACGCGAAGGCGCTGTCCGGCGGGGTCGCGGGCCCGGTCGCCCTCGTCATGGAGCAGATCATCGGCCCGTCGTTCGCCGATGTCGCCGCCGGGGTCGAGCAAGAGGCCGCCGCCCGGGGCCGGTTGAGCCTGGTCTGCACGACCCACGGCGACCAGGGCCGGGAACACGACCTGGTCCAGCTGATGCGCGAACAGCACGCGGCGGCGGTCATCCTGGTCGGCGGCGCGGTACTGGACGAGGCGTACCACGAACGCATGGCCGAGTACGCCAGGGCGCTGGACGCCGTCGGCTCCCGGCTGGTGCTGTGCGGACGCCCGCCGCTGCCCGGCGACCTCCCGGTGACCGTCGTCGAGTACGACAACAGGGGCGGCGCCTTCCAGGCCGGCGACCACCTGCTCAGCGCGGGCCACCGCCGCATCCTGTACCTGGGCGGCGACCCCGCGATGAGCACGGCCGAGCAGCGCCGGGCGGGACACCTCCAGGCGCTGCGCGCCCACGGGGTGCCGTACGCCGAGGAGTTGGACATCCCGGGGACCTACACCCGCGCCTCGGGCTACGACCGGATGCGCGACGCCCTGAAGGCGGGCCTGGACTTCACGGCGGTCTTCGCGGGCACGGACATGGTCGCCACAGGCGTATTGGCGGCCCTGCGCGAGGCGGGCCTCGACGTCCCCGGCGACGTCTCGATCATGGGCTTCGACGACGTCCCCTTCGCGGCGGACCTGTCGACGTCACTGACCACGCTCCGGGTCCCGTACGAGGACCTGGGCCGCACGGCCGTACGCCTGGCCCTGGACGGCGAACGGCGGACGTCCGGCGGGGACCACGTGATCCTGGGTACGCAGCTGGTGATCCGGCAGTCGGTGCGGCCACCGGGGGAGAAGGGGACGGGGCGGGGGCGGCGCGGCCGGACCTGACGGTCCGCCGGCACCGGATGCCCCGGGCCGGCGTCCGATCGTGCCCGTTGTGCCGGCCGCACCCGGCTTCGCACCGCTTCCCCGGGTGGCCGCATGGGTCCGGACCTGACCGGCAGGGTGAGCGGCGTGCTGATACCGGCCCCCACGGTGTCAAGTCGGGCTCTAGGTCGGCGCCGCACAATGCCAGCGCTTCCGAAAGGAACGGAACGGGCGGCGTGCAGCCGCGGTCTGCGACCACACGGGGGGTTCTCATGCAGTTCCGGATACTGGGCACGGTAGCGGTCGGCATCGACGGCGCGGTCCACGCCGTCCCGGGGCTCCGGCAGCGCTGTCTGCTGGCCAGCCTGCTCATCCAGGCACCCGCGGTGGTACCGGTCTCGACGCTCTACGGCGAGCTGTGGGACGAGAGTCCGCCCGCCACCGTCGAGAACGCCCTCCAGGCGCATGTGTCGCGACTGCGCCGCACGCTCGTCCAGCTGTCGGGCGACCCGGCGGCGGCGGACCTGCTGCGCACCCGCAGCTCCGGCTACAGCCTCGACGTGCGGCCGGAGGACATCGACGTCAACCGGTTCCATGGCCACTTACGCCGGTCCCAGCAGGCCATGGCGGCCGATGACCTGCCCGCCGCCCTGGACCTGCTGGAGCAGGCGCTCGGCCTGTGGCGGGGCACCCCGCTGGGCGACGCCGCCAGCGGACCGCTGTGCCAGAGCGCGGCCACGGAGTGGGAGGAGGAGTACCTGTCCGCCCGGGAGGACGCCTACTCGCTGCGCATCCGCACGGGCGAACCCATGAGGGTCGTAGGGGAGTTGAAGCGGATGGGCATCGCCCATCCCTGGCGGGAGCGGACCACCGAACTGCTCATGCTGGCGCTCTACCGGAGCGGACGCCAGGCCGAGGCGGTCGGCGTCTACAACGCGGCCCGGCTGCGGCTGGTCGACGAGCTGGGCATGGAACCCTCCCCGAAACTGCGCGGCCTCTTCCACCAGATGCTCAACCAGGACCCGGACCTGCACGACTCCACGCCCTTGCTACGCCACACCGCCTGACCGCCACCGCCACCGCACCAGCGCCGCGACCGGCGGTGCGGGTCTCCCGGGACTTCCGGAAGGCCCGCACCGCCGGTCGCGGCGCGGCGATGTCGGTCGGTTGCGGCGGTCGACTACTCGGTGGCGCCCCCGGGCAGCAGGCGGCTGAATCCGGTGTACGTGGCCAGGGAATCCGGCAGGATCACCGAGCCGTCCCGCTGTTGTCCCTGCTCCAGCAGCGCGGCGACGGTGCGGCCGATCGGGAGGCCGGAGCCGTTGAGGGTGGCCGCGGGCCTTCGTACGGCACCTGACCGGTAGCGGATGCCCGCTCGGCGGCCCTGGAAGGTGCCGCAGTCCGATACCGAGGAGATCTCGCGGTAGCCGTCGTTGCCGGGCAGCCACACCTCGACGTCGTACGTCTTGCGTGCGGAGAAGCCGATGTCCCCGGCCGGCAGCAGCACCACCCGGTAGGACAGTTCCAGCCGCTTCAGGCATGCCTCGACGTGACCGAGCATCAGTTCCAGCTGGTCGGCGGCGTCCTCGTCCCGGCAGACCCGGACCAGTTCCACCTTGTCGAACTGGTGCAGCCGCAGAATGCCCCGGGTGTCACGGCCGTACGAGCCCGCCTCGGCCCGGTAGCACGGCGTACGGGCGGTCATGGCCAGCGGCAGCCGGTGTTCGTCGAGCACCTCCCGCGCCACCAGGTTGGTCAGCGGGACCTCGGCGGTGGGGATCAGGAACATCTCCCGGCCGCCCACCGACGTGGCGAACAGGTCGTCCTCGAACTTCGGCAGCTGTCCCGTGCCGGTCATGGTCTCCCGGCTGACCAGGTGCGGCACCGCGTACTCGGTGTACCCGTGCTCCCGGGTGTGCAGGTCGAGGAGGAGCGAACCCAGGGCCCGTTCCAGCAGGGCGCCGGGCCCGCCGCTGACGCTGAACCGGGCCCCGGACAGCCTGCCCGCCGCCGCGGCGTCCAGTACGCCCAGCCGTTCGCCGAGGTCGGCGTGGTGCCGGCCGAGGCCGGGCCCCGAGCCGCGCGGCGGGCCGACCCGGCGTATCTCCACGGCCTCCTTCTCGCTGAAGCCGTCGGGCAGGTCGTCCGAGGGCAGGTTCGGCACCGTCAGCAGCAGCCGCTCCAGCTCCTGGTCGGCCTCCCGGGCCTCGGCCTCCGCGGCCTGCACCCGCTCCCGCAGCCGCCGGTTGCGGACGTGCGGGTCCTCGCCGGAGGCGTCGGCGGCCTCCCCGGCCGGTGTCCCCTCGGCCCGGCGCGGGCCACGGGACGCCTTCTTCAGCTCGGCCCGCAGCCCGCTCACCTCCGCCAGCGCGGCCAGCCGTCGCTCCTGTACGGCCCGCAGTGTGTCGAGGTCGAGCGGATGACCGCGCCGGGCCAGCCGGCGTTGTGCCTCAGGACCGCTCTCCAGCAGCTCGCGTACGTCGTGCACGTGGTTCCCCTCCAGGTCGGGTGAGCGGCAAGGGCCGGTGTCAGCTCAGGTCGGAGACCGTCGCGGGGGTGCGGGCCGGTGCGGCGGTGTCCGCGCGGTCCGGCTCGGCGGCGACATGCGCGGTGGCCAGCGCCCGGTAGCGCTCGGGCGCGACCGTCCGCAGCCGCAGCGCCCACAGCACGCCCAGCACGGCCACCAGCACGATCACCCAGGGCAGTTGGGCCACGACGCCACCGGTCGCGCCGGTCAGCACGTCGAAGTTGCCGACCACCAGCCACACGGTGGCGGCCAGCCCGGCGAACGCCAGCAGCGGCACCACCGTGCCCCGCCACCAGCCCGCCCGGACGCCCTTGCGGCGCAGCGCCACGGCCGACAGCGCGGACAGCGCCTGAAGGACCACGATCCCGAGGGTGCCCAGGCCGAGCATGCTGGTCGTCATGTTCGCGTACGGGTCCAGACCACCGGCCGCGAAGGCGACCGCGGCGACCGCGCACACCGCCACCTGCACGATCCCGGCCAGGTGCGGCGAGCCGAACCTCGGGTGCAGGCGGCCGAGGAACGCGGGCAGCAGACCGTCGTCGGCCAGCACCTGGGCGTACCGGTTGGAGGCCGTGTGCAGGGCCAGGGTCGCGGCGAACAGGCTGGAGCAGAGCATGATCTGCAGGGCGGTGCTGCCGGCGGACCCGAGGTAGTCGTCGCCCAGGACGAAGAAGAGGTCGCCGAGCTGCTTCCCTGCGGTCTCCCGCACCTGGCCCGCGCCGATCGCGCCGACCGCCACCCAGCTGGTCAGGGCGTAGAAGCCGGAGATCAGGACGGCGGCGACATAGGTCGCCCGGGGCACGCTGCGCCGTGGGTTGCGGGTTTCCTTGCCGTAGAGGGCGGCCGACTCGAAGCCGATGAACGACACGAAGGCGAACATCAGCGAGACACCGAGCCCGGGTCCGGTGGCCGCGTGCCAGGAGAACGAGGTGCCCGGCAGCGCCGACAGACCGTGCCGGGCCAGCACCGCCACGTTCAGGGCGACCAGGACGCCGATCTCGGCGACCATCAGCACGGCCAGCACCCGGGCGCTGAGGGCGATGTCCCGGTACCCCAGTACGGCGATCAGCGCGAGGCCGATCGCGGCACACCACTCCCACGACAGGTGCGCGCCGTGGTCGGCCAGCACGAGGCTGGTGAAGTAGCCCGAGGCGCCGACCAGTCCGATCGTCGCGCAGTTGTAGGAGACGACCGCCGTCCAGCCGCTGCCGACCGCCGCGGGCCGGCCGAGGCCGTCGGCGACGGAGGCGTAGAAGCCGCCCGAGCCGCCGGTCCTGCGGGCACTGATCGCGTACCCGACGGAGAAGCACAGCAGGGTCAGCCCGGCGAACAGGAACGCGGCGGGCACCCCCTCGGCGGTACCGATCGCGAACGCCAGCGGGACGGTGCCGACCATCGCGGACAGCGGCGCGGCGGCGGCGACGATCATGAAGACGATATGGCTGGTGGTGAGGGTTCTCGTAGGGGCGGCGGGGGCGGGACTTCCGGCGGTCATGGCGTGCTCCTGGGATCGTGGACCGGGTATCCGGCGTGGCGGGCGGAGGGGAACGGCGAAGGGGAACGGCGGAGGTGCTGGACGGGACCGCGCGTCCCGGGTCGGTTCAGGCGGTCGTGAGGGCCAGTACGGCGTTCTGGCCGCCGAAGCCCATCGAGCTGCTCAGGGCGAGGTCGAACCGGGTCGCCGTGGCCGTCGCGGCCACCTTGATCTCGCAGGCGGGGTCGGGGACTTCGAGGTTGGCGGTGGGCGGCACCAGCTGCTCCTCCAGGCCGAGCACGGTGAACGCGGCCTCGACCGCCCCCGCCGCGCCGAGCAGATGACCGGTGACCCCCTTGGTGGACGTCACCAGCGGGTCGCCCAGCACCCGGCGCACCACCCGGGCCTCGGCCAGGTCGTTCAGCCGGGTCGCCGTACCGTGCGCGTTGACGTGCCCTACGTCGGACGGCGCACACCCGGCGTCGGCCAGCGCGGCCCGCATCGCCGCCTCCAGGCCGAGCCCGTCCGGGTGCGGGGACGTCACGTGGTGGGCGTCGGCGGAGGCGCCGTACCCGGCCACCCGGGCCCGGACGCGGGCACCCCGGGCGCGGGCGTCGGCGGACCGCTCCAGGACCAGTACGCCCGCGCCCTCCCCGGCGACGAAGCCGTCCCGGTCCGCGTCGAACGGCCGGGAGGCCGCCGCCGGGTCGTCGGCGCGGCGCGACAGCGTGCCCATCCGGGCGAAGCCGGCCATCACCAAGGGCGTGATCATGGCCTCGCCGCCCCCGGTGAGGACCACGTCGCACCGGTCCAGGAGCAGCAGGTCACGGGCGACGCCGACGGCCGTGGTGCCGGACGCGCACGCCGTGGCCACCACCAGGTTGGGGCCCCTCGCGCCGAACTCGATGGCCGTCTGGCCGGCCAGCATGTTCGGCAGCTGCATCGGCAGCAGCAGCGGGGAGACCCGGTGCGCAGAGTGCTCCACCAGCACCCGGTGCTGCTCCTCCACGGTGCCGGGTCCGCCGTCGGCGCAGCCGAGGACCACGCCGACCCGGGCGCCGTCCCAGGAGGCCGGGTCGAGACCGGCGTCGGTGATCGCCTCGCGCGCCGCGACCAGCGTGAACTGGCTGAAGCGGTCGAGCCGGTGGGCCCGGCGGGCGCCGAGCAGGGCGTCCGGGTCCCAGTCGGGCACCCGGCACGAGATACGTACCGGATTGCCGTCCAGGGCGGGGTCGAGGGCGGCGGCGGAGCGGCCGGCGAGGACGCCCGCCCAGCTCGCGGCGGTGCCGATCCCGGCCGGGGTGACCAGGCCGAGACCGGTGACGGCGATGTCGGGGCCGGCCATCACACCCGCGCGCTTCCCTGCTCTATCAGCTTCACCATGTCCCCGACGGTCTCCGCCTCCAGCAGTTCGTCGTCGGAGACGGACACCCCCAGCTCGGTCTCCAGGACGAGCGACAGCTCGACCACGGCGAGCGAGTCCAGCTCGATGTCCTCCAGGGTGGCCTCCAGGGTGATCTGCTCGGGGGTGACCTTGAGCTTGTTGACCAGGATTTCCTTCAGCTTCTCGAACATGACGTGCTCGCCTCCAAGGCGACGGTTGGTGAGGGTGAGGGTGAGGGTGTGCGGCCCGGCTACAGCTCGGGCCAGGTCAGGGTCGCCGCGCCCCAGGCCAGACCGCCGCCGAAGGCGGTCAGCAGCAGGCGGTCGCCGGCCCGCAGGCCGCCGTCGGCGGTGCTCTGGTCGAGCAGCAGCGGGATCGAGGCGCCGCCGGTGTTGCCGACGTGCTCGATGTTGGACAGCCGGCGCTCCGGCCCGATGCCGAGGCGCTCCGCGACCGCGTCGAGGATGCGCGCGTTCGCCTGGTGCGCGGCGAACCGGTCGACGTCCTCCGGCCGCCAGCCGGTGTCGGCGAGCGAGCGCAGCGAGGCCGCGGTCATCCGCTCCACCGCGTGCCGGTAGGTGGCCCGGCCGGCCATCCGGAAGTACTCGTCGCCCGGCTCCGGAGGGATCCCGGAGGAGCGCTGGCGCGAGCCGCCGGCCGGCACGGTGATGAGGTCGCTCAGCTCGCCGTCGCTGCCGAGGACCACCGAGCCGAGGGCGCCCGGCTCGTCCGCCGCACCGGCCCGCAGCACCACGGCACCGGCGCCGTCCGCGAAGATGACCGCCGTACCGCGGTCGGCCGGGTCGATGATCGTGGTGAACGCGTCCGCCGCGACGACCAGCACCCGGTCGGCCAGCCCGGACGCGATGAACCCGGCCCCGGCGGCCAGGGCGTACAGGAAGCCGGTGCACACCGCCGCCACGTCGAAGGCGGGCACGCCGTTGAGGCCCAGCCGGGCGGCCACCGCCGGGGCGGTCGCCGGGCAGAGGTGGTCCGGGGTGGTGGTGGCCAGCACCACCGCGTCGACCTGCGAGTCCTGAGCCGACTTCAGGGCCCGTCGGCCCGCCTCGACGGCGAGGTCGGAGGTGGCGGTGCCCGGGGTGACCACGTGCCGGGAGGCGATCCCGGTCCGGGAGCGGATCCACTCGTCGGAGGTGTCGAGTCGGGCCGTCAGCTCCTCGTTGGTGACCACCGTCGGCGGTACGTGGCCACCGACCCCGGCGATCACGGCCGCCCGCCCGGCACGGGCCCCGAAGACGGGGGCGGTCACGGCCGCCCACCCCCTACCGGGGCACCGGCGGCCGGGCGGGTCTCGCCGGTGACCCGTGCCGTCGCGTCCGTCGGCAGGCCCATGTACGCCATCCGGCTCGCGGCCATCTCGTCCGTCCAGCGCTCGGCCATGTCGTAGCGCTGCACAGGCGTGGTGTCGAGCAGGCGTACGCCCGGCCAGACCTCGTAGTCGCCGATCAGCTCGGCCTGTTCGAGCATGCCCCGCTGGAACAGCTCCTCGCGGTGGATGACGTAGGGCCGGTCCGGGACCCGGTCCCACAGCTCGGTGCCGGCCGCGAGGATCTCCAGGAGCCGGGGCAGGTACTCGGGGTGGTCCCGGACGTGGTCGCGCAGGATGGTGCTGGCCACGGTCAGATGCCGGATCTCGTCGATCGCGGTGCCCCGGGAGATCTCCTGGGTGGCCGCCGACAGCGGGGTCCACTTGCGTTCGCTCAGCTCGGCGGCCGGGGCGAGGACGCCCTCGATGACGATGGCGAAGACGGCCACCCCGCCGTGGAAGTCCCCCTGGTCGCGGATGATCTCCAGGGTGAAGTCCTCCACCGGCTGGAGGACCTCGCGCCGGTACTCGGCGGCCATCTCGTCGATGTCCGCCGCCAACGTCCGTTCCGGCAGGCCCAGTTCGACCAGGTGGTTGCGGAACACCCGGGCGTGCCTGGCCTCGTCCATCAGCTGGGTGGCGTAGAACTCCAGCTCCGGGATGCCGGGGGCGCGCGAGACGTAGTGGCCCAGCAGACGGGTGGCGATCTCCTCCGACAGACTGCGGAAGCCGAACTCCAGGACCAGCGCCTCGCGCAGCGGTCCCGGCCGGCGCAGGAACTCCGGCACCTCGGCCTTCTCGTGGTGCCCGGTGGCACCGCGGTCCCGCAGGGTGCCCTGGGCGACCTCGGTGAACCAGTACGCCAGGTTGCAGTGGTCCGGGCCGAGGGTCAGCTCCTTGGCCCCGTCGAGCAGGCCGGGGGCGGTGTCCCAGTCGGCCTCTTCGGCGGCGGGCGCGTTCGTCATGAGGGCAGCTCCTCCTCGGTGTTCCCGGCGTCGTTCCCGGCGTCGTTGTCCGTGTCGTTCTCCGCGACCGGGATCAGCCGCCCGGCGAAGATCTCCCCGGAGCAGCTGATCAGCGGGTCCCCCTCGGCGGTGTCGGCGTGGACGACCGCGCCGAGCAGCACCTCGTGGTCGCCGACCTGGAAGCGGCCGACCACCCGGCAGTCGTAGTGCGCCAGCGCGCCGTGGAAGAGCGGCGCCCCCGAATAGGTGGCCGGACGCCAGTCGATGCCCCGGAACTGGGCGGCGCCGTCGGGCCGGGAGCTCTCGGCGAAGTGGCGGGCCAGCAGGGCCTGTTCGTCGCTGAGCACGTTGACCGCGAACCGGCCCTCGGCGGTGGCGAGCTTGGCCAGCACCGAGTCGGGCTTCAGGCACACGCCCAGCACCTGCGGGCGGCGGGAGATCCGGGTCACCGTACTGACGGTGGTGCCGTGACGGCGGCCGTCGTGGTCGGCGGTGATCACCGACACGGGCGTGGCCAGCCGGCGCATGGCCCGGTCGTGCGCGCTCCAGCGGCTGCGCAGTGCCACCCGGCTCATCGGGTCGCCTCCCGACCGGCCGGGACGGACACGTCGAGCGGTCGGGCGCCGGCCCCGGGGACGTGCCCCACCGCGACCGGGTCGCTCGCGTGCCCGACCGGCTTGGGGTGCTGGAGACCCAGGTCGTCGAGGAGGCGCAGATAGCCGGACTGGCGGACCGGCTCGAAGGGCAGCGCGTACGACTTCATGAAGTTGCCGAACAGCCCCCGGTCGCCGAAGAGATGGAAGGGCAGCACCAGCAGCGCCCACTCCGGCCCGACCAGCCAGCACCACAGGGCGGCGACGGCGCCCTGGGTGATCAGGCTGTGCATGACGTTGTAGGCGACGTAGTAGCCCTTGTGGATGGGGGCCCGGCCGCCGGAGCGGCGGAAGGCGATGGCGCCCGGGATGTAGCCGATCAGGTCTATGTAGAGGAACAGCCCGATGGCGGGCAGCCAGCGGATGTCGGTGAAGTGCCAGACGATCAGACCGGTCGTCACCGCCAGACCGACCAGGTACTCGGCGCGGTGGAGCGAGAAGGTCCTCGGTGTCTCGAAGGGATTTGCCTGGTCCACGGTGGACTCCTGACAGATGGGGAGGGATACGGGTGGACTGCGGGCCGGGTGCGCGCCGCCGCCCGGGGTCAGCCCGCGCTCGGCGCGGCTGCCGTGTCGAGGTTCAGGTCCGGGTCGAGGACCGTGGTGCCGGGGAAGAGGCCGCTGACGGCCCAGGCGACGGTCTCCCGGATGACGCGCTCGGCGATCGGGTCGAGGATGCTGGCGAGGCTCGGGATGCCGAAGTCGAAGTCGGCCCGGAAGACGACGGAGACGTCCGGGCCCTCCTGACGCAGCGTCCACACGCCCTCGAAGCTGTCGAAGTCGCCGTCGGTCTGCCGGAACCGGATCTCCAGCAGGTCGGGGAGGAAGGTGTCCTCCTCGGTCCAGCGCAGCAGCCCGCTGCGGAAGTGCAGCTCCCAGCTGGAGGAGCCGACCGGCTCGGGCAGCGTCGCGTGCACCTCGGTGGAGCGCACGTGCGGGGCGAGTTCTGGGTAGCGCTCCCAGCGCGGGACGGTGGTGAAGACGTCCTCGGCGGAGGCGAGGCGCACGAGGGCGTGGAGTTCGACGTGTCGCATGGTCAGTTGCCGCCTTCGGGCATCGTGGCCGAGCCCCGTACGAGGTCGACGGTGGCCTTGTCGAAGGAGTCGAGGAGGAACTCGACGTCCCGGTCGGTGAGGATCGCGGGCGGTGTGAACCGCACCACGGAGGAGCCGTTCATCGAGTGGTTGGCGACCACCCCGTGGTTGAACAGTTCGATCAGCAGCTCCCCGGCGAGCCCCGGCTCGACCAGCTCGACGCCGATCAGCAGGCCCTGGCCGCGCACCTCCACGACCAGGTCGGGGATGTTGCGCCGGGCGATCTCGGTGATCCGCGGCAGCAGCCGGGCGCCCAGCTCGCGGGCCCGGGGCACCAGTTCCTCCTCACGGATCGCCCGGACCGTGCCCTGCACCGCCGCCATCAGCAGCGGCTGTCCGGAGAAGGTCGACGTGTGGACGTACGGGTCCTTGTCGAAGGGACGGAACGCCTGCCGGGTCGCGAGGGCCGCCGAGACCGGCACCACCCCGCCGCCGAGCGCCTTGCCGGCCAGCAGGACGTCCGGGCGGACACCCTCGGCGTCCAGTCCCCACCACTCGCCGAGCCGTCCGAAGCCGGTCTGCACCTCGTCGAGCACCAGGAAGCCGTCGAACTCCCGGACCGCCTCCTCGACCTGCTTGAGGTAGCCCTTGGGCGGGATGATCACACCGCCCTCGCCCTGCACCGGCTCGACGATCACGCAGACCTCGCCGGGGTGCCGTGACAGCTCCGCGCGCAGCGCGTCGATGTCGCCGAAGGGCAGATGCGTGACATCGGGGAGCAGCGGGCGGAAGGGCGCCTGGTAGACGTCCTTGGCGGTGGCCGACAGGGCGCCGAGCGTCTTGCCGTGGTAGCCGCCGTTCATGGAGACCGTCCGTTTGCGGCCGTTCGCCCGGGCCAGCTTGAGGCCGGTCTCGACGGCCTCCGCGCCGGAGAGGGAGAAGTGCACCCGGTCCAGGCCCTCCGGGGCGACCGAGACCAGCGCCTCGGCGGCGCGGGCGACGGTCGGCTCCAGCAGGATGCGGGTGGCCACCGGGTGGGTCTCCAGCTGCCGCCGTACCTCCTCCATCACGACGGGGTGGCGGGCGCCCATGATGAAGACGCCGTAGCCGCCCGCGTTCAGGAAGCGCGAGCCGTCGGAGGTGGTCAGCCAGGCGCCCCGCGACTCGACCTCCATATGGGTGCCGAAGAGTTCGGCCAGGGTGGCCCGGCCCTTGCTCAGATGGGCCCGGTAGAGCCGGAGAACCTCCTCCTCCTGGCTGACCGGTGCGTCGACGCTCGTGGTCATGGGTGACTCGCTTTCGATCCGGGGACGGTCAGGACAGGTCGAGCGCGGCGCCGCCCGCGTAGGCCAGCAGCGGCTCGGCCGTGGAACCCTGGGACGGCGGGTGGAAGGCGAGCGGACGGACCGAGGCGGCCGTCCGCTGGTGCGCGGAGGACCGGATGAAGTCGATGCCGCCCAGCAGTTCGAGGGCCTGCTGCGTGGCGAGCGACAGCGCCTCCTGTGCGGCGAACCGGGCGGTCAGCACCTGTGCGACGGCCTCCTCCCCGCCGACGCCGTCGCGCACCGCGCGGGCCACCCCCAGCAGCAGCTGGAACGCGGACTCGGTACGGATCAGCAGGGCGCCGCGCTCGCTCACGCTGCCGCGTCCCCGGGCCAGCACCTCCTCGGTCAGCCCGGCGGCGGCGCCCGCGTACCCGCCCGACACCAGCAGCTCGAACCAGACGAAGCCGGCGTTCTGCAGGTCGTCGATCCGGCCCGGGTCGTCGGCGGTGGTGCGCACCACCATGTCCTCGGGCACGAACACGTCGGCCAGCCGCACCTCGTCGCTCTGCGCGGCGGCCAGCACCTCGCTGCCCCAGAAGGGGTGCAGGGTCAGCCCCGGCGACGCGGAGTCCACCAGGGCCAGCGCCAGCTCCGGAGCGCCGTCCGCGCCGGGCACCGCGATGCTCGCCGTGAGCAGGCTCATCGAACGGGACAGGCTGCAGGGCTTCTTGGCGCCGTTGAGCAGATAACCGCCGTCGACCGGGGTCGCGGTGACCGCCGGGGCGAGGATGTTCTGCTGGGTGCGGCCCTCGGCCCAGCCGGAGGCCATCAGCCGCTGCTCGGGCACCACCGTGTGCAGTACGCCGGTCTGCGCGGGCGTCAGCCGGCCCGGGCCGTCGGCGAGGGCGTACAGCATCGCGGCGGTGAAGTGGTGCATCGTCGAGGCGACCGCCAGCGACGGGGACAGCGAGCCGACGGCCCGCTGGACGAGCAGGGCGTCGACGGGATCGGCGCCCAGTCCGCCGTACTCGGCGGGAATGAGCAGCCCCACGCCCGCCGCCGACCTGAACAGGTCGACGACCGGACTGCCGGCCGCCTCCCGCTCCTCGAACGGCAGATCCGACAGGGCCTTGACCAGCCCGGGATGAAAGCGCTCGCAGGTGTCGCGGGCGATGTCGAGAGATCTCACGGATGTCACCTCGTTCAGCGTTGTTCGCGGGTCGTGACCGGCCGGTCGCCCCCCGGGGCTCGTCCGCCGGATCGGGCCGCGGGATACGGACGGCACCTCAGCGGCGCGGGCGGGCACGGGCGGGTGCGGCCGGTACGGCGGGCGTGGGCGGTGCGGGGAGCGCGGGCGGTACGGGGTGAGCGGCGGCCGACGGCACGCCGCGGACTGGCGGCTCCGGTCGTGCGGACAGGCGTCCTCCAGTCCGTCGGGCGCTGCCGGGTGGGTCAGTCGCCGAAGACCGTGTGGTACGGGCTGACGTCGCGCGCGATGCTGACGCCCTGGGCGTGGGAGGTCTTGAGCATCGGGTAGTTGGCCTCGCCGAAGACCCCGCCGGTCAGGCCGGTTCCGCCGTGGCTGGGCAGGTAGGGCAGGAAGCCGATGTGCGAGTCGTTGACCTTCAGCAGGCCGCCGTTGACCACCCGCTGGACGAAGGTGTCGACGACGTTCTCGTCCCTCGCCCACAGGGAGTTGCGCAGCCCGTACTCGTTGGTGTTGACGAAGTCGAGGAACCGGTCGAGGAGCACCTCGTCGGTGTCCGGCTCGGCCACCACGATCGGCAGCAGCGGGAAGAACGTCTCGTGCCGCACCACGTCGTGCTCACGGGCCGACGCCAGCCCGTCCACCCGCAGCACGGTCGGCTGCAGGAAGACGCCCGTCTCGGACGGGGTGCCGTCCAGCTCGGTGCGCAGGCCGCCGGTGACGAGCCGCGCGCCCTGCTCCAGGGCCCGGTCGAGGAGCCCGAAGAACCGCTCGGTGCGGCGCACCGGCGACAGCAGGACGTCCTCCTCGTCCGGGTGGCCGGGCCGTACCCCGGCGACCTGCCGCTTCACCTCGGCGATGAGGTCGTCGGCCACCTCGGGGTGCACCAGGACGTAGTTGGGCACCATGCAGATCTGCCCGGAGCCGTAGAAGGACTCGGTGATCGCCTCGGCGGCGTAGCGCAGGTCCGCGTCCTTCCAGACGATGATCCCGTCGTTGCCGGCCAGTTCCAGGATCGGCTTCTTGCCGTGGGCCACGCACCGCTCCTGGAAACGCAGGCCCTCCTGGCTGCCGCCGATGTAGAAGATGTCGTCGATCAGCGGGCTGGCGAGCCAGCGGTCCAGGGTCTGCTTGGGGTTGGCGCAGACCACGTTGAGGGTGCCGGGAGGCGCCCCCACCTCGTCCAGGAGCGGTGCCGCCACCTCCCGCAGCACCCACAGGGTGCTCAGCGCGATACTGCGCGGGGCGCGCACCACGACCGCGTTCCCGGCCATCACGGCGAGCACGGCCAGGGCCGCACTGGGCGCCGGGGCGTTCTGCGGCGGGTTGAAGGCGACCACACCGTCCGGCTGGCGACGGACGATCAGCCGGCGCCCGCCCTGCTCGAACTCGGTGTGCATCTGCTGCGCGTACCAGCTGATGCTCTCCTCGCTGTACACCTGGAGCAGACAGCTCAGCTCCCAGCGGGCCAGCTTCACCGGGTGCGACTCGGCGACCAGCATCTCCACGAACTCCTCCTCGCGGCGCAGGAGTTCCTCGCGGAAGAGGGTGCCGAGCCGCAGCCGCCGCTCCAGGGGGACCGCCGCCCAGCCGGGCGCCGCGGCGGCGGCGGCCTCGCTGGCGAGGTCGATCGCGGCGTCGTCGGCTATCGCGCACCGGCCGATGACATAGGGGTGCCCGGCGGCGGGCGAATCCGCGTCCTTCTCAAGGGTGCGCTTGAGGCCGACGCTGGTGAAGACATCCTCGAGAAGGGATTTGGCACTCACGGTGTAAACCCAGCCGTCGCCCTCGATGTCTTTCCCCGCGATAAACAGCCCATAACTGTGGAACTTTTTCCCGGGATTCATCTTGCGGACCCTCCGGAAAAGCAATCGAAATCTGATGAGAGGCGAAATCGGATTGATGATTGCAGTCCGCTCTGACCGGATACTGACGCGGTGCTGATCCGGGAACGGACACCCACGACCGGTGCCCCACGGCCCTCGCCCTGATTACCTGGTAGGTAATTGACCCCGCTGATCACCGGGCGCCACGCTGGACAAGCAGCGAACACCCCATGTGATCGATCGGGAGTATGAAGGATGAGTACCGAGACCAATCGCAGCCCCGCCACACCGTCACCGCCCACGCCGACGGACGGGAGCCCGGCCGCGCCGCATCGGCTGATCCTGCCGACCGTGCTGGCCGGCGTCTTCATCACCACCCTCGACTTCTTCATCGTCAACGTCGCCATCCCCTCGTTACAGACCGACCTGGGGGCGAGCGCCTCCGCCATCGAATGGGTGGTCGCCGGTTTCGGGCTGGCCTACGGCGTGGGGCTGATCACCGGCGGACGGCTCGGCGACCTGTACGGCCGGCGCAGGATGTTCCTGCTGGGCCTCGGCCTGTTCACCGTCGCCTCGCTGCTCTGCGGCGTCGCGCAGACCGGCGGTTTCCTGATCTTCTCCCGGGTGCTCCAGGGCCTCGCCGCGGCGATGCTCGCGCCCCAGGTGCTGGCCCTGCTGGGCACGATCTTCACCGGCGCCGCGCGCCTGAAGGTGTTCGCGGGCTACGGCCTGGCCATGGGGCTGGCGGCGGTGTTCGGCCAGCTCATCGGCGGTCTGCTGATCGAGGCCGACATCGCGGGCTGGGGCTGGCGCTCCTGCTTCCTGGTGAACCTGCCGTTCTGCCTGTTCATCATGTTCCTGACGCTGCGGGTGGTGCCCGAGTCACGGGCCGAGGGCAGGCCCAAGCTGGATCTGCTCGGGGTCGTGGTCATCACTCTCGCGCTGGTCGCCCTGGTGCTCCCGCTGATCGAGGGCCGCGAGCACGACTGGCCGCTGTGGACCTGGCTGTCGTTCGCGGCCTTCGCGGTGCTGACGGCCGTGTTCGTGGCGGTCGAGCGGTCCATCGCCGCGAAGGGCGGCTCCCCGCTGGTGAACATCGCCATGTTCGGTGACCGGGCCTTCGTCGTCGGACTCGCCTGCCAGGTGGTCTTCTGGATCGGCCAGGCCTCCTTCTTCCTGGTGCTCGCCCTGTACATGCAGGCCGGCCGCGGCCTGAGCGCGCTGGAGGCGGGCCTGCTCTTCGCCGCCATCGGCGCCGGTTACATGTACACCTCGATGAACGCCACCAAGTTCGCCGCGAAGCTGGGCCGCCAGGTCCTCGCGGTCGGCGCGCTGCTCATGGCGGCGGGCCTGATCGTGCTCGGCGTCACGGCCGCGCAGCTGGGCGCCGGCGGCCACACCGCGTGGCTGATCCCCGGCCTGGTGATCGACGGCGCGGGCATGGGCCTGGCGGTCGCCCCGCTCGCCTCCACGGTCCTCGCCCGGGTCAACCCGCAGTACGCGGGCTCCGCCTCCGGGGTGCTCACCACGGGCCTGCAGATCGGCAACTCGATCGGCGTCGCGGTGATCGGCGTCATCTTCTACAACGCGCTCGGCGAGCGGCCCGACACCTCGGCCTACGCCCACGCCTTCGACATGGGGATCATCTTCCTCGTCGCGGTGGCGGCCACCCTGGCCCTCCTGGTCCAGGCACTGCCCCGCACCAACGCGGGCAAGTGACCGACCCCACCCCTGTACGGCACCCCTATATACGACACCCCGGTACGACACCCTCCCCTTGAACCCCCGGGGCGGCGAACCCCCGCGCCGCCCCGGGCTCCTGACCATGACCGAAAGAGAGTAAGCACGTGAGTGCGAAGGAACTGCTGAAGCGCTACGTCGCCGTCTGGAACGAGCCCGACCCCGCCGCACGCCGGACCGAGATCGCCGACCTGTGGACCCCGGACGGCCTGCACCACACCCAGACCCGCCGCTTCCAGGGCACGGACAGCCTGGTGGCCCGGGTGACCGAGGCCCACGACCAGTTCGTGTCCGGCCAGGGCCTGCGCTTCCGCGAGGCGGGCGACCCGGTCGGTCACCACGACGCGGTGGCCTTCAACTGGGCGATGTCACCTGCCGCCGACGACACCGTCCTGGCCGTCGGCTTCGACGTGGTCCTGCTGGACACCGGGGGCCGCATCCGCACCGACTACCAGTTCAACGAGCCCCCGACCCCGGACCCCGACCTCGACACCCAGGCCGAACGCCACCTGGCCACGGCCGGATCACCCCCCGAACACCTGGCGAAGCGACTCGCCGACCTCTACCTCCCCGACGCCCGCCTGATCGACGAGAACGGCGTGCACGAGGGCCCGGAGGCCATCGCCACCGCGCTCACGACAGCCCCCGCCCGACACCGATCGGGCAACGCGTCGGCCCAGCACGACGCCTTCCGCTACCCCTGGCGCACGGACACGGGCGAAACGGGCGTGGACTTCCTCCTCCGCGACAACCAGGGCGTGGTGCACACGCACTACCGCTTCACGGGGGCGGGCCGCTTCGCGGTGTGACCACCTCCGGCCCGGCCCGACGCCCCCTCGCCGGAGGGCATGGGCGCCGAACGTCGGGCCTTCCCCGCCGAAGGCACCAGTGAGCCGGATCGACCAGGGCGCGTACGTGCCCCCGCCTCGCCGGAGCGGGATCGTGCCGGGTGTGAGCTGCCCGGCCCGGGAGTTCCGGTGTGCGGGGGCCGCGGGGGCCGGTCGGTCGCGGTGCCGGTCGGCGGAGTGGGCCGGTGGCCCGCGGCGGGCTCCCGGCTCGGGGCGCCGGTGGCCGGGTGCGGTGTGCCCGGTGTCGTGCACCGCACACGTACCCCCCGCCCGGCACCGCCCGCGCCCCGCTGCCGCGGTTGTGCCCGATGGCGGGGATGATGCAGGGTGATGAGATGACCGAGGTGCAGGAAAGTCGGCAAGTGTCCCGGCCCGTGGGCGAGTTGATGCGCCGGTGGCGGGAACAGCGGGGTTACAGCCAGCTCGCCCTGGCCACCCGGGCCGAGATCTCCGCGCGTCATCTCAGCTTCCTGGAGACCGGGCGGTCCAAGCCCAGCAGGGACATGGTGCTGCGCCTGGGCCGGCACCTCGACCTGGCGTTGCGCGAGCAGAACCAGCTGCTGCTGGCGGCCGGCTACGCGCCCGCCTACACAGACTCTCCCCTGGACGTTGCCGAGATGCTTCCCGTGCGTGCCGCGCTGCGTCAGATCCTGACCGGCCACGAACCCTTCCCCGCCCTCGTCGTGGACCGCAACTGGAACATCGTGCTCAGCAACAGCGGCTTCCAGTTCTTCGCCGAGGGCGCCGCGCCCGAACTCCTGCAGCCCCCCGTCAACGCGCTCAGGCTCGCCCTGCACCCCGACGGCATGCAGCCACGCATCGTCAACTTCCCCGACTGGCGGGCCCAGTTGCTGATGCGCCTCCAGCGCCGCGTCGAACTGACCGCCGAACCCGGCCTCGCCCGGCTGTACCAGGAACTGATCGCCTACCCGGCCGGCGGCGAGCCCACCCGCCCGCCCCGCACCGACCAGGCCGACCTCACCCTGCCGCTGCGGCTGCGCTACCGCGACACGGAACTCTCCCTCATCTGCACCATCGCCACCTTCGGCATGCCCCTCGACGTCACCGTCGCCGAACTGGCCGTGGAGGCGTTCCTGCCGACGGACGAGGCGACGGGCGAGCTGCTCAAGCGCCTGCACACCGCTGCCCCCACCGGTTCGGACCCGGCGGGGGCAGCGTAGGACGGGGACAGAACGGAACGGGACAGGACAGGACTGGCCGTACGGCGAGGTCAGCCCGCCTCTCCCGGCGCCGGCACCACATAGCTCGGCGGTATGTCGAAGTACTGGTGGTCGGAGACGATCCGGCCCTCGTCGTCCAGCGTGACGAAGTCGAAGCCGACGGCCTCCAGCGCACCGCTGGACGCCGACACCATCACCCAGTTGAACCGCAGCGTGTTGTGCTGGCCCCGCGCGTTGTTGCAGGACCGGAAGGTGAAACCGCCGGTGGCGTACGCGTCGTGGGCGTAGCCGACCTGTGTGGCGATGGCCTCGTGGCCGCCGACGACCGCGATGGCGTTGGCGTAGACACCGTCGGGCGCCCACAGCTCCTCGACGGCCTTGAGCCGGGCCTCGGGATCGGTCTCGGTCCAGACCGCGACATAGCGGTCGGCGAACTCGTTGGCGCTGGTCACGGGCACGGTCATGAAACGCTCCTTCGGTACGGGATGTCCGGCCGGGTCCCGCTGACCCGGCCCAGCAGCAGGCGGACGAAGTCGGCGGTGATCGACGTCGTCTGCTCGTGGAGGAAGAAGTGGCCGCCCCGGAAGAGCCGGTTGCCCAGGTACGACTCGGTGCGCGGCACCCAGGACGCCATCGCCTCCGGGTCCACCAGCGGGTCCTGGTCGGCGCTGTACGTGACGACCGGGCACGGCACCCTCGCGTCGTCGTCCCGGTAGCTGGCGCAGACCTCCAGGTCGGCACGCATGGCGGGCATCATCAGGCCGAGGGCCTCGGCGTCGTTCAGGATGCTCTCCGGCAGCGAGCCCAGCCCGCGGGCCCACTCCACCAGCTCCGCCTGTGGCACCTGGAGCTGCTCGGGCGGCGGGGTGCGAAACCCCTTCGGCGCCCACGCGGAGGCACCCAGCAGCACCGGCGCCCGCTCACCGCGCTCGTGCAGCTCGACGGCCACCCGGTAGCCGATCAACGCGCCCATGCAGTGCCCGAACACGGCGTACGGGCGCCCGTCCAGCTCGGCGGCGAGACAGTCGGCCAGCGTCCGCACCAGCGGTTCGACCTCGGTGAACATGTCCTCGCCGTACCGTTCCTGACGGCCCGGCAGCTGGACGCACTGGACGGAGACGTCGGCGGGGATCAGCGGCGGCCAGTCGCGGAAGACCGACGCCCCGCTCCCCGCGTAGTGCAGCAGGAAGATCCGGGTTCCGGCGTCGGGCGCGCTCTCCGGCTGGAACCAGCGGTCCGCGAGGACGGCGCCTGGCTCGGTCATCGTGCTCCTTCGGAAGGGGAGGGGAGGGAAGGTACGGGGGATCGGAGGGAGGTACGGGTGGGGAAGGTGGGGGAGCCACTCAGCTCGCGCCCGTCCCCGCTCCCGCGCCCGCTGCCGCATAGCGGCGGCGCAGTTCCCGGCGCAGCACCTTGCCGGTCGGGTTGCGCGGCAGGACGTCCAGGAACTCGTAACTGGTGGGGATCTTGAAGTCGGCCAGTCGGCCGCGCAGGAAGAGCATCAGCTCGCGCCCGCCGGTCTCACCGCCCGGCGCGACGACCACGCAGGCCCGGACCGTCTCGCCCCAGCGGGCGTCGGGCACGCCCACCACGGCCACGTCGGCGACGGCGGGGTGCGCGCGCAGCGCGTTCTCCACCTCGACCGGGTAGATGTTCTGGCCGGCCACGATGATCGTGTCGTTGATCCGGTCGCACAGGAAGAGATAGCCGTCCTCGTCGAGGTACCCGGCGTCGCCGAGCCTGAGCCAGCCGTCCGTCAGCGTCTCGGCGGTGGCCCCGGGCTGCCGGAAGTACTCGACGAAGTGCGCCGGCGTCCACACGCTCACCTGGCCGATGGCCCCGGCCGGCAGCTCCTCGCCGTCCTCGCCGACGATCCGTACGACGTTGCCCGGGCAGACCCGGCCGGCCGAGGTCAGCCGGTGGTTGCCGAGCACATGGTCGGCCGGGGTCAGACAGGTGACCACGCTGCCGGTCTCGGCAGCGGCGTACATCTGGGCCAGCTCGCAGCCGAACACGGCCAGACAGCGCTCCAGTTGCGACGGCGAGATGGGCGCACCGCCGTAGACCACCTTGCGCAGCGAGGCGAACGCCTCGTGTCCCGCGCCGTGTTCCGCCGCCATCATGTCGAGCATCGCGGGCGCCGCCCACACGGTTGTGACCCCGTGCTCGGGGATCAGCCGTACGGCGTCGTCGGCGACGAACATGCCCATCACCACGGAGGTGGCGCCGACGTTGAAGGCGTGCATGAACCACGCCATACCGGCCGAGTGCAGGCCGGGAAAGCAGATCAGGGTCCGGTCCTCGGGCCGCCAGTCGATCCAGTCGCAGCCGGCCTCGCGCATGTTGTCGATGAAGGTGAAGAAGGTGCGGTGCGCGAGCACCACGCCCTTGGGCAGGCCGCTGGTGCCGCTGGTGTACATCTGCACCATGGGATCCTCGGGCCCGACGCGGACATCGACGTCGGAGTCCGGGACGTCGCCCTTCCACCGAAGGAACCCACCGGCCAGGCGCCCGCTACGGCCGCTGCCGCTGTCGCCGTCGAAGAGCAGCACCTCCCGCAGCTGGGGCAGCCCTCCCCGGGCCTGCTCGACGGCGGCCAGGAACTCCTGCTGCACGAAGACCGTACGGGCACCGGAGTCCCGCAGGATGTGGTCCACCTCGTCGGCGGTGAGCCGCCAGTTGATGGGCACCAGCACGACCCCGGCCTTGGCGCAGCCGAGGGCCAGGTCGTAGTAGTGCTCGTTCTCCCGGCCCAGGAAGGCGACCCGGTCCCCGCGCCCCAGCCCGGACGCGGCGAGGGCATGGGCGGTGCGGTTGCTGGCCCGGTGCAGTTCGGCGTAGGTGGTCTCACGCCCTTCACAGATGATCGCCGGATGCTCCGGCTGCCGCGCCGCGTGCAACGAGGCACGGGCGGCGATGGTGTCCGTACTGGGTCCGGCCACGGAGATCTCCTTCAGGGGGTGCCGGGGTTCGGGGTGCGAGGTGTCGCGGGGTGGTGGAGGGGCGGGGGCTTCGGTGAGCGTGGGTTTCGGTGGGCCGGGGCTTCGCTGGGCTGGGGCTTTCGTGCGCTGGGGCAATGGGGGGCGCGGAGCCGCCGTAGCGCGCCCCGGCCCCCTCCTCGCCCCTCAACCTCCGCGAACCCTCAGCCCTCCTGCCCTCTACTCCGCCCCCGCCCCCGACTCCCCGAGCTGCTGCTCCAGGAACTCCGTCAGCCGGGCCGGTGACGGGTGGTCGAAGGCCAGCTGGGGTGGCAGCGGCAGACGTAGGGCCGCCTCCAGGGAGTTCTTCAGTTCCACCGCCACCAGCGAGTCCAGGCCCAACTGCACGAACTCGGTGTACGGGTCGATGGAGTCCGGGTCCTCCAGGTGGAGGACGTCGGCGGTCTTCGCCCGGACGAACTCCTCCAGTGCCGCCAGCCGTTCGGGCCGGGCCCGCCGGCGCAGGTCCTCCAGGTCCAGCGTGCGGGACTGTCCGCCGCCGGGCTGGACGAGCCGCTCGTACAGCGCGTTGCGCACCGGCTTGGCCGAGGTGAACCGGTCCCAGTCCGCCTCGCCGACCACGATCTGGCTCAGCGGCCGGCCCAGCACCGACGCGAAGGCGCGGGCCCCACGGCCGGGCGAGAAGAGCTTGATGCCCTCCTCCTCCCAGCGCCGGATCAGCGACTCGTCCAGCCGGGCCGACATCCCTACCTCGGCCCACGGCCCCCAGTTCACCGACAGCCCCGGCAGGCCCCGCGCCCGGCGCCACGCCATCAGCGTGTCGAGGAACGCGTTGGCCGCCGCGTAGTTGGACTGGCCGGGCGCCCCGACCACCGGCGCCGCCGAGGAGAAGCCGACGAAGAACTCCAGCTCCGGGAAGGCCGCCGCGGCCTCGTGCAGCAGCCAGGAGCCGTAGACCTTCGCCTCGAAGACCTCGTCGAGGCTCTGCCAGGTCTGCTCGGCGACCGGCCGGTCGGCGGTGGTGCCCGCCGCGTGGACGATGCCGCCCACCGGTGTGCCCGAGCGCAACAGCTCCGCGGTGATCCGGCCGACGTCCGCCGCGTCGGAGACATCGCCCTGGAGGACGGTCACCTCCGCCCGCTCCTTCAGCCGCTCCAGCAGGGGCGCCACGTCCGGCGCCGCCTCGGTGCGCCGGCCGACCAGGGCCAGCTTCCGCGCACCGAGGTCCACCAGCTTCTCCGCCGCCACCAGACCGAGCCCGCCCAGCCCGCCGGTGACCAGATAGACCCGGTCCGGCCGGACGTCCACCGCCCGAGGTTCGGCCGCCGACGGATCGTCGAACCCGATCACCAGCTTGCCGATGCTGGCGCCCCGGCTGAGGACGCCGAACGCCTCCTCGACCTCGTCCAGGGTGTAGGCGGTCACCGGCAGCGGCGGCAGCTTGCCCGCCTCCACCAGCTCGACGATCACCCGCATGATCTCCTGGTTGAGCGGGATCAGCCGGTCCTGCGGCAGCTCGCTGAGGTCGAAGTTGAAGTACGACACGTCCGGCCGCTCCGCCGCGACCTGCTCCGGCGTCCACACCCCGACCTTGCCCAGCTCGACGAACCGGCCGCCCTCGCCCAGCGACCGCATCCCGGCGGGGATGAACTCCCTGTTCAGGCTGTTGAGCACGATGTCCACACCCCGCCCGCCGGTGAGCCGCCCGATCTCGTCGGCGAAGTCCAGCGTGCGGGAGTTCATCAGGTGCTCGACGCCCTGCTCGCGCAGCAGCGGCCACTTGTGCGGGCTGGCGGTGGCGAAGACCTCCGCCCCGGCCAGCCGGGCCAGCTGGACCGCCGCCTGCCCGACCCCGCCGGCCGCCGCGTGCACGAGCACCCGGTCACCGGCCTTCATCCCGGCCAGCCGGTGCAGCGCGTAGTACGCGGTGACGTACACCGAGATCAGTCCGGCGGCCTGGGCGAGGTCCAGCCCGGCGGGCTTGCGCACGGCCACCGCCGACGGCACGGTCACCCGGCGGCGCATCAGCCCGAGGTAGTTCACGATCACCTCGTCGCCGGGCGCGAAGGACGCCTCCGGGCCGGCCGCGACGACCGTACCGGCGCACTCGAAGCCGAGCGGCTGCTCGCCGAACTCCTTCATCATGCCCAGGGCGTTGAGCACGTCCTTGAAGTTGAGGCCGACCGCCGCCACCTGGACCTGGATCTCGTCACCGGTGGGCGCCACCTCCGCACTCCGCTCCGGCCGGATGCCGGCGAACGTGCCGTACTCCTTCACGGCGAGCCCGAACCCGTTGTCCCGCCGGGCCCGAGCGTCGTCCGCGACCAGCCGCCGTACATGCCGGCGGGCGCCCCGGTAGGCCACCTGGAAGTCACCGCTCTCCCGCGCCGTCAACTCGCCGACCAGCGCGTCCGGACCGGTGCCGTCGGCCGGCAGGTCGATCAGCGTGGTCCGGTACGACGGGTACTCGTTGAGCATCACCGCCCCGAAGCCCCAGAGCGAACTCCCGGCCGGCCGGGCCCGCTCCGGGTCGTCCCCGGGCAGCAGCTGAGCCTGCTCGGTGACCAGCCACAGCCGCTGGTCGCGCCCGAAGCCGTGCCGGTCCAGCACCGCGAGCAGGGCCAGCAGCCGCCCGTAGTTCCGCTCCGACTCCGCCCGCAGCCCCGCCGCGCCCCCGGCAGTTCCCGTACTCCCGGCGTCCGGGTCGGACCGCCAGAACCAGCAGACGTCGGTGATCCGTTCCTGGGCCAGTACGGCGCCCGCCTCGTCGGCGTCGTCCGCGAAGACCGTCCGGCCGCCGGCCTCGGCCAGCCGGGCCGACGCCTCCTGGAAGCCGTCGGCCGGTCGGCCCACCAGCAGTACCCGGCGGTCGGAGACACCGTCCTGAGCGGTCGCCGAGCGCTTGGTCCAGCGCAGCTGGTGGAAGAAGCTGCGGCGCGCCGCGCCCGGCGCCTCGGCGAGCTGCTTCATACCGAGCCCGCGCAGCTCCATGACCGGCTCGTCGCCCTCAAGCACCAGTACATCGGCACACACGTCGACGTCCGGCGAGTCGGCCGGGACCAGCCGCAGCAGGGTGCGCAGCGACTCGGCGCGCGGTTTGCGGAAGAGGGTGAAGCGGCCGAAGCGCACGGGCAGATAGGAGTTGCCGTCGTCGGCGAGCGCCCCGATGTTGTGCATGGCGGCGTCGAGCAGCGCCGGCGGGACATGCTCCAGCGGGCCCGCGGTCACCCCGCGCAGCTCGCCGACGGTCAGCCCGCTCGGGAAGCGGGTGACCGAGCGCATCAGCCGGAACGCGGGTCCGTAGTCGAGACCGGCGCCCGCGTAGGCGGCGTACACGTCGTCGGAGCGCAGCAGGTCCACGGGCCGCTCGCCGCCGGCCGCGAGACCGAGCAGCGCGTGCGCCGCCGTACTCGGGCCGTCCCGCACCTCGTCCTCGGCCGACAGCACCGCCGTGGCGTGCAGCCGCTCGACCTCGTCCCGGCCGCTGCCGGTGAGGCTGGCCACCTCGACCAGCGAGGTGCCGTCGGCGGCCGGGCGCAGCCGGGTCCGCAGCCGGGTCGGGGCGTCCGCGTCGAGCAGCAGCGCCTCGCGCAGCGCGACGTCACCGACCGCCCGCCGGGTGTGGCCGAACACCGTGTCCTGCAGCGCGAGGGCGATCTCCAGATAGCCGGTGCCGGGGAAGACCACCTTGCCCATCGCCACGTGGTCGGCGAGGTAGCCGGGCCTCGCGGCGCTGATCACGGTGCAGAACTCCCGTACGCCTGCCGTGCGTTGCTCGTCGGTGGTCGTCTCCGCGCCGAGCAGCGGGTGCCGTACGTCGGCGGTGTCGGCGATCCGGGCGCCCAGGCCGTGCCGGTTGGCGCCGGTCGGCAGCCAGTAGCGCCTGCGGTCGAAGGCGTAGCCGGGCAGCGGGACGGTACGGCGCTCGCGGCCGGTGTGGAAGCCGGTCCACGAGAGCGCGAAGTTGGCCGTGTACAGCTGGGCCAGGGCGCCTCGGACGGTGCGGCCGTCCGTGTCGCGCGGATGCAGGCTGGCCACCCATAGATGGTCCTGGGCGGTGACGCACTGCTTGGCCGGGGCGCTCAGCCCGAGCGACGGGCCGATCTCCACCATCGCGTGCCGGCCCCGGCGCTCCAGCGTGCGCATGCCCTTGGCGAACTCGACGGGGGCGCCGATGTGCCGCACCCAGTAGTCCGGGGTGGCGAGGTCGCGGAAGCGGGCGATCTCCCCGGTGACGTTGGAGATCAGCGTCAGCTCCGGCTCGTGGAACTCGATACCGGCGATCTCGGCGCGGAAGGCGTCGTACACCTCCGCCATCAGCGGCGAGTGGAAGGCGTGCGAGACGGTCAGTCGCTTGACCCGCAGACCGCGCTCGGTGAACGCCGCCATGGCCTCGGCCAGCGACTCCTCGCCGCCCGAGATCACCGTCTGCTCGGGCGAGTTGACGCCCGCCACCGCCAGGTCCTGGTACTTCTCCAGCAGCGGCGCCACGTCCTCCACGGGCGCCCCCACCGCGGCCATCCCGCCCGGCGCGGACACCGACTGCATCAGCCGGGCGCGGGCGGCCACCAGCGTGGTCGCGTCGTCCAGGCCGAACAGCCCGGCCACGGCCGCCGCGGTGACCTCGCCGATGCTGTGGCCGATCAGCGCGTTGGGCCGCAGCCCCCACGACATCCACAGCTCGGCCAGCGCGTACTCCAGGGTGAACAGCGCGGGCTGCGCGTACAGAGTTTGGTTCAGTTCTTCGGCCGCCCCTTCCCCGGTGGCGAACATCAGCTCGCGCACCGACCGGCCGAGCTTCGCCGCGAACAGTTCGTCGCAGGCGTCGACCCGGGCGGCGAACACCGGGAACTGCCGGTAGAGGGCGGCTCCCATGCCCGGGTACTGCGAGCCCTGGCCGGCGAAGAGGAAGGCGGTCTTGCGTACGGCGTTGCGGGGGGCCGCGGCCTCGGCGGTCCCGGCGTGCCGGTCGAGCAGCGCGGCGAGCGACTCGTGGTCGGTGACCAGGCCGCCGACGCGGTGGGTGAAGTGGCTGCGGCCGACGTGGGCGGTGTAGCAGAGGTCGCCGAGGTCCACGTCGGGGTGGTCGGCGAGGTGCTGCCGGTAGCGCTCGATCTGCAGGGCGAGCGAGCGGCGCGACTTGGCGGACAGGGTGAAGACGTGCCCGCCCTCGTCGGCGCCGCTCTCACCGGCCCCGTCCGCTGCCGGTGGAGACCCGGCAGCGGGCAGGACCGGCGGCTCCTCCAGGACGGCCGCGGCGATACTGCCCGCGAAGCCGAAGCTGTTGACGACGGCCCGCCGGGTGCCCTCAGCCGTCCAGGGACGGTTCTCGGTCGGCACGGTCACCGGGATGTTTCCCCACGGGATGCGCCCGGAGGGTTTGCTGAAATTCACATGCGGGAAGATCGTGCCCTCCTGCATCTGCAGCACGGTCTTGATCACCCCCGCGATCCCGGCCACCGGCTCGGTGTGCCCGATGTTGGTCTTCACGGACGCCACGGTCACCGGCCGCTCGGCCGTGTGCGAGTCGGCGAACACATCGCTGATGGCGCCCATCTCGATCGGGTCGCCGAGCGGGGTGCCGGTGCCGTGCGCCTCGACGTACTGGATGTCGGACGGCGTCAGCCCACTGTTGCGCAGCGCCGCCCGGATCACGGTCTCCTGCGCGGTGCCGTTGGGCACGGTCAGCCCGGCGCTCTCGCCGTCCTCCCCGATGGCCGTGCCGCGGATCAGCGCGAGTATCCGGTCGCCGTCGCGCCGGGCGTCCGACAGCCGCTTCAGTACGAGGACACCGCAGCCCTCGGCGCGTACGTACCCGTCGGCGTCCTCGTCGAAGGTCTTGCAGCGGCCGTCCGGTGCCAGCATGTTCGCGTTCGAGAACATCACGAAGATGCGCGGGTGGTGCAGGCAGTTGACCGCGCCGGCCAGCGCGATGTCGCACGCCCCGCTGCGCAGGCCCTCCACGGCCAGATGGGTCGCGGTCAGCGACGAGGCGCACGCGGTGTCGACGGTGAGGCTCGGGCCGCGCAGCCCGAAGAAGTACGACAGGCGTCCGGACAGCGGGAACAGCGTGATGCCGGCCGCGAGATGGCCGTCCAGCTCCTCGTAGGGCAGGCCCTCCATCTCCAGCGCGTAGTCGATGGAGCTGGCGCCGATGTAGACGCCGCCGTTGCCGTGCCGCAGGGTGGCCGGGTTGATGTTGGCCTGCTCCAGGGCCTGCCAGGCCGTCTCCAGCAGCAGCCGCTGCTGGGGGTCGACGAACGAGGCCTCCTTGGGCGAGATGTTGAAGAACTGGGCGTCGAACTGGTCTATCCCGTCCAGGAAACCGGCGCCCGTCGTCCTGACCTTGCCCCGCTCCGGCTCGGCGGCGGAGCCGTCCCCGGCCGCCGCCTCCGGCCGCGGGGTCAGCGCGGCCACGTCCCAGCGGTCCTCGGGCACGGGCCGGATGCCGTTGCCGCCCGCCTTCAGGAACTCGGTGAAGTCCTCGGGGGAGTCGTTGCCGCCCGGCATACGGAATCCCATGCCGACCAGCGCGATGGGCTCAGGGTGTTGCTCGACGGTCGTCGCCATTACGGTCTTCCCTCTTCTCGATCTTCTCGATAGCCCGCAGCGGTCATGGAATGAGGTCGGCGAGAACCTCGTCCGCCAGGTATTCGACCAGCTTCTCGATGGTCGGGCTGTTGAACAGCACGGTCGTGCTCAGTACGCAGCCGAGTGCTTTCTCCAACCGGGTCTTCACCTCCATGATGCGCAGTGAGGTGAAGCCCAGGGAGAAGTAGCTCTGATCCATGGGGAACATCTCGTCGCCGCCCATGAGGAGGACGTCCTTGAACTCCGCGACGACGATGCTCTCCAGGAATTCCGACCGCTCGGACCGGGGAAGCGAGGACAGTTGCTCCACCGCCGGGGCCTGTTCGCTCATTGCATGCTCCGTGGAAGGCGGACGGGGAAACGAGGACAGAGAAATACAGTCAGAGGAATACGGTCAGAGGAATAGAGTCAGAGAACGGATGAGCAGATGCAATCAGCCCGCCCTGACGCCCCCCTGACCGGTCACTGATACCCGGCCGGCAGCCCACGCGCGCGACAGGACCGGGTGGACCGGAACCCCAGCCGCAGGGGGATTTCCGGCCCACCCGGCCCTGTCGGCGAGGCATGGCACAGCGCGGAGAGGGCAGGATTCGAACCTGCGTGGACCCCGAGGGATCCGACCGATTTCCTGGTCCCCGATAAGCCGCTCCGGGCACCTCTCCCTGTATTGGTATTGCGCGGAGAGGGCAGGATTCGAACCTGCGTGGACCCCGAAGGATCCGACCGATCACCTGGTCCCCGATAAGCCGCTCCGGGCACCTCTCCCTGTGTTCGTTCCGGTTTCCCGTCCCGCTCACAAGAAATACTGTGCCAGCCCCCTCTGACATAGCGCTGACACCGCCCTGACGCGGATTTTCGGCCCTCATTCCGCTCTACCGCCGCTCTATTCGGCGGTGCTCTACTTTCCGGAGAAGAACCGCGTCACCTAGGAAGGACCGCTGTGTCGACGACAAGCGCAACGACCCTGGACAGTCCCGTCCTGCGAGCCATAAGGACACACACCCAGTCCGACAATCCCAGTTCGTTCCTGGCCCTCAACACCGGGAACTCCGTCCTCACCCTCCCCGGCGTCGACGGCGTGGCCGTCCACCGCCGCACCGGCCGCCACCTCGTACAGTTCGGCGGCCCCTTCGCCGCCCCCGGCGCCTACGCCCAGCTCCTCACGGGACTGCGCGAGCACGCCCGCGAGGAGAAGCTGGACCTCGTGGCCGTACAACTGCAGCGAGCCGACGCCGAGCGGTACCGGGAGGCCGGCTTCACGGTCAACCAGATCGGCGCCTCCTGGGCCGTCCACCTGCCGGAGTTCAGCCTGCGCGGCACCCGCTTCATGCAGCTGCGCAACAAGATCTCCCGCGCCCTGCGCAACGGCCTGGTCGTCGAGGAGGTACCGGCCGACGAGTGCGAGACGGCGCTGGCCACCATCGACGAGGCCTGGCTGGGCTCCAAGGGCGAGCACGCCCGGCCCCTGGAGTTCCTCGTCGGCCAGGTCGGCGGCCCCGCCCAGGGACACCGCCGGCTCTTCGTCGGCAGCATCGAGGGCGCACCGGTCAGCTACATCTCGTACTCACCGGTCTACGGCACCAGGAGCGGCTGGATGCACGACCTCAGCCGGCGCATCCCGGGCGGCTCCCCGGGCCTGATGGAGGCGATCAACGCCGCCGCCATCGAGAAGTTCACCGAGGAGGGCGTGGAGTGGCTGCACTTCGGCTTCACCCCGTTCACCGGTCTGTCCGAGGACAACGAACTCCCCGGCCACAGCCCGTCCTTCCAGTGGCTCATGCACTTCCTGTGGGCCGAGGGCGCCGCGCTGTACCCGGCGCAGTCCCAGCTGGACTACAAGGAGAAGTGGGCCCCGCACGCCGTACTGCCCGAGTACGTGGCCTTCGACGGCCCCGCGTCCATCGCCGGCTTCGCCCACATCTTCCGTGCCTGCAACGCGTTCTGACGCCGGCAGCCGCCCCACGCCCGAACAGCGCACGCCCGAACACCCCACCAAGGAGGACCACATGACGATCGCCGCCCGCGACCCCCGCTCCACGGACGAACTGCGACAGGCACTCGTGGAGTCGCTGATGGCCATGATCGGCGCCCCCGACGACATCCCCACGGCCGAGACGGCCGCCACCACCCTGCACAGTCTGGACGAGCGCCTGACAGCCGAGTCCAGTACCCGCTGACCGCGGCGACGACCCCGGCCCACAGCGAGAGGGGCGGCGGCCCACGGGATCACTCCCGCGGACCGCCGCCCCTCTCACCGTCGTCCCGGCATCCCTTCGGCATCCCTTCGACATCCCTCTGGGGGTACGGCGGTTCGGATGCCCCCGGCTCAGACGGGTGACCGCAGCACGGGCCCGGCCGGCACCCCCGCGTCCAGCGACGAGTCCGCCGCGAGCATCGCCTCGTACAGCCGCCGCACCCGCGCACTCGGCGCGATGCCCAGCTCGGCGCCGAGGGTGGCACGCAGCCGCTGGTACGTCTGCAGCGCCTGCCAGACCCGGCCCGAGGCGTACTGGGCCGCCATGAACTGCGCGTGCAGCCCCTCGTGCAGGGGATGTTGGGCGGTCAGGACGGCCAGCTCGCTGAGCACCTGGCCGTACCGCCCCAGCCGCAGGTCGGCGGCGATCCGGCTCTCCAGCGCGGTCATCCGCGCCTCCTCCAGCCGCAGCACCTCGATGTCCAGCACCAGCCCCGTCCGTACGTCCACCAGGGCCGGGCCCCGCCACAGGGCGAGCGCCTGCCGCAGCAGGGTGGAGGCGGCGGCGAAGTCACCGGCGGCGAAGGCGGACTGGCCGAATCCCTGCAGCCGTTCGAACTCCTGGGCGTCGATCGCGCCCGGCTCGACGTCCAGCTGATAGCCGCCGTGCCGGGTCATGAGCACCTCCTTGGCGTGCGGACGGCCGTCGCCGGAGATGCCCGGCAGGTCGTCCCCCGGGGTCAGCGCCTGCTCCAACAGGCGCCGCAGCTTGAGGATGTACGTCTGCAGCGTGGTCGGCGCGCTGCGCGGTGACCGGTCGCCCCAGAGTTCCTCCATCAGGGTCGCCGCGGGGACGATGCCGCCCGAACGCAGGGCGAGCAGGGCGAGGATCTGCCGCGGTTTCGCCGCGCTGGGGACGATGGACCCGTGGTGTTCCCGTGCGATGAACGGACCAAGGAGCTTGATCTGCACCGCTGATCCGCCTCCTTCCCGGTGACTGGTGACAGTTGGCAGGACGCGTGGCCCGAAGTGCGCCATGGCTCGGGGGGCACCGCGGCATCGGGCACGACACCTCAAGCCTGGGAGTCGGGCACGTTTCACGCCAGTGAGGGAGTCGTGACTCGGGCGGGAGAATCACCTTCCGCACACATGAGAAACGCACATCGAAAACATGTCGTTCACCCTCGACGGACCCCGTTCCGCGGTGATATCGCGACGCCCGTCCCGAACGTTTCGTAATTGGGCCGAAAATGCTCTTGGACGGGAAAACTTGATCCTTTTCTTGACGTGAGCCTACGTATGCTGCAGATGCGGCTCGCGTGGATTGCGTGCCCGGAAACGGGGGTTTCGATGGAGAGCGGTGAAGGGTTCACGAAGTGGACCGGACGTCGACAACCGGCCGACGGCGACACCAGGACCCGGGTGCCGCCGTCACGATTCGCCACCTACCTCTTGTACGCCGTGCTGTCCGGATATCTCGCCAGGGTGTCGGTGGACACCTACGCGTCCGGCGCCCCGGCGCTCCAAGTGGTCGCGTGCGCCGCCTGTTTCTCCGTGCTCTGCGCCCTGCAGATCCTGCACGCGCGGCCACGTTCGGCGGCCCGCGGCGTCCGCTACCGCGCCGCCGCGCTGTCCGCCCAGGTGCTGCTCACCTATGTGCCGCTGCACTGGCTGGGAAACCCCTGGGAAGCGGCCGGCGACTTCCTCGCCGGGTCCGTACTGCTGCTGCTGCCCTCCCGGCTGAAATGGCAGGTCTTCCTCGCGGTCGTGGCGGGCAACCCGGTGCTCGCCGGCCTGCGCCACAACGGCCTCGCGTTCGTCACCTCCACCGCCTCGTCCACCCTCGTCACCGGCCTGGCGATCTACACCATCAGCCGGATGGCCCACCTGATGGCCGAACTGCGCCGGACCCAGGCGAGGTTGGGCTACGCGATCTCCCAGGAGCGCCAGCGGTTCGCCCGTGACCTGCACGATCTGCTCGGCTACAGCCTCTCGGCGATCACGCTCAAGACAGAGGTGGCGATGCGGTACGTTCCGCACCGGCACGAACAGGTCAAAGAGGAGCTGACGTCGATCCTGACCATTTCGCGTCAGGCCCTCAGCGACGTACGCCACGTGGCTCACGGCTATCAATCGCTGTCGCTGGCCACGGAGTTGGAGGAGTGCGTGGCCCTGCTCCGATCGGCCTCGATCGACGTGGACGTACGCACATCGGTGCCCCCGCCGGAGGGCCGGACCGGCACCGTCCTCGCCATCGTGCTGCGCGAGGCGGTGACCAACATGCTGCAGCACAGCAAGGTGCGGCACTGCGAGATAGCGCTGGACCGCAGGGGCACCCGCCTGCGCCTGCGCATCCTGAACGACGGCACGGACCAGGAGTACGACGCGGCCGACGCGGGTGGCGTGGACGGAGCGAACGGAGCGAACGGAGCGGACGGCCCCAAGTCCTCGCCCTCGCGGGGCAGTCGCGGTCTGACGAACCTGGAGACCCGACTGGCGGCGGTCGGCGGCACCCTGACGGCCGGCCGCCGCCCCGGCGGCCACTTCGAGATGCTGGCCGAGGTCCCGGACGGCTGGGCCACCGGCGACACGGCCGACGGCCACTGGGGCGGCCGGCAACTCCTGTCCTCCGGCGCCCGGGACTGGCGCCCGGAACAGGAACGCCGCCGCGACCCACGAGCCCAGAGACCCGACCCGAACGGCGTCCCGGGCACCGCCGCGACCCGCTGCGACCACCTGCTCGGCTGGAAACACCCGGCGTCGACACCGACTCCACGGGGGTACGGCGCTGAGCCGTGAGGGTGGTGGGGGAGGGGGCGGAGGTGGAGCCCCCTCCATTACCCGGCCGGGCGCAACTACCTCACGTACCCGTCAGGTGGCGGCCCGGCCCTCAGGGCAGCCAGCCCGCTTCCTGGGCGATACGGATCGCGTCGACCCGATTGCGGGCGTTGAGCTTGCTGACGATCGTCGTGAGGTAGTTGCGGACGGTCCCCGCGGAGAGGAACAGCGCCCCGGCGATCTCACCCACCCGCGCCCCCTGCGCGGCCAGTTGCAGCACCTCCAGCTCGCGGGCGGTGAGCGGGCTCTGCGCATGGTCCCAGGCCGAGAGCACCAGCTCGGGGTCGACGACCCGCTCCCCGGCGGCCACCTTCCTTATGGCGCTGGCCAGTTGCTCCGGCGGCGCGTCCTTGAGCAGGAACCCGGACACCCGCATGCTCAACGCCCGCTTGAACGGGGCGAGTCTGCCGAGACTGGTCAGCATGAGGGTGCCGCACGACGGCAGCAGCTCATGGAGCGTGGCAGCGGCGGTCAGTCCGTCCGTACCGGGCAGGTTCACGTCGAGGACCGCGATGTCGGGCCGGTGCTCCAGCGCGGCGGGCACCACCCGGTCACCGTCGTCGACCTCCGCCACGACCATGATGTCCGGTTCCAGCGAGAGCAGGGCGACCAAAGCACCACGAACCATGTGCATGTCCTCGGCAAGCAGCACGCGGATCATGCGTCTCCTCCTGCCAGATGCCGAGCCCCCGAAAATCCCCGGCAAGTCGCAACCGTACCTTCCCGGCCAACGAACGCCAAAGATCAACAGCCGTTTCGCACAACCGAGTTGGGCCGCGAGCGCCGCTCCGGGGTCAACCGCGCACGAACAACGGCAGCAGCCGCCCGCCCCCGAACAGCCGCCGCATGGCCTGCCGTTGGACCTTGCCGCTGGACGTCCGGCGTACCGTCCCCGGCCTGACGAGTACCACCTTCACGGCGGCCACCTCGAAGTCCCGCGCCACACAGTCCCGTACCGCCCGCTCCAACGCGCCCAGGTCCAGGTCGTACCGGCGCCCCATCCGCACCTCCTGCACCACGACCAGCGTGTCCCGGTCGGGTTCCACGGTGAACACGGCGGTGGCGCCGAAGAGTTCACTGACCTGCTGTACGCGGTGCTCCACGTCCTGCGGATACACGTTCCGCCCGGTCAGCACCATCATGTCCCTGATCCGCCCGGTGACGAACAACTCCCCACCGTGCAGCGCCCCGAGATCACCGGTCCGCAGGAACCCGGTCTCGCCGTCCACGGTCGTCCCGCAGAACGTCTCCCGTGTCTCCAGCGGACGCTTCCAGTACCCGTCGGCCACACTCCGCCCACGGGTCCAGATCTCGCCGACCCCGTCCTCGGGCAGCACCCGGCCGGTGTCCGGGTCCACGATGCGCAGGTCGCTGTGCGGCACCATCGCGGTACCGCAGCCGACGAGGGCACGGAAGGGCCGCCCCGGACCGGCCGGCACGAGCCGCCCCAGCTCCAGTTCCGCGATGTCCGCGTGGAAGGGCCGAGGCGGACCGCCCGTACCCGCCCGCCGCCCGGCCGTCAGCAGGGTGCTCTCGGCCAGCCCGTACGCCGGCACGAACGCGCTCGGCCGGAAACCCGCCGGCGCGAACCGCTCGGCGAAGGCGTCCATCGTCTCGGCCCGCACCGGCTCGGAACCGTTCACCGCGACCTGCCACCCCGACAGATCCAGCTCCGCCAGTTCCTCGTCGGTGACCTTGCGGGTGCACAGCTCGTAGGCGATGTCCGGCCCCCCGCTCACGGTCACCCCGCACTCACTCACCGCCCGGAGCCACCGCCCCGGGCGACGGGTGAAGTCGGAGGTGGACATCAGCACACCGGTGGTCCCCAACCACAGCGGATGCAGCAACTGCCCCGAAAGCCCCATGTCGTGGTGGAAGGGCAGCCAGCCACCGACACGAGCCCCCTTTCCCGTACCCAGCAACGCCACCAACTCCTCCTGATTGGCAAGGAGGTTGCGATGGGTGAGCCGGGCACCGCGCGGCTCCCGCGTCGACCCCGAGGTGTACTGGAGTACGGCGACCGAGTCCGGGTCCCACCCCGGAGGCCGCCAGTCCGAGGCGTCCGGCAACTCCGTCGAGTCGTCCAGCGCCAGACAGGGCAGGTCGGCCCGCCCCACCGCCGACACCAGCCGGGAGACGTCGGCGGCCCACTCCCGGTCGGTGAGCAGCAGCGAGACCTGGGCGTCCTGCACGACACTGAGCACCCTCTCGTCCGCACTGCGCCGCCCTTCCGGCACAGGACAGGGAGTCGGAATGGCACCGGCGTACAGACACCCGAACAGCGACACGATGAACGACTCGGGCCGCTGCTGAAGAACGAGCACCCGCTCGCCCCGCAACCCCCGCTCCAGCAACCACCCGGCCAGCCGCCGCGCGGCGCGGTCCAACTCCCCGTACCCCAGTTGCCGCACCCGCATCCGCTCCCGCCCGCCCTCCTCGACGGACCAGTCGAGCAGCGAGTAGGCCACCGATTCCGGCTCCGCCTCCGCCCGCCGGATCAGGAGATCGGGCAAGGTGCGTACGGTATTCACTCGTTCATCCCCCAGGGTCCGTCCACCGCGCAAGTGACCGCCCAGTCTCACCACCACACCTCGAATCCCACTCGAACACACGAACCGGCCCCGAGCCCGGCAAGATGGCCTCATGACAAAACAGCCCGCACAGCCGACCAGGTGCCCTTCCTCCGGCTCAGTGTTGTCCCTGTGGTCCCAGGACTCCGTGCTGTCGATCGGCTCGGTGGGATCGGTACTGTCCGTGGGCTCCGTGGGCTCGGCCCTGTCGGTGGCCTCGATCGGAAGCGCCCTGTCGGTAGCCTCGATCGGCTCGTCCCTCTCCTTCCTCTCCACAGGCTCCTGGCTGAGCACCGGCTCCCTGTTCTCGGCCCACTCCCGCTGGTCGGTACTCTCCTGGCGCTCATCTCACAGCTTCCTGGCAGCAGGAGCGGTAGGGGCGGCAGCGGGAGGCGCACTGCTGCTGACCCACTTGCTGCACAAGCCCGAGCCGAAGTAAGCGGCCGGCTACGGAGGACCACGAGAAACTCCGCGCGGCAAACACAAACACACAAAGCCCCACTCGACTCGCCCCGACCGATACACCGGGCACACGAAGGCGAAGTACGGGGAAATCGGCGGAGTACGCGGAATCCACCCATCGCTCTACACCTCGGCGAGACGGCTGACGAATCGGGCGGAGCAACGCGGTCGCGACGTCGTCATGCCTGGAGACCGGCCCGCTCGGCGCGCATGCAGCGATCGGATCGCCAGGACAAGCGTCGAGCGGAACGAGGAACAAACTACGACTGTGCATCCCCTTCACTTCCAGTACGCACCGGAACAGGGCATCAATGTCTACCGCTACCTTCCCGGCGCGCAGACAGCCGTGACCCGTCACTGGCCGGGCCTGTTCCAGGACTGGCCACCCGAGCCGACGCCTTTCACCGAGTACGCGGTGAACAACAACAACACGGAGGAGGTGGCCGTCTACACCGGTCTGGTCTGGCGCCTGACCGCGGGACTGGCTAGATACGCGATCCCCTCCTACTACCGGGAAGAGGCCGCGCAGACTCTGGGACGCGAGCCGATACTCGTCGACTGGGAGTACGAAATCGAAGCAGAGGTTCCGCACGAGGTGCGTGACAACGGCTTCGTCCCGGGACAATCAACTGCCGCTGGTCTCCGGCCAACTACCTGGAAGGACACCAACCGCGCCGGCCTGTTCAATCTCTCGACCCCCCGAGACCTCGTCCGCCTACTGCAGGCCGTACTGCTGGACGCGTCCTCGGAGATCACTGTCTTCGCGATTACCCCCGGCCCCGCCCGCCTGAAGGATCTCGTCACCGCCTTGTCCGGCCCGTCCAGACCCAGCCTGCCCTCGGTCATCAGGGACACGGAAATCTTCGTCGACCTGACCATCGGCAGCGACGTCGACTACTACGACGCGATCACGGTCGCCTCCCACACCGACCTCCAGCCACGACTCGACGAGTTGGCAAACGACTTCGCACGACGGATCGAGGCGTTCGAAGAGCGGGCGGACAGCCTGCCCGACGTAGCGGCCTTCCTCGGGGCGGTCCCCGAACTGTCAGGGATCGACCTGGACGCTGAGTGAGCGCGCGCCGGCATTCGCCTGCGGCGGCACATACGCGAAGCCCCCATTGCGTGGCTGACCTGTCGGGGTGCTGGGTGGCGCCGTATGGTCGAAGGCATGATCTCGGGCAGAGGCGAGGGCAAGGACGGCGGTACGGAGTTCACGGCGGAAAGCCTCGGGCCTGTCCTGCGCGAGGCGTGCGCGACGGCCCAACTTGACCCGGACGGCGCCGAGTTGCTGAGGCTCGGCTCCAACGCCGTGTACAGGTTATCGACGTCGCCGACTATCGTCCGTGTTGCCCGTGACCCCGATGTCCGGGAGGAGATGGAGCGGGCGGTGGGGGTCGCAAGGTGGCTGGAGGCGGAGGATCTTCCGGCTACCCGAGTACTGGCGGACGTCTCCCAACCGCTGGTGGTCGGCGGCAGGGTTGTGACGTTCTGGGAGAGCGTGCAGGAGCACGAGGAGTACGCCACGGTGGGCGAGCTGGCCGATCTGCTCCGCCGGCTTCACCGGCTTGAGGAGCCCGAGTCCCTGAGACTCCCGTACTTCGATCCGTTCGCGAAGCTGTCGGCGTCCCTGAGGCAGATGAACGGCGTACCGGAGGACGACCGTAGGTTCCTGGAGAAGCGGACCGCGAACCTCCACAAGGACTACGACCGGCTGGACTTCGTGCTCCCCTTCGGGCTGATCCACGGAGACGCGAGCATAGGCAACGTGCTCCGCCACCGGGATGGCCACGCGGCGTTGATCGACCTCGACAGCGTCTCCCTGGCCCCGCGCGAGTGGGACCTGATCCAGACAGCGATGTTCTACGACAGGTACGGCTGGCACACGAAGACGGAGTACACGGAGTTCGTCCACCGCTACGGCTTCGACCTGATGAACTGGCCCGGCTACGAGACCTTGGCGGATCTCCGCGAACTGATGATGGTTGCCTGGCTCGGCCACCAGGTCGGTGCCAGCGACCGTTCCGCGGCGGAGTTTGCCCGACGAGTGCGGTCGCTCAGAACCGGCGAGGGACGAGACGAGTGGGGTCCGTTCTGAGGTGCACTCAGATTCAGATGCTGAGCTGAGTCTCCGAGGCCATCCACAACCGGTGTTCCTGAGCCTGCCCCGTAAAGCTCCGCGAGATGGCACTGACACTGGCGGCGGCAAGGTTCCGCCGGAACTCGGCGAGATAGCTGACGCATCGGCCGGACTTGAGCTGCTCACCGAGATCCAGCGCATCGAGCGCGACGCGACACGCTTCCTCGGTCTCTCCAGCCCGTAGATAGGCGTCCGCCAGAACCATGGTCGCGAAGAAATCACTCCGCACGTGGCTGCCGCTCATGGCGTTCTCAGCGTGTGCCACAGCCCTGCAAGCGCTGTTCACGTCCCGGAAGCAGTGCGCCGCTTCGGCGGCAAGCTCGGCCTCGTCGAAGTAACTGATCCACTCGGGCTCGTCACCGCTGTTCCGGCTCTCCAGGGCGTTCGTCGCCGCGCTCAACACGGCCTCGCACGCGCTGACATCACCGGTTCGCGCCAGGGCACGGGCCTCCATGGCGCCGACGCGCCGGCCGGAGGCCAATCCGCTGCGTCCGGTCGCCCTGGCAACGACGTTGGTCGCCTCCGCGGAACTCCTGGCAAGGATGGACCGCTTCGACGAGCAGTACCCGACCCCGTACTCGGCGGTCGCCGCCCTCCCTTAGGAGCCGACCACCGATGCCGGATGAGCCACCAGACGGGCGCGACGCTGCCGCGTGGTCGCCTCTCGAAAGCGCCGGATGGTACGCGGCCCGAAACGCGACAACGGCTTTGCGGGATGCTTTCATGCACGCGGGCCTGGAGAAGAACTTCCTGTACCTGCGCGCGGATTTGAACGCTTTCGGACACGGCCTCGTCGAGCTGGGCCGGGTAACCCCGGACACGGCCGAGCGTCTCGCCGAACTCCTGCGCCTGGCCCTGACAAACGGATTCGGCGCAGACCGTGACGACGACGACAACCATGCACCGACCACCGTCGAGGAACGCCAGGGAAGAACCTGACGCCATGACCGACCGGTCGCCAATCGGGCGGAAGACCTGATGCCCGGCGTGCCATACGTCTGAGGCTGGAACCGCGCACGACGAAGTGCGGGCCCCTGGCCGACCAACTTGTCCTGCTGGCCTTGGACACCGACTTCCCCGGTCTGCTGGCCGACGTGAGCGTCTTCGGCGACGGGCCGGTACAACTCGGGACCGCTCACCCTGAAGGGGCCGAGTTACTGGCGAACTTGATCACGGCGGGACTGGAAGCAGAGCTGCATGGCACAGCGGCTGAAACATCCCCGTCCATGCGGTAGGAAACGCCGGCGGCTTGAACCGTTCCTCAGACGCCAGCGGTTCGCGGTCCGAGACTGCTCGCTCGATCCGCTGGCCTGGCCCCCGTACGACACCGTCCCCCGCGCTGTCGTACGGGGCTCCTTTGCTTGCCGGCGTACCGGGCCGTCAGGCTCGCCTGCCGCTCGGCCGGGACCGACGCCCCAGCGCCGCAGCCCGGACGAAGCGGCAGGTCGAACGGTGACATCAGCTTGGGAAGCTGAGGGCATTGGCGGCTGATCTTGACGTTGACCTGCATGGACGGCTGTGTGACGGCCTCTTCGGTCCGGTGAGCTTGCCCCCCCCTGATTCCCTGCTGTTCCCCGCTCGTCTGGTGCGCCCGTGGTGCGACTGTTATGGGCGGCTCTCCCGGAGCCTTCGATTGAGACTAGGTGTGGAAGGCTTCCAGAGCAGCAAGAAGCTGGCAGAGTGTCTATTCCGAGATTCCGACAGCTCGTCAGGATCTCTCTGCGTCACCGAGGCCTTCCAGACGGACCCAACACACGCTGGTTGCTGGTGTGGTTCGGGGCGGTGGCGAGACTAGGGCGGGTCCCAGCTAGGTGACGTTAGCCCGTGACAAGTTGTGTCTAGCTGGTTCCAGCGGGTATCACGAAGAGATACGTTATGCGTAGGGGTGAGGGGGGCTATATGAGGATGAGCCACGAGCAACGGCTGTTCGCGCGTATCCGCTTTCTTGAACGCATGAGCGATTTGGCCGGGTCTGCTTTCGAGGACTTCTTCCATGATTTGATGTGTGCACGATACCCCGAATTTCTCGATGTGCGCACTCACGGAAATCTCGGAGATCAGGGGGCCGACGGGCTGACGCTCCACAGTAGGAAGCTGTTCGCCAGTTATGCACCTCACGCCTTTAATGCGGCCGACGTTAAAGCTAAGTTCAATTCAGACTTGAAGAAAGCGAAACAAAAGCGGTCGGGGCAATTCGATGCCTTTGTCTTTGTCCATAACGATCGCAGAGGTATGCATCCGGAGATCGCAACACTCCTGGTTGACGCGAAAGCCGAAAATTCTAATCTGGAATTCGAGCAGATGGGTATCCGGCGTCTCTGGCAAGAGTGTATGCGCCTAGATCTTGAGTCAGTGGAAGATGTCCTTGACTGCGAGATACCCGTACGCCCAGTCGTGTATGGCGTCGGAATGGAAGACCTTGCCCCATTGCTGAAGCATCTGAGGGAACTTAGGGTTAAGTCTGATCCCTTGATGCCTCTGGACGATGTGCCGCCTACCAAGATGGACTATAACCGCCTGGATGAAGAGGCCCGCGAAGACTTGCAGAAAGGAAGGCGACAGGCCCACCTCGTCGAGGCCTTTTACGACGGGTCATTGAGGGAGATCGAACACGACGAGGTTGCAGAAGGGTTCCGAATTTATTACGAGCATCTGAAAGCAGAATGGGAGGAGGCTGAGGAAGTCCTTTGGCAACTGGAAATGTACGTCCTTGGAAATGAACGACAGCATCCCAAGGTGCATCGCGCAGCATGGATAGTTCTAGCTCATTTCTTCGACCGATGTGACATCTTCGAAGTTCCACCACCGGGATGGACTGCGCATACCCTTGAGGCGTCTGCATGATTACTCCTACGAAAGGGATTTCTCCCGACCGGTGCCTCTTGGCTGTTGGTGCACAGATCCTCATGCAACTTGAAGAACCGCGTACTGTGAGTCAAACATGGGCGCGATTCAAAGCATGGCGTGCTGACAATGAACACTTTTCTCCGGTGTCGTTCGAATGGTTCGTCCTAGCGCTGGATATGTTGTACAGCTTGGACGCCGTGGAGCTTCGCCAGGACTTGCTTGTCGCGAGGAGGATCCATGCTGCATCAGCTCAGCGCTGACGACCCGCGGTTCAAAACCGCATCATTCACCAGCGGAATGAATTTGATTGTGGCGGAGAAGAGGGCCTCCTCCGCAGCGACTGACAGTCGCAATAGTGCTGGCAAATCAAGTCTCATTGAGCTTATCCACTTCCTGCTTGGTGCGCGTGTAGACAAGCGTTCGCTAGTGAGTGATGCGAATCTTCGTAATATCAGATTTCACCTGAAGATGGATTGGCCCAATAATGGCGCTCTGACTGTGGGGCGCCGGGCCAGTCGACCTAACATAGTGCAACTTGATCCGGATATGCGCTCGGGCAGACAAGAGGAGATGTTCTCGGCAGGAGGGCCGGCAGAGGTTTCGCTTGATGAGTGGAACAAGCTAATCGAGAAGGATCTTTTTGGTGTTCGCTCAGGTGCTTCTGGCGTGAGCGGTCGCACTATGCTGTCTTTCTTGGTTCGGCGGGCGTCCGCGCATGGATTTAATCAGGCGACAGAGAGTTTTTCCAAGCAGAGGAAAGCCGACGCTGCAACTAATCTGGCCTACCTCTTGGGTCTTGATTATGAGCTGGCCGATGGGTACCGCAAACTTTCCGCGCAGAAGGCCACTCGTACGCAGTTGCTTAAGGCGGTTAATGATCCCGTATGGGGTCGGATTGTCGGTTCGACCGCAGACCTGCGCGGTCAGATCACTCTCGCCGAGGCGCAATTTCGACGCTTGGAAGATCAGACTTCTGATTTCCAAGTGGTTCCGGAATACGAGCGTGTAAAACAGGAAGCGGACGTACTAGCCCGACGAATCAAGCAGCTTGCACAAGAAGACATCATTGACCAAAGCAACCTCGAAGAGCTGCAGCAAGCCGTTACGGAGGCCAGAGATGTTGCAGTTGACTACGTGGAGTCGGCATACCGTGAACTGGGCATACTGCTTGGAGATCAAGTCCGGCGACGGTTTGAAGATGTCCAAACCTTCCATCAATCTGTGGTGCGGAACCGTCGGGTATTCCTTGAAGCTGAAATCGAGGCCATAACAATTCGATTGGCTGAGCGGCGAGGGGAGCGAGCTCGGCTCGGCGAGCAGCAAGCACAGCTTTTGCGTACGCTGAGTGAAGGCGGTGCTCTCGAAGCTCTGACGGCTCTTCAGCAGGCTTTGGCTCGCGAGCGGGCGAACGTTGAGGCATTGCGCCACCGATATGAGGCAGCTCAAGCACTTGAAGCCAGCGCGCGGCAAATAACGACCCAGCGTTTGCAACAACAACAAGCTGTCGCAACTGATCTTAATGAGCGACGTGAGCAGCAAGCTGAGGCGACACTGCTTTTCTCGCGGTTTGCGCGAGAGTTGTACGGCGAGCGAGAAGCTTACCTGCGCATCGAGGCAGGTCGTGAGAATCTCCAAATCACGCCGTACATCCGCAGCGACAACAGTCGCGGCATCGGAAACATGGTCATCTTTTGTTTCGATCTCGCAATTTCTGTTCTGGCGCACCGGCACGGGCGTGGCCCGGACTTCCTTGTACACGATAGCCATCTCTTTGACGGTGTTGACGAGCGGCAACTAGTAAAGGCTTTTGCGCTTGCTGCAGAAGTAAGCACAGAGGAGGGAATGCAGTACATTGCGACGATCAACTCTGACGACCTAGCTAAGGCAGTTCGCCTGGGGTTCGATGATGCTCCGTTTGTGCGCGAACCGCGTCTGACAGATGCCTTGGAAGATGGGGGCCTTTTCGGATTCCGCTTTTAAATACACGCGGCAGTTGTTTTTTCGCGAAGGTTGGCGGAGTCTCAATGACCGAGTCAAGTCATTGCTGCACGTGCTCGCCCCCTCGATGCGAACTATGGGCGGGATGGTCACTGAGGGCTGCGGAGTTGGTCGGTGGGGCCTTACGGCTGCTGTCGGTCACTCAGGGGCGAGAGGGTCGCTGTACCTCACTGCTGTACAACAGGATCCCGTAGGAAGTGACCATGGAACGGTATCTGTTGATGCGGCTGCTGACCGGCGACGACGAGGCATCCATGGCTGCCCTGGCTGCCCTCCCCAGCGGCGCTAACCACGTTGCATGGGATGGGACTCTCGCCGCCGAGTTGCTTGCCCGGACCTATACGCGCCAGCTTCGGCAAACGCGGCGGAAGAGCATCGAGACTCTGGGACTGGATCGAGCGGTGCAGTTCCTCAGCCGACCGGCTGGGGCAACTCACAGCTGCCGATAGGGCATGGATCTTCATGCTCTTCCTCACCGAAGAGGGCGGCACACTGGTGGCCTGCACTGGCGTACGTCGGACAGGCGAGTGGGCACCGCTTTAGGAGCGAGGTTGGGCGATCACGGCTCTGAGTTGCGGACATCTGGGCTTGGACTGATCTTCGGGGGGTCCCGCTCTGAACCCTGATTCCCCGCTGTTCCCTGCTCGTTCTGGCACGAGAGTGGCACGGCCACAAGTGGTCTTGTGGCGGATGTCTCGACCACGCAGACTCGCGTTCATGAGTGGGGAGTCCAAGACCAAGTCGAGCGGTACATGCGAGCGGTGTGGAGCCGGTTGCCGGACCGAAAAGCCAGTCTACGGCTGGGTGTGCGCGCGGTGTGCCCGGGAGCTTGACGCCTACTACCTCATGCTCGTCGGCATGCGGGGCGGTGATCCGATACAGCTCTATCTGGCCGATCGGAAGGCTGGCCGGGTGCTTCCACGCACGTGATCGGGGAGCTCACTGCTCACCCGGGCCGACTTAACCGCCCTCAATCGTAGTGATTGTATGGCTGTCAGCCGCACGGACTTGATCCCCCTGAACCGGTAGTTTCATGGCGATTTCGAGAGCTTCGCTGGGATCGGCATTGGCGATTTTGTTTTGCGCCAGCTGGTCAGCTTGACGCCCCGCAGCAGTCGCTGCCGCCTTTTGGAGAATCTCTTTGTCCACATAGTTGGCAAGCCAGCGTGCCCCGCCTATACCCACACCGATTGCGCCTGCCACGGCTGTCCCTGTCAGGCCAAAGTCGTCTTTGCCTGGTTCGCTGTCCGGCCCTCCGATGATGAAGTTACCCGTAAGAGGGCCGTAGAAGGTCCATGACAAGAACGCCGCAAAAGCTCCCACGATGATGTGCCCAAGGAAACCAGGGCGAATAACTTTCGTGTTGTCCGGCGCATCTACCTTGTGGGGTAGTGCGAACCCTTTGTCCTCGGAGAGTAGGGCGCTGGGGATACCTCCGAGCGCACCCAAGCCAGCGACTACCAGACTTACTTCCCAAGCTTGCATGACCCGCCACCTCTCAGATGAGATGCTTCGGCGTCCTATTCGCGGGGTCTATGACGTCCGTTTTAGTTAGCCTGTGTAGCTCCCGCCGTGCCCACTCAAGGCCACTTGCGAACAAGGCCAGTTTGAAGTCTTCTCCAGCCGGGACGGCGAGACGATCTGTATGGCCGAACTCATTCGGCATGTTCATCAACGTGAGATTATTAAGCGTGATCTCCAGCCAGCCGTCGTGCCCTGAGATGCCCCCTGGTGGTCATTGGTAGAAACCTCAACTTTGAGGTCAACCCCGTGATGAAATTCAGCACTTGAGTGTGGAACTCCTCTCATGGCGTCATTGTATTCCCAGCCCGGATGGAGTGCCCTGTTGCAGGAGCTGAGGGTTGCTCCAAGGTCGATGGAGCGACTTTGGCCGGGAGCTGCTTTGGGGGAGTGATCATGGCCCCGTAAGCCTCCGGCGCGTCGGGCAGGCTGTGGACCTGCCCGTTAAAGCGCGACGTGGGGGCCATGATCTTCGAGGCTCCCCCCAAAGTGGCTGGCTAAAGTCGCGGAGCCGACCGCCCCGGCCACGTCGGGTTTCCCCTCCTGGATGGCTACGCCCGCCGTCCGGCCGGCGGCTTGGCGTCGACTCGTCGCGTCGCTCGTATGCCTGCGCTTCTGGCCGCGTCGGTCCGCGTGCCACCGCCACCACGATCCGTCCTCTTTCGGTAGTACAAAGCGTCGTTGGCCTGCACCGTTGGGGATCGCATCTGCCCCCGTGCCCGTGTTGGAATGTGGCCGCTGCGTGTGGCGACGGACGGGCGGCGCGGCCCTCGGTTGATCCGACCTACGTGTGTAGGCAATTGGGTGGAAATGGGTGCGTGATGGCCCCCGAAACGGGAGAGTTGGCGCCTGGCGGCTGTTGTTCTGTTCCCTCTTCGAGGCCGGATCGTGGTGGCGGCGGCGTGCGAGCCGGAAGCGGCCCTCGATGCGCATGGGTGGGAGTTGCGGCTAGCGTTCGAGGAGCGCCATCGGTCGCTGGACGAGTGAGCGCAGCGAGCCTTGATGGCGTGGAGAGGGCATCAACGATTGGGGCGGTCCTACGGTGCCGCTAGCGAAAGCCTCGGCGAGATCCGGGGCTTTCGTCGTGCTCTGGAGTCTTTTCGAGAGAACTGCGAAGACGACGACTGGCAACTCCGTGGAGTCATACGATCACTCTGGCTGCCAGGCCGACGGCATGGGCTCCCGTGAGAGGACGCAAGTGCCGTCTCGTACCCGCGCCAAACTCGCTGCCGTAGCGTCAGGTGCCGTTGCTGTTGTCGTCGCGTTGTTGCCTGTCAGCTTTACCAGCGACGTGGATGGTGCAACGTACTCATGTGGGGCAGCAGTATCCGCAGCGTTCCACAAGTGGCCAGGATGTCAGGGCGCGGCTCCTCCCTACCTGATCTGCGCGGTCGTGATCGCCGCTGCTGGAGCGATGCTAGCCATTGGCCTTGCAAGCAAGAGCGAGTGATGTCACGGCGCGCAACTCGATGGGCCAGACCCGCGCGGGGCGGATTATCGCCGTTGACCTGCCGGAAGAGACATCAAGATCATTACGTCACCATTACGTGACCACTGGCAAACAGCTGCTTTCGACGGCATCCGCCTGCGCACACGCGAAGACCCCGTCCTCAGCTGAAGCGCTGATGGCGGGGTCTTTAGGCACCTCATTCAAGGTGCCCCCGGCAGGATTCGAACCTGCGCACACGGCTCCGGAGGCCGTTGCTCTATCCCCTGAGCTACGGGGGCGTGTCCTGCGCGTTGCGCGGTGACGGGTAGAACACTACCAGCTCGTTCGGGGTGATCAGGAACGGGTTTTGGGGGCCGTCGCGGACGAGGTCGCCGTCGTGGAAGTGGGGAAAAGCCGGACGCGGTGGCCGGTCTCGACCTACCCTCGACTTGTGCCAGGCGTGTCCGGCCGGGTGCTTGTTGTCGACGACAACAAGGTCATCCGGCAGCTGATCAGGGTCAACCTCGAACTGGAGGGTTTCGAGGTCGTGACCGCGGCTGACGGTGCCGAGTGTCTGGATGTCGTGCATCAGGTGCGCCCCGACGTCGTCACCCTCGACGTCGCCATGCCTCGCCTCGACGGCCTGCGTACCGCCGCCCATCTGCGCGCCGACCCCCGTACCCGCGACCTGCCCCTCGCCATCATCAGCGCCTGTTCGCAGTACGAGGTCGAGGCCGGGCTCGAGGTCGGGGTCGACGCCTTCCTTGCCAAGCCCTTCGATCCCGCCGAACTCATCAGCCTCGTACAGCAGTTGGCCGAGCGGGGGAGAGACGGCGCCACTCTGGAGAGCGCCCTCGGTCCCTCTTCCATTACCTCTCTCGGGCCTTCGGTCGGTCCTCTGGGGCCCCCTTCCATCGGCTCACTCGGCACACCCGGCGAAGCCGAGCGCGCCGGCCGAGCCGCCGGCGCCTGAACCGGGCACCGTTCCGTCGGCTCCCTCTACGGTCTACGACTGGGCCCGAGCCCACATCCGAGCCCGAACCTGTAGCCCGAGCCCGAGCCTGTATACGAGCCCGAGGCCACGCCCGCGTCGGAGCCCGCGTCCGTCTCTGCCCCCGTATCCCAGCCCCGCCCCCGCGTTCATGTCCGGGCCCGCGCCCCGGCCCCCGCCCGTCTCCGAAACCCAGCCTCCCCCCACCCCTCCTCGCCACCCCCACTCCCCGCCCGTCCACATTCCGGACCCCCCCAAACCCAGTCGCATACCCACCCCCCTCCTCCCATACGCTTGTCCCGTGACCCCCGTCGAGCTCTCCCGTACCGTGCTGTGCGCGGTACGCCATGCTGTCGACGCCGGTGAACTGAGTGTCGCCGTCCCCGCACGTGCCGTCGTCTCCGTGCCCGGGGCCGGCGGTACCGGGGACTACGCCACCAACATCGCCCTTCAGCTGGCCCGCCCCGCCGGCCGCACCCCCCGTTACGTCGCCGAAGTGCTGCGCGAGCGGATCAGCGGTGCCCCCGGTGTCCGTGACGTCGAGATCACCGGGCCGGGATTCCTCAATATCAGCCTCGACAGCGCCGCCCCTGCCGCCCTCGTACGCGAGATCCGCACCCAAGGGCTGCGGTACGGGCACAGCGACGCCCTCGCCGGGCAGGTGCTGGAGCTGCGGCTGCCCGGTAGGAGCGAGCCCCGCGCCGACGCCGTCGCCGAGGCCGTCACGCGGATCGTCGCCACCCAAGGGGGTCGGGTCCGGGTGCGTGTCCAGCGCGGCGGCGGTGAACCGCAAGGCACTGTCGACATCCTCATCCCCGATGTCCCCGATGTCCCCGATGTCCTCGATCTGCGCACCCTGCCCCCTGCCCCAGCCGACCCCACCCCCCTCGGCCCCGACGCCGCCCGCTGGGCCCTTCTCCACCCCGCCCCGCACGACCGGCCCCGGCTCGGGCCCGAGCATCTGGTCCAGCGGGAGAGCAACCCCCTCTTCCGGGTGCGTTACGCCTACGCCCGCACCCGCGCGCTCGGCCGTAACGCCGTCGACCTCGGCCTCACCGCCCACCCCGGCGATCTCGCCGACGTAACCGCGGCCCACCCCCTCCTCGCCACCCTCGCCGACCACCCCCGCCTTCTCCTCGGCGCCGCCACCCACCGCGCCCCGGACCGGCTTGCCCGGCATCTCGTCACCGTCGCCGATGCCACGCTCGCCTTCGTGCCCACCGTGCTGCCCATCGGGGACGAGAAACCCTCGGCCGCCCATCGGGCCCGGCTCGCGCTCGCCGAAGCCGCCGGGACGGTGCTGGCCGGCGGCCTGTCCCTGCTCGGCATCGACGCACCCGAATATCTTTGACATGTCGCTCGCCATATCTCGCCATGTCTCGCTGTATCTCGCCCCATCTCTTCTCCTCTCCCCTCCGTTCCTCTCTCCGTACCTCTGACATGTCTTGACACCTCTGAGGAAGCCGCACAGCCATGAGCCGTTCCGCACACCCCGCCGGGCCCCGTCACGCCGATGTACTGCCCGAGGGGCACCCCTCCGCGCCGCCCGCCGACCTCAACGCCCTCGACCGGAAGGTCTGGGCGTCCACCGTCACCCGTACCCCCGACGGGGTCGTCACTGTGGGTGGGGTCGAGGTCACTACGCTCGCCGAGGAGTTCGGGACTCCCGCCTATCTCCTCGACGAGACCGACTTCCGTGAGCGTGCCCGCGCCTGGCGTACCGCCTTCGGGCCCGACGCCGACGTCTTCTACGCCGGGAAGGCGTTCCTGTCGCGGGCTGTCGTGCGGTGGCTGCACGACGAGGGGCTCAACCTCGACGTCTGCTCGGGGGGTGAACTCACCACCGCGCTCTCCGCCGGTATGCCCGCCGACCGCATCGCCTTCCACGGCAACAACAAGTCCGTCGAGGAGATCGAGGCCGCCGTCCGTGCCGGTGTCGGGCGGATCGTGCTCGACTCCTTCCAGGAGATCGTCCGTGTCGCCCACATCGCCGGCTCCCTCGGTAAGCGGCAGCGCGTGCAGATCCGTATCACCGTCGGTGTCGAAGCCCATACACATGAATTCATCGCCACCGCCCATGAAGACCAGAAGTTCGGGATTCCGCTCGCCGGTGGGCAGGCCGCCGAGGCCGTGCGGCGGGCGCTTCAGCTCGACGGGCTCGACGTCGTCGGGATTCACTCGCACATCGGGTCCCAGATCTTCGACATGTCGGGCTTCGAAGTCGCCGCACATCGTGTCGTCGGGCTGCTCAAGGACATTCGGGACGAGCACGGTGTCGAACTGCCCGAGATCGACCTCGGGGGCGGGCTCGGCATCGCCTACACCAGCGACGACGATCCCCGCGAGCCGCACGAGATCGCCAAGGCGCTGAACGAGATCGTCAGTCGGGAGTGTGAGCGGGCCCAGCTCTCCACTCCTCGGATCTCCGTCGAGCCCGGGCGGGCCATCGTCGGGCCCACCGCCTTCACGCTCTACGAGGTCGGCACCATCAAGCCCCTCGAAAACCTTCGCACGTACGTCTCTGTCGACGGCGGGATGTCCGACAACATCCGGACCGCTCTCTACGACGCCGAATACAGCGTCGCTCTCGTCTCCCGCACCTCCGAGGCCGCGCCCATGCTCGTGCGCGTGGTCGGCAAGCACTGCGAGAGCGGGGACATCGTCGTCAAGGACGCCTTCCTGCCCGCCGACCTGGCACCCGGTGACCTGATCGCGGTGCCGGCGACCGGTGCGTACTGCCGGTCCATGGCCAGCAATTACAACCATGCACTCCGGCCGCCCGTCGTCGCCGTGCGCGACGGGGAGGCCCGTGTGATCGTTCGGCGGGAGACCGAGGAGGATCTTCTCCGTCTCGACGTGGGATGAGACGTGGGATGAGATGAGAGCGCAGAAACCCGCTGTACGCCTCGCGGCGGAAGATCTCCTGTCTTCCGCCGCTCGGAAAACGAAATAAACATCTCACGATCCGGACGATTGGTAGAAACTTCGGTCCGGTGAGTGAGACTTGTCGAACCGTAGACGGTATGAGGAAACGAGGTCGGATGATGCGTAAGCGTCCGCTGAAGGTGGCGCTGCTGGGCTGTGGGGTTGTCGGCTCAGAGGTGGCGCGCATCATGACGACGCACGCCGACGATCTCGCCGCCCGCATCGGCGCCCCCGTCGAGCTTGCCGGTGTCGCCGTTCGGCGGCCCTCCAAGGTGCGTGACGGCATCGACCCCGCCCTCGTCACCACCGACGCCACCGGCCTCGTCAAACGTGGTGACATCGATGTGGTGGTCGAGGTGATCGGTGGGATCGAGCCCGCCCGGTCCCTCATCACCACCGCCTTCGAGTACGGCGCCTCCGTCGTCTCCGCCAACAAGGCACTCCTCGCCCAGGACGGCGCCGCCCTGCACGCCGCCGCCGAGGACCACGACGCCGACCTTTATTACGAGGCCGCCGTCGCCGGTGCGATTCCTCTTATCCGGCCGCTGCGTGAGTCCCTCGCCGGGGACAAGGTCAATCGGGTGCTCGGCATCGTCAACGGCACCACCAACTTCATCCTCGACAAGATGGACAGCACGGGCGCCGGGTATCAGGAGGCCCTCGACGAGGCCACCGCCCTGGGGTACGCCGAAGCCGACCCGACCGCCGACGTCGAGGGGTTCGACGCCGCCGCCAAGGCCGCCATCCTCGCCGGGATCGCCTTCCACACGCGCGTGCGGCTGGACGACGTATACCGCGAGGGCATGACCGAGGTCACCGCGTCCGACTTCGCCTCCGCCAGGAACATGGGCTGCACCATCAAGCTGCTCGCCATCTGCGAGCGGGCCGCGGACGGGCAGTCCGTCACCGCGCGGGTGCATCCGGCCATGATTCCGCTGACGCACCCGCTCGCCTCCGTGCGCGGCGCCTACAACGCCGTGTTCGTCGAGTCGGACGCCAGTGGTCAGCTGATGTTCTACGGGCCCGGGGCCGGCGGTGCGCCGACCGCCTCCGCCGTGCTCGGCGATCTCGTCGCCGTGTGCCGCAACCGGCTCAACGGATCGACCGGGCCGGGGGAGTCGGCGTACGCCGCGCTGCCCGTGTCCGGCATGGGTGACGTCGTCACGCGCTATCACATCAGCCTCGACGTCGCCGACAAACCGGGTGTTCTCGCCCAGGTGGCCACCGTGTTCGCCGAGCACGGTGTTTCGATCGATACGGTTCGCCAGACGGGCAAGGACGGCGAGGCCTCCCTTGTCGTCGTCACCCATCGTGCGTCCGACGCCGCCCTGGGCGGAACCGTCGAGGCGTTGCGCAAGCTCGACACCGTGCGGGGTGTCGCCAGCATCATGCGGGTTGAAGGAGAGTAACCAGCAATGACCCACCAATGGCGCGGAATCATCGAGGAGTACCGGGACCGGCTGCCCGTCTCCGACAGCACGCCGGTCGTGACGCTCCGCGAGGGCGGCACGCCCCTCGTCCCCGCGCAGGTGCTCTCCGAGCGCACGGGCTGCGAGGTCCACCTCAAGGTGGAGGGTGCCAACCCCACCGGGTCCTTCAAGGACCGCGGCATGACCATGGCCATCACGCGCGCGAAGGAGGAGGGGGCCAAGGCCGTCATCTGTGCCTCTACGGGCAATACGTCTGCCTCCGCCGCCGCCTATGCCGTGCGCGCGGGCATGGTCTCGGCCGTCCTCGTGCCGCAGGGCAAGATCGCCCTCGGCAAGATGGGCCAGGCGCTCGTGCACGGCGCCAAGATCCTCCAGGTCGACGGCAACTTCGACGACTGCCTCACCCTCGCCCGGTCGCTCAGCGACAACTACCCGGTGGCGCTGGTGAATTCGGTCAACCCGGTGCGCATCGAGGGGCAGAAGACGGCCGCCTTCGAGATCGTCGACATGCTCGGCGACGCCCCCGACATCCACGTCCTGCCGGTCGGCAACGCGGGCAACATCACCGCGTACTGGAAGGGCTACACCGAGTACGCCGCCGACGGCATCGCCCGGCGCACCCCGCGCATGTGGGGGTTCCAGGCGGCCGGCAGTGCCCCGATCGTGCGCGGCGAGGTCGTCAAGGACCCCTCGACGCTCGCCACCGCGATCCGCATCGGCAACCCGGCGTCCTGGAAGCAGGCGCTGGCCGCGCGCGACGAGTCCGGCGGCCTCATCGACGAGGTGACGGACCGTGAGATCCTGCGCGCCTACCGGCTGTTGGCCGCGCAGGAGGGCGTTTTCGTCGAGCCCGCGTCCGCCGCGTCCGTCGCCGGTCTGCTGAAGCTGGCCGAGCAGGGCAAGGTCGACCCGGGCCAGACGATCGTCTGCACGGTCACCGGCAACGGCCTGAAGGACCCGGGCTGGGCCACCGAGGGCGCACCGAAGCCGGTCGTCGTGCCGGTGGACGCCGCGACGGCCGCGGAGCGACTCGGACTCGCGTAGACCGGGTACTGACCATCCGAACCTGGGTACTCCCTACGTAGTCCCTACGGCGGGTGCACAGGGGGCTTACGACACGCATCGTGCGCCTCCTGTGCGCCCTATGTCGCCACAGAACCTTCCTTCGATAAGCTGGGGTGAACCCGCCCGCCGCATATGCCCCGGCATATGGCACGGCGCCGCGACGTCTCAGCGGCCCTGAGGGTCTCCGCGTAGGTCCTCAGCCGTTTTCAGCAGCAGTTTTCCAGTGTCGTATCGAGTGTCTTCGACGAACTCGCAGCTCAAGGAGAGTCATCGAGCGATGGCCGGTCCAGCGTTCCGAGCCGCCGCCGTCCGGGTGCGCGTCCCCGCCACCAGCGCCAATCTCGGTCCGGGCTTCGACGCCCTGGGCCTGTCGCTGGGGTTGTACGACGACGTGGTCGTCCGGGTGGCCGACTCCGGGCTGCACATCGACATCGCCGGCGAGGGCAGCGAGACCCTCCCGCGCGACGAGAACCACCTGCTCGTACGGTCCCTGCGCACCGCCTTCGACCTGCTCGGCGGACAGCCGCGCGGGCTGGAGATCGTGTGCGCCAACCGCATTCCGCACGGACGGGGACTGGGGTCCTCCTCGGCCGCCATCTGCGCCGGGATCGTCGCCGCGCGGGCCGTCACGATAGGTGGCGACAGCCGGCTCGACGACGAGGCGCTGCTCGAACTCGCCACGGAGATCGAGGGCCACCCGGACAACGTCGCGGCCTGTCTGCTCGGCGGGTTCACGCTCTCCTGGATGGAGTCCGGAGCCGCCCGGGCGATCAGGATGGAGCCCGCCCGTTCCATCGTTCCGGTGGTTTTCGTGCCCGGCAAGCCGGTACTGACCGAGACGGCGCGCGGGCTGCTGCCGCGCACCGTCCCGCACGTCGACGCCGCCACCAACGCGGGCCGTGCCGCACTGCTCGTGGAGGCGCTGACCAGGCGCCCCGAGCTGCTCCTCCCGGCCACCGAGGACCGGCTGCACCAGGAGTACCGCGCCCCCGCCATGCCGGAGAGCGCGGCACTGGTGGAGCGGTTGCGGGCCGACGGCATCCCCGCGGTGATCTCCGGCGCCGGGCCCACGGTCCTGGCGCTGGCCGACGAGGCCACGGCCGACAAGGTCTCCCGGCTCGCGGGCGAGGGCTGGGCCGCCAACCGGCTCGGTCTCGACGCCCGGGGGGCCAGCGTGCTGCCGCTCGCGGCGCCCGGGGAGAGCTGAACCGACGCCGTGACCTCCGACGCTATGAGATTCAACTACATACGGTTGCCGGATTTGGAGAGGGGGAATGTTTGTTGGATCCGGTAGTGTTAACCTCAAGTCTGCACCCGACCCCACCATGGCGAGGTGCTTTGTGTCCCCGTCCGGGACAGACATTCTTCCGGGAGCCTCCCAAGCCACTCTGTGTTTCATGCGGCGTTCCATTCGTCGTATGCAGGCGCTGAGCGGCATTCAGGGCACGCTCCGGAACCGGTGTGACCAAGCCGCCTGACACGGACACTCAGTGTCATGGCTTTGGGAAACGCCATCACCAGAAACCTCTTCCGCCGCTTCGGCGGACCACCGCCCCGGCACGGTCCACTCATGAAGGACCGAAGCCGGACAGCACAACCGGTCGCCGTGCCAGACAGGCCGACGTCCGCTCCAGGGAAGGACCCTTCGTGAGCGACACCACCGATCTGATGGGCGCACGTGTCGAGGAGACCGCTGCCGCGCCCTCCACGGACGCCTCCGCGCCTGCCACGGGTGCCGGCTCCCGGCGGCGCCGCGGTACCGGCCTCGACGGCATGGTGCTGGCCGAGCTGCAGCAGGTCGCATCCGGCCTCGGCATCAAGGGCACTGCGCGGATGCGCAAGAGCCAGCTGATCGAGGTCATCAAGGAGGCGCAGGCCGGAGGCGGGACCTCCAAGGCCGCCTCCCCCGCCGCCGGGGACGCGGCCGAGGCCAAGCCGAAGCGCCGCGCCACCTCCAAGGCCCGTACGGGCGAGGACGCCGCGCCCGTGGCCGCCGTAGAGAAGAAGGCGGCCGTACAGGTCGAGGCGCCCGCCGAGAAGGCCGTGGCCCAGCAGCAGATCGAGATCCCCGGTCAGCCCGCCAGCGAGGATGCCCCCGCCGGGCGCGGTCGGCGTCGTGCCACCGCCGAGGCGGGCAGCCCCGAGACGGTTGTCGCCGAGGTGAAGAGCGAGCCCAAGGCCGAGACGCCCGCCCCGCAGGCGCAGACCGACGCCGGTGACGGCGACGGCCGTCAGGGCCGCCGCGACCGCCGGGACCGCGGTGACCGCGGCCGGGACCGCGACCGCCGCGGCAACAAGGGCGACGAGCAGCAGGGCGGCGCCCCGCAGCGCGGTACGCAGCAGGGCCAGGGGCAGAGCCAGGGCCAGCAGGGCGGCGGCCGACAGGACCGCCAGGACCGGCAGGACCGTCCCGACCGGCAGGATCGCCAGGACCGGCAGGACCGCCAGCAGCGGGACACCGGACCGCGCGACCTCGGCCCCCGTGACAACGGCCCCCAGGACGACGACGACTTCGACGGCGGACGCCGTGGCCGCCGAGGCCGTTACCGGGACCGCCGGGGCCGGCGCGGGCGCGAGGAGTTCGGCCCGAACGAGCCGCAGGTCGCCGACGACGACGTCCTGATCCCCGTCGCGGGCATCCTCGACATCCTCGACAACTACGCCTTCATCCGGACCTCCGGCTACCTGCCGGGCCCGAACGACGTGTACGTCTCCCTCGCCCAGGTCCGCAAGAACGGCCTGCGCAAGGGCGACCACGTCACCGGCGCGGTCCGGCAGCCCAAGGAAGGCGAGCGCCGCGAGAAGTTCAACGCGCTCGTCCGCCTCGACTCCGTCAACGGCATGGCGCCCGAACACGGCCGTGGCCGCCCGGAGTTCAACAAGCTGACGCCGCTCTACCCGCAGGACCGCCTCCGTCTGGAGACGGACCCGGGCATCCTCACCACCCGCATCATCGACCTCGTCGCGCCGATCGGTAAGGGCCAGCGCGGTCTGATCGTGGCCCCGCCGAAGACCGGCAAGACCATGATCATGCAGGCCATCGCCAACGCGATTACGCACAACAACCCCGAGTGCCACCTGATGGTCGTCCTGGTCGACGAGCGTCCGGAAGAGGTCACCGACATGCAGCGGTCGGTGAAGGGCGAGGTCATCTCCTCGACCTTCGACCGCCCGGCCGAGGACCACACCACGGTCGCCGAGCTGGCCATCGAGCGCGCCAAGCGCCTGGTGGAGCTGGGTCACGACGTCGTCGTACTGCTCGACTCGATCACGCGTCTGGGCCGTGCGTACAACCTCGCCGCCCCGGCCTCCGGCCGCATCCTGTCCGGTGGTGTCGACTCGACCGCGCTGTACCCGCCGAAGCGCTTCTTCGGTGCGGCCCGCAACATCGAGGACGGCGGCTCGCTGACCATCCTCGCCACCGCGCTGGTGGACACCGGGTCCCGCATGGACGAGGTCATCTTCGAGGAGTTCAAGGGCACCGGCAACGCCGAGCTGAAGCTGGACCGGAAGCTCGCCGACAAGCGCATCTTCCCGGCGGTGGACGTCGACGCGTCCGGTACCCGTAAGGAAGAGATCCTGCTCGCCCCCGACGAACTCGGGGTCGTCTGGAAGCTGCGCCGGGTGCTGCACGCGCTCGACCAGCAGCAGGCGGTCGAGCTGCTCCTCGACAAGATGAAGCAGACGAAGTCGAACGCCGAGTTCCTGATGCAGATCCAGAAGACGACGCCGGGCGGCAACGGCAACAGCAACGACTGACGTCCGGACGAACGGAATGCCTGACGTCCGGTAAACGGTCGGCAAGCAACGCACAAAGGGTCACTTCCTGTTCCAGGGGTGGCCCTTTGTGCCGTTTGGGACAGGTGTACGATCGCGCTCTTCGGGCCGGTTCTCGTGGTGTGCCCGAACTGACGATCCCTAGGGGGGACTTGAGTGGGTATATCCCTGTCCGGTGAGCGCCGCCACAGACGTCGTGCGCGGATCGCCGTTCCCTTGGTGGCCGCCGGCCTCGCCGCCGCGGTCACCGGTGCGCTGATGATGTCGTCCGCGAGCGCTGCCACGGCCCTGCCGCAGCCCACCGCGGACCTGAGCCACAGCGCGGTGGCCGGCTCCGCCGACCTCAAGGAGCGCTTCGCGGGTGCCGTCGCCGGGGACGACACCCCGGGCGCCACCACGAAGAAGTCCGCGCTCACCGCCGGCACCGTCGCCGGCACCAAGGACGCGAAGATCATCGGTGGCGCGACGACCACCATCTCGGCGGCGCCGTACATGGCGCAGCTCTGGTACTACGACGACAAGGGCACCGCCGCGACCGGCGACGACATCGGGTTCTTCTGCGGCGGCGCCGTCATCGCGCCGACGAAGATCCTCACCGCCGCGCACTGCGTCAAGGGCTACAACTGGCAGGCCAACGGCGGTGTCATCACCGGCACCGCGTCGCTGCCGGACGCCGACGGCAACACCGACGGGTCCGAGGCCGGTGTCTGGCGCCAGTGGAACAACCCGTCGTACAACTCGACGACGTTCGACAACGACATCGCCGTCCTGACCCTCGACCGGCCCGTCAAGGCCGCGCCGATCCGGATGACGACGGCCGGTGACACCGTCTCCTACAAGGCGCTCACCAACGCCAAGGTCTACGGCTGGGGCCGCACCAGCTCCACCTCCCAGGACATCTCCCCGACGCTGAAGGCGGCCACGCTGCCGATCCAGTCGGACGCCACCTGCAAGGGCGCGTACGGCACGGACTTCGTCGCGGGGCACATGGTCTGCGCGGGCACGCCCGCCACCGGCAGCGACACCGGCACCACCACCGCCTGCAACGGCGACTCCGGCGGCCCGCTGGTCGTGGCCGGCAAGGTCGTGGGCGTCGTGTCGTGGGGTGTGACGGACTGCGTCGAGAAGGGCGCCTACAGCGTCTTCTCGAAGGTCACCTCGTACGTCGGCGCCGTGTACCCGCGCGTCGAGGACGCCAACCTCAGCGGCGACCATCTGGCGGACCTGTGGCTGCGCCGCGCGTCCACCAAGGTCGGCTACGAGAAGGACTCCAAGGGCACGAGCTTCGGCCCGAGCGTGGTCTGGGGCAACTGGGACGGCGTCAACGTCGTCCTGCAGACCGACCTGAACCGGGACGACTACCAGGACCTGGTGATCCGCGACAGCGCCTCGGGCGCCGTCTACTGGATGCACTACGTGCCCACGACCGACGGCAGTGCGGGCACCTGGGAGACCAAGCAGATCTTCGCCAACTGGAAGAGCCGCACCCGGATCATCACCCCGGGCGACGTCACCGGCGACTACAAGCCCGACGTCCTCTCGGTCGACTCCGCGGGCGTCCTGTGGATCTACCCGGGCAACGGCAACGGCACCTTCGGGGCGCCGTCCAAGGTCTCCAGCGGCTGGAACCAGTACAGCACCATCGTCGGCCACGGCGACTTCACCGGCGACGGCAAGGCCGACCTGCTGGCCCGCACCAAGACCGGCGGCGTCGGCTACCTCCTCAAGGGCAACGGCAAGACCGGCTCCCAGGCCTTCGTGCCCCGGGTCAAGGTCCGCAGCTGGAGCGGCTTCAACACCCTGGTCACCCCCGGTGACGTCACCGGCGACGGAAAGGCCGACTTCCTGGCCCGTACGCCCGCCGGAGTGATGTACCTCTACCCAGGCACCGGCAAGGGCACGAGCGAGATCTTCGGCACACCGAAGTCCGTAGGTTCCGACTACAAGCAGTGGGACATCATCACCTAACCCGCAGGTGAGAGGGGTTCTCCGGGATCTTCCGACCGAGAGCCCCACCCGCTCCGTCACACACTGTGCCCTTCGCACCACGCGAAGGGCACAGTTCGTTGTGCAACCCTTTTTCCGTAATGACCGTCTGACTGACCGGGTACGACGGAACCAGGACTGGCCCTGAAAGCAGGGGGTAACCGACCGGGACGACACCGACCGAGGGAAACAGATGTCCGCCGAGAGCAATCCGCCTGTCCGCGCGAAGGGCAGCCGCCGCAAGCCCCGCGGCAAGCACTCCAGGGCGTTCCTCGTCACGGCCTGGATCGCCGCGGCCATCGTCGTGCTCGGCGGCACCGGACTCGGATACGTGTACTTCAAGCTCAACGGCAACATCAAGAGCGTCGACATCAACCAGGTCCTGGGCACCGACCGCCCGACCAACGTCGACAACGGCTCCGAGGACATCCTGGTCCTGGGCTCGGACACCCGCTCCGGCGCCAACAAGAAGCTCGGCGGCGGTACGGACGACGGCAGCGCCCGCTCCGACACCGCGATGATCGTCCACGTGTACGAGGGCCACAAGAAGGCCAGTGTCGTCTCCATACCCCGCGACACCCTGGTCGACCGGCCCGCCTGCACCGACAGCAAGGGCGTCACGCACGACGCGTCGACGGGCGTGATGTTCAACTCCGCGTACTCCACGGGGGGCGCCGCCTGCGCCGTGAAGACCGTCGAGTCGCTCACCGGCATCCGGATGGACCACTACATCGAGGTCGACTTCACCGGCTTCCAGAAGCTCGTGGACGAGCTGGGCGGCGTGGAGATCACCACGACGAAGAACATCAAGGACTCCGACAGCCACCTGAACCTCAAGGCCGGCACCCACAAGCTGAACGGCAAGCAGGCCCTGGGCCTGGTCCGCACCCGCCACGGCGTCGGCGACGGCTCCGACCTGGGCCGCATCCAGCTCCAGCAGGCGTTCATCAAGGCCCTGGTCGACCAGATCAAGGACGTAGGAGTCCTGACGAACCCGAAAAAACTCTTCGACCTGGCGGACACGGCCACTAAGGCGGTCACCACCGACTCCGACCTGGGCTCGGTCGGCTCCCTGACCTCCTTCGCGACAGGCCTGAAGAACCTCAGCTCCACCCACATGACCATGATCACCATGCCGGTGGAGTACGACCCGGCGAACCCCAACAGGGTCATAGTCGACGACACCAAGGCCCAACTGGTCTGGAACGCCCTGAAGGCCGACAAGCCCATCCCGGCAGCAGCGACAAAGGGCACGGCGAAGGGCGACGCGGCGGGTGTCGTGAGCTGAAAAACAGGAGGGCGCAGCCCTCCGTTTTTCAGGGGCGCGGGGAACTGCGCGACAAGCCACAATGCACCCGCACCCGCCCGCGAACACCACCCCACCACCCCCTCCCGCGCCCCCCGGGAATATCCAACCCCCACCCCCCGTTTTGGGGGATGCGCCCAGTCCTGGCAGACTGGTACGTCGGCCCCGGTTCACGCCACCGCACCCCGCGGCAGCGACCCGGCGCCCTCCCGAACCTAGGAGAACCCCTTGAAGCGCGAAGTCCACCCCGAGTACGTCGAGACCCAGGTCAGCTGCACCTGCGGCGCGTCGTTCACCACCCGCAGCACGATCACGAGCGGCAACATCCGCGCCGAGGTCTGCTCCGAGTGCCACCCGTTCTACACGGGCAAGCAGAAGATCCTCGACACCGGTGGCCGCGTGGCCCGCTTCGAGGCCCGCTTCGGCAAGGCCGCTGCCGGCTCCAAGAAGTAGCGAGGCACCAGCGCCGGTCCACGGTCGCCCTGCGGGGCGTACCTGGACCGGCGTTTTTGGTCGCCCGCCTTCCCCCACGCACCACACGTTTTCAGGAGCCCCCATGTTCGAGGCCGTCGAGGATCTGCTCACCGAGCACGCCGACCTGGAGAAGCAGCTCGCCGACCCGTCGGTCCACGCCGACCAGGCCAACGCGCGCAAGCTCAACAAGCGCTACGCCGAGCTGACCCCGATCGTCGCGACGTACCGCTCCTGGAAGCAGACCGGGGACGACATCGGCACGGCGAAGGAGTTCGCCGTCGACGACCCCGACTTCGCCGCCGAGGTCAAGGAACTGGAGAAGCAGCGCGAGGAGCTGACGGAGAAGCTGCGCCTGCTGCTCGTTCCGCGTGACCCCAACGACGACAAGGACGTCATCCTGGAGGTCAAGGCGGGCGCCGGCGGCGACGAGTCCGCCCTGTTCGCCGGTGACCTCCTGCGGATGTATCTGCGGTACGCCGAGCGCGTCGGCTGGAAGACCGAGATCATCGACGCCACCGAGTCCGAGCTGGGCGGCTACAAGGACGTCCAGGTCGCTGTGAAGACCAAGGGCGGCAACGGCGCCACCGAGCCCGGCCAGGGCGTCTGGGCCCGCCTGAAGTACGAGGGCGGCGTGCACCGCGTACAGCGCGTGCCCGCGACCGAGTCGCAGGGCCGGATCCACACCTCCGCCGCCGGTGTCCTCGTGACCCCGGAAGCGGAGGAGGTCGACGTCGAGATCAACCCGAACGACCTCCGCATCGACGTGTACCGCTCCTCCGGGCCCGGCGGGCAGTCCGTCAACACCACCGACTCCGCCGTGCGCATCACGCACATTCCCACCGGAGTCGTCGCTTCCTGCCAGAACGAGAAGAGCCAGCTGCAGAACAAGGAGCAGGCGATGCGTATCCTGCGCTCCAGGCTCCTCGCGGCAGCCGTGGAGGAGGCGGAGAGGGAGGCCGCCGACGCCCGCCGCAGCCAGGTCCGCACCGTCGACCGCTCCGAGAAGATCCGTACGTACAACTTCCCGGAGAACCGACTCTCGGACCACCGTGTCGGCTTCAAGGCCTACAACCTCGACCAGGTCCTCGACGGCGACCTCGACGCCGTCATCCAGGCCTGTGTCGACGCGGACTCCGCGGCGAAGCTCGCGGCGGCGTAAACCCGTACGAGGACCGTGGACCATAGCCCCGTACGAGCAACAAGTACCGGAGGACCAGCGTGCAGCAGAACATTGGGGGACGGCCCCCGAGCCCCCGCAGCTTGCTGCTCGCCGAGGTGGCCCAGGCCACCCAGCGGCTGGCCGACGCCGGCGTGCCCTCGCCGCGCAACGACGCGGAGGAACTCGCCGCGTTCGTGCACGGCGTGAAGCGGGGCACGCTGCACACCGTCAAGGACATCGACTTCGACGCCCGCTACTGGGAGGTCATCGCGCGCCGCGAGGCACGTGAGCCGCTCCAGCACATCACCGGGCGGGCGTTCTTCCGGTACCTGGAACTCCAGGTCGGGCCAGGGGTGTTCGTGCCTCGCCCCGAGACCGAGTCGGTCGTCGGCTGGGCGATAGACGCCGTCCGCGCGATGGACGTCGTCGAGCCGCTGATCGTCGACCTGTGCACCGGCTCGGGCGCCATCGCGCTCGCCCTCGCGCAGGAGGTCCCGCGCTCCCGGGTGCACGCCGTGGAGCTGTCCGAGGACGCCCTGGCGTGGACCCGCAAGAACATGGAGGGGTCCAGGGTCGACCTGCGGCAGGGCAACGCCCTGGACGCCTTCCCGGACCTCGACGGCCAGGTCGACCTGGTTATCTCCAACCCGCCGTACATCCCGCTCACCGAGTGGGAGTACGTCGCCCCCGAGGCCCGGGACCACGATCCCGAACTCGCCCTGTTCTCCGGCGAGGACGGCCTCGACCTCATCCGGGGCCTGGAACGCACCGCCCACCGTCTGCTGCGTCCCGGCGGCGTCGTCGTCGTCGAGCACGCGGACACCCAGGGCGGCCAGGTGCCGTGGATCTTCACCGAGGAACGGGGCTGGGCCGACGCGGCCGACCACCCGGACCTCAACAACCGCCCGCGCTTCGCGACCGCCCGCAGGGCCATGCCGTGAACGTCACCCGCACTTCCTACCCCCAGCAGTACGTGTACGAGGAGGCCCGCTAAATGGCTCGGCGATACGACACCAACGACGCCACCGACCGCACGACCGGTCTGCGCGAGGCCGCGTCCGCCGTCCGCCGCGGCGAGCTGGTGGTCCTCCCGACCGACACGGTCTACGGCATCGGCGCCGACGCGTTCTCCTCCGAGGCCGTCACCGACCTGCTGGAGGCGAAGGGCCGCGGCCGTGGCATGCCCACGCCCGTCCTGATCGGCTCCCCGAACACCCTGCACGGGCTCGTCACGGACTTCTCCGAGATGGCCTGGGAACTCGTCGACGCCTTCTGGCCGGGCGCCCTCACGCTCGTCGCCAAGCACCAGCCGTCCCTCCAGTGGGACCTGGGGGACACCCGTGGCACGGTCGCCGTACGCATGCCCCTGCACCCCGTCGCCATCGAACTGCTGACCGAGGTCGGCCCCATGGCGGTCTCCTCCGCCAACCTGACCGGCCACCCGTCGCCGGAGGACTGTGACGCCGCGCAGGAGATGCTCGGCGACTCCGTCTCCGTCTACCTGGACGGCGGCCCCACGCCCGGAATCGTCCCGTCGTCGATCGTCGACGTCACGGGCAAGGTGCCGGTCCTGCTGCGCGCGGGCGCGCTGTCGGCGGACGAGCTGCGCAAGGTGGTCCCCGACCTCGAGGTGGCGAATTGACAGCCCCTGACGCGGGGCGTGGCATAGGCACGCGTCAGGGGGTCACGGGGGCTCACTACTGGGACGGGGCCTCGCGGGACGCCTTCCGCATCCTCCATGTCAGCACCGGCAACGTATGCCGCTCACCGATCACCGAGCGGCTGACCAGGCATGCCCTGGCGGACCGCCTCGGCGACCCGCTGTGGGGCGGCCTGATCGTGGAGAGCGCCGGTACGTGGGGTCACGAGGGGGCGCCCATGGAGGCCAACGCGGAGGCGGTCCTCGCGGAGTTCGGCGCGGACGCCTCCGGCTTCACCGGGCGCGAGCTGCTCGACGAGCACGTGATCAGGGCCGACCTGGTGCTGACGGCGACCCGGGACCACCGCCAGCAGGTCATCTCGATGGGCCACTCGGCGGGCCTGCGCACGTTCACCCTCAAGGAGTTCACCCGCCTGGTGAAGGCGATCGACCCGGCGACCCTGCCGCCCCTGGACGACGGCATGATCGAACGCGCCCGTGCCCTGGTCCGCGCGGCGGCGGCTCTACGCGGGTGGCTCCTGGCGCCCACGGCGGAGGCGGACGAGGTGTACGACCCGTACGGGGCCCCTCTGACCTTCTTCCGGTCGATCGGGGACGAGATACAGCAGGCGCTGGATCCGGTGGTGACTGCGCTGACCGGGGTTCCTGCCAAGGCCTGAGCGCCTATCGGGGTGCCTCGGGGGCTTGGTCTGTGGCTGCGGGTCCGTTGTGGCTTGTCGCGCAGTTCCTCGCGCCCCTTCGGGGCGCTGGGGCCTACTCTGGACTACACGTCACCGTCGACGTCCGGAGCCCACCATGTCGGTCACGCATGCCATTGAGAGCGATGTTGACGTACTGCGGCGGCAGGACCCCGAGCTGGCCGAAGTGCTGCTCGGTGAGGCCCGGCGGCAGGCGACGACCCTGCAGCTGATCGCCGCCGAGAACTTCACCTCTCCCGCCGTGCTGGCCGCCCTCGGCTCGGCGCTCGCCAACAAGTACGCCGAGGGGTATCCCGGGGCCCGGCACCACGGTGGGTGCGAGATCGTCGACGTCGCCGAGCGGGTCGCGGTGGAACGGGCCAGGGCGCTGTTCGGGGCCGAACACGCCAACGTCCAGTCCCACTCCGGGTCTTCGGCCGTTCTGGCCGCCTACGCCGCCCTCCTGCGCCCCGGTGACACCGTTCTGGCTCTCGGGCTGCCCCACGGCGGCCATCTCACCCACGGGTCGCCCGCCAACTTCTCCGGGCGCTGGTTCGAGTTCGTTCCGTACGGAGTGGACGCCGAGAGCGGGCTCATCGACTACGAGCAGGTGCGGACGCTTGCCCGTACGCATCGGCCCAAGGCCGTCGTCTGCGGCTCCATCGCCTACCCCCGGCACATCGACTACGCCCTCTTCCGCGAGATCGCCGACGAGGTGGGCGCCTACCTCATCGCCGACGCCGCCCATCCCATCGGGCTCGTCGCCGGGGGAGCGGCGCCCAGTCCGGTGCCGTACGCCGATGTCGTCTGCGCGACCACCCACAAGGTGCTGCGCGGGCCGCGCGGCGGGATGCTGCTGTGCGGTGCCGAGCTGGCGGAACGGGTCGACCGGGCGGTTTTCCCGTTCACCCAGGGCGGTGCGCAGATGCACACGATCGCCGCCAAGGCCGTCGCCTTCGGCGAGGCGGCGACCCCGGCCTTCACGGCGTACGCCCATCAGGTGGTCGCCAACGCGCGCGTGCTCGCGGCGGGCCTGGCCGCCGAGGGGTTCACGGTCACCACCGGGGGGACGGACACGCATCTCATCACCGTCGATCCGGCGCCGCTCGGCGTCGACGGGCGTACCGCGCGGGGGCTGCTTTCCGCCGCCGGAGTGGTTCTGGACTGCTGTGCGCTGCCGCACGGGGAGGCGCGTGGGCTGCGGCTCGGGACCGCCGCGCTGACCACCCAGGGGATGGGCGAGGCCGAGATGGCACGGGTCGCCGTACTGCTCGCGGGTGTGCTGCGTGGGGCCCTGGAGAGTGGTGGGGCGCGTGAAGAGGTGCGGGAGCTGGCCGGTAGATTTCCGCCGTATCCCGGGCGGTGAGGGGTAATCGTCAACCTGTGCACAGGCACGCGTGCAACCATCGTCGCTACCCGGAAGTCCCCATCCTTAAGCGTCCCTCGCTAGGGTGTGGGGCCTGGATGGCCAGCGAGACCTGTGGGGAAGCCCGTGCGTGAATACCTGCTGACGCTCTGCATCACGGCCGCGGTGACGTATCTGCTGACAGGGCCGGTACGGAAGTTCGCGATCGTGGCCGGAGCGATGCCGGAGATCAGGGCCCGTGACGTGCACCGGGAACCCACTCCGCGGCTCGGCGGGATCGCGATGTTCTTCGGCCTGTGCGCGGGCCTGCTGGTCGCCGACCACCTCACCAACCTGCACACGGTCTTCGTCAACTCGAACGAACCGCGAGCACTGCTCTCGGGTGCCGCGCTGATCTGGCTGATCGGGGTCCTCGACGACAAGTTCGAGATCGACGCCCTGATCAAGCTGGGCGGCCAGATGATCGCCGCCGGCGTCATGGTCATGCAGGGTCTGACCATCCTGTGGCTGCCGATCCCGTCGGTGGGCAATGTCGCGCTGACCCAGTGGCAGGGCACCCTGCTGACGGTCGCGCTCGTCGTCATCACCATCAACGCGGTGAACTTCGTCGACGGCCTGGACGGCCTCGCGGCCGGCATGGTGTGCATCGCCTCGGCCGCGTTCTTCCTCTACGCCTACCGGATCTGGGTCTCGTACGGCATCGAGGCCGCCGCCCCGGCCACCCTGTTCGCGGTGATCCTGATGGGCATGTGCCTCGGCTTCCTGCCGCACAACATGCACCCCGCGCGGATCTTCATGGGCGACTCCGGGTCGATGCTCATCGGCCTGGTGCTGGCGGCCGGCGCGATCTCCATCACCGGGCAGATGGACCCGGACGCGATGAACCTGTTCTCCGGGTCCGAGCGCAACACCGTCCACCAGATGGTGCCGGTCTACATCCCGCTGCTGATGCCGCTCACCATCATCGCCATCCCGGCCGCCGACCTGGTGCTGGCCATCGTGCGGCGCACCTGGCGCGGTCAGTCGCCGTTCGCCGCCGACCGGGGGCATCTGCACCACCGGCTCCTGGAGGTCGGCCACTCGCACAGCAGGGCCGTCCTGATCATGTACTTCTGGTCGGCGCTGATCGGCTTCGGGGCGCTGTCCTACTCGGTCAACAACGCGTCCATGTGGATCGTCCTCAGTGTGGTGGCTCTGAGCGCGATCGGCCTCGTACTCCTGCTGCTGCCGCGCTTCGCGCCCCGCACCCCGCGCTGGGCCGAGCGCTTCGTGCCGCCGCGCTACCGTCGCGCCCGTGCCGCGACCGTGGCGGAGGCCGCCGCGACGGCGCCCGCAGCCTCCGTGCCCGCCGCCCCCGCGGAGCACCGCTCTCCGGTGCGGTCCGGGGTCTCGGGAGTCAACGGAGCGACCGCGATCGGAACCCGATCGCGACCTCTGGACCGGCGCAAGGCAGGGTCGTCACGCTGACCCAAGGTAAGAATCTGACTAACACTTTGCTTGAAACAGAGAGAGCGTCTCGCGGATAAAGTGCCCAATACCAGACAAGTCGGCGCCGGAACTGCACAGACGCGCAGGTTCACTCTCATGTGTGACACCGAGCACACCAGCCAGGTAAAGACCTCATCAAATAGTTTGTGATACGGTTCACGAGAACCCCGGATGGAGCCGAAGGACCGCAGTGCGACGGTCCGTTGGCGCGAGTTTCTGTGCTCGAACCGGGGACTACGCTCGTCCATGACGACACCTGCCCCCCTGTGAAAGCGGAGTTGCCGCCATGCCGTCCAATGACGCCCGGATCCTGCTTCAAGCAGCTGTGCCCACAGCCGCCGTCGGCGCACTCGCCGCCGTCGTCAGTGCTGTGGCCGCGGGTGCCGACGGCGCGATCGGGGCGGTCGTCGCGACGCTGGTCGTGATCCTCTTCATGGGAATCGGGCTCTACGTTCTGCAGCGCACCGCCAAAACGCTTCCGCATCTGTTCCAGGCAATGGGACTGATGTTGTACGCGGCCCAGATTCTTCTGCTGTTCATCTTCGTCTCGGCGTTCAAGAACACGACGCTGTTCAACCCCAGGGCCTTCGCGCTCACGCTGCTCGCAGGCACGCTCGCCTGGATCGCGGCGCAGGCGCGGGCCCACATGAAGGCGAAGATCCTTTACGTCGAACCCGACTCCACGACGGGGGACAAGCCCGAAAAGACGGGGCACTCGTCGTGAGAGGTAGGGCCGGGATAAGCACGTCTGGGAGATCCTGCTATCGTCCGGTGCCAACTGCGGCATCGCGGGCGCGGGCATCTGAGCTGACGCCTGCTCAATCGCGAGGCTTGATGCCCCACAGCCGCCCCCACATCCGTAACACCAGTCCAGTGCCGAACCGCGGCTGCGCGCCGCGCCGACACAACGAGGTTGCCGTACCCATGCGTCACGCCGAAGGAGCCCGTGGTGAGTGCTGACCAGACCCAGCTCGCCTTTGACTGGAGCTGTCGGATCATGTCCGACAACGGCTGTGGCTTCCCGGCTCCGGGCCTGCACTCGTTCCTCTTCAAGCCGATCGCCACGGTCGGCGGGTTCGAGTTCAACAAGGTGATGCTGCTCGCGATCATCACCAGCCTTCTGGTCGTCACCTTCTTCACCCTTGCCTTCGGCAAGGCGAAGCTGGTCCCGGGCAAGCTGCAGATGATCGGCGAGGCAGGCTACGACTTCGTACGCCGTGGCATCGTCTACGAGACCATCGGCAAGAAGGAGGGCGAGAAGTTCGTCCCCTTCATGGTCTCGCTGTTCTTCTTCATCTGGATCATGAACATCTGGTCCGTGATCCCGCTGGCACAGTTCCCGGTGTCCTCGGTCATCGCCTACCCGATGGTGCTGGCCGCCATCGTCTACCTGGTGTGGGTCTCGCTGACCTTCAAGAGGCACGGTTTCGTCGGCTTCTTCAAGAACATCACCGGCTACGACAAGTCGCTCGGCCCGGTGCTGCCGCTCGTGATGGTCATCGAGTTCTTCTCGAACCTGCTGGTCAGGCCGTTCACGCACGCCGTGCGACTGTTCGCCAACATGTTCGCAGGCCACCTGATGCTGGTCATGTTCACGGTCGCCTCCTGGTACCTGCTGAACAGCTGGATGGTGCCGGCCGCCGGTGTCTCCTTCGTGATGGCCGTCGTCATGATCGGCTTCGAGCTCTTCGTCCAGGCCGTGCAGGCATACGTCTTCGTGCTGCTGGCCTGCACCTACGTTCAGGGCGCTCTCGCAGAGCACCACTGAGCGGACCCCCTCAGCCCCAGAACGTCCGGTGGCCAACCCCCACCGGTCCTGAAAGAGAAGGAAGAATCAGCATGGCTGCCCTTGAGACCCTCGCCGCTGTCGAAGGCAACATCGGTTCCATCGGCTACGGCCTCGCCGCCATCGGCCCCGGCGTCGGCGTCGGCATCATCTTCGGCAACGGCACCCAGGCGCTCGCCCGCCAGCCCGAAGCGGCCGGTCTGATCCGTGCCAACCAGATCCTCGGTTTCGCGTTCTGTGAGGCGCTCGCCCTCATCGGCATCGTCATGCCGTTCGTCTACTAGACCGACGTATCGACGATCGAAACCTTTCAAGGAAAGGCACTGATGTGATCGCCAACCTGGTACAGCTGGCGGCCGAGGAAGAGCAGAACCCGCTCATCCCGCCCGGTCCCGAGCTGCTTGTCGGCGCCATCGCCTTCGCCATCGTGTTCTTCTTCTTCTGGAAGAAGCTGCTTCCGAACATCAACAAGGTTCTGGAGGAGCGTCGCGCGGCGATCGAGGGCGGTATCGAAGAGGCCGACGCCATGAAGGTCGAGGCCCAGAGCGTGCTTGAGCAGTACAAGGCTCAGCTCGCCGAGGCCCGGCACGAGGCCGCGCGGCTGCGCCAGGAGGCGCAGGAGCAGGGTGCCACGCTCATCGCCGAGATGCGCGCGGAAGGCCAGCGGCAGCGCGAGGAGATCGTCGCCGCCGGTCACTCCCAGCTCGACGCCGACCGCAAGGCCGCCTCGTCCGCGCTCCGCCAGGACGTCGGCAAGCTCGCGACCGAGCTGGCCGGCAAGCTCGTAGGCGAGTCCCTTGAGGACCACGCCCGGCAGAGCCGTGTGATCGACCGTTTCCTCGATGACCTTGAGGAGAAGGCCGAGGCGACTCGATGAGCGTGCACGGAGCCAGTCGCGAGGCTGCCGCCGCCGCACGCGAGAGCCTCGACGCGCTGACGGACTCGACGTCCGCCGACGCGAAGAAGCTGTCCGACGAACTGGCCGCGGTCACCGCGCTGCTGCACCGCGAGGTGTCGCTGCGACGGGTCCTGACCGACCCGGCGCAGTCCGGCGAGGGCAAGGCCGACCTGGCCCGGCGCCTGTTCGCCGGCCAGGTCGGCGGGCCCACCGCCGACCTGGTGGCCGGCATGGTGCGCTCCCGCTGGTCGCGCTCGCGCGATCTGGTGGACGCCCTGGAGGACCTGGCGGACATCGCCGACCTCACGGCAGCCCAGCGGACGGGCAGGCTCGACAACGTCGAGGACGAGCTGTTCCGGTTCGGCCGGATCGTCTCCTCGAACACCGAGCTGCGCGCCGCGCTCACCGACCGGGCCGCGACCACCGCCGCCAAGGGCGAGCTGCTGCGCAGCCTGCTCGGCGGCCGGGCTACGACCACCACCGAGCGTCTGGTGACGCGCCTTGTGACCGCGCCGCGGGGACGTAGCCTGGAGGCGGGACTCGAGTCCCTGTCCAAGCTCGCCGCCGAGCGCCGGGACCGCATGGTCGCCGTCGTCACCTCCGCGGTCCCGCTGAGCGACCCGCAGAAGCAGCGCCTCGGCGCCGCCCTCGCGAAGCTCTACGGCCGCCAGATGCACCTCAACCTCGACGTGGACCCCGAGGTCCTCGGCGGAATCCGGGTGCTGGTCGGCGACGAGGTCATCAACGGCAGCATCGCGGACCGCATCGAGGACGCCGGCCGCCGCATGGCGAGCTAGCACCAAACTTCACAGCAGTACGAAAGCAGCACGACAGCAGTACGTACGTACACCTACGGCCCTGGTTGGGCCGTGCAGAGGATTCACCTCTTTGTGGGGGGAGTCCGGGAGTCTAGGCACCCCCCAAGTGAAACTTCGGGCCCAACAAGGAGAGCAGGGAACCCAGATGGCGGAGCTCACGATCCGGCCGGAGGAGATCCGGGACGCGCTGGAGAACTTTGTCCAGTCGTACAAGCCGGACGCGGCCTCGCGCGAGGAGGTCGGTACGGTCACCCTTGCCGGCGACGGCATCGCGAAGGTCGAGGGCCTGCCCTCGGCCATGGCCAACGAACTGCTGAAGTTCGAGGACGGCACCCTCGGTCTCGCGCTCAACCTCGAAGAGCGCGAGATCGGTACCGTCATCCTCGGCGAGTTCAGCGGCATCGAGGAGGGACAGCCGGTCACCCGTACCGGTGAGGTCCTCTCCGTGGCCGTCGGCGAGGGCTACCTCGGCCGCGTCGTCGACCCGCTCGGCAACCCGATCGACGGCCTCGGCGAGATCGAGACCAGCGGTCGTCGCGCCCTGGAGCTGCAGGCTCCGGGCGTCATGGCGCGCAAGTCGGTGCACGAGCCGATGGAGACGGGCTACAAGGCCGTCGACGCGATGACCCCGATCGGCCGCGGCCAGCGTCAGCTGGTCATCGGCGACCGCCAGACCGGCAAGACCGCGCTGGCCGTCGACACGATCATCAACCAGCGTGACAACTGGCGCTCCGGCGACCCGAAGAAGCAGGTCCGCTGCGTCTACGTCGCCATCGGCCAGAAGGGTTCGACCATCGCCTCCGTGCGTGGCGCCCTCGAAGAGGCCGGCGCGCTGGAGTACACGACCATCGTCGCCGCCCCGGCGTCCGACCCGGCCGGCTTCAAGTACCTGGCGCCGTACACCGGTTCGGCCATCGGCCAGCAGTGGATGTACGAGGGCAAGCACGTCCTCATCATCTTCGACGACCTCTCGAAGCAGGCCGACGCCTACCGCGCCGTGTCCCTGCTGCTGCGCCGCCCGCCGGGCCGTGAGGCCTACCCGGGTGACGTCTTCTACCTGCACTCCCGTCTGCTGGAGCGCTGCGCGAAGCTCTCCGACGAGCTGGGCGCGGGCTCGATGACCGGTCTGCCGATCGTCGAGACGAAGGCCAACGACGTCTCGGCGTTCATCCCGACCAACGTCATCTCCATCACCGACGGCCAGTGCTTCCTGGAGTCGGACCTCTTCAACGCCGGTCAGCGCCCCGCGCTGAACGTCGGTATCTCCGTCTCCCGCGTCGGTGGCTCGGCTCAGCACAAGGCCATGCGCCAGGTGTCCGGCCGACTGCGCCTCGACCTCGCCCAGTACCGCGAGCTGGAGGCGTTCGCCGCCTTCGGTTCCGACCTGGACGCCGCGTCGAAGTCCCAGCTGGAGCGCGGTCAGCGTCTCGTCGAGCTGCTCAAGCAGCCGCAGTACGAGCCGATGGCCACCGAGGACCAGGTCGTCTCCATCTGGACCGGCACCACCGGCCGGATGGACGAGGTGCCGGTGGCCGACATCCGCCGCTTCGAGAAGGAGCTGCTCGAGTACCTGCACCGCAAGGAGCAGGGCCTCATGACCTCCATCAAGGAGGGCGCGAAGATGTCGGACGACACGATCACCGCCATCGGGGACGCCGTCGCGGAGTTCAAGAAGCAGTTCGAGACCTCGGACGGCAAGCTGCTCGGCGAAGACGCTCCCGCCGCCGCGGGCAAGTGACGACGGAAGGGACCTGACTCATGGGAGCCCAGCTCCGGGTCTACAAGCGTCGCATCAAATCCGTCACCGCGACCAAGAAGATCACCAAGGCGATGGAGATGATCGCCGCCTCGCGTGTCGTCAAGGCGCAGCGCAAGGTGGCGGCCTCCGCGCCGTACGCGACCGAGCTCACCCGCGCGGTCACGGCGGTCGGCACGGGCTCGAACACCAGGCACCCGCTGACCACCGAGGCCGAGACGCCGACCCGTTCCGCGGTCCTGCTCCTGTCGAGCGACCGCGGTCTGGCCGGCGCCTTCAACTCGAACGCGATCAAGGCCGCCGAGAAGCTGACGGCGCGCCTTGAGGCGGAGGGCAAGGAGGTCGACACGTACATCGTCGGCCGCCGTGGCCTCGCCCACTACAACTTCCGCGAGCGCAAGGTCGTGGAGTCGTGGTCGGGCTTCACCGACGAGCCGACGTACGCGGACGCCAAGAAGGTCGCGGCTCCGCTCATCGAGGCCATCGAGAAGGAGACGGCGGACGGCGGCGTGGACGAACTCCACATCGTCTACACCGAGTTCGTCTCGATGATGACGCAGAACGCGGTCGACGGCCGTCTGCTCCCGCTCCGCCTCGAAGAGGTGGCCGCGGAGTCGACGGGGAAGGGCGAGATCCTTCCGCTGTACGACTTCGAGCCGTCGGCGGAGGACGTCCTCGACGCCCTGCTGCCGCGGTACGTCGAGAGCCGTATTTACAACGCGATGCTCCAGTCGGCTGCTTCCAAGCACGCTGCCACGCGCCGCGCGATGAAGTCGGCCACCGACAACGCGGGAGACCTCATCACGACGCTCTCCCGACTTGCCAACGCGGCCCGACAGGCCGAAATCACCCAGGAAATCAGCGAGATCGTCGGTGGCACCGCAGCCCTGGCCGACGCGACCGCGGGGAGTGACAGGTAAATGACGACGACAGTTGAGACGGCCGTTGCCACGGGCCGCGTCGCCCGGGTCATCGGCCCGGTCGTCGACGTGGAATTCCCCGTCGACGCCATGCCGGAGATCTACAACGCCCTTCACGTCGAGGTGGCCGACCCGGCCCTCGCCGGCGAGAAGAAGACGCTGACCCTGGAGGTCGCCCAGCACCTGGGTGACGGCCTGGTCCGCACCATCTCCATGCAGCCCACCGACGGTCTGGTCCGCCAGGCCGTGGTCACCGACACGGGTACGGGCATCACCGTCCCGGTCGGCGACTTCACCAAGGGCAAGGTGTTCAACACCCTCGGTGAGGTACTGAACTCCGACGAGGAGTACACGGGCGAGCGCTGGTCCATCCACCGCAAGGCCCCGCGCTTCGACGAGCTCGAGTCGAAGACCGAGATGTTCGAGACCGGCATCAAGGTCATCGACCTTCTCACCCCGTACGTCAAGGGTGGAAAGATCGGCCTGTTCGGCGGTGCCGGTGTCGGCAAGACGGTGCTCATCCAGGAGATGATCTACCGCGTCGCCAACAACCACGACGGTGTCTCCGTGTTCGCCGGTGTCGGTGAGCGCACCCGTGAGGGCAACGACCTCATCGAGGAGATGGCCGACTCGGGCGTCATCGACAAGACCGCCCTGGTCTTCGGTCAGATGGACGAGCCCCCGGGCACCCGTCTGCGCGTGGCCCTGGCCGGTCTGACCATGGCGGAGTACTTCCGCGATGTGCAGAAGCAGGACGTGCTGTTCTTCATCGACAACATCTTCCGCTTCACGCAGGCCGGTTCCGAGGTCTCGACCCTGCTCGGCCGTATGCCCTCCGCGGTGGGCTACCAGCCGAACCTGGCCGACGAGATGGGTCTCCTCCAGGAGCGCATCACCTCGACCCGTGGTCACTCGATCACCTCGCTGCAGGCGATCTACGTCCCCGCGGACGACCTGACCGACCCGGCCCCGGCCACCACGTTCGCCCACCTCGACGCGACGACGGTGCTGTCCCGTCCGATCTCCGAGAAGGGCATCTACCCGGCCGTGGACCCGCTGGACTCCACGTCCCGCATCCTGGACCCCCGCTACATCGCGGCGGACCACTACAACACGGCCATGCGTGTCAAGACGGTCCTGCAGAAGTACAAGGACCTTCAGGACATCATCGCGATCCTCGGTATCGACGAGCTGGGCGAAGAGGACAAGCTCGTCGTCCACCGTGCCCGTCGCGTGGAGCGCTTCCTCTCCCAGAACACCCACGTCGCCAAGCAGTTCACCGGCGTCGACGGGTCGGACGTACCGCTGGACGAGTCGATCACCGCGTTCAACGCGATCATCGACGGCGACTACGACCACTTCCCGGAGCAGGCGTTCTTCCTCTGCGGTGGCATCGAGGACCTCACGGCCAACGCCAAGGAGCTGGGCGTCTCCTGAACTCCCTGAGTTCGACGTGAGTCCTAAGACTCACCGGTGAGGGGGCGGGCGCGTCCCGCCCCCTCACTCACGCCCACTGCTGCATCTATCTGGGGGATAACCCCCAGACCCCCAGCCGAAAAGCCGGGGAGTGGGCCCCGGCGATTTGTTGCTCGGAGCCCCACTAGACTTAGACCTACACCCGGTGTCCCTGCCGGGTGGTGACCCGAGGAGCCAACCTTGGCTGCTGAGCTGCATGTCGAGCTGGTCGCTGCCGACCGTCAGGTCTGGTCCGGCGAGGCCACCCTGGTCGTCGCGCGCACCACGTCCGGCGACATCGGCGTCATGCCCGGTCACCAGCCGCTGCTCGGTGTGCTGGAGTCGGGCCCTGTGACCATCCGTACGAGTGATGGTGGAACGGTCGTCGCCGCAGCGCACGGCGGTTTCATCTCGTTCGCGGACAACAAGCTGTCGCTGCTGGCGGAGGTCGCCGAGCTGGCTGACGAGATCGACGTCCAGCGCGTCGAGCGTGAGCTGGAGCGCGCGAAGGCGGAGGGCGACGCCTCTGCCGAGCGGCGTGCCGACGTCCGGCTGCGGGCCGTGGCGGCGCGCTGACTTGGGGGTACCTCCCAGGCCCTTAAGGCACTGGGGGAGCCACAGTGTGATGCTTTGCCTCAGCCGCGGCTGGGACCGGTTCGCTCCGGTCCCAGCCGCGGCTGAGGCGAATCCGGGTGTTTTTTCTTTTCCGTTACCTAGGAGACGAGGAGGTCGGTGTCGATGATCCTCGCTCTGACTGTGTGCGGCTTGGTAGTGGCGGTCGTGGTGGTGGGCCTGTTCGTCTTCGGCCTCCGCCGTCGGCTCATCCAACGCTCCGGCGGTACGTTCGACTGCAGCCTCCGCTGGGACGTACCCGAGAAACCCGACCCCAGCGGCAAGGGCTGGGGCTACGGCGTCGCCCGCTACAACGGCGACCGCATCGAGTGGTACCGGGTCTTCTCGTACTCCCCCCGACCACGCCGCCTCCTGGAACGCTCGTCGATCGAGGTGGCCGGCCGCCGCGCCCCCGACGGCGAGGAGGAGCTGGCCCTGCTCTCGGACGCGGTCGTGCTCGCGTGTCTCCATCGCGGTACGAGACTCGAACTGGCGATGAGCGACGACGCGCTGACCGGATTCCTCGCGTGGCTGGAAGCAGCCCCGCCCGGTCAGCGCGTCAATGTTGCGTGATGTCGCTTGATCCCTAGCTCGGATTTCTAGTTCAGGCCGGTGTTGATCGCGCTCACCAGCTCCCCGTTGCTCGTGTCGCCGCTGAACTCCCAGAAGAACGCGCCGCCCAGGGCCTGGTTCTTGGCCCAGGTCATCTTCCCGGCGATCGTCGCGGGAGTGTCGTACGACCACCAGTTGTTCCCGCAGTACGCGTACGCCGTACCGGCGATGGTGCCGGTGGCCGGGCAGGACGTCTTGAGGACCTTGTAGTCCTCGATGCCCGCCTCGTACGTACCCGGTGCCGCGCCCGTCGCCGAGCCGCCCGGGGTCGCCTGGGTCACTCCCGTCCAGCCACGCCCGTAGAAGCCGATGCCCAGCAGGAGCTTGGCCGCCGGGACGCCCTTCGCCCTCAACTTGGCGATCGCGTCGGCGGAGTTGAAGCCAGCGGCCGGGATACCGGCGTACGAGGTGAGCGGCGAGTGCGGGGCCGTCGGGCCGTCCGCGTCGAAGGCGCCGAAGTAGTCGTACGTCATCACGTTGTACCAGTCGAGGTAGGCCGAGGCGCCGCCGTAGTCGGCCGCGTCGAGCTTGCCGCCGGAGGAGCCGTCGGCCGTGATGGCCGCGGTGACCAGGTAGTTGGCGCCGAACGTCGAACGCAGCGCCGACATCAGGTTCTTGAAGGCCGCGGGACCGGACGTGTCACAGGTCAGGCCACAGGCGTTCGGGTACTCCCAGTCGATGTCGATGCCGTCGAAGACGTCCGCCCAGCGCGGGTCCTCGACAACAGCCTTGCAGGACGCGGCGAACGCGGCCGGGTTGGCGGCGGCCTGCGCGAAGCCGCCGGAGTAGGTCCAGCCGCCGAAGGAGTAAAGGACCTTGATGTGCGGGTACTTGGCCTTCAGCTGACGCAGTTGGTTGAAGTTGCCGCGCAGCGGCTGGTCCCAGGTGTCGGCCGTGCCGGACACCGACTGGTCGGCGGTGTACGCCTTGTCGTAGGCCGCGTAGGTGTCGTCGACCGTGCACTGGCCGTTCTTGACGTTGCCGAACGCGTAGTTGATGTGGGTGATCTTCGACGCAGAGCCCGAGGTCACCAGGTTCTTGACGTGGTAGTTGCGGCCGTAGACGCCCCACTCGGTGAAGTAGCCGAGCTTGACCTTGTTTCCGGTGGGCGGGTTGGTGCCGCCGGTGGTGCGCACGGCGACCGCGCCGCTCACCGGGCCCAACTGGTCGGCGCTGTCCCGGGCCTGGACGGTGTACGAGTAGTCCGTACCGGCGGTCAGACCCGTGTCCGTGTACGAGGTGGTCGTCACCGTCGCGACCTTGGTGCCGCCGCGCAGGACGTCGTAGTTCTTGATGCCCTTGTCGTCGGTGGCCGCGCTCCAACTCAGGCTCGCCGAGGTGTTGGTGACGCCGGAGGCGGTCGGAGTGCCGGGCGCGGAGGGGGCGTTGTCGCCGGGGACCGCGCCGCCGCTGCAACTGCCGCCGTTCAGCTTGCAGTTGGCGGGGGAGCCGGAGCCGGCGCCGTTGAAGCCGAAGGAGACGGCGGCGCCGGGGGCCAGGGTGCCGTTCCAGGACTTGTTCTTGGCGGTCCAGTGGGTGCCGGACGAGGTGACGTCGGCGTCCCAGGCCGAGGTGACGGACGTACCGGAGGGGAAGTCCCACTCGACCGTCCATGAACTGAGCGTCGTGGTACCGGTGTTGGTGACGGTCCACTTGCCCTCGAAGCCGCTGCCCCAGTCCTGGGTCTTGGCATAGGTGGCGGTAGCAGAGGTGGCCGCCTCGGCCGGGCCCGCGAGGCCGACCAGGGCGGCGAGGGGGAGCAGCAGGGTGGTCAGGCCTGCCGTGAGCCGGTGTCTGAAGCGCATGACGCGCCTCCTTGGGGGTGTCATGGGGGCGTGACTGAGCCTCACGCCCACGGTGCCGCGAGAATAGGAAGGTCTGGACCACGGGTCAATAGGTCTGGACCACTTCGGCTCAAGGCTCGCCCGAGTTCCCTAAACCCCCAACTCCTGCGCCAGTACCGCCGCTTGGACCCGACTGCGCAGCTCCAGCTTGCCCAGCAGCCTGCTGACGTGCGTCTTCACCGTTGCCTCGGCCATGTCGAGCCGGGTCGCGATGTCCGCGTTGGACAGCCCCTCGCCGAGACACGACAGCACCTCGCGCTCGCGCCGGGTGAGGGCCTCCAGGACGGCCGGATCGGCTTTCGGCTCCCGTGCCGCCCCCGACGCGAACTCGGCGATGAGCCGCCGGGTGACGGCGGGGGCGATCAGCCCCTCTCCTCGCGCCACCGTCCGTACCGCCTCGATCAGATCCCGCGCCTCCGTGTTCTTCAGCAGGAACCCGGAGGCGCCCGCGCGCAGCGCCCCGAAGACGTACTCGTCGAGGTCGAAGGTGGTCAACACCAGTACGTCGGCGAGTTGTTCGGCGACCACCTGCCGGGTCGCCGACACCCCGTCCAGGCGTGGCATCTGGATGTCCATCAGCACCAGATCCGGCCGCAGTTCACGGGCCAGCGCCACCGCCTGCTCCCCGTCGGACGCCTCTCCGGCGACCTCGATGCCGGGCGCGCTGCCCAGGATGAGGACGAGCCCGGCCCGTACGGCCGACTGGTCCTCGGCGACGAGCACCCGGATGGGCCGTCCCGCTTCCGCAGTCATGCGTCTTCTCCTTCGGACCCGTATTCGGCTTCGGTGAGGGGCAGCGTGGCCCGCACGGCCCAGCGGGCGCCGTCCGCCCCCGCCGCGAAGGTGCCGCCCAGCAGTGCGACCCGCTCCCGCATCCCGACCAGACCGGCACCCGAGCCGGGCGCACGGGGGCTGTCATGACCGGCGTACGGGCTGGTCACGGCGATGCACAGCGAGCAGTCCCGCCGGGTGAGCGCCACCGTGACCCGGCCGGGGGAGGCGTGCTTGAGGGCGTTGGTCAGGGACTCCTGGACGATGCGGTACGTGGCCAGCTCGACCGGCGCGGGCAGGGCGCCGAGGTCGGTGCACAGGTCGGTTCCGGCGCCGGCACCGGTTTCTGTTCCGGTGTCGAGGGTGACGTCGAGGCCGTTCGTGCGGGCGCCGTCGACCAGTGCGCCGAGGCCGTCCAGCGTCGGGGCCGCCGCCGGTTCGAGGTCGCCGCCGCTGTCGCGCAGGATGCCGATCAGGCGGCGCATCTCGGCCAGTCCCGCGACGCTGTTCTCGCGGATGACACCGAGGGCCTTCTTGGAGGTGTCGGGGTCGTCGAGGGAGAGCGCGGCCGTGGAGTGGATCGCGATGGCGGAGAGGTGGTTGGCGACCATGTCGTGCAACTCCCGTGCCATCCGAGCCCGTTCGGAGGCGACGGCCTGGGTGCGGTCCAACTCGGCCAGCAGCGCGGTCTGTTCGGCGCGCAGCTGGGCGGACTCGGCGGCGTCGCGGTGGTTGCGGACGATCAGCCCGGTGGCGGCGGGGGTGAACCCGACGATGCCGATGACGACCCCGATGAGCAGCGCCTCCGGGTCCCGCCAGATGGCGAAGGGCACGACCGTGCCGGCCACCGAGAGCAGCCCGGTGATCCGGGGGACACGGCGGGCGGTGCCGGGCGGCCCGTACAGCACGGCCGCGTACACGAGGTCGGTGAACATCACGAGGGTGACCAGGCTGCCCTGGGTGACGGTGTCCAGGGCCAGCGCGGCCGTGCCGATCAGCAGACCCGTGCGTGGGCGGGCCCGCCGGAGCAGCTCGCAGCCGGCGGTCACGACGAGCGGCAGCAGGACCGGCCAGCGCCCCTCCAGGAGCACGATCGGCTCACCGGCCGGCCGGGTGCCGAGACCGACGGCCCAGAACAGCAGCCCGCCGAGCAGCCCCGCGAGCGCGATACGCACGTCGTCGCGGTGCGGGCGGGGAGGTCGAGGGGCGGCCATGACTCCATCCAACACGGCCGGGGCGCCGCCCGCCTGATCCCCGGGGAGGGTCGGGAGGGGTCCGGAACTGCATCTTTCGATGTACGGGGACTTCCTCGACTTCCTCACCGCCGACGACGAAACGGACACGGACGGCCGGGAGCCTGGAAGAAGAACGGGTTCCCCGGGTCTCCCGGAATCTCCAGTGAGGAGCGAGTCGTGATCGTCGCGTTGATCATCGCCTGCGAGGTCGGCTTCTGGGTGCTGCTGGCGCTCGGTCTGGCCGTCCGCTATCTGCTGAGGTGGCGCCGGACCAGCGTGGTGCTGCTGCTCTGCGAGCCCCTGCTGGAGCTGGTCCTGTTCACCGTGACGGCGATCGACCTGAAGAACGGCGCCGAACCGGGCTGGGAGCACGGTCTGGCCGCCCTCTACATCGGCTTCACGGTGGCGTACGGCCACTACACGATCCGCTGGCTCGACGGCCACGCCGCCCACCGCCTGGCCGGCGGCCCGCCCCCGCCGAGGCCGCCCCGCTACGGCATGGCCCGCGCCCGGCACGAGGGCAACCTGTGGCTGCGTACGGTCCTGGCGGCCGGCGTCGCGTGCGGGCTGCTCCAGGCGGCGATCTGGTACGTGGGCGACGGGGACACCTCGTCCCTGCGCTCCTTCCAGTGGACGGCGCTCAGGGCCGCGGGCATCCACGGTCTGATCGCGCTGACGTACACGATCTGGCCGAAGCGGGACCCGAACCCCGGATCAGCGCTCCCCGCCCGGAACCCAGAGGACGTCCCCGACCTCCTTGTTGGCCGTACGGGCGAGAATGAAAAGCAGGTCCGATAGCCGGTTGAGGTAGGTCGCGGTGAGCGGATTCATGACGTCCCCGTGCACCTCCAGCGCCGCCCACGTCGAGCGCTCGGCCCGGCGCACCACCGTGCAGGCCTGGTGCAGCAGGGCGGCGCCGGGGGTGCCGCCGGGCAGGATGAACGACCGCAGCTTCTCCAGGTCTTCGAGGAACCGGTCGCAGTCCGCCTCCAGCTTGTCGACGTAGGCCTGCTCGACCCGCAGCGGCGGGAACTCCGGGTTCTCCACCACCGGCGTCGCCAGATCCGCGCCCACGTCGAACAGGTCGTTCTGCACCCGGGTCAGCACCTTGACGACCTCCTCCGCGAGCCCGCCCAGTGCTACGGCGGTCCCGATCACCGCGTTCGCCTCGTTGGTGTCGGCGTAGGCGGAGATCCGCAGATCGGTCTTGGCGACCCGGCTCATGTCCCCGAGGGCGGTGGTGCCCTGGTCGCCGGTCCTGGTGTAGATGCGCGTCAGATTGACCATGCGGCCAATCTAGACGCTGCCCCAAGTCGTGCAGGTGTTCTGGATTCGCACCCACGTCCTGGCGGCCGACGCAGGGCGTGGAAGCCTCGGCGCGGACCGGTCCGCGCAGCGCCAACCAGCTTGAAACCGTGCGGAATTGGCGCTCCGAACGCCGAGGCCGCAATCCCGGTGGCCTCGGCGGCCGGGAGGATCGTCGGGTCCCTCGGACGAGACGTGATCGGTGTCTCACGCCCTGAGACGTGAAACGCGTTACTAAGCAGTCACACCGCACCCTCACGACCGCTAGGGTCCGCCGGAGAGACCAGTACACGAGGCATACGTAAACAGCGCGTCAGGGGAGTCGCACAGTGGCACGGAAGCTTGCCGTCATCGGAGCCGGCCTGATGGGTTCCGGCATCGCCCAGGTCTCCGCCCAGGCGGGCTGGGACGTCGTACTGCGCGATGTCACCGACGAAGCGCTCACCCGTGGCACCGACGGCATCAAGGCCTCGTACGACAAGTTCGTGAGCAAGGGCAAGCTCGACGCGGCCGATGCCGAGGCCGCCCTCGGGCGGATCACCGCGACCACCGATCTCGACGCGGTCGGGGACGCGGACATCGTCGTCGAGGCCGTGTTCGAGAAGCTGGAGGTCAAGCACGAGATCTTCCGCGCGCTCGACAAGATCGCACGCGACGACGCCGTGCTCGCCTCCAACACCTCGGCCATCCCCATCACCAAGATCGCCGCCGTGACCGACCGCCCGGACCGGGTCGTCGGCGCGCACTTCTTCTCGCCGGTGCCGATGATGCAGCTCTGCGAGCTGGTCCGCGGCTACAAGACGAGCGACGAAACCCTCGCCACCACGCGGGAGTTCGCCGAGTCCGTCGGCAAGACCTGCATCGTCGTCAACCGGGATGTCGCCGGTTTCGTGACGACCCGGCTGATCTCGGCGCTCGTCGTCGAGGCGGCCAAGCTGTACGAGTCCGGTGTCGCCAGCGCGGAGGACATCGACCTCGCCTGCAAGCTCGGCTTCGGGCACGCCATGGGCCCGCTGGCCACCGCCGACCTCACCGGGGTCGACATCCTGCTGCACGCCACGAGCAACATCTACACCGAGTCGCAGGACGAGAAGTTCGCTCCTCCGGAGCTGATGCGCCGGATGGTCGACGCCGGTGACATCGGCCGAAAGAGCGGGCAGGGCTTCTACAAGCACTGAGCGGGAAGCAGCAGTAGCAGTCGCAGTAGTAGTGAGCAGCAGTCAGCAGTAATCAGCAGTAGTCAACAGGCACAGAAACCGCACGAACCCCTTGGGCATCACCCTGTGGGGTGAATTGAGTATCGGTTCGCTCACAGACGGCAACCTGACCGCCGCTGAGGCAGTCAGACGTTGCATCACCTACCGACGCGGAGCACGACACGCACTCACGGGAGCGCATATGTACATCAGGGGCGACCACGCCGAGCTGGTCGTCGGGGGCCGCCTCGACGTTCGCAGCGCGGCGGACGCCCGTACGGTCCTGCACACGGCCGTCGACACCGGCGTCGGCGATCTGGTGCTCGACCTGTCCGAGCTGGACTCCTGGGACGCCACCGGCCTCGGTGTGATCATGGGAGCCCACCGACGGTGCGGGCGGTGCGGCCGGCGGCTCGTGCTGCGCGACGTACCACCGCAGATGCAGCGACTGCTGGTGGCCACCCGGCTGCACCGGATCCTGGCCATCGAGGGCGGCATCGGGGTGGAGTCACTGCCCAGAGTGTGAGATCCATGGTGCGAAACGCGCTTCATTCGCAATCCTCACGAGACTGTGACGTCTCGGACGGCGCGGTACCCCGGACTGTCGTAGATACTGTGCGAAGGTTTAGGGTTCGGTCGCCCGCTGCCTGACATCCCACGAGCGGGCCCGGACCAGAAGCGACAGCGCGGTGTGCAGCAAGGCCGGGAGGGGCCTGGGTCCTGTCGACCCGCACACGACGCTTTTGGGGGGCTTGAACCTTATGGACCCGAACAACCAGGGCTCCGAGGAGTACGGCCACGACGCCGACGGCACCACGCCGCGTCAACGCCCGCCTCGCGACGCTCTCACCACCGACTTCGGCCAGCACACGCCCGCGCTCGCCCGCACGACGCAGCTCGTCTCGGGCGACTACCTGCTCACCGTCAACCCGGTCGACGGCAGCGAGATAGAGATCTGCCCGCCCGGCGAACGGCCCGGCCGGCCCGCCAAGCTCACGGCGGCCGACCGCGCCGAGACCACCCGCGCCGCCGCACCACCCGTACCGCCCGGGCCCGCGCGGCCCGAACTCCCGCTCCTGGAGCGCGACGGCGAGCGCGAGCGGCTGGTGCGGCTGCTGGCCCGAGGCCGTTCCGTACGCCTCACCGGCCCGCCCGGCGCCGGCCGCACCACGCTCCTCGACGCCGTCGCCGCCGACTGCGCCGACCTCGCACCCGACGGGGTGGTCCGCCTCACCGGCTTCCGCCGCACCCCGACCGACCTGCTCCACGACCTCTTCTACGCCGTCTACAGCGCACCTCTGTACCGGCCGGAACCGGACGAACTGCGCGCCCTCGTCCGCGAGGTCGGCGCGGTCGTCGTCCTCGACGACGTGGAGTTCGGCGGCGCCGCGCTCGACGAACTCATCGACGCGACCCCCGAGTGCGCCTTCCTGATCAGCGCCACCCCCGACATTCCCGCGCCGTCCGCCGGCGCGCTGATCGAGGAACTGTTCCTCGAAGGCCTCGACCGCGCCGGCGGCCTGGAGCTGCTCGAACGAGCGGTCGGCCGCGTCCTCACCGAGGAGGAGGCCAACTGGGCCGGCGACCTCTGGTTCGAGTCCGAGGGCCTGCCCCTGCGGTTCGTGCAGGCCGGCGCCCTGCTCAGGCAGCGCGACGGACTGCGGGCCAGCGCCGACGCGTTCGACGAGTTCGGCGTCTTCCAGGAAACCCCGGTCGACGCGCCCTTCGACACCGGCGACGAACACGACGTACCGCTGCCCTCGCTCGCCGAGGGCGCCGCGCCCGCCCCGCTGCTCGCCTCGCGGCTCAGCGCGTCCGCGCGGGAGACCCTGCGCTTCGCGGTCGCGCTCGGCGGCGAGGTGCCCCACCAGGCCCATCTGCCCGCACTCGTGGACGACGCCCACGCGGACGCCGCCCTCGGCGAGCTGCTCGGCTGCGCGCTGGTCTCGCCGGTCGGCGCCCACTACCGGCTCGCGGCCGGGGTACAGACCCAGCTGGAGGCCGCCGGGTACGGCGAGGGCGCCCAGGAGCGGGCGATCAGCGCCGCCCAGCACTACGCCTGGTGGGCCGGGCACCCGTCCGTGACCCCCGAGCGGGTCTGCGCGGAGGCCGACGCCCTGCTCGCCGCGATCGGGGTGCTCGTGCCGGTCACGGAGCCGTCGGGGGAGGACGAGGAGAGCACGGCCGTGCACCTGGCCCGCACCGCGGCGCCCGCCTTCGCGGCCGGCCTGGACTGGAGCGCCTGGGAACGCGTCCTGCTCGCCGGCGCCGAGGCCGCCCGGCTCGCCGAAGAGGTCGCGGAACAGGCCTACTTCCACCACGAGTTGGGCATCCTCGCGCTCTGCGAGGAACAGCTCGACCAGGCCCGCGCCGAGCTGGAGGCCGCGATCGGCCTGCGCGGCGCCGTCGCCGACAAACGCGGCACGGTCGCGGGCCGCCGCGCCCTCACCCTGGTCGCGGACCGCGCAGGGGACACCCCCGGCCTCGGCTCCACGCCGGGCGAGGAGGTCCCGGACGCACGCTACGAGGAGTCGGCGTCACCACCAGGCGGCGTCCCGGCGCTCTTCGGCGCCGCAGCCTACTCACCGCTCCAGCCCTCGGCCACGGGCGCGGGCGCAGGTTCCGCATCGCCTTCCGGTACGGGTTCCGGTTCCGGTGACTTCGGTCCTACGGTGATCACGCCCAGGCCCGTGGGCGGCGGCGGGGCCCACAAGGCCTCGGGCCTCCAGCGGCTCGTCGGCGGCGCCCGGCGCAACCTGGTGGCGGCGGGCGCGGGCGCCCTGCTCGCGGCGGTGCTCGGCACGGTGGTGACACTGGGAGCCACCTCGAACCCGAACGACGCGCCGTCCGACCAGGTCGGCGTCAACCCGTCCGCCAGCGCGGGCACCGACGACGACAGCCTCGGCGCCGACAAGGCGGACAACGGCAACGGCGACACGACCGGCGACACGGGCACGGCAACGAGCCGCCCGACCGACCCGGGCCCCGACGGCACCTGGGGCACATCGGACGACCCGACGCCGCCGCCGTCGGGGGGTCAGGAGCCGTCTGACGATCCGACGGGGACGAAGACGCCGGGGGGCGGCGGTAATGGCGGCGGCAACGGGGGGAGCAGCGGCGGTACGACACCGACACCTTCGGCGACTCCTACGGAGACGACGCCTTCCGAGACGCCAGGCTCGCCAACGCCCACCGAGTCCGAGTCCGAGTCTTCGGGACCGACGCCGAGTCAGACGCCCGAATCCCCGTCACCGACGGCCTCTGCCTCGGCACCGGACACCACCAACTCGGCCTCCAGCCCAGCCCAGACCGAGACCGCGAGCGAACCGGCAAGCGCCCCGGCCACGACGACGTCGGTCGACCCGTCGGTGATCTGACAGCACAGCGCGACAGCAGGAGGGCCGGGTCCGTGGCAACAGCGGACCCGGCCGCTCTCTCTCCACCCATCCCAACGCCCCAGTGAGGCAACGGCGCCTGCCGCTTCGGCCTGACGACAGCAGCGGTCATGTTCACCCGCCGCAGGTACTGGCGCGACATCCACCCCACACGCGGCAGCCGGGTGCTCGGTCCGTTCCCCCAGTGCCAGTTACGCCGAGTTCCTCATGGAGTCTCCTATGCTCGCAAGGCAGTTGGTCTGAACAGTTCATTGGGGGCGCGGAGCCGTATGGCCGACGAGATCAAGTACGAGTACAAGTCTGTGCGGACAGTTCGCGGCACCAACGGCTTGGTGATCTCGAAGATGCAGAAGGACGGCTGGGAGCTGGTGAACCAGGCCCAGGGCACGCTTCGCTCCACCCTCGACTTCCGTCGGCCGAAGAAGCCGCAGCCGTGGCTTTTGATCGGCACGACGGCTGCCGTCCTCGTGACCCTGGCCGTCGTCATCGGCGTTGCCTCCGCGCTCAGCGACGGTGGCGAGAAGAAGGACGAGTTGGACAAGCCGCCGGCCGTTGCGAGCGAGAAGTCTTCCGCTACGCCGACTCCGACCGCAGCAGAGTCGGCTGCCGCGGAGGTGATCACGCCTCAGGACAACCCGGAGTTCGCGGCGCTTCTGAAGGCGGACTCGTGTGACGACGCGAACCTGGACTTCGCGACCAGGCACGCGGGCCGGACGATCGCGTTCAACGGCTCGATCGTGAACATGGCGCCCCACGGTGACTACGACACCCGCTACGACTTCATCCTGGGCCCAGGCGACAACGGACCGAACACGACGGTTGGCCCCGCTTTCAAGTACGAGGACGTCAGCATCGTTGACCTGAGACTGACCGGCAAGAAGATCCCCGCCACAGCCGACGCAGGAGACAGGTTCCGCTTCGTCGCCGAGGTGGGCGAATTCAACGCGGACCAGTGCCTCTTCTTCCTCGACCCGGTATCCACGGAAACCCGGTAGTCAGGGTGGGTAGTCGCATCGTCACGAACCAGCGCGCCCGGCTATTTACGGGAGTCGGTCGGCCGCCGCGAGGCGCCCGAGGACTTCGGCCGGAGTGAAGCTCCACCCGACGAGACGGGGACCGCTCCAGTTGATGCCGATCAGGAGTCCCTCATCGGCGGCAGCAGGCAGATCGCTGCCTCGCCAGGTGTCCAGGGGCATGGATTCAACCCGTAGCCCATTCCCCCAGATCTTCGCCGCCCTCGTGGCGCGGGCTGACGTCGACCAGTAGGGAAGACTCCGCGTGCCGTCAGCCGCGAGGGGAACCGGGCTCCCCGCGTCGTCCCGCACAAGCCAGACGACTCCGCTCTGGCGGACGTCTCTGAAGAATGCTGCGGCTTGCGAACCACTCTGACTCATGAGCACCTGAGCGTAGCGTCCGCGCCACTCATCTCGGTAAGAGTTCCTGGAGGTCCTCTTCGGCGTCGGCCTGCCGGGCAGCGTAGTGAAGACCCGCGCCCAATCGACAGTGGCCCCACAACCTGTCTAGTCCCACCAGAACGACCAGGAGGTCCGCCCCACGAGGGCCGTCGCGTACTCGGGGAACGGTGTGGGCGGGTCGTCGACGATGTTGTCCGCGGTCGACAGCACATGCTCCAGAGCGAGCCGGCTCGCGTGCTCCGCTTCAACGAGAGGTCTCGCGACTGAGACGTGCAGTTCGCTGCCGAACGCCGCAACGACCTGGGCACCGAAGCGGTCCTCCCAGCTCCGCAGGAGTGCACACAACAGCGGGAGCGGTGCCTTCGCCGACCAGCCGATCAGCGCCAGAGCCTCGCTGCTGCGAGAGGCAGGGACGAGAACGAGGCAGCAATCCTCCAGCCCGTACGGGCCAGTCCCGATGAGCCCGGCCAGCACGCTTGACGCAGCCACCTCGGGCGTGGGGCCTTCAGAGGCAAGGGGCGTCCCCGGCGCCAGGCCCGGCCACTGCTCGAAGGGCGGCCCGGGATCGTGTGGCCAGGGCTCGACTCCTTCAGGTGCCGGGGCCGGCGTCGTGTCCGTCCACAACGGCAGCCTCCTGCGGCGGTACGCGGCGAAGTCCGTGGCCAGCACCTCCTCCAGGCGGACGGCGTCGACGTGATCCAGGTCGCAGGGTCTGCCCATGGCGTCGGGCAGGCACAGGAACGGAATCAGACCGTGTCGTCGGCTCTCGCTCAGCAGACGGGGCCACAGTTCTTCGACGTCCTGAGGGAACTCGTCGGAGACCCACACGGGCACAGGGTCACGAGCCAGGAACCGACCGGGAGGCAGACCATCGGGCAAGGGAAACATGGTCGCACCGTAGACCGCGGCACTGACAGCGCAGCTGACGCGAGCCAGTTCGCCGTACGAACGAAGAAGGGCCGGTCCCCTGATCCGGGGACCGGCCCTTCTCGTGTGAACAACCCTCAGAACAACCGCAGTTTGTCGTCCTCGATCCCCCGCAGCGCGTTGTAGTCCAGCACCGCGCAGCCGATTCCCCGGTCCGTCGCCAGGACCCGCGCCTGGGGCTTGATCTCCTGGGCCGCGAAGATGCCGCGTACCGGCGCCAGGTGCGGGTCGCGGTTCAACAGGTCCAGGTAGCGGGTGAGTTGCTCCACGCCGTCGATCTCGCCCCGGCGCTTGATCTCGACCGCGACCGTCGCGCCCTCCGCGTCCCGGCACAGGATGTCCACCGGGCCGATGGCCGTCATGTACTCGCGGCGGATGAGGGTGTAGCCGTCGCCGAGGGTCTCGATGCGGTCCGCGAGGAGTTCCTGGAGGTGTGCTTCCACGCCGTCCTTGATCAGGCCCGGATCGACGCCCAGTTCGTGCGAGGAATCGTGGAGGACTTCCTCCATCGTGATGATGAGCTTCTCGCCCGCCTTGTTGATGACGGTCCAGATGCCCTCCTCTTCACCTGCCCCCTCCTTCAACGTGCAAGGCGGAGACATCCAGTTGAGAGGCTTGTAGGCGCGGTCGTCCGCGTGGATCGAGACGCTGCCGTCAGCCTTCACCAGGATGAGACGGGGGGCCGACGGGAGATGAGCGGTGAGCCGGCCCGCGTAGTCCACGGAACAGCGCGCAATGACGAGACGCATGGTCGGCAACGCTACTCGACGCGCGGTGCTCCACGCGATTCGCCCACCTCAGAGTGCTGATACGGGCTCGGTGGGCCGACGGAACATGCCAGAGGCAACTGTTCGTTGTTGGCTGATTGTGTTCCTCAAGGGATGGTTATGACCGGTCCTGTATCCGCGTTTTCCTGGTGCCGTCACGGTCCGTTGCCTACCGTAGTAACCGGGAGGTCGCGATGCGTGTACGGAGCGTGCTCGGTGTCGCGGGCTCCCTTTCCCTGTCCGGCAGCCCCCGCGACCCGGGGGTGCGAGAGGAGAACTCATGTCGCTCGACGTCTCACCGGCCCTACTCGAACAGGCCGAGCGAGGCGAGGTCGATGAAGCGGAATTCGTCGACTGCGTCCGGACCTCCCTGCCCTACGCATGGGAGATGATCAGCTCCCTGGTGGCCCAGCTGAAGGTGGACGGCGGAGACTTCGCCGACAACCAGACGCCGCCGCCGGACGAGCAGGCACGTGGCCAGCTGCTGCGTGCGCTGGCGAGCGACGCGATACGCGGCGCGCTGCAGCGGCACTTCGGTGTGCGGCTGGCCTTTCAGAACTGCCACCGGGTGGCGGTGTTCCCGCTGGACGCGTCCGTTGACGTCAAGCTGGCCCGCTTCACCTCGGTGCGCAGTCAGTTGCTGAACCAGTCCCCGGAATTCCGGGACTGCTGAGGTGAGGGTGAACTAGGGCAACCGGCTTGCCGCTCCGTACGCGGGAGGTGTTTCTGTACGGGGCGGCAAGCTCCCTGGGGGCGGCAACAGCGGCAGCGGCAGCGGAAGTCGACCTGCGTCGACCGGCGTCTACCTGTATCGATCGGCATCGATCGGCTCAGCGGAGCTGTGTGAGCACCTCGGTTCCCAGTCGTCGTACGTTCTCCTCCGTGGCCGCCAGATCTCCGGACCCCTCGATGAGCAGGGCGAAGCGCGAGATGCCCGTCCGCTCGGACGTCGCCGCGAGCCGGTCGGCGCACAGCCTGGGCGTGCCCACCGGGTGCAGCCCGCAGAGGAGTTCGGTGTACGCCACCGGGTCCCGCATCGAACGCGCCCGGCCGTCCACCGTGACATGCGCTTCCAGCCCCTGTCGCAGCCAGCCCGGCATCGCCTTCATCAGCGTCTCGACCGCGTCCGTGCGCCGGTCCGCGATCTGGCAGACGCCCGCCGACACATGGGCGGCGCCGTGGATCTCGTCCGCCGACCGCCCCGCCGCCCGCGCCGACTGCCGCCACAGGGCGACCATCTCGGCCTTCTCCTCGTCCCCGACATGCATCCCGAGCAGCATCGACAGCCCGCGCTCGGCGGCCAGCCGTACGCTCGCCGGCGAGGTGCACGCGACGACGACCTCCGGCCCCGACGCGTCCGTCAGCGACTCCGACGGGCTCGGTACGACCGGCACCTCACGGAACCTGAACCGGTCGCCGTCAGCCGACACGGACGGCTCGCGCAGCCAGCGGAGCAGCAGATCGAGTGACTCCGGGAACGCCTTCTCGTACGCCTCGATCCCGGTCCCGAACACCTCCAGGTCCACCCACGGCCCGCCGCGCCCCACGCCCAGCGTGAACCGCCCGCCGGACGTCAGATGCAGCAGCGCCGCCTGCTCGCCGAGCATCACGGGATGGGTGGTGGGCAGCACGCTCACCGCCGTACCGACCCGGATGCGCCCGGTGCGGCCGAGCAGCAGCGCGGCCAGGGTCGTCGCGGACGGGCAGGCGCCGTACGGCACGAAGTGGTGCTCCGCCAGCCAGACCGTGTCGAGACCCGCCTCCTCGGCGACCTCGGCGGACCGGACCGCGCGGTGCAGCGCCTCCCCCTGGCCCTGGCCCGGGAACTGGGCCGCCAGCACAAAACTTCCTACGCGCATTGCTCTTTCCTGCTTCCTAGGCCCCGACACGGAGCTCCCCCGCACGGCATAACCGCTCGACACGTGCCGAAGTCACGGCCTGGCGAAGAGATTGGCGGATTGTCTGCAGAATCGGGCAGCCGGGCGGAGAGGGGCCGGGGTGCCGACGGCGGACCGGTGGGGGACCGGTGGGGAACCGACGGGGGATTCGAGAAGGGGTTCGAGAGAAGTTCGTACGACGTGCTGACTTACTTCTACCCCGGATCGCGCCGCGTAGGCTGGAGTCGACCCCTGCCCCCTGAACCGCTCCGTGAGGTGTCCTGTGTCCCCGCGTCGAAACCGCCCCCAAGACCCCGGCGGCTCGTCCGGCCGGAGCGCCGACGAGGACGACTCCGGCCGGTACGGCGGCTTCCAGTCCTCGGAGAGCTGGCAGGGCGAGAGCTGGAACGTCCGGCATGTGGCCGGGGCCAGCGCCCAGGGCAAGACCTACCGCTGCCCGGGCTGCGACCAGCAGATCCCGTCCGGTGTCCCGCATGTCGTCGCCTGGGCCGAGCACGCGGGCGTGGACGACCGCAGACACTGGCACAAGGCGTGCTGGAACGCGAAGGACCGCCGCACCACGCGGGTGCAGCGGTCCCGTAACTCACCGAGGTTCTGAACTCACCTGTCAGCTCGGTGAGTTCACACGTGGGAGTGAACTACACGTCCCGGCGGTCCAGCAGCACGAAGGCGCCCGCGATGGCCGCGGCGGTCACACCGGCGAGCAGACCGAGCTGGGCGCCGCCGCCGCTGCCGTTCCCCTCGTCCAGGCCGAAGATCTTGGCGAGGGCGTTGGGCGCGTTGTAGTCGAGCATCTTCTCGCCGATCGTCCGCAGGCTCTCGGACATCAGCAGGAACGCGGGCAGGATCGCCGGCACCAGCACGAGCCCCAGCATCGCGGTGATCGCGCCCGCCGAGTGCCGCAGCATCGAGCCGACGGCGAGGGCGAGCACCCCGAGCAGCGAGACGTACAGCGCGCCCTTGACGACCGAGCCGCCCCACGCCGTCCCCTCACCGCTGCCGTGCATCGACTCGGTCACCAGACCGACGAAACCGATCGCGAACGCGGACACGACGAACGCGACCGCGAAGAAGATGATCAGCTTGGCGGCGAGCACCCGGTGGCGCTGCGGCGACGCGGTGAACGTCGTCCGGATCATGCCCGTGCCGTACTCGGACGAGATGACCAGCACGCCCAGCGTGATCAGGCAGATCTGCCCGAGGACCAGCCCGAAGAACGCGGGGATCGTGTACGGCACGTTCCCGAAGTCCTCGTTCGTCGTCTGCGCGGCGACCAGCAGGCCGATGCCGACGACGAGGACCAGGAAGACCCCGAGCGTCCAGATCGTCGAGCGCACCGACTTGATCTTCGTCCACTCGGAGGCGAGCGCGTGCCCGAGATGTGTACGCGTGACCGGGATCGGCGAGGTGTAGGCGGCGGTGTACGAGGGGCCGGGCGCCGCCTGCCAGTCGGGCACCGCCTGCGGCACCGGCGTCTGCGTCGGGGGCTGCTGGGGCGTACTCATCGGGCGTCCTCGGGCTTGGTCAGGTCGGCTACGGGCGCGGCGACGGGCTGCGCGTACGGGTTCGGGTGGGCACCACCGGCGGCCACCGGCGCTCCGGGGCCGCCAGGAGCGCCGTACGGCCCCGTGGGCTGTCCCGGCTGCCCGGGTGCCCCGAACGGCGGCTGACCGCCCTGCTGGGGCGGCGGCGGGGCGTACCAGCCCGGCTGGCCCTGCCCCGGCACGGGCATCTGCACCGGCGGCTGCGCGCCCGGCGGCAGCGGCTGCTGCAGCCCGGCCCGCTGGTCGACGGTCGAGCGGTAGTCGACGGCGCCCTGCGTCATCCGCATGTACGCCTCCTCCAGCGAGGCCTGGTGCGGCGACAGTTCCCACAGGCGTACGTCCGCCGAGTGCGCGAGGTCGCTGATCCGGGGCAGCGGCAGGCCCATGACGCGCAGCGCGCCGTCCTGCTCGGGCAGCACCTGGCCGCCCGCCTCGGTGAGCGCGGCCGTCAGCTTCTCGCGCTGCTGCGGCTCGGTCTCCGGCGTGCGTACGCGCGCGAAGTCGGCCGAGTTGGCGGAGATGAAGTCCCCGATGCTCATGTCGGAGAGCAGCTGCCCGCGCCCGATCACGATCAGGTGGTCGGCGGTCAGCGCCATCTCGCTCATCAGGTGGGAGGAGACGAACACGGTCCGCCCCTCCGCCGCGAGCGCCTTCATCAGGTTGCGCACCCAGAGGATGCCCTCGGGGTCGAGGCCGTTGACCGGCTCGTCGAAGAGCAGCACCTGGGGGTCGCCGAGGAGCGCGGCGGCGATGCCGAGCCGCTGGCCCATGCCGAGCGAGAACCCCTTGGAGCGCTTCCTCGCCACGTCCTGGAGCCCGACCACCCCGAGCACCTCGTCCACGCGCCGCGCCGGGATGCCCGACAGCTGGGCCAGGCACAGCAGGTGGCTGCGGGCGGACCGGCCGCCGTGCACGGCCTTGGCGTCGAGCAGGGCGCCGACCTGGCGGGGGGCGTTGGGCAGTTTGCGGTAGGGGAAGCCGCCGATCGTGACCTGGCCCGAGGTGGGCTGGTCCAGGCCGAGGATCATCCTCATCGTCGTCGACTTGCCCGAGCCGTTGGGGCCGAGGAAGCCGGTGACGGACCCCGGCCGCACCTGGAAGGAAAGGTTGTACACGGCCGTCTTGTCGCCGTAGCGCTTCGTCAGGCCGACTGCCTCGATCATGCTCCGCACCCATCGAAAGGTTCAGGACAGCGGGGCGCACGCCCCCGTAAGGGTTAGGAGCTTATCGGGGAGCTGACGGTTCCCTTCAAAGAGAGGTAAAAGTGTCGGGAACATGCCGGGGGAGGGGTGGGGAGGCGAGGAGTGAGCGAGGAGAGGGCGAGGTTCAGGCGTCGCGCCGCTTCAGCAGGACGTACCCGCCCAGCAGCGCCGCCGCCACCCACGCGACCATGATCGCGAGCCCGCCCCAGGGGCCGTAAGGCGTGTCGTTGTCGATCGGGGTGACCACCTGCATGATCTTGCTGCCGGCCTGGTCGGGCAGATAGCGGCCGATCTTCTTGGTCGCCGAGACCGCGCCCAGGATGTTGGAGATCAGGAAGAAGAACGGCATCAGGATGCCGAGCGACAGCATCGGGCTGCGCAGCATCGAGGCCACGCCCATGGAGAACAGGGCGATCAGCGTCATGTAGAGCGCCCCGCCGATCACCGCGCGCAGCACGCCGGGGTCGCCGATGGACGTCGAGTGGTCGCCCAGCATCGCCTGCCCGAGGAAGAACGCGGCGAAGCTGGTGACGACCCCGACCACGAAGGCGAGCCCGGCCGCCACCACGAGCTTGCTGGCGAGGAAGGTGCCGCGCTGCGGTACGGCGGCCAGCGAGGTGCGGATCATGCCGGTGCTGTACTCGTTCGACACGACGAGCACCCCGAACACGATCATCGCGAGCTGACCGAGGCTCATGCCCGCGAAGCTCGTGTACGTCGGGTCGAAGGAGAGCCGGTCCTTCTCGCTGAGGTCGCTCCACTGGTTCTTGAGCAGCAGCGAGATCAGCGCGCCGAGCGCGATCGTCACCACGGCCGCGAGACCGAGCGTCCACACCGTGGACGCCACCGACCGGATCTTGGTCCATTCGGACCGGATGACCTGAGCGGCCGTCATGACCGACCTTCCTTCCAGCCGTCGCCCCACTGCCCGGGGGCGGGCGCGGGGGAGGGGGCGGCCGGGGCACCGGCCGGGGACGGCGCGCCGCCGCTGTGCGCGTGGTACTCGACCGACTCGGCGGTCAACTGCATGAACGCCTCCTCCAGGGAGGCCTGCTGGGGGCTCAGCTCGTGCAGCACGAGGTGGTGCTGCGCGGCCAGCTCACCGATCCGCTCGGCCTTCCCGCCGTCCACCTCCAGCGTCTCGGCGCCCGCCTGCACGACGGTGATGCCGGCCGAGTGCAGGACGTCGAGCAGCCGTTCGCGCTGGGGCGAGCGGATCCGGACGTACGAACGCGAGTTCTGCTCGATGAAGTCGGCCATGGAGGTGTCGGCGAGCAGCCGGCCCTGCCCGATGACGACGAGGTGATCGGCGGTCAGGGCCATCTCGCTCATCAGGTGGGAGGAGACGAACACGGTCCGCCCCTCCGCCGCGAGCGCCTTCATCAGGTTGCGGATCCAGTGGATGCCCTCGGGGTCGAGGCCGTTGACCGGCTCGTCGAACATCAGGATCCGCGGATCACCGAGCAGCGCGCCCGCGATACCGAGCCGCTGTCCCATCCCGAGCGAGAACCCCTTCGCCTTCTTCTTCGCGACGCTCGTGAGCCCGACGGTGTCGAGCACCTCGTGCACCCGCGAGCTGGGGATGCCGTTGCTCTGCGCGAGACAGAGCAGATGGTTGAAGGCGCTGCGCCCGCCGTGCATGGCCTTGGCGTCGAGCAGGGCGCCGATGTACTTGAGGGGGTCCTTGAGCCGGTCGTAGTGCTGCCCGTCGATCCGGACATCACCGGCGGTGGGGCGGTCGAGGCCGAGCATCATCCGCATGGTGGTCGACTTCCCGGCGCCGTTGGGCCCGAGAAAGCCCGTCACGATGCCCGGTCTGACGCTGAACGTCAGATGATTGACCGCCACTTTCTCGCCGTACCGCTTGGTCAGCCCCTCTAGCTCGATCATGCGGCCACGCTAGTTCGGGGGCATGGGGGATGCCACTTGTGTACGGCAACTTTTGGTGAACGTGGGTTCTCCATGTACCGAAAACAGGCCCGCACCCCTCGAACGAGGGGTGCGGGCCTGCAAGGAACCGCTGCTTACCGGGACTGCTGGGCCGGCACCCCACGCGTGATCGGCTCGTCGTCCGTGACCGGGGCGCCGGCGGCGGCGACCGCGGCTCCCGTCAGGGTGGCGAGCATCTCGCGGACGTTCGTCAGCTGGGCGTTGATCGAGTCGCGGCGGTTGGTGAGAGCCGCCAGCTCGCGCTCCGATTCCGAACGGATCCGGTCGGCCTTGGCGTTCGCGTCGGCCACGATGTCCTCGGCCTGGCGCTGGGCCGTCTCGACCGTCTGGCGGGCGCGGCGCTCGGCGTCCGTGCGCAGCTTCTCGGCCTCCAGGCGGAGCTGCTCCGCGCGGTGCTCGATCTCCGCGAGGCGCTTCTCGGCCTTGGCCTGACGGGACGCGAGGTCGCGCTCCGACTGCTCACGGCGCTTGGCGAGGTTCGTCTCGAAGTCCGCGGCGGCCTGGGCGGCCTTGGCGCGGGTCTCCTCGAAGAGGGCGTCGGCCTCCTCGCGCTTGGACTGCGCGTCCTTCTGCGCCTCCTGGCGCAGCTGGGAGGCGTCGCTCTTGGCCTTCTCGACGATCCGGACGCCCTCGTCCTCCGCCTTGGACTTGCGGTCCGCGGCGAACGACTCCGCGTCGTTGCGCACCTGCTGGGCGGCCGACTCGGCCAGCTCACGGTGCTGCTCGGCGGCGCGACGGGCCTCCTCGCGCAGGTCCTTCGCCTCCTCCTCGGCGAGACGGAGGATCTTCTCGACGCGCGCGCCGAGGCCGGCGTACGACGGCTCCGCGTCGCTGACCTGGGCCTGGGCGTTCTGCGTTTCGAGATGGAGTTCCTCGATGCGCTTTTCCAGAGCAGTGATACGAGCCAGAGCGCTGTCACGGTCGGAGACGAGCTTCGAGATGCGTTCGTCCACCTGAGCGCGGTCGTACCCACGCCGCACAAGCTCGAAGCCGTAGGGGGAAGTGTCGCTCATGGGGTTCCTGTCGAATGAGACCGGTGAGGTGATAGGTGGAATCCTAGGGGGCCAAGCGGCGTGTCATAGAGCAGAAGCCCGATTGATATGGAGAATCAGGCCCCTTTTGAGTGGCTAACCGGCGGACGGCTTGCCAAAGAATTGGTCAAAGACCCCAGAAAGCCACACAGAATGCACGCAACGCGCCCTCCGAGCTAGCCATCTGACGACTTGCCACCCGTACGAGTGATGCCGGCCGCAGCGCCCGCCTTGACGCCGCCGTCCTTGTTCGCCGACGGGGCCTCGAAAGACTCCAACGCTTCCAGGACGTCCTGGACACGGGAGATCTCCGCCTGAATGTCCTCGCGGCGGCGGACGAGGATCTCCAGCTCGCGTTTGCCCTCCTCGACCGTGGCCTTCGCCTCGCGGATCGCCTCGGCGCGCAGTTCCTCGGCCTCGCGGATCAGCGTGGCCTTCTTCTGCTCGGCCTCCTTGAGGAGCCCCTCGGCCTTCTTGACGGCGGCGATCCGGACCTTGCCCGCCTCGGAGTTCGCCTCCGAGACCAGGTCCTTGGCCTTCAGCTCGGCCTTGACGAGCTGCTCCTCGGCGGCCGTGATCAGCGCGTCGCAGCGGTCGCCGGTCGACTTCATCGTCTCGGCGGCCTCACGACGCGCCCGCTCGTGCAGGCTCTCGATCTCCGCCGTGATCCGGTCGCGCAGCTCCTCCGCCCGCTCTCTTATGGCGGTGGCGTCCCGGCGCGCGCCGACGAGCAGCTCGTCCGCGTCCGTACGGGCCTTCTCCACCGTCGAGTTGCCCCGCGCCGTCGCCTGGGACACCAGCCGGTCCGCCTCGTTGCGGGCCGCGCCCACCATCGAGTCGGCCTGCGCCTCCGCCTCCGCGGTCGTCTTCTGGGCCGCCTGCTGCGACTCCGAGAGGAGCTTGTCTGCCTCGGCGGCCGTCTCCGTGATGAGCGTGTCGACCTGCTCGGCCGCCTCGGAGCGCCGCTTGTTGGCCTCCTTGCGGGCCTCGTCCAGCGTGCTGTCCGCCTCGTCGCGGGCGGTCGACATCAGCCGGTCGGCCTCCGCCGCCGCCTCCGACCTGACCCGCTCGGACTCGGCCCGGACCCGCTCCGAGTGCAGCTGGGCCGAACCGACCGTGTCGGCGGCCTCGGCGCGCAGCCGCTCCGCCTCCCCGGTCGCGTCCGAGATCAGCTGCTCGGCCTTGGCCACGGACTCGGCCCGGACCCGCTCCGCCTCGGCGTTGGTCTCGTCGGTGAGCCGCTCAGCCTCCGCCGTCACCTCGGTGATCAGGGTGTCGGCCTGCGTCGCCGCGTCCGAACGGATCCGGTTGGCGTCCTCGCGGGCCTCCGCCCGGCTGCGCGACGCGTCCTGCTCGGCGTTCGCGATGGTGTCCGACGCCTCCGTACGCACCCGCTGGGCGTGCGCGGCGGCGTCCTGGCGCACCCGGTCGGCCTCGGCGAGTGCCTCGCCCACCGTGCGCTCGGCGAGCGCCTTGGCGTGCTCGGAGGCCTCCGACGCCTCGCGCCGCACCCGGCTCGCGTCCTCCGAGGCCCGCTCCCGCTCGGAGTAGGCGTCGGCCCGGACCCGGTCGGCCTCCTCGGACGCCTCGCGGCGCATCCGGTCGGCGACGTGCTCGGCGGCGGACCGCAGCCCCTGGATCTCCTCCTGGGCCTGCTCGTGCAGCCCCGACACCGACTCCCGCACCTGCTGGGCGTGCTGCTCGGCGGCCGACACCATCTCGCTCGCCCGCCGGTCCGCCTCCTCGACCAGCCGTACGGCCTCGGTCTGGGCGTCCTCCACGCGCCTGCGCGCCGACGCCAGCAGCTCCTCGCTCTGCTCGCGGGCCCGCTCGCGCTCCTGGTCGGCCTCCTGGCGGGCGGAACCGAGGGTCTCCTCGGCCTCGCGGCGCCGCCTGGTCGCCTCCTCCTGGGCGGCGGCCAGCGTTTCGGACGCCTCCGTCGCCAGTCGCTCGGCGGCGGCCTGCGCCTCCGCCCGTACCCGGTCGGCGGTGTCCTGGGCCTCCGACTTCAGCCGCTCGGCCTCGGCCGCCGCGTCCGACCGCAGGCGTACGGCGATGGCCTCGCCCTCCGCCCGGGACGCCGACGCGTCCGCAGCCGCCTCGTCGCGCAGCCGCTGGATCTCCGCGTCGGCCTGCGCCTGGAGGCCGCGGATCCGCTCGGCGGCCTCGGAACGCAGCCGCTCCGACTCCTCGGAGCCCTCGCGGCGGAACCGGTCGGCCTCCGCGCGGGCGTCGGTGAGCGCCTCCTCGGCGGCGTTGAGCCGGTCCTCGGCCTCGGTGTGCAGCCGGTTCAGGTCGGCGGCGGCCTCGTCGCGGCGGGCCTCTATGCCCCGCTCGGTGTCCTCGCGCAGCTCGCGTGCGGCCCGCTCGGCGTCGGCTGCGATGACCTCGGCCAGCTCGACGGCCTCCACACGGCTCTGCTCGGCCTCCTTGCGGGTGCGCTCCAGGGTTTCCTCGGCCTGCCGGCGCAGTGACGTCGCGCGCTCGATGGCCTCCGTACGGACCTTCTCGCTGTCCGTCTGGGCGGTCTGGCGCGTCTCGTCCGCGTCGGCCTTCGCCTTGCCGAGCAGCTCCTCGGCGGTCCTGGCCGCCTCCTCGATCTGCTGGACGGCCTCCCGGCGGGCCTCCGCGCGGATGCGCTCGCCCTCGGCGACCGCGTCGGCGCGCAGCTGCTCGGCCTCGCCGCGCAGCCGCCGGGCTTCTTCCTGAAGCTCGACGGTCTTGGCGCGGTACTCCTTGGTGTCGTCCTTCGCCGTGCCCTTGAGCTGCTCGGCGATGTCGTGCGCCTCGGCGCGCAGCCGGTCCGCCTCGGACTCGGCCTCCGCGCGGATGCGCTCGGCCTCCTCGGTGGCCGCCTTGGTGGTCGACTTCGCTTCCTCGGACGCCTTGTTGAGTACGTCCTCTGCCGTACGGGCCGCCTTGGCGAGCTGGGAGGCGGTCTCCTCGGCGGTGAGGCTGCGGGCGGTCTCCTCGGCCTCCGCGACGATCTTCTCGGCCTTCGCCTTGGCGTCTGCGACGACCTCCTCGGCGGACGCCTTGGTGGCCTCGGCCTCCTGGCTGGCCTCGGTGACGAGCCGGGCGACCTGCTCCTTCGCCGTACGCGTGCGCTGCTCGTTGGCGGACTCGGCGCTGGCGGTCGTCTTGGCCGCGCTCTCCTTGGCCTCGGTGACGACCTTCTCGGCCTCCAGGCGGGCCTCGCGCAGGGCGGCCTCGGCCTCCTGCAGCCGCTGCTCGGCGGTCCGGCTCAGCTCGGTGGCCTGGCGGCGGGCGCTGTCCGACTCGGTCACCGTGGAGCTGCGCAGCTGCTCGGCGTGGTCGGCGGCCTCGCGGGCCTCGGAGGTCGCGCTGTTCAGCAGCCGGTCGGCCTCGGCACGGGCCCGGCGCAGCAGCTGGTCGGCCTCCGCGCGGGCGGCCTCGGCCTCGCTCTGCAGCCGCTGCCTGGCCTCGTTCGCGACCCGCTCGGCCTCGGCCCGGGCGGCGGCCAGCGCCTGCTCGGACTCGGACCGCGACTCGTCGACGAGCCGGCGCGCCTGGGACTCGCTGCGGGCCCGCAACTGCTCGGCCCACGCCACGTTCTCGTTGACGTGCGACTCGACGGTCTGCCGCCGCTCGGCCAGCTCCTGGTCGAGCTGCTGGCGCCGGGTGACCGCCTCCTGGTGCAGCTCGGCCTGCAGCCGGGCCGCCTGCTCGGCGTGCTCCTGGAGGATGCGCTGGGTCTGGGCGCGCGCCTGCGACATCTCGCGCTCGGCGTCCTGGCGGAGCTGGTCCGCCTGGATCTGCGCGTTCCGCAGCAACTGCTCGGCCTGATAGCCGATGTCACCGCCGTCATAGGCGGGCCGGGACATGAGAGTGCGACGCGCCTCGTGAAGCTTGGCGCGCAGCACCTCGACCTGGTAGCCGAGGTCCTCGGCGTGCTGAATCGCCTTTTCCCGCTCGGTCTTCAGCCGCTCCATCTCGGCCTCGAACCGAGAGAGGTGGTCGACGTCAGCCGCCGGCTCTCGCTCCTGGCGTTCGTAGCCCCGCACTGCGCGGTCCCATCCGTCCCTGGTCGCAACCTTCTCCGAACGAGCCACGTCCGTCCGCCGAACGGGGCTCCCGGGGAATGGTGTCAGATCAACGGCGAAGCACGGACTCCCGCACCCACCCTCGGCCCCCGAAACCTGTACCCCGGCCCTCGGATCCCGCACCTCCACACACCAGGACCCGGACCGCTGCCCGACAACACGGCAGCGGCCGTCCCCAACCCTACCGGCCCATATGTACGAGGGTCAGTGCTCAGGTGACTCAACAGCCGCCGAAGTGACCAGTTCTGTCAGTACTCCGTGGCAATCCTTCGGATGCAGGAAGGTGATCCGCGACCCCATGGAGCCGATCCGTGGCTCCTCGTACAGAACGCGTACGCCCTTCCCGCGGATGTCCGCGGCGTCCTCATCCACATCCGCCGTACCGAAAGCGATGTGGTGCACGCCCTCCCCGTTCTTGGCCAGCCACTTGCCCACGGCGGAGTCCTCGCGGGTCGGTTCCAGGAGCTGGAGGTAGGAGGCGCCGCCGTCGTCCGTGTTGTTGATCTTCAACATGGCCTCGCGTACGCCCTGCTCCTCGTTGACCTCGGAGTGGAACACCTCGAAGCCGTACGTGGCCCGGTAGAACTCGACGGTCGTGTCGAGGTCGAAACAGGCGATCCCGATGTGGTCGATTCGCGTCAGCATGGTGTCAGTGCAGCGCTCATACGGTGGTTACGCAACGTGCGCGCGATCACACCGACGGCCCGATGACGGAGGGGGTACTGCTCAGTACATTCAGGTAAACCCTCGTTCACACTCCTCAGCTCCCCAGCTGAAAGGGGATCGCTCCTCATGTCAGGAACCAAAAGCACCACCTCGGTGATCGTCGCGGGCGCACGTACGCCCATGGGACGCTTGCTGGGCTCGCTGAAGACCTTCTCCGGAGCCGACCTCGGCGGCTTCGCGATCAAGGCCGCCCTCGACCGTGCGGGGATCGGTGGCGACCAGGTGCAGTACGTGATCATGGGCCAGGTCCTCCAGGCCGGCGCGGGCCAGATCCCGGCCCGCCAGGCGGCGGTCAAGGCCGGCATCCCGATGAACGTCCCGGCGCTGACCATCAACAAGGTGTGTCTGTCGGGCCTGGACGCGATCGCGCTGGCGGACCAGCTGATCCGCGCGGGCGAGTTCGACGTGATCGTGGCCGGTGGCCAGGAATCGATGACGAACGCCCCGCACCTGCTCCCCAAGTCCCGTGAGGGCTTCAAGTACGGCGCGATCGAGATGCTCGACGCGATGGCGTACGACGGTCTCACCGACGCCTTCGAGAACATCGCCATGGGCGAGTCGACGGAGAAGCACAACACCCGCCTGGGCCTGCTGCGCCCCGAGCAGGACGAGATCGGCGCCCTCTCCCACCAGCGTGCGGCGGCGGCGCAGAAGAACGGCGTGTTCGAAGCGGAGATCACGCCGGTCGAGATCCCGCAGCGCAAGGGCGAACCGATCGTTTTCAGCCAGGACGAGGGCATCCGGGCGGAGACGACGACGGAGTCGCTGGGCAAGCTCCGCCCGGCGTTCACGAAGGACGGCACGATCACGGCGGGCACGTCGTCGCAGATCTCGGACGGTGCGGCGGCGGTAGTGGTCATGAGCAGGGCGAAGGCCGAGGAACTGGGCCTGGAGTGGATCGCCGAGATCGGCGCGCACGGCAATGTGGCGGGCCCGGACAACTCCCTCCAGTCGCAGCCGTCCAACGCGATCCAGCACGCCTTGAAGAAGGAGGGCCTGAGCGTCGAGGATCTTGACCTGATCGAGATCAACGAGGCCTTCGCGGCGGTCGCCGTGCAGTCAATCAAGGACCTCGGCGTGTCCACGGATCGGGTGAACGTCAACGGCGGTGCGATCGCCCTGGGTCACCCGATCGGCATGTCCGGCGCGCGCCTGGTCCTGCACCTGGCCCTCGAACTGCAGCGGCGCGGCGGAGGTGTCGGCGCGGCGGCCCTGTGCGGGGGCGGCGGCCAGGGTGACGCGCTGATCGTGCGGGTACCCAAGGCGTAGGTGCTCGTACGGCACGGCGATCGGAACGGAGTTGTGATGCAGGACGTCCCCACGCTGGTGGCGCAGGCCCGGGAAGGCCGGCCGCGGGCCGTGGCCAGGCTGATCTCCCTGGTGGAGGGGGCGTCCGAACAACTCCGCGAGGTGATGGCGGCACTGGCGCCGCTGACGGGCAACGCGTACGTGGTCGGCCTCACGGGATCACCAGGTGTCGGCAAGTCGACATCGACGTCGGCCCTGGTGACGGCGTACCGACGCCAGGGCCGACGGGTCGGCGTACTCGCCGTCGACCCGTCGTCGCCGTTCTCGGGCGGCGCGTTGCTCGGCGACCGCGTCCGAATGTCGGACCACGCGTCCGACCCCGGCGTCTACATCCGCTCGATGGCGACCCGGGGCCACCTCGGCGGCCTGGCCTGGGCGGCCCCGCAGGCGATCCGCGTGCTGGACGCGGCGGGCTGTGACGTGGTCCTGGTCGAGACGGTCGGGGTAGGCCAGTCGGAGGTGGAGATCGCGGCACAGGCGGACACGAGTGTCGTACTCCTGGCGCCGGGGATGGGCGACGGCATCCAGGCGGCGAAGGCGGGAATCCTGGAGATCGGCGACGTCTACGTGGTCAACAAGGCGGACCGGGACGGCGCGCACTCGACCGCCCGCGAGCTGAACCACATGCTGGGCCTAGGCGAGTCCCGGGCCCCCGGCGACTGGCGCCCGCCGATCGTGAAGACGGTCGCGTCACGGGACGAGGGCATCGACGAACTGGTGGAGGCCCTGGAGAAGCACCGCGCCTGGATGGAAGAACGGGGAGTCCTGGCCGAACGCCGCAGGTCACGGGCATCCCACGAGGTGGAGACGATCGCGGTGACCGCACTGCGGGAACGGATCGGCGACCTGCGCGGCGACCGGCGGCTGGGAGCACTGGCGGAGCGGATCGTGGCGGGGGAGTTGGACGCGTACAGGGCGGCGGACGAACTGATCGCGGGCCTGACCGAGAGGTGACGGGCGGGCGGGGGATGGGGGACTGCTCCGTGGCCGGCCCCTGGGCGTCGGCTGCGGGAGCGGATCGGGGACCTGCGCGGGGGTCGGCGGTTGGGGGTGCTGGCGGGGCGGGGTGGGGCGGGGGCGCGGGCCCGGGCGGGGGGGGGGGCGGTGGGGGGGGCGGGGGGGGCGGTTTGTGGCGGGGGAACTGGTCGCGGAGGTGACGGGTGGGCGTGGACGGCGGGTTCGTTCCGTGGTTGGTCCATGGCGTCCGTTGCTGCGCGGATCGGGCACCTGCGCGCTGACCGGCGGCTGGGGGGGTGCTGGGCGGGGCGGATTGTGGCGGGGGAGCTGGTCGCGGGGCTGACCGGAGGTGACGGGTGGGTGGGGACCGCGGGTTTGCCCGTGGCCGCAAACGGCGTCCGCTGCTACGCGGATCGGGGACCTGCGAGGGGGGCGGCGGCTGGGAGTTCTGGTGGGGGAACTGGACTCGGGCCTGGCCAGAGTTGACGGGCGCGCGGAGACGGCGGGTTTGCCCCGTGGTCGGGCCGTGGCGTCCGCTGCTACCTTGACCGGCATGTTCCTCCTCTTGGCGTAGGTGTCGCCCCGCGCCACCGCGACCGGCTCGCATCCGCGGAGCCCGTCGTCGTGGTGATCCGGCGTCCCCGCCCGCCACGGCGCCTTCTTGGCGCGCCGCCTTTCGGAGGAACCTCCGTATGCCCGCGACCTCGACGCGGCCTTCCTATGCCGCCGTCCTGCGTATCCCGTCCGCCCGCCGCACCTTCGCCACCGCCCTGCTCGGCAGACTGTCGTACGGCATCGTCCCGCTGTCGGTGATGCTCGCCGTGAGTCGGTCCTCGGGCTCGTATGCCGTGGCCGGTGCTGTGATGGCCCTGTTCGGTGCCACCGTCGTTCTTCTGGGCCCGGTGCGGGCTGCCCTCGTCGACCGGTACGGGCCTGGTCGGGCGCTCGTGCCGATGCTGCTCGCCCACCTTGCCGCACTTGGACTGCTGACCGTCGCCGTCTGGCGGCCTGGTGCGCACGCGGTCGTCCTGGGCTTCCTCACCGCCCTCGCGGGCGCCTGCGTGCCGCCGCTCGGGCCGACCATGCGGGCGGTCTGGAGCAGGATCGCCCAGGATCGGGCCTTGCTGCAGCGGGCGTACAGCCTCGACGGTGTTGCCGAGGAACTGCTGTTCGTCTCCGGGCCGTTGCTCGTGGGAGTTCTCGCCGGGTTCGCCGTGCCGGCCGTCGGCATCGTCGTCGGGGCGGCGCTGCTGGCGGCCGGTGTCGCCGGGTTCGTGACCTCGCCCGCGGTACGGGAGACGCGTCCCGCCGGGCGTGGGGCCCGGGTGGGGAAGGGTGCCGGTGGTCCGCGGGTGCTGGGCCGGGTCCGGGTGCCTGTCGGTGTCGCCGCCGGGGTCGGGCTGGCGCTCGGGTCGCTCGACCTGCTGGTCGTGGTGTTCGCCGGGCGGCACGGCCATGGCGGCGCGAGCGCGGCCTGGGTACTGGCCGCGCTGTCCGCCGGGAGTGCCGTCGGCGGGCTGCTCAACGGTGCCGTCGCCTGGCGCCGGTCGGCCCGGGTCCGGCTCGCCCTGCTGGCGCTGGGCCTCGGGCTGGCGCTGCTCGGCGCGGGGCTCGCCCCAGGCCTCGGCACCCTCGCCCTCGCCATGACGGGCGCCGGGTTCTTCGTGGCCCCGGCGCTGACCACGGCGTATCTCATCGCCGACGAGGCGGTGGCGCCGGAGGCGCGGGTGCGGGCCGGGACCTGGGTGAACACGGCGACCAACGCCGGGAGCACGCTCGGCTCGGCCACGGCGGGATTCCTCGCCGGACAGCTGCCGGTGGCCGTCTGCTTCGCGCTGACCGGCGGGGTCGTCCTGCTGACGGCCGCGCTCACCGCCCCCGCCCCCGCTCGGTCCCGTCCTCGGGGGCGCTTTTTCAGCCCGTCCGGCGCTTGAGGGCAAAGAGGATAAAAGGGGGTCTGGGGGCGGCAGCCCCCAGGGATGGGTATGGGTAGGGGCGGCGGGGGCGAGATCAGTCCCCGGTGACCTCGGTGGCCTCGGTGACCTTGCCCGTGTCGAGCGACACCGTCCACTCGCTCGCCGTGCCGTCCTTCACCGTCTCCACGTTCCACGCCACGGCGCCGTTCTCGTCGTCCGCCCCGACCTCGGTCACCGTCCCCTTCGCCGCCCCGGCGACGGCGGCCTCCCGTGCGTCGACCTCCGCACCCCGCAGCGCCGCCAGCTCCGCCCGGTCCTCGGCGTCGCGCCCCTCGTCCGTGTCCCGCTGCGCGCCGAGCACCTTCCCGGCGCCGGACACCGCCACCTCGTACTCGGCACCGTCGTCCCGCACGACGTCCACACCCCACGTACCCGCGTCACCGCCGTCGTCGTCCAGCTCGGCGGAGACTGCCGTGCCCGGCGTGTGCCGCAGCGCGGCGGCGACGGCCTCGGCGGCGGTGATGTCCGTGCCGCGGACCGCCGCACGGTCCTCCGCCGCGTCGTCGTCCCGGTCGGAGACGACCCGCACGTTCGCACCCTCGCTCCTGCCGCCCCTGTCGCCCCTGTCGTCGTCGCCCGCCGCGAAGGCCGCGACGGTGCCGCCCGCCAGGGCGACGGCGGTGAGGGTGGCGATGACGATGTTCCGCTTCATAGTGGTTCCTGCCTCTTCGGTAGCTTCGTACTCGTTCGGGTGACGACCACCAAGCTGCCCGAGCCCGCCTGAAGCAGACCTGAAGTCACCTGAAGGCGTCTTCAGGAAGGGTTTGCGACGCTGTACGCATGCGTTTGCTGATAGTGGAGGACGAGAAGCGGCTGGCCCTGTCCCTCGCCAAGGGTCTGACGGCCGAGGGCTACGCCGTGGACGTCGTCCACGACGGCCGCGAGGGACTGCACCGGGCGACGGAGACGCCGTACGACCTCCTCATCCTCGACATCATGCTGCCCGGCCTCAACGGCTACCGCGTCTGCGCGGCCCTGCGCGCCGCCGGGCACGACGTACCGATCCTCATGCTCACCGCGAAGGACGGCGAGTACGACGAGGCGGAGGGCCTGGACACGGGCGCCGACGACTATCTGACCAAGCCCTTCTCGTACGTCGTCCTCGTCGCTCGCGTGAAAGCGCTGCTGCGCCGACGCGGGACGGCAGGTGCCTCGCCCGTCCATGTCGTCGGCGAGCTGACCCTCGACACCGCCGCCCGTCGCGTCCATGTCGGCGAGGACGAAGTCACCCTCACCGCAAAGGAGTTCGCCGTCCTGGAACAGCTCGTGCTGCGGGCGGGCGAGGTGGTGTCCAAGGCGCAGATCCTGGAGCACGTCTGGGACTTCGCCTACGACGGCGACCCGAACATCGTCGAGGTGTACGTCAGCACACTGCGCCGGAAGCTCGGCGCTCCCCTCATCCGGACCGTGCGCGGCGCCGGGTACCGGCTGGAGGCGCCGCGATGAGACGCGCCCTCGCCTCCGTGCGGGCCCGGGCGACCCTCGGCGCCACCCTCGTCGTCGCGGTCGCGCTGGTCGCCGCCGGGACCGCCGTACTGCTCTCCCTCTGGTCCAACCTGAGCGGCCAGGCAGGCACCCAGGCCGAACGCACCGCCCGGGCGGTCGCCGCCGACCTCGCCGCCGGGACGCCGTACGACAAGCTGTCGCTCGACGACGACGAACGGCCCGTCCAGGTCGTCGACGCGGACGGGCGACTGGTCGCGGCCAGCGAGGATCTGGAGCGGATCAGCGGGACGGGCGTGGACGCGGTGCGTCCGGTGGCCGGAGTGGCGGGCACTGGCGGCTCCGGCAGTTCCGACTCCCGCGCGGACAGCGGCAGTTCGGAGTCCACGGCGGACACCGACGGCCCCGATTCCACCGCGGACACCGACAGTCCCGAAGCCACCGCGGACGCGGACACCGACGGTGCCGAAGCCACCGGGGACGACGACTCCCTCGCCGCCGGCGAGATCGACGACGACGTCTCCTTCACCGACGGCTCCGCCACCGTCGACGGCGACGAGGCCGACTACCGGTTCGCCGCCGTACGCGTCGAGGCCGACGGCGACGGCACCCTCACCGTGTACGCCGGTGCGCCCCTCTCCGCCGAACAGAGCGCCGTCAGCACCGCGTTGACCGTCATGCTGATCGGGTTCCCGCTGCTGCTCGGCGTCGTCGCGGGCGTCACCTGGCTGGTCACCCGGCGCGCGCTGCGCCCGGTCGAGGGCATCCGGGCCGAGATGGCCGCGATCACCGCCTCCCAGGACCTCGCCCGGCGTGTCCCGGTACCCGACACCCACGACGAGGTCGCCGGGCTCGCCCGGACCACCAACGAGACGCTCGCCGCCCTGGAGACCTCCGTGGAACGCCAGCGCCGGTTCGTCGCCGACGCCTCCCACGAACTGCGCAGCCCCATCGCCTCCCTGCGCACCCAGCTCGAAGTCGGCGCCGCACACCCGGAGTTGCTGGACGTCGAGGGCGCGGTCGAGGACACCGTACGGCTGCAGCGCCTCGCCGCCGACCTGTTGCTGCTGGCCCGGCTGGACGCGGGGGAGCGGCCCGCCGACGCCCGCTTCGACCTCGCGGAGCTGGTCCGGGAGCAGGCGGAGGGGCGGGCGGGGGTGACCCTCGAAGCGGGGGCCGGTGTGGAAGTGGCCGGGGCCCGGGGGCAGTTGGGGCGGCTGGTCGCCAATCTGCTGGACAACGCCCAGCGGCACGCCCGGTCGGCCGTCGTCGTGTCCCTGCGCCGGGAGGACGAGTCGGCCCTGCTGGCGGTCGCCGACGACGGGGACGGGGTGCCCGAGGGCGACCGGGAGCGGGTCTTCGAGCGGTTCGTACGGCTCGACGACGCCCGCAGCCGCGACGACGGAGGCGCCGGGCTCGGGCTCGCCATCGCCCGCGATGTCGCCGTACGCCACGGCGGCACACTCACGGTCCGGGACGCGCCGACAGGCGGAGCCCTGTTCGAACTCCGCCTGCCTGTCGTCTAGATCCGCAGTTCTACGGCCGGCCGCGCTGGCCGCGCAGATGCTGGGCGACCGGTCGCAGCGACCTGTCCACCTCGGCCAACGCCTCCGGGGTCAGCAGATCGATGAAGTGCCGCCGCACGGACGCCACATGATGCGGCGCCACCTTGTTCATCGTGTCCATGCCCTGCTCGGTGAGCACCGCGTACAGGCCACGCCGGTCGGACTCGCAGTTCTCGCGGCGGACCAGGTTGGCGTTCTCCATGCGGGTGATCTGGTGCGAGAGCCGGCTCTTGGACTGGAGGGTCGCGGATGCCAGGTCGCTCATCCGCATGCGCACGTCCTCGGACTCGGAGAGGTTCACCAGGATCTCGTAGTCGTTCATCGTCAGGCCGAACGGTTGCAGGTCCTTTTCGAGCTGGTACGCCAGCAGTCTGTTGACCTCCAGGTGGGTGCGCCAGGCGCACTGCTCCGCGTCGGTCAGCCAGCTTGTGGCCGTCTCGGTCTCCATGAATGAAGTCTACCTAAAAGGTTGAAAGGCGAACTAGCGAGGGTGGTATGTCGGAGTGGCGTGACGGCGTGCACATGTTCGACGTCACACTCCGCAGACTACCGCTCACAGCCCGAAGCGACGCTGGAGGTCACCGAGCTGTCCGGGAAGGCGCGGTGCCCCCGGTTGCTGTGGGTGGCCTGTGGGAGCGTGCCCGCCACCCGGTACTCCGGGCTCGTGCGGGACCGCCCCCGTGGCCTGCTCGGCCATCAGCGTCTCGGAGGACTGGAGCAGCACCGTGCCCGCCCCGACGAACTCGAACTGGTGCTCCTCGCCGGAGGCCCCGCCGAGGCCCGTCATCGCACGTAGGCCGCCCATCAGGCCCGTCATGTACCCGTGGTCGTAGTGGTGGCAGGGGGAGGGGCAGTCGGCCCAGCCGACCAGGGCCTGCGGATCCACCCGGATCGGGGGTTCCATGAACACCACCGGGCCGTTCGACGCGGCCACGAACTTGCCCGTCCCGATGAGGGTCAGGAAGCCCGGGACGATCGACTGCTTGAGCGCGAGACTTGGCTGAAAAGCGAGAAGGTTGCCCGAGCGAATGGTCAGGTTGCCGTCTTCCAGATCGTACGAATTCACGTCGAAGGCCCGGTCGGCGAGCAGCATCTTGCCCGAACCCTCGGCCACGACCCAGTCGCTCGCGTGCAGAGGCGAATGAAAGGACGTACGGACAAGGCGGTCGAGCCGGCCGTGTCCCACGCCGTTGAAGTCGATCGTCCCGTAGTAGGCGATCATCTTGCCCTTCTGCAGGAACCACTGGCTCCCCTTGAGCTCCACGCAGAAGGTGTAGTTGTTGACGTTGTCGTCGACCGGCAGCGTCATCGGGTCGTGGACGACGGGCCCGGCGCCCGGGTAGGTGGTCACAGCTTCTCCTCCGACGCCTGGACGTACACCGCACCACTGCCGCTCAGCTCCAGCTGGAACGCCTCGCCCGAGCCCCGGCCCACCATGTCGCGCCAGCCCAGCGCGGTGGACAGCTTGTTGCGGACGTCGCCGTGGTGCGCGACGTACGCCTGCGGGTCGACATGGACCGGGCGCTGCGGGGTGATCGGCACCTCGATGACCCCGCCGTGGGCCATCACGGCGACCGCGCCGTGGCCCTTGAGGGTGGTGGTGAACAGGCCCTGGCCCGTCATCTGGCCCCGGACCATGCCCATGACGCCGCCCTGCGAGCCCATGAACATCGTGCCCTGCTGGAGGGTGCCGTCGAAGGCGAGGAGGCGGTCCGCCTCGACGCACAGGGTGTCCCCGGCGAGCTGGATGACCTGGATGTGGTGGCCGCCGTGCCCGAACAGGACCGTGCCGCTGCCCTCGACCGTCATCAGCGGCGTCGCCTCATTGGCCACCCGGCGGCCGATCATCGACATGATCCCGCCCTGGCCGCCCTGCATGTTGGGCGTGAAGGACACCTCGCCCTTGTAGGCGAGCATCGCCCCGCGCTGGCTGAACAGCCGCTGGCCGGGCATGACGGTCGCCTCGACCATCTTGGAGTTGATCTCACGGAAGGGCATGTCACACATCCCCGGCGATCGTGTTGCGCTCACTGGGCTGGACGTAGACCAGGCCGTCGCCCTCGAAGCGGATCTGGAAGGCCTCGCCGCCGCCCTCGCCCATGAACGTGCGGAACGTCACACCGGACTGGAAGGACTGCCGGACGTTGCCCTGGTGCGCGATGTACGCACCCGGGTCGACCGTCAGCGGGAACTGCGGGCTCACCCGCAGCACCACCGCAGGCCCGTCCGACATGATCGCCGCCTGGCCGTGTCCCTCGACGGTCGTCGTGAACAGGCCGTTGCCCGTGGACGCGCCGCGCATGCCCGTGAACGACGTGCCCGTGCGCAGGCCCGAGTCGGTCGCCAGGAGGTTGCTCGACTCGACGTAGAGCTTGTCCCCCTGGAGGCCGACGAGATTGATCTCGGAGGCGCGGTCGGCGAACCAGCACGTCCCGTGCCCCTTCACCTCCATCAGGGTCATCTGCTCACCGGTGATCCGACGGGTGACCATCCCCCGGATGCCCTCACCGCCGCCGCTGAGCTTCTTGAAGTCCATCTGCCCGTCGTACGCCACCATCGAGCCGTTCTTCGCCTTCACGGCGTCTCCGGTCATGTCGACGGCGAGCACCTTGCTGCCTTGAAGTCGAAACATCGCCACGGAGGGAAGGTAGCCTCCCGGGCACCCCCGGCAACAGATCCCGAAGGTGGAGATCGTCCCTGAACCTCCCCCTAGGGCGGTTCTCGGGGTCCCACCCCCGCCCCGGCCGCCCGGGCCGCGAATGCCACAATGGGTGAACGTTTGTGCGCCCATTCACAAAGCCCCGAAGGTGACCCGTGGACATCAAGACCGCCTCCGCCCTCCGCCGACTGCGCCTGGTCTCGGCCCCCGAAGCCGTCTCCTTCCTGCTCCTGCTGGTCTGCTCGGTGCTGAAGCGGACCACGGACTTCAACGCGGTGCCCGTCATGGGCATGGTGCACGGGATCCTCTTCGTCCTCTACGTGATCTTCTGGGCGGACGCCTGGAACCGCGCCAAGTGGTCCCTGAAGACCGGGCTCCTCTACTTCGTCCTCTCCGTCCTCCCGACCGGGGGCTTCTTCGCCGAGCGCAGGCTGCGCCGGGAGACCGAGGACGCGGTGATCGCCTCCCGTGCCCGCCAGGCCCAGCAGGGAGAGGTCTCCAAGGCATGATCGTCGCCTTCTCCGTGACGCCGCTGGGCGTCGGCGAGGACGTGGGGGAGTACGTCGCCGACGCCGTCCGGGTCGTCCGTGAATCCGGGCTCCCCAACCGCACCGACGCGATGTTCACGTCCATCGAGGGCGAGTGGGACGAGGTCATGGACGTCGTCAAGCGCGCCGTCGCAGCCGTGGAAGAACGCGCCCCGCGCGTCTCCCTGGTCCTCAAGGCGGACATCCGCCCCGGTGTGACCGACGGCCTGACCTCCAAGGTCGAGACCGTGGAACGCCACCTCTCCCAGTAACCGCCCTTCCCGGCAATCCACCCGCCTGGACGCGTCCAGTTCGACACGTCGCCATATCTCCACTTCTGTGGGGATATCGGCTTCGTTCGATCACTGGAGGGCGCTGTGCGGCCGGAGGGCTACGACTACGACACCCACAGCCGGCTCGCCGGACCGCTCACCGAGGCCCCGGTCAGAGCGCCGTACCGGGTCCGGTACACCTCGCTCCTCTCCCGTGAGCCGCGCCGAATACGCGCCGTCCTGCTGATGACCCTCGCGCCGCTGCTCACCGGCGCGCTGCTCGTCTACCTCGTGTGGCCCAACCACTGGGTCGAACGCGAGGGCGGCGACGCCTGGATGGTCCACCTCGACATCGTGATGCTGATCGCCATCGGGCTGATCGAGCTGTTCATGGTCGTCAACGTGGCGTCGATCGCCCACGCCACCATGGTCGCCCGCGACCCCGTACCCGTCGTGCCCGAGTCCGGCACCCGCGTCGCCTTCCTCACCACGTACGTCCCGGGCAAGGAACCCCTCGCGATGGTCCGGGCCACCCTCGAAGGCGCCGTCCGCGTCCACCACACCGGCCCGCTGGACGTCTGGCTCCTCGACGAGGGCGACGACGAGCGGGCCAGGGCGCTCTGCGCCGAACTGGGCGTACGGCACTTCTCGCGGCACGGCGTCCCCGAGTGGAACCGGACCAAGGGCGTCCACAAGGCCCGTACCAAGCACGGGAACTACAACGCGTGGATCGCCATGCACGGCGACGAGTACGACTTCTACGCCTCCGTCGACACCGATCACGTACCGCTCCCCAACTTCCTGGAGCGGATGATGGGCTTCTTCCGCGACCCGGACGTCGCCTTCGTCGTCGGACCGCAGGTGTACGGGAACTACACCCACCCCGTCACCAAGGCCGCCGAGTCGCAGCAGTTCCTCTTCCACGCGCTCATCCAGCGCGCCGGGAACCGCTACCGCGCCCCCATGTTCGTCGGCACCAACAACGTCGTACGCATCGCGGCCGTCAAGCAGATCGGCGGGCTGTACGACTCCATCACCGAGGACATGGCCACCGGGTTCGAGCTGCACCGCCGCCGCAATCCGCGCACCGGGCGGCACTGGCGGTCCGTCTACACGCCGGACGTGCTCGCCGTCGGCGAGGGGCCCGCCTCCTGGACCGACTTCTTCACCCAGCAGATGCGCTGGTCGCGCGGGACGTACGAGACGCTCTTCAAGCAGTACTGGAAGGCGCCCTTCACGATGCCCCCGGGCCGCCTGTTCTCGTACACCCTCATGCTCGTCTACTACCCGATGACCGCCGTCAACTGGTTCCTCGGCATGGTGAGTTGCTTCCTCTTCCTCTGGTTCGGGGCGTCCGGCACCCAGGTCGCGGCCTCCGTCTGGCTGATGCTCTACAGCGACGCCGCCGCCCTTCAGATCGGGCTGTACCTGTGGAACCGGCGGCACAACGTCTCGCCGCACGAGCCCGAGGGGTCCGGCGGGCTCGCCGGGATGGGGATGTCGGCGCTCTCCGCGCCGATCTACCTCAAGTCGTTCGGGGCGGCGCTGCTCCGCCGCCCGAGCCGGTTCGTCGTCACGCCCAAGGGCGGGGACGCCAGCCCCGACCGGCTGCTCACCTTCCGCGTCCATCTCTTCTGGGCCGTGCTCCTCGCCGTCTCGCTCGTGGCCTCCGTACGCCTCGGCCACACCCATGTGGCCATGCGCACCTGGGCAGTTCTGGCGATGGTGATCTCCCTGGCGCCGGTCGCGGTGTGGCTCGCGACCCGGCGCGGGGAGCGTGCGGAGAGCGAGTCGCCCGGCGAGAACAGGGAGCGCGAGGAACCCGCGCTCGCGACGAGCACCGTCGCACCGGTCTCCAGCACCCCGACAGGAGGCAACTAGGCCATGGCCTTCCAGCCGTCGAAGAAGACCAAGAAGACCGTCCTGGGCATCGGAGGCGTCGCCCTGCTCGCCGGTCTCAACGCGCCCGCCGTGCTCGGTTTCGCCGGTGAGCGGTACCACGAGTACAAGATCGCCCAGCCCGGCTACAAGGCCAAGTACGGCTCCTGGGGCTCGATCGACATCCCGAAGGAGTTCCGCACCAACGCCATCCACGCGGCCCTGCTGCACACCGGCAAGGTGCTGATCGTCGCGGGCTCCGGCAACGAGCAGAAGAAGTTCGACAAGGGTTCCTTCGACACGGTTCTGTGGGATCCGGGCGACAACACCTTCAAGCGGATCGCCACGCCGGACGACTTCTTCTGCGCCGGGCACGCCCAACTCCCCGACGGACGGCTGCTGGTGGCCGGTGGCACCGCCCGCTACGAACTCCTCGACGGCGAGGTCGAGCGGGCGGGCGGCGGGATGCGCGTCAAGAACGAGAACCCCGACAAGGCGGTGCGGCTGAAGGCGGGCACCCGCTTCCGCTCGCCCGCCGGGGTCGAGTACGTCAGCCGGTTCGACGTCACCGTCCCCAAGGCCAAGCGCACGCAGAAGATCACGTACAACGCGGCCGGGGTCATGCAGCCCTGGGTGACGAAGGTCGTCGCGAGCGAGGCGAGGGTCTTCGTCGAGGCGGCCGAGGCGGGGCCGGTGTCGATCACCGCCAAGCAGGCCCAGTACGAGATCGTCGGGCTGAAGGGCAAGGACGCGGACAACGCGTACGGGCTCTCCGAGAAGATCACCATGGACAAGCAGGACTTCCAGGGGATCAGGGCCGCCTACGAGTTCGACCCGAAGGCCGAGAAGTACATCCCGGTCGACCCGATGGACAAGGCACGCTGGTACCCGACGCTCGTCGGGCTCGACGACGGACGGGTGCTGGCGGTCTCCGGTCTCGACGACGTGGGGGCGATCGACCCCGGGGACAACGAGATCTACGACCCGAAGACCAAGAAGTGGACCCCGGGTCCGAAGCGCTACTTCCCCACCTACCCGGCCCTGTTCCTCACCAAGGGCGGCAAGTTGTTCTACCCGGCGTCCAACGCCGGTTACGGACCGGCGACGATGGGCCGGGCGCCGGGCCTGTGGGACCTGAAGACGAACACCTTCGAGAAGGTGCCGGGCCTCACGGACGCGGACGAGACGGAGACCTCCGCCTCCGTCCTGCTGCCGCCCGCGCAGGACCAGAAGGTGATGATCCTGGGCGGCGGAGGCGTCGGCGAGTCCAAGAAGGCCACGCGCCGCACGGCGGTCGTCGACCTGAAGAAGGACAACCCGGTCTTCGAGGCGGGCCCCGACCTCCCCCAGGGCACGCGCTACCTGAACAGTGTCCTGATGCCGGACGACACCGTGTTCACGTCCAACGGCGCCTCCGACTACCGGGGCCGCAGCGCCAGCAACATCCTCAAGGCGCAGTTCTACGACCCCAAGGCGAACGCCTTCCGGACGGCCGCCTCCCCGAAGGTGGGCCGCAACTACCACTCCGAGGCACTGCTGTTGCCCGACGGCCGGGTCGCCACGTTCGGCTCGGACCCGCTCTACGACAACCAACAGAACACCAAGCTGGGCCACTTCGAGCAGCGCATGGAGATCTTCACGCCGCCCGCGCTGCACAAGAACGGCAAGAGCCGTCCCGTACTGGGCGACGGCCCCCAGGAGGTCGACAAGCACGGCCGCGCGACCTTCAAGTCGGCCCACCCCGAACGGGTTTCGAAGGCCCGCCTGATGCGCCCGAGCGCGGTCACGCACACGACGGACGTCGAACAGCGCTCCATCGACCTGCCCCTCAGCAAGGACCGCACGTCGGTGACGGTCGACGTACCGAAGGACCGGACACTCGTCCCGCCCGGCTGGTACATGCTGTTCGTGACGGACGCGAAGGGGACGCCGTCGGAGGCGAAGTGGATCCAGGTGAAGTGAACGGGCGTAATTGACCTACTGGGTACGGGAGTTGCGGGCCAGCCCGAGTGCGTACTCCGGCCACCAGCGGCCGGCCGCCGGGCCGCCCCGGCACTCGCCGTCCGACTCGCCGGGGCGCTTGATCCACAGGTAGGCGTCGAGGGCGGGCTCGCCGGTACGGGTGGTCGGGCGGGTGCCGAGGGCGCGGCCCGGCGGGTTGCACCAGGCGTCGCTGCGCTCACCGCCCAACGGCCCGTTGCCGTTGCGGCTGCTGTCGACGACGAAGTGCTTGCCGTCGAGGGCGCGGGAGAGGCGGACGCCGTACGCCTTGGTGGCGGCGTCCGTCTGGAAGTTGGAGACGTTGAGCGCGAACCCGTCGGCACGGGCGATCCCGGCCCGCCGCAGCGGCTCGACGAGCTTGCGGGGCTCGTCGATCCAGTCGGGGTTGCCGGCGTCCACGTACACCTTCGTGCGGGGCTGCCGCTTGAGCCGGGCGACGGCCTCGGTGAGCAACTGCTCGCGTTCGGCGTGGTGTTCGGCGGGGGTGCAGCCGTCCACGACGTGGGCGACGGCGTCCGGTTCGAGGACGACGAGGGCGGGACTGTCCCCGAGGGCGTCGGCGAACCGTCCGATCCACTTCCGGTAGGCACCGGGGTCACCGGCGCCGCCGGCGGAGTGCTGACCGCAGTCGCGGTGCGGGATGTTGTACGCGACGAAGAGTGTCGTACGCCCGTCCTTTGCGGCTGCCCGCGTGGCGGCCCGGATCACCGGCACCGGATCGTCACCGGCGGGCCAGAGCGCGGCGGGCTGCTCGGCGATACGGCGCAGCAGCCGCGCTTCCGGGCCACGCCCGCGCCGCTGCCAGAGCCGCGCCTGCCGGGCGGCGGGGGAGTCGGGATCGACCCAGAACACCTGGGCGCCGGCACCGGAGGCCTCTTTGGTCACCCCGCTGACTACGGCGGCTTCCCCGACTTCGGGCGCGGACCCGCAGCCCGCGATGAGCCCGAACGCCACGAGAGCGGTGAGGGCCGCGAGGGTACGGATCTGCCGTTGCCGGAACATGCGGCCCCCTTGGGCGGGATGACGGACGGTGGGTGTCGGTGACGTTCGGTGATCAATCGTGGCACAGGTGAACGGACCGTCGCGGACACGACACCGGGGGTGGCCCGAAGGGCGAGACGGGGCTGACCGGGATGTGACTGGCCGGTAAGGTCTGGTGCCGTGCCGAAGCCGCTCAGTCTTCCTTTCGATCCCATCGCCCGCGCCGACGAACTGTGGAAGCGGCGCTGGGGAAACGTCCCGTCGATGGCCGCGATCACCTCGATCATGCGTGCGCAGCAGATCCTGCTCGCGGAGGTCGACGCGGTGGTGAAGCCCTACGGTCTGACGTTCGCGCGGTACGAGGCACTGGTGCTGCTCACCTTCTCCAAGGCCGGGGAACTGCCGATGTCCAAGATCGGCGAACGCCTGATGGTCCACCCGACGTCGGTAACGAACACGGTGGACCGCCTGGTGAAGTCGGGCCTGGTGGCCCGCCGCCCCAACCCGAACGACGGCCGGGGCACCTTGGCGACGATCACGGAAAAGGGCCGCGAGACGGTGAACGCGGCAACCCGCGACCTGATGGCGATGGACTTCGGCCTGGGTGTGTACGACGCGGAGGAATGCGCGGAGATCTTCGCGATGCTGCGGCCGTTGCGGGTGGCGGCGAGCGATTTCGACGAGGAGTGAGGACGGGGGCCTGCTCGGGGGAGCGGGCCGCACTTCCGGGTGCCGCCGACGGTGACACGAAGTAGGTGTCGCGCGGCGGGGCTGTCAGACCGTGGCGGGCTTGGGGGTGGTGTCCTTCTCGATGAGCGGCTCCACCTCCCGGGTCACCTTGCGCTCGACGAAGAACGCGGCGGTCGGGACCGTACCGGCGAGCAGGACCCAGGCGAGGCGGCCCAGCGGCATCTTCGCCTTGGTGCCGAGGTCGAAGGCGAAGACCAGGTACAGCACGTACAGCCAGCCGTGGGCGATGCCGACACCGGTGGTGAACGAGTCGAATCCGTCCAGGTGCAGCAGCCGCTTTCCGATCACGCCGACCGTCAGCAGGATCAGCAGGACGGCGGTGACGTAGGCCATCACGCGGTAGCGGATCAGGACGCTCTTCTTCATGGCTTCGAGGGTAGCCGGTGCCCCGTTTCGGCCCGCAGGGGGACCCCGGCGGGCCGGGGCGCACGGGCGTGTGGGCACAGCCCCCGGACGTCTGTTCTAGTCCCTCGGCGTTCCGATCAGCCACCCGTGTGCGGGCAGCTTCGCTCCCTCTGGCGTGAACTCTCCCTCTCCTGCCGCGACTTGCCAGTTTCTGGTGGGCAGCGGCAGGTGGGTCGGGCGGGCCGTGAGGTTCAGGGCCACCGCCAGGGTTCGGTCGGCGTGGGTGGTTGTGTAGGCGAGGGTTTCGTTCGTCAGGGTTGATGGTGTCGTGTGCGCCGCTGTCAGCCAGGGGTTGCGGCGGCGTACGCCGAGCAGGTGTTGGTGCAGGCGGTGGTGGGGTTCGCCGTACGGGGCCAGTTCGGTGGGGTGGGCCGGGAACGTGGGGCGGATCTCGTCGTCGCCGCCCTCTCGGTCCTCCTTGATTCCCCGGAACGCCTGTTCGTCGCCCGCGTAGATCGACGGGACGCCGCCCGTGGTCAGGAGTACCGCCAGGGCGTGGGGGAGGTGCCTCGTGTCGTTCAGTCTGCTCGCCAGTCTCGTCACGTCGTGGTTGCCCACGAAGGTTTGTGGGGTGAAGGTGTCCAGGAGGGCGTTGTGCCTGGTCAGCGCCCAGGCCAGCTCGTGGAGGTTGTGGTCGTTCAGCGCGCTCCAGATCGCCTTCCACAGTTCGTACTGGGTGACCGAGTCCAGGCCGCCCTCCGTCACGAACCCCGCGTAGTCGCCGTGGATGACCTCACCCGTCAGCCACGCGTCCGGGTGCCGCGCCCGCACCCTCGCCGTCACCGTCCGCCAGAACGCCGGCGGCACCGCGTACGCCGCGTCCAGCCGCCAGCCCGCGATTCCCCGGTCCAGCCAGTGGGTCATGACCTCGGTGACGTAGTCGGCCACCTGTGGCGAGGAATGGTCCAGGGTCACCAGGTGCTGGTGGCCCTCGAAGACCCTCAACGTGCCGTCCGGTTCGTGCGCCGCCAGGTCCTGTAGGGCCGGAAAGCCTCGTCCTACGTGGTTGAAGACGCCGTCCAGGAGAATGCGTACGCCCCTGGCCCGGGCCTCTTCCACCAGGCGGAGCAGGTCCGCCTCCTCGCCCAGGCGGCTGTCGACGCGGAAGTGGTCGACCGTGTCGTAGCCGTGGGTCTCCGACGCGAACACCGGGCCCAGGGCCAGGCCGTTGCAGCCCAGCTCGACCAGGTAGTCCAGCCAGGGGGACAGCCGGGCCAGCCGGGGGATCGGTGGGGCGGCCGGCGGGAGCGCCTCACGTTCCGCGCCCGTGAACGTCAGCGGGTGGAGCTGCCACCAGATGGAGTGTGCCGACCAGTGCATTCCATCTCCCGGAGATTTGGTACGAGATTGCGTATTACCTTGCGGGTGGGCTTCCCTAGTTTCCGTCCGCCATGGCGTCCATCAGGCGTCCCGCCAGCAGTAGTACCTGGCGTTCCGTCTCCGTCAGTTCCGCCATCCTCGTCGCCAGCCACGCGTCCCGTTCCGCCATCTCGGCGCGCAGGGCTTCCCTGCCCGCCGGAGTGAGGGACAGCACCGACTGGCGGCCGTCGCGTCGGTCTCGGGCGCGGGTGACCAGGCCGTCCGCCTCCAGTTCCGCGAACACCCTGGTGAGGGATTGGGGTTGTTGGCGTTCTGTCTCCGCCAACTCGCCGGGGGTGGAAGGGCCGTTGCGGTGCAGGGTGCCCAGTACGCCCAGCTTGTTGTTGCTGAGCGTGCCCGGTGAGCGCACCGCTCGCAGGCGGCGGGCGAGTCGGGTCACGCCCTGGCGGACCTCCGCCGCCGTCGTAGTCTCCATGGCCCAGAGTGTACGCTATCGCTTACTATCCCGGTATCATCCCGGGTATGGCGAAGACCGTACCGAAAGAGCTGTGCGACTCGGTGGTCATCATGGCGGCGGTGCTCGCGAGCTACGGCTGCGCGCTGCTCCTCGAAGACGCCGCCCATCTCCATGTCGACGTCGTCATCCAGGCCGTGGCATTGGGGTGGACCCTGGCATGGACCCAGCGGGACGCCGATCTCGTGGACCGGGGGCTCGGGTTTCTCGTGCTGCCCGCCGTCGCGATGGGTGCCGCCTGGGCGGACCGGCTCATGTCCGACCACACCGTCGCCGGGGACGCCCTCTTCGCTCTCGCCGTCGCCGGTTCCCTCTGGATCCGGCGCTTCGGGCCGCGCGCCACCCGCGCGGGCACCCTCGCCGCCCTCCCCTTCGTCGCGACCCTTGTCGTCCAGGGGCCCATCGGCACGGCCGCCGCCCAGCGCGACGGCCACGTCCTGTGGATGGGGCTCGTCGCGCTCATCGCAGCCTGCTGTGTCCTCGTCGTCCAAGTCGCCGCCGGATACGTCGGGTTGGGCGAGCGGGTGGGGCTCAAGCGGCCGGTCGATCCGGTCGCCGTACCGCCTCCGTCTCTGTCTCCGCGTTCCGGTGGGGGGAAGGGGTGGGGGCGGCTGCGGGTCAGCACGCGGATGGCGCTGCAGATGGGGGCCGCGCTCGGTGCCGCCTTCCTCGTCGGGCATCTCGCCTATCCGGACCACTGGACCTGGGCCGTACTGACCGCGTTCATCGTGTGCAGCGGCGCCCGGGGGCGAGGCGACGTGCTGTACAAGGGGGCCACCCGGACCTTCGGCGCCGCCTTCGGTACCGCCGCCGCGACCGGGATCGTCGGACTGTTCGGGCCGCAGGACCCCTGGGCCGTCGTCCTGCTCTTCGCGGTCCTCGCCCTCGCCACCTGGCTGCGCCCGCTCAACTACGCCTACTGGGCCGCCTGCGTCACCGCCGCCTTCTCCCTCCTCTACGGGTACTTCGGCCAGGCCGATCTCGACATCCTCGGGCAGCGGCTGCAGGCCATCGCGGTCGGTGCCGTCGTCGGTGTCGCCGCGTCCTGGCTCGTCGCGCCCGTACGGACCGTCGACGTCGTACGCCGCCGGGTCGCCGACGCGCTGGCCGCCCTGGCCGACGTACTGCGCACGCAAGCATCACCTGGTGGCTCGGACCCTGAACTCCCGCGCCACCGCGCCCGGTTCGATGTCGCCGTCGGGCTTCTCGACCAGGTCGCCCCGCCGCTGCGTACGCATCGCGCGCTCCTCGGGCGGGTGTGGGCGGGCGAGCCGTCACCGCATCTCGCGGACGCGGTCGACGCCGTACACGCGTGTGTAGAGCCCGTTCGCGCGCTCGCCCGGGTCGGGGCCGCCGACGCCGAGGCCGTGCTCGCCAATGTCGCCCTCGTGCGGCGGGCCATCGGACGGCTGCCAGGACCCGCGTACCAGCCGGCAGCGGTGCAGTTGGGGGCCGTCCGGGAGATCGATGCCGCCCTCGGCCGGATCGCCCAGGTGTTCCCGTCCGCCGCGCACGGCCAGGGCGCCGAGATAGCCGGGCACCGGAGTGAGGGGGAGCAGTGACCAGGGGCCGGGCGGTGCGAAGTCGGCCGGGACCGACAGGCGGCCCTCGCCGCACGCCTTGATCAGGGCCTCTTTCCGGGTCCAGCAGCGGAAGAACGCGTCGCGGTGTTCCTCGGCGGGGCGCTCCAGGAGACGGCGGCGCTCGGCGGGCGAGAAGAAGCAGCGGATCAGCTCGTACATGGTGTCCGGTACGCGGTCCGCGTACTCGACGGCTATTCCGACCGGTGCGTCGGCGATCGCGATCAGCGCCAGGCCGCGTGCGTGGGTGAGGTCGAAGTGCACGCGCGGTGCTTTCGCGAGGCGTGGCTCGCCTTGGACGCCGTACACGAACTCCACGTCCTGCGGCGCGAGTTGGCACGCGCTGCCGAGCAGGGTGCGCAGCGCCCAGCGGCACACGGTGAAGCGGGAGCGGTCCACCGGGAGGCGCAGGCGGTCCGCCCGTTCCCGTTCCCGGGGCGACAGGACGGTGCGGCAGGCGCGTACGCGGTCGGCGGGCACGACGAGTGGTGCCGCCCAGACGCCGATCACTCCGGTCCGCCCCCGCCCGCCACCACGTCGTCGAAGAAGGCCCGCAGATCGGCGGCGGCGCCGCTGAACGGCTCGTGGTTGTTCGGGTAGTCGTAGTACACGTGCCAGGACAGCGGCTGCTCCCACGAGTTGAGCAGATCGCGGACGGACTCGCCGATCGCCAGCGGGACCACCCAGTCGAACCGGCCCTGGCCGATCCACACGGGCAGATCGGAGTTGGCCGGTGACCGGGTCTCGGCGAGTGCCAACTCGCCGGTCAGGAAAGGGTCGTAGAGCATCAGGCCGCCCAGTCGCTCGGGGTGGCGCAGGGCCGTGATCAGGGCCATGGACGCGCCCTGGGAGAAGCCCGCGAGCAGGACACGCTTCGGTCCGGTCAGTGCCGACTCGGTCGACACCAGCCGGTGCAGGGCCTGTTCGGTGGCGAGGAGGGTGGGCAGGTCGGCGTGTTTGAGGGAGAACACGCGCTGGCGGAACCAGGCGCGCGCGGGCACGCCCCCCGCCAGTCCGGGTGACTGGCGAGGGGCGCGCGGGAACACATGGCGTACCCGGGAGCCGGGCCGGGTCAGGCCGGTCCGGTGGGCCACCGGGGCCAGGGTCCCGGAGTCCTGGCCCATGCCGTGCAGCCAGATGACGGTCGCCTCCGGCCTGCCGGGTGGATCGATGACGTCGAATTCGAGTTCCACGTCGAGTTCCACGTCGAGTTCTTCCTCGGGTTCGTCCTCGGGTTCCACGTCAGTGCTCTGCTCCCGAAGTCGCCGGTGCGGGGCGGGGGTTGGGCGGTCGGCGGAAGACCATCGAGGCGTACTGGCCGCCGAAACCGAAGGAGTTCTTCAGTACGGTGTCCACCGGCCGCTCGACCGGGGTGAGCGAGGTCCGCACATCGCACTTCGGGTCCGGTTCCGTGCAGGTGACCACCGGCGGGACCACGCCCCGGCACAGGGTGAGTGCCGCGACCGTCGACTCCACCACTCCGGAGGCCGCGGAACCGTGCCCCGTAAGGGACTTGACCGCGCAGACGTCGATCTCCCGCATCCGCCTCCCGAAGACCCGGTGCAGCGCGCGGGCCTCCGTGATGTCGTTCAGACGGGTCGACGTACCGTGCGCGTTGACGGTGTCGATGTCGTCCGGCGCGACACCCGCGTGCGCGAGCGCGCCCCGGACCACCCGCTCGACGGTGTCGATGCGCGGCGCGGTCACATGGCTGATGTCCACCGCGAGGCCCCAGCCGTCGATGACGGCGTGCACCGTGTCCACCCCGCGCCGCCGCGCGTGCTCCGCCGTCTCCAGGACGAGCGCCGCAGACGACTCGTTGATCACCATCCCGGAACGCCGGCTGTCGAACGGCATCGAGGCCTGCTCCGCCGCGCCCTTCCAGCGCGACAGCGCCATCAACTGCCCGTACTGGGACAGGACATAGTGCGTGTTGCGGGACACGCTCGCCGCGACCACCGCCAGCCCGATCCGGCCGGTACGCAGCAGCCGGGCCGCCTCCGCGATCGCGCGCAGCCCGCCCGCGCAGGTCGCCTCCAGGCCCATGGTGACCAGCGGGGTGCCGAGGCGCCGTGCGACGGCGTTCGGGAACGTCGTCGCCTCGGCGGCGTCGGCGGAAGACGCGGAGTCCGAGGCGGATCGTCCTGTGCGTGCCGCCTGTTCGACCCGCTCGGCCCGTTCGGCGCGCAGGCGTCGCAGGGTGGCCGCGCGGTCGTCGCCCAGTTCCTTGTAGCGGGCCGCGACCGTCTCCATGTACGCGACGTACTCCTCGGGAAAGGTGCCGCTCGGCCCCGGCGACACCCGGGACCACAGCAGACCGGCCGGGCGGTCCAGCGGACCCTCGACCCGGGCGTCGCGCAGCGCCTCGTCGACGGTCGCGTGCAGCAGCATGTCCGTCCAGGAACGGCCGGGTGCGCCCGCCCGGTCCTCGACCGACTTCTTGATGTCATCGGGGATGATCCCGGCGACCCAGCCGCACGGCAGCTGCGACAGATCCATCCGCCGCTCGTACGACAGCCCGGACCGCCCGGTCAGATTGGCCTCCCAGAAGGACTCCACCGAGCCCGCGTTGGGGGTCACGACCCCCATCCCCGTGATCACCACATCGGCGCCGTGCCCGTGCTTCTCGTTCGTCACTGGCTCCCCCTGGTGAGCATCGCCGCTCCCCCCGTCGTCGAGCGGGGGGTCGGGCCGAACGTGGTCACGAGCGCGCTGCCGGTCCTGGCGACGGGGCGTGCCGCGCCGTGGACGAAGTCCAGCTCGCCGAGCGCGGGGTCGGGCTTGCGCAACAGGCCCACGGGCGGGACGAGTTCGCGGTCCAGGGCCTCGATCGCCAGCACGACGTCGATCAGACCGGCGCACTCGAAGGTGTTGCCGATGGTCCCCTTGCTCGACGTGACGGGCACGCCCGCCGCGAACCGGCCGACCGTACGGCACTCGTCCAGGTCCGACGCCACCGAACCCGAGCCGTGCGCCCACCACAGGTCCGGCCGCCGCCCGGCCTCCTCCAGTACGGCGGAGACCGCCCCGTCGAGCGCGCTCGTACGGTCGGCCGCGCACAGGGTCTCGCAGGCCGCCACCTCCGCGACGACCCGCGCGCCCCGCGCCCGCGCGACCTCTGCGCGCTCCACCATCAGGGCCGCCGCGCCCTCGCCGAGCAGGATGCCGGCCCGGTCGAGGTCGAAGGGTCCGGCGCCGGAGCCCGCGTTCGTGCCGATGGCCTCCTCGCTGTCCAGGGCCGCCAACACGATGGCGGAGAGCGGCGGTTGGACCCCGACGACCAGGACCCGGTCCAGCTCGCCGGCCCGCAGCAGTCGCATCGCCGCCGCCAGCGTGCCGAGGCCGCTCGCGCCCGACTCCCCGTACATCGCGAGGTTGGAGCCCAGGAAGCCCGCCGCCATGCAGACGAACTGGCCTATCTGGGAAGGGATTCCGCGCAGATAGGTGTAGTCGGGCACCTCGTCGTACAGCAGCTTCGCCAGTGGCCTCGGGTCGGTCTCGGCCTTGACCGCCAACTTGGGGATGACCTCGGTGAGTTCGTCGCCGCCGCCCATGCCCGTCGCGACGACTGTGCCGCAGCGGATCGCCTCCTCGTGGTTCTCCGCCCCGCCCGCCTCCGCGAGCGCGAGCCGGGCGGCGGCCACCGCGGCGTGGGCGGTGGCACTGGCGTACTTCTGGTTGTTGGCCCAGGTGTCGCCCTCGGGCCAGGGGATACCGGGCAGGCCCATGTCGGCCAGTGGCCAGGGCAGCCAGGCGTGCTCGGGCCGGTCGGCGAACAGGGTGGTGCCGGACAGCATGGCGTCGAGGACGGGACCGGGGCCTGTACCGGCGGCGGTGATCACTCCCGTGCCGGTGATGACGATGCCGCTCGTGTCCTTCGTGCGCGTCGCGCCCTTGGTGCCGCTCATGAGGGCACCGGGCCGGGCTGTTGCTCCTGCTGTCCTTGCTGCCCTTGCTGTTGCTGTCCCGCCCGGGGGTCGCGGCGGGCGCCGAGGTTGCCCCACAGCTGGTAGCCGCCGTCCACGGTGATCGTCTGGCCGGCAATCCAGCTGGCCTCGTCGAGGCAGAGCATGGCGACCACGTCGGCACTGTTCTCCGGGGTGGTCATCAGCCCGTCCCGCCAGGGCGTGACGGCCATCTCGTGCAGGACACCGCCCGCGAAGTCGGGCCGTACGTTGAACACGTCGGTCTGCACGAGGCCGGGGCGTACGCAGTTGGCGACGATGCCGTACGGGGCCAGCTCGTACGAGAGGTAGTTGGTGAGGTTCTCCAGGGCGGCCTTGGCGGCGCCGAAGAGGCCGGCGCGCGGCACGATCCGCTGGGTCGTGGAGTTGGTGATGGTGATGAAACGGGCGCCAGGGCGGTCCCGCATCAGGGGGATCGCGTGCTTGGCCAGCAGCCAGGTGGCGCGGGCGTTGGTGTCCTGGACGAACTGCCACTGCTCCGGGGTCGCGTCCTCCAGGGCGATGAACTTCGTGGCCGCCGCGTTCTGCACGAGGATGTTGAGGTCGCCGTGGACCGACCCGACCTCCTCCAGGAGCCGGGCCACGGCGGCCGTTTCGCCGAGGTCCGCCTGGTGCAGGGTGACCTTCGTGCCCAGTTCCTCCAGCTCGGCCGCGAGCCTGCGCGCCGGGCCGGCCCGGTCGACGTAGTTGACGGCCAGCGTGCAGCCCCAGGCGGCCAGTTTGCGGCTGATACCCGCGCCGATGCCCCGGGAGCCGCCGGTGACCAGCGCCACCCGGCCCTTCAGCGGACGGCATTCCTCGAAACTCACGAAGAGACCCCCTTCTGACGCTGCCCGGCCTTCGCCCTGGTGCGTTCCTCGACTCGTGTGTCACGCCACGAACGCCGCATGAACACGACGCTCAGCCGTCCTATCGCGTACACCCGGTCATCTTCCGTATGCACGCGACGCACCGTTCTCACGAGACCGCACCGGTCGTCGATCAATTCGCTGTGCTCGGTCTCGGTGGTGAACCAGAACGGTGTGTCCGGATACAGCGGCCGTACGTAGTCCCAATTCATGGAGCGCAGACCGAGGACCGCGCCCGCGCTGCCGTGCCGCACGACCCAGCCCGAGGTGATTGCGTGGATGAATCCGCCGGGAATGATGCGCTGGCGCCGGTCGACCGACTCGGCGAAGGCGCCACTGTCGTGGATCGGGTGCTTTTCGCCGAGCAGGTTCAGCAATTGGTCGAGCAGTTCGCTGCTGAAGACGACCGGGCCGTAGCTGCGTGCGGAGGCCTCTTTCAGGTCCTCCCAGTACAGGAGACGCCGAGTGGCGGGCGGTGCGTTGCCGGCGGCCTCGGATGCTGTTTCCGTCATTTCTCCCCGCTTCCTCATGCGCCGCTCTTCGAGCCGCGCGGACGCATGGCCTGCCGGCCGCCGTCGACCGTGAAGGTCTGTCCCTGGATGTAGTCGGCCTCGTCGCCCGCCAGAAAAGCGACGAGACCCGCGATGTCCTCAGGCACACCCCAGCCCGCCCCTTCGGGACCGACTCCCAGCCGGCCGGCCAGGGCCGCCGTCATATCGGTGCGGATTGCACCGGGGGCCACGGTGTTGACGCGGATCCCCTTGTGGCCCACTTCCGCGGCGAGACCGCGGGTCAGTGCCTCCAGGCCGCCTTTCGACGCGGCGTAGGAGGTCTGGCCGGGGCCGGGCTGGCGTACCGAATTGGACGAGATGTTGACGATCCGGCCCCAGGAGCGTTCGAGCATGAGGGGGACGACGGCGCGGCACATCAGGAAGGGGCCGCCGAGGTTGACCCGGATCACGTGCTCCCACTGGGCCGTCCTGGTCAGTGCGAGCAGCCGGTCGTCGATGACGCCCGCGTTGTTGACCAGGACGTCCACGCGGTCCTCCCGCTCGACGACGGCGTCGACGAGCGCGCGTACCTGCGCCTCGTCGGACACGTCGGCGCGGTGGGCGACGGCGCGGCGGCCGGTGGCGGTGATCTCCTTGACGACGCGTTCCGCCGCGTCCTCGGCGTCGCGGTAGACGAGGTGGACGGTGTGTCCGTCGCCCGCGAGCCGCCGGCAGACGGCGGCGCCGATGCCCCGGGAGCCGCCGGTGACGAGGGCGACGCGACGGTGTTCGCTCGGCGACCCCGGGTCTGCGCCCGTGCTCGTTTCCGTGCCCGTGTCCGCGCTCATACGGTCGCCGGGTCTATGTGCCGGAGAATCGAGCCGACCGACCTGTGGTGGGTGTCCGAGTCGCTTTCCCACTCCTCCAGGTCGAAGGTGCCGCCGAAGTCGCGGTTCACCTTCCGGGAAAGCTGCAATATGTCGAGGGAGTCGAGTCCGAGATCCTCGACGACGGAATGCTCCGGGGTGATCTGCGTGTTGTTCAGACTCGGCTTCACATCCCGAATCAGCGCGACCAGGGCATCGAATTTCTCGGCAGCGGAATCTGACATTCTGGGCCTCCGGTTGTGGTCAGCGGCATGTGCGAATCCGTGCGGTCCTGGGACATGCCAGCAGACCGGGCGAGATCGCCGCAAGGGCTAACCTGTGCCGTGGTGCCGGACAGAATGTTCTCCAGAATTTACGGTCCGGCCCCGAGAAGCCCCGCAAGCTGTGCGTACCCGCGCTTGTGATGCCGTGAGCCGATTCCTGCGGCCGGATTGTTTCCTCTGGTTTCCGGACAAGGTTGAATCAACCATCACGAGTTCTGGACCAATGGCTTCCCAACCCGCCATCCTGCCGTTTGGTGTCCGGAGGAGCGGCTCGGTCCGATTGAATCCCGGCCCATTGAATTTCGATCATCCACGGAAGAAAACGGGAGACAGGCGAAGACCGAACCGGCGGGCGTCGAGGAGGGGAATGTGATGGGACGTCGAAAAGCGGATCTTACGGAGTCGGCCCCGTACTTCGAGTTGGCGCGATGGCTGCGGTCGCTGCGGGAGCGTGCCGGGCTCACCTATCGCGAGATGGCCGACCGCGCGGGGCGGCCGGGCTGCTCGGCGGTGACCCTTTCGCGGGCCGACAGCGGGAGCGTGCTGCCCAAGTGCGCGGTGGTGGAGGTGTACGCGGTGGTGTGCGGGGCGGCGGAGCACGAGGCGCGGAGCAGGTGGGAGAAGACGGCGACGTCGGCGGGCCCGAGGGACCGCGGCGAGGCCTCCGTCCTGTCGGTGCCGCGCCGGGGCCGGGGCCGACGCCTCGAACTGGTCTACGAGCCCGCGCACTTACTGGAGGCGATGCACCGCCTGCGCCACGACGCCGGCCACCCGTCCCTGCGCGAACTCCAGGACCGGGCCACCGACTCCGGCTTCGGCCCCCTCCCCCGCAGCACCCTGGCAGACGTCCTGTCAGGCCTGCGCCTCCCGTCGGAGGCCCTACTGATCTCCTACGCCCTGGCCTGCGGCCAGCCCGGCCACCGCATACACGCCTGGCGGGCGGCTTGGGGGAGGGTGCGGAGGGGGGATGGGGGGTTGCGGGGGGTGGGGGTGCAGGGGGTGGTGGATCGGTTGGCGGGGTGACCGGCAGCGCTGGTCAGGGGCTGGGGCCCCGGGCTCGGCGGGCGCCAAGGGGCTTGCGTGGCCTGAGGGTTGGCGGGGCTCGGTCGGCGTCAAGCCCCCTGCGCGCAGCCCCCGTCAACCCTCCCCTCCCAGCCCCCGTCAAGCCACCGACGTCGTCGTCCCCGGTGCCGTCGGGTCGGTCGGTCGGGCCGTCGCGTTCAGGCCGCCCAGTAGCAGGGCCGTGAAGCGCTGGGCCCAAGAGGTGTCCACCTGTTCCGCGCTGATCAGGGTGCGGTGTACCACCGAGCCCGCCACCACGTCGAAGATCAGGTCCGCGTTCTTGGACGCCGTCTCCTGGTCCGGCTCCGGGGGGAGTTCGCCGCGGGCCTGGGCGCGGGAGCGGCCCTCCAGGACCAGGCGCTTCTGGCGGTCGACGATCGAGTCGCGGATGCGTTCGCGCAGGGCGTCGTCGACCGTCGACTCGGCCAGTACGGCCATCAGTCCGCTCTTGGCCTCCGGGCGGGCCAGGATCGTCGCGAACTGGAGGACGACGCCCTCGATGTCGGCGGCGAGGCTGCCGCGGTCGGGCAGCTCCAGCTCGTCGAACAACTCCGCCACCGCGTCGACCACCAGCTCGTTCTTGCCGGGCCAGCGGCGGTAGAGGGTCGTCTTCGCCACCCCCGCGCGGGTCGCCACGTCCCCCAACGTCAGCTTGGACCAGCCGAGTTCCACCAGCGCGGCCCGGGTCGCCGCCAGGATCGCGGTGTCCGCGGCGACGCTACGGGGACGCCCCGTACGACCTGCGGGGGTGCGGCTCTGCATGGCATGACCATAACCGGCCGTTTCCGATCCGCTCCTTCCCGAGCGGTGGTGAGGCAGATCACTGGGTATTGCTTCACAGGGGGCCACCGCTGCCGTTACGCTACGACCCGTAGCGAAAGCCGTGTCCACCGACCGGGACAGCTTTTCACTACGCCTTTCACATGTGCGCGCGGGACGGGGGAGGATAGACGCATGCAGCCACGGAACATGTCCATGAGCGGAGTCGTCGACCTCGCCGCGGTGAAGGCGGCCCAGGAGGCCAAGTCGAAGGCGGAGCAGGCTCGTGCCGAAGCCGCCCGGCAGGGTGGCGGAGGTGCCGTCTCCCCGGCCGACCTCGTCATCGACGTCGACGAGGCCGGGTTCGAACTCGATGTCCTGCAGCGCTCCACCGAGGTGCCCGTCGTCATCGACTTCTGGGCCGAGTGGTGCGAGCCCTGCAAGCAGCTGAGCCCCGTCCTGGAGCGGCTGGCCGTCGAGTACAACGGCCGCTTCGTCCTCGCCAAGATCGATGTCGACGCCAACCAGATGCTGATGCAGCAGTTCGGCATCCAGGGAATCCCGGCCGTCTTCGCCGTCGTAGCCGGGCAGGCCCTGCCCCTCTTCCAGGGCGCCGCGGGCGAGGCGCAGATCCGGCAGACCCTCGACCAGCTGGTCCAGGTCGCCGAGCAGCGCTTCGGCCTCACCGGCCTGGTCGTCGACGCGGAGGCCGAACCCGGCGACCGGCAGGCCCCCGACCCCCAGACGATCCCGGCCGGCCCGTACGACGCGCTGCTCGAAGCCGCCGTACAGGCCCTGGACGCGGGGGACTTCGGCGGGGCGGTGCAGGCGTACAAGAACGTACTGGGCGACGACCCCGGCAACACGGAGGCCAAACTCGGCCTCGTGCAGGCGGAGTTGCTCCAGCGCGTGCAGGATCTCGACCCGCAGCAGGTGCGCAGGGACGCCGCCGAGAAGCCCAAGGACGCGGCGGCGCAGATCGCCGCGGCCGACCTGGACCTGGTGGGCGGCCATGTCGAGGACGCCTTCGGGCGGCTCACCGAGACGGTCGCGCGTACGGCGGGCGACGACCGGGACGCCGTACGGCTGCGGCTGCTGGAGCTGTTCGAGGTTGTCGGCGCGGACGACCCCCGGGTCCTGGTGGCCCGGCGGGCGCTGGCGCGGGCGTTGTTCTGACCGGTCGGTCGGGCAGCCGGTCGGGCGGCGGCGGAGGTGCCGTCCGATCAGTGGTCTGACCTGTCGCTAAACATCGCGACGGGTGTTGCCCAGGTGAAGAATTTGCCGATCGAGTGCTCATGCGGTCGCGCTTTACCAAATCTTGGTAATCGCGACCGCTGTTACTTGGAGTAAGTCAGAGGCGTCGCACTGTCGGGTTTGGGGCGAGAAGTGGATGGTTTGTCACCCCCTCGAAGGACACCCAGCGTTGTCGAGTGACACCCGCGGGTCGCCGCTCGGTTATCTGCCCGTTACTAGCCAGTAACGAACCCCCTTGTGCGGGCGGCGAGAATGCACCACGATCGGCGACGCTCGGTCCTATCCCGTACCCCGACAGCCAGTCGGCCGGACGGGAGTTGTTGGGTCCCCACCGGGCAGAGTCGGCGGCAGTGGCGCCGGCTCTCGGGCAGGGGGGTCTTCGCCTTCCGGTGGAGCCTGTCCGGCAAGGTTGTGCGTGATGTGTGTCAGGCGCGACCAGTGGTTGTCGCTCGGGGGTGATCGCCGGTGATTCGGGCGCTGTTCGCGCCGTCGAGCGCGGGCGCTCTCCTTACCGAGGACGTAGCACTTCTCCCATCCCTGCCCGGCTGAGCCGCCGTCATGGGGCAGTCAGGGCCAGGAGATGTACGTCCGAGAAGGAGGAAATATGGAGTCCCAAGTGCGTGGCGGGACCAGATGGAAGCGCTTCGCTGTGGTGATGGTGCCCAGCGTCGCCGCTACGGCATGTATAGGTGTCGCCCTCGCGCAGGGTGCTCTCGCCGCTTCGTTCAGTGTGTCCGGCCAGGACTTCAAGGTCACGGCGGATCTGCTCGAAGGCAAGGGGTTCTCACAGTACGGCGCGGTTGACGTCGGTCCCGGCGGGAAGATCAACCCCGTCGCGGTCTCGGCGTTCAACTCCGCCGACATCACCAACATGTGCCAGTCCGTGGTCACGCCGAACATCCCGGTCCTCGGATCGGTCACCCTCCGGCTGGAAGCCGGCGGGGGCGCGACCCCGGTCAAGGCCGAGAACCTGTACATCGACGTCTCGGACCTCGAGGCCGATGCGGTGTTCAGCAACATCGACATCGGTGTGGCCGCCGGTTCCATCACCAAGGGACCGAAGGTCAAGACGGAGGAGCTGGAGTCCGGTCGGGCCAGCAAGGCCGGGTTCGCCCAGCAGGCCGACTCCGCGACGCTCACCGGCGTGAAGCAGACGGCGTGGGCCACCACCGCCGGAACCTTCAAGCTCAGTGGTCTCTCGATGAAGCTGTCGAAGGGCACCGACGCCGAGTGCTACTAGGCACTCAGTGAAGGGCGGGGCCCGATGGTGCCCCGCCCGTTCGCTCTCCCAAACACGCAACAACACTCATCACGGCAACACCGCTCCAGGGAGCTGTTTTCCATGAACGCCGAGTCGCCCGCGCAGGACGAGCACTATCTTCGCGTCTTCAAGCGGAAGTTCCGCGACTGGCGGGGCGCCCGTCCGTTCTGGGCAGGGCTGCTGGTCCTCCTCGGTGGCTTCCCGATCATGTACTTCCCGTACTTCGACCTCAAAATCGGCAGTCTGACGATGGCGATGTCGACGACGGCCGGCGCCGGGTCACTGATCATCGGCGTGCTGCTCGTCGTACTCGGAATCAGCCTCTGGTTCCAGAAGCACGTACGGACCTTCGCCGGGACCGCCGCGATCCTGCTGGCCCTGGTGTCCCTTCCGGTCTCCAACTTCGGCGGGTTCCTCATGGGCTTCCTGCTGTCGATGATCGGCGGAGCGCTGGCCATCGCCTGGGCGCCGGGCGAGCCGGAGTCGAAGTACGGAGAGCCCGCGAAGCCGGCGGGCCAGAGCACGGACGCCGACCCCACCGTTGCGGCCCCTGTGGCCCCCGAGACCCCTGTGGCGGCCGAGGCCGCCGGCGGAGCGGACTCGGACCCGGTGGCGGAGTCGGGCGCACTGAACATGAGCAAGTCGGACGAGCCGAACGATCTGTCAGGAACGAGCCCGGTGAACGGGGCGAACGGGAGGCACAGTGCCGGCTGACGAGGTGACCCACGGGACCGATGTGGACGGGTCCCGAGGGAGAACCGGGCCGCGGCACGCGGCCCCGAGGAAGCCGCTGTTCACCAGGTTCCACATGCCGGCCGGAAAGGCGATAGCCCTGGCGGCGATGCCTACCGCGGTGCTGATGGGCATGGGGTTCACGCCGACCCTCGCCAACGCCGACGACCAGCCGACGACGAACAGTCAGAAGGCCGAGGAGTACAAGGACTGCGTCGCGGCGATGGCGGAGGACGCCTCGGCGTCGGCCGACCCGTCGGAGACCGCCACCGAGAGCTCCTCCGGCGAGGACGAGGCGACGGCGACCCCGTCGGCCTCCGCCACGGACTCCGGCTCGACGCCGAGCGACTCCTCCTCGTCGGATTCAGGTTCCGACGACGGGGCGACGCCGACCCCGACGCCCTCCGCGAGCAAGACGACGTCCAGCGGTGACACCGGCGGCGACAGCGACACGGCCACGCCCACCCCCTCGGCGAGCGCGAGCGCCACCGAGGAGAGCGGCAACCTGCTGGAGACCATCGGCGACGCGATCGTGGACATCTTCACGGGCGGCGACGAATCGTCGAGCGACTCGACGTCCACGACGACCACCTCCACGGAGTCGACGGAGACCAGCGAGCCGACCGCCACCCCGACGCCGACCGCGTCGGCGGCGCCGGCCGCGGAGACGCCCGAGAAGGACACGACCGACACCACCACGGTGAAGGACACGACGCCGAAGGTCACCGAGGTCCTCAAGGACACCACCGACACGGCGGCCAAGGCGACGGAGACGACCACGGAGGCCGCCGAGGCGGCGGCCGACGAGGCCACCGCCTCCCCGACCCCCTCGGCGAGTTCGACGACCGACGTGGACGACTGCCCGGTCGCCACGGAGGACCTCGGCGGCGTCGACAACACCATCCGGCTGCCCGACAAGCCGTGGACCCTCCAGGCCAGCTCGCTGCTGCTCAAGGGCGCGGACTACCAGGGCATCGTGAAGGTGCGCACCGCCGACGGCACGGTCAAGGACGTCCTGAAGTACGTGATCTCCGACGGCACGGACATCGGCGACCTGCACCAGCTGGTCACCGACGACACCTCGGGCAAGACCTACCACGTGCAGGCGGCCAAGGGCTCGACGTCCACGATCACCAACGGCAAGACGGTCATGTACACGGAGAGCATCTCGGGCAATCTGTTCGGCCTGATACCGGTGACGTTCAGCCCGAAGAGCCCGCCGCCCCTGAACATCCCGCTGATCTACTTCACGAACGTGAAGGTCACGCAGGCGGGCCAGTTCGGCGGCACGCTGAAGGTTCCCGGCCTGCACCAGTTCACGACCTGACCCCTCGGAAGTCCCGTTCGGGAGCCGCACCGAGGCCTGTGGCCCGGCCCGCCGCCGTTTGGCGGGGCCGGGCCACAGGGCTGTGCGGGAGGAGGAGGGCGGGGGGCGCGTGTTGACCGCATGCGCACAGAGACGGGGGTCTCAGAGCTTCCTGACTTTTTCCTTCGCGGCAGGCCGCCGGTGACACCACCGGCCGGCTGTGGCCGGGTGTTCGTCGTGCTTTCTTCCTGCCGGACGAGACCGATCTTCCGGACCGACCATCCAGGCAGGCATCGACGTGCGAACAACCCGAAGAAGACCTCGACGAGGCCAAACACAGAGCAGGTTCGCGGCAGTTGCGTTCGCGACCGCTGTCGCCGTGCTCGGCGGACTGGTGTCCGCCGCCCCCGCGGCCTCCGACGAGCCGGGGGACAACCCGACCAACCCGTACGAGCGCACCCTCCGTATCAGCCTCGGCGAGCAGGCCCGCAAGGACCGCTGCCAGGCGGGCCGGGCCGTGCAGTTCGCCGGGCCCGAGCTGAACGCGGTCGCGGCGACGAAGCTCACCGGCACGGACGCCGCGCTGCGCGCGTTCGTGACCCCGGACGCACTCCTGGGCGAGTGGGGCCAGGCCAGTACCCGGGACAGGGACGCGGGTATCGCAGCCGCGCACGCCTTCCGGGACCGCCAGGACAAGCTGAACACCGCCAACAAGCCCTACGCCGCGGAGAACTCCTTCGGAGGCCGGGACTATCACGCGCCCGAGTTCGGCAAGGACATCGTCGCCTTCACCCTCGGCACACAGCAGGACCTGTACACCAAGGCTTCGGAGAACCCGACTCCGCGGCCCGGCCAGGCCGCGCTGGACCAGGCCAAGAAGGTGCTCGATGCCTTCGGCACCGGCGACGACACCTGGGCTGCCGCGTACAAGAGCTTCGCCGGGAGTGCGCTGCTCGACACGAGCAACCTGGGCTACTCCTCGGCCAACGACGTCGCGACCTTCCTGCGCTTCGGCGGCTTCGCGACCAAGGCCCCCGAGCCTGACTCGCTGGAGTTCCGCACCGAGGTCGAGGCACTGAAGACCGCCTGGGCGGCCTGTGACAGCGCCAACCCGATCGACCACTACCGGGTACTGACCGGACCGGTCCTGGTGGCCTACTCGGAGTGGGAGACGGAGTACGTCGGCCAGGCCGAGCAGCGGAAGGCGATCGTCACCGCCAAGGCCACCGCGGCGAAGGAGGTCCGGGTCGCCACGGACGCCATGCTTGAGGCGGTGCGGCAGGCCTGGCAGGCGGACCAGATCCTGTACTGGCAGAAGTACTGGGCCGCGAACAAGGGATCCGCTTCCTACCCGAAGCCCGCGGTCTTCACCAAGGCCACGGCGGACCTGAACGCGGCGAGGACCAAGGCCGCCGCGCAGGTGACCCTGGCGGACGCGGCGGCAACCAGGGCCAAGACGGCCGCGGACGCCGCGAGCGCCCAGCAGACCAAGGCGTGGGCGATCGCGGACACCGCGAAACTGCCGCGCGGTCGGGGTCTGTTCTACGCGCAGCAGTCCGTGCAGGTCGCCAAGGCATCGGCCGCGGCCACCCTGGCGGCGGCGAAGGCCACACTGACCGCGTCGAACGCGGCGAAGGCCACGGTGGCGGACTCCCAGACGCTGCTGGCGCTGGCGAAGACCCAGACGCACGCGCTGAACACCGAGTTCCGCAAGACGGCTGCGCTGGAGGCGAAGGCACAGGCCAAGGCCGCGGCCGAGTCGGCCGCGAAGCTGGCCACGGAGGCCGCCGCCAACGCGGCCACCGCGAAGAGCGCCCGCGCGACGGCCGAGAAGGCCGAGCAGACGGCCAAGACCCAGGCCGCCGAGGCGAAGCGCCAGCGCGGGATCGCGGAGGCCGAGAAGGCCACCGCGGAGCGGGAGCGCGACCTCGCGGCGAGCGAGCGCGCGAAGGCGGGCGCGGCCGAGGACCGGGCGCGGGACGAGCAGGCCAGGGCAGGGCAGGCGCGTACGGCCGCGGAGACCGCGGGTTCGACGGCAGCGGAGAGACTGGCTGCGGCCGAGGACGCCGAAGCGCGCGCGTTCACCGCGCGGAACCAGGCGGTCAGGGCCGAGCACGAGAAGAGCGCCACCGCCTCGCGGGCGGCGGCGCTGGAGTCCGCAGCCGCGGCTGCCGAGGGCACCCAGGCGGCGGGCGAGACCAGGCAGGCGGCCACGGAGGCACGTTCCGCCGCCAACGAGGCGGCCGGCGCGGCGAGCAGGGCCCGTACGGCGGCGAACGAGGCGAGCACCGCGGCAGTGAACGCCCGAGCGGCGGCCACTCGGGCCGAGGGGGCGGCCAAGCGCTCCCGGTCCGCGGCGGACGCGGCCCAGTCGGCGTACGCCAAGACCCACGCGGCTGCTGCGACCGCGCACGCCGCCGCTGCCGAGGCGATCGACGCGGCGGCGTCCGCGAAGGAGAAGGCCAGGCTGGCGGACGCCGAGGCGAAGAAGGCCCAGGCCGCGGCGATCACCGCGCGCAAGGAGGCCACCGCGGCGGTGGCCGAGGCCGCCAAGACGGCCGCGTGGTCGGCGAAGACCGCCGGGTACGCCCTTGCCACGGCCCAGTACGCGCAGGGCGCCCGGGACGCCGCGACGGCGACGACCAAGGCGGCCGACGAGGCGATCAGCGTGGGTTCCCCGTACCGCGAGACCGACTCCTCGGCGGCGTACGCGGTGCTGATCGGGCAGACCTCCAAGACCCTCGCCGAGCAGCAGGCAACTGCGGCCAAGGCGAAGTCGGACGAGGCGAAGAAGGCGGCGGCCACGGCCAAGGCACTCGCCGACAAGGCCGCAGGCGACGCGAAGATCGCCCTCCAGGCGGCGGCCGACGCGGCGGACTACGCCGTACAGGCGGTCAACTCCGCAGCGGCTGCGAATGCTTCCGCTGCCGCGGCGGCGATCGACGCGGCAGCCGCGAAGAAGGCTGACGCGAACGCCCAGAAGTACGACGCGCAGGCAGGCACGGACGCCTTCTACGCCAACTTCGCCGCAGGCGAGGCCGAATCGGCGGCAGCCCAGGCCGACCAGGACGCCACGGACGCGGAGAAGGACGCGTCGAGCGCCCGCTCGGCCGCCAGCAGTGCGGAGCAGGACGCGTCGGCGGCCGACCGCACGGCCACCAAGGCGGAGGGCGACGCCACCAAGGCGGAGGGGGCGGCGGCCAACGCCAACACCTACGCGGAGCAGGCGGACAAGGCCGCCGACCAGGCGGAGGCCGAAGAGCGGGAGCGGGCCAGACAGGAACGCGAGCAGGTTACGGAGTCCGGTGGCTCGACCGCCGAGTACGTCCTGACCAAGGAGGAGGAGGCCGCGCTGCTCGCCGAGTGCGGGCAGGAGTGCGTCGACCAGTACCGCGCGGCCATGACGGCTGCCAACCAGGACGTGATCGACTGGGTGAAGGCGAACGGCGGCGAGATCCTGCTCGACCTGCTCGGGGTCAAAGACGCCAAGAAGTGCTTCTCCGACCCTGACGTGGAGAGCTGCCTGTGGACGGCCATCAACGCCATCGGCGCCGTTGCCTTGATCGGTAAGGCAATCCCTGTGGGCAAGGCCATCCTGAAGGTCAGTGTCGGGATCGCGAAGTTCTTCGAGGGGGCCTCCAAGGCACGCAAGACCCTCAAGGCGCTGAAGAACATCATCGACGCACGGCTTGCCAAGGGCGTGTCGTTCTGTGTGAAGCACAGCTTCGTGGCGGGCACCTTGGTCAAGATGGCCGACGGCAGCCTCCGCGCCATCGAGAACGTCAAGGCCGGGGATCAGGTCCTCAACGCGCGGTCGGGCGCCACGACTGCTGAACAGCACGACGTCGTGCTGACGCACCGCACCACTAGCGACACCCGGTTCACCGACGTGACCGTCGCTACTCCGAGCGGGCAGCGCACTATCACCGGTACGACCGATCACCCGTTCTACGACCTCACTACCGGCTCATGGACGGACGCCGGGAGCCTTCAGGCTGGTCACCGGCTGCAGACTTTGGACGACGACACCGTCACGGTCGTCGGTGTGTCTTCGTACACGAAGCCGCTTGTCACCTACGACATGACGGTGGAGGGCGTGCATGCCTACTTCGTGATGGCAGGCGCGACTCCGGTGCTGGTGCACAACATAAATTGCAGGACGATCACTGCAGGAGCCCTCAAGCATATTGACGACAAGCATCTGTGGGGTGGTACCGACCACGCCCAGGGTGTTATGGGCAATGTGTTCGCGGAGGGTATCGACAGTGCCAAGCTCAAGAAACTCATCGAAGAGGCTGCCCAGTTCGGGAGAGAGGTCCCTAGGGCCAAGGGCGACCCCCGAGGCGGCAACTACATCGACTACGCCTTCGACGCCGTCACTACTGGCGCGAACGGGCAGAACGGCATCCGGCTCGTCGTTGACGAGTTCGGCAACCTCAAGACCGCGATGCCTGCGAACATCTGGTAGCGACAGGAGTAGCGATGATCATCTTTGCCTTCCAGCCTCGGGTCGAGGACCCTTCCTGGGCCCCGGACTGGCCGACGGAGAAATCGGACCGGCCGGAGCACCCGGGACTGACGAACTCCGATTTCTGCCTGGAACTCTTCCAGGCCGATCTGCGGCTTGTCGTTCACGGTGTGGACCTCGGCGTGAGCCTGCCGGGACTACCGGTGGTCGACTTCGCGCTGATGTTGCACTACGCCACAACGATGCTGGAGACCCAGAGTGACGTCGCGGTCGAGGCCAGTCTGACCCAGCATGTGTACGCCTTCAACCGAGACGGTGACTCCATCACCCTCACGACAGAGTTGCCCCCGCGTGTTGCCCGGATGACATGGCTCGAGCTGCGAGAGCTGACCGTCCGAGCGAAGTCCGAGGCGATGCGGTTGATCACCACCGCTCATCCGGAACTGGGCGACAACGTGTGGTTGCGGGAGGCACTGGTGGCGCCGCCCACCGCGTGACAGCACTCCGATTGCAGGAATGGAGGGCGCTCCCCTGTCAGGGGGGGGCGCCCCCGCAGTCGCGAAATCGCCCGTCAGGCATGTTTGCCCTCGCTCAGGTGGTGCACGCGAACCGTGTCCGTCGCGAAGATCTCCCATGTGGTGCGGTGTCAGACAGCTCCACCACGCCGGAGCTCTTCGTCATGGTCGAGCCTTGCCAGTGCTGACGACGCTCGTGATCAATACACCTAAGGCCCGGCCACTTCGCCCTGTTGAGTTGGCACCCGGCGATCACCTACGTCGGTTACGTACACGAGGCCGCCCTGCGCATCGAGTTCGGCGGAGTCAAGGTGATGCGCGGCCAGTTGGACCGCCTCTGTGAGGTGTCCGAGCGCGACAACATCGGCGTACGCGTGATCCCCTACAAGGCAGGGGCGTTCCCCGGCGCCGGCCAGGCGGTGACCTACGCCGAGGGGTCCGTCCCGCAACTCGACACCGTGGAACTGGACTCCGCACACGGCCCCGAGTTCACCCACGGCCAGTCCCAACTCGACAAGTACCGTGCCCACTTGGACTGGATGGAAGCCGCGTCGCTCTCGCCCAGCGCGTCGCGGGACTTCATCCACACGATCGCCCGCCAACTCTGAGGAGTCACCGTGCCTGACATCACCTGGGAAGAACCGTTCTGCGCCGAAGGCGCCAACTGCTTCCGCATAGGCACCGACCCCCACAACAACGCCTACATAGCCATCGCAGGCCAGGAAGACACCTACCTCACCGACACCCGAGAAGCCCTCCGCACCCTCATCCAGGACATCAAGGCAGGCAAAGCAGACCACCTCCTCTGACCACGCCTCCAAGCTCCGTTTCCTCCCGCATGGAGAGAACATCCGAGTCGCCGTGGAAAGGCACAAAGCACGTGGCTGCTGATCCATCCCCGGCCCTGGGCGAGGTGCTGCGGCAGCTCGCCCAGGCCGTCGGCCGGTACGAGGACGACGCCTCGTTCGCCGACGGGCACGACCGCTGGTCCCTCTACCGGGTGGCGCTGGACACCCCCGGCGCACTGCCGCTGCTGTTCGAGGCGGTGTCCCTGGAGCAGGACGGTCCGCTGGCATCGGGAGTCGTCGGTGACGTACTGGAACGCGTTCCGGGGGACGAGCGTGAGCGGTGGGTACAGAGCCTCCCGCCGGCCGTGCGCGACTTCTCCGCGCGCCGGGCGCGGGAACTCGGGGTCCTGGAATCGATCGAGGAGGGCTCGATGTCGGCAGCGGCCGTCGACGATCTCATCGACGGCTGGTCCGACTGGCTTCAGCTGAGAGCGGTCCGTGTGATCGCCGACGAGGGCGTCCTGCGCGTCGTCTCGCAGAGGGGCCGGACCAAGAGGATCAGACAGGCCGCACTCGACGCCCTCCGGCAGCGCTGAGCGTACTCAGCGGGAAGCGTCGCGAAAGAAACGAGGGCGCCCCCTGCCACAGGGAGCGCCCTCACTGTCGTACAGCCGAAACCGCAGGTCAGGCGTGTTCGCCCTCGCCCAGGTGGTGCACCCGGACCATGTTCGTCGTGCCGGGGACGCCGGGCGGGGAGCCCGCCGTCATGACGACGACCTCGCCGACCTTGAAGCGGCCCAGCTTGAGCATCTCCCGGTCGACCAGGGAGACCATCTCGTCCGTGCTGTTGACGAACGGGACGACGTACGAGTCGACGCCCCAGCTCAGGGAGAGCTGGTTGCGGGTGCCCTCGTCCGTCGTGAAGGCGACGATCGGCTGGGCGGCGCGGTAGCGGGAGAGGCGGCGGGCCGTGTCGCCGGACTTGGTGAAGGCGACCAGGCCCTTGCCGCCGAGGAAGTCGGCGATCTCGCAGGCCGCGCGGGCCACCGAACCGCCCTGCGTCTTCGGCTTCTTGCCGGGGACCAGGGGCTGCAGGCCCTTGGAGAGCAGCTCCTCCTCGGCCGCCGCGACGATCTTCGACATCGTCTTGACCGTCTCCAGCGGGTACGCCCCGACGCTCGACTCCGCGGACAGCATGACCGCGTCCGCGCCGTCCAGGATCGCGTTCGCCACGTCGGACGCCTCGGCGCGCGTCGGGCGGGAGTTGGTGATCATCGACTCCATCATCTGGGTCGCGACGATCACCGGCTTGGCGTTGCGCCGGCACAGCTCCACCAGGCGCTTCTGCACCATCGGGACCCGCTCAAGCGGGTACTCGACGGCCAGGTCGCCACGGGCCACCATCACACCGTCGAAGGCCGCGACGACCGCGTCCATGTTCTCGACCGCCTGCGGCTTCTCCACCTTGGCGATGACGGGGACGCGGCGCCCCTCCTCGTCCATGATCTTGTGTACGTCGTCCACGTCGGCGGCGTCACGGACGAAGGACAGGGCGACCAGGTCGCAGCCCATGCGCAGGGCGAAGCGCAGGTCGTCGATGTCCTTCTCGGAGAGAGCCGGGACGTTCACGGCCGCGCCGGGCAGGTTGATGCCCTTGTGGTCCGAGATGACACCGCCCTCGATGACGATCGACTTCACCCGCGAACCCTCGACGTCCAGGACCTTCAGCTCGACGTTGCCGTCGTTGATCAGGATCTGGTCGCCGCGCGACACGTCACCCGGGAGGCCCTTGTACGTCGTACCGCAGATGGTCTTGTCACCGGGGACGTCCTCGGTGGTGATGACGAACTCGTCGCCCCGGACCAGCTCGACGGGGCCCTCCGCGAAGGTCTCCAGGCGGATCTTCGGGCCCTGGAGGTCGGCGAGGACGCCGATCGCCCGGCCGGTCTCCTTGGCGGCGGCCCTGACCCGGTCGTACCGGCCCTGGTGCTCGGCGTGCGTGCCGTGGCTGAAGTTGAACCGGGCCACGTTCATGCCGGCCTCGATCAGCGAGACGAGCATTTCATGGGAGTCGACCGCGGGGCCGAGAGTACAAACGATTTTCGAACGGCGCATGGGGCGATCCTATCGGTTTGTTTCGCTTCGGAATATTCCGCCTGGTGGACGACGTAGAAGGCCGCAGAAGACATGACCTGAACACAAAGGGGCGGGATAGCGCTCAGGTGAGGCACTCCCGTCAATATCCGCGAAGTGCGTTCAGTTGTCCCTTACCACCAGGGCGTATGTCTGTGTCGCGATCTCCAGCTCCTCGTCCGTCGGCACGACCGCCACCGCGACCCGGGAGCCGGTGGGGGAGATCAGGCGGGCCTCCTGGCTCCGTACGGCGTTCAGGGCGCCGTCCACGGCCACGCCCAGCCCCTCCAGGCCGGCCACGGCCGCCTCGCGCACCGGCGCCGCGTTCTCGCCGACCCCGGCCGTGAACGCGATGGCGTCCACCCGGCCGAGTACCGCGTAATAGGCGCCGATGTACTTCTTCAGTCGATGGATGTAGATGTCGAAGGCCAGCCGGGCCGCCGGGGCGTCCGCGCCGCCCTCGTCGATACGGCGGCGGATTTCCCGCATGTCGTTGTCTCCGCACAGGCCGATCAAGCCGCTCTTCTTGTTGAGAAGAGTGTCGATCTCGTCCGTGGACATTCCGCCAACACGCGTCAAATGGAAGATGACGGCCGGATCCAGGTCACCGGACCGGGTCCCCATGACGAGCCCCTCCAATGGCGTCAGCCCCATCGACGTGTCCACACACCGCCCACCCCGTACGGCGGACGCGGACGCGCCGTTGCCCAGGTGCAGCACGATGACGTTCACGTCCTCGGGCGCGCGCCCGAGCAGCCGCGCGGTCTCCCGCGACACGTACGCGTGGGACGTGCCGTGGAACCCGTACCGCCTGATCCGGTACTCGTCGGCCGTCGCGACGTCGATCGCGTAACGGGCCGCCGACTCCGGCATCGTGGTGTGGAAGGCCGTGTCGAAGACGGCGACCTGGGGGAGGTCGGGGCGCAGGGCCTGGGCGGTACGGATGCCGGTGAGGTTCGCCGGGTTGTGCAGCGGCGCTACGGGGATCAGCCGCTCGATCTCCGCGAGGACCGTCTCGTCGACGACCGTCGGCTCGGTGAACGACTGCCCGCCGTGCACGACGCGATGCCCTATGGCCGCCAACTCCGGTGAGTCCAGGCCGAGTCCGTCCTTCGCCAGCTCCTCCGCGACCGCCTGGAGGGCCGCCTCGTGGTCGGCGATCGGGCCCGTGCGCTCGCGGGACTCACCGCCGGTGGCCAGCGGGGTGTGCTTCAGCCGGGAGGTCGTCTCGCCGATGCGTTCCACCAGGCCGACGGCGAGCCGGCCGCCGGCACCCGTGCTGTCGCGCATGTCGAGAAGCTGGTACTTCAGCGAGGACGAACCGGAGTTGAGGACGAGGACGCGGGTCGCGGTCACTGGTGGGGCACCTTCGGGGTGGGGGCGGAGTCGGTGGTCTGGGAGGTCTCGGAGGTCTGGGCCTGGATCGCCGTGATCGCGACCGTCGTCACGATGTCCGGGACCAACGCGCCCCGGGACAGGTCGTTGACCGGCTTGCGCAGGCCCTGGAGGACCGGGCCGACGGCGATCGCGCCGGCCGAACGCTGCACGGCCTTGTAGGTGTTGTTGCCGGTGTTGAGGTCAGGGAAGATCAACACGCTTGCCTGGCCCGCGACTTCGGAGCCGGGGAGTTTCGTGGCGGCCACGGTCGGCTCAACTGCCGCGTCGTATTGGATGGGTCCTTCGATACGGAGGTCAGGGCGCCGCGAGCGCACCAGTTCCGTGGCCTCCCGCACCTTGTCGACGTCGGCGCCCGACCCGGACGTACCCGTGGAGTACGACAGCATCGCGATGCGCGGCTCGACGCCGAACTGCTCGGCGGTGGCGGCCGATTGGATGGCGATGTCGGCCAACTGCTCGGCGTTCGGGTCGGGGTTGACCGCGCAGTCGCCGTAGACGAGGACCTTGTCGGCCAGGCACATGAAGAAGACGGACGAGACGATGTCGGCGTCCGGCTTGGTCTTGATGATCTCGAAGGCGGGGCGGATCGTCGCGGCGGTGGAGTGCACGGACCCCGACACCATGCCGTCGGCCAGTCCCTCCTGGACCATCAGGGTGCCGAAGTAGTTGACGTCCGAGACGACGTCGTAGGCCAGCTCGACGGTGACGCCCCGGTGGGCGCGGAAGGCGGCGTACTTCTCGGCGAAGGTGTCCCGGAGTTCGGAGGTCGCCGGGTCGATGAGCCGGCAGTCGCCGAGGTCGATGCCCAGGTCGGCGGCCTTCTTGCGGATGGCGTCGACCGGACCGAGCAGGGTCAGGTCGCAGACGCCCCGGCGCAGCAGCACCTCGGCGGCGTGCAGGACGCGTTCCTCGGTGCCCTCGGGGAGGACGACCCGGCGCTTGTCGGCGCGGGCGCGTTCGAGGAGCTTGTGCTCGAACATCATCGGCGTGACGCGGTCGCTGCTGGGCGCGGAGACCCGCTTGAGCAGTTCGGTCGTATCCACATGGCGCTCGAAGAGGCCGAGGGCCGTCTCCGCCTTGCGCGGGGTGGCCGCGTTCAACTTCCCCTCCAGGGAGAAGAGTTGGGCGGCGGTGGGGAAGCTGGTGTCGGCCACGGAGACGACCGGGGTGCCGGGGGCGAGCCGGGCGGCGAGGGTGAGGACGTGGTCGCTGGGGCGCTCGTTCAGGGTCAGCAGAACGCCCGCGATGGGCGGCGTACCGGCGCTGTGCGCGGCGAGGGCGCCCACGACCAGGTCGGCGCGGTCGCCGGGGGTGACGACCAGGCAGCCCGGGGTGAGCGCGGTGAGGAAGTTGGGCAGCATCGCGCCGCCGAAGACGAAGTCCAGCGCGTCCCGGGCGAGGCCCGAGTCGTCGCCGAGGAGGACCTTGCCGCCGAGCGCGTGGGTGATCTGGGCGACCGTCGGGGCGGAGAGGGCGGGCTCGTCCGGGAGGACGTAACAGGGCACGGGGAGACGGGAGTCGAGGCGCTCGGCTATGCCGGCGCGGTCCTCGCGGGCGACGCGGTTGGCGACCATGGCGAGGACGTCGCAGCCCAGCGCCTCGTACGCGCGGTACGCGTTGCGGGTCTCGGCGAGCACCGACTCGGCGGTCTGGTCGCGACCGCCGACGACCGCGACGACGGACGCGCCGAACTCGTTCGCGAGGCGGGCGTTGAGGGCCAGCTCGTCCGGGAACTGGGTGTCGGCGAAGTCGGTACCGAGGACGAGGACGACGTCGTACTCACGGGCGACGCGCAGGAAGCGGTCGACGAGGGTGGAGACGAGTTCGTCGGTGCCCTGCTCGGCCTGGAGCGCGGACGCCTCCGGGTAGTCCATGCCGTACACGGTCGCCGGGTCCTGGGAGAGGCGGTAGCGGGCGCGCAGCAGCTCGAAGAGACGGTCCGGGTTGTCGTGCACCAGGGGGCGGAAGACGCCGACCCGGTCGACCTGCCGGGTCAGGAGTTCCATGACCCCCAGCTCGACGACCTGGCGGCCGTCGCCCCGGTCGATCCCGGTCACGTACACGCTGCGGGTCGTCACGCGTGCTCTCCGTTTCGTTCCGTCTCGATGCTCGTGGACATCGCCCGCCGAGGTGGGCCGGGCGCCCTCTTGACAGTACCCGCGACGCTGGCTAAGGCGCCCGGGAGGCTCAGGAAGCCCGGGAAGCCCGCCAGGACGGGGTGCCGGCCGGGGCGTGAAACAATCGGAATGACTCATCGGTATCAAAAGCGCGCAGAGCGATCAGAGCGAGCAGGAGACACAGCACGATGCGTATCGGAGTTCTCACCGCAGGCGGCGACTGTCCCGGCCTGAACGCAGTGATCCGGTCGGTCGTCCACCGAGCGGTCACGCAGTACGACGACGAGGTCATCGGCTTCGAGGACGGTTACGCCGGGCTGCTCGACGGCCGCTACCGCACGCTCGACCTCGACGCGGTCAGCGGCATCCTGGCCCGTGGCGGCACGATCCTCGGCTCCTCCCGGCTCCAGCGCGACCGGCTCCGCGAGGCCTGCGAGAACGCCTCCGACATGATCCACGAGTTCGGCATCGACGCGCTGATCCCGATCGGCGGCGAGGGCACGCTGACGGCGGCGCGGATGCTGAGCGACGCGGGCCTGCCGGTCGTGGGCGTCCCGAAGACGATCGACAACGACATCTCGGCGACGGACCGCACCTTCGGCTTCGACACGGCGGTGGGCGTCGCGACGGAGGCGATGGACCGCCTCAAGACCACCGCCGAGTCCCACCAGCGGGTGATGGTCGTCGAGGTCATGGGCCGGCACGCGGGCTGGATCGCCCTGGAGTCCGGCATGGCCGCCGGCGCCCACGGCATCTGCCTGCCCGAACGCCCCTTCGATCCCGCCCACCTGGTGAAGATGGTCGAGGAACGCTTCGCGCGCGGCAAGAAGTTCGCGGTCATCTGCGTCGCCGAGGGCGCGCACCCCGCCGAGGGCAGCATGGACTACGGCCACGGCGCGATCGACCAGTTCGGCCACGAGCGCTTCCAGGGCATCGGTACGGCACTGGCGTACGAGTTGGAGCGACGGCTCGGCAAGGAGGCCAAGCCGGTCATCCTCGGCCACATCCAGCGCGGCGGCACGCCCACCGCGTACGACCGCGTCCTCGCGACCCGGTTCGGCTGGCACGCGGTGGAGGCCGCGCACCAGGGCGAGTTCGGGCGGATGACGGCGCTGCGGGGGACGGACGTGGAGATGGTGCCGCTCGCGGAGGCGGTCACCGAGCTGAAGACGGTCCCGAAGGACCGGATGGACGAGGCGGAGTCGGTGTTCTAGGCAGCGCGCTGAGCACGGGCGGGCCGGACCTTACGAGTCGGGGCTCACGAGGCTTGTGAGACTCATGGCGCTCATGGGGCTCATGAGACTCATGGGGCTTACGGCGGTGGGGTGTTGCTGTCGACCCGCGTCCAGAAGTGCTCGACGATCCGGTCGAGGAAGTCGCGTCCGGTGTGGCTCGCCTCGGTGGCGGCGGCGCCGTCCGACCAGGTGAGGGTGGCGGCGAGCTGCCCCTGGTAGTAGCGGTGCAGCTCTTGCAGGATGCCTTCGAGCAGCCGGCGGTTCAGCGGGACCATCTTGTTGACGGGGCGGACGTACGCCTGCCAGCGCGTCGTGACCGCGCTGCGCAGCAGGCCGGCGAGCTTGCCGTCGAGGCCGGTGAGGGTGATGAAGTCGGCGAGCGAGAGGGCGAGCACCTCGGCGAGGATCGCGGACTGCCGCTCGGTGCCGCGCCATTCGCCGGTCTCCTCCATCCGTACGTAGACGAGGAGTTCGAGCCCGACGGCGTGGGCGACGTCCTCGGCGGTGAGATTGCGCGCGGCACGGTGCTCGCGCAAGGTGCGGGGACGGCCGACGAGTTCACAGGGCGCACACCACAACACGCCCGCGAGTGCGGTGAGTTCGCTGTTGCCGGGGGCCATGACGCCCTGTTCCCAGGCGATCACATGGTCGGGCGTGATGTACGGCAGTCCGTACGACACGCGCATTCCGTAGGCGACGTGTTCGGGGCCCATGCCGAGGGCGATACGGAGTCTGCGGGCGGCGTGGGCGTCGAAGGGCGGGTTCGGTGGGGTGGGCGGCATGGGCAGTGGGGGCGGAACTGGAGGTCGGCGCACGCGCCACAAGCTAGGGGTGCGGGGCGGCGGTGACTACGTTCTGTTCGGCCACAATTACGGATTGTAGGAAACTACGGTTCGGGGTGGTGGTCGGGGGGTGGGTGAGGGGGTTCCCGGGTCGGCCGGCGGTGGCGGGTGTGTGGGCGGGGGAGGGCTGTTCGTGGTGTTCGACCGTGCGAATGGCAAGGTGGTGGGGCATATGCGCGAGGAGTTGGCGGGCGGGTGGGGTGCCGGGTGGGTGTCGGTTCTGTGGGCGGGTGTCGAAGGTGAGTGCGGTGGGTGTGGTGGGGGTCGGGGCCTGGAGGGTCACGTGACCGGCGAGTAGGGGCGGCGCGAACTGTGCGGTCGCCTTGGCTGGTGCCTGTGGTGCGGTTCGTAGGGGAGTGGGGCGTGTGTTTTTTGGGGTAGACGGGGAGCCGTTTCAGGTCGAGGTGCTGGTCGACGAGGGCAGAGGTGTGCGGCCGGTGTGTCACGGCCCGTAGCACTGGGGGACGCCGGGCAGCCAGTTGTCCGGGTGCGAGATGAAGTAGCTCGCCATCCATCCGTAGAAACCCCGGGTGTGGTTGTCCACGAAGACCCAGTTCGGATTGCCGCCGACCGTCTCGCCCCGTGTCTGGCAGGTCACTTCGAGCTGGTCGCCCGGCTGCGCCTTGCCGACCACCTGCGGGCAGTTGCCGGGGGAGGGGAACTCTGGGCAGCGGAAGCCCGGGTTCGGGTCCCGACGGACGTTCACATCCGTCGCCCAGGTGGTGAACACCGGGCCTGCGGCCCGCTGTTCGGCAGCGGCCTGGGCGGGCGCGGCGCTCAGCGTCATGCCGAGCGCGCAGAGCACGGCCGCCGCGGCGGCGCCGCCGAGTCGGGCACCACGCTTCGCTGGCTTGTTGGACATGTCGTCTCCTTCGGACTCGCGGTCGGGCAGGTGCGTCGCCCTCACTACCGGATGGACGGGTGCGCATGCCGTGCCGTATGAGCGCGGAGCGAAGGAACATCAGAGGAGGTGGTCTGCTTTGCCGGCCTTGATGTCCTGGATGAGGGTGCGGAGGGCTTCTCGGGTGTCGGTGAGGTAGGTGTCTTCCTGGCCTGCGATGGCTATGTAGGCGTTGTTGTGGGGGTCGGTGCCTATGCGAAAGCAGTTGGCGCCTTCGCCGCAGTAGGGGTCTTCCCAGGTGATGTCGGGCACGGGGTCTCCTAGAGGCCGTTGGCGAGGGCGCGGATGAAGTCCCGTGAGGGCGCGGGGGCGAGTGCGACGGCTTCGGCCGCGTCGAAGTGGGCTCGGTACTTGCCGAGTTGGGCCTCGGTGTCGATGAACTCCGGGCCGTGCGTGCTGTCGAGTTCCACGGTGTCGAGGCGGGGGACGCTCGACTCGGCGTAGACGACGGACTGTCCGGCGCCGGGGAAGCCGCCCGCCTTGAACGGGATGACGCGTATCGTCACGGCCTCGCGTTCGGACGCGTGCAGCAGGTGCTCCAACTGTCGCTTGGCGACGGAGGATCCGCCGAACTCCATACGGAGTGCGGCCTCATGGAGGATGACGTCGAGGGCCGGGGGTTCCGGCCGGTCGAGCACTTGCTGCCGGTCGACCCGGTGCGCCAGGCGGGTGTCGGCGGCGGAGGTGAGCAGGGGTGGGATCACGGCCTTGAACACCGCGCGGGCGTGGTCCTCGGTCTGGAGCAGTCCGGGCAGATGCACGCTGACGGTGATGCGCAGTCGTGCGGAGTGCCATTCCATCTCGGCGATGTCGAGGAAGCCGTCGGGGAGTTGCCCCCGGTACTCCTCCCACCAGCCCTTCTCGCGTTCGGCGGCCATGACGGCGAGTGCCTCGACGAACTCCTCGTCCGTGCAGCTGTAGTTGGCGGCGAGAGTGCGTACGCGGTCGGGGCTGAGGCCGGAGCGGCCGGACTCCATGTTGGGCACGTTGGTGCGGGGGACGTTCAGCAGCCGGGCGGCGTGCTCGGTCTTGATCCCGGCAGAGGTGCGCATCCTGCGCAACTCCGCGCCCAACCGCCTCTGACGCTCCGTCGGCTTGCTCCTCGGCGGCATGCGTCCCTCCCGTTCGGCTGTGTGACGGGGTCAGTCTGCCGCCGTGGCGCGTCCCTGGTCCACCTGGGACTTCCGCGAAGAGTAGTACGTGTACTCCGACTTGTGAGCTACGTTTGGTCACCGGTCGCTTACGGCCCGACATCGCCCGGAAGTGCATCACGCGAGCCTGCCCGCGTCCCGGAAAGGGAGTTCGTCATGTCCTCACCGCTCACCACCTCGGCCTGTCTCGTCCCGACCGACCTGCCGGAGGTGCCGCCGCCCACTCCGGACACGCTCACGTACGGCTTCACCCTGCCTGCGGAGGCGGTGAGTTCGTGGGTTGCCCGGGCTGCTGTTCGGGTTGTTCTTCAGGCACATGGGGTGGAGGGGATGACGGATGTGGCGGTGCAGGTGGTGGGGGAGTTGACGGCTTGTGCGTGCTGCCCCGGAGGGGGGGGAGCGGGGGATTGTGGAGGTTGGGTGACGAGGGCGGAGCTATCGCTGCTCCTCGGCCCAGGCGCGGACTTTGTCGGCGTTGACCGTGTCGCCGGCTTGGATGTAAGCGGCGGCGGATTGGAATCCGAGAATACGGGATTCGGCGTGGCGGCCGACTGACGCGTGGGCGATTGCAAGATTGGCGTACGTTTCGCCTACGCCCTGCCAGTTTCCGAAATCCCGGTAGATTTTCTGGGCTCTTAGGTAACATTCAACCGCCTCGGCGAAATGACCTGTTTCCTTCTGGGTGATGCCGAGGTTGCTCCAACTCCTGGCTTCATCAATGAAATCACCATTGGCATGGTGCAGCTCGATTGCACGGATGTAGGCGTCTATCGCCTCCGTTGGGCGATTGGCTGCAGAAAAGGCATTGCCGAGATTTAGGAGAGCCGTAGCTTCTCCGGTGAGATATTCGGTGTCGTGGTGAATTATCCACGAATGAGTGAGGGCCTCGATCGCCTCCTCCACCTCGCCAAGTGCCAACAAGCACAACCCGATGTTGTTCCATGCCTTGGCTTCACCGCGCGCGTCGTCAGCGGTCTGGTATAGCTCGCCGGCGCGCGTATGAGCGGCCATGGCCTGTTTTATGTGGCCCAGTTCTCGCAGAGCGAAGCCCAGACTGTTCAGTATGCGGGCTGCGGAAACCTGGTCACCTAGCCGGTAGGCGGCTTGGCAGGCAGGGCGGCTTATGGCGATCCAGTCATGGCAGTATCGCCGCCAGTCCAGGTTGTACCCCATCAAGTGCAAGGCCAAGCGGACCGCAGCGGGACTGTACGGCTCCTCTCGCGCCCACTGGACAGCGCCCACCAGAGCGGCTCGCTCCCTGTCCAGCCATGCCAGTGCCTCCCGTCGGTTGGCAAAGCGACCAGGAACGGGTCTCTCTTCCGAAGCACGGAGGAGAGCGTCAGCGTCCAGCGCACACAAACGATAGAACTCCAGCACCCTTGCCCGGGCAGCCGCCCCTTCAGCCACCAGCCGCGGACAGCTTGCCGCCACACCTGCTGCGTACGCCCGCACCAAGTCGTGCAACCGCCATCGCACCCCATTGGCTGAACCTTCGTCGGCGCGAATCGGCGTGACGAGGCATGAGGCGGCCAGGTCCTCCAAGCGGCGCACGGTGGCTTCCGTGTCGAGGTCGGCCAAGGCCGCGACCGCGTCTGTGCCGGTCTCCCTGCCGGGAGCGAGGGCGAGCAAGCGCAGCAGACGGGCCTGGTCGGGTGGGAGACGGCGGTACGAGGTCTCCAGGACCGGGCGCAGGACGAGGGGCCGGCCGTACTGGTCGGTGCCGCGATTGCCGTTGTCCAGTGCGACCGTCGGGTCCTCGGCTTCCTTGATCTCGGCCACCAGGGAAGCGATCCCGCGCGACCACCGCCGTCGCAGCATCGCGGCGGCGATCTGCAGGGCCAGGGGCAAGTGGCCGCAGAGGGCGGTCAGTTCGTGCAAGGCGTCCGGTTCGCGTGCTGGGCGGTCGTCGCGTTCGTCTGCGTCGTGGAGGGCTCGGGTGATGAGGGCGACCGAGTCGTCCTCCGGGAGTGTTTCCAGGTCGATGAGGCGGACGCCGGTGAGGGAGTCCGGGCGGTCCCGGGATGTGATCAGTACCCGGTGTCTGTCCGTGCCGGGCAGCAGGGGGAGGTACTGGGCCGGGTCCGAGGCGTTGTCCAGGATCAGCAGCATGCGGTCCCGGCGCCCGGCGAGGAGTGCGTGGTAGGTGGCGTACTGGCGTGCTGCCGTCGTCGGCAGGTCCGCTCCCCGTACTCCGAGCGCGTCGAGCAGCGCCAGCACCGCCTGATCCGCCGTCACCGGGTTGTCGTCGTAACCCTGTAGGTCTACGAACAAGGTCCCACCAGGGAACCACTCCGCCGCACACGCCTTGTGCGCCGTCTCGATCGCCAAGGCCGTCTTGCCGATGCCGCCCATGCCGGTGACGACGAAGATGAGGAGGGGGTGCGCGGCGGCGCCCGTCGGGTCGGGTGCCAGGTGGGGCAGCAGGCGGGCCAGCTCCGCCGTGCGGCCGGTGAAGCCCAGCGGGCGCGGCGGGAGCGTGGCCGTCGCCACCGGTACCGGGCCGTGCGCGTGGCCTCCGCCGAGGCCGGCGTCCTGGCTACCTGCCGTCCTCGTCGCCGGGGCGGTGGCCGACGAACTTCGCCACGAAGGAACCGTTGAACGTGCTGTCCCGGAAGTCGAAGTGGTCCCCGCCGTACCGTTCGCCGCGAAAGGGACCCTCCTGGGGGTCGGTGGTCTGCTTCGGGACCAGCTCGCGGAGTACGGCAACGGCCGCCGCTGCCGCGTTTCCTGCGGCCCGGGGCTGCGAACCCCCCTTGTCCGCCTCGGACTTGTCCGGGTCGGCCTTGTCGCTGATGCCTCGGATGATCAACGCGCCCGCCTCACCGGCGAGATGGACCGCGTTGGCGACGCCGGTGCTCTCCATCTCGATGGCCACGGCGTCGTTGTAGTGCGTGTGGATGTGCCGGGCCAGTGCGGACTTCTGGTCGGTGAGGACCACGTCTCCGACGGCGATCGGCTTGAAGTGCGTCCGGAAGTCCGTCCGGAAGTCCGCCGCCCTGCCGCCGCCCAGTGCCTCCTTGGCCGCCTGCTCCAGGCGGTGCGAGGCCTTCCATGCCTCCGGGCGGACCAGGAAACCCTCGGGGGTCTGCTTGCCTCCGTGGATCGAGTACACCTTCGTCGCGATCACGACGTCGCCGATCCCGATGTCGTCCTTGAGACCGCCCGCGACACCGACGAGGAGTACGGCCTCGGGGTCCAGCCATGTCAGTACGCGCTCGGTGAGGGTGGCTGCCGTGAGGGTGCCTTCGCCCATGTTGACGAGGACCACCTGCCAGGGTGTGCCGGGGAGTTGGCCGCGCTTGGCCTTGGTTCCGTAGCGCGGGTGGGTGAGCGTCTCGATGTCCGTGAGGTGCTCCCGCATGGCGTCGTACTCCAGCGACAGCGCGGTGAGGACGGTAACGGTTCTCTTTGTCTCCGGCACGCTTCTACGGTACTTGGCGGGCGTACCGTTATGTCACTTGATGTGCGAAGGCGGCACGGGGGACGGACGGCACGATGGCGACCGAGTACGGCGGGGACCACATCGATCTGCGGGGTGCGAATGTCGCCGGTTCGGTGACGGCCAAGGCCGTGTACCGCGAGCATGCGCCGGCGCCTAGCGCGCTGGACGCGCTGCCCGCACGGGCCGTCGGCTTCACCGGGCGGGAGGTTGAACTCCGGGAGCTGTTGGATGCGTTCGATCCGGCCAAGTCCACCGACGCGCCGGAGGCGGTACTCGTCGCGGCCGTCTCCGGGCTCGGTGGAATCGGCAAGACCGCACTCGCTGTACAGGCGGGGTACGAGGCGTGTGGGAAAGGCTGGTTTCCGGGTGGGGTGCTCTTTGTCGACCTGCACGGGTACGACGAGGAACCTGTCACTGGGAACCTGGTGCTGGAGGTGCTGCTTCGGGCACTGGGCACGGAGCCGGAACACATTCCGGTCGGGCTGGACGCGCGAGGTGCGCTCTACCGCTCGGCCCTCGCTCGCCGTGCCCAGGAGCAGGGGGCGGTGCTGATCCTGGCCGACAACGCGTCTTCGCCCGCTCAGGTGAGGCCTCTTCTACCCGGCGGCGCCGGGCATCGAGTGCTGGTCACGTCTCGTGACCGGCTACCCCAACTGGCCGCCCGGCTAATTGCGTTGGATGAGCTGACGCCAGAGGAGGCATGCGAGTTGCTCGACCGTGCCCTGAGGATCGCTCACCCCGCCGACAGGCGTATCACGGACGACTCCGAGGAAGCCGCACACCTGGCCGCGCTCTGCGGACATCTGCCGCTGGCCCTGCAGATCGCGGCGGCGTTGCTGGTGCTTGACCCTGACAAGCCCATTGCTGAACTCGCCGCGGAACTGCGCGATTCCGGTGACCGTCTGGTTCACCTTGATGACAGTGAGCGGAGTGTTCGGGCTGCCTTCCATTTGTCGTACCGGCGCCTCCTGCCTGAGCAGGCTCGCTTGCTTCGGCTACTGGCCCTTGCACCGGGACCCGAGGTGACCACCGAGGTTGTTGCGGTCCTGTTCGGGGCGGACACCGCACCGGCCCATGTTGTGAACGCGTTGTCACGTGCCCATCTCATCGAACGCGGGAGCGGGCGCGGGCGATGGCGGTTGCACGACTTGGTGCGGGAGTTCGGGTTGGGCGTGGTGGCGGCAGATGCAGAGCTGCGGAAGGAGGGGGAAGAGGCGCGGGGGCGGGTTCTTGATTTCTACTCCAAGTGGGCGGGAGCGGCGGATGCTCGGTTGCGCTGGTTGCCCGGGGCGGCGGAGCCGGATCGGTTCGTGGACCGCGGGCAGGCTTTGGCTTGGCTCGACGGGGAACGGGCGGGGTTGGTGGCTGCGGTGCAGTGGGCGGGCGAGGAGCGGTACGCGCGCAGCGCAGTGGCGTTGGCCGCACGTCTGCATGTGTATTTGGAGTGGCGGCGGTACTTCGATGACCTGATCACCGTCGAGCGCGTGGTCCAGGAGGTTGCGCACAGCGTCGGGGACCACCGCAGCGAGGCCGCCGCGTGGATCAACCTCGGCAGGGCCATGATGGCAGCGGGCCGTGGGATGGAGGCGGTCGACGCCCTAAGCCGTTGCCTCGGCCTTTTTCCGGCTCCCGAGGACGCGATAGAGGCAATCACCAGTGCCCACGACCCACACCAGGGGCGGGAGCACTGCCGCGAAGCCGAAGCGTTGACCGACCTCGGCTATACCTTGTGGCAGGCGGGTCGGATGGAGGAGGCGGTCGATGCCTTCACCCGCGTTCTCGGCGTGCTCCAGGCGGCAGGGGACCGCCATCTCGAAGGCGTGGCGTGGAACAACCTCGGCAGTGCCCTGTGCCAGGCGGGTCGGATGGCGGAAGCGATCGAGGCATGCGGCAAGTCGATGGAGATTTGCGCCGAGTTCGACGACTGGTACGGGGCAGGTGTGACCTTGGAGAATCTGGCCTTCACCTATGAGGAGAACGATTGCCCCAGGGAAGCCAGTGCCTACTACCGCCAAGCTGCAGACGCCTACACCCGAGCCAACGATCCCACCGCAGCCGCCGATGTCCGTGCCCAGGCCGAGGCTCTCACCCTTTGACAGCCCCACCCAAAGCAAACCCACTCCCCACCCTCCCCGCCACCACCACATACAACAAAATCACCGGCGTCGAATAAACAACCGAAAACGCAGCCAACTGCCCATAAACAACCGTCCCCCGATTCCCGAAGAAATCATTGATGCTCACGCTCGCCGGCATCTGATCCGGCGAAAGCAGCAACATGAACGGGACGAAGAAGTTGCCCCACATCATCACGAACGAGAAGACGGTCACCACCGCCACCCCCGGACCCATCAGCGGCAGCACGATCCGTGTCAGCGACTGGAATGCGGACGCCCCGTCCGTCCACGCCGCCTCCTCCAGTTCCCTCGGGACGCCGTCCATGAAGTTCTTCATCAGCCATACCGCGAACGGGAGTTGAGACGCCGCGAAGAATAAAATCGTGCCCTGCATCGTGTCGATCAGGTTCACCCGCACGAACAGCGCGTACACCGGCACCATGATCGCCGTGATCGGCAGACACGTCGCGAACAGGATCGTCAGCAGGAACGGGCGGTTGAAGCGCGACCTGAACCGCGACAGCGGGTACGCCGCCAGTGCCGCGCACGCCACCGTCAGCAGTGTCCCGCTTCCGCACAGCACCAGGCTGTTCAGCAGCGGGGTGAACGTGACGTCCGGGGTCAGTACCGCGTCGAAGTTGCCCAGGGTCAAGCCGTCCGGGACCCTCACCCGCAGGTCCGCGTGTGGGTCGACGGCGGACAGCAGCACCCACGCCAGCGGGAGTACGAACGCCGCCGCGACCACCAGCAAGCCCGCGTCCGCCGCCACCCTTCGATGCGCACGCCGGGACGGCATCTCACACCTCCGTTCGCAGCAGTCGCATGTACACCACCGAGAACAGCGAGCCCACCACCAGCAACAGCAGTGCCACCGCCGTGCCGTAGCCGATCATGCTTTTCTGGAAGGCCTGTTCGTACATGAACAGCGGCAGCGTCTGGCTTCTGTTTCCCGGGCCGCCCCTCGTCATCACCCAGATCAGGCCGAACACCGACAGCGTCTGCAGCGTGTTCAGCATCAGGTTCGTGCCGATCGAGCGGCGGATCATCGGCAGCGTGATGTGCCACATCCGGCGCCAGCCGCCCGCGCCGTCCATCTCCGCCGCCTCCGTTATCTCCTTCGGGATCTCGTTCAGCGCCGCCGAGTACACCAGCATCGAGAACGCCGTCCCCCGCCACACGTTCGCGAACGACACCGCCAGGATCGGCAGCGTGAACAGCCAGTTCTGGGAGGGGAGGTGGAGCCAGGCCAGGATCGCGTTCAGCGTGCCCTCCCGTCTGAAGAAGGCGTACAGCAGGAAGCCCGCCACCACCTCCGGCAGCACCCACGCCGTGATCACGATCCCGCCCACCAGCGTCCGTACCGGCTTCGACGCCCGTTGCATCAACGCGGCCAGTGCCAGGCCCAGTGTGTTCTGGCCCAGCAGTGACGACAGGACTGTGAACACCAGCGTCAGCCATACCGCGTTCAGGAACGCCTTGTCCTTGAACGCCGTTCGGAAGTTCTCGAAGCCTATGAACGACGACTCCGCCTGGCCCGTCAACTGGAGGTCCGTGAAGGCGATGTACGCGCAGTACGCGATCGGGCCCGCGAGGAAGAGGACGAGCAGGACCACCGCCGGAGTGACCGGAAGCGCCCGAGTCAGCGTTCGGGACAGGGGACGTCCTGCTGCCCTCACCGCTTCTCTACGACCTGGTCGTCCGTCGCCGCCTTCAACGCCTCGTCGTACGCGCTCGCCGCCTCCTCCACCGACGCGTCCCCCGTCGTCACGCCCTCCATCGCCTCCTGGATCGCCGTCGAGACCTTCGGGTACGCCGGATACGCCGGGCGGTAGTGCGTGCTCGCGACCAGGTCCGTGAAGAACCTGATGCCGGGTTGGGCGTCGACGTAGGACGGGTCGGCCGCCACGTCTTTCCGTACCGCTATGCCCGAGTTGGCCACGTACCACTTCTGGGCGTTCGCCTTCGTCTGCATCGTCCTGATGAACTCGAAGGCCAGGTCCGGGTTGGCCGCCTTCGACGGGATCGCCCAGGTCCAGCCGCCCGACATGCTCACCCTGCCCGGTGCCTGGCCGGTCTGCGTCGGCATCGCCGCCAGGCCCAACTTCCTTGACCAGTCCGGCCATTCGTGGCCGCTGCCCGGCAGCCAGTCCTGTGGGAGCCAGGAGCCGTCGAGGTTGATGCCCAGCTTGCCCTGGGGGAGCCACTCGCCCCGGACACGGGTCGCGATGTTCGGGTCCAACGCGTCCGACACGTCCGGGCCCAGCTTCTCCTCGTACACCGTCTCGACGAACGTCAGCGCGTCCTTGAAGGGCCGGCTTCCCGCGATCCACTTCTTCGACGCCGTGTCGTACAGGGGGTCCGGGCCGCCCTCGGTCCCCGTGCCGTACAGCAGCATCTCGAAGCCCTGCATCGTCGCCGCCTCGCCCGCCGGCTTGCCCGTGTAGACGTTCAGCGGGATGACGTCCGGTACTTTCTCCTTGATCTTGCGGGCCGCCGACAGCACCTCCTCCCACGTCCTCGGCTGCCAAGTCTCGGGCAGGCCCGCCTTCTTGAAGATCGCCTTGTCGAACCACAGACCCCGCGTGTCCGTGCCGTCCGGGACTCCGTACGTCTTGCCGTCCTCCGCCCTCGCCGCCGTCTTCGCCGTGTCGATGAACTGGTTCCAGGCCGGCCACTTCGCGAGGTAGGCGTCGAGCGGCTTCAAGTACCCGCTGGTGATGTCCGAGTTGATGAGGAACGTGTCCTCGTACACCAGGTCGGGGGCCGTCTTGGGGGAGCGGAGCATCTGCTGGACCTTGGTGTAGTACTCCGAGTCCGGCGCCTTGATCGGCACCAACTCCGCCTTCTTGCCCGGGTTTTCGTTCTCGAACTGCTTCTTGATGTCCGCGAGATACGTGTCCATCACCTTGACGGAGTTGTCCGTCGACTGTTTGAAGGAGATCCTCACCGTGTCCGGGTCGCTGCCGGAGCCGCCGCCGCAGGCCGTGAGGGAACCGGCGGCGAGGGTGAGGGCTGCGGCAACGAACAGGGATAATGGGGTAGTTGTGCGGGCTGCGGTGGGGCGCACGAGCACGACCTCCTACGGGCCTGAAAGCCTGTATGGCTGCTCGGTGAACGTAAGCCCACTTGGCCATGGGAAGGAAGAACCGTGCCGGAGTCGTCGCAGTCGCCCGCGGACGTCACCCTCGGGCAGTTGCTGCTCGCCGAGTACACGGTCCTCAAGGACGAGCAGAAGACCCGTATCGGCTTCCGGGACAACCTTCTCTACGTCACCCTCACCGTCGTCGCCGCCGTCATCGCCGCCGCCGTGCAGGCCGGGCGGCCCGCCATGCTGCTCGCGCTGCCGCCCGTGTGCGTCGTCCTCGGCTGGACCTATCTCGTCAACGACGAGAAGATCTCCGCCATCGGAGCTTATGTACGGGGGGAGTTGGGGCCCCGGCTCGCCCAACTCGCCGGGACGCAGACGTCCTTCGGCTGGGAGGTCGCCCATCGCTCCGACGCCCGGCGGCGGTCCCGCAAGGCCGTCCAACTCGCCGTGGATCTGCTCGCCTTCTGCCTCGTCCCGCTCGCCGGCCTCACCGTCTACTGGGGCGCCGGTGACACCGGAGGCGCAGGGCTCCTCGTCTTCTCCGTCGTCGAGGCCCTCGCGGTCGCCGGGCTCGCCGCCCAGATGGTCGCCTACTCCCGTCCCAGCACCTGAGTACCACTCCCGTCCAGGTACCTGAGTGCTACATCAGCCCTGGCACCCTGGTGCTACTGCCCGCGCACCCACCTGTACTGCAGCTCCGGCCGGCCCACCTGCCCGTACTGCGGTGCCCGCGCCGCCCGGCCCGCGTCCACCAGGTGCTCCAGGTACCGGCGGGCCGTGATGCGCGAGATGCCGACCTCCTCGGCGACCCCGGCCGCCGTCAGGCCCTCCGTGCTGGCCCGCAGGGTCAGCGTCACGCGTTCCAGGGTGGGGGCGCTCAGGCCCTTCGGGAGCGCGGCGGGGCCGGGGGCGCGCAGGGTCGCCAGGGCGCGGTCGACCTCGTCCTGGCCGCTCGCCTCGCCCGCCGACGCGTGGAACTCGGCGTACCGGATCAGGCGATCACGCAGGGTCGCGAAGGTGAAGGGTTTCAGTACGTACTGGACGACGCCCAGCGACACCCCCTCTCGCACCACCGCCAGGTCCCGCGCCGACGTCACCGCGATGACGTCCGCGTGATAGCCGGCCGCGCGGAGTGAGCGGGCCAGCTGCAAGCCGTGTCCGTCCGGGAGGTGCAGGTCGAGGAGGAGCAGGTCCACCGGCGTACGGTCCAGCGCGCGTCGCGCCTCCGCGCCCGTGTGCGCCTTGCCTACGGCCGTGAACCCGGGCACCCGGCCCACGTACATGACATGCGCGTCGGCGGCGACCGGGTCGTCCTCCACGACGAGCACGCGGATGGGGTCGGTCGTCGTGTCTCTGCGTTTCGTGTCTCTGGGGTCGGTCATACGTCGCCTCCAGGCAGGGCGGGCTCAGCGGGAGCGTTCGCCGACGCCACCGTAGGGGTATTGACCGGCGACGCGGCCCCCGGCGGCGCCGCCACCTTAGGCAACGGCAGCCGTACCTCGAACTCCGCCCCGCCCCCGGGCGCCTCCGACACCCTCAGCGTCCCCTCGTGCCGGGCCACCGCCTGCCGTACGAGCGCGAGACCCAGGCCCCGGCCGCCCGGGCCCGCCGGCTTGGTGGTGAAGCCCCGCTGGAAGACCGCCTCGGTGTGCGCCGGGTCGACGCCCGCGCCCGTGTCCGAGACGCGCAGCACCAGCAGGGAGTCCTCCGTGAGGGCCGTCACCGTCACCCGCGAGGCGCCCGTGCCCGCCTCCCCGCCGCCCTGGGCCGCGTCCACCGCGTTGTCGATGAGGTTGCCCAGGATGGTGACCAGGTCGCGGGCGGGGAGCGTGTCGGGGAGGAGGCCGTCGTCCAGGCAGCTGTCCTCCGAGACCACCAGCTCCACGCCCCGCTCGTTCGCCTGCGCCGTCTTGCCCAGCAGCAGGGCGGCCAGCACCGGCTCGCTGACCGCCGCGACCACCTGGTCGGTGAGCGCCTGGGCCAGTTCCAGTTCGGCGGTCGCGAAGTCCACCGCCTCCTCCGCCCGGTCCAGTTCGATCAGCGAGACGACCGTGTGGAGGCGGTTCGCCGCCTCGTGCGCCTGCGAGCGCAGCGCCTGGGTGAAGCCGCGTTCCGAGTCCAACTCGCCCATCAGGGACTGCAGTTCCGTGACATCGCGCAAGGTCACCACCGTGCCTCTGCGCTCGCCGCTCGACACCGGCGACGTGTTGACGACCAGTACACGGTCGGCCGTCAGATGCACCTCGTCGACGCGCGGCTCGGCCGACAGCAGCGCGCCCGTCAGCGGCGCGGGCAGCCCCAGCTCGGCCACCGACCGGCCGACGACGTTCCCCTCCCCGGCCACGCCCAGCAGCTCCCGCCCGCCGTCGTTCATCAGCGCCACCTTGTACTGCCCGTCCAGCATCAGCAGCCCCTCGCGCACGGCGTGCAGGGCGGCCTGGTGGTAGTCGTGCATCCGGCTCAGCTCGGCCGCGTTCATCCCGTGCGTGTGGCGGCGCAGGCGCGCGTTGATGACGTACGTGCCGACCGCGCCCAGCGCCAGCGCGCCCGCCGCGACCCCGAACAGCGCCGTGACCTGGTCCTGGACCCGGGCGCTGATCTCCTCGACCCGGATGCCCGCGCTGACCAGGCCCACGATCCGGTCGCCGTCGTGGATCGGGGTGACCGCGCGGACGGACGGGCCGAGCGTGCCGGAGAAGGTCTCCGTGAACGACTCGCCGCGCAGCGCCCGCTCCCGGTGCCCGAGGAAGCGCTGACCGATCTGCGCCTCGTCGGGGTGGGTCCAGCGGATGCCCTCGGGGTTCATGATCGTGACGAAGTCGACGTCCGTGTCCCGCTGCACCTGGACGGCGTACGGCTGGAGCAGTGTCGTCGGTTCGGGGGCGTCCCGGATCGCCTCGCGCACCGAGGGGGCGTCCGCCACCGAACGCGCCACGGCCATGGCCTGGCGGCCCGCCGCGTCCTCCGCCTGGCTGCGGTCGCTGACGTACGTGAACAGCGCGTATCCGGCCACCACGACCGCTATCAGCACGGCCTGCATCGCGAAGAGCTGGCCGGCCAGGCTGCGGGGTCCGGGAACACGGGGGAAACGCATGCTGTCAGTCTGCCTCGCCTTATAAGCGTGAACTAAATGAACGGAAGGGTGACCGCCCTCACAAGCCGTTAGATAGTCACGGCATCGCAGGGACGCGATTCACGGGCGTTGGCCCGTTTTCGGTCGCAGCCCGCGACCCCGAAGCACCACCGCATCCCCCGTACAACTTTCTCCCCATCCCCCGGACGTGAGCCGCACGCCGGTGATGCCGACGACGACGTCAAGGAGGGCAGCCGTGGCCACCTCATCCTCAACGGCACCTGCCGCACCCGCCGCCAAGCGGGACCGTACCCACTACCTCTACATCGCGGTCATCGCCGCGGTGGCCGCCGGTATCGCCGTGGGTCTGATCGCCCCCGACTTCGCCGTCGAGCTGAAGCCGATCGGAACCGGCTTCGTCAACCTGATCAAGATGATGATCTCCCCGATCATCTTCTGCACGATCGTGCTCGGTATCGGTTCGGTACGGAAGGCCGCGAAGGTCGGCAAGGTCGGCGGTATCGCGCTCGGCTACTTCGTGCTCATGTCGTTCGTCGCCCTGGGCATCGGTCTGGTCGTCGGCAACCTCATCGAGCCGGGTACGGGTCTGACGCTGACCGACGCCGTCAAGGAGACCGGCCAGGCGCAGGTCTCGGCCGAGGCCAAGGACACCACCGAGTTCCTGCTCGGGATCATCCCGACCACGTTCGTCTCCGCGTTCACCGGCGGCGAGGTCCTCCAGACGCTGCTCATCGCGCTCTTCGTCGGGTTCGCCCTCCAGGCCATGGGCTCGACCGGCCAGCCGATCCTGCGCGGTGTCGAGCACATCCAGCGGCTCGTCTTCCGCATCCTCGCCATGGTGATGTGGGCCGCGCCCGTCGGCGCCTTCGGTGCCATGGCCGCGGTGACCGGGTCCGCCGGTGTCGACGCGCTCAAGCAGCTCGCCGTGCTGATGCTGGCCTTCTACATCACCTGTTTCCTCTTCGTCTTCATCGTGCTCGGCGCACTGCTGAGGATCTTCACGGGCCTCAACATCTTCTCGCTCCTCAAGTACCTGGGCCGCGAGTTCCTGCTGATCCTGTCGACCTCGTCCTCCGAGTCGGCGCTGCCGCGGCTCATCGCGAAGATGGAGCACCTTGGCGTCAGCAAGCCCGTCGTCGGCATCACCGTCCCGACCGGCTACTCGTTCAACCTCGACGGCACCATGATCTACATGACCATGGCGTCCCTGTTCATCGCCGACGCGATGGGTACGCCCATGGCGGTCAGCGAGCAGATCCCGCTGCTCCTCTTCCTGCTCGTCGCCTCGAAGGGCGCGGCGGGTGTCACCGGCGCCGGTCTCGCGACCCTGGCCGGCGGCCTCAGCTCGCACAAGCCCGCCCTGGTGGACGGCCTCGGCCTGATCGTCGGCATCGACCGCTTCATGAGCGAGGCCCGCGCCCTCACCAACTTCGCGGGCAACGCGGTCGCCACGGTCCTGATCGGTACCTGGACCAAGGAGATCGACAAGGAGCGCGTCAACGAGGTCCTCGCCGGCCTCCACCCGTTCGACGAGAAGACCCTCATCGACGAGAACGACGACTCCCGCCCGGACTCCGACTCCCCGGACATCCCCGAGCAGGACGGCGAGAAGGAACTGGCCAAGGCCTGACCTCTCGGCCCGCCTGCCTGCCGACTCCGGGCGGCTGGGACGACCCCCCGTCTTCCAGCCGCCCGGGCAGGGCAGCCCCGACGCCTGGAGCGTCCCGGCAGGTCCGCCGGAGCGCCCCAGGATCCCGAAAAACGCCGAGCGGCCAGGCACTCCCCCGAAGCCTGGCCGCTCGGCCATTTCCTGTTCCGGCCCCTCCAGACCTCTCCAGACCCCTCCAGGCCTCTCCAGCCCCCCGCCGGAGCGGCTCCGCACAGGCCTCACGGACCGGGGTGAACCGGTGAGCGGGTCAGCGGGCCCGTCGCCTTGAGGGTGCGGAGCACCGGTGTCGTCTCCAGGGTGTGGATGCCCGGCAGCGGGGCCAGCCTCCGCGTCAGGTACGTGTGCAGCGCCTCCGGACCCGGGCACACCGCCTGGGCCACCAGGTTCATGGGCCCGGTCGTCGCCGCGACGAACGCCAGCTCCCCGTGCCCGGCCAGCGCACGCGCCACCCGGTCCAGATGGGCGGGCTCCACCGACATCCACAGCAGGGTCTGCGAAGCGGCCCCCAGCACACTGTCGTTGAGGTCGATGTCGAAGAACAGCGCACCGGAGGACCGTAGTTCGGCCAGTCTGCGGGCGGCCGTCGCGGGGGACCAGCCGGTCGCCGAGGCCAGGTCGGCGAGGCCTGCCCGGCCGTCGTGGGCGAGTGCGTCGAGGAGGACCCGGTCGGTCTCCCCGAACGGAGGGAGCGGGCCCGCCGGTGCCGACTCCGGCTTCTCCGGGCGCAGTTGGCCCACCTGCTCCTCCGTCAACACATCCGTCCGCCCGCCCCACGTCGTCGGCCCGCCCACATAGACGTGCAGCACGCTGTGCGCCGACACCGACGTGATCCCGGCCGTACGCGGGATGTCGTGGAGCAGCAGGGCGTGGCCGTCCGAGGCGTCCGACGGGGTGCGCACCATCGCCAGGATCTCCGTGCCGCCCGAGGCCAGCCGTACCCACGAGGTGTCCGGCCGCCGGGCCAGCGCACGGGCCAGATCCTGCGCGCTGTGCGGCACCGACGTCAGCCGCAGCAGCCACTGGACCTGCCCCGCGTGCCCGGGCGAGGCCAGCCCGACCACCCGCAGGCCCGCCTCGGCGCGCAGCCGCCGGTAACGCCGGGCGACCGTCTGCGCCGAGACCCCGAGCACGGCGCCGATCCGGGCGAAGGGGGCCCGCCCGTCGATGTGCAGGGCGTGCACCAGACCCCGGTCGATCTCGTCGAGCATGGACGAAATCCCTCGCTCGTAGCCATTCCATGGATGAAATCACCAGTCTACGAGCGGAACGTGGAAGGCGAGCGACATCCGCGCGCACTCTCCTCCCCATGCCGACCAACACGAGCACCAGCGCCCGAACCCACCCTCACCTCCGCACCCGAACCCACGCAGGCCTCGTCGTCCTTCTCGTCGCCGAAGCCATGAACCTCCTCGACGCCACCATCACGACCGTCGCCGCGCCCGCGATCCACACCGGCCTCGGCGGGCCCGTCTCGGACATCCAGTGGTACGGCGCCGCCTACACCCTCCCCTTCGCCGTACTACTGATCACCGGCGGACGCCTCGGCGACATCGTCGGGCGGCGGCGGATCTTCCGGATCGGTGTCGCGGGCTTCGTCCTCGCCTCGCTGGTCTGCGCCGCGGCACTCTCCGCCGGCGTACTGATCGCCGCGCGAGCCGTGCAGGGCGCGGCGGCGGCATTGGTCGTACCGCAGACGGTCGGGCTGATCCGGGCCATGTACGAAGGCGACGGACTCGCCCGCGCGATGGGCAGCATCGGACCGGTGATGGGCCTGGCCGCCGTGTGCGGACCGGTGCTGGGCGGCGTGCTGACGCACGCCGGGTCCTGGCGGGCCGCCTTCCTTGTCAACGTCCCGCTCGGCCTCGGCGTCCTGGCCGCCGCCCGGCTCCTCCCCGAGGACCGTTCCACGGCTCACCCCCGCCCCCGCCTCGACCTCACCGGTACGGCACTGGTGAGCACGGCCGTGGGCCTGCTGACGTACCCCCTGATCACCAGCGGCAGTTGGGGCTGGTTCGCGCCCCCGGCCGTACTGCTGCTCGGCGTCTTCGTCCTCCAGCAGCGCCATCGCGCCCGCCACTCGCGCAGCCCCCTCGTCGAACCGAGCCTCCTCCTCGGCAACCGGGGTTTCCCGGCCGCCCTCGTCGCCTCGCTGTTCTTCTTCGCCACCGTCAACGGCCTGCTGCTGGTCGTCGTCCTGCAACTCCAACTCGGCGCACACGTGGGAGTGTTGGCGGCCGGGCTGTCCCTCGTGCCATGGTCGGCCGCCATGGCCGTGTCCTCGCTGGCGGCGGGCGGCCGGCTCGTGCCGCGCTACGGGGCAAGGGTGATGTACGCCGGCCTCGGCACCCTCGGGGTCGGCGCGGCGGCGGCCATCGCCGCGTACGCCAACTCCCCTGCCGCCGGGACCCGTTACTCCTGGCCACTGCTCCTCGCGCTGGCCGTCTGCGGAGTGGGCCAGGGGCTGTTCGTCGTCCCCTTCTTCACCGCCGCCCTGCATCAGGTGCGCCCGCACGAGACCGGCTCGGCCTCCGGACTCCTCAACGCCGTACAGCAGTTGGGCGGCACGCTCGGAGTCGCCCTGCTCGGCGGGGTGTTCCTGCGGGCGGGGACGGTGCTGGGCGGCGCGGAGGCGGCCTTCGGCACGGCTCTCGGGCTGCTGGCCGTCACGGGGGTCGCGGCAGCGCGCCTGGCGGCGAGCACCGATACCCGTACCCCTACCCCTACCCGTACCGGTGGCTGATCAGCCGGTCGCTGTGCCGGGACGTAGGTCCGCCACCAGGCGGAAGCGTTCCAGCACCGCCGGTGTCGCGTCGTCCACCGTGAAACCGGGGTCGTCCAGCGCCGCCCGCATCGCCGCGCTGTGCCAGAACCGTTCGTGACCAGCTCGCCAGTCGGCCACATCGGTGTACCCCTCGCCCTCGTCGAGCGCGTGCGCGAGGTCCACGTCCGCCAGCGGGGCCACCCGTACGCCCGTGACCTCGATGATCCCGACCGGCCGGTCGTCGGAGTCGACGACCACCGACCGGTCGCCGACCTGCGGCAGGGGATCGCCGTCGTGTTCGTAGTCGACGACGAGCCCGGTCGTGGACGTCTTGGAACCGTCCAGGATCGCGGCGACGAGCTGATCGCGCAGCGGGCCGGGAAAGGCGAACTCGGCTTTCGGGAGGTCGGTCGGGAGGTCAGGGTGTGTCATGGGGTCACGGTAGGGGCGACTCCGTCTTCAGGCGAGTTCGTCAGGTGAAACGCCGGCTGCAGCCCGGTGCGGAGCGCCGACGCCAAGTGTGCGGTACCGCACGTCAGTTGCCCTTCCCCGAGCCGGAGTCCCGCTTGCGGCCGGAGCCCGTATCGAAGCCCGCCTCTCGATCGGATTCCTGATCCGCACCCATATCCCCATCCCCATCCCCATCCCCATCCACATCCGCACCCATGTCCAGGTCCATATCCATATCCATGTCCGCCGTCGGGCCCAGCGTCTCGGCGACAGCCCGGGGCAGCCACTCCTGTACGCGGCCGAAGGTGAACCCCAGCCCGGTGGCCCGGGAATTGTCCATGCCGTACGAGCGGGCGAAGGAGAACGGAGATGTCTCACCGACGTCGACGTTCTGGAAGACGGCCCTGCCGCCCGGGATGTACCGGGCGACGGTCGCACACAACTCCTCGGTGGTCAGCAGTCCGTGGGACGCGGCGTTGATCGGGCCGGTGAAGTCCTCGCCCACCGCCCAGAACAGGAAATCGGCGATCTCCTCGACATGGATGTAGGTCGAGGGCCGGTTCTCGGTCGGTACGGCGATCGGCGTGCCGGTGCGGACGCGCGCGACGTAGTGGTCGAGCCGGCCGGTGAAGTCGTCGTGGCCGCCCAGGACATGGGCGACGCGCACGGAGGTCCAGGTGTACGGGGACTCCGTGCCGTCGGCGGCGAAGACGGCCTCGGCCTGGCGTTTTCCCTCGCCGTAGTGAGTGTCGCGGAACTCCGCCCGGTGCCAGGGGAGTTCGAGGTCGACGGAGACGGTACGCGGGTCGACGGCGTCCTCTCGGACAGGGACGACGGCATCCTCGTAGACGAGGGAGTCCTCGTACTCGTACACCTCGATCGTGGACGTCATCACATAGCGGTGGGTCCGGCCGCCGGTGAAGACGCGCCGGGCGATTGCCGCCTGGCGGGGTGTGTAGCAGACCTGGTCGACGACGACGTCGAAGGTGCGGTCGCCGAGAGCGGAATTCAGGGCGGCCTCGTCATCGCGGTCCGCGACTAGGTGAATTGCCCCGGCGGGCGGCGAAGCGGAGCCCCGGTTGAGAACGGTCACCCGGTCTCCGGCCGCGATGAGCCGGTCGATGAGCCGCTTTCCGAAATAGCGATTGCCGCCGATGACCAATATGTCGCGCATGATGTTCCTCCCCGTAGCGGACCTTGCGATCATAATTCTCCTGGCGTGCCGACGAGTTCTGAAGGGGAAGTCATGGGACATCCGGCCGAGGTACCGAAAGAACCACGGCAGTCGCGGGCCGCCACCCGCGAAACGTCGGTGGCCTTCGACGCGTTGGACCGGCAGATCCTGGAACTCCTGCAGACCGACGGGCGGATGAAACTGAGCGAGCTGGGCAGGCGGGTGCGGCTGAGCCCGGCGGCGGTGACCGAGCGGGTACGGCGGCTGGAGTCGGCCGGCGCGATCACCGGCTACGGCGCCCATGTCGCCCCCGCGCGCCTCGGGTACGGCATCCAGGCCTTCATCCGCGTCAACCCGCACGGCGGCTACACCCTCAAGCACCCGAGGACGCTGGAGCTGCTGGCCCGCCCGGAGATCACGGAGGTGCACCACGTGGTCGGGCAGGACTGCTGGATCCTCAAGGTGGCCGTCGAGAACACGGTCCATCTGGAGGACGTGCTGGAGCAGACGTCGGCGCTGGGCCGGACGACGACGTCGATCGTCCTGTCGTCCCCGGTGGAACGGAAGCCGCTGCTGCCACCGGCTTGAGGCCCCCGCGGCAGACAGGCGGTCTTGCCTCGCCTCGCCTTGCCTTGACGCCGACGTCAAGGACTACGTTCGTACGTATGCGAATCGGCATGCGAATCGGGGAGCTGGCGGCGCGGGCCGGGACCACGACACGGACCCTGCGGTACTACGAGTCACGGGGGCTGCTGCCCGCGCGACGCACGGACAACGGCTACCGCGCCTACGACGAGGCCGACCTGAAGCTGCTCCGGCAGATCCGGACGCTGCAGGACTTCGGGTTCGACCTGGAGGAGACGCGCCCCTTCGTGGACTGTCTGCGGGCGGGCCACCCGGAGGGCGACTCCTGCCCCGCGTCCCTCGCCGTCTACCGCCGCAAGCTCGACGAACTCGACGCGTTGATCGGGGAGTTGCAGTCGGTACGGGCGAAGGTCGGCGAACAGCTGACGCGGGCCGAGCGGGCCCGCGACGAGTTGGCGGCCGAGGCGACGGTTCCGGGCGGTCCGGAACCGGCATGCGAGTGGGGAGGACGGACGCGATGAGCGGGGCGACGGGTGTGCCAGAGGTGACGGACGCGGACTTCGGGACGGAGGTGCTCGGAGCGGACCTGCCGGTCCTGGTGGAGTTCACGGCGGACTGGTGCCCACCGTGCCGCCAGATGGCGCCGGTACTGACCGCCCTGGCGGCGGAGGAGTCCACCCGCCTGAAGGTGGTCCAGCTGAACGTGGACCTGAACCCCCTGACGACGAACGCCTACCGGGTCCTGTCGATGCCGACGTTCATGGTGTTCAGGGGCGGAGAGCCGGTGCGCTCGATGGTCGGCGCGAGACCGAAAAGGCGGTTGCTGGAGGAACTGTCCGACGTAGTCTGACGTACTCCGACACACGCACCGACCTGCCAGAGAGCGACGACTTCCATGACCACGACCCTGTGGCGCCCGACCGGTCCCAAGGAGCTGGACCTCGTCCGCGAGCTGAACTGGCGTGCCTGGCCGCCGCGGCTGCCCGAGCAGCCGATCTTCTATCCCGTCCTCAACGAGGAATACGCGATCAGCATCGCGCGGGACTGGAACGTCAAGCATGACGGCGCCGGATTCGTGACACGCTTCGAGATCGACTCGGAGTACGTGAGCCGGTTCCCCGTCCAGCAGGCCGGTGGGCGGACGATCCTCGAACTGTGGGTGCCGGCCGAGGAGTTGGACGAGTTCAACTCGCACCTCGTCGGTGAGATCCAGGTGGTCCACGAGTTCCGGTGAGACCCGCCGGCTGCCCGGAACACAAGAAATCCCCCGAGCGATTGCGCTCGGGGGATTTCTTTGCGTATATTCAATGGTTCGCGACTTTACTGGAGTTCGGTCGCGGGAAAGTTCATTGAGCAGAGTATATCCGAGCGGGAGCGGAATTGTCAAACAGGGGCGCAAACACGGAATCAACTCACGATGAATTGCGGGGCGAACAGGAATTCGTCGACGGGCTCTATGCCCGCGTCGACGTCCTGCGCGGTGACACCGAGCACTCCGTCACGGACGCGCTCGCACAGGGCAGCACGCCCATGCAGGCCCGGCTCGAACGGGACGTGCTCGTCGCCGAGCGCTCGGGGCTGCTCGCCGCGCTGAACGCCGTCGACGGGTCGCTCTGTTTCGGACGCATCGACCTCACCTCCGGTGTCACCCACCACATCGGCCGCATCGGACTGCGCGCCGACGACACCGAGCGCACCCCGCTGCTCATCGACTGGCGGGCCGAGGTCGCCAGGCCCTTCTATCTCGCCACCGGGCACACCACGATGGGCCTGCGCCGGCGCCGCCACATCAGTACGGACGGGCGCCGCGTCACCGGCCTGCACGACGAGATCCTCGACCTCGGCGACGAGACCCGCACCGGCTACGAGGACCCCTCGGGCGACGCCGTCCTCCTCGCCGCGCTCGACTCCGCCCGCACGGGCCGGATGAACGACATCGTGCAGACCATCCAGGCCGAGCAGGACGAGATCATCCGCGCCCCGCACCGGGGTGTGCTGGTCGTCGAGGGCGGCCCCGGCACCGGCAAGACCGCCGTCGCCCTCCACCGGGCCGCCTATCTGCTGTACGAGCACCGTGAACTCCTCGCCAAGCGGGCCGTGTTGATCGTCGGGCCCAACCCCGCCTTCCTCGGCTACATCGGCGAGGTGCTCCCCTCCCTGGGCGAGACCGGCGTGCTCCTCGCGACGGTCGGTGAGCTGTTCCCGGGAGTGAAAGCGACCCTCACCGACACGCCCCGCGCCGCCCTCGTCAAGGGTCGTGCCGAGATGGCCGACGTGCTCGCCGCCGTCGTACGGGACCGGCAGAGTCTGCCCGACCCCGTCATCGCCATCGAGCACGACCGGGACATCCTCATGCTCGACGCCGGACTCGTGGGCGTGGCGCGGGAGCGGACCCGTGAGGCGAAGCTGCCGCACAACGTCGCGCGCGAGCATTTCGAGGGGCACATCCTCAACACGCTCACCGAGATGGTCGCCGAGCGCATCGGCACCGACCCGTATGACGGCAGCAACCTCCTCGACCCCAGCGACATCACCCAGATCCGCGACGACCTCGCCGAGAACCGTGAAGTCTGGGCCGCCATCGACCAGTTGTGGCCGCGCGTCACCCCGCGACGGCTCGTCGCCGACTTCCTCGCCGCTCCCGAGGGGTACGTGTCGCAGGAGGACGCCGATGCCGTCCGGCGGCCCGTCACCCGGGCCTGGACGACCGCCGACGTACCGCTGCTCGACGAGGCCGCCGAACTGCTCGGCGAGGACGACCGGCTGTCCCGGGCCCGCGCGGAGCGCGAGCGCAGCAGCCAAGTCGCCTACGCGCAGGGCGTGTTGGACGTCTCCTACGCCTCCCGCACCTACGAGTTCGAGGACCTCGACGCGGAGGACTCCGAGGTGCTCTCCGCGCACGACATCATCGACGCCGAACGCTTCGCCGAGCGGCACGAGGAGGACGACCTGCGCAGCGCCGCCGAGCGCGCGGCGGCCGACCGGACCTGGGCGTTCGGGCACATCATCGTCGACGAGGCGCAGGAGTTGTCGCCGATGGCCTGGCGGCTGCTCATGCGGCGCAGCCCGACCCGTTCGATGACCCTGGTCGGCGACCCGGCCCAGACCGCCGAGCCGGGCGGGGTCGGCGCCTGGGCGGACATCCTCGCGCCCTACGTCCAGGACCGCTGGGAGCACGCCAGGCTGGCCGTCAACTACCGCACCCCGGCCGAGATCATGGACCTCGCGGCAGCCGTCGTACGCGCGGAACGCCCCGACTTCGAGCCGCCGGCCTCCGTGCGGTCCACCGGAGTACGACCGTGGGTGCGGGCCGTCGACGCCGATCTGGCCGGCGCCGTCGAGAAGGCCGTGGGCGAACTGGCGCCCGCCGAGGGGCGGTTGGCGGTGATCGCACCGCGTGAGCTGCACGGGGAGCTGGCCGCGCGGCTGGAAGGTGTCGAGGCGGGCGATGAGCCCGATCTCACGCACGGGGTCGTGCTGCTCGACCCTCGCCAGGCGAAGGGGCTGGAATTCGACTCCGTGCTGGTGGTGGAGCCGGGGGCGTTCGGCACGAGCGATCTGTATGTGGCGCTGACCCGGGCCACTCAGCGGGTGGGCGTGCTGTACCGGGAGGGCCGGTGGGAACTGCCCGTCGCGCTCTCGGGAGTCGGCCGCTGACCCTGTGCACCAGGAGTGACCAAGGGTCACCAAGACGTAACAGTTTGCGCCATGGTCACTGCGCGTGCACAGCCGGTGCGGTAAGCGTGTGCGGTATGGAAGCCCATCCCTTCGCGACCGCACCGGCCGACAGTCCCACCCTCGATTCGCTGCCCGTGGAACCGCTGCTGACGTCGGAGTTCGACGCCGACCCGGGCGGCGTGTACGCGCGACTGCGGCGCACCCACGGCCCCGTGGCGCCGGTGGGACTGATGGGCGTACCGGTGTGGCTGGTTCTCGACTACCGCGAGGTGCTGGAGGTACTGCGCAACGAGAGCGTGTGGCGGCGGGACGTGCGGTACTGGCGGGCCCGCGCCCAGCGCCGACTGCCCCCGGACTGGCCGCTGCTGGCGGGCTACGAGGTGCGGCAGACCATGTTCATGGACGACGAGGAGCACCTCGCCGCCCGGCAGACCCACCACGCGGCGATGCGGCCCTTCCAGGACGGACACACCCCGCAGGGCTGGGAGTTGCGGGCGACGGTCGCCCGGTACGCCGACGAGCTGATCGGCATGCTGGCCGCCGAGTCGGGCACGGCCGGCTTCGCCGACCTCGGCGCGCAGTACACACGGCCCCTGCTGCTGATGGTCACGACCAAGCTGTTCGGCTGCCCGGTCGAACTGGGCGACGAACTGGTCATGGACCTGTGGCGGATGCTCGACGGCGGCCCGGACGCGGGGCCCGCGACCGGACGGGCACTGGCCGCGATGACCCGGCTCGCCGCGCACCGGCGGGCCAGGCCCGGGGACGACCTCACGTCGTACATGCTGCTGGCCGACCCGGAGCTGTCCGACGAGCAGTTGGGGCGCGAGCTGTTCATGAACGCCGTGTACCTCAACGACATCACCGGGAACATGGTGCTCAACACGCTCCTGGAAGTGCTGCGCGGCAACGCGACCGTGCGGCGCAGTCTGTCGGCCGGGCAGCTCGGGGAGACCGTGAACCGGGCGGCGCTGGTGAACCCGCCGGTCGCCAACATGTGCTTCCGGTTCGCGGCGCGGGACGTGCGGTTGGGCGACTTCTGGATCAGGGGCGGAGACATCGTCTCCCCGTCGGCGGCTGCCGCGCACCGGGATCTGATCGCGATCGGGGCGTCCCACATGGTCGGTTCGACGGTCAGCACAAGGGCACATCTGGGGTGGGGCGCAGGGCCGCATCAATGCCCGAGCGCGGCAAGGGAGTTGGGCGGGATGATCGTCACGACGGCCGTGGGCCGCATCTTCGACCACCTCGCCAAGGCCGAACTGACCCTGCCCGCCGACCAGTTGCCATGGCGGTCGGGACCGGTCGTGCGCGGGCTGCGGCTGCTGCCGGTCCGGTACGAGCTGACGGGCAGCGTGGGAAGGGGAGTCGGCGGCGGGCCGCGCTGGGAGACGGACGCGGCGGTGGGGGAGCCGGTGGTCTCCGGTGGGGACGGGCAGCAGGTGAAGGGGCTGCTGGGCGCGCTGCGGAGGATGATGTTCGGGACACGGTGAAGCGGTGACACCCGTACTCGCGGGTGTGGGTATCGCGGACGTATCGGAAATCGGATACGCCGATGCAACGGCCCTTCGCCTCCCATGGACGCATGGACCACTCCAGCGCATCCCTCTCGGTACGCCCCCGCCGCACCCGCACGTTCGTCCTCGTCGTCCTCGTCGGCCTGGCCGTTCTGGCCGTTCTGGTCCTGACGGCCGGCGCGTACGCCGTACGCGCGCCGCTCATGATGTCCGCCCCGAGGTGCATGGCCGGACGGTGGCACGGCTGCTACGACACGTTCAACGGCGTGGTGCTCATGACGTTGGTCCTGCTGCCGCTCGCCGTGCTGGTGGCGTGGGGCCTGGCGCGGCTACGGCGAGCCCCCGCCGACGGGACATCGACATCGGCGTGGCGGCTGTCGCTGGCCGAGGTCGGCATGGTCCACGGGACGGTGCCGTTCCTGTGGCTGACCATGATGCCGGGCGCCGCGCCCGGCATCGCCCCCGCCCGGGTGAGCCTCGTACCGTTCCGGGACCTGGTCACCATGGGGACGCTCGGGATCGTCGGCAACCTGCTGGTCCTCGCGTCGCTCGGGTTCTTCGCCCCGATCCGGTTCGCAGCCCTGGCGTCCGGGCCCCGGATCCTGGCGCTCGGGGCGGGCTGCTCGGTCCTGATCGAGACCGCGCAGTACGTCCTGCGCCTGGACCGGGTGTCCTCCGTGGACGACGTACTGGTCAACACCACCGGCGCCGTACTGGCCGCGCTCGCGTCGCGCCGCTGGTGGCGCACCACGCATACGGCGGCGATATGGCGTACTGCCTAGGCTTCGGACATGCGCGTACTGATCGTGGAGGACGAGCCCTATCTGGCCGAAGCCGTCCGTGACGGTCTGCGTCTGGAGGCGATCGCCGCAGACATCGCCGGCGACGGCCACACCGCCCTGGAACTGCTCGGCGTCAACTCCTACGATCTCGTCGTCCTCGACCGTGACATCCCCGGCCCCTCCGGCGACGAGGTCGCCCGGCGGCTCGTCGCCTCCGGCAGCGGCATCCCGATCCTGATGCTCACCGCCGCCGACCGGATCGACGACAAGGCCTCCGGGTTCCGGCTCGGCGCCGACGACTACCTCACCAAACCCTTCGAGCTGCGGGAACTGGTCCTGCGGCTCAGGGCACTTGACCGCAGACGTGCCTACGCCCGGCCCCCGGTCCGCGAGATCGGGGGCCTGCGGCTCGACCCCTTCCGCCGGGAGGTCTTCCGCGACGGACGCCATGTCGCCCTCACCCGCAAGCAGTTCGCGGTCCTCGAAGTCCTGGTCGCCGCCGAGGGCGGGGTCGTCAGCGCCGAGGAACTGCTGGAACGGGCCTGGGACGAGAACGCCGACCCCTTCACCAACGCCGTCCGCATCACCGTCTCCGCCCTGCGCAAACGGCTCGGCGAGCCCTGGATCATCACCACGGTGCCCGGCGTCGGCTACCGCATCGACACCACCCACTCCGGCGGCACGCATGAGAACCGATAGGCGCCCGGGGCGCAGCGCCCGGCTGAAGCTCACCCTCAGCTATGCCGGATTCCTCTTCGTCGCCGGAACCCTCCTGCTCGCCGTCATGTGGGTGTTCGTGCTGCGCTGGTTGCCGACCGACGACCCCAGAGCCCTCCAGGAGCGGTACGGCGCCGTGATCATCGTCGGACCCAACCGCTCCGACCTCCTGCGCGGCTTCGCCCCCGCCGCGGCCACGGCGCTGGCCTTCCTCCTCGTCTTCGGCCTCCTCGGCGGCTGGCTCCTCGCCGGCCGGATGCTCGCACCCCTCACCCGGATCACCGCCGCAGCCCGGACCGCCGGGCAGGGATCACTGTCCCACCGGGTCCGGATGCGGGGCCGCCGGGACGAGTTCCGCGAACTCTCCGACACCTTCGACTCGATGCTCGACCGACTGGAGTCCCAGGTCGCCGAGCAGCAGCGCTTCGCCGCGAACGCCTCCCACGAACTCCGCACCCCGCTGGCGATCTCCCGCACACTCCTCGACGTCGCCCGCAAGGACCCCACCCGCGACCGGGACGAACTCATCGAACGTCTCTACGCCGTCAACGCGCGGGCGATCGACCTCACCGAGGCACTCCTGCTGCTCGGCCGCGGCGACTTCACCCACGAGCGCGTCGACCTCTCCCTCCTCGCCGAGGAAGCCGCCGAAACGCTGCTCCCCCTCGCCGAACAGCGCCGGATCACCCTCGACGTCACCGGCGGCGCGGCCGGGACCAGCGGCTCCGCGGAACTCCTGCTGCGGATGGTGACGAACCTCGTCCAGAACGCCGTCGTCCACAACCTCCCCGACGGCGGCACGGTGACGGTCCACACCGAGGCGTACGGCGCCACGAGCGTGCTGCGGGTCGAGAACACCGGCCGCCCGCTCGCGCCGGACCTGGTCCCGACCCTCACGGAACCCTTCCGACGCGGCACGGACCGCGTACGCACCGACGAACACGCGGGCGCCGGCCTCGGCCTGGCCATCGTGCACAGCGTCGTCCGCGCCCACGACGGCACCCTCGACCTCGCCCCCCGGCCCACCGGCGGCCTCGTCGTCACGGTCCGGCTCCCCGGCCCGCCGCCCTAGCCGCCGGTCACCTTCACTGTCAGGCGGGCCGCAGCCACACCGTCGCCAGTGGCGGCAGTGTCACGTGGATGCTGGTCGCACGGCCGTGCCAGGGCTGGGGGTCCGGCTTCAGCGGGGACGGGTTGTGGATGTCCCCGCCGCCGTACCGGGACGCGTCCGTGTTCAGGGTCTCGTGCCAGGCCGGGACCGTGTCCGGGACGCCGACGCGGTAGTCGTGGCGGACGACCGGGGAGAAGTTGCTGAGGGAGATCAGCGGGGTGCCCTCCGCGTCGTAGCGGACGAAGGCGAAGACGTTGTCCTCCGCCGCGTCGCCGACCAGCCACTCGAAGCCCGAGGGTTCCGTGTCCTTCTGCCAGAGCGCGGGAGTGTCCTGGTACACCGTGTTCAGGTCGCGCACCAGGTCCCTTACGCCCCTGTGGTCCGCCTCCGCGCCGTACGCCGGGTCCAGCAGCCACCAGTCCGGGCCGTGCGCCTCCGACCACTCCGCGCCCTGCGCGAACTCCTGGCCCATGAACAGGAGTTGCTTGCCGGGGTGGGCCCACATGAAGGCCAGGTACGCCCGTTCGGTCGCCCGCTGCTGCCACCAGTCGCCGGGCATCTTCGACACCAACGACCGCTTGCCGTGCACGACTTCGTCGTGGGAGATGGGGAGTACGTAGTTCTCGCTGTACGCGTACACCATCGAGAACGTCATCTCGTGGTGGTGGTGCCTGCGGTGCACCGGGTCGTGCTGGACGTAGCCGAGCGAGTCGTGCATCCAGCCCATGTTCCACTTCAGGCCGAAGCCCAGGCCGCCGAAGCCGCCAGGGCCGGTGTGGTGCGTGGCCCGGGTGACGCCGTCCCACGCCGTCGACTCCTCGGCGATCGTCACGACGCCCGGCACCCGCCGGTACACGACCGCGTTCATCTCCTGGAGGAAGGCGACCGCGTCCAGGTTCTCCCGACCGCCGTGCTCGTTCGGCGTCCACTGGCCCGGCTCGCGCGAGTAGTCGAGGTACAGCATCGAGGCCACCGCGTCGACCCGCAGGCCGTCTATGTGGAACTCCTCGCACCAGTAAAGGGCGTTCGCCACCAGGAAGTTGCGCACCTCCCGCCGACCGTAGTCGAACTCCAGAGTGCCCCAGTCGGGGTGCGCGGCCCGCAGCGGATCCTCGTGCTCGTACAGCGTGCGCCCGTCGAACTCGGCCAACGCCCACTCGTCGCGCGGGAAGTGGGCGGGCACCCAGTCCATCAGTACGCCGACACCCGCCCGGTGCAGCGCGTCCACCAGGAACTTGAAGTCGTCCGGGGTGCCGAGCCGGGCCGTCGGCGCGTAGAAACCGGTGACCTGGTAACCCCACGAGCCGCCGAAGGGATGCTCCGCCACCGGCATCAGCTCGACATGGGTGAAGCCCAGGTCCCTTACATACGCGGGGAGTTGCTCGGCCAGCTGACGATATGTCAGCCCCGGTCGCCAGGACGCCAGATGGATCTCGTAGATCGACATCGGGGCCTCGTGGGCCGGGGTCTCCGCCCGCCGGGCCAGCCACTCCTCGTCCTGCCACTCGTGGCGCGAACTGTGCACGATGGACGATGTGTTGGGCGGCACCTCGGTCCGGCGGGCCATCGGGTCCGCGCGCAGGGTCTTCGAGCCGTCCGGGCGGGTGATCTCGAACTTGTACAGCTCGCTCTCGCCGACCCCCGGCACGAACAGCTCCCACACCCCGGTGCCGCCCAGCGACCGCATCGGATACGCCGTACCGTCCCAGAAGTTGAAGCCCCCGGTCACCCGCACCCCGCGCGCGTTGGGCGCCCAGACGGTGAACCGGGTGCCGGTGACGCCCTGGTGGGTCATCGGCTCCGCGCCCAGCGCCTTCCACAGCTCCTCGTGCCGGCCCTCGCCGATCAGATGCAGGTCCAGCTCGCCCAGCGCGGGCAGCAGCCGGTACGCGTCCTCGGTCTCCTGCGTCTCACCGGCGTACGCGATGACGAGCCGGTACTCCGGTACGCCCCGCAGTGCCAGCGCGCCCGAGAAGAAGCCGTCCCCGTCGTCGTGCAGCTCGGTCCGCAGCTCCCCGGAGACCACGGTCACCGTCCGCGCGTACGGCCGCAGCACCCGGAAGGCGACCCCGCCCGGCAGCGGATGCGCGCCCAGGACGGAGTGCGGGTCGTGGTGCGTGCCGGCCAGCAGCCGTTCGCGGTCGGCGGCGTCCAGCGCGGGGGAGGGGAGAGGCACGGCTTCCTCGGTCTGCTGTTCCAACTTCTTCGCCGCCTTCTTCCCGGGGTCCTTCTTGGGGTTCTTCTCGGGGCTCTGCTGGGGGTCCTTCTTGGGGTCCGGCTCGGGGTTCTTCTTGGGGTTCTTCTGGCTCTTGGTGCTCTTGGGCTTCTTCGAGCCGGTGGACGGGGGGCGCGGGGTCACGGGCTGGGGCCTCCGGGGGTGAGGTGGCGTACGGGTGGCGGGGTGACGCGGGAGGTCAGCCGGGTGCGGCCAGTCGCCGGACCGCGGACATGGGTACCGGCAACCAGTCTGGGCGGTGCCGGGCCTCGTACACCACCTCGTAGACCGCCTTGTCCGTCTCGTACGCCCGCAGCAGCACCGGATCGGTACGCGGGTCCCGGCCGCTCGCCTCGGAGTACCCGGCGCAGTACGCGGCCCGGCACACCGCCGCCCAGCCGGGGTGGTGGGGGCGGAGCGAGTGGGCCGCGTAGTCGAAGGAGCGGAGCATGCCCGCGATGTCACGGGCCACCGGCTGCGGCAGCCGCCGTTCCGCGAGGGGCTTCGACGGCTCGCCCTCGAAGTCGATCAGCGACCACTCACCGGACGGCGACCGCAGGCACTGCCCGAGGTGCAGATCGCCGTGGATGCGTTGGGCCGTCCAGGTCTGGCCCTCGGCGGCGAGATCGGCCAGCGCCTCGTACGCCGAGCGCAGACCGGGCGCGTACGGATGCAGGGCCGGGACCGCCTGGACCGCGGCCTCCAGGCGCTCGGTCATGCCGTCGACCAGCGGACGCAGCTGGGCGTGGCCCAGGGTCACGGTCGGCAGGGCGCGGGCGAGGGCCAGGTGCACCTCGGCGGTGGCGCGCCCGAGCGCCCGTGCCTCCTCGCTGAAGTCCTCTCCCTTGGCCAGCTCGCGCAACGCCAGCTCCCAGCCGTCGGAGGCGCCGCGCACGAAGGGCTGGAGGACACCGAGTACGTATCCCTCGGCGCTGTCCTCGGCGCCGCCGCCCGCCTCGGGGGCGTCGGCGTGGATCCAGGCCACCGGGGCCGGTACCCGGGGGCAGCCCTCGCGGGCCAGGGCCAGCGGCAGTTCCAGGTCGGGGTTGACGCCCGGGATGACCCGGCGGAGCAGCTTCAGGATGTACGTGTCGCCGTAGACGATCGACGAGTTCGACTGCTCCGCGGTCACCACCCGGGCCACCAGCCCCGCCCGTATTCGCCCGCCCGCGTCCCCGGCCCCGGCCTTGTCCCCGCCCCCGTCCGCCGGGTCCGGTTCCCGGTCGAAGCGCAGGGCGCCGATCCGGGCCCGGGTGCGCATCGCCTCCAGGAGGACGTCGGCGGGGCGGGCGTCGTACAGGGCGTCGTACACCGTACGGCCGGTCAGCGGCCCCCGGTCCACATGGCCGATCAGCGCGGGCGCCAGCCGGGGCGGCAGCGCCTCGCGCACGCCTATGAGGAGCTGGTAGCAGTCCCCGGGGCCCTGGAGCGCGGGCTGATGGGCGCGTACGAGGAGGTGGTACAGGCCCAGCGGTGCCGTGACCGTGACCGGCAGCAGTTCGGTGGCCGCGACCAGGGCGAAGCCGGTGACCGGGCGCCCCTTGCCGGCGAACCAGCGCTGTCTCGGCAGCCATTCGCGCAGCAGTGGATCAAGGGACGTGAGGAGGTCGGGACTTGTCGTGGCGGAGCGGGTGGCGGCTTCCGACATGGCGTCGCGTCCTTTCCCCGGGGGCGGGGTGTGACTGATGCGTGCCCCGGGCGGGACGGGGGAAACCGGCCCGCCGGGGTTCGGCGTACAGCGAGGCGTCAGGCTACGCCGCGTCCGTCGCGTCGGTACGAAGGCGGAACCAGTAGAAGCCGTGGCCTGCGAGGGTGAGCAGGTAGGGGAGTTCGCCGATGGCGGGGAAGCGGACTCCGCCGATGAGTTCGACCGGGTGTGCGCCGCTGAACGCCCGCAGGTCCAGTTCGGTGGGCTGGGCGAAGCGGGAGAAGTTGTGGACGCACAGGACGAGGTCGTCCTTGTATTCGCGCAGGAAGGCGATGACGGCCGGGTTGGACGAGGGCAGTTCGGTGTAGGAGCCCAGCCCGAAGGCGGGGTTCTGTTTCCGGATCTCGATCATGCGCCGGGTCCAGTGCAGGAGCGAGGACGGGGACGACATCGACGCCTCGACGTTGGTGACCTGGTAGCCGTAGACCGGGTCCATGATCGTGGGCAGGAAGAGACGGCCCGGGTCGCAGGAGGAGAAGCCCGCGTTGCGGTCGGGGGTCCACTGCATGGGGGTGCGGACGGCGTCGCGGTCGCCGAGCCAGATGTTGTCGCCCATGCCGATCTCGTCGCCGTAGTAGAGGATCGGCGAGCCGGGCAGGGACAGCAGGAGAGCCGTGAACAGTTCGATCTGGTTGCGGTCGTTGTCCAGGAGGGGTGCGAGGCGGCGGCGGATGCCGATGTTGGCGCGCATACGCGGGTCTTTGGCGTATTCGGCCCACATGTAGTCGCGTTCTTCGTCGGTGACCATTTCGAGGGTCAGCTCGTCGTGGTTGCGCAGGAAGATGCCCCACTGGCAGTTCGAGGGGATCGCGGGGGTCTTGGCGAGGATCTCCGAGACCGGATAACGCGATTCGCGGCGGACGGCCATGAAGATGCGCGGCATGACGGGGAAGTGGAAGGCCATGTGGCATTCGTCGCCGCCGCTCTGGAAGTCGCCGAAGTAGTCGACGACGTCCTCGGGCCACTGGTTCGCCTCCGCCAGCAACACCGTGTCCGGGTAGTGGGCGTCGATCTCCTTGCGCACGTGCTTGAGGAAGTCGTGCGTCGCCGGGAGGTTCTCGCAGTTGGTGCCCTCGGCCTGGTACAGGTACGGCACCGCGTCCAGGCGGAAGCCGTCGATGCCCAGGTCCAGCCAGAAGCGGAGCGCGGAGATGATCTCCTCCTGCACGGCCGGGTTCTCGTAGTTGAGGTCCGGCTGGTGGGAGAAGAAGCGGTGCCAGTAGTACTCCTTGCGGACCGGGTCGAAGGTCCAGTTGGAGGCCTCGGTGTCCACGAAGATGATCCGCGCGTCCTGGTACTGGTCGTCCTTCTTGGCCCAGACGTAGTAGTCGCCGTACGGGCCTTCGGGATCGTTTCTCGACTCCTGGAACCACGGGTGCTGATCACTGGTGTGGTTCATGACGAAGTCGATGATGACGCGCATGCCGCGTTGGTGGGCGGCGTCGACGAATTCGACGAAGTCGGCGAGGTCTCCGAATTCGGGGAGGACGGCGGTGTAGTCGGAGACGTCGTAACCGCCGTCCCTCAGCGGTGACTTGAAGAAGGGGGGCAGCCAGAGGCAGTCGATGCCGAGCCACTGGAGGTAGTCGAGTTTGGCGGTGATCCCCTTGAGATCGCCGACTCCGTCGCCGTTGCTGTCCTGGAAGGAGCGGACGAGGACTTCGTAGAAGACGGCGCGCTTGAACCATTCGGGGTCCCGGTCCTTGGCGGGAGTGTCCTCGAAGGTGTCCGGGACAGGCTCATTGACGATCATGTTGTGGGTGACCCTCCGATCTGCGGGGTGGACGGTCGCAGGACGGTCAGGATGTGCGCGGGGCGAGTGCCCGGTTCGAGGCGCACATAGTTCGTCCTGCCCCATGAGTAGGTCTCGCCGGTCAGCTCGTCGCGTACCGGCACGGACTCGTGCCAGTCCAGGCCGAGTTGCGGCATGTCCAACGAGACCGTCGCCTCCTGGGTGTGGTGAGGGTCGAGGTTCACGACCACCAGAACCGTGTTCGATCCCCGGTGTTTCGAGTAGACGATCACCGCGTCCTGATCCGCGTGGTGGAAATGGAGGTCGCGCAGCTGCCGCAGGGCCGGGCTGCGCCGCCGGATCGCGTTGAGCGTGGCAATCAATGGCGCGATGCTACGTCCGTCACGTTCCGCCGACTCCCAATCACGGGTACGCAGTTGGTATTTCTCGGAGTCCAGGTATTCTTCGCTGCCCTCGCGCAGAGGGGTGTTCTCGCAGAGTTCGTAGCCGCTGTAGACGCCCCAGGTGGGGGAGAGGGTGGCGGCCAGTACGGCGCGGGCCTCGAAGGCGGGACGCCCGCCCTGCTGAAGGTACGCGTGCAGGATGTCGGGCGTGTTGACGAAAAAGTTCGGGCGCATGTACGCGGCTGTCTCGCCGGCCAGTTCGGTGAGGTAGTCGG